>JADJVG010000004.1 GCA_016716675.1 Hyphomicrobium sp.
CGCTCTACCTGCAGAGCCAGTCGTCGCGCATGTTCGGCGTTGATATTCACCCAGCGGCAACATTCGGCAAAGGCATCATGGTTGACCACGCGACCGGCTTCGTCGTTGGTGAGACGGCCGTCGTCGGTGACAACTGCTCGTTCTTGCATGCCGTTACGCTTGGCGGCAGCGGCAAAGAGACAGGTGACCGCCACCCCAAGATCGGCGAAAACGTGCTGATCGGGGCGGGCGCAAAAGTACTCGGCAACATCCAGGTCGGCTGCTGCTCGCGCATTGCTGCTGGCTCCGTCGTGCTGTCGGACGTGCCAAAGAATGTCACGGTCGCTGGCGTTCCGGCTAAGGTGGTCGG
The DNA here is from genome assembly GCA_016716675.1 of Hyphomicrobium sp. GTDB lineage: Bacteria > Pseudomonadota > Alphaproteobacteria > Rhizobiales > Hyphomicrobiaceae > Hyphomicrobium_B. The sequence goes on from JADJVG010000004.1 coordinate 350, forward strand.
ATCGGCCGGATGCGCGGAACCGGCGCGCGCCATGGAACAAGGTTGGATCGACGATTTCGGCGGTCTCTAGACGTTTTGTTATGCCCTCAAGGAGAGTGACGTGAAGAAAGACGAAATCGCGCGCCTGCAAACCTACCTTCGCAAGACGTTCGGCACGCCGACGCTTGAAGTCAAGGCGCAGCCGAAGAAAGACGACATGGCGGAAGTTTTCATCGGCGGCGAATTCGTTGCGGCGCTGTATCGTGAAGTTGAGGATGGGGAAACGTCGTACGCCCTGCAGATGGCGATCCTGGACGTGGATCTCGAAGGCCTGTGATTATTCGAACCATACTGCGAGGCCGCGATGGCGCTTTATGAACTCGACGGCGTCAGGTCGAGACGCCGACAAGCGGCAATTTTTGGGTTGCGCCCAATGCCGTTTTGCTTGGCAAAGTCCGTATCGAAGACGACGCCAGCGTTTGGTTTGGCGCGGTTCTGCGCGGCGACAATGAATTGATCACGGTTGGCGCGCGTTCAAATGTCCAAGATGGCTGCGTGCTGCATACCGATCCGGGCTTTCCGTTGACCATCGGTCCTGACTGCACGATCGGCCACATGGTCATGCTGCACGGCTGCACGATCGGGCGCGGAAGTTTGATCGGCATCGGCTCGATCATTCTCAACGGCGCCAAAATCGGTGAGGAATGCCTGATCGGCGCCAACACGCTGATCGCCGAGGGCAAGGAAATTCCGCCGCGCTCAATGGTGCTCGGTTCGCCCGGCAAAATCGTGCGCCAGCTTACCGATGACGATGTGAAACGCTTTGGCGGCGCGGCAGGACGCTATGTGGCCAACGCGCGCCGCTTCGCAGCTGGACTAAAATCCCAGACATGAAGCGCGATTTTTGCCATGGCGGCGAATGTTGCAACCCTAAAAAGGGTTCGAGCCGAACGCAGGGGAAGCGCTCGGCTCGATCGCAGGTCCGGCAGTAGGGGGTCGGGGGGACGGCAGGGTCCCTGCCGGGCCTGGAGTTCCTTCAAATGTCAGCGGTCAGCAGGGTTCGATTTCACGCCGGCCATTGCGCCTAACGACGTCGGATCTGCGCCATCGAGCGACACCCAGACCTTGGGATCGATGTAGGATTGGCGCATCACAAAATGATAGGGCGTGTTGTTCCATAGGCGCACGGCATCGATTTTGTTGTCGAGCACGAAATCACCTTGCGTGGTACGCGCCGTCAAAATGGCATGACCTTCGTTTTTCTCGTCGCGCACAACGGTCAAAAGCAGCGCATTCGACGGCCAACCTTGTGCCATCAAGCGTTGCCGCTTGAGCAGGGCGAAGTCTTCGCAATCGCCGCGCACCTTCGGCACGGTCCATAGTTCATTGACGCCATAAATTTCCCCATCCGTCGCCGGTTCAATCTCGCGATTGACCGCGCGATTGATTTCGTCGAGGTTGCTCAGCCGCTCGGGCGTCATCGGAGAGCGGTCATCGCTGACGGCGGTTGACACACATTCGTTGGGCTGAACTTCGCAGAAGCGCACAAAGCCGTAAGGCGGCTGCGCGTTGGCGTAGACGCGCATGTATTGCGGCGCGCGGTATGCCGGCTGAAGCGAGGCGATTTCCTGAGCCTGGACCGGCCCGATCGCCAATATACTCAACGCGACGCTTAAACTAACGCAACTCGACTTCATGATACGCCCTCGAACACTGAACGCGATATTAGCAGACGAAACTCGACTTAGGTTGAACGCAAGCAGAAGCATTTGAGACAATTTCTGCTCAAGTTTTAACTTCCTGAATTTGGCAATTCGGCGAGTACTTTGAGGCATTACACAACCGTCTCGTTACGCATCAACATGCGAGCCCTTTCGGGCTCACGGAAATAGGGCGCGAAGTGTTGCTTGGTCCTGCACCGTGAGGAACTGAACACCGATGCCGTCGACATGGTGGCGGCGTACGATCGCGCGGAGTTTGCCGATGAGAACATCCTCGCCGATCGCCGGTCGCGCAGGTGTACGGACGGATGCTCCGGATGCTGAAAGATCGAGAAGCTCGACATCAATGATCATGCCGTCGTCGAAGCGCAGCGTTGATTTGCGTCCGCCGGTGCCGACGCGATCATGCTGGCGTCCGAGTTCATCGGGGAAGTCATTGCGGTTGAGCAGCCACATCACTTGGGCCGCAAGTTTCTCGCGCTTGTGCTCAGAAACCTTGAATTGAAAGGCAAAGCCGCCCGGCAGCACGCGCGTCACGAGGCCTTCGAGGCCACCGAGATGCTCGAAATATGCAACGATGCGTTCTCCCATCTCAACGGGATGTTCGCAGGCAACGTAAGCGCCACCGACAGAAACGTCTTGGAGCTGACAGGTGTATTCTTCGCGGTTCGCACGCATGAATCGGCCGGCAAGTTCCAGAGGAACACGACGATGCCGGCGCAGATCACCATTCCCGCGAGCGGGCGCGACAACGGATGGATGCTGCAACATCAATTGGCTATGAACACTCATGGCCGGTCCTCACAACGCACGAAAGGGCCTCGTTAGTGTGCGCGCGGAACGGGCGCGCCACCTGCAAAGCCTGACTATGGCGAAGGGGGCCTTAATGAAGGCCTAACCGGCGGGTCATTATCGAAAAGTTCTCGGCCGCCTTGGCGGAATTCGTAATGCCGCCACAAGGGGTGATCTGCAACTTAATGAATAACTGGGTCGCGTGCGCCGCATCGTGCCAGCACAGACTGGTCACATGAGCTTATCAGTGGTCGTCGTCTGATTTCATCAATCCGCCATCATAGACGCGGAACTGGCGGCGATCCGAGCGCACGATGCGGGCTTCTCCCATATGTGGCAGGAACGGCGATTGGCGATGGAGTGCGTCGATCATGGCATGCGGGCGACCGTCCGGCCAAACCAGTTCGTTGGCGACGATGCGGTGGCGAACGAGCGGTTCATGCCCGAGCCATACAGGGTGGTCGATCATGGCGACCGAACCGAGGAAACGATCGACATCGTTGTGAAGATGAACCAACGGCAGGATCAGCATTTCCCAACGCGCGGCCTGGCCGGTGTCGGTTTCCGAACTGAAGGTGAAGACGCCGACTGCGCCTTGCCGGGCGATGACCGAAATCTGCCGCTGCAGCGTGATGCGGTCTTCGTCACCAACCAGTTCCAGAATATTGAGGCCACGGAACTCGACGCCGAAGGCTTCGCCAATGCGGGTTCCGGCTAGGCGAAAGCGGCACGTATCGCCGTCAACCCGCTCGAGGATGAACGTGTCCGGCAGCATGTTGGCGATTTGGGACGGTTCGACTTCAAAGCGCTTCGGCGCCAACCGGCCGGCACGGATGTCGTTCCAGTAGCCGTACAGTGTTTGAGTGATGACTTCGCGCATTGCTGTCTCGTCCCCTGGTCAGTGGTCGCCGATTGAGCCATTGCGTGCCATTGCGGCACAGTCAGTCCGGCTCTTTCGTCGTTCTCATGGGATAGGGAGCATCGTTCGTGCCAGGAGCCGGACCTGAGCAAATGCCTTGCCGCCCACGGGCGACATCGTTAACTGGGCTGGCGCAGCTGTGGCGCATGCCTTCAGGCTGGGCGATATGCCTAATTTGTGACGGAGCCGGAAAGTGCCCGACGAGAAACATCGAGAACCCGTTTTCAACGTGCCTGGCGCCGTGCTCGGCACCGTCGCGGTGCTGGTCCTCATTCATGCAGGGCGCACGTACCTGCTATCGGCGGAAACCAATGAATGGCTGCTGCTGGCAATGGCGTTCATTCCAGCCCGCTACGCCGGCTTTGCCAATGAAATTCCTGGCGGCGAGGTCGCCATGTACACGTCGTTCTTCACCCACGTTCTGGTCCATGCGGATGTTATCCACCTGTCGATCAACAGTGCGTGGTTGCTGGCGTTCGGCTCGGTACTGAACAAGCGGATGGGGGCTTGGCGCTTCCTTGCGTTTTCGGTGTTCGGCGGGGTCGCCGGCGCGTTAGCGTTTCTCGTCGCCAACCCCGGCCTTGCGGCGCCCGTAATCGGCGCCTCGGGCGCAATTGCCGCCATGATGGGCGGTGTCATGCGGTTCCTGTTTCCCGCCATCGATCAGAAGCGAGGGTATCTGCTGCGGGACAATCCGGCGGCGATTCCGCGTATGTCTTTGATGCAAAGTCTGACCGACAAAAGGATCGTACTCGCGTCAATCGTCTTTGTAGGGCTTAATCTGATGGCGATCATTGGTTTCGGTGGGATGGGCGAGATGCACGCGATCGCCTGGGAAGCGCATCTTGGCGGCTATTTCTTCGGACTTCTCGCATTCGCGGCGTTCGATGTGGCGGCGCAAAAATCTTCACCAAGCGGCTTGGAACATGAATGAGGTCTTGCGTTCTCGGAAAACTTACCGCACCCTTTACGTACCGGGACGGAAGATCTCGGATTTGCATTTGGGGTGAGACTCGCCGCGTGTTGGCGGACCGAGGAGGCTGAGCAGTTGTATGCCAAGATTGCTTGGCGTCGCTGTTCCTGGCTGAACTCGTTGGCTGGCGGCGCGGTGACGAAGTGGAGATAAGACCATGAACATTGGCCAAATCTTGAAGACCAAAGCGCGCGGTGTGACGACCGCACAGCCCACTGACACTGTTCAAGCGATCGCCGCTTTGCTGTCCCAGCGTAGGATCGGCGCTGTCGTGATCGTTGGCGAAGGCGGTCGCGTTGCCGGAATTATGTCTGAGCGCGACATCATCCGGATGATCGCAAGCCACGGCGCCGAGGCGCTAGCAATGCCTACGAGTGCCGTGATGACCCACGACGTCAAAACCTGCACGCGCACCTGCACCGTCGATGAGATCATGGATGCCATGACGCAAGGTCGTTTCCGCCATATGCCGGTGGTCGAGGATGGCGAGCTTATCGGCATCATCTCGATCGGCGACGCGGTCAAGCACCACACAGCCGAAGTCGAGTTGGAAGTCACCGCGATGCGCGGTTACTTGGCTACGGGCTGAATTAGAATCTTGACCGGTGCGCTGGAAGTTGTCGCCTGGGCAGGAGCCGCGAGGTTCCTCCTGGGTGTTCTTGTATCGATCTCGCGCGTGATGTCGTCGAGTTGCCGTGCAACGGCCTGTGCGCCCCGTGAAATCAGCTCATCTGCACGGTGGAAATCGAACAAGCCGATGTCCTGCAGGCGAGGAGAAATCATTGCGTCGGGTGGATCGCCAGCGAGGCGTGACCGCGCGATGCGATCCTGGACGATGTTGAAGGCGTCCACCATCACCGTCGAAATGCCAGGTGCGCCATCGCCGCGTCCGAAAATCTGACGCTGCAGCAGCCCACGCACGCCGCGGGCCGGTGGCTCGATTGCGTCAAACGCCGGTTCGTCCTGGAGTTCCTCGTCGCCTTCGTAGTCTTCATCTGGTGTCGGAACAACGCTGCCGCGTCCCAGCACGTCGAAGTTCAGGTTGACGGCAATTACGTAGCGCGCGCCGAGCGCACGGCATACTGAGACGGGAATTGGATTGACGAGTGCGCCATCAAACAGCCAGCGGCCATTGACGCGTACCGGTTTGAAGATGCCGGGCAGGGCGTAGGACGCGCGCACCGCATCGACCAGCTTGCCGCGCGAAAGCCAATGCTCGTGGCCTGTGCCAATTTCGGTCGCGACGGCGGTGAAGCGTGTATCAAGATCTTCGATCAGTTTATCGCCCAGGTGGCGATCCAGACGGTCGCAGAGCTTCTGGCCGCCAATTAACCCATTTCCTTTGAGGTTGAAATCGAGATATCCGAAAATGCGGCGCGGCGTCAGTTCGCGCGCAAAGCCTTCGATATCATCAAGGTGACCCGAGGAATAACAGCCCCCGACAACCGCGCCGATCGATGTTCCGGCGATAATATCAGGGCGAATACCTGCTGCTTGAAGAGCTTTCAAAACCCCTATATGGGCCCAGCCGCGGGCTGCGCCGCCGCCAAGAGCCAAGCCTATTTTCACTCCCGCCATGGCGGCACTCCCGACCATTTCAACCGCATCCACCGTCGTGCGTTCCATAGTCTGTCACGCGAACGAAGGAATTAGATCAGGTCCTAAAAACAGATTTAATAAGTTTAGTCGAACTACGTTAAGGCTACGCTACTAAGAGGTAAGCAATGGATGAATTCAAGAAAAGGGCCAGACGCACCCTTGGCGATCACGACTTCGCGCTTTAGTCTCGCGTTGCAGCATTGATCAAGCGCACACCCCCACTCGTGCCGGGTGTGCCAGTCAGCTTGCGGTAAAAGCATGAGACTGCGCCCGTGTGGCAGGCAACACCGTCGCCTGCAACGGATGCTTTCACCCAGACAACATCCTGATCGCAATCGGTCCGCACTTCGGTAACCTTGAGAAGGTTGCCGCTCTCTTCGCCCTTCTTCCAAAGTTTATTGCGCGATCGGCTCCAGAAGTGCGCGATTCCGGTTTCGAGCGTCAGGCGCAGGGCCGTATCGTCCATGAAAGCAAACATGAGTACGGCGCCTGACGTGGCGTCTGTGACGATCGCCGGGATCAATCCACCGGCATCGAATTTCGGCTGGAAGACATCACCGGATTCGATGTCACTCGTTGTCGTGCGGGCAGCGAATGTGTCTGTCATGGTCTGAAACTTCATTTGGAGGTGAGGGGGTTGCGCTCAACGCGGCGCATGAACCATCGCGATGAAACGATCACGCAGCGCGGCGTCCGTTTCAAAGCGGCCGAGAAAGCGTGAGGTGAGCACGGCAACGTGCGGCTGGCGCACGCCGCGCGCCGCCATGCACTGATGTTCCGCGCTCATCATAACGGCAACGCCCTTGGGCTGCAGTGCATCGTGGATCGCAAGCGCGATTTCGCCGGTCAGCGTTTCCTGTGTCTGTAGGCGGCGCGCGTAGATCTCAACGACGCGAGCGAGCTTGGACAACCCGACGATGCCTGCCGATGGCATATACGCGACGTGCGCCACGCCTGAGAATGGCGCGATGTGGTGTTCGCAGTGGCTCTCGAAGTGAATGTCCTTCAGAAGCACGATATCGTCGTAACCGCTGGTCTCTTCGAAGGTCGTCATGAGTTCGGCGCGCGCATCGGCGCGATAGCCGGAAAAATACTCGCCATAGGCTTCGGCTACGCGCGCCGGCGTGTCGATGAGGCCCGCCCGCTCGGGGGCATCGCCCGCCCAAGCCAGCAGCGTGCGGACGGCGTCCTCCGCCTCGGCCCGCGAGGGGCGGCGGGCGGGCAGGGTCGAGATATTCGGAGCGAGCGGTGTTTTCTTCGGCAATTGAGCCCCTTCAGGGCGCGACAACCGCGCCTCGCATCGGCAAAGGATTGGTACTATATACGCTGCAGCGGCGGTTTGGACGAGTGTTTGCCGCAGAAACGCTGAAGGCGCGCTGAACCGGATGCTTTTAGCCTCGGGTTAGCGCCAGAAGCGCCAAAAAAAACCCGCCTTGCATGCGGGCGCTTGGGACGATTGCCACATGGTTGATCTCGACGAGATCTACAACACGCGCATTCTGGAACTGGCGGGAGAAATCTCGCACAATCAGCGTTTGACGGACGCCGATGCCACAACAAGCGCCCATTCCGTTGTGCGGCTCGACTATCGAGGTCGATCTCAAGATGGCAAACGGCCGGGTCAGCGACTATGGCCATACGGTTAAGGCCTGCCTGCTTGGCCAGGCGGCGGCTTCCGTGATGGCGCGGGAGATCGTCGGTTCGTCGCCGGCGGAACTGCACCGATATCGCAGATCTGATGCGCGTCATGCTCAAGGCCGAAGGTCCGCCGCCGCAGGGCCGCTGGGCCGACCTTGGCGTGCTTGAACCCGTGCGCCATTACCGGGCGCGCCACGCGTCTACGCTGCTCGTTTTCGATGCCGTTGAAAAGGCACTCGCCGCGATCGCCCAGCCCTCCGCCAGCGTTGCCCAGGCAGGCAGGGCGCCATGACGTCGCCGGTCGCGGGCCTTGCCAGAGTGGTCGCCAAGGCGCCGATCTACATCTACCGCTATACGTTCAAAGCCTTCGTCGGCCAGAACTGCCGCCATTGGCCGACCTGCTCCGAGTATGCCCTAGAAGCCATCGACACCAACGGCGCATGGCGTGGCATCTGGCTGATGTTGTCGCGCTTGAAGCGTTGCGGACCGGGCGGCACCAGCGGTGTCGACCCAGTCCCCGATGTTCGCGCCGTCCATCACCCGTTCGCGCCGTGGCGTTATGGGCGTTGGCGCTAGGAGCTTACGCCGCTACCATTTCGGCTTGGGTCAGCGCTCGAATTTCAGCGGCCGTATCGGCTGCGAACTGGCCGAGATCGCTTTCGACCACGCCGTTGCCGGCATAAATGACGTCGCTGCCCATTTCGCTAATGCTTTGCACCATGGCCGCGAAGTTATCGAAGGCCAGCTTGGCGATGAATTCGAAGCTCATCATTTCCCAGACGTTGGCGCCCTGATGCAGCTGGCCTCCAAGCAACGTCTTGACGGTGATTTCCGGGCAGGCATCGTTCTTCAAAAGGGCGCTGATATGGGGCGCGAGCGCTGCCGGAATTGCCAAGGCACCTGCCGGCCAAGCGCCCGAGTAGGCCGACCGCTTAAATAGCGGTTCGGACAGGAAGTGCTCGTCAAGAATCGCGCGGACCTTTGGTTCGACGACCGCCTGCACGGAACAGCAGGCCCGAACCTTCCCCTGAATCAGGAACATTCCCTTGCGCATGACAAGTTTCGCCGGTGCCATAGTGTCAAAATCCCCACGTCAATGTGTTGGTGTTGAGCAGACCCTAGCGGCGGTTGGTTGAAAACCGTCCCCAAAAACCCGTCAAATTTTACGCAGTTCTGCCGGCTGTGACGGCGCCGCGTCTTGACTTGCGGGGCGAAAGCCGCGATTTCGGGGCCGTACAACGACTTACGCCGATTGGTATGCGGCGAGTGAGCAAAGGAGCCTGCGATGACTGACGTCACGATTACGTTCCCCGATGGCAAAACCAAATCGGTCGCTGCCGGAACCACGGGGCTGGATATCGCCAAGGGCATCTCGCCCTCTCTCGCCAAGCGCACGGTTGCCATGCAACTCGACGGCGTCTTAAGCGACCTTAACGATCCGATTTCTAAAGACGTCGCAATCAATTTCGTGTCGCGCACCGATCCCGCCGCGCTCGAACTGATCCGCCATGACTCCGCGCACGTCATGGCCGAAGCTGTGCAAGCGCTTTGGCCCGGCACGCAGGTGACCATCGGTCCCGTCATCGAGAACGGCTTCTTCTACGATTTCGCCAAGGCAGAACCGTTCTTGCCGGAAGACATCGGCAAAATCGAAAAGAAGATGCACGAGATCATCGCCAAGAACGCAGCCTTCACGAAGGAAGTGTGGTCGCGCGATAAAGCCAAGCAGGTGTTCCGCGACAAGGGCGAGCTGTTCAAGATCGAACTCGTTGATGCGATCCCCGAAGGCCAGGATCTGAAGATCTATCATCAGGGCGATTGGTTCGACTTGTGTCGCGGTCCGCACATGACCTCGACGGGCGGCATCGGCAAAGCCTTCAAGCTGCTCAAGTTCGCGGGCGCCTATTGGCGCGGCGACAGCAACAATCCGCAACTGCAGCGCATCTACGGCACCGCGTTCGCGACGCAGGAAGAACTCGACGCCTACCTCAAGCAGATCGAGGAAGCCGAGAAGCGCGACCATCGCAAGCTTGGTCGCGAGATGGACCTGTTTCATTTCCAGGAAGAAGCCCCGGGCTCGATCTTCTGGCATCCGAAGGGTTGGACGCTGTTCCAGACCCTCATCAACTACATGCGCCGCCAGCAGCAGAGGGCCGGTTATGTCGAAGTGAACTCTCCCGACATGATGGAAAAGCACTTCTGGGAGCTGTCAGGCCACTGGGAAAACTACGGCGAGAACATGTTTACGACGACGCTCCCCGACGAGCGCGTGTTCTGCTGCAAGCCGATGAACTGTCCCGGCCACGTGCAAATCTATAAGCACGGCCTCAAGAGCTATCGCGACCTGCCGCTGAAGATCGCCGAATTCGGCAAGGTGCATCGCTATGAGCCGTCGGGCGCGCTGCACGGCATGCTGCGCGTGCGCCACTTCACGCAGGACGACGCCCACATCTTCATCACCGAAGATCAGATCATGGAGGAATGCCTCAAGATCAACGATCTGATGTTGGCGATCTACAAGGACTTCGGCTTCGAGGACATCTTCATCAAGCTGTCAACGCGTCCGGAAAAGCGCGTTGGCGCCGATCACTTGTGGGACAAGGCTGAGAAGGCGCTCGGCGACGTGCTCGACGAAGTGACCAAGCGCTCGAACGGCCGCATCAAGACCGCGTTGCAGCCGGGCGAGGGCGCGTTCTATGGCCCCAAACTCGAGTATGTTTTGAAGGATGCTATCGGCCGCGAATGGCAGTGCGGCACGACGCAGGTTGATTTCAACCTCGCCGGTCGCCTCGGTGCGTTCTACATCGACGAGCACTCGGAAAAGAAAACGCCGGTGATGATCCATCGCGCGATGTTCGGCTCTCTCGAACGCTTCACCGGCATCCTGATCGAGAACTTTGCCGGCCACTTCCCGCTGTGGCTGGCGCCGCTGCAGGTCGTCGTCGCGACGATCACCAGTGAGGCGGACGCCTATGCCAACGAAGTCGTCGCCGCATTGAAGGCGGCGGGCCTGCGCGTTGAAGCCGATCTGCGCAATGAAAAGATCGGCTACAAGGTGCGCGAACATTCCGTTGCAAAGGTGCCCGTCATCCTCGCCGTCGGCATGCGCGACGCCGAAGCCCGCAACGTGAGTGTGCGTCGCCTCGGCTCGCAGGACCAGACCGTGATGAAGCTCGACGATGCCGTTTCCGCATTTGCCAAAGAGGCAACAGCGCCGGATTTGGGGTGATGATCCCGGGAGCGGAGTGCAAATAGCGCCGCTCCCTCTCCCCGTGAAGGACGGGGAGAGGGGAGAGAGCGACCCGTTTCAACATCGTGGCTCCGACGACAGTCGTTGCGATTGCCGGGGCGGCGCGATGACCGTTGCGCTCGCGGCTAAAACTGCGCGGCTTCACAGGCGAGAGTTACAGACTGCACCCTTGCTGAAACTTGTCGTGCGTGTCGCATTCGCCGGGAAAACAACCTGGGCACCGGCCGGCCACCGTTCGACTGAATCGCGTCCATCACAACCTGCTTGTCAGCGGCGCAGGTTCGGATAGAATTTCGCTCTCGTCCTCTTGGGATGGCGCCGGCCACAGGTGACAGACATGCGACAGCAAGCAGTCGTGACGTTCATGCTCCTCTTCATGTTAATCGCAGGATTGCCGGGAGGCAGCGCGCTGGCCGGCGGCGGCGTTGAATGCATCACGTCGCAATGCGAGGCAAAGGGCCGTCCATGCGTCGAGACGTTGTACGCCACCTATGCGGCATGCATGAAAGCCGGAAATGCCAAATGTGCAGGCGCCAAGGCGATGGAAAAGTTCAAATGCCTCACGAGCGAACTGCACCCTTGCGCGTCGACACGCACCAAGGACGAGGAAGCATGTCTGGCTGAATTCAAGAGCTGCTATGCGACCTGCGGGCCGCTTGAGGGCAAGCGTGCCGATTATTGGTGCATGGCCACGTTCGGAGACACGGCGACGGCAGGCTTTTGTGCTGCCGACCCGAGTTCGTCGAAACAAATGGATCAATGCGCCAAAGTCTTCACCCGCAAAGGCGACTTCGAAGCTACCATGAGTTGCCAGCAACTGTGATGGGTGTAAACCGCATCGGAAATGTTCTCAGTCAGCCCCAGACGACGATAGGCGAGCACAACCGCCTGCGCGCCTGACACCCGACGTTTAGCACAAGACGACCCATCGCTGTCATTCCGGCATTTGTCGCGGGAAAACCTCGCGGAGCATTGGGGCGGGGGAGCCTGTGCGCAGCGCCTTCTGCAACTTGAAGCGCAATTACCCCCTCTCCCCATTCTCTGCACTTGAATGGGGAGAGGGCTGGGGTGAGGGGCGGCCGCTTGTTCTCTTTCGTTGCAGCCGCTCATTCCCCTCTCCCCGCGAAGGACGGGGAGAGGGGAATGAGCAACCCGTCTCAACATCGTTGCGACGCACGGCATCGTTGAGAATGTCTTGGCTCCCGCCCCGTCTGAATTGCGATGTACGTCGCGGGAGCCGCATGACGTCAGCGATAAAACGCTCTTCCCCCTCTCCCCATTCTCTGCACTTGAATGGGGAGAGGGCTGGGGAGAGGGGCGGCCGCTTGTTCTGTTCCGTTGCTGCCCCTCACCCTAACCCTCTCCCCGTGAAGAACGGGGAGAGGGAAGAGTGCGACCCGTTTCAACATCGTGGCCCCGACGGCGTCGTTGCGAATGTTGGGGGCGGCGCGGTGACCGTCGCGCCCCGCGTCAATGCCGCGCGTCGTCGGCTTTGAAGATTTCGCTCAGTTCGTCGTCGATCATTTGTGCGGCTTTGCGCCAGTCGCCGCCGCCGTTGACAGGATTGGCTTCGATAGCTGTCGGCGTGTGAACGTACTCGCGCTTATTGATGGCGGTCATAACGCTGCGCTGTGGCATGGCGCAGAGACGCGCGGCCAGTTCCTGCAATTCGCCGAAGATCGCTTCGCGCCGCACGTCATGCTGAAGGGCGACATTGCGCACTTCGCGTAACATCTGCTCATCGACTCGCCGAATGCCATCGGCCAGAGCGCGTACGATTTCAAGTTCAGTTCTGGAATTCTCCGTCAGGCGCAGCAGCATCTGTTCGATGTTCTCGGGGAGTCCTGTCATGTCGGTGGCCCTCAGCTGATGAAGCGTCGCGCCAAATTCGTGCGATTCGCGTGGCGGAAAAAGGTTTAGTTAGCCCCATTTTATATGCTCAAAGTGATGCACTGAGGGGTGCGTGCGGCACCCCTCAGACATCGGCACATCGCCGTGCAACTACTTTGGTGCAACCGCGCGGAAGCTCATATGGCAGCTTGTGCAATTGCCGAGAATGTCGCGCAAATCGGACAGCACTTCGCTGCGCGAGGCGGTCTTGGCGGCGCGCGCTGCAAGCTTGTCGAATTTGTCATGAGTGTCGAAACTCATCGACATAAATGCCAGCGGCAGTTTCGCGGCGGTGAGCGGCGAAACGGTCTGCAATAGCTTGTTGCCGGATTTGGCGGCAATCGATGCAACCCGGTCGGGATGGTTTTCAGCGAGTGCTGCAACGATACCCTGCACGCTTTCGAGATAGGTGCGCATGCCGGCCAGCATGACGTCGCGCTCTGCCGCGTCGAGAATGATTTCAGTGCGCTGATCGCTACCCGCCGCGACAGCCGGAGCGGAAACAATTTGTGTGTCGAGGCAAAGTCCTGCGGTGAAGACAATGGCGGACGCCAAGAGCGCGCGACGAACGTTTGTCATGTGATCCTCATGAAATGATGACGATGGGAATAATGCCGGTGGGAAATAGGACAGCGCAGAGAATGCGAGCTGCGGCAGCGCTTGCAGCTGTTCTGACTCGCTCGTCGTCAAAAGATCTGCCGCCGCCGCGCCGCCCGCATTGATCGAAATCAGGGGCACTGCGAGCAGCGCCTGCGGCTTGGTGTGCGCTACTTAACACAAAAAAAGGCCAGGCTCCGGAGAGCCTGGCCAGATGACGCAAATGGGTCAGTGGATCGTTTAATGCGAACGGTGACGGCGGTGCGACGATGAACGATCGTCATCATCGTGCCGGCGGTAGTGGCCGCGGTCATCGTTGCGATGCCAGCGCTGCCACTGCGGACGGCATTCGAGGCGGCCGCCCCACGGGGTCGAGCGGTGCCAGCCCCAGCGTCCACGCACGCATTCACGATGCATACCGTGCACCTGCACGAGGTCGGCGTTTGCTCCTGCGGTCAACTTGCCAACGCCCGAAAGCGGTGCAGCCGTCGCGACAGACGCCGTCAAGCCAAGGGCGAGCAGCGCGCCAGCGGCAGCAACAAAACGGTTCATAGATCAGTCTCCTTATCAAGCCACGAGGCCAGCTCTGCGTAGAGCTTCAGCTTGCTCGTTGCGTGACGTATCTTCTGCGACGGTGGCCGGTATGCGACCGCCAGATGAAGGGCCGTTCATAGCTGCTATAAACTTTAGTTGTTCTGTTTCTCCAGACGCAATGGAATAGGGCGCCGCGCAGCTTGGTGCTTGCGGCCCCATGACGCGACAGCGGACACTATTATGTGGCGGTACACTCATCCCGCGTTACACTCGCGTGTCCTCCCGAGGCTAAGCGATGCCGCACATAACGCCCTACAGTTACCGCACCGATCCTGACGTGCCGGCGTTCGATGACGCAACGCCGATTGTCATATTCGATGGACTGTGCGTGCTGTGTTCCGGCGGGGTTGATTGGATGCTGAAGCACGACCCCAACGGAACGTCTCGCTTCGCTGCCATCCAGCAGAGTGTGCCGCGCGCGCTTTACCGCCACTATGGCTTGGATGCGGCCGCGTTCGACACCTTCATGGTGCTCGCCGATGGCGTGCCGCATACCCGATGGGCTGGTGTGTGTGCCGCCGCGCAAACGCTGCCGCAGCCTTGGCGTGCGCTTGGTACACTCGGCAAGGTAGTGCCCCGCGCGGTGGGTGACAGGTTGTATGATTGGGTTCAGCGCAATCGGCTGATATGGTTCGGCAGCCGCAGCCTTTGCCGGATTCCTGACCCAGCGGAAGCAAAACGTTTTCTGTGATGCTTCAGCCGCGGCCGCGATACCCAGCGACGCCTTGATCGGGCAGCCAGACATCTTTCGGCAGCGCGCCCGTCTGCCAGAACACATCGATCGGCATGCCGCCGCGCGGATACCAATAACCGCCGATGCGCAGATAGTGGGGCTGCAACAGCTCAGCGATGCGTTTGCCGATCGCAACCGTGCAATCCTCGTGGAACGCGCCGTGATTGCGGAATGACGCAAGGTAGAGCTTCAGCGACTTGGATTCCACCAGCCAAGCGTTCGGCACATAGTCGATAACGAGGTGCGCGAAGTCGGGCTGGCCGGTCACCGGACAGAGCGACGTAAATTCCGGCTGCGTGAAGCGCGCGACGTAATGCGTATCGGCATGCGGATTAGGCACGCGCTCGAGCACCGCCTGTTCAGGCGACTGCGGCAGCGCCGTCTGCTGGCCGAGTTGTGTGACCTTGGGCGGCTTCGTCGCCATGGCTTACTCCGCCGCCATGCGCGCGCTGCGCGACGGGCCGGTATAGATGCAGCCTTCGCTGCAACTGTCGCGATGGATCTCGATTTGCGCGAGGCCCGGCACCTTGTTGTCGAGGCGCTGCCACAGCCAGATGGCGATGCGCTCGAGGGTCGGCGCGGCGAGGCCATCGACTTCGTTCAACAAGCGATGATCGAGCGCGTCGCGACTGTCCTCGATTGCGTCTGACAACGCATCGAAGTGAAACACGAGACCGGTCTCCGCGTCCGGCTCGCCGTCGATGACGACGCGCGCGCGGAACGAATGCCCGTGGATGCGGGAGTTCGGATGCCCTGGCGGCGCGGAGGGCAGGTAGTGGGCCGCCTCGAATTTGAATTCGCGGTAGATACGCATGACCAGGGAATAGGGGCATTGAGCCCGGAAATGCAAGACCCCGACCGGCCGCAGTCAGCCGCTAAAGAGCGACAGTTTGCCCGCAAAGTGCCGGTATGATGAATAAGCCGCCCGAAATCGCAGGGCGCTAGCGGATTCCGAGGATCTTGTGGGTCTGAACCGAAAGCCGCCACGGCGGGTTGGCTTTGCAATAGCTGATCGCCGCCTGCGTGTTGGCGGCCTGCTCAGGACCGTCCATCGGCTGCAGAAAGAATTGCGTGAAATCAAGATTGCGGACGGCTTCCGGCAGCAGGGTCGCTTGCGGGTAGACGAGTTTCAATTCGTCGCCTGACGTTTGTTTGAGCGTCGTCCCGGCCTTGGGGCTGACGCACACCCAGTCGATGCCGCTCGGAACATCCAGCGTTCCATTGGTCTCGATGGCGATCGTGAAGCCGCACGCATGGAGCGCGTCGATGAGTGGTTGATCGACCTGCAGCATCGGCTCGCCGCCCGTCAGAACAACCATCATTGGACCGGTCGCCGCCGTGCACACAGCGCGGCAGGCGCGCGCCACATCATCGGCGGTTGCGAACTTGCCGCCGCCATCGCCGTCGGTTCCGACGAAATCGGTATCGCAGAACTGGCACTGGGCGCTGGCGCGATCTTCCTCGCGCCCGCTCCACAGGTTGCAGCCGGCAAACCGGCAGAACACGGCCGGCCGGCCGGCGTTCGCGCCCTCGCCTTGCAGCGTGTAGAAGATCTCTTTCACAGAATACATGGGGCGATCACTAAGTCAGCGCGCCGGGCTGTCAAGATCGGGCGTGCCTGTGGGGACGCATGGGGCCGATACACCGCACCACCCGCGCCCTTAACCTCGTCAGGGGCACGTTTACCGTCGGGCTGATCTGCGTGATGCAGGGCGCGGTCCGGCCAGGGAGGTAGCCCATGGCCTGGCGGGGGAAAGAGACGTTCGGTGCGGGATCTTAGCGGATCGCCTTCAGCGTGATCTTCTTCGACACCATTTCGATGGCGGTGCGGACGCCGGCGGGCTTTTCGACGGCCTTGCCGGCCACTGGGAACAGCATCACCAGCAGCGCAAACCCAACGGTGAAATTCACCATTTGAAGGGTTTGGCTGGTGGTGTGCTGCGTCACGGGGGTCTCCAGCGGGTTGAGGCGGTTACTGTGTGTGTCGCAGGGTCGACTGAGGAGGTTCAACGTCTGCGCAGGATTGTGATACCGCGCGCCACAACCGCCCTCAGTTCCCGGCGGAACAGGGCAAGGCCGCACTCAAGTTTTTCTGCTTTTCGGGGAGGGGCGGAGGCTCAAAGGCGGGGCGAAGCCGCTGGCATGGCGTCAGAATTTAACCCATCTCGACCATTCATCGAATGCTCTGAATGCGTCCGCTTACCCTCCGATTGCACATGAGGCGGAGGTAGGAATCGGTTGGTGCCGTATATGTTTCTCTCAAGCAGTCCATGGGACCGCGGACAGTGCCCGGATTGAGATCTTTGACGCGCTTTCAATCTACGACCAGATTCGCCACCATGGCTTTTTAGGAGCGCGCGCTGCAGCATATTGAGCTTGGTTGCCGAAGATCGCTTCGATAAAGGCCGCGTCGTCGAGATCTCGATAAAGGGTGACTGGATCGCCCGAAACGGATGGTAATGTAAGGAGATCCTTAATCCACAAATTGCCTCCGCGCTCTTCGCTGCTCCAGTACGCCTCCTCTGAGCGTGGCAGGCCGCCATCCATATTCCGGAATATCTCCTCCAGATCCTGCTCAGTTTGTGGGTCGTAGCGCTCGGGAATGGATGCACGCCGACCGCTAAACGGGCCGCAAAGCGTTCTTGGAAGCCTGAAAGGCGCACGTCCTTCGCCAACCTCACGCAGTGCCTTGAGGTACTCATGCGCATTGATGGCGACGTCGTAGCGATTGCAATATAGCGACGAAGATCGGTAGAGACCGCTCTCACAATTGCGAACGATCTTGGCAATCAGGCTGCTCTCGCGAAAAGCCTGACTTTGGCTGACATAGAAGCCAGGATCGCAACCCCAAAAAATCCACGAGACCAGTGCTAGGTCGCAATCAGATCTATCCACCATCAGGTCGAAGATCGTATCCGCATTATCCCAATTGGCCTGCCGTGCCCACAGCAGCCAAGCGTCTTGTGGCTGCTCTTTCAGCCACGACCAGAAGTCGAATTCATATCTGCGGTCTTCCGGATTGTCGTTTTGATATGTCTTAGCGATCATCCAGTTTACCTAAGAACACGGAGGATAGGGACACGCGCCATTCTCGGCAGTCATGCTACTGCTGAAAAGCTATCAGCCGAGTGTATCTCCGCGCAGTAAACAATCGGTACTGTCTTGCCGCTGTACCGGCGATAGCGACCGCAAGGTCCGCTCGCCAGCCGTGCCAGCGATGATCGAATCTGGCCCGAAGCGGAGATATGGCGACACGTCTGCTCAATGCCATCCGCCAAAGCGAATTGGCTTAGCGGTTACTCCGCTGCAACCTTCGGCGGGGGCGTGGGCGCTGCGGTCGCCCCAATCGCGCGCATGGCATCCGCGACGATCTCCTCGGGCTTGTGGCGCTTCCTCGCATCTGGCTCCTCCTTCGTACCAAAAAACACAGTTCGGGGTGGACCAGTTCAATGGGGGTGGCTGTATCTTCCAGACGGCACAGGGGTCAGGCTGCCATCGAGCCCCTCGTTGTCCGAGCTATTACAGAGCAAACATGCGTCAGTGGGGTAGGGTCTGCCCTCAAAGACCGTTCCAAGGATGGCAATATCCTTGATTTTCATGGGGTCGACCTTCAGCGGGTTTTCAGCGAGGAGAACAAAATCGGCCTTCTTTCCTTCCGATATGCTCCCGATCATGGTTTCAAGCCGGAGTACGTAGGCGGCGTTGATGGTAATTCCTTGAAGAGCCTTGTACACGGAAATTTTCTCTTCGGGTGCCATCCGTGTTCCAAGCGCTGTTACGCGGTTGACGGCGATCCACGCCAGGAACAACGGCTCCATTGGAGCCATGGTAAAATCCGAGTGTAGCGCAAACGGCACTCCAGCACGGTCCAGCGATCCGAGACGCACGATCTGGGCGCCCTGTTCCGGGCCAAGATTGCCCTCGGCGTAGGTGTCCGCCATGGAATAGAGGTAGTAGGGGTTGGCAGAGACCGCCACGCCCAACTTCTTCAATCTAGCTACCTGTTCGGGCGTCGATACGCCGAAATGCTCGACGATGAGCCTCTGATCCTGACCCTCATGCGTGGATTTCGCCTCCTCGAGGCTATCTAGGATCAAAGTGAGCGCGAGGCTGCCGTTGCAATGAATATGAATATCATAACCTTCGGTCCACCAAAGACGGACCAGTCTGCGGAGACGGTCTGGGGCCATAATCCATTCGCCCTTATGTCCATCCGAGTAACCCGGGCTCTCGAGCTGCATGGCCTGAGCAAAAAAGGCGCCATCCGCGTATAATTTCACCTGCTTGCCAAACAAGAGTCGATTGCTGTTGGCATCCGGAAGCGACTTCACCTTTGCGATGACCTTACGATCGTCCTGCATGAGGAGGTCGAGCGTCTTGGCATCCGGGACAAGCCGCATCCGAAACGGCGTTGCATCATTGTCGAGGATGGCACGGATGGCGCCGACCTCTTTGGCAAGTTGGCCCGCGGACCCTGTGCCCATGTCGCCGACCGTCGTGATCCCGCCAAGATGTGCAAGGTCGCGAAGACGGCGCAGGCCGGTTGGGATCTTCCTTGGGGTCCATGATGACAGAAAGAATACGCGGCACTACGATATCGAACGCGGCCGCCTCTCGATATATGCCCTTGGCAAAATCCGCCTGAGGGTTCCCCGCCACTTGTTCCTGGGTCAGGCCATAGGCCTTCAGGGCCGCGGTATTCAAATAGAATTCATGAGCAGAATAGGACCAGACAATGATCGGGCGAGTTTCGGAAATTGCGTCCAGCATCTTCCGTTCCAGATCTCCATGAAATGGAGCGAGATAACCCCAGACCACAAGAGGCTCGGACGCCGTTGGCAAAGAGGCGCTGTAGCTCCTGATTTTTTCTCCAAAAACGCATCGTGGCCACGGACCGCCGGAGCGTTTCCCCATGGGAACTTCCAATCGAACGGTGTTGCATACTTGGGCATCAGCATGGATGCCCCTTGGACGGGGTGCAGGTGCGGGTCAATGAAACCTGGCATCAGGGTCTTGCCCTTGAGGTCGTATTCCTTGGGTTGGGCGCCCGCGCGGTTCAATGCCTCGAGCTTTGATCCCGCGAACACGATGAGACCATCCTGGATGACCAAGGCTTCCACATAGGCGGGTGCTTCCCCTTCCATCGTCAATATATCGCCGCCATAGACGATAAATGATGCAGGTCCCGCGCCCCAAGCCGGGCTGACAACTAGAGTGAGTGCCGTAAACAGGCCCGCGGACAAAACCTGCCGACGGTTGAAGTCAAAGGTCTCTCTGATCCGTGCTGACATCCGCCGCTCCTGCGCTGCTTGTCTGGTGCACTTTCTAGAAGGATAGAACTCCGCTGGTGGCCCGTAGGCGAAATCGAGGTTCGTGCTCGCAACGCTGCTGTGGACGTAAAAGCAGAATCTCACGTATGCAGGTCATAAGCCGGTTTTACTCAAAGCGGCCTCTTCCCGGGAACGCACCGAATTTAGCAGCTGTATCGAGAAAATCACTAGTTCCAATTATCTGACTGGCCCGCCTTTCTCTCACACACGAACTGTTCAACGTTTGCAGTCTCAAAATGACTGGGAGCGACATGCAGAACGTTCCAAGATCGTGGTGGCTGTTTTCATACT
Organism: Hyphomicrobium sp.; assembly: GCA_016716675.1. Classification (GTDB taxonomy): domain Bacteria; phylum Pseudomonadota; class Alphaproteobacteria; order Rhizobiales; family Hyphomicrobiaceae; genus Hyphomicrobium_B. The sequence goes on from JADJVG010000004.1 coordinate 20,656, forward strand.
TGCTGGCTGGTTGCTCTTTTGAAAGCGCTGCCCATGCCGCCGATTGGGAGCGCCCCGCGTTACTCGACGGGCCGGGCAGCCCCAAGCAGGAATTACGGCAGCGCGGGATCGTCTTCGATGGATGGCTGACGCAGTTCTATCAGGGCGTGGTGGCGGGGGACGGTGATAGGGAGTGGCAGTACGGCGGCAAGGGCGACCTGATTGTTACGTTCGACGGTGGCAAGATCGGCTTCTGGAAGGGCCTCTACGTCAACGTGCACCAAGAGTGGCTTTTTAGTGAGGATGCAAACAACCAGGGCGACGGTTCCCTCTTTCCTGTGAACACTGCCATGGGGTTCCCGCGGCTCGGCGGCTACGACCACGATACATCGATTGTCGTTACACAAGCATTTGGCGAGCAGTTCTCAGTTTCGATTGGAAAGTTCAACGTTCTGGATATTGCTGCCAAAACCCCACTCATGGGCGGAGGCGGTCTCGATACTTTCATGAACACGGCGCTTGCCGCGCCGATCAGCGGCGTGACACCGCCCTATATCGTTGGCGGCATCGCGACATTGAAGACACAGCCAGCCATCTTCACACTCATGGTCTATGACCCGCGCAAAGCGCAGGACTGGGATGTCGTGGAGCACCCGTTTGAGGAAGGTACGACCACAAGTCTGTCGATCACCGTGCCGACAAAGGTTGCGGGCCTGACGGGCTACTATGGTGTGCGGGGCGTTTACAGTTCTCTCGATGGGCTCAATCTCGACAATATACCCCAGCTTATCTTGCCGCCCGCCGACGGAGCCGCGGTTGAGGCGGACCTAAACAAAGATAGCTACTGGTATGTCAGCGCGAACATGCAGCAGTATCTGTATCAGGACCCGAATAATCCGGCGCTTGGGTGGGGGGCTATTCGCGGAAGCCGCTATTTCCGATGGTAATCCGAACCCCATTCAGTGGCACTTCTTCGGTGGTTTAGCCGGGAATAGTCTAATTCCGGGACGCGAAACGGATCGCTGGGGCATCGGATATTTCTACTACGGCATCAGTGATGACCTTATCGACGGGTTGGGTGTCATAGGTCTCCCCATCGCAGAAGTGCAGGGCATGGAGGCATTCTACAACTACTTCATCACACCCTGGCTGAGACTAACGGGCGACATTCAATGGATCGCCACCGGGCGAGCTGATCGCGAAGACGCGGTGCTGACGGCAGTGCGATTGCAGACGCGGTTTTAGCACCACGTCCCGCGGGTTGGGCGCCGGCGCGGTTCAATGCCTCGAGCTTTGATCCCGCGAACACGATGAGACCATCCTGGATGACCAAGGCTTCCACATAGGCGGGTGCTTCCCCTTCCATCGTCAATATATCGCCGCCATAGAAGATAAATGATTCAGATCCAGCGCCCCAAACCGGGCTGAAAACTAGAGTGACCGCCGTAGACAGGCCGCGGACAAAACCTGCCGACGGTTGAAGTCAAAGGTCTCTCTGCTCCGTGCTGACATCCGCCGCTCCTGCGCTGCTTGTCTGGAAGAGTAAGCGCATTTACTGGAAGGATGAAACTCAGTGTCACCCCCCCCCTTATGTCCGCGTGACACATTCGATCAAGAATGTTTCGAGTGCAGCGGGCCGGCGTAGCCATAGTTCCGCTCATGGCTAGAAGCGGACACATGGCGACACGTCTGGTCAATGCCGTCCGACCAAGCGAATTGGCTTAGCGGTTACTCCGCTGCAACCTTCGGCGCGGGCGCGGCAGTCGTAGCCGCTGAAGCAGCAGGTGGCGGCGTCGCTGTAGCTGCTGGCGGCGGCGCCGTTTTGGCGGCAACAGCTGGCTTCTTCTTGGCCGCTGGCTTTTTGGCCTTGGCAGGCTTTGCAGGCACCGGGTCGGAGCTGAACAAGTCGAACAGCGAAGGCAGCGGCATCGTTTCGCTGACCGCACCGGAGTACGCCTGCAGCACGCTCACTTTCGTCCCGACCTTCGCAATTGAGGCCAGGTGTACGACGTGCTCGTTCGTCAGACGGAAGCAGCCCGACGAGTTCGCCCTCCCGACAGTGCGGTCATTGTTGGTGCCGTGAATACGATAGACGGTATTGCCGAGGTAAAGAGCGCGCGCGCCTTGCGGGTTCTTAAGCCCTCCTGAAACGGTGAGCGGCAAGCCGGGCACGCGCTGATGCATTTCGGGCGGCGGCGTCCACGACGGCCAAGATGCAATGCGGCTGATCTTCTGCGTGCCGGTCCAAGTGAACCCCTCGCGGCCGACCGAGATCGGATACTCGTAGGCTTGCTTGTTTGGCAGCACGAAGTACAGCTTCCGCGATTGCGTATCGATGATGATCGAGCCAACCTCTTCGCTGCGGTCGAAATAGACGACGGGCGGCTTGGCCGGTGCGATGTCCGGCTTCTCTCCGCCGTCCATGTATTTTGGATAGACGACGGGCGCGTAGGTTGCACGGCGCGCTTCGCGCTCGGCGCGCTCCGCTTCCTTCATCTGAGCATCATGTTCGGCGACAGAGTCGTTGACGAACTGCGCCTGCGCGGAGCTCGAAATCAGAGCAACACAGGCGCCTAAAACCAAACACGTCGTGCGCAATTGTTCCATGAGCGTTCCGCAAGCGTTTGATCGCTGCTATGCAGATAAGCCACCAAGCCGCATCAGGACAAGTCCGATCAGATTTCAGTCGGTGGGCGTTGGCCAACTGTTGCAGTCCTGCCCCACCGCAGTAGGGGGTGCTGCGCAGTGGTTCGCTTCTGGGCCATATCTGCCCGAAACTGGGTGGGTCATTGCGAAACTGGCGCGTGACGGGCAAACCGCAATCCTCACGACCTATCGCCACCACTCTCCACAGCTCTAATCCGCGAGCTCCCCACCGCGCCATTGTGCCCAGCCGTTGGCGCGCAGGTCGCAGGCGGGGCAGGTGCCGCAGCCGTAGCCCCAGGCGTGGCGGTGCGTGCGGTCGCCGAGGTAGCAGGTATGGGTGTCTTCGACGATGAGATCGACGAGGGCGTCGCCGCCCAGTTCATGCGCCAGCGCCCAGGTGCCCGCCTTGTCGATGTACATCAGCGGCGTTTCGATTGTGACCGATGCATCGAGGCCGAGGCTGAGCGCTTTAGCGAGCGTCTGCAGCGTGTCGTTGCGGCAATCGGGGTAGCCTGAATAGTCGGTCTCGCACATGCCGCCAACGAGCGTCGATAGTCCGCGCCGCCAGCCGAGCGCCGCCGCATAGGTGAAGAACAACAGATTGCGCCCGGGCACGAAGGTCGTCGGCAAGCCCGATGCGCTCATTTGAATTTCCGTGTCACGCGTCAGGCTCGTATCGCTGATCGCGCCGAGCGCGGGCAGCGTGAGCATGTGATCATCGCCGAGTTTGGCCGCCCACTGCGGAAATTTCGCGCGCAAGGCTTCCAGCACGCGCTGGCGTGCTTCGAGTTCAACCGCGTGGCGCTGCCCATAATGGAAGCCGACCGTTTCAACGCGATCGTAGCGCTGCAGCGCCGACGCCAAGCACACGGTGCTATCCTGCCCGCCGGAAAACAGAACGAGCGCCGATGATACGGTCACGGATTACAGGCTCTTTCCGTCGTAGGCGAAGGGTTTCAGGGCGTCGATGTCGACATCATCGAGGCAGCGCACGTTGACGGCGACGGAGTCCGAACCGTCAGGATTCTTGCCGCGCGCAAACGAGCGGATGCCGCAGACTTTGCAAAACAGGTGATGGATCACCTTCTTGTTGAACAGATAGTCGGTGAGCGCATCCTCACCCGAGATCAATTTGAAATCCTGTGCCGGCACGAAGGTCAGAATGGAGCCCGTCTTCTGACAGATCGAGCAATTGCAGGTGATGACCTGCTCAAGCGCTGTTTTGACCTCATAACGGACCTTGCCGCAGTGGCAGCCGCCTGTATGCCGGGTCGAATTCTCCATTCACGTTCTCCTCATTGGGGTTTGACCCCGCCCTGGCGGGTAGGCGGCTCCCGCCCGCTGGGTCTTTGCGGTATCGCGGATCGGGGTTAAAAGGCGATCCATACCGTGTCACAGTGGAGCCCGGCCTGCAACTCAGGACCCAGCTTCCCAATTCTTTCAAGGGACTAATCCTATGACCGCCATCGTCGACATTATCGGCCGCGAAATTCTCGATAGCCGCGGCGGCCCCACCGTCGAGGTCGACATTGTGCTCGAAGATGGCTCCATGGGCCGCGCCGCCGTGCCCTCGGGCGCCTCGACCGGCGCGCACGAAGCCATCGAGCTGCGTGACAATGATAAGTCCCGCTATCTGGGCAAGGGCGTGCAGAAGGCCGTCGATGCCGTCAACGGCGAAATCTTCGACGCGCTCGCCGGTATGGATGCCGAAGATCAGCGCGGCCTGGACGCCGCCATGATCCAGCTCGACGGAACCAAGAACAAAAGCCGTCTCGGCGCAAACGCTATCCTCGGCGTGTCAATGGCGGCAGCGAGAGCTGCGGCGACAGCGAGTGGTCTGCCGCTCTATCGCTATGTCGGCGGCGCCAAGGCGCAGGTCTTGCCGGTGCCGATGATGAACATCATCAATGGCGGCGCGCATGCCGACAATCCGATCGACTTTCAGGAATTCATGATCATGCCGGTCTCCGCCGATACAGTGGCGGACGCAATTCGCATGGGTTCCGAAATCTTCCACACGCTGAAAAAGAAATTGAAGGACGCAGGCCACAGCACGTCGGTTGGCGATGAAGGCGGATTCGCGCCCAACCTGAAGAGTGCCGATGAAGCCTTGACCTTCATCATGAAGGCCATCGAAGCGGCCGGTTACAAGCCGGGCGACGACGTGATGTTGGCGCTCGATTGCGCATCGACCGAGTACTACAAGGACGGCAAATACGACATGCACGGCGAAGGCAAGGTTCTGACGAGCTCGGAAAACGCCAAGTATCTTGAAGGTCTGGTCAACCGCTTCCCGATCATCTCCGTCGAAGACGGCATGGCCGAGGACGATTGGCAGGGCTGGAAATTGCTGACGGAGATGCTTGGCAACAAGTGCCAGCTGGTCGGCGACGACCTGTTCGTCACCAACACCGAACGCCTCAGCCGCGGCATTGCCACGGATACCGCCAACTCGATCCTCGTCAAGGTCAACCAGATCGGCACGCTGACGGAAACGCTGGATGCGGTTGCGATGGCGCAGCGCGCCGGTTACACGGCAGTCATGTCGCATCGTTCGGGCGAAACGGAAGATTCGACCATCGCCGATCTCGCGGTTGCGACCAACTGCGGCCAGATCAAGACCGGGTCGATGTCGCGTTCGGATCGCTTGGCGAAATACAATCAGCTGATCCCGCATTGAAGGCCAGCTTGGCGACGTCGCTAAATACGCCGGTCGCTCGATCCTCAAGCGGGCGGGCGTCTAGTCATGCCGGGCACACGCCTTGCGCTCCGGTCCGAGCGACGCTCGGGCCGGGCTGAGCGGTTTTGTCAGCTTGTCGGCTGATCGAGTTTGCGGGTGAGATTTTCGAACTCGCGGCGCAGTTCGTCGTTCTTGAAGATTTGTTCAAAGCTCGGTGCTTCCAGCTTCTGGATGGCTTCAAACGAGCCTGAGCTTTCCTTCATCAGATTGCGCAACTGCACGCTCGCCTCCACCGTCTCGTAGGTGTTGTCAGCGATGCGCAGATCGTGCGTGGCTTTGAGGCGCGCCTTGGCGATCTGCTCGCGCTGGCCACTCAGATAGCGTTTGTACGCCTTGGCGGCATCCTCAGCGACTTTCTGGCTCTCGCGATTGGCGTCGAGCGCGCGTTTCTGGTCAGGCCGGTTTTCGGCCTTCAGAAGTTCAGCCGTCTTCCGCTTCGCCGCGTCGATGTCGGCGATGATGGCTTCGAGCTTCGGCATGTACTGCGTATCGATCTTGGCGATCGTGGCATCCTGGGCCTGCACAAGCATCGCGAACAGTGCGGCGTGCATCGCGAAATACTTGCGCGCGGCGTTCATGTTGTCGCCGGACGTCGCGATCAGCTTGGCGAGTTGCCCGTCGATCAACTTGGCGGCGTTGAACACCGCGACGAGGCGGACGAGATCGCCCGAGAGAACGCTGTCGAGCAGCAGATCGACTTGCTCGGGTTTGAGTTCGACGCCTTGCGCCTGGAGCGCCGAGGTGATCTCGCCCTTGGCGGCGGCGATGGCCGCGCGGTTGGCGTCGATGCGTTTGGCGTTCTCACCAATCGCCGTTTCGATCGAGGCGACCGTGTCGTTCAAGATGCCGGGCAGCGTCGCATCTTTGGGCGCGACGAGCTGCTTCTCGCGCAGTTGCGCGTTCTGATCTTCGAGGTCGCGGATATTCTTGCGCAATCCCTCGACCTTCTTTTGCACTTCGACGACCGGCACGTCGGTGACGATGCCAAGCGCGGCATCTAGCAAATTGCGTACCTTGGCGTTGCGGTCTTCGCGCGTTTCCGTCCACAGCGGCGGAATGATGTATTCGTCGCGGCTTGGCAACTTGGCTGAACCAGCGCGCGTGTCTGCGGTATCCTTTAGGATCGCATCGACGGCGGCCATCAGGCGCTTGGCCTGCTCGTAATCTGCGTCGCCCGCGCGTGGATCAGGAGGCAGTTCGGCGGCGGGCGCCGCTTTGGGCGGTGTGGCTTCGGCCGTCTGTGTGGCGTTCGAGATTGAGCCGTCGAGGGCGCGAACCTTGATGTGGATGCTCTTGCCTTCAAGGAAATCGCCAATGGGATCGCGGCGCGCGGTTTGAGCGCTGGCTGGCATGGCGCAAGCGGCAGTCAAAAACACGATCGCGGCAGGCCGGTGTAAACGCATGGGATCCTCCGGCACCAGAAGTGGGGAGAGAATTCAGGCGAATCCGTGATTTTTTAGCATTCGCCATGCAACTCAGTTGTGGGCGCGGGTGTGCGCGCACTTAACCAAGGCTGCGAAAGCAGCATCGACGAGGCGCGCGTCCGTCAGCACGAGGGCCGATGGAAACGGCGGCGGCGCTTTGCTGGCGGTTTTCATCGCCGCTTCGGCGCGCACCGCCCGGCTATCGCCGCTGCGATCGAAATCGCCGTAAAAACGCAGAGCCTTGGCGCTTGGCAGCAATGCTAGGAACGGCTTTGGAGCCGACATCACGACGAGCGGACCTTGGGCTTCAAATCGCATCTCGGGGATCGTTCTGAAAATCTCCTGCACGGCGAGCATCGCGAGAGGCCGCAATCCTTTGGCGGCGAGCAGAACCTCGGCTGTTGCCGCATCGATGTCCGGCGCAGGCGGCGCTCCGGCCGTGGTGTGAACGAGCGCCACGTGAACGCGTGCAACTTCGGCTGCTGGCAATGGCGGCGCGCGAACAGGCGCCGGCTCGGGCAGGGGTGGTGGCACGGGGGGCGGCGCAATTGGAGCTGCCACCTTATGCTGCTGCACCGGCATACGCTCCGGCGGCGGATGGTCGTCGCCGTAAACGAGGCGTCCGCCGTTGTGGTGGATGCGTTCGAGCCAGGATGCGTTGGAGAACGTGAAGCCGTTCTGGCGCAACCAGTCGATGATATCATTGCGGTGGGCGAGATCCGCTGAACTGATCGCCTCCATCCACGCCGCAAGATCACGCCCGGTGTCTTCGGCAAGCGCGGCCACGAACTCCCTTTCTTTTTCCGCGTAATCGGTTGCCATCTGGGCTCTCAGATCCAGCGTCGCGAGCGGGCGCGATAAGCGGTATAGGCGTCGCCGAAGCGCGCTTGCAGGTGCCGCTCCTCGGGTAGGATTTGGAGTGCAGTCACAAGGATCGCGAACGTCGCTGCGCCGACGACGAACCATATGTTCTTGCTGAATTCGGCGACCGACAGCAGCACCAGCACCTCGCCGAGGTAAATTGGATTGCGAAAGCGGGTGTACGGCCCGGTTGTGACCAGCGCATCACTGACGCCGTGCGGCATGACGGTGGTATTCGCGCGATTCAGCGCGATCAGGCTCCAGGCGATGAGCACGATACCGGCAATGCCAAATCCGCGCCCGATCAGAGTGGCAGCGAGGTCATCCATGCCCGGCCAGAACAGCGGCACAGCCGCGCCCAGCCACCAGGCGGCGGCGAAGACCGCCACAAACAGCACAGGGGGCCATGGAAAGGTGCCGGCGCGGGCCGCACGTGGATCGGATGATGTCGGGCTGTGGTCCATGGCGGCAAGTCTACAGCCCCAACCGGGCCGATGCCACCGGCAGTGCGCGCCTGTCCCTACTTGGCCTTTAGCCCCTACTTGGTTTTAGCGGGTTTGATGGTCGCGTTGGGTGTCACGCGGACGTCCTGGGGCGTCAATTCTGACTCGAGGTCATAGGTCCGGCAACCCTTGGCCTGCAATTGCTGGTTATAGGCTTCGAGCATCGCGCGATCTTTCGCGTAAGCGCCATCCGGATCGGTGCCAGTGGTCGAACCGCCGAAGACGGTCGTCGCCCCCGACTGCAAAGCGCGGGACGCGAGAGTGGTGCGGTTGCGCTCGTTATAATCGCGGATTTCGAGTATGCGGATCTGCATCCGCCCGGTCAATTGCTTGCACTCGAGCTCAAGCTCTTTGGCGGAGAGCACGTAACCGGCCTTGGTGACGCCCGCCGCAGGCGCAGCGGCTGGCGGTGTGGCCAGTGCTGCCGTATCGCCCGGATTAGTGGCGGCGCAGCCCACCATCCCGAGGGACAACACCAGGGTCATTGCAAGGAACGTCGGTCGGCAGTGCGGCATTCAAAGCTCCGGCCCAGGACTGTGGCGCTTTCGTAGTCTAATCTATCAACCGGGCGGACTGACGGCACGAGGGGACCTGGTAGAGATTCGCTTTTTTACCATTCAGAGCCCCCCTGGCCCAGGATTTGGGCAGCTTTTCTGCTGCCATAATAAACGTTTCCCACAACGGACGGGTTGCTTTGCCACGGTTTTCTCAATTCATTGGCCGAGAATGCCCCAATGGTCCATAACCGCGTCCAGAACAAGGGACTTTTGACATGCGTGGATTACATGTGGTCGGTTTGCTGTGCGGCGCTTTGCTGCTGAGCCCGGCGGTGGCCGAAGACGCGGCCCCGACGGCGTTTGTCTGCTCGTTCGACAAGGGCACCAGTTGGAGTTTTGAAAAGGGCGCATTCAAATCCGACCCCCCCACGCCGCTGTCGTTTGAAATTGCCGATATCAATCTGGAAAAACAGACGGCGAACCTCGTCAACGAATCCAAGACCACCGGTGCCCTGAAGGTTGTGCGCGCGCTGAACGCGAACAGCTTCCTCGAAGTCGCCAACGAAGGCTTTTTGAATCTGACGACGGTTTATGATCGTGACAGCACGTCGGGTACGTATCCGGCTGTGCATTCGCGCCATTTCGGCATCCTCGGGCAGCCGATTTTCGCGCAGTATGCCGGTAGCTGCACGGCCAAGTAGGCCGGAGCGCAGCGGCCATCTGGCAGAGGCAGATCGCAAGCGATGACAGTCAATCTCGTCAAACTCTGCGTCGGCGTAACTTCCATCGACGATCTCGCGCGCTGGCAGGCGATGTCGCGCAATCAGAAAACATTCGAGGGCCGTCGCGTCGCCTATCACACGACGTTTCAAACGCCGACGCGGCAGGCGGACCTGCTGGCAGGCGGCTCGCTCTATTGGGTCATCAAGGGCACGATCCTCGTGCGCCAACCGATTGTCGGCTTCGGCCAGGGGAAGAAAGCCGACGGCTCGCCGTGCTGCTTGATCCTTCTTTCAACCGACCTGATCCCCGTGCGGGCAGTGCCGCGGCGCGCGTTCCAAGGATGGCGTTACTTGTCCACTGACGATGCGCCGCCCGACGTCAAGGCGGGTGCCAGTGACGACGTTGCTGCAATGCCGCCGAAAATGCGCAAAACGCTCGCCGATCTCGGTCTGATCTAGGAGCAACACGGCGATGACCACGCGACGTTTTGTGCCTCACATTGCAGCTCTGCCGCATCTCGTTCCGTTCGTTGGGCCGGAAGCGATGGAACGGGCGCGCGGGCGCCCCTTTCGTGCGAGGCTCGGCGCCAATGAGAGCAGCTTTGGTCCGTCGCCCAAGGCTGTCGCCGCCATGCGAGATGCCGCGCTCGAGAACTGGAAATATTCAGACCCTGAGAATTACGATCTGACATCGGCCATCGCCACCTATCTCGGCGTCCCGGCGTCTCACATCATGATCGGCGAGGGGATTGATGGCTTGCTGGGGCTGACGTGCATGATGTTCGTCGCGCCGGGCGACGCTGTCGTCACGACGGACGGCGCCTATCCGACATTCAATTTCCACGTCATCGCTCATGGCGGGCGGCTCATCCGTCTGCCGATGCGGGCCGATCGCGAAGATCTGATGACGCTGCTCGATACGGCGCGGCGCGAGCGCGCAAAGCTCATCTATGTCTCCAATCCGAACAGCCCGATGGGAACATGGTGGACCGGCGACGAGATCGCTCGGATGATCGCCGCACTGCCGCCAGAGACGGTGCTGGTGCTCGATGAAGCCTATGCCGATACGGCGCCCGCGGGCACGGCCCCGCCGCTCGATGTGGCGAACCCGAACGTCATCCGCTACCGCACTTTTTCCAAGGCCTATGGTCTGGCAGGCGCCCGCATTGGCTACGCCATCGCCAGCCGCGACGTCATCGAAACGTTCGACAAGGTGCGCAATCACTACGGCATCAATCGCGTCGGCCAGATCGGCGCCTATCACGCGATCCAGGATCAAGCCTATCTGGCCAGCGCCGTCGCCGCTGTTGACCGTGCCCGGCGGCGCATTTCCGACCTCGCCAGCAGCAACGGATTGACCGCCATTGCATCCGCCGCCAGTTTTGTGGCCATCGACTGCGGACGTGACGGCGCCTTCGCCAAGTCCGTGCTGGACGGCCTGCTCGCGCGCGACGTGTTTGTGCGCAAACCGGCGGCCAGCGGCATCGACCGTTGCATCCGCGTGTCGTGCGGCGTCGATACCGACCTCGACGTGTTTGCCGACGAGTTCCCACGCGCCTTGGCGGCTGCTAGAACCGCATTGTGAGCTTGCGTCGCATTGCGCTTGTGTCGGCGGACACGGACTGATGCGGCAGAACCGCTGCGCGGGATCAGACGGCAGCCGCTCGACGGTCAGGAACCCCCATGACGTACACACCACGCGAACGAGCCCTTAGTCTTGGCGCCGTCATTGCCGCGACGTTCGGCGTCGGCCTAGCGTTCGGGATAGGTTATCCGTTGACCTCGCTAACGCTCGACGCCTGGGGCGAACCCAAGTGGGTCATCGGTCTTGCCGGCGCTGTTCCGGCGATTGCCGTTCTGATGATGCTTCCGTTTCTTCCTGTCGTCGCCGGTAGGGTCGGCGCGGTGCCGGCAATTGCGTGGGGCTGTTTAATTGCGGCAGGCGGCTTTGTGGCCCTAGGGTTCGTCTCGTCCGCGCCGGCGTGGATCGCGATCCGCTTTGCGATGAGCGCCGGCATGGCGCTGCCGTGGTTGGTCGGTGAGACGTGGATCAATACCGTATCGACCGATGGCGCGCGCGCACGCGTGATTGCGCTCTACGCCATCGGCTTTTTCTCGGGCTTCGCGCTCGGCCCGCAGATCATGACGCTTATGGATGGCGGCCTGATGCCGTTCCTCGCAGGCGCCACGGCGAGCGCGCTGGCCGGTGTACCGATTCTGATGGCGCGCCGCCTCGCACCAGACCTCAGTCACGATGCGCCGATTGGTGTTGGCCAGGCCCTGCGTCTGGCGCCCATCGGTATGATCGGCGGCTTTATCGGCGGCTTCGCTGAGATCAGTTATCTGTCTCTATTGCCGAACGTCGCCCTGGCGAGCGGCGGCAGCGATGCAGAGGCGCTGAGCCTGCTCACCATGCTGGCGATTGGTGGCGGCGTTTTGCAACTCCCCATCGGTTGGCTGGCCGACAAATTCGATAAAACCGCTATCTCGCTGCTGCTGGCGGCGGCGTTCGTCTTGGCGTCGCTGGTGCTTCCGGCGGCTCTTGGCAGCGGTGTGATTGGGCCACTGATCGTCTTTCTGATTGGGGGCATCGTGCTCGGCTTCTACACGATCGGCTTGTCGATCATCGGCGAACGCATCCCGGCGAAGGATATTGCCGCCGCCAACGCCGCTTTTCTGATCATGTATCAATCGGGCGCAATTCTGGGACCGCTGGCGACGGGTGCCGCCATGACCCTCGAGCCGGTGACCGGATTCATTTTGACCGTGTCGGCGTTGATGATCGTCGCAGCGCTCGGGCTATGGATCATCGCGCGCGGATCATCCGGCGTCGCGCCTTAATTCCAGCGCCGCAGACTGCCGGCTGCAAACGTCCATTCCGGCGTCACCAGTTTATCGTCTGGTACGGCGTACCAAGGCGAGCCGTTGCCATTCTCCGGGTTCTTCAGCACGTGGATGTCCTGTGCCGGCATATAACTCTGCACAAGCAAAAAGCGCTTGGATTTGGTGACGCTGTTTTCGGCCATGTCGATGACAAAGACGGCGTGGCCCGGAAACCCACCCTTGATGAAAACGTCGCCGATCTGAATATCGGATGGCGCCACTGGCTTCAGTTCTTTCTCGAGTGACGCCGTGCCTGCGTAGGCAAACACCAGATCCATGTATTTGCGGAATGCGCCATAGCTCGCGTCCGGTTTGGCTGTTGTCTTCCAGGAGTGGCCTTCCGCATCGGGGCGCTCGCCTTTGGCGTACCGCTTGAACGGGACACGGCCGCCGCCCGTGAAGTTGAAGGCAATCTTGTCCTGCTGGCCGCTCGCAAACAGCCACTCGGCACGCAGTCGAATGGCGGCGTCGGCGCACTGTTGCAAATCTTTCGACCCGGTATCGATATCGACAACGGCCGCGTGGACATCCTGGCGGGCCTTCGGCGCGCCATTGTACAAGCGCACGGGGGCATCGGCGGATTTGAGCGGCAGGGCCCTCAGCCAGGCGGCGAAGCTGTGAGGTGCGACAGGCGTCCGTTCAAAACCCGGCGGCGGGGGAATGCGCGCCTCCAGTGCCTCCGAGGCCGCGATCGATTTGGCCCAGGGATAGAGCCCGGCGGCGCTGGCCGGATAGGCCGCGGCGAGCGCCGCACCCAAAATTCCAGCACTCATCCGGCCGAAATGGCGGCCCCGCGCGAATTTCATGGCTCGTTCCATCGTGGTTAACAAATTATTGGTCGGTTGGGACTAGCCTTGCGGCGTGACGGCAACGAGGCAATGCGTCTTTAGGCTAAGCGCCCGCCCGCCACACCTGGGAACGGTTCCGACATGCTGCGCTCCGTACTGACATTCTTTTCGACGCTCGCCATTGCCGTCATGACGGCCGCAGCGATTGCCGCCATCATGCCCTGGTTATCAGGGCGAACCTCTGCTGCGGTGCTCGGCGGCGAGGGCGGATTGCATTTTGAATCGCTGATCCTCGGTGTCGTGCTCGGACTCTTCGTCGATTCCGTCGCTCGCTATGGCTGGGGCGACCTTCCCCGCCGCATGATCACCTGGGTGCTCATTCGTGAGCGCCAGTTTTTCTATTACGCGCTGATCGCTGGCTGCGTCGCGGTGCTGCTGTTCTATTGATCGCTCGCGCAACGCGCCGCTCGATCTGCGTAGGGCAAGACGCGTGCCGCACATTCGTCACGCGCGTGCCGTCGCAAACACTCTACGGCCGTCTCGCCGGTTGCCGTCGAACCTTATGGATTGGCGGCTTTGTAAATCGTTTTGCCTTCCTTGATTGTTTCGACAACCTTGATGTCCTTGATCGCCATCGGGTCCACCTTCAACGGGTTCTTGTCGAGGATGACGAGGTCGGCGAGTTTGCCCGCCTCTAGCGAACCCTTGGAGGCTTGCTCACCATATTGTTCTGCTGGCCAAATGGTCATCGTCTTCAGGCCTTCGAGCGGCGTCACGCGCTGGTCGAGACCGATCTCAGTTCCGCCGCGTGAGATGCGGTTCACCGCCGACCAGAGCATGAACATCTGATCGAGAGGCGCTACAACAAAATCCGTGTGGTTGCTCGGGTGGAGGCCAGCGTCGATCGCGGCCCGCATTGGGCTTATGTACATTGCCTGTTCCTTGCCGCGATTGGCGATGTGCGCCTCGGCAAAGTAGTAGGTGTGGAGCGTATAGAATGAGGGCCGAATTTTGTATTCGACGTATTTGGGGATCTGATCCTTGCGCGTAAATTGGGCGTGGATCATGGTCACGTTGCGGTCCTTCGTCAGGTCCCCGGCTGCAGCAAACTCGTGCGCCTTGAAGAAGGTGTCGATGGCCGCATCGCCGTTGGCATGAAGGTTCAGCGGCACGCCGAGGTCATAGACCTATTTGACCATCTGATTGACCATATCCGCCGGGAACGTCAGTTCACCGGTCCAGTTCTTCTCGCCGCCGGGACCACCTGTGAGGTACGGCGTGGTGAAGAATGCTGTGCGGCCTTGCGGTGATCCGTCGATCGTGATTTTCACGCCGCCGACCTTGAAGCGTTTGTCGTACTTGCCCCACTCGGACACCGGAGACTCCGCGAGGATTTTGTCGAGGTCGGTGATGAACGGGTATGCGATGACATCGATAATGTTGGCGCCGGCATCCGTAGCGCGCTTCATCGTCTCGAAGTTGGCGAGTTGTGTCGCGCCTTCGTGCGCGGTTGTGATGCCGGCCTGCGCATAGAGCAACTGTCCGGCTTTGGTCGCCTCAATCTCCTCCTCCGGCGACATGGGCTCCGACTGTTCCGTCACGGGAATGAACGCGCTCTCCATGATCAGGCCATAGGGCTCGTTGGTGCCCTCTTTGCGGACGATCACGCCGCCTGGAGGAGTTACGGTTTCGGCGCTGTAGCCGTATTTCTTGAGAGCGAGGCTGTTCAACACCACGCCATGCATCGAAACGTGCTCGACGCGGACGGGATTGTCAGGAAAAGCCGCGTCGAGATCATCGCGATTGAGCAGCCTGCCATTTGGCATGACGGTGTCGTCATAGCCATAGGCGCGGATCAGTTCACCCTTCGGGATTTTGTGATCCGTGGCGAACTTCTTGATCTCGGCGACGATGCTTGCAACGTCCTTACGGCGCATAAACCTGGGCCTGATTGGCGACCAGCAGCGAGTTGATGTAGTGCGAATGGGCGTCAATAAAGCTTGGCAGTAGCGTCTTGCCGGCGATGTCGACGACCTTGGTCGCGTCGCCCTTGTGCTCGCCTTCAATCGATTTGCGGTCACCCACGGCGATGATCTTGCCGTTTTTCACGGCCAACGCTTCAGCCGTCGGTTGCTTGTCGTTGATCGTGACGATATCGCCACCCACATAGATCGCGTCAGCGGCTTCACCGCTCACTGCAGGTGCAACGCTACTCATCATCACGAGTCCGAATACGGCGGCGCCCAGCACTCTCATGATTTGAGTTCCTCATTAACGTACCGAGCGACTTTAGCTCTTCAGGCGCCTGGCGGGCAACCTCGCAGCGCTCTAGGGCATCGGCTCGGACTGATGCTCTGACGAGATGAGGGCCGCTCTTCAAAAACGTCTGTCAGCCTTCGTCTGCGCGGCGTCAGAAACACCTCTCATCACCAAACAAAAAAGGCGACCCGTTGAGGCCGCCTTTTTCAGTTCTCAATCGATTAAACTTTAGACTGAGTAGTACATATCGTACTCGATCGGATGCGGCGTCATCTCGTAGCGCATGTTTTCTTCCATACGCAGCGCGATGTAGGCATCGATCATGTCGTCGTTCATGACGCCACCCTTCTTCAGGTAGTCGCGATCCTTGTCGAGGCTGTCGAGCGCTTCGCGAAGCGAGGCAGCAACGGTCGGGATCTTGGCCAGTTCAGCCGGCGGCAGATCGTACAAGTTCTTGTCCATGGCCGGGCCCGGATCGATCTTGTTCTGAATGCCGTCGAGGCCGGCCATGAGCATGGCGGCGAAGGCGAGGTAGGGATTGGCGCCCGGATCCGGGAAGCGAACCTCGATGCGCTTGGCCTTCGGGTTGGAGACGTGCGGAATACGGCACGACGCCGAGCGGTTGCGCGCCGAGTAAGCGAGCAGCACGGGCGCTTCATAGCCCGGCACCAGACGCTTATAGGAGTTGGTCAACGGGTTGGTGAACGCGTTGATCGACTTGGCGTGCTTCAGGATACCGCCGATGTAGTACAGGCACATCTGCGAGAGGTCGGCATACTTGTCGCCGGCGAACAGCGGGTTGCCGTCTTTCCAGATCGACTGGTGGACGTGCATGCCCGAGCCGTTGTCGCCGAACGACCGGCTTCGGCATGAAGGTCGCCGTTTTGCCGTAGGCCTGCGAGACCTGATGCACGACGTACTTGTAGATCTGCATGTGGTCGGCCATCTGGATCATCGGGCCGAACTTCACGCCGAGCTCGTGCTGCGCTGCCGCCACCTCGTGGTGGTGCTTTTCAACAGTGACGCCCATCTCGATCAGAACCGAGAGCATTTCCGAACGGATGTCCTGGCAGCTGTCGACGGGGGGGACCGGGAAGTAGCCGCCCTTGACGCGCGGACGGTGGCCAAGGTTTCCCATTTCCATTTCGACCGAGTTGTTGGTCGGCAGCTCGCTGCTATCGACCTTGAAACCCGTCGAATACATATCGGACGAGAAGCGCACGTCGTCGAAGATGAAGAATTCGGCTTCCGGGCCGAAGTAGACTTTGTCGCCGAGACCGAGCGACATCATGTAGGCTTCAGACTTCTTGGCGATGCCGCGCGGATCGCGCTCGTAGAGCTGGCCTGTCGACGGCTCCAGCACGTCGCAGAAAATCGCGATTGTGGTCTGGGCGAAGAACGGATCGATGTGGGTCGATGCCGGGTCCGGCATCAGCAGCATGTCGGAAGCTTCAATGGTCTTCCAGCCAGCGATCGACGAACCGTCAAACGCGTAACCGTCCTTGAACATGTCTTCATCAACGCACGAAACGTCTGCCGTGACGTGCTGCATCTTGCCTTTGGTGTCCGTGAAGCGAAGGTCGACGAACTTGACGTCCTTGTCCTTGATAAACTTCAGGACATCACTCGCGCTCTTCATAGACACTCCCCTGTCTGGTGGTCATTGTGGTCTGGTCATCGTGTCGTCAGCTCGCATGACGCAAAGCGTCAAAACGCCAACCGTCAAACGTCTGGCCGCCGGGGGTTTGCTCAAACCTCCGACGATGTTGCTTCGTCTTAGATCGCGTCGGTGCCGGATTCCCCGGTGCGGATGCGGATCGCTTCCTCGACGGTCGATATGAAAATCTTGCCATCACCAATGCGGCCCGTCTTTGCGGCCTTTTGGATCGCGGCGACGGCCTTGTCGAGCATCTCGTCGGCCAGCACCACTTCAATCTTCACTTTCGGCAGAAAGTCCACGACGTATTCAGCGCCGCGATACAACTCTGTGTGGCCTTTCTGACGGCCGAAACCCTTGGCTTCGATCACCGTAATGCCTTGAAGGCCGATTTCCTGCAGCGCCTCTTTCACTTCATCGAGTTTGAAGGGCTTGATAATGGCTTCTATCTTTTTCATGGTTGCCCCATAGATCATGGCCGACGTGGCGGTTTTTACCGAGCCGGTCCAATGCCCTCTACGTTAGCAGGGTCCATGCCAAACTCGGATATTCCCGTATTTAGCAAGTGTTTCAACGTATTAGGTTTTCTTCGAAGTGCAGCGGACCAGCGCTCAGGGAGGGTATTAGCTCATATTTTGGGCTCCGTGATAAAAAAATAGGCGACGAATAGTTGTGCGATTGCCTGCCGGATGATCGCGCATGAACGTTCCTCAACCAGCGCATAGCCTGTCCCGAGCTTGAATGCCGAACCGCGATTTTTAGCCAATCCCCATCCAGCGCGAGAGCCATGTACGAACTTCTTACCACCGACCAAATGACCGAAGCCGACGGGCGCGCCGTGGCGCTTGGCGTGCCGTCACTGACGCTCATGGAAAATGCGGGGCGGGCAGTCGCCGACGAAGCCGCCCGAATGGTGCGCGCCGGAAGCCGCATCGCGGTGCTGTGCGGGCCGGGCAACAACGGTGGCGATGGTTTCGTCGCGGCAAGGCTGTTGCGAGCAAAGGGTTTCGACGTGCGCGTCTGGCTGCTGGGCGAGCGCAAGGCGCTAAAGGGCGACGCGGCCGTCATGGCGGCGAAGTGGGAGCTGCCCATGCGGCCAGCCTCTGAGGACGCCGTGCAGAGTATGCACCTTGTGATTGATGCGATGTTTGGCGCTGGCCTTGCCCGCCCGCTTGAGGGCGATGCGGCTGAAGTTGTGGCGGCCGTCAACGCCAGCGGACTGCCGGTTCTTGCGGTCGATGTACCGAGTGGATTGAACGGATCGACCGGTGCACACGATGGCCCTGTGGTGCAGGCAACGCGAACGGTGACGTTCTTCCGTAAAAAGCCGGGGCATCTGTTGATGCCGGGTCGGGCGCTTTGCGGCACCTTGGTGGTGGCCGACATCGCCATTCCGTCAACCGTGTTGGCCACCGCATCGGCATCGGCATCGACGCCCGATGCCTCGGCGCAGCGCGATGATTCAGCATTGCGGGTCACGACCTTCGAAAACGTGCCGTCGCTGTGGCGGAGCCATTATCCCTGGCCGCAGGCTGATGGCCATAAGTATACACGCGGTCATGCGGTAGCCGTATCAGGTCCAGCGCATCAGACCGGCGCGGCGCGTCTTGCTGCGCGCGGCGCATTGCGCATCGGCGCTGGTCTCGTGACAGTTGCCGGCAGCTCCGAAGCGACAGCGGTCAACGCCGTCCATCTGACAGCGATGATGCTGGCCGTGTGCAACCGGGCTGCGGATCTGCGCACCCTCCTGGCTGATAAGCGCAAGAACGTGTTGCTCGTCGGCCCGGGCGCTAGCATCGGCGATGAGACGCGCGCGTATGCTGATGCCGCACTGGCTAGCGGCGCCCATGTCGTCCTCGATGCCGATGCGCTGACCTCGTTCGCCGAAAATGACGACGCCAAGATCGAGACGGTGCAATTCGGATTCACAGGCGCGCGGACACCGGCAAACGTTTCGCCGCAAGCGCTGTTCGAGGCTATCCGCGCCGCGCCCGGCCGGTCTGTCGTGATGACCCCGCACGAGGGCGAATTCAAACGGCTGTTTGGCGATCTGGCGGGCTCTAAGCTTGCGCGAGCGCTTGTCGCGGCCGAGCGCGCGGGGGCGGTTGTCATCCTCAAGGGGCCGGATACGGTGATTGCGTCACCCGATGGGCGTGCCGCCATCAATACCAACGCGCCGGCATGGCTGGCGACGGCGGGTTCAGGCGATGTGCTGGCAGGATTTGTGACGGGGCTTTTAGCGCAGGGAATGCCGGCATTTGAGGCCGCTTGCGCCGCCGTCTGGCTTCATGGCGAATGCGCCACCGCATTCGGTCTGGGATTGATCGCGGAAGATCTGCCCGAGACGCTGCCGAAGGTGTTGCAGGCGTTACGCGCACCAAACCCGTGAGCATCTCGCAAATGCCAGCGGCGGCGCGGTTACGCCGTCGTTGGCAGTGCTCATCCTCTTAATCGCGATTATTTTCCGCCGCGTGCTTCCGGTGGCAGCGTATTGCCGACGCTCGGGCGCAAATAATTGTCCTGCGTTCGCGCCGTGTCACTGCTTGTAGCGCTGTCATTGGTGCGGCGGACGAGAACCGTTTCGGCGCGCACAGGCACGCGTTCGGCTCGGACAGCCGGGGTCGGCAATGCCCCGTCGATGCCTGCGGGCATCGTGTAGGCAACCGATGGGCGCGGATACGTTGACGACCAAATCGACGAGGACTGCGAACGCGGCGCAGGCGGTGCGTTGAGATCGATCGCTGCGGCGTCGTCGTTTGTCGCGCCAATGACGCGCGTGCCCCGCTTGGCGGTCGATAGCAGAACCGTCTCGGACGCACTCGAGGACGGCGACGTCGCGGCGACTGTCGGTGCTGCGGGTTGCGGACTGCTCGGTTCGCTGCGCTCAAGGGCAGCTGACGGCGGGATTGATGCCGCCCGCACAGCGCGCGGTGAAGCTGCATCGACAGAGGCCGGTGGCGTCTCCGTAGCAGCCGGTGCAGCAGCCACATTCGCTGTGGTCGCGTAGCCTGCGGGCGTTAGCGGTAAGGGAGTTGGGCCGGTCGCCTTCGTGGCGTCCGCATGGCCTGAACCGTTAGCCGACGTTTCAACTGGCGCTGCCTTTTGCTGGGCACTGGCGCGTTCAGCGAAGCTTGCGTGATGAACCGGATTTGCCGGTGACGCCTCTTGCACCTTGGCGCGCTCAGCAAAGCTGGCGTGATGCACTGGGTTTGCCGGTGGTGTCTCTTGCGTCTTCGCGCGTTCAGCGAAGCTTGCGTGCTGCATGGGGTTCGCCGGTGGCGTCTCTTGCACCTTGGCGCGTTCGGCAAAGCTTGCGTGCTGCACGGGGTTCGCCGGTGGCGTCTCCTGCGCCTTGCCGCGTTCAGCGAAGCTGACGTGCTGCGCTGCATGCGGCAACGTCGCGTTGGCATCCGGTAAAACGCCGAGCGGCGCAAAACCGGACGGCGCGGCGAACGGTTTAGCCGCTGGTGAGGAGCCCGGCGCTTGATAGCCGGGTGGTATCGTTGCGGCGACGCGCGGCGTCAGCACGGGTGAAGGACCCGATGGAACTGACGGCGGCGCGGCACGGACGACAATGGGTTTTAAAGGTGGCAGGGGTTCAGGGGCAACGACGGGCGCGGCAACCGGCGCCGGGACTGCGCCTGGCGGCGGGGCCCTGTACAGCGTCGCTTTTAGGTCCGGTCGCAGATAGCCCGAGATGATCGCCTGCTCTTCAGGCGACAATCGTGGCGACGATGATGCCCACGTGACCGGCTTTGGGGCTGGCGATGCGGCCTCCATCCCCGGCTGAAGCGTGGCTTTGACGTCAGGCCGAACAACGGAGACAGAAGCAGGTGCGGTAGCTTCCTTGGCTGGTGCCGCTGCCACGGACGGGGCCACTGGGGTCGCAACTGGTGCTGACGGCGCCACAGCGACCGGCTCGACGGGCTTCGGAGCGACGGGCGGTGCAACCGGCGCAGTGGGGTGCGGTGCTGGCGCTGCCGTAGCGGGTGGTGCAGCAGGCGGCACAGAAGCCTGAGCTGCAGCTTGGGCGGGCGCTGGAGCAGGGGCCTGTGTTGGTGCCGTTGCGACCGGAGCCGGCGCGGCGACCGGTGCCGGCGCAGTGACAGGGCTGCGCGCCGGAGCAGCTGCGGACGCCGCATTTGCCGCCTGACTTGCTGCATGCGTTGCTGCCTGACTTGGTGCAGACGCCGACGCTACAGCAGGAGGCGCAGTCGATACCTGTGCAGGAGATGACGCCTGGGGCGCCGGGTTGGCAACGGGCGCACGCGCTGCAGTGTCTGGTGCAGGCGTGGATGCGCGCGCTGCGGTGGCCTTGGCGACGATTGCCGCGGTGGCGGCTGCGGCGGCCGCGACGGCGTCCGTCGTGGTGGTCTTCGGTGCTGGCGATGGCGCAGGCTCTGTTTGCCGGGGCGTTGCTGTTGCTGTGGGCGGCGGCAGATCGAGCTTGACCATGGCGGCTTCGGTCGGCGACTGCGAGGGTTTGCTCACCACCGTTACGCTTGCTTCGTCGGGCGATTGTCCCGCTGTCGTAACAGGAGCAGGAGCTGGCGTAGTCGCCCCCGTTGCGGCGGGCGGAGGCGCGCGCGCCGGTATCGGGGCTGGGCGCGTGTCCGCCGAAGGTTTTGCGGCTTGAGGCGTGGGTGCGCGCGATGGCGGAGGTTCGGCTTGACGCCGCGTGCCATTTGCGATGGCGGCATCGGCATCGCCGCCGATCAGGCGTACGATGATGAAGGAGAGAACAAGAAAAATGCCGATCAGTGCTACGGTCTCGAAATCCGACACGACTTCGTACTCCACGCGCTATGCTTCCCCGCCCCAAAGATCAGCAAATGCGGGCGCCCGTCAACTGGCCGTTTGACCATGAACGGTGCAAGCTGCCCGACCGTGCTTTCAAAGCGTCACAGGTCTTTGCCGTCTGATGTCGGTCCACGAACCGTGGTGCTGCCCTTCAATCCACGGTCGGCGTGCAGAAATGCGTCCACTTCCGGCGACGGTGCGGGGCTTTCTGCTGCAATGCCAATAGCCTGCATCATCTGTGAAATGGGCACGAAACGGCGCGTGCGGCGGTCATACAACCCACCCTTAAACAGAGCCCGGGCCGCCACCTGACCGGCGCGCGAACCGTCACCGATAACAAAAATTTGCTCCATCACGACAAGAGTTTCGTCCCAGCAGACAAGACGGGTTTCAAGGTTGAATTTCTGAAAGGGCCGCAATTCACGTCGGAAGCGGATGGCGACCGTGCTCGCGATCGGCGTCCAGCCGTTGCGCTGCACCACCCGCCATAGGCCGGATCGAAACATCACGTCGAGCCGCCCGAGGTCCATCAACGTCAGATAACGGCCGTTGTTCATATGGATCGACGGATCGAGATCATGCGGCCAGACGCGGAAGCGGATTGCCGAATAGCCGTCCGGCAGCGCAATTGTGCCGCGCCAGCGCGCGGTGACCAGCAGCCAAATCAGACGCAGCCATAAATTCATGTCGTCTCCGGCGTTACAGATAGTGCCGAGAAGTTTATGCTAGGCGCTATTCGATTTCAGTGCGGCCAAAAAGTCGTGTGCTTTGCGTAGTCCGCAGTTTGACACCCTGGTGAAGGAATTTTCATGTCAGCGGAAAATCAAGCCATGCCCGTCGTCGTAACAGGCGCATCGGGCTTCATCGCCAAATATGTGATCGCAGAGCTTCTGCGGCGCGGCTTTCACGTGCGCGGCACGCTGCGCAACGCCGATAAATCAAACAGTGTTCGCACCGCCGTGACGCGCGCTGGCGCAGACGCCGAAAATCTTTCCTTCGCAATTGCCGATCTGACGCGCGAAGACGGATGGGACGCGGCCGTGCAGGGCGCACGCGCCGTCATCCATACCGCGTCGCCGTTTCCGGTGCAGCAGCCCGACAACGCCGACGATGTGATCGCTCCGGCGCGAGAGGGCACGTTGCGCGTGCTGCTTGCAGCGCATCGCGCAGGCATACCCCGCGTCGTGCTCACCTCATCGACGGTGGCGGTGATGTATCCGGCGCATCTCGTCGCCGGGTATGTATTCAGCGAGATCGATTTCACCGATGAAACGCGCGAAGGGCTGACGCCCTACATCCGCTCTAAAACGCTTGCTGAAAAAGCGGGGTGGAATTTCGTTGCTTCCAAAGCCGGTGCACCAGAGTTGGCCGTTATCAATCCCGCGTTCGTGCAAGGCCCAGCACTTGATGACGATCTCTCAACGTCTCACCAATTGATGCGCCTGATGGCTGAGGGTCGCTATCCGGCTTCTCCCAAAATCATTTTTCCGGTGTGCGACGTGCGCGACGTTGCAGCCGCGCACGTCGAAGCCATGATCCGTCCTGAAGCCGCCGGTCAGCGCTTTATTATTGCGGAAGGCGAAACGCGGCTGTTCGATATTGGCCAGCGTATGATTGCCGAATGTCCCGATCTCAAGGGCAAGGCGCCGCGCTTTGAATTGCCCGATGCAGCCGTGCGTGCACTGGCGGTTGTTGACAAGCGGCTGAGAACTATACTGCCTGAGCTTGGCAGTCATCGCGTCTGTAGCGGCCGCAAGGCCCGCGAGGTGCTGGGTTTGACGCTGCGCGGGCCAGACGAAGCGATCGGCTCGGCGGCGCGGTCGTTGCGCGCGCTTAAGCTCATTTGATCAGCTAACGCTTGCCTTTTCAGCGCCGCGAACGCACATCTCTGGGCGGACCGGTTGCCCGGACCTCATGACAAAATCGCAAGCTTAAAGAACGACGGAGATTTCTGGCGTGACCCAATGCAAATCCGGTCTTTTCAAATCATGGCAGATCAAAGCGTGGCAAGCAGGCGCGCTGCTGATCGCGACCGTGGTTGCCACCGTAGGTCTGGGAAATTTTGAAAGCGCCGGAGCGCAACAGAAAGAGCCGCCGCCGTCGCGTGAAGCCGTGCAATATTCCTTCGCGCCAATTGTGCGCAAAGCGGCCCCAGCCGTCGTCAACGTCTACGTGCGCTCGCGCGTCCAGACTTTTAATTCGCCGTTCGCGGACGATCCCTGGTTCCGCCGGTTCTTCGGCGAGAAGTTCGGCGAGCCCTCCGAACGCATTATGAGTTCGCTCGGCTCGGGCGTCATCGTCAGTCCGGACGGACTCGTCGTCACCAATACTCACGTCATCAAGGGGCGCGGCGAAACGGAAGTGCGCATCGCATTGGCCGACAAACGCGAGTTCGACGCCAAAGTC
This sequence comes from Hyphomicrobium sp., assembly GCA_016716675.1. Lineage (GTDB taxonomy): Bacteria > Pseudomonadota > Alphaproteobacteria > Rhizobiales > Hyphomicrobiaceae > Hyphomicrobium_B. The sequence goes on from JADJVG010000004.1 coordinate 44,821, forward strand.
ATTGCACAGGATGACAACACCGACATTGCCGTTTTGAAAATCGAAGGTGGCGATGGGCACTTTCCCTCGCTGCAATTTGAAGATTCAGACAGCCTCGAAGTTGGTGACTTGGTGCTCGCCATCGGCAATCCGTTTGGCGTCGGCCAGACGGTAACAAGCGGCATCGTCTCGGCGCTGTCTCGCTCCGAAATGAGCCGCTCAGATTCCCAGGTCTTCATCCAAACAGACGCCGCCATCAATCCCGGCAACTCGGGCGGCGCACTCGTCGATATGTCGGGCCGGCTCGTTGGCATCAACACGATGATCGTCTCGAAGAGCGGCGGCTCGGTCGGCATCGGCTTTGCGATCCCGTCGAACCTCGTGCGGGTTTATGCCGAAAGCGCCGCGGCAGGCCGCAAAGTGGAGCGGCCCTGGCTTGGCGCCAAACTGGAAACCGTTACCCGTGAATATGCCGAGGGGTTGGGGCTTGCGCGCGTCGCGGGCGCCATCGTCACGCGCATTTCCGACAAAGGTCCCGCAGCAACTGCCGGATTGCAGCCGGGGGACGTGATCACCAAAGTCGATGGCGTCGAAGTCTCCGATGCGCGCTCGGTTCTCTATCGCCTGACCACCAAAGGCGTCGGCCAGACTGCGCAACTCTCGGTCATCCGCAAGGGCCATCCAGTCGATATCTCGCTGGCGCTGCTGGTGGCCCCAGACCCCGGCAAGAATGACGTGAAAAACCTCTCCGGCAACCATCCGCTTGATGGGGCGCGCGTCTCCAATATTCTGCCCGGTATCGAAGATGAAATGAACCTCGATGACACCGAAGGCGTCGTGATACTTTCGGTGCGGAAAGGATCGGCCGCGCAAAGTTTGGGCTTCCGGCCGGGTGATATCATCCTCGCCATCGGCAATACCGAGATTAAGAACGTTGCGGACACTGAGGCGGCCCTCACTGAGCGCAAGCGCTTGTGGCGGATCTCGGTCAAACGCGGCGGCCGTGTCTTGCAACTGCAGGTGCCCGGTTAGTCCTGCGCTGGCCGGCCTGGGACCCGCGTCCGGCGTCCGCGCCTGATGTCCGTGTTTAGGTCTGTCTCTGGCGGGCCAGATAGTTTTCGGATTAACTCTGTTGCCGGGACGGCCGTAGCAAAGAGACGATAAGCTGACACAATCCTGGACGACTGTCGCCGCGATCGCGGATGCTGGGGACGCGGCCGGGGATGAGTTTTTTACCGGGGTGGGAAATGTCGATTTCTGACAATAATGGTGTTCTGGTCATCGGCGCCGATGCCGTGTTGACCGGCAACGTAAAAGGCGCGCGCCGGGTCGAAGTGTTCGGCACGGTCGATGGCGGCGTTGCTGCCGGTGATGTCACTGTGCGCCAGGGCGGCCAGCTGACCGGCTGGATCAAGGCGGAAACGTCGACGGTCGAAGGCAATCTCAACGGCGATGTGCGCGTTCATAACCTCATAACGATCCGTTCGACCGGTTCGGTCACGGGGAACGTCAAATACGGCCGCTTGGCGATGGATGAGGGCGCGGAATTGGCGGCGAGCGTGCGCAACGTACCGCCGTCGCTGGCGGGCGATCTCGATCTGTCGGTGACGCGCGGCAAATCCGTGCGCATCACACCGGCCGATCTGTCGGCCATCGATCCCGACGACGCACCTCACAACCTGACCTTCAAAATTACTAATATTTCGGGCGGCGCGATCACCCGGTCAGACGCTCCGGGTCGAGCGTTCGATACGTTCACGCAGGCCGATCTGCTTGCCGGCGGCGTGCACTTCACGCACGACAGCGGCGCCAGCGACAGCGCCAGCTTCGACGTGATGGTCAGCGATGCCGAAGGCGCCACGTCGGGTGCTGCTCAAACAGTCAAAATCGCGGTACGCGCCTAGCCTACGAAACGTGCCTTCGAAATTAGGCTTCGAGAAAAGCTGCGAAGTTTTCTGCTAGAGTCTTGCGCAGCAGTGCGCTGTATCCCGCATGCGCTGTGTGGCTGGGTCCTATGCGTCCATAGTGCGCTTTGGCTTCCTTCTTCAGCGCCTTCAGCACGATGGGCGTGGCGACCGGTGAGAGATGCGCGCCGCGCCCTGATTGGAGCGTCGTCAGCAGGCCGTGCATCTCGCCTTGAATGGTGGGGCGGGCAACGACGATCATGCGGTGCTGACCATGGCGATTGGTGACCAGATAGATGTGTCCCGATTGGTGGGGTACGGCGACGCTGCCGAATTGCGCATAGTCTTTGTCGGTGCGTTCCAGCTCGCGAAACACCAGCGTTGCGGTCGCGTCATCCCAGGTGATGTCAGTTCGGTAGGCATACACCGCTCCCTTGTCGCCGAAGGAGGGACGGATGGTCAGATACGATCCCTCGAGCCAGGAGACGGCGGCGCGGTTGTAATTGCCGAGCCCATCAGGTGCCGTGCCGTTGGCCTCGCGGGCGATGCCATTAGCGGAGCCGCCGTTGAGATGAGTGCGGTCGAGCAGTTTGGCGCCGAGCCCTTCTTCCAAGCGGACGACGGTGCCGAGGGTGAAGGCACGTCGGCCGGCGAGCACTTTTTCCAGAGTTGAAATCGAAATCTTGGCGGCATCGGCGAGCGCTTGGCGGGTCATGCGCCGCCGCGCCAGTTCTTCGCGCACACGGTTGGATAAGGTCTCGCAGTCCAACTCCGAAAAGTTCCGCGGTTTCTGTGATGGCATGAAGGCCCCGGCGTGCTGCGCCTGTCTGTGACGGCGTATGTGAGTGGTAGCGGCTGCGTGAATGGACCCTCACATATCCGCACAACGACGGCAGCAGCAAGGCTGCAGGGCGGCAGAGTGCCGTAAAAAGCCGGTTTTTACAGTGTCATGGCTAACGCTGCGCGGCGACACTTCGGGTTGCGGCCAGCCGGCCGCGTTGCCCCGGAGGTGCCCCATGACGCTGCGACCCGAGCCGCAAGACGCTGCTGCCACGCCCCAACCCCTGCGCGTGCCACCATCCACATCGCGCCGCGACCCCGCGCGGCCGTGTTCGTCTTGGGTCTCGTCGCAGCGTCCCCCTCTGAGCCGCGCGGCGTTCTAGGCGCGTTCGGCGAACGGCTGTTGGCGCGCCGCGCCGGTCAGTGGTGAGGGCCGATAAATGCAGATCGTGATGATCAACCCGCCGCACCAATCGATTGGCTCACGCATGCCGGGCGAGATGCTGCCGCCGCTCGGACTGCTGGCGATTGGCGGTCCGCTGATCGACGACGGCCATGACGTGTCGCTGGTTGACGGCGACATTGATAACCTGCCGCTCGACCGGATCGCGGCCGAGGCAGCTGCCCGTGCGCCCGGCGTTATCCTGATCGGCCATAACGGTTCGACGTCGGCGCATCCGACGATCGCGGCGCTTCTCCCCCTGGTGCGCGCGCTGCTGCCGGATGTCGTCATCATCTACGGTGGCGTCTTCCCGACATACCATTGGAAAGAGTGCTCGACGAATGCCCCGAAGTCGATTGCGTCGTTCGCGGCGAAGGTGAGGAGACCACGCGTCGAGTGCTCAGCGCGCTTGAAGCCAGCCATCCGCTCGACGCGATACCCGGCATAGCGATCCGCAAGGGCGGCGTTGCGCACGCGACGCCACCCGCCGCAATGATCCAGAACCTCGACGATTATCGCATCGGGTGGGAGCTGATCGACCACGCGCGCTACAGCTACTATGGCGGCAAGCGCGGCGTCGTCATGCAATTCTCGCGGGGATGTCCGCATCTGTGCAGCTATTGCGGCCAGCGCGGCTTCTGGACCCGCTGGCGGCATCGCGACCCACAAAAATTCGCCGCCGAACTCGGCCGCCTCTACCGCGAGCACGGCGTGACCATGATCTCATTCGCCGATGAAAACCCGACGACCTCCAAGAAGGTCTGGCGCGAGCTCTTAAAGGCCATCATTGCCGAAGACGTGCCGTTGACGATGATCGCAACGCTGCGCGCCGACGATATCGTGCGCGATGCCGATATTCTGCATCTTTATCGTAAAGCCGGGTTCGTGCGCTTTCTGATCGGCATGGAGCACACCGACGCCCTGACGCTGGAGAAAGTCCGCAAGGGTGGTGCGGCCAGCACCGACCGTGAAGCGATCCGGCTGTTGCGCCGCCACGGAATTCTGTCGCTCTGTTCGTATGTTGTCGGTTTCGAGGATGAGAGGCTGATCGACTACGTCCGCGCCTTCCGGCAGCTGCTGGTCTACGATCCCGACCAGATCATAACGCTGTTCGTGACGCCGCACCGCTGGACGCCGTTCTTCCGCGACGCCCGCGAGCGCCGCGTCATCCAACTGGATCGCAGGCGCTGGGACTACAAGAACCAAGTGCTCGAAAACCGTCACCTGCCGCCGTGGGTCACATTCCTTGCCGTCAAGCTGCTTGAAGTGCTGGTGCAGGCAAGACCGAAAGCCCTGCTGCGCACGTATCTGCATCCGGACCCCGTCGCCCGTGATGGTATGCGTTGGTACGGCCGCATTGGCCGCCGCGTCTGGCTGCACGAAATCAAATGCTTTGTGTTTCGCGACCGTCGCGTGAACGACGGCCCGGCCCTCGCCGCCTTCTGGGGCGCGCCGCAGGCGGCGGAGGAGGAGGCGTTGCGGGTCACGCGTCCGCTTCCCAAGGCCGCGTAGTACGCCGCGTAACAGCTTCGCAGATGCTAAATCATCGCCCCGCCGTGATGGCGGCGGTAGGTTTCCGACGGCAACTCGCCGAACATCACCTTATAATCGCGGGCAAAACGGCCGAAATGCCAGAAGCCCCACATGGTCGCCGCGTCCGTCACACTCTTCGAAGTTTTGATGGCGCGCCGCGCACCGTTCAGACGCACGATCCGCAGGAAGGCGGCCGGGCTGATACCCAGCACATCCTGGAAACAATACTGCAGGTTACGCCGGCTGATACCGACGGCACGGCATAAATCGCCGATGGTCAACGGCATGTCGGGATGGTCCATGACCAGATCGCGCACCGTCGCGACGATCATCCAGCGTTTGGCGGGTGGGATAGACGGGCCGGTATTGGGTTGGTCATCCGAGAGCACCTGCGCCAGATTGGAGATCAGCGTGCTCTTCAAGGCGCGAACGTAGTCTTCGTCGTCGGCCAGTTGCGGATTTTCGCGCAGCACTTCAAAGGCGCTGACAATAAGCTGCCGCAAGCCTTCGGCAACGCTGAGACGCGCGCGCCGCAGATGCGGCTGGTTCAGCGTTGAGAATACCGCCAGTTGCTCGTCGTCCGAAAAGGCAGCCGCCAAGTCTTCAATATCGACAACGATGCCGGCCATCACCAGGCCGCAGGGTGTGGAACTCCGAAGCCGTTGCGCCCTGAAAAGACGTGCACGGCTTCGCCCATCGTTGGTGCACCGCAAAAATGAGCGATGCCGGGAAAGCGCAGCGGCACACCCACGGCGCATAGGTTTGCGGGCAATTCGCCCGTTTGGAACAACTCGCTGTCGGTCTGCTCCATGAAAAGATGTAGGCCAGCAAAACTGGTTTCTGCGATTGAGCCTTTGAAAACGCCCGAGGAAAGCTGCGCGTAGCTTTGGTTCCATCCCCGCAGCAACGCCGCCTGCTCATCGACATCTTGCGTCGCAGCAAAACTCAACGAGGCGCGCGCCCCACCAGGAGGCGCCGTGGCAAAAGACTGGCTGTGCGTTGCACCCATCGGCTCGGCCATAACCCTCAGAACGTCACATCGAAGGCATTTTTCCAGCTGCGGTATTGTTACTAAAAACGCGCTAAAATCAACAGGAAAGCGCGATCTTCACGATGTCCGTTCCGGAAAAAATACAGCTCGGCTCATCGCCGGACAGTGCGATCGCGTGCCGATGTCCAACGCAAATCGTAGTACCTTCGAATAATGATGCGACGACTTGCCAAAAGTGGATAGCGCCTCTTCCACAAGTCAGTTCTGTTCAATCATCCGATGCTCTGAATGAGGTACCGGCCGCATCAACGGTCAATAAGAACACCCTCACGGCAAGGATGGCAGTGAACGGATGGACAAGGGATCAGGTCATGCAACAGCACGTAAAAGGGAAGACGGGACCTATTTCAAAGGCTCAAGTTGCCTCGCTGGTAATGTCTCAATGGCGTCTTGAATCCCCATTTATCGCCGCGCCTCCGGCACTGCAAAATTACTGACGGCCTTTGGCGTGTTTTCACGCCGGTAGGACTGGCAGGAACAAAACGTACACTCAATCGAAACAACATTAACGAGCCGCATCAAACGCACTTTTGCGTTTTGAATTCTGGCCGGGGAGCGCACATGGAACCACATGGCACGGGTGGAGTCGAATACGAGAAAGTCGATACCGACTATTTCAATCAGCGACAGTTGAAGCGCGGTGCAGCGGGCTGGGTCCTGCTGGTCGGCCTCGGAGTGGCGTACGTGATTTCCGGCGATTACGCCGGTTGGAACTTCGGCCTGGAACAAGGCGGTTGGGGCGGCTTGATGATCGCGTCGCTGCTGATGGCCCTGATGTATACGTGCATGTGCTTCGCACTTGCTGAGTTGGCGACGATCGCGCCGACAGCTGGTGGCGGCTACGGTTTTGCCCGTCGGGCGTTTGGACCGTGGGGCGGCTTTCTAACGGGCACTGCAATCCTCATTGAGTATGCCATCGCGCCGGCGGCCATTGCCGTTTTCATCGGCGGGTACATGAAGTCGTTGTTTGAAATCGACATCTCGCAATGGATCATATCGGCGAGCTTCTTCGCCGTGTTTCTCGGCATCCATATGTACGGTGCTGGCGAAGCGTTACGGCTGATTTTTGCCATCACCGCGTTGGCCGTGATCGCGCTCGTGGTCTGGGTTGTTGCGATGATCCCATTCTTCGATAGCGCTAAATGGTACGACATTGCCGTCAATCCGGAGGCGGTTGGTGCGTCGCCGTTCCTGCCGTTTGGATATTTAGGGATATGGGCAGCAATTCCATTCGCCATGTGGTTCTTCCTGGCTATTGAGGGCGTTCCGCTTGCAGCCGAAGAGACGAGCGATCCCAAACGCGACCTGCCGCGCGGCCTTCTGGTCGGCATGTTCGTGCTGCTCGGTTTCTGCGCGTTGATCATGATCCTTGGCCCTGGTGGTGTCGGTTCGGACACGCTGAAGACCAACACCAATCCGCTGGTCGCAGCGCTTGAACACCCGGCCACCTATGGCGGACCGACGTGGGTTTCGAAGTTCGTCAACTTCGTTGGTTTGGCAGGGTTGATCGCTAGCTTCTTCTCGATCATCTACGCCTATTCGCGTCTCGTCTTCGCCATGTCGCGCGCCGGCTATCTGCCGCGTGGCCTGTCGCTGACGAATTCGCGTCAATCGCCGTGGGTCGCACTGATCGTGCCGGGCATGATCGGCTTTCTGCTATCGTTGACGGAACAAGGCGATCAGTTGATCCTGATGGCCGTGTTTGGCGCCACGATTTCCTACATTCTGATGATGGCCTCGCACATCAAGCTGCGGGTTTCCGAGCCGAATCTGCCGCGCCCGTATACGACGCCCGGTGGTATTCTGACGTCGGGAACCGCGCTGGTTCTGGCGTGCATTGCTCTGGCGGCTGTGTTCCTCAGCGACAAGACGATGGCAGTTGCCGGTTATGATGTCAGCGTGGCGGCTCTGTCAGGCATTGCGTACGCCATCCTGGTTGCCTATTTCGCTCTCTATAGCCGCCACCACCTTGTTGCGGCAGCACCTGGCGAAGAAGACTGAGCAGAGGCTCAACTACAAAAGTCATTGGCTGCCACTTGTGCATTTTATAAGTGGCAGCCAACTCTAAATATCACGCGGGAGAATGGCATGCGGTACTCGCAATCAATCGGAACCCATACCTATACATTCGACAGTCTGCGGGAGGTGATGGCCAAGGCCAGCCCGGCGCGATCCGGCGATTATCTGGCCGGTGTTGCGGCCCGTGACGACGAAGAACGCATTGCGGCCCAAATGGCGCTTGCCAATCTGCCGTTGCGCACCTTCCTCAACGAGCACGTGGTTCCTTACGAGACCGACGAGGTTACGCGCCTCATCATCGACGAACACGACGCGCGCGCCTTCGCCGTCGTCTCACATCTCACCGTTGGCGGCTTCCGCGATTGGCTGTTGTCGGGTGCCGCCAATGAAGTGTCGCTCGCCGCGTTGGCCCCGGGCTTGACACCAGAAATGGTGGCGGCCGTCTCGAAGATCTGCCGCGTGCAGGATCTCATTCTGGTGGCGCAGAAATGCCGCGTGGTCACCAAGTTCCGCAACACCATCGGCCTTAAGGGTCGGCTGTCGACGCGGCTGCAACCCAACCATCCGACCGATGATCCGACGGGCATCGCGGCCAGCATTTTCGACGGCCTGATGTACGGCAGTGGCGATGCGGTGATCGGTATCAATCCCGCGACCGACAGCATTCCGGCGGTGATGACGCTGATCGAAATGCTGCACGAGGTGATCCAGCGCTACAACATCCCAACACAGTCGTGCATCCTGTCTCACGTGACGACCAGCATCGAGGCGATCAACCGTGGCGCGCCGATCGATCTGGTGTTCCAATCGATCGCCGGCACCGAAGCCGCCAATAAGAGCTTCGGCATCGATCTCAAAGTTCTGCAAGAAGGCCAGGACGCGGCCCTCGGATTGCAGCGCGGCACGGTTGGCAACAACGTCATGTATTTCGAGACCGGGCAGGGCAGCGCGCTTTCCGCCAACGCCCACCACGGTGTTGATCAGCAGACCATCGAAACGCGCGCTTACGCGGTCGCACGCAAATTCAAGCCGCTGCTTGTCAATACCGTCGTCGGCTTCATCGGGCCGGAATACCTCTATGACGGCAAGCAGATCATCCGCGCCGGCCTCGAAGATCATTTCTGCGGCAAGCTGCTCGGCGTGCCGATGGGCTGCGATATTTGCTACACCAACCATGCCGAAGCTGATCAGAACGATATGGATATGCTACTGACACTGCTCAGTGTCGCTGGCATCACCTTCATCATGGGCATCCCCGGTTCGGATGACATCATGTTGAACTATCAGACCACCTCATTCCACGACGCGCTGTATGCGCGTCAGGTGCTCGGCTTAAAGCCCGCGCCGGAATTCGAGGATTGGCTGCGGACGTCCGGCATTTTCGATTCGGGCGACAGTCTGAAACTCGCCGATACGCTGCCGAAGTCGTTCCACCGGGCGCTGGCACACCTGCACTGAGGGGCAAACATGTCGAATGATAGTGATGCGATCGTCGTCAAGAATCCTTGGGGCAAATTGCGCCAGCACACGTCGGCGCGTATTGCCTTGGGCCGATCCGGCACCAGTCTGCCGACCGGCCCGCACCTTGAATTTCAGCTAGCCCATGCGCGCGCCCGCAATGCCGTGCATCACGAACTGAATACGGTCGCCTTGAGCGATGCTCTGCGTGCGCGCGGCTTCGATGTAATCACGGCGCACAGCGCTGCCGAGAGCCGTCCGGTTTATCTGCAGCGTCCTGATAAAGGCCGCCGTCTCGATGCGCCGTCGCGTTCGGCGCTGGAGATTCGGCCGGCGGATACCGAGCCTGCGGACGTGGTGTTTGTTATCGGCGATGGCCTTTCGGCGCTGGCAATCGAAGAAAACGCCGTCGCCTTTCTCGATGCCGTGATGCCGTCGCTGAAGGCGGATCACTGGCGCGTCGGCCCCGTTGTAGTCGTGTCGCAAGCCCGCGTCGCGGTCGGTGACGAGGTGGCCGAAGTGCTTGGCGCCAAGATCGTCGTCGTCCTGATTGGTGAGCGGCCGGGATTAAGCTCGCCCGACAGCATGGGCATTTATATGACGCTCGGCCCGCGCAGCGGCATGACGGATGAATCGCGCAATTGCATTTCTAATGTTCGCGTGGAAGGGTTGCGTTACGACTTGGCGGCCCACAAGCTGCTCTACCTGATGACGGAAGCCAAAAAGCGCGGCCTCTCGGGCGTATTGTTGAAAGACGAGGCCGAAGATCTCTCCTCAAATGCCGTCACGACCGGTCAGAATTTCCTGCTTAGCGCCGATTGACGGCGGCCCGCAGCGGTAGCGCTATGACCGCTGCCGCTGACACGCCCGCTACCACTAATACGCCTAATCGTATCTGGGACGTCATCATCGTTGGCCAAGGGCTGGCGGGAACGACGCTGGCGTGGCAGCTGCTGCACGCAGGCGCAAGCGTGCTGGTGATCGATGAAGAGGCGCCGGTCACGACATCGAAGATCGCGGCAGGGTTGATCACGCCGATCACCGGCCAGCGCCTCGCGTTGAGTTGGCGCGTCGATGACATGCTGCCGGCGGCGCGCGCCTTCTATGCGCGCGTCGAGGCCACGATCGGGCAGAAAGTCTTCCACGACCGTACCGCCGTGCGCCTGTTCAAAAGCGACATCGAACGCGACTTGTGGATGAAGCGCAAAGAGCTTCCCGCGTTTCAGGCGCATCTGACTGATCCACAGCCGAGCAACCTGCTTGACCCGTCCATCGGTGACGCGAGCGGCGGCGGCTTTCACATGCAGACGGCGCAGCTCGATGTGGCAGGCTACCTCGCCGCGTCGCGCGCTCATTTCAACTATGAGGCGATGGCGCTCGATTGGCACCGCGATGTCCAGCTTTCGGAAGCTGCCTCGATCGCTGGCGGTTATCGCGCCCGCCATATCATATCGTGTGAAGGCTTTGCCGCGACCCGCAACCCGTATTTCTCATGGGTGCCGTTCAAGGGCGCAAAGGGCGATATTCTGACGGTGCGCTTCCACCGGCCGGTGCCGCCGCAATGTTTGCATCGCGGCATCTGGGTCGTGCCAACGAGCGAGCCAGGCGTGTTCCGCGTCGGCGCAACCTATGACTGGCGAACGCTCGATCAGGTGCCCAGTATTTCCGGGCGCGCCGAAATCGAAGACCGCCTCGCGGCGTTTTTCCAGGTGCCGTATACGGTCATCGACCACAAGGCCGCCATCAGGCCGATTATCCGGGAAAGCAAGGCGTTGATGGGCCTGCATCCGCTCCACAATCGCCTCGGCTTTTTCAATGGCTTGGGCTCCAAGGGTTCGTTGCACGCCCCCTGGTTTGCCGGGTGCTTTGCAGCACACCTTGTCAATGGTGCGCCGTTGCCGCCGGCGTTTGACCTGCGCCGCCGCGTCGATCCGCTCTGACAGTCAGCTGTGTGTGACGCAGGGTTGGCCGTTTGGCTGGGGCGCCGCGCCGTTCTATAAGCACGTCCATGACAAACCTGTTCGAAGCCGCCGGCTTGGAGAAGGGCGCGCCACGGCCGCTCGCCGATCGCCTGCGCCCGCAGAAACTGTCCGAGGTTGTCGGCCAGGATCACATCGTCGGGCCTGATGGCACGCTGACCCGCATGCTCAAATCGGGCCGGGTTCCAAGCCTCATTCTCTGGGGCCCGCCCGGCTCTGGCAAGACCACGATCGCGCGGCTGCTGGCAGGAGAAACCAAACTCGCCTTCGAGCAACTGTCGGCTATTTTCTCAGGCGTCGCCGAACTACGCAAAGCCTTCGACCGTGCGCGCATCATGCGCGAGCAGGGCAAGGGCACGCTGCTGTTCATCGATGAGATCCATCGCTTCAATCGCTCCCAGCAGGATAGCTTCCTGCCGTACATGGAAGACGGCACCATCACGCTCGTCGGCGCGACGACTGAGAACCCGTCGTTCGAACTCAACGCCGCTGTGCTGTCACGCGCCACGGTGCTCACGCTCAATCGCCACGACGAGGCAGCGCTCGACGCCATCCTGATCCGCGCCGAAGCCGAGATGGGCCGCACGTTGCCGCTGGATACCGATGCGCGCGAGGCGCTCAAAGGCATGGCGGACGGTGACGGCCGCACCATGATCAATCTGGCGGAGGACGTTTTTTCCGCCGTCGCCGATAAGGCGAAGCCCCTCAATCGCGACGCGCTGATGAAGCTGGTGCAGCGCCGCGCGCCGCTCTACGACAAAAGCCGCGAAGGTCACTACAACCTGATCTCGGCGCTGCATAAGAGCGTTCGCGGTTCCGACCCCGACGCGGCGTTATATTACTTCTGCCGAATGCTCGATGGCGGTGAAGATCGCTTGTTCCTCGCGCGCCGGCTGGTGCGCATGGCGGTTGAGGATATCGGTCTCGCCGATCCGCAGGCGCTGGTCATTTGCAACGCCGCCAAGGACGCGTTCGATTTTCTCGGTAGTCCTGAAGGTGAGTTGGCGCTTGCCCAGGCCGTGATCTATCTGGCGACGGCTCCCAAATCGAACGCCAACTATGTGGCCTACAAAGCTGCGATGCGCGCCGCCAAGGAGCACGGCAGTCTGGCGCCGCCGAAAGCTATTCTCAACGCGCCGACGAAGCTTATGGAAGACGAGGGATACGGCACCGAGTACCTCTACGACCACGATCAACCAGACGCATTTTCGGGGCAGAATTACTTCCCCGACGACTTCAAAAAGCGGCCGCAGTATTACGATCCGCCCGAGCGCGGTTTTGAGCGCGAAATCAGAAAGCGCCTCGACTACTGGACCAAGCTACGCCGCGAACGGGGAAGAAGCTGAGGCCTAGAGTTCAGCTGTGCCGGCGACTTCGGCGGGCGAGCGGGTGCTGCTAGGTTCGTCTTCAGGGCGCCAGTCGCGGAACTTGACGACGTCGCCGTTGCGCTGACAGAGCGGTGAGGCGAGTTCGAGAAACAGCGGAACCAGATCTTCCGGAGCGGGCAGGGTTGCCGAGTTCTCGCCGGGAAACGCCTTGGCGCGCATCTGCGTGCGGGTTGCGCCCGGATTGATCAGGTTGGCGCGTACATTGGTGTTTTCGAGTTCCGCCGCCCAGCTTTTGACGAGCGCTTCGAGACCAGCTTTCGACGCCGCATACGGCCCCCAATAGGCATATGTGCCCTTGGCGGCGCCCGACGTCACGAACACGGCGCGGCCCGCATCCGATCGCTTCAACAGCGGATCGAGCGTGCGGATCAAACGCCAATTGGCGTTCAGGTTGACGTCAATCGTGGTCAGGAAGCCGTCCTCGGTAATATGCCCGAGCGGCGACAACGGTCCGAGAATGCCGGCATTGGCGATCAGGATGTCGAGCTTTTCCCAGCGCTGAAACAGCGTCGGCCCAAGCTGGTCGATGCGGTCGCCCTTTTTCAGATCGAGATGCAACAGCGTTGCCGCGCCGCCCGCCGCCTGGATTTCATCATCGAGACTTTCGAGCTGCGATAGCGACCGCGCGGTGATCACGACATGCGCACCGGCTTTGGCGAGACCGAGCGCCACGGCGCGTCCAATGCCGCGCGATGCACCAGTGACGAGGGCCACGCGGCCTTTGAACGGCAAGTCTGACATATGCGGACCTTACAATCGAGAATATCAGCCGACTTCCGCGAGCAGCGAGAGCTGGCGCGGTGGGCTTTCGCCGCTCTGGTCGGTCAACTCGGTCGGATAATCGCCGGTGAAGCAATGATCGGTGAATTGCGGTGACCGGTCATCGCGGCCTTCCACACCAATGGAGCGATAGATGCCGTTGACGGACAGGAACGCCAAGCTGTCCGCGTCCATAAACGCCCGCATGCCTTCCAGGTCCATATTGGCGGCAAGCAGGTCGCGTTTGCTCGGCGTATCGATGCCGTAGAAATCCGGATGCGTAATTGGCGGCGACGAGATGCGCATATGAACTTCCGCCGCTCCGGCGTCGCGGATCAACTGCACGATCTTTTTTGAGGTCGTGCCGCGCACCACGCTATCGTCGATTAGGATGACGCGGTTGCCCTTGATGACGCTGGAATTCGCCGAATGCTTGAGCTTGACGCCAAGCTGGCGAATGCGCTGCTCAGGCTCGATGAACGTGCGGCCGACATAGTGGTTGCGGATGATGCCAAGTTCGAACGGAATGCCGCTTTCGCGGCTGAAGCCGATGGCTGCTGGCACGCCTGAGTCCGGTATCGGCACAACGACGTCGGCAATGGCTGGCGCTTCGCGCGCAAGCTGCGTGCCCATGGCGCGGCGAATTTCGTAAACCGTGCGGCCGCCGACGATGGAATCTGGACGCGAGAAATAAATGTATTCGAAGATGCACGGGCGCGCGGCGCGCTTCGGGAACGGGCGATGGCTTTCAAGGCCCTCATCGGTGATCACCACGACTTCACCGTTCTCGACTTCGCGTACGAACTCGGCGCCGACGATATCAAGTGCACAGGTTTCAGACGCCAGAACGTAAGCATGACCGAGGCGGCCGATGACCAGCGGGCGAATGCCGATCGGATCGCGTGCGCCGATCATCACGTCGTTGGTCAGGCAGACGAGGGCATACGACCCTTCGACCTGACGGATGGCATCTATCAGGCGTTCGACGGTCCGGCGCTTCTTCGAGCGCGACAGCAGATGCAGGATCACTTCGGTGTCGGACGTCGAGTGGCAGATGGCGCCCGATGAGATGAGGTCGTGGCGGATGGTCAGAGCGTTCGTCAGGTTGCCGTTATGCGCGACAGCGAAACCGCCGGTATCGATATCGCAGAACAGTGGCTGGACGTTGCGGATCAGCGGATCGCCGGTTGTCGAATAGCGGTTGTGGCCGATGGCCATCCGGCCCCTGAGACGTTCCAGAACATGGGCTTTGGAGAAGTTATCGCCAACGAGGCCCATGCGACGTTCGGAATGGAACTTGCGGCCGTCATAGGAAACGATGCCAGACGCTTCCTGGCCGCGGTGCTGGAGTGCGTGCAGACCCAGCGCGGTAATCGCGGCTGCGTCAGGGTGATTGAAAATGCCGAACACGCCGCACTCTTCGCGCAGCCTGTCGTCGCCGTAGCGGGTAAAGGTCAGACCGTCGATCGTGACACCGGTCGAAGGTTGCGTATCGGCGTGCGCCGCGTTTCGCTCGTGCGGGCTGCTCGAATAGGTCTCGCTTGACTGGGTCATAGCCACCTCCCGCACTTCAGCCGCTGGATACGCTTGCACTGATACGCCTGCACAGGGCACGTCCGCAAAACGATACGCTTGTCGCCGCTGCCCACAGGTGCGGGCTGACGGGGCGTCATACGGCCGTCATATAGTACCGCTTACAGCCAAACGCCAGCGTGACCAATCGACCGTCGCGATTAAGCAAATTGAGGTTACCCTGCTGGTCGGGTTGGGTCGGCGCTGGTTCGGTTGGTGGCGGCGTGGTCAATGAAGATGGCACCACCTGCATCAAAACGGTACGGATGCTGTTACCTGTACTCTGAATATAGGGTTTGAACACCGCATCCTTTACCCACGGAAAATGGGTTTTCTCGTCCGGGAAGAACGACTGGTAGAACATGTACGGAATGACGATCAGGATGAAGCCGCGCGCGATCCCGAACACAAATCCCAGAATGCGGTCGATCATGCCAACCCGGCTATCGAGAATGGCGTCTGAAATGCGCGCCGTGATCAGGTGCACGATAATCAGCACGATCAAGGCGACGACCAGGGCGACGACGGCAAGCGCGATCTGAGGGGGGAGGCCGGTCTGCGCGGCAATATCCGCCGACAAGTCTTTCTTGGTGAAGAAGATCCAGGCGCCGACACCAGCAGCGGCGATCCACGACACGATCGACAGGAGCTCGCGCGCTAGGCCGCGATAAAGCGCCAGCAGGCCCGAGATGAAGCAGACTGCCAGCAAGGCCAGGTCGAGGTAGGTGAATGGGCCCATTGGCCTAGATCCCTCTTTCGCTCTCAGGCGTCCCCGAACGCCCGAACTTCAACGCCAGGTCGTCGAACAACGCTTTGATAAAGAGACTGGTTACCATCTGATTGCCCCAGTCAGTCGCATGACAGCGCGGTCGCTGCAAGCGACTTGAGGTGGCCGATACGTGACAGTGTGAGCTTTGCACCGGTAGCGGTCGCAGCCGGCACCTCCGCATCGCCCGATTCCGGTATAACCGCGCTAGAAAACCCCAGTTTCGAGGCTTCCTTGAGACGGGCCGGCATCATCGACGCCGCTCGTACCGCGCCCGACAACGAAACCTCGCCAAAGTAAACGGCGTCTCGCGGCAGCGAAACGCCGGAAATCGACGAGAGCAGCGCCGCGGCGGCCGCGAGATCGCCCGCCGGTTCGTTGATTTTCAATCCACCGGCGACGTTCAAATAGACATCGTGGCTCGAAAACGACACTCCACAGCGGGCATCGAGGACGGCCAGCAACATGTTTAGCCGGTTGGTGTCCCAACCGACGACGGCGCGGCGCGGAGTGCCGAGGCCCGACGGTGCCACAAGCGCCTGAATTTCGACGAGCAGGGGCCGGGTGCCTTCCAGTCCGGCAAAGACTGCTGCACCGGGACTGAGCGCCATGCGGTCGCCAAGGAACAGTTCGGAGGGGTTCGCGACTTCGCGCAGGCCGCCGGTGACCATCTCGAACACGCCGATCTCGTCGGAGGGGCCAAATCGATTCTTGACCGCCCGCAGGATGCGATACGGGTGGCCGCGATCACCTTCGAAATACAACACGGTGTCGACCATATGCTCGATCACCTTTGGGCCGGCGATCTGGCCGTCCTTGGTGACGTGGCCGACGAGCAGCACGGCCGCACCTGCCATTTTGGCGTAGCGGATCAGCGACTGGGCGGCGGCAC
The DNA here is from genome assembly GCA_016716675.1 of Hyphomicrobium sp. Taxonomy (GTDB): domain Bacteria; phylum Pseudomonadota; class Alphaproteobacteria; order Rhizobiales; family Hyphomicrobiaceae; genus Hyphomicrobium_B. The sequence continues at coordinate 61,343 of JADJVG010000004.1, forward strand.
GAACCTGACTGACGGTACCCGGCGCGGCGTCGAGCGTATCGGCCCACAGCGTCTGAATGGAATCGATCACGACGAGGTCGGGCGCACGGCCCTCGGCAAGGGTCGCGAGAATGTTGGAGAGGTTGGTTTCGGATGCGAGGCCAACAGGCGCGTCGCTCAGCCCCAAGCGCTCGGCGCGCAGCCGCACCTGCGCTATCGCTTCTTCGCCGGAGAAGTAGACGGCGCGGCGGCCCGACGTTGCGAGGTGCGCGGTCAGCTGCAGCAGAAGCGTCGATTTGCCGATGCCGGGTTCGCCGCCGATCAGGATCGCTGACCCCGGCACGATGCCGCCGCCCGTGACGCGGTCGAGTTCGGCGTTGCCGGTGGAAAAGCGCGGCGCTTCCGCCGTCGAGCCTTTCAGGGTTTCGAGTTTGACGACGCGCCCCTTGGTCTTTTGGGTGATGCCCGACCCCGGCGGCGGACCGGCGTCGGTTTCCTCAACCAGCGTGTTCCATTCTTCGCAGGCCGCGCACTTGCCCGCCCAGCGCGGCGAGGTGGCCCCACACGACTGACAGACGAAAAGTGATTTTGCAGACTTGGCCATCGCTATTGGCTATCCCCGATGTAGACGCGCGCAAACCGCTGCCCCAGGCGCGTGAGGATTTCGTAGCCGATGGTGCCGGCTGAATATCCGGCGTCTTCGATCGACAGACCACGGCCGATCAAGTCAGCGAAATCGCCGACCCTGACAGCATCCGCCGGAAGCTCCGTCACATCGACGGTGATAAGGTCCATCGACACGCGCCCGACAATGGGGGCGAGCGTGCCAGCGATCACAACATGCCCGCCCGGGCGGCCATCGGGCGCGCTCGCCGAGCGAGGAATCCCGTCGGCGTAACCGGCTGCGATCGTTGCAATGCGGCTTGGGCGCGTGGCGCGCCACGTTGCCGAATAGCCGACTGTCTCTCCGGGTGGCACATCGTGCACCGCCAGCACGCGCGCCGAAACGGAGACAGCGGGCAGCACTGGCGCCGGATTGGATTGCGAGGCTTGTCCGCCATAGAGCGCGTACCCCGGGCGCACGAGATCGAAGTGATATTGCGATCCGAGCATCAAACCGTCGGAAGCGGCAAGCGAACGCGGCACGCCCGGAAACAACGCGGTCAACGTTTCAAAAGCCAGCAGTTGATCGCGGTTCTTGCGGTCGGCGGGATTATCGGCTGACGCCAGATGGCTCATGATTAGTCGCACGTCGATGCCCGGCATCAGCAGACCCGGTTCAGCCGCGATGCGGCGAACATCACGCGCCGGCAGGCCGAGCCGGTTCAGACCGGTATCGATATGCATCGCGGCGGGCAGATTGGCGTGGCGAGACGTGGCAAGCACAGACCAGCGCGCCACATCGTCCAGCGTTGACAGCACCGGCATCACGCCGAGCGCCACGAACGTTTCGCCGCCGTCGCCCGCTAGGCCATCGAGGGCAAAGATGTCAGCCTTTGGCGCGAGACTGCGCGCTAGCCGGGCTTCATCCGGTGTAGCGATGAAGAACGTGCTGCATCCGGCTTTGACCAGCGCCGGGATGACGCGCGCCGCGCCAAGGCCATAGGCATCAGCTTTCACAACGGCGCCGCAGCGGGCAGGGGGCACACGGCGTGCAAGCGCCTGCCAGTTGTTGGCAATCGTTGCCAGATCAACGGTAATCACGCCCGTCGCACCAGCAGGTGCAGCGTCGGCAAGAGGCGATGCGGCGGTGAGGCTCTGATGTTTGGCTATGGGGTTCACCGGTCTGGCAGCATGTAATCGCGCGCCAGATTGCCGAAGCGCGTAAACTAACCTTCGAACGACAGCTCGACCGTTCCAACCGGACCGTGACGCTGTTTGCCGATGATCACTTCCGCTTTGCCGGACGCCTGGCTCATCTTGGCCATCCAATCCGAGAATTCAGGCGTTCCTTCGGCAGGTTTGGTACGCTCGATGTAGTATTCGTCGCGGTAGACGAACATCACGACGTCGGCGTCCTGCTCGGATCGAGCCCGATTCACGAAGGTCGGAGAGCTGCGGCCGCTTGTCGTCGCGGTTTTCGACCTGACGTGAGAGCTGCGACAGCGCGATGATCGGCACCACCAGTTCCTTGGCCAGCGCCTTGAGACCCGTGGTGATTTCGGTGATTTCCTGGACGCGATTGCCATCGCCTTTCTTCGAACCGGCCAGCAACTGAAGGTAGTCAACGACCAGCAGGTCAAGTCCGTGCTGGCGCTTCAATTTGCGGGCGCGCGCTGAAAGCTGCGCAATGGTAATGCCGCCGGTTTGGTCGATGAACAGCGGAATGCGCGACATCTCGGCCGCCACTTCCGACAGCTTGCGGAACTCCTGCTCGTCGATCATGCCGCGGCGGATTTTCTCCGACGAAATTTCGGCCTGTTCCGCGAGAATACGAGTGGCCAACTGTTCGCTCGACATTTCCAGCGAGAAGAAGCCGACGATGCCGCCATCGACGGTTTCCATCGACCCGTCGGCGGCGCGTTCGCCCTTGTAGGCTTTGGCGACGTTGTAGGCGATGTTGGTTGCGAGCGCGGTTTTGCCCATCGACGGGCGTCCGGCGAGAATGATCAAGTCTGAGCGTTGCAGGCCGCCGAGCTTGTTATCGAGATCCGACAAGCCCGTTGACGCGCCCGACAAATGGCCGGAGCGCTGAAACGCGGCATTCGCCATGGTGATGGCGTGGGTCAGCGCGCTTTGGAAGCTCTCGAAACCCTGCCCATACTTGTTGGCTTCAGCCAGTGTATAGAGACGGCTTTCCGCTTCTTCGATCTGCGCTTTCGGCGGATGATCGACGGCGCTGTCGTAAGCGGTGTTGACCAGATCCTCGCCGATCACGATCAGCGAGCGGCGCGTTGCCAGATCATAGATCGTGCGCCCGTATTCGGCGGCGTTGATGATCGTCGTGGCGTTGGCGGCGAGGCGGCCGAGATACTGCGGCACGCTCATGTGCGCGTCGATCGGATCGGTGTTCTCGAAGAACGTTTTGACGGTCACCGGCGTCGCGGTCTTGCCCGCATGAATGAGCGCGGCCAACGTCTCATAGATCCGGCCGTGCAGGGGATCGAAGAAATGGTTGGGCGACAGGAAGCCGGAGACGCGATCGAGCGACTCGTTGTTGACCAGGACCGCGCCGAGCAGCGCCTGCTCCGCCTCGAGGTTGTGCGGTGCTTGACGGAACGTCAGCGGTTCGGTGGCCGATGCGGCTTGCTTAAGCTTCTCGGTGAGGAGGACTGCGGAATTTGCCATGAGCAGACCCTAGACGATTCAAGACCGGTACCGCTTGTGAGAAGCGGCGGCTTTTGTGTTCCATCCCCGCTATCAACACGCGACGTCACCGCCAGTCGAAATCGCTTGGTGGTGGCGAATCGGTTGCCTGCCCCGCCCGCAGCCTACAACGCAAAACGGCGCCGGGAAGACCCAGCGCCGTTGTTCACCGTTTGCGCCGCGCTATCCCCAACCGGGAAGCCGCCAGCGCTTGCCAAATTGGCTTTATTCCGGGCCTGAACCTTCTTCGAACATTTCGCCAGCGAAGGTTTCGATTTCAGGGGCTTCGTCCTTGACGACCGAGACGTTCTCGCCCTTCGACTGCTTATCGGCTTCATCCTGCGAGCGCGCGATGTTGAGCGTGATGTCGCAGATGACTTCCGGGTGCAGCTGCACCCTGGCGGCAGTCAAGCCCAGCGACTTGATCGGCTTGTCGAGAAGCACCTGGTTGCGGTCAACCGTGAAGCCGCCAACCGTGACCAGATCCGAGATGTCGCGCGTCGAGACCGAGCCGTAGAGCTGGCCGGTGTCGCCGGCGGCGCGGATCAGCACGAACGTCTGACCGTTGAGCTTTGCGGCAACGGCTTCGGCGTCCTTCTTGTGCGACAGGTTTTCGGCTTCAAGCTGAGCGCGGCGGCCTTCGAAGACCTTCTTGTTGTCTTCCGTGGCGCGCAGTGCCTTCTTCTGCGGCAGCAAGAAGTTGCGGGCGTAGCCGTTCTTGACGTTGACGATGTCGCCCATCTGGCCGAGACGGCCGATGCGCTGAAGTAGAATGACCTGCATGACGTGAGCTCCTTGATATGATCGTGTGATCGTTTGAGGTTTTAGGATTGAGTGTTCAGGCGGGATCGGCGGGCGGTGGCCGTTCGCCGCCTTCCCGATAGGCGAAGATCGTCTCGGCAAGCCCGACGACTGCGAGAAGAAGGGCGATGCCGGGCGTGTACAGCACCAGCGACGCGTAGAGGGCCGTCAGTATAAAATTGCGCCACGCGGACCCGCGCGTCAGTGAATGCCCGACGGCAAGTCCCAACGAGCGCGAAAGCAATGGTCAGTGCTCCGGCAAAGCCGCCCGCGAGTAGCCCCGGAAAACCATCGAGGAAAGCCGCCGCCATAGCCGCCAGCAACGCGAACGTGGCGCTTGCCGGCAACCGCAGCTGGCTGAAATCCGGCCACGGCCGCACCAGCCGTCCCGACGCCAGCGTGATACGCCCGGCCAGCCACAGATTGAGCAACGTCGTGATCATCGAGAGCGCGGCAAGCGTCGTCGGCAACAGGCCGAGAGCGCGCTTCGAGATCTCGTCGATCTGCGCTTCGGTCAGCGGCGTTGATCCCGGGATTTGCGGCATTTCAGTTTTGACGAACGTCTCGACTAGCGTCCGCATGGCTTTGGTCAGTGCGTCGACGTCGCCGCCCATCACAACCAATGCAAGGGCCGCAAAAATACCGCCGAACATGGCGGCGGCCAGCACGATGCGGCCGATCGGGAACCACTCGACAGCGGTATCAGGGTGGTCGTCACCCGTCTTGCGGCCGAGAAGCGCAAGCCGCGTCGTCATGGCGGCAGGTGCCCCGGCACTCACCGCAAACACAAGGGCCGCCATCGGGTTAGTCAGCAGCAGGATCGTGAGCGTCGCAACGGTCGTGGCAATGGCAGCAGCCATCGGCCCGATGCCGAGGCCGGCGAGATACAGCGACAGGGGTGTCAGGAAAAACAGCACGAAGCGCAACAGCATTGGCCCCGTGGTCGCGGACGCGAACACGACAGCGGCGATAACGCCGGCAGCAATGGCCAGGAGCAGTTGGTTCGTCGTCATAGTCTTGTGCTGTCCCGCGATCTATCTAAGCGGTTAGAGCGAAGCCCGGCAGATGCCGCTCGCCCAACGATTGAAGAGAGTGAATGCGCGGCGCCGGGGAACACCCAGCGCCACGCAGGTTCTTGCTTACTTGATCACATACGGCAGCAGGCCGAGGAAGCGTGCGCGCTTGATGGCGCGTGCCAGCTCGCGCTGCTTCTTGGCGGAGACGGCCGTGATGCGGCTCGGCACGATCTTGCCGCGCTCGGAGATGTAGCGGCCGAGCAGGCGGACGTCCTTGTAGTCGATCTTCGGCGCAGCATCGCCCGAGAACGGGCAGGTCTTGCGACGGCGATGGAACGGACGGCGCTTTTCGCCGCCTGGGGTTGCGATTTCAGCCATGTGTTAGCCCTCTGAACCGGAAGAAGTCGGACCTGCGTCACGCGGGGGACGGGGAGCGCGGGGCGCATCACCATCACGCGGCGGACGCGGACCACGATCGCCAAACGGCGCGCGCGGGGCGTCGCCTTCACGCGGGGGACGCGGACGGAACGTCGAGCCGCCTTCACGGCCGCCGCCACCACCGCCACCACCGAAGCCACGGCCACCGCCGCCGCCACCGAAGCCACCACGGCCACCACCGCCGCCGAAGCCGCCGCGATCGCCACGATCACCGCGTTCTTCGCGATCCTGCTTGCGCATCTGGATCGACGGCTCGGTTTCGAGCTCTTCGACGCGGACGGTCAGGAAGCGAATGACGTCGGGGTTGATGCCCATGAGGCGTTCCATTTCAGCAACGGCAGCGGGAGGGCTGTCGATGTTGAAAAACGCGTAGTGAGCCTTGCGGTTCTTCTTGACCTTGAAAGCGAGGCCCTTGAGGCCCCAGTATTCCTGCTTGGTCACTTTGCCATTGCCGGCCGTGATAACGCCTTCGAATTCCTTCATCAGCGCTTCGACTTGGGCTTGGGTCACGTCCTGGCGCGCCAGGAACGTATGCTCGTATAGCGGCATACGGATCAGCCTTTCGGTTTAAGTTTCACATCTGGGTTCGCCCAAATGCGTCATCCCTCCGGCGCAAAGCCCTGTTGAGCCCAAGAAAGGCCCTATCAGTACCCAAAGGAGAAGACACTGGGGGGCGGGCTCTGATGCCCTCTCGAGAACCGCCTGCCATATCGCAGACACAACTCAAGCCCCCGTTCAGCCTCCAACCGGAGCGGGTGAAGGGCGGACATATACCCGCTTTTGCCCCACTGGCAAGGCCTGACAGCTTGAGCATAGGCCCGGCAGCACCTCTGCCGCAGGTGTAGCCGGCCTAAGCCACGCCGCAAGCCTCTGGATAACCGCAGAATTTCCGCAGTAATATGGTCTAAGCGGTCTCCGCTGCCGCCGCTATTATTATGTGCACCTCAGTGAGACTATGAGAGCCATGGCGTTTCTCGACAGCATTCCCTGGTGGGCCGCATTGGCGGCGGCGTTGACGCTCGGGCTGGCGCCGTTCACGCCCGAGCCGCACATCGTCGAAAAGTTGAGAATGCTGTTTACCGGCACACTGACACGGCCGCTCGACATGTTCGATCTGGCCCTGCATGCCGCGCCGTGGCTGCTGTTTGTCGCCAAGTTGGCCCGCATGGCCGTAAGCCGGGGGTAGCCTCAAGCGGTATCAACAACTTTGTAGCCACCCGCGACCGGGCCCGAAGTGCGGCGCGCCTGCCGCTCCTCGCGGCTGGTAGGTAGGACGCATTAAAACACCATCCCGTTGCCACACAGATCATGGCGTAGTCCGCGCTCCGGTGAAAATGAGAGTGCACGGGACGACCACGCGATGGCGTCCTGTGCGTGTTTTGAGGGAGCACGTCATGAAGTTTGCCGCATACACGGACGACACCATCTGGTCGGTTGAAGAAACCGAAGCCGAAGCCCGCACGGAAGCGGAAGCAACCATGACCGAAATGGGGTCCGCTGGCCGCATCGCAGAACTGAAGGTCGCACCGATCGACGATGACCTCGTTGAGGCACTCGAAGAAGCCGAAGGCACAGGCACAGAGGTCATGTTTGACTTGATCGACGGCGAATTGTGCGAAGTCGAAACCGTCGACGCCTAAAGTCGACTTGAACCGCACGCAATTGCAACCGTATTGGTGTCCAATTCTGGTTTCAGTGCAAATGGGCCACGTGCCTGGATTGCGCGTCACCTCAGTTTTGCACACCGGACGGTGATCCCATGACGGAAATACCCGGCCGCTCAGCGTCGCCGCTGACGCCGTCGGAACAATCGCCCACAGCAGACCGCGCTCTGCTGTGGGCGCTTTTTTTTGGCAATTTCGTCACCGGCACCGGCATCCTGTTGCCGGCTGGCATGTTGACCGATCTTGCCGCCGGCATGGACGTATCGGTGGCTGAAGCCGGCAAGCTCTTAGTGTTCAGCGGCGTTGTCGTCGCGGTTGGCGCTCCGTTGATCGCGGCCTTCACCAGCCATGTTGATCGCCGCACCATGCTGCTGCTGGCGCTCGCCATTTATCTGGTAACGCACACAGTCGCGGCATTCGCGCCGAATTTTGATGTGCTAATCGCGGCGCGATTGGCCATGGGCATTGCTGCCGCGATTTTTACGCCGCAAGCAGCCGCGACCGTCGGAGTGCTGCTGCCACCACAGCGCCGCGCGAGCGCCATCACTATGATTTTCATCGGCTGGTCGCTGGCGACCGTTGGCGGCATGCCGCTCGGTGGATACGTTGCCCATGAATACGGCTGGCGTGTCGCCTACGGCATCGTTGCCGCGATGTCGCTCGTCGCGATGCTGGCGGTTGCCCTCACGCTGCCGGGCGGCGTGCGTATTCCAAGGCTGCGCCTTGCAAGCTGGATAAGCGTCGCGACCAGTCCGGCGTTGCTGCTCGTGCTGCTCGTCACGGTTTTAAACGGCACTGGCCAATTCACGTTCTTCACCTATCTCAATCCGTCGCTGAAAGCGTCGCTTGGCGCCAGTGCGGCGCTGCTCACGTTCGTGCTGGCGTGGTACGGCGTGTCGGCGACACTTGGTAATCTGATTGCATCGCGGTTCGTTGGCCGCTTGGGCACGTCACGGTCGGCGCTGGTAACGCTGCTGGCCATGGCGGTTGGATTGACGCTGTGGGGGGCAGGGGCTGGAACGCTGTGGATCGGGTTGGTCGCCGGCGTTCTCTGGGGCCTCGGCACGTTCGCCACCAATTCGATCCAGCAGGCGCGGCTAGCAGGGCTGGCGCCCGACCTCACGTCGGCTTCGATCGCCCTCAATACGTCGTTGATTTACCTGGGGCAGGCGCTGGGTTCGGGGCTAGGCGGTGTGCTTATTAACGACGGATATCTGCCGTTTCTGCCGTGGGTAGCGGCAGCCATTCTCGTCGTCGCGGCGGGTGTTTCGATCGCTGCGATGCGCTGGGAACACGGCTAGCCGCCAATTCCGCTTCGTGCGATGCGGGTCTGGAGCCGGTTCGTATGCGTACCACCCTTGCGCGGGTGCGGCGGATCAGGCCAAGTACGCGCCGCACAATGCCAATGCAGCCTTTCACACAACCTCTCGGAGACACGCATGAGCGGCGGATTGTTGGCCCTACTCGACGACGTAGTCGCACTGACCAAGCTCGCCGCCGCAACGCTTGACGATGCCGCCGGACAGGCGGCCCAAGCCGGCACCAAGGCCGCTGGCGTCGTGATTGACGATGCCGCCGTGACGCCGCGCTACGTCGTTGGCCTCGCCGCCGACCGCGAACTGCCGATCGTCGCCAAGATCGCCTGGGGATCGCTTAAGAACAAGATCGTGTTCCTGCTGCCTGCGGCGCTGCTGCTGTCGGCATTCGCGCCGTGGGCGCTGACCCCAATTTTGATGCTTGGCGGTTTGTATCTTGCGTTCGAGGGCTATGAAAAAGTCCACGAACTGATGACGGGCCACGATGCAGCAGCCGACGACACTGTCACGGCGGCAGCCATCGATCCGATGACGCTCGAAAACCAGAAGGTCAACGGCGCCATCCGCACCGACTTGGTGCTGTCAGCTGAAATCATGGCGATTTCTCTGGCCAGCATTACAGAACCGGATCTGTTCACCAAGGCCATCGTGCTGGCAGCAGTCGCGGCAATGGTTACCGCCGGCGTTTATGGAGCGGTCGCGCTGATCGTCAAAGCCGACGACGTCGGCGTCTACCTCGCCCAGCGTGGCGGCGCCATTTCGGCAGCGGTCGGGCGTGCGCTCGTTCACGGCATGCCGCCCTTCCTGAAAGCACTGTCGCTGGTCGGTACGGTCGCCATGCTGTGGGTCGGCGGCGGCATCCTTATTCACGGCTTGAACGAATTCGGCATCAGCGGGCCGGAGCACATTCTGCATGTCGTTTCGGAAGCCGTTGCTTCTGCCGTCCCGGGTATCGGTGGCGCGCTGGCTTGGCTCACCACCGCGCTCGGTTCGGCCGTGGTCGGCCTCGTCGCTGGATGGTTGACAGCGCTTGCCGTGCTGCCACTCCTGGGGCTGTTCAAGAAAGCCTCCTGACCCAGGTAAGATTTCGGCGGATATGCCGCCCCGGAGTGGGCAACCTTGCGGCAAGCGGACGCGAGGATGGCGAACCGTTCACCTTGACAGCCGCGCGCGGTGAGTGCCCTTAAGCCTTCAAAATTGGGCTGAAGCCCGTTTCAGCGCGAGGAGACCCGCTTCACATGGCCATTGCATTCGTATTTCCGGGACAGGGCAGCCAGGACGTCGGCATGGGCAAGGCGCTGGCCGAGACGTTCCCATGCGCCAAGGCCGTGTTCGACGAAGTTGACGAGGCGCTTGGCCAGAACCTGTCGGCGATCATGTGGGATGGTCCCAGGGAGACGCTGACCCTTACAGAGAATGCCCAGCCCGCGCTGATGGCGGTTTCCATGGCCGTCATGCGCGTGCTCGAGCAGGAAAAGGGTTTCCGGCCGCAGGACAAGGTCAAGTTCGTGGCTGGCCATTCGCTGGGTGAATACTCGGCCCTTGCCGCGGCAGGTAGCTTCTCGCTGGCCGATACGGCACGCCTATTGAAGCTGCGCGGACAAGCCATGCAGAAGGCCGTCGCGGTAGGCGAGGGCGCCATGGCCGCCCTGCTCGGTGTCGGCATGGATGTCGCCGTGAAGGTGGCCGCAGAGGCCGCACAAGGCGATTGCTGTCAGGTTGCCAACGACAACGAGCCTACGCAGGTCGTGCTGTCGGGCCACAAGCGCGCGATTGATCGGGTTGCGGACATCGGCAAGCCGCTCGGTGTTCGGCGCGCCGTGATCCTGCCTGTATCTGCCCCCTTCCATTGTGCGCTGATGCAACCTGCAGCCGACGCGATGGCGGAAGCCTTGAGCAAGGTGACGGTCAACAAGCCTATCGTGCCGGTCGTCGCGAACGTCGTCGCCACCGCAATTTCCGATCCTGAAGAGATTAAAAAGCGTCTAGTCGAGCAGGTCGTCGGCACCGTGCGCTGGCGCGAATGCGTCGCCTACATGGCCGCGAATGGCATCACGGATTTCTACGAAATCGGCTCGGGTAAAGTGCTCGCCGGTCTTGTTAAACGCACAGCATCCGGCGCCAATGCGACGAGTGTCGGCACCCCCGCAGATATCGATGCAGCGCTGGCGGCACTGATGAGCTGAGATTTTCCTTTTCCCAATGCGCTTGAAAGTCAGCGCAACGGGGAGAGAGTTGCAACACGCTCCGTAAGAGTTTCGAGAGATTGAAGGAAAGAACATGTTCGATTTGACAGGCAAGACCGCGCTCGTGACCGGTGCCACGGGTGGCATCGGCGCGGAGATTGCGCGCGTGTTCCACAAGCACGGGGCGACCGTTGCGATCTCGGGCCGCAAGGTTGAGGCGCTCGAAGCGTTGAAGGCCGAACTCGGCGACCGCGTTCACGTCGTGCCGTGCGATCTCGCTGATCGCGCCGCCGTCGGCAAATTGATCGACGAAGCCGTCAAGGCCGTCGGTGGCCGTCTCGATATTCTGGTCAATAATGCCGGTCTCACCAAAGACAACCTGTTCATGGTGATGAAGGACGAACAGTGGGACGACGTGATCGCCGTCAACCTCACCTCGACGTTCATGCTGTGCCGCGCCGGGTCGCGCCACATGATGCGCTCGAAGACCGGCTATGGCCGCATCATCAATATCGCCTCGGTGTCGGGGGTCTTCGGCAATCCGGGACAGGGCAATTACGCGGCCTCCAAGGCCGGCATGATCGGCATGACCAAAAGCCTGGCGCGGGAAGTCGCCTCGCGCGGCATTACCGCAAACTGCGTGGCACCGGGCTTCATCCAGACCGCAATGACCGACGTATTGAACGACAAGCAGAAAAGCGAAATCGCCGCCATTATTCCGGCCCAGCGCTTTGGAACGCCAATGGATATCGCGGCGGGCTGCCTCTATCTCGCGTCGAACGAGGGCGGCTATATCACCGGCCAGACGCTGCACATCAACGGCGGCATGGCCATGGTTTGACGCAGGGCTGCACCGGGTTTCGCTGGGTGCGCCGGGGAACTGCCCATTGACGGGGTCATGGTAAACGGCAAAGTGCTATTTTCAGGCGTTTTTGCCGCGCTTCCTATGCCCCGGATTTCCACATCCGGCGTGCTTTGCATTACTGGGGAAGTATGTTAACGACACCACGTTTTTCGGGCGTCTCGCGGCGTCCGGCGTGGCTCAAGGCTGGGGACAACCTAACCGAGAAATACGTTATGGTTGTGACTGCGAACCAAGACTCGCGGTACCGCCAGTTGAAAAGAAAGTTATGGGATTCGAAAATCGCCTCTTCCGGCACGCATCCTAATCTACGTAATGTAGAAGACGACCAGACAATAGCGAACTGAAAGAACGGCTGTCGCTGGCCGAGACAAAAAGATCAAACGTCGGCGAGCCCCTGAAAGAAAGACACGAGGATAGACGATGAGCGATGTCGCAGAGCGCGTGAAGAAGATCGTCGTTGAGCATCTGGGCGTCGAGGCCGACAAGGTCACCGAAAACGCCAGCTTTATCGACGATCTGGGCGCCGATAGCTTGGATACGGTCGAACTCGTGATGGCGTTCGAAGAAGAATTCGGCTGCGAAATTCCGGACGATGCCGCGGAGCATATTCTGACCGTCGGCGACGCCGTGAAGTTCCTTGAGAAGAACGCAAGCGCGGCTTAACGCCGAACTGCGTTTGCATACATCTCAATGTTTGGCCGGGTATCGGTTCAAACCGCTATTGAACGGGGGGCTGGGTCAACCGGCCCCTTAGCGTATCAAGTCTGGGGCGTATCAAGTCCGGAATGTACAGCGTGCTGTGCTCATTGCTTGCGAGGCTCTTGAAGCGCAGCAAAGGCGATGCTTATTCTTGGCGCTAAAGTTTGCGCCGATGATGGGCACTGGGGATGAGCGATGCACCGGCTGGATACGTCGTTTTCAACGTCAATTTTGTAGGGACCGTTCATGCGCCGCGTGGTCATCACAGGTTTGGGATTGGTCACGCCGGTCGGTTGCGGCGTTGAAGCATCCTGGTCAGCATTGCTCGCTGGAAAGAACGGCGCGCGCCGTGTCGAGGAATTCGAAGTCTCCGACATCACCTGCCAGATCGCTAATTTCATTCCGCGCGGCGCTACCGCCGACGGCAAGTTCAATCCTGATGATTGGATGGAGCCGAAGGAGCAGCGCAAAGTCGATGATTTCATCATCTATGCGCAGGCCGCCGCCGATCAGGCGATCGCTGACTCCGGCCTGACGTTCAAGACCGCTGAAGAACAGGAACGCGCTGGCGTTTTGATCGGCTCGGGGATTGGCGGCCTTTCTGGCATCGCCGATACATCGCTGCTGCTCAAGGAAAAGGGGCCGCGCCGCGTTTCACCGTTCTTCATTCCGGGCCGCCTGATCAATCTCGCGGCGGGATATGTCTCGATCAAGCATCAGTTGAAGGGACCGAACCACGCAGTGGTGACGGCTTGCGCAACGGGCACCCACGCCATTGGCGATGCCGCACGCCTCGTCGCTTTGGGTGATGCCGACGTGATGGTGGCGGGTGGTGCCGAAAGCCCGATCTGCCGCATCGCGCTCGCCGGGTTCGCGGCCTGCCGTGCCCTCTCGACCGGGTTCAATGATAACCCGACCAAGGCGTCGCGCCCTTACGACAAGGATCGCGATGGTTTCGTGATGGGCGAGGGCGCCGGCATCGTCGTGCTTGAGGACTATGAGCGCGCGAAGGCTCGCGGCGCCAATATTTACGCCGAAGTTATCGGCTACGGCATGTCGGGTGACGCCTATCACATCACGGCCCCCGCCGAGAGTGGCGATGGCGCGTTTCGCTGCATGAAGGCCGCCCTCAAGCGCGCCGGCCTCAGCGCCGACGAGATCGACTACGTCAACGCCCATGGAACATCGACGCCGATGGGCGACGAGATCGAACTGGGAGCGGTGGAACGGCTGTTCGGCAATAGCGCCGGCAAGCTCACCATGTCGTCGACCAAGTCGGCTATCGGCCACCTGCTGGGCGCTGCCGGCGCCGTCGAAGCCGTGTTCTCGGTGCTGGCTATTCGCGACAACATCGCGCCGCCGACCCTTAACCTCGACAATCCGTCGGTCGAAACGGCCATTGATCTGTGTGCCCACCAGCCGAAAAAGATGGAAATCAACGTCGCCCTGTCGAACTCGTTCGGCTTTGGCGGCACGAATGCATCGCTCGTCTTCCGCCGCGTTGCATAACGCGTCTGATTTCGCGGTTTTGCCACATTTTGCGTCAACCGTCATTCTTCTTTCTTGGATTGCCGTGGGGGCGTTTCAGGCCGGCTTGGTCTATGCGCGGGCAGCCGGGCTAAATTGGTATCTTCGTTCATATGAGCACTCGCAGAAAAAAGCCCGACGTCACGAGCCGTACAAAGTCGGCCGCGGCCCGCAGTCCCGCGGAGCGACTGGAGCCGGGCCGTGCACCGTCGCGACCACGCGGTTTGGAAACGCGGGAACCTTCGCGCGTTGTTTCAGCCATGGTGCGTTTCTTCAGTGGGTTGCTGACAGTATCGCTCGTCGGCATGCTGACGCTCTCGGGGCTCGGGTTCGTCGTCTATCACCAGTATGAAAGCCCAGGTCCGCTTGAGACGGCGCGCACGATCATCGTTCCGAAAGGTGAGGGACGCCGCGAAATCGCCGAGCGCCTCGAACACGAAGGCATCATCACCAATCGCTGGACCTTCATCGGCGGGCACCTGCTTCAATCGCTATTTGGCGGCAAGAAGCACCAGGATTTAAAAGCCGGTGAATATGAGATCTCAGAGCACGCTTCGATGCGTGAGGTCATGGAGATTATCGCGTCGGGTAAATCCATTCTCTACAAAGTGTCTGTGCCCGAGGGGCTAACCAGCCAGCAGATTGTCGAGCGCCTGAAAGGCGAACCAAACCTGACCGGAGAAATTACCAGCAATCCGGCGGAAGGATCGCTGATGCCGGAAACTTATCAGTTCTCCAAGGGCGCATCGCGCCAGGAGATCATCGACAAGATGCAGACCGAAATGCAGAAGACGGTCACCAAGCTCTGGGAGAACCGCTCTGCCGATCTGCCGCTGCGCTCGATTGAAGAAGCCGTCACCTTTGCATCGATCGTAGAGAAAGAAACCGGGAAGGCCGACGAACGCCACCGCGTGGCAGCCGTGTTCTACAATCGCTTGAAGAAGGGCATGCGCCTGCAATCCGATCCAACCATCATCTATGGCATCACAGGCGGGGCGGGCGCGCTGGGACGTGGCATCACGAAAGCCGAGATAGACACGAAGACGCCCTACAACACGTATCAGATAAATGGACTGCCGCCGGGTCCGATTGCCAATCCCGGCAAGGCCGCGCTCGAAGCGACGTTCAACCCCGCCAAAACCAACGATCTCTATTTCGTTGCCGACGGCACCGGCGGGCACGCCTTCTCCGAAACTTTGAAAGACCATAACTCGGCGGTTCAAAAGTGGCGTCAGGTCGAGAAACAAGCCAAGTCCAAATCGGACGACGACAATAAAGACCTGCCTCTGAACCCGGATGTGACGCCTATTCCGGAAGTTGACGAACCCGCGCCGGAGCAGCCGAAAGCATCGACCGCGAAGAGTGTCAGTCCGCCGAAAGCGGCCGACGGATCCGCTCCAACCGCGGGGACAACCTCGAAAACATCGACGTCCAAAATCGTAACACCGCCAAAGACAACCACTGAGACGAAGCCGAAGGCGCCCTGAGGCTCGTTCGTCAAAGATTAGTATCGTTGAACGCTTCCCCTTGGCGTTCGGCAATTTGAGCGGTTAAGTTGCGCGGCCGGTACGTTCCGGCTTTTGGCGCAGGAAGCTCAATGACACTCGCAAGCATGACCGGGTTTGGACGTACGGAAGGATCCGGCGATGGCTTTGCGTGGGCGTGGGAAGTGCGCAGCGTCAACGGACGCGGCCTAGACGTGCGGCTGCGCTTGCCGCCGGGCAACGACGCCATTGAGCCGGCCCTGCGTGAAGCCGCGGCCAAGCGGTTCGTGCGCGGCAACATTTCGGCAACCCTCAACGTTGACCGCTTGCAGAGCGGCGGCAGCGTTCGGCTCAATGAAAGTGTGCTGGCCGACGTCTTGATGGCAGCCGGCCGGGTAGCAGAGTTGAACGGCGGCGCGCGGCCTGAGACGGCAGCTCTGCTGGCCATCAAAGGCGTGCTGGAACAGAGTGACGTGAGCGAAACCGCGCCAGCGCGCGCCACTCGCGAGAAACTTCTGATCTCCGGTTTTGAGGCCGCACTCGATCGTCTGGCAGACGCGCGCCGCGCCGAAGGTGCCCGGCTTGCTGCCGTCATCAGCGATCAGGTCTCAGAGATCGAACGCCTGACCTCGGAAGTGCGGGCTTCGCCGTCGCGCTCGGTGGACGCCATTCGCGCCCGCATCAAGGAGCAGATCGGTCGCATCATCGACGCCGATACTGGCTTCGACAAAGAGCGCCTGCATCAGGAAGCGGTGCTGGTCGCGACGCGGGCCGATGTCGAAGAGGAGCTTGCCCGCCTTGGGGCGCACGTGGGGCAGGCTCGCGAAATCCTGGCTGAGCTCGGTGCTGTTGGGCGAAAACTCGATTTTCTGGCGCAGGAATTCAATCGCGAGGCCAATACGCTGTGCTCGAAGGCGAACGCCGTCGATGTCACGCGTCTCGGCCTAGCGCTCAAAACCGTCATCGATCAACTTCGCGAACAAGTGCAGAATGTCGAATAGCATGACCCAGCTTCCAGCAAACGAACCAGCGGCAGTGCCGCAAATCGCGCGGCGCGGCGTGCTGTATATTTTGTCGTCGCCATCGGGCGCCGGCAAAACCACGCTTGCTCGCCGGTTGCTGGCGGCTGATCCCGGCATCACGATGTCGGTATCGGTCACGACCCGCAAGCCGCGCCCGGGAGAACGCGACGGCGTCGATTACCTGTTTGTCGATGCAGAAAAATTCGAATCTATGAAGGCGACGGGCGAACTGCTGGAGTGGGCGCGTGTGTTCGACAATTCATATGGCACGCCGCGCGCGGCTGTCAGCGCTGCGATCGATTCAGGCAAGGACGTGCTGTTCGATATCGATTGGCAAGGCGCGCAGCAACTGAGCGAAAAAATGAAGGGCGACGTGGTGCGCGTTTTCGTGCTGCCGCCGTCAGGACAAATCCTGGAGCAGCGCCTCAAGAGCCGCGCGCAAGATCCACCCGATGTCGTCGCCCGGCGCATGGCCGCCGCCTCCGCCGAGATCAGCCATTGGGCCGAATACGACTATGTGATCGTCAACAGCGATCTTGAAGAGAGTGTCCGTGCTGTAACCGCCATTCTCGCCGCCGAACGGCTGAAGCGCGAGCGACTTCTTGGGCTATCGGTCTTCGTGCGCGACATGCAGAGCGCGCTCTAGCGCTTGATATCGGCGCCGCCGTCGATGATGGCGGCCATTGTTGCAAAATCGCTGACGGCGAGATCCTCCGCCCGCTTGGTCGGCTCGATACCGGCCTTGCCGAGCTGCAGCTCCGGCATCGGCGTCAATTGCTTCAAGCTGGCGCGCAGCATTTTCCGGCGCTGCCCGAAAGCGGCCTGCGTAACGCGGCCGAGTGTCTTCACGGAACAGTGCGGTTCCGGTTTGGCGCGCGGCGTAAACGCGACGACCGCGGATGTCACCTTTGGCGGCGGCGTGAAGGCTTCCGCAGGCAGGTGCAAGATGATGCGCGCCTCTGTGCGCCACTGCGATAGCACAGAAAGCCGCCCATAGGCTTTGCAGTTCGGCTCGGCGACAATTCGATCCGCAACTTCGCGCTGGAACATCAGAACCATCTGATCGAACCACGGCGGCCAGGGCTCGGTTTCGAGCCACCCGGCCAACAGCAACGAAGCGACGCCGTAGGGCAGGTTGGCGGCAATGGTGACAGGGCCTTCGACGTCCGCCAGCAGCGTTCGCCAATCGGCTTCGAGCGCATCGCCGAAGTGGACGGAGAGTTTGCCCGGATAGCGATCCGAAATCTCCGCCAGCGCTGGGCGGCAACGCTCATCGCGCTCCACCGCGATCACGCGCTCGGCGCCTTCGAGGAACAGTGCGCGTGTGAGACCGCCCGGCCCGGGCCCCACTTCCACGATGGTGCGGCCCTTCATGTCGCCGCACGCCCGCGCTATGCGTCGCGTTATGTTGAGGTCGAAGAGAAAGTTCTGGCCCAATGATTTCTTGGCGCGCAGTTCATAGCGATCGATGACATCGCGCAGCGGCGCCAGTCCGTCGGGGCTGGAGCCCTTCGTGTTCGGAAAATCGCCGCTCATGAGACGACCCGCTGACGCCGGTCCGACATGGCGTTGGCGAGCTTGATGGCCTCGATCAGGCTGCACGGGGAGGCGGTGCCTTGCGCGGCAATGCCGAAGGCCGTGCCGTGATCGGGCGACGTGCGCACGAACGGTAGGCCGAGCGTGACGTTGACGCCGTCGTCGAAGGCCAGCGTCTTGATCGGGATCAGCGCCTGATCGTGATACATGCAGATCGCCGCGTCATACGTTGCCCGTGCGGCGGCATGAAACATTGTGTCGGCCGGAAGCGGCCCGGTCAGCGTCACGCCCTCACTGCGCAACTGCGCCAGCACGGGAGCAATCACGTCGCGATCCTCGCTGCCGATGCTGCCGTCTTCGCCGGCGTGCGGATTAAGCCCAGCCACAGCAATCCGCGGATGCGCGATGCCGAAGTCGCGGCGCAGCGCCTCGGCAGTGATGCGAACCGTTGAGGCGATCAGCCTCGCGTAACCAGCCGGGGCACCTCGGTCAATGCAACGTGGATGGTCAGCGGTACAACTTTGAGATCGGCGCCAGCGAGCATCATCACCGGTTGATAGGGCCCCGGCGGCCAGTGTTCGCCGGCAAGCGCCGCCAGGAATTCAGTGTGGCCTGGATATTTGAACCCAGCTTCGTAGAGAATGGATTTGGCGATTGGATTGGTGACGACGGCGCGCGCCGCGCCGCGCTGAACGTCAACGACGGCGCGTGTGATGGCGCCGACGACTGCCGGTCCGTTCGCCGACGACGGCTGACCCGCAATGGCCGGTACAACAAGCGGAATATCGATAATCGGCAGGGCAGACGCAAACAGCGCCACCGCTTGCTGCGGATCATCAATGACGGTCATGGGAACGGCGAAGCCAAGCGCCTCAGCACGCAGACGCAATGCTTCAGTGCTGCCGTAAAAACAAAATGGTGCGAGCCGCTCGGGCGTCCGCGCCAGCCAGGCCTTGAGCGCGATTTCCGGCCCTATGCCTGCCGGGTCGCCCATCGTCAGAGCCAGCGGCAGCACGCCCGTTGAGCCGGCCTGCGTCATGATCAGCGGTACTCGATGAGCGCGTCCTGGCGCAAATCCTTGAGATGACGCTTGGCGAGGATCTCGAACTCTTTCTGCTTCAGTTCGCCTTCCGCCTGCGTGCGCTGCTGTTCCTCAGCCTTGATGACGTTGCGACCGCATACGATCCACAACTCGACATTGCCTTCGCCAACGCTCGGCGGCAGCATCTCGGCATCGCGCGCGTTGAGTAGCAAGGTCCGCGTCGGCTCCTGGAATGCCGACGGCCGGCGCTTGCCGAGTTCTTCGAACTTCACGCCCGCAACGCCGGTCGCAATGCTGCCGGAGGTTTTGCAATCGGTGAATTTCGCGCGAATTTTCTCGGCTTCCTGCATGCGCTGCGCGATTGTGCTGGTTTCCATCTTGGCTGGCAGCACCAGGCGGATGCGCTGCACCTGCAGCTCGACTTGATCCTGCGCGTCCGTCGTCGCGTTGGCGACGAGTTTATCGACATCCCTCGACGCAATCGCGATCTGCGCACCAAAGCGGCGGCGGATCACATCATTCCACGACAGCGTCGAGCGGATGCGGTTCTTCATCGCTTCCAGTCCGCCGCCGATCTGCTGCAAAAACTCCGCTTGCGTCATCTTGTTTCGTTCGGCAATGCCTGAAAGCACGCGATTGACTTCGTCGTCGCTGACCGTGACGCCCAGACGCTTGGCTTCCTGCAGTTTGAGCTTTTCTTCGATCAATTCTTCCAGCGCGGCTTTCTTCATGCCGGGCAGCACTGCGGAGCGTGCGCTGTCCAAAGCCTCTTTCTGAAGCGTCATACCGAACTGTTTTTTGCGCGCTTCAAAAATGGCAATGACTTCGTCTTTGCTCTTGCCCTCGTTGGCCTTGATGGTGTCGGCAAGAATGGCTTTGAGGCGTTCCGTGGTCTTGGGGTTCTTGACTATCGCCTTGAAGTTTTCTTGAGCCTTCTTCTGCAGTCCGCCGCCACTCAGCATGGCCGAGCGCTGTTGAATTTCAAATCCGGTGATCGGCTCGTCGTTGACGAGTGCCACGATCGAAAGCTCTGATGAATTGCTCGAGCGTTCCGACTTCGAGTCGGCCTTAGCGGCGGTCTTCGTGTTGCCAGCGAGAATGATGCCGCCGCGGATTACCGGCCCGGCCTGAGCCAATCCGCCAGCCCCGGCAGCAGATACCAACACCGGGTCGGCAAGCGCCATCGAGCTGAGAGCGGCCAGTGAGATGACCGAGGTCGTGGCGGCCACCAGCCGCGACCGTAATGACATGTTGAACTCGGACCGGTTGAGGGTCATGGCGCAAGGCATCCAGATTGTGATTCGACCAATGCTCGAGATTAGCCGAAGCAGGCTGATCGGGGCCCGGTTATCCACACGAACCGTGGCCAAAAAATGAGCCATCCCGCGCTAGTTTTGTGCCGCTAACCATACCGGCAGCCTTCGCACCGCTAACCGGTGCATTTTAGTCGGTGCGCTGCTCGCCGCCGAAGGCGAAGTCGAGCGCGTCAGACTTATAGGCGAACTGGCCGAGATGCTTGAGTTCGAAGCGCAGCATGAGCGTGCGATCATCGTCGATCGTGGCGCTCTGATAGTACAGCTCCTGATAGGTCGCAGTCAGCACGAAGCACTCGTCGGCGTATTTCAGCTGGATCGAATCCTGCCGCAGCTCGGACGAGTCGATGTCATAGCGGAAGCCCGCGCCGATGCTCCAATTGTCGGTCAGGCGCAGCATGGCGGACGCCAGAATGTCCTGCTGCTCGGTCGAGCCGGCGACAAGCGGATCGCCCGCTGTATAGGCGTAACTGGCGCTGGCGAGCAGGGGGCCATAGAATACCTGCGCGCCCAAGTCTTCGCGCTTCAGGCTGAGGTCGTCTTCATCGAAGCGCGATTGCGCGATGAGGCGGAAGCTATCGGTCGGCGCGATGTAGGCACCCAGCACGTAGTCCGAGCGATCCGTCTGAAGACCACTGGCTGGATTGTAAATCGGGTCGCCTTCCGTATCTAGGCCTGGATTGGCGTAAACGTTGTCGCCCGAGAGATGGAAGCTCTGACCGGCGAGGAAGCGGGCATAGCCGCCGCCGTTGCTCTGGAACGTGTACTGCAGGCCGACGTTGGCGCGCGTTCCCATTTCCGTGCGGTCGTAGCCCGAGAACTTGGTGACTTCGAACAGGTTGGTGTCATCGAACACGAGGCTGCGCGCATCTTCATCCGGCAGTCTGCGCTGTGTGACGCTCGCCTGACGCGCAACGATTTGCCCGATCGGCTCGATGATGTGGCTGGCGTCAGGACCATTGGCAATCCAGGGGTAGGCAACGGTCACGCCGCCCGCTGCAACGCCGCGGGCGGTGGTATCCGAGCCAATGGCATCCGCGGACGTGACTAAACCTGTGACCGGATCGACGTCCACCGATTCCGGATCCGTGAAATTATCGAATTGGTAGATATCACCACGTAGATTAGCGAACGGCGTGTAGGTGATGCCGGCCGCGTCGGTCAGACGGCGGCGCCATTTCAGTTCGGTCGTCAGGCGATTGACATTCTGGTCGGACGAACGCTCGACAACGCCCAAATCATCGAGCGAGCCATCGCGGCGCGTGAAGCTGAGGAAGTTTGTATCCCACTTCAATTCACCACCCAGCACGGGGTCGGCGAAGACGTAGTTATAGTCGATGATCGGGTGCGTGTAGCTTTCCGTTTCGTTGGTGTCTTCAAGCAACAACCCACCAAAGTGATATAGGCGGGCCGAGAAATAGTTGCGGTCAGATTGGCCAACGAGGAACACCTGATTGACGCGATCGGTCAGCAGGATGTTGTCGAGCTTATAGAAGCGACGGAACTCGTCGTCGCTTTCAAGCGTGATGTCCCAGCCGAATTTCCACCAGCTCGACAGCGAGAATAAACCGCGTGACTCAAGACTGCCGCGCCAGCCGTCTCTCGATTCCCGCGCAGCTTCTCGATCAGCCAAAGTTGGATTTTTGGAGGAAGCATCGGGCAGAGGCAGATCCGAAGCATCCTGGTCGATGGCCGACACCTTCACGGTGTACTGACCGTTGTCCAACCGATGCCGCCATTCACCCTGCCACAGCACGCCCTGTTCCGACATGTAGAGCGGGTTGAAGGTGAAATCGTAGCTCGGGTCGAGCGCGAAATAGTACGGGATGCCGGTGATGGTGCCGAGGTTGCTCGACTGGCCGAACTCAGGCGTCAGGAAACCCGACTTCCGCTTCACCGACGGATCGGCGTGCTGGAAATACGGAAGATACAACACAGGCTGGCCGAAAATTTCGAAGTAGGCGTCTTGGTAGGTGATGGTCGCCGCTTCGGTATCGTGGATCACGCGCGCGGCGCTCAAGCACCACAGTGGTGGCGTGCCGCCATCGCTTTTGCAAGGCGTGAAGCGGCCATTCTGGAATTCGGTGACATTGCCGTCGCGCCGCGTGGCGCGGTCGGCGGTGATGCGCGTCTCGTCTTTCGTGACGACGGACAGCGACTGCACGAACCCATCGCGGAAGTCATCGGTGATGTCAGGATGTAATCGTTGTAGAAAATCTCAACGTTGCCGCGCGCGATCACGCGATTGCCGGCGGTGTCGTACACGAGCTGATAGCCCTGCACGTTCATCGGCTTGGAGCCATCGAGCTTTTTGTTGATGTTGCCGAACATACCGCCCGGCGTCTTAGCGAACGACGAACTCGTTCCCGAAGGCGTTGTTTTCTGAATGCTCGGATCTTGTGCGAGGACCGGAGTGGAGAAGACGCTGACAGACAGCACGCAGACAAGCGCGCACACGACCGCGAAAGCCGCCCGCTTCATCGTCTGATGAAGGGACGTCTCGCGTGACGTTCCGCAACCCTCTTGCGGTGTCCGCGTCTGACGCATCACTCAGCCGTCCTCCTGGTGCAACAGCACCGTCGAACAAATAACGAGAAGCAAGACCACCGGTAACCAAACCGCAGCCCAGGCGGGCGTCAGTCCAGCAACACCGAATTGCCGTGAGATTTCAGAGATCAAGAAAAAACCAAAGCCCCCAGCCATGCCCGTCGCGACCATAGTCTGGATGCCGCCGGAGCGGAATGACCGCAATGACACAGTTGCCGCCAAAAGGACCATCGCCACGCACAACAGCGGCCTCGTCCATAGCAGCTCGTACTGAACTTTCAATTTCTCGGCTGAAAGTTTCGCCTTTTCAGTCACTTCGATGAGCCCAGGCAAATCCCAGAACGAAACCGAAAACGCTGTTCCAAGGGCATCCTGAACGCGGTCCGGCGTCAGGTACGTCGATACAAGGTAGGAATCGAATTTTTCCGGCTCCTGACCAAGACGCGAAACCCAAGCATTCTGCAACTGCCAGTAGCCCTCGCGCAGGTCGGCGGACGCCGCATCGATGCGCTCCGTGAAATGCCCTTTGGGGTCATAAGCAAAAACCATGACTCCCGTCAGGGTTAAGCCTCGGTTTGAGGCGGCGGCCGCCCCGATGACCGATTCGCCATCCTGACCGTCCTGCCGGAGCCACGAACCGCCGCCTTGGGCTTTCAGCAGATTGGCATCCTGCCCGAAGGCGCGCGCAAATTTTTTCTCGGCATTCGCACGCCCCGCCGCCGCCAACGGATTGAAAACCAGCATACCGCCAAGGCCGATGAGAAACGCCACCAGCATTCCCGGCCAGAGGAATTGCCAAACAGACATACCGCCAGCCCGCATCACTGCCAGCTCGCTCTTGCGATTGAGATTGAGGAGGGCGCCGATGCTTCCGACAAGCACCGCGAAGCCGAACAGGAACTCGGTGTAGGCGGGAAGCCGCATCAAGGCGATGACGACAAGGCTTGAAACTGGAACGGAGCCGCGTTTACCGGCGACGCGCAGCAGTTCCAGAATGTCGATCATGAAGATCAGCAGCGAACAGATTGCCAGCGTCGCGATGATGCCGACGAGGAAGCGTTGGCCAATGTAGCGTGTCAGTGTCCAATTGCGCATCATGTGGGACGCGCTCCCGGAGGCTGACGCTTCACGAGGCCAACAACGCGGCGGGCGAGGGGTGCCAGCGCCTCGACAATCTTATCGATGGTTGCCAATCCGCTGCGCTGGCGGTCGCCGCCCTTGATGACGGCAAGCGCAAGGGCCATCGCGGCGATGGGCAAGAGATACAGCGCCGGCACAAAAACGGCGCTCGCGGTCACCAGATTGTTGAGCGCGAGACCGCCAAGACGGACGCCGGCGGCAAGCAGAAATGCAAGTACGAGGCTTTCCATGCGGCTCGATCGCGTTGATCGCGCTTGGCCGACAAAAGCCACGATAATCAGGGCAAAAGTGATCGGATAAAGCAGGCTCGCGAAGCGCTCATGGAACTCAGAGCGGAACTGCCCGGACTGCACCATACAGATCTTGCAATCGGGGTCGGGTGAAATCAGCTCGCTCAGGTAGCGCTCGCGCGGCTTGAACTCGCCGGCGTCTTCGCCTTGCGGTTCAAATTGATCGAGATCGACGGCGTAGGTATCAAAGGCAATGATTTGCGGCGGCTCTTTCGGATCGGTGCGGCGGATGATGTGGCCGGTGTTCATCACCAGATACGCCGTCGGGTCCTGCTTCACGATCACGCCGCGTTCCGCGAGATAGCTCTGCGCCTGATCTTTGGCGCGCGTATCGTGCATCATCAGGCCGATCAGCTCGCCGTTCAAGGCGCGCTCACGGATGTGAAACGTCAGGCCGGTTTCGGGGCTCGAAAAACGTCCCGGCTGGATGACCTGCGTGAGCAGATCGGTGCGCATTTTGACGACGTACTCCTTGAGCTGCCGGAAGCTCCAGGGTTGCGCCAGTTGCGTGATGATCGCCAAGCCGATCGTGACGAACACCGCGAGCAGAAGCAACGGCCGCGCCGCTGTCCAAACCGTTGATCCGGCCGCCGTCAGCACGATCAATTCACTGTCGCTGTTGAGGCGGTTAAGCGTGTGCAACGCTGCAATGAGAAACGAAATCGGGGCAATGATCGCCATGAGGTTCGGCAAGGCGAGGGTGGTCATCGCGATCAGCGTGAACGTGTCCTGACCCTGGGTGGTCACGACGTCCAGCTGACGCAGCGCCAGCGCGATCCAAACGACCGAGCACAAGGAAAACAGGATCAGCAGAAACGCTGCCGCCGTCTGCCGGAACACATATCGCGCGAAAATGCCCATGCGACCGGCCACACCACCCCAGCAAACCCTAATTCCGCCCGGACAGCTTGCTGCCCGGCTCGCGGCGCCCCCGCGCCTGTCAATCGCCGTCCCATACCACGGTGGCGGAATTTCGGCTTATCTGAGAGGCTTAGGGCCACAAAGCCCGCGAATTCAAGCGCCAAGCGCGCGCCATCCCCAGGGGCAGCAAGGGCCAACGCCTATTTCAGGCCGCATCGCCGCGTCCCCGGCACAAATATGGGCTGATATCTGCGTCCAAATCCTAGCCCCAAATCCTGAGCAATGTGATCGCGCGTGACTTGCTTGAGGAAATCAGTCGACTAAGGTGTCGCCATCAACGTCCCAACCGAGCGCGCCCGGTTAAGGCTCCTCCCGAGTCCTGGCTTCATGGTCGTCGATGCGGAACGATGTCCGCACGATGCCTCAACCGCGCGCCCCGCATGACCGGAGAAACGCCACGATGTCTGACCGCCTTGATATTTCTTTCGTGACCCTTGCCACCGACCCCGAAGCGGCAGCCGTCGTGTTTGCCGGCGAAGGCGTTGAACTGGGCAGCAAGGCACGGGACTTCGACAGCAAATCGGCAGGCGCGATCTCCAAGGCGGCGGCCGCCGCTGACTACAAAGGCAAGCTGAAATCGACCCTCGAAATCTTGGCGCCCGCCAAAATTGGCATCGACCGTTTGATCGTTGCCGGCACGGGCAAGGGCAGCACGCTCTCTGAACTGCAGTTGATCGAACTCGGCGGCGCCGTCGTTGCTGCCATTCAAGCGCGCAAAGGTTCAACGGCCAGCATCATCGTCGACATCGACGGCACCGAAGATCTGAAGCCCGAAGACATCGCGGCGACCATTGCCCAGGGCGCCTACCTGCGTCACTACAACTTTAAAAAGTATCAAACCAAGAAGTCCGCCGACGATGCCGCGTCCGAAAAGGACGGCCTCAAGAAGCTGGTCTTCCACGTCGCCCACCCTGACAAAGCCAAAGCCGCCTTCCAGCCGCTGAAGGCGGTCGCCAACGGCGTCAACCTGGCGCGCGAACTGGTCAACGAGCCGCCGAATATTCTCGGCCCCGTCGAACTCGCGGAGAAAACAAAAACGCTCGAAAAGCTCGGCGTGAGCGTCGAAATCCTCGATGTCAAAGACATGGAGAAGCTCGGCATGGGCTCGCTGCTGTGCGTCGGGCAGGGCAGTGTCCGCCCGTCGCGAATGGCCATCATGGTCTGGAACGGCGCTAAGGGCAGCAAGAAGCAGAAGCCGATCTGCTTCGTCGGCAAGGGCGTCATCTTTGATACCGGCGGCATTTCGATCAAGCCAGCGGCCGGCATGGAAGACATGAAGGGCGACATGGGCGGCGCTGCTGCCGTCGTCGGCGTCATGCACGCGCTCGCCGAACGCAAGGCCAACGTCAACGCCGTCGGTCTCATCGGTTGCGTTGAGAACATGCCGTCGGGCAGCGCCGTGCGCCCCGGCGATATCGTGACGTCGATGTCGGGCCAGACCATCGAGATCATCAACACCGACGCCGAAGGCCGCCTCGTGCTCGCCGACGTGCTGTGGTACGCGCAGGAGAAGTTCAAGCCGAAGCTGGTGATCAATCTGGCGACGCTGACCGGCGCCATCATGATTGCGCTCGGCAAGGAGTTCGCCGGCATGTTCGCCAACGACGACAAGCTCGCCGAAGAATTGGCGGCGGCGTCGCGCGTGACGGGTGAGAAGGTATGGCGGATGCCGCTCGACAAGGCCTTCGACAAGGCCATGGACTCGCGTTTCGCCGACATGAAAAACGCCGGCGGCCGCTGGGGCGGATCGTGCACGGCCGCAGCCTTCCTGCAGCGTTTCATCAAGGACACGCCGTGGTGCCATCTCGACGTCGCCGGCACGGCCATGGACGGCGCCAAGACCGACTTCAATACGAGCTGGGGCTCGGGCTGGGGTGTGCGCCTTCTCGACCGGTTCGTCGCCGACCATCACGAGAAAAACGAGAAATAAGTTGCAAGCGGCGCACTCCGGCGCCAGCCCAGACTCGTAGCGTCATCCCGGCGGAGGCCGGGATCCATCCAGGCCAGCTCATTGGGCAAGTGTGCCGGCTTGGACGGATGCCCGCCTTCGCGGGCAAGACGATGTTGGGGGTTAATCGAGAGCCCCCGTCGAGAAGACTTGGCGAGCTAAATGGTGGGTTTCCTTAACCGTTCGACAAGATTCGTTTCACGTTGAAACAACGGCCGTCCGCACACTTATTTTCCATAATATGTATTATGCGAAATTGATGTTGGGGGGATGGGATGACAGCATTGCCCTGCGCACCGCTCATCCAAACGACTGGCGGCATAGCGCACCAATTCTATCACCCACTATATCTTGCAGCTACGCCGGGACGGCGCTCGCATTATTGGACGTTGCCGTTCTCATCGATGATGACGGAGAACGTCCGCGTCGCCGGTTCGCCGTTGCCGAGACGACCTGACACCGTGAACGTATCGGTTCCCGATTGTCCCGGTGCTGGCGTGTAATAAATCCCCGTGCCTTGCACGACTGTGCCGATGCACTTGCCAGACAGCGAGTATTGGATCGTCGTCGCCTCACCCTGCTTGAAAGACACCTGCCCCTTCGCCGGCGGCGCTTGGATGTCGATCTCCGGAAAACCGATGAACGCGCAAGCATCCGGCTTGAAGCCGGCCATCACGAAAACCCGGTTGGATTCGCCAGGCGTGACGCGCGTGCCCTTGACGGATGGCGCCGGTGTTTGCGCTTGCGCACATTCAGGCGCCGCGATGAACAGCGACACGGCTGCCGCAGAAAGCCCCACAGCCCAACGCACTGTCGCAGCACTGGCCTCACGACTGAATCTCATAGATCTGGGTGACGTCGGTGTGGATGGCTTACGGATCATGCCCGGCATGGAACCCTCCCCTTGGTCACGCTGACGTCTGCGCGACGGCTGAGGGTACGATTCGATTCTATGTCTTGGGCAGCAACCCCGCGCCACGGACCCAGCCGGCACACCCAACCACCCTTTGCCCCCCCACCCGGCTTACAGTGCGCTGCAATGCGGCACTCGCGTGGCTCAGACACGCGCTTCCAACCAGCGTATCATTTCCGCAATTAAAACAGCGTATAGTGCAAGCACAAAACCCGAGAGCATGTTGACCGAGACGATCGCGCTCAGGCCTTGCGCAACACCCGGATCGAAGACCAATCCCAGCATGCGCTCAACGATATCGTCAAAGCTCTGCTTCAATAGAAACAGAAATTCACTGGCCTGCTCCAGCGATGGCCGCTCCGGCAATTCAAATGCCGCGCGCTTCGCCATCTCGGTAATGCCGGGCGACGGCAGAAACGACAGCCCGCCGGAAAACAGCAGACCGAGCGGCGCAGCAAGCCGGAAATAGCCCCAGCGCAGTGGCCGCGCGTGCAGTGTTCTGGCCAATAGATGCACGAGCTGCACGCCAAGAAACAGGCAAATGGCGAACGCGATCGCCACGCTGTCGAGGCGCTCCGCATCGGTTCCGAGAAACGTCAGCAACGCGACGACGCCGGCCAGCACCGCTTTGACGATAGCCTCTGCCGCACCGGTGAGCGCGGTGAACACTTGCAACTGCCCAGGAGGACGATCGAAATAGAACGGCATCTCATTCTTGAGGCGTGCGATCTCGAGTCCGGCGCCGACAGCCAGCGCCAAAGCTGCGGTGACGCCCGCAAACAGCAGCGGCGACTGCAGACCAAGCCACGCCACGCCGGCGATCGCCGCCAGCTCAAGCGCCATCAATATCGCGTTGAAGATGATCCGCATGAGTTGCCCACTACCCTCGCCCGGCGGCCATCCTAACGAGGTCTACGACGGGCGCCAGGGGTACGGCACGAGAGACCCTAGCTCGTCGCCTTTGCCAATGTGCACTGGGCGTCCCCCACGCGCGCCAGTTCCGCTTGGAACGGAAATGACCGGCGCATGATGAGGAGTTCGCCGCCGGTATCGCCAGCCAACCGCAAGCGCGGCGGGGAAGCTGCTCCATCGCTCGCCCCGGCAGCGGGCGGCGCGTACCACGCTTCAATCGTGTAGGGCGCTGATCCCTTGGCAAGTTCAAGGCGTCCGCTGAACGCATTCCGGTGCTTGCGTTGCGCGTTGGGCGCCATGCGCAGCCCGATAGTGCCGCATGGCGTCTCATCGGTTACAGCAATTCCGCACCATCCGTCGTCACAGGCGACGATGTCATACGTCAGCTGGCAGGGCTTGCCGCCGCAATTGTTGGCCACCGGCGCACGCATGCTGAAACTATAGCGCGGACCGCTCCAGCGGCCGGCGAGCGTGACCGGCGTCGTGTCCGCTCCTTCAGCGCCGACTTCATCGGCTTTCGCCGCAGAGATGCCACGACCACCAGCGACAATGGCCATCGCCATGATCGACAAAACAGCAGCGTTGAAAGCAACACGGGCAGCCCCGCGCGTTCGCCGTATCGTGGTCGTGCTCATCCTCACGCTCCTCATCATACCGGTGGGTATTGTGGCTGTGGGATCGGGCACCGGACTGATCCCACTACCGTATGAAATGTTCGTGCTGGCCGAGCGGATGCCGTTTGTATTTCGCGCCCACATGGTCACCTCCGCCATTGCCTTGCTGCTTATTCCCGCTGTCATTATGGTGCGGCACAACCCGCAGCGGCATCGCATGCTGGGCCGCGTTGTTGGCGCTTTCGTGGTGGCCGGAGGGCTGACGGCCCTGCCGGTTGCCATATTCAGCGACTCTTCACTTGCCGCCCGCGCCGGGTTCTTCGTCCAGGGTCTTGTGTGGATGGCTCTATTTGCGCGTGGCATTCTGGCGATACGACGCGGAGACCGCCGCGCCCACGTTCTTTTCATGGTGGCGATGTTCGCGGTCACCACCGGCGCGGTCTGGTTCCGCGTTGCAATCGGCACGGCAATCTTTTTTCATCTGCCGTTCGCGCCGATCTATGCAGCCGCCGCCTGGTTTGGATGGCTCATCCCGCTGGCGCTCGTGCTCACCATGCCGGCACTTCATAGCCATCTGGCGCTTGGCCCGCTGATGATTGGCTCCCGCGCGCTCCCCTCGCCCCGGCATGCCTGATCGTCTAGAGTCGCTATTCGCGACCAACGCCCGCCGAAAACGGCCACTCCAACAGGGAATATCATGACGCCGTCCAAAGATATTGCGCGCCTCATCGAAATCATGACGGCGCTGAGAACGCCGGTCACCGGATGCCCCTGGGATCTTGAACAGACGTTCGCGACCATCGCGCCCTATACGATCGAGGAAGCCTACGAAGTCGCCGATGCGATCGCACGCAACGATCTCGGCGACCTCAAGGACGAACTCGGCGACTTGCTGCTTCAGGTTGTCTATCATGCGCGCATTGCCGAAGAGCAGGGCGCATTTCAATTCGGCGATGTCGTTGAAGGCGTCACCAGCAAGATGATCCGCCGCCACCCGCACGTCTTCGGGGACGAGACAGCCCGCAACGCCGGTGCCGTCAAAGGCTTCTGGGATCGGATCAAGGCCGAGGAGAAGGCCGCCAAAGGCAATGGTACACCAGCGTCCCTACTCGACGACGTGCCCATCGGCCTGCCCGGTCTGACGCGGGCAATTAAGTTGCAGAACAAAGCTGCCAAGGTTGGTTTTGATTGGCCCGATCTCGCACCCGTCTTCGAGAAATTGCAGGAAGAGATCCGCGAGTTCGAAGAAGTTGCAGCACCAGCCGATCCGCGCGGTGCGAACGATCAGGGCAACCGCACCAAGATCGAAGAAGAGTTCGGCGATATCCTGTTCGTGATGGCCAACATCGCCCGCCATCTGCAGCTCGATCCCGAAGCGGCGTTGCGCGCCGCCAATCAGAAATTCACCCGCCGCTTCGCCTACATCGAAGCCCGCCTCGCTGAACGCAACAAAACGCCGGCCCAGTCCGATCTGAAAGAGATGGATGCGTTATGGGATGAAGTCCGAGCCAAGGACCGCGAGCGCAAATAGTCACCTTGCCGGCCATGACGTTGCTCAATTATTGGGTCGCCGGCGTCAGCGCTTCCTGAAGCATGCTTTTGAGCTTTTCTGCTCCGCGCGGGCTCAGATGATCGTCATCCATGTAAAGCGCGGCACCATTTTCAAGCGTTTGGCACGACTTTTCATCACATAGAATACGATCTGGATACAGCACGCGCACGCCCGGTAGCGTCGATAGTTCCGCCAAAACTCCACGTACCCCAGCTTGACGGCTTTCAAACGTGGCGCGCGATATCGAATAGTCACGTGTCCGGCCGTGCATCATGTCCTTGATGACAGCGGACGGCAGGTTGTAGGGAAGCTCCGGTACCGAAGCCAATAGCGTCACGCGACGTCCCGTTGCCGCGATCGCCGCGACCGTCTCCCGCAGCAAGCGAACGAATTCAGCGCGATTGCGCTTTTCGTCTGCTTCGACAAACCGGCGCACGGAGACGTTGGTCTCTCCCGCATTCCCGGTCCCCTCCGCATAAAGCGCCCACCGCGCCATGATGACCACGTCTCGAACACTCGGCTGCTCCAACAGTTTGCTGACCGCCGACGCTGATCCCAGACATTTAGTGAATCTATTGCCCGGAAACGCTTCGAGCCCTAGCAGCGGCGGACATCCACCGGTTACGACAAAAGCCCCTCGCCGCCCCAGCGCCTCAGCGACGTTCGAGAATGCCCCGCCGGCAGCCAAGGCATGGGAATCACCCCACAATACAAAACTGGTTTCGGCCTTCTGCATGTCGCCGATGTAGCAATACGACTCCGCATGTGTTTCGTTGGCGGCGTCCTTCTTGCAGAACGTTTTCGCCCGGATCTTAATCGGCACGCTCGCCGCAAACGCTTGCGCCGCCGGCGACAAGCGCCACACGACGCCATGCGTTTGCGTTATCGAGAGACCCGCGATCAGGCACAACGCAATAGCGGCGCCGCCTGTTATAAACACGCGCCGTTGCGTGACATCCGCCCGCCGCTTGCGCGCAGGTTGCTCGACAAAGGCCCATGTCAACGCCGACAGCACGAAGGCCAGCGCAATCAGCGCGAGGCGCTCACGCGTGCCAAATTCATCCCCCTACTCGTAAGTCGCGTACGCGAGCAATGGCCAGTGCCACAAATACAGCGAATAGGAGATCTTTCCGACAGCCACCATCGGGCTTGCCGACAACAGTCGTTGCACGATCGTCGGCACCGACGTGGCGCTGTGAATGACGAATGCCGCACCGACGCACGGCAGAAGGGCGGCCAATCCCGGAAATGGCGTGTGGTCCGTAAACAGCAGCATCGCGCTGGCGATCATGGCCAATCCCGCACCGCCGAGGATATTGGCAATACCACGCGATCCAACACTCGGAAACAGCCGCATTGCGAGCGCCATGCCAAGCATCAGTTCCCACGCCCGCGACGGCAGCAGATAAAATGCCGACGACCATTCGTTGCTCACCCCGTAGGCAGACCAAGCCAGCGACGCGAGGCCGAGGATAGCAAAAATCAGAGCGCGCCGCCCGCTTGTAAGGCGATACAGAAACCAAAGCGCCAGCGGCGCGATGACATAGAATTGTTCTTCGACCGCGAGCGACCAGGTGTGCAGCAGAGGCTGCGCTTCGGCGGCGGGCGCGAAATATCCGGCCGTCTGGTTGAAGGCAAAATTCGACATGAAGATAGCCGTGTTCATCGCCGACTTCGCGAGGTCGGCATAGTCTTTCGGCGTCAGGATGTTCCACCCGGCTATGAGCGACGCAAAGACAACTACAAACAGCGCCGGAAATATCCGCCGGATCCGGCGCTCATAAAAGTCGGCTAAGGAGAATGTACCCTCGCCTATCTCGCGGACGACAATCGACGTGATGAGATAGCCGGAGATGACGAAGAAGATATCGACGCCCACATACCCGCCGGAAATCGCGCCAAGCTTGGCGTGAAACAACACGACGGCTAAAACGGCGACCGCTCTCAGCCCATCAATGTCGGGGCGGTAGGGCAAGGCAGCACTCAACGTCGGTCCTCCGCACGGGAGCCGACCTCCTAGCGCGGCAGGCGACGTCATGCAACGTCCTAGCGGGGCGCAATATGTTCCGGCCTAATTCCAAGGCCTATCAGCCGCGCCGGCAGGCGGCGCAGAAGCGGTATCGCGGTCAAAACCCGCAACGCCAGCGGCGGCGCCACGGGTCCGGCTGCCGCGAGTGACCCGGCGATCACTGTGTTCTGCAGGAACAACTGCAGGCGCTGCGTCATGCGCGTTGGAAACTCCCGCCGGGCTTGAACGCGCTTGAGATCGTCGAACGTCAACGCGTTCGCGCGTAACGGGCGCGTCAGCAGGTTCGCGGCCGCGACGGCATCCTGAACTCTGCGGTTGACCCCGACGCCCCCAACCGGACTCATCGCGTGCGCCGCGTCTCCGATAAACAGCAATCCCGGCCGCGCCCACTCCTGCAGGCGATCGACTTTTACAGTCAAAAGATACACCTGATCCCAGCTGGAAATCGCCGCCGCCCGGGTTGTATCGATCGGCAGAAGTGCTGCAACCGATGCTTGAAACGCAGCCAATCCAGCGGCGCGGATTTCGGCATCCCTCCCCTTCGGGATTACAAACGCGCACTGCCAGTAATCGCCACGATTGAGCATAATAAAGATGCGGCCACCATCGAAGCGCGCTTGCGTTTCTTCTGTGTCAGCGGCAAGCCGCGGCAAGCGAAACCACTCTACGTCCATCGGTGCGCCATAGTCGTTGGGGACGAGACCCGCGCACGCGCGCAGCGTTGATCCGCGACCATCGGCGGCCACAACGAGGTCTGCGCTGATGACCATTTCCGCCCCATTGCAAAGCGCTCTGACTCCGGTGACGCGCCCCCGATCGGTGACGAGATCGACGGCCTGCGTTTGCATCAAGAGTTTGAACGATGGGAAGGCCTGCCCTTTGGCCGCCAGGAAATTCAGAAAATCCCACTGGGGCATCATCGCGATGTAGGGCGCCTTGACGGGCAGGTGGGAAAAATCCGCGAACTTGATCCGCTTCGTGCCAAACACGCCGGTCAGCGTCCGGACCTTTTGATGCGGCAACTTCAGGAAATCGTTGAGCCAGCCCAGTTCGTACAGCATCTGCATGGTCGAGGGATGTATCGTATCACCCCGGAAATCGCGCAGAAAATCGGCGTGTTTCTCAAAGACCGCGACACTCACGCCCGAGCGCGCGAGAAGGACCCCGAGCATCATGCCGGCGGGACCGCCGCCGGCAATACAAACCTGGACGGACTGCTCCATCGGGCAAACTTACACCCGAAGACCGGCTTTCCTCAACTTTGCGATGACGCGATCTTTCTTCTCTGACGCAATCCGCACGCGCATTTGCAGAGCGCCGTCATCGCCCGTCGAACGCGACAGAACTTCGGCATTCTCGTACAGCCAGGCGATCAGCTGGCCCTCGTGGCCAGGGATTGCGAGATCGAGCACTTCGTCGGCCTTGCCGAGACGGCCGTCGATCGCGGCGAACAGATCTTCAAGCCCAGCGCCCGTTTGCGCGGACACCAACACTGGATGGCGTTCGTCACGGAGCGCACCGTGTTGTAGCTCCGCCAGGCGATCCGCCGAGAGCAGATCCACTTTGTTCCAGACTTCGAGGATGTGGTTATCGGCCGGCAGCGTGTCGATCCCGAGATCGGACAGCACCTTCTCAACGTCGCGCGCCTGTGCTTCCGTTTCCTCATGCGCAATATCGCGGACATGGAGGATCAGATCCGCTTCGATGACTTCTTCAAGGGTCGCGCGAAACGCAGCGACCAGCATCGTTGGCAGATCGGAAATAAACCCAACCGTGTCGGACAGTATGATTTTGCGCGCGCTCGGCAGCTTCAGTTCGCGCATGGTCGGATCGAGCGTTGCGAACACCTGATCCATCGCCAGCACACCGGCGCCCGTGATCTTGTTGAACAGCGTCGATTTACCGGCGTTGGTGTAACCGACGATCGCCACGATCGGATACGGCACCTTGCGCCGGCCCTTGCGATGCAACTCGCGCGTTTTTACGACGTCCTTGAGATCGGCTTTGATGGCGTCGATGCGATCCTGCAGCATACGCCGGTCGAGCTCGATCTGCGCTTCGCCGGGACCGCCGAGAAAGCCGCCACCGCCGCGCTGGCGTTCCAAATGCGTCCACGCGCGCACCAGGCGGCCCTTCTGGTAGGAGAGATGCGCCAGTTCGACTTGCAGCACGCCCTCCTTCGTGCGGGCACGCGCGCCGAAAATTTCGAGGATCAATCCTGTGCGATCAACGACCTTGGTGTTCCAGGCCTTTTCGAGATTGCGCTGCTGCACCGGTGTCACGATGTGATCGACGACGACCAGATCGATCTTTTTGTCTGCAATCAAGTCACGCAGTTCATCAACCTTGCCCGAGCCGATCAGCGTTGCAGGCCGCGGTTCGGACAGCGGAACGATGATCGCATCGATGATGTCGAGATCAATGGCATTGGCGAGGCCGATGGCTTCCGCCAGCCGGTTCTCGGGCGTGTGGATCTGCGGGAACGGCTTGGTCTTTTCACCCACGCGAACTTGCCGCTTCCACACCGGCACGAGCACCAGCGTGCGGCTGCGCGGCGCGCGCGTTTCTTCCGGCGCACGCCTGCGGTCCTTCAAAGTCCGGCCGGTGCTTGTTGCGTCCAAGCCGTCTTCGTCGTTGTCGTCCGGGGTGGTACTCAACCGCCGATGCTCTCGCCATCCTGATCGTTCAGATTCAGAGGCCCGCCGGGCATGATCGTCGAGATCGCATGCTTATAGACAAGCTGCGAATGTCCATCACGCCGCAACAGTACGCAAAAATTGTCGAACCAGCTTACAATGCCCTGCAGCTTGACGCCGTTAACGAGAAAAATCGTGAGAGGCGTTTTGTTTTTGCGAACGTAATTGAGGAAAGTATCCTGAAGGTTCTGCTGCTTTTCCGCTGCCATTTTTTGTTATCCGCTTTTTATTGTTTGTTCGAAGTGTTTATCAGCGTGTCGCCTTGCCGGACCGGAAGCTTTAGCCAGGACCGGGTAGGCCACTCGTTAGAGACAGTCGCAACTTGGACAAGATAGCGTTTCGAGCGGCGATTTAAAGGCCTAGCTGCGCATCACCTTTGACGCAGTTGTCGTAATACCGTTCCTTAAACGTCTGAAATTTCAGCACTATGATGAAATTGTGCTCTGAGCTTCAGTGTCACCGGGCCGGGTTGCCCCGTGCCGATAGCACGACCATCAACTTGGATGACCGGCATCACGGTATTGGACGCCGACGTCACGAAGGCTTCGCGAGCCGCCAGCACTTCGGTAACCGTAAAGGCGCGCTCCTCGACCGTCAGCCCTTCCCGCTTGGCGCAGTCGATCAGCGTTGCTCGTGTGACACCGCCAAGAATGCGGTGATCGAGCGGACGAGTAACCAGCGTGCCCGCAGCCGTCACGATCCAGGCGTTGCTGGAGGCGCCTTCGGTGATCGCGCCATTGGCATCGATGAACCAGGCTTCCTTGGCCCCTTCGCGTTTGGCGGCATCTTTGGCGAGGCACGCCGGCAGCAACATGACGGTTTTGATGTCCGACCGACCCCAGCGGATGTCCGGCATGGTCTTCACGGCAATGCCGGTGCTGGCCAACGCTGCAATTTTCGATTGGCTCTGCGACCGCGCGATGACGACGAGCGTCGGCGCCACGCTTTCGGGCTAGGGAAACGCGAAATCGCGACGGCCCTCGCCGCGCGACACCTGCACGTAGACCAGACCATCGCGGACGCGATTGAGCTTGATCGTGCGCGTGATGACATGCAGTAGTGCGGCGTCACTCATCGGCGGGGGCATGTGCAGTTCGCGCAGCGAGCGCGCGAGCCGCGTCATGTGCCGGGTTGCATCCACCAGCTTGCCGCCCAGAACTTCGATCACTTCATAAATGGAATCTGCGAACTGAAACCCGCGATCCTCGGCATGGATGGCAGCGTCGGCATGCGGCTTGTAGCTGCCGTTGACATAGATGATGCGGCTCACGGAAGGCCCTTCTTGCTGTCACTTCAGGCCGAACGCAGTTCGCCGCCTCGTTGATCCGACGACACGCCCAGCGCTCGGAGCTTGCGATGCAGCGCCGAACGCTCCATGCCGACGAATTCCGCGGTGCGCGAGATGTTGCCGCCGAAACGGTTGATCTGCGCCAGCAGGTATTCGCGTTCGAAGATCTCGCGGGCTTCGCGCAGCGGCAGCGACATCAGATGCTCGGCGCCGCCATTGACCGGCAACGGCACGTTCGAGCCGATTTCCTCGGGTAACATTTCAGCCGTGATGACCGCGTTGGGTTCGCCGCCAGCCAGGATCATCAGGCGTTCGACGTTGTTTCTCAGTTCCCGCACGTTGCCCGGCCAGTCGTGGGCTTGCAGTACGGCAATCGCGTCTTCGCCTATGCGGCGCGGCGCCAGACCCGATGTCTGTGCCACCTGCCCGATGAAATACTGAATGAGTTCGGGAATGTCCTCGCGCCGTTCCGCCAGGCTCGGCACGCGCAGCGTGACCACGTTGAGGCGGTGATAGAGATCCTCGCGGAAGCGGCCCTCGCGAATTTCCTGCTCGAGGTCGCGGCTGGTTGACGAGATGATGCGCACATCCACCGCCACTTTCTGCGAACCGCCGATGCGCAGGAACTTCTGCTCGACGAGCACGCGCAGAACTTTGCCCTGCGTCTCCATCGGCATATCGGCGACTTCATCAATGTAGAGCGTGCCGGTGTGGGCTTCTTCCAATGCGCCGACTTTGCGCGGACCGCCCGTGCGGTCTTCCGTGCCGAACAGCTCTTCTTCCACCCGGTCCGGCACCATCGCGGCCGCGTTCAAAACAACGAACGGGCCTGTGGCGCGCAGCGACTTCTGGTGCAGCACGCGGGCAGCCAGCTCCTTGCCAGTGCCGGACGATCCGCGCAGCATGATACGGCTGTTGGTCGGGCCAGCCTTGTCGATATGGCTCTTCAATTGATTGATCGCTGCCGACTTGCCGATCATCTCGGCGGACACGACCGACCGTTCCTTCAAGTCGCGCACTTCGCGCTTGAGCTGCGAAGCTTCCAGCGACCGCAGCACGACGAGGTTCAAGCGGTCGGATTTGAACGGCTTTTCGATGTAGTCGTAGGCGCCGCGACGGATCGCGGTTACCGCCGTTTCGATGTTGCCGTGGCCGGAGATGATGACCACCGGCAATTCCGGATAGGTGCGCTTGATGACCGACAAGACCTCAAGTCCGTCGAGACGGCTGCCCTGCAGCCAGATGTCGAGGATGACCAGGTGTGGGCGGCGATCTTCGACGGCCTTCAGGGCTTCATCGCTATCGCGGGCGAGGCGCGTTGTGTGGCCCTCGTCCTGAAGGATGCCTGCAATCAGCTCGCGGATATCGGCTTCGTCATCGACGATCAAAATGTCAGATGCCATCGTTCGGCTCCTTGGTCTTCACAAAGCTATGTATCATGCTTGGCCTGCCGCCATTCGGCTTGAATGAGCGGCGGCGTCGGTCTTTGCAGTGGATTGTTCGGGTGCGGCGGCGGTACGCACCGGCAGCGTCATGCGCACAAGCGCGCCGCGTGTCCGGGTGTCGGTTAACGGCGCGTCTTCGAGAGTCAACGTACCGCCATGTTGTTCAACGATTTTTTGGACAATCGCGAGGCCGAGGCCGGTGCCTTTGGCGCGTGTCGTGACATAAGGTTCGAGCAACCGGGCGCGGTTCTGCTTCGGCAAGCCGATGCCGTTGTCGATAACCTCGATGGCCACGCGATCGGCAGACGGCAGCACGCGGACTTCAATCTCACCATGATAATCCGCCGGACGCCCCTGAGCCTCGCCATAGCCTTCGATCGCCTCGGTAGCGTTCTTGATCAGGTTGGTAACGGCTTGCGAAATCAACCGCACATCAAAGCGCACACGCACGGGCGCATCGGGTATTTGCATCGTGAAGCCGATATCCTTGTTGCCTTCGCGGAATAGGATCGCGGGCTCCTGGACGGCAAGCCGCAGATCCTGATCGGCCATCACTGGCTGCGGCATGCGGGCGAACGACGCAAACTCGTCGACCATGCTTTTGATCTGTCCGGTCTGCCGCTCGATGGTTTGCGTCAACTGATCGAACAGTTCGCGATTGTCCAATACTTGCTTGCCGAACTTGTTGCGCAGACGTTCGGCTGAAAGTTGTATTGGCGTCAGCGGATTCTTGATTTCGTGGGCGATACGGCGCGCCACGTCGGCCCACGCACTGGTGCGCTGGGCCTGCACCAGTTCCGACATATCGTCGAACGTGACGACCGAGCCGACATCGTCCTCACGGCCCTGCTCGCGCGTGATTTTAACCGCGAACGTGCGTTCGTTATCGTCAACTTGGCGATTTACCTCAATCTGCCCTTTCGCCTTCAGCCCGGTCTCGTCCGGGGTTTCGAGCACGGGCGCAAATTCCGGAACCACCAAAGCGAGCGGTTTGCCGACGGCATCGGCACTGGCAACGCCAAGGAGGCGCTCAGCGGAGCGGCTGAGCAGCGTGATTTTATCGTTGCTGTCGAGACCAATCACCCCGGCGGAAACGCCCGACAAAACCGCCTCCATGAAGTTCTGGCGGTCCGTCAAAACGGCATTCGTGGTCACCAGCGCGTCCTGCTGTCCCTTCAGTTCGCGCGTCATATGGTTGAAGGTTTCCGAGAGGCGCCGGAGATCGCCTTCGCCGCGCTTTTCAGGCAGCTCGATCATCAGATTGCCGCGCGAAACTTCCTGAGCACCGGCAATAAGGCGCCGGATCGGCGCGACGAACCGGCCCGCAAACCACATGCCGGCCCAGATCGCGGCGAGCAGCGCCGTGGTCGAGATCATGAAATAAATCAGTCCGTGCGCGATCTTCAACCCGCTCTTGGACTTGCGCAGTCGATTGTATTCTTCGGCGTTCTGCTCGGTCTGCTGCAGATGCCCGAGCACCTTGGCGCTGACACCGCGCGTCACGTAAAGAAAGCGCCCAGGCATACTGTCGATCTTGGCAATGGCCGAGACGCGGTAACTGTCGCTCGGCATCAGCAGCGGCACCTGACCGGCCTCCGCAAGCTTTATGACGTCGACAGGCGGCACCACATACGGCAGCTTCGGATCGTCGATCGCCATGACAATCGGAACACCGTCACTGTCAATCACATAGGCCGCCGGCAAATCGCGCAGCCCCGCCTGGCCGATCAACTGCTTTTGAAATTCATCGGGATTGTTTTTGACGGCATCCGAAAGGCCGTTGACGTCGCGCACCATGTTGACGACATCGGTGCGGATGATCTGGCCATGCTCATCGACGTAGGCTTTGGCGACATCGTAGGAGTTTTCAACGATCGCGCGCGTGCGCGCCGAGAACCAGCCATCGAGCGAGCGTGAGAAGGTCGTGGTTGCGGCGACCGCCAAAAGGATCGCGGGCAAGGCGGCGATAATACTGAACAGCACCACGATGCGCGTGTGCAGCCGGGCGCCGGGTTGCCGCTCCTTCCACGCTTTCACCAGACCGCTGGCCTGCCAAGCGATGATGGTGAGCATCGCCAGAATGAGCACGACATTGATGGCGAGCGCCGTCCACACCACCTGATTGCGAGGGGCAATCGCCGTTAGCCCTGTCAGGATCAAGTAGCTGCCAAGGGCCGAGAGAACAGAAAGGTCGACAACGGTCAGCCCGATCCAAAACGCCCGGTCCGACGGGTTCAGCGGACTTTGCGCCTCCTCGATCAGCATCGCGGACGCCGTCGTCTTGGGACCGCCATGCGCGGGGGTGTTGCTGGCGTTCATCAGTCCGCTGCCTCACGCACAACCTGATTGAAAACGCGGACAAAATCGTTGCTGTTCATAACGCAGATGCGATCCTGTCCTGA
Organism: Hyphomicrobium sp.; assembly: GCA_016716675.1. GTDB lineage: Bacteria > Pseudomonadota > Alphaproteobacteria > Rhizobiales > Hyphomicrobiaceae > Hyphomicrobium_B. The sequence goes on from JADJVG010000004.1 coordinate 102,234, forward strand.
AGTGTTTTGGCGTTGCGCCCGGAGCCGACAGGCGCCCGCGCAACACCCGGAAATAGCCAACAGGCTAACTGTGACATTTTCGCGACGGGTGTGGCTTAGCCACGGAAACAATTGGCGGTCAAGACAGAATAACGGCGGCACAGGCTAATCCATGCCGCCGTTGGTCATTCGCCGATTGACGCTAACCTTCGACGGTCCGCAGCACGCGAATGTTGAGGTCGCGAATACGGGCGCGCAGGGTATTACGGTTCAGCCCCAGAAGTTCGGCGGCCTTGATCTGATTACCGCGCGTGGACGCCAGGGCGGCGCTGATCAGCGGCTTCTCTACGTCCCGGATCACCCGGTCATAAAGACCTGCCGGCGGCAGTTCGCCTCCGAACGACGAGAAATAGCGCGTCAGGTAGCGTTCGACGGCTTCGCTGAACTCGCCACTTTCTCCGTCGCTGCCGGTTTGGATCGGAGGCGCGGAACCCGCCAACTCCTGCTCGACGATCTGCGCCGTCAGGGTGTCCTGCGGATACAGCGCTACAAGGCGGCGCACGACGTTTTCGAGTTCGCGCACGTTGCCCGGCCACGCGTGACCTTTCAGGCGATCGATAGCTGCTGTTTCGATGGATTTCTGCCCCAAACCCTCGCGGCCCGCCTGACGCAGAAAGTGACGAATGAGGTCGCCGACATCTTCGAGACGTTCGCGTAGTGGCGGCAAGCGCAACGGCACGACATTCAAGCGATAGAACAGATCTTCGCGGAACAGCCCCTGCTGGATCTGATTTTTGAGATCGCGGTGGGTCGCAGCAATGATCCGAACATTGGTCTTGATCGGCGTACGGCCGCCGACGGTTGTATATTCGCCTTGCTGGAGAACGCGTAACAGCCGCGTCTGCGCCTCAAGCGGCATGTCGCCAATTTCGTCGAGAAACAGCGTACCGCCTTCGGCCTGCTCGAAGCGCCCAGGTGTGCGCGTTTGCGCCCCCGTGAAGGCCCCTTTTTCATGGCCGAACAGTTCGCTTTCGATCAATTCGCGCGGGATCGCCGCCATGTTGATCGCTACAAACGGGCCTTGCCGGCGCTTGCCGTAGTCATGCAGCACGCGCGCCACCAGCTCTTTTCCGGTGCCGCTTTCGCCATTGATCATCACGGTCAGATCGCTCTGCGTCAGACGCGCGAGCACGCGATAGATTTCCTGCATCGGCGGCGAACGGCCGATAAGCGGCAATTCTTCGGTATCGCGATCGCTGGTCGGCGTCGGGCGCTTACGGCTCGGCTCGGCCAAGGCGCGCGACACGACGGCAACGACTTCGTTCAAGTCGAACGGCTTCGGCAGATATTCTAACGCGCCTTTTTCAGCGGCCGTCAGCGCCGTCATCAGTGTGTTCTGCGCGCTCATCACGATGATCGGCAGGTCAGGCCGCAATTTCTTGATGCGCGGGATCATGTCAAAGGCGTTTTCATCCGGCATCACCACGTCGGTGATAACCACATCGCCTTCGCCCTGGCTCACCCAGCGCCACAGCGTTGCGGCGTTACCGGTGGCACGCGGAGCATAGCCAGCGCGCGCCAGCGCCTGATTGAGCACCGTCCGGATGGCGGTGTCATCGTCAGCAATGAGGACGGTACCTCGGGCCATGGAAATTCCTCTAAGCTTAATCGGGTGACGCCGTACGCGGACGCTGCTGCATGGGAAGTAGAACGCGGAAAGTCGTACGTTTCGGTTCGCTATCGCATTCGATAACGCCGCCGTGGTCGGCAATAATTTTGGCAACGAGAGCAAGCCCAAGCCCCGTTCCGGACGGCTTGGTCGTCACAAACGGATCGAACAAATGCGGCTTCAAATGATCCGCTATTCCAGAACCGTTATCTTCAATCTGGATCATGAGTGGCAGGCTGACGCGCGTATCGGAACCGGAGATCGATAAGCGGACACCCGGCCGGAAGGCGGTCTGCATCACGATGCGGCCGCCCTCGCCTTTGTCGCCGACGGCTTCGGCGGCATTCTTCACGAGGTTCAAAAACACCTGAACGAGCTTGTCGCGGTTTCCGAGCACCGGCGGCAGCGACGGATCGTAGTCTTCGATGATGCGCACGCCGCGACCAAAGCCATTTTCAGCGATGCGCCTGACGTGGTTGAGCACGTCGTGGATGTTGACCGCATCCTTGACGATGGGACGTTCGTCTCCGAACACCTCCATGCGGTCGACGAGGTTGCAGATGCGGTCGGTTTCCGAACAGATCAGCTGCGTCAGCGCCCGGTCTTCATCCGACAGTGACGGCTCCAAGAGCTGCGCTGCGCCGCGAATGCCAGACAGCGGATTCTTGATTTCATGCGCCAGTACCCCAGCCATGCCTGAAACCGAGCGAGCGGCCGCGCGGTGCGTCAATTGCCGCTCGATCATCTGTGCCATCGAGCGCTGTTGCAGCATCAAGAACATGGTTTTTGGATCTTCCGGCATCGGCCCGCCGTAGACGTCAATCAGCTTCGGCTGAACCAGACGCGGTGACGACACCTCGATGCCGTACTCATTTACGGTCGTCGCCGTTGACTGGACCTGCTCGACAAGGGCCAGCAGCGGACAACCGAATGCCACCACATCCTGAATATGGCTGCGCTTCAGCATCGCAGCACTCATAGAGAAGAACGCTTCAGCCGCCCCGTTTGCGAAGACGATCGTGCCGTCGCGGGCGATCATGAGAATGGGGTGCGGCAGCGCAAATAGCAGAAGCTCGCAGTCGATCTCCACACTGGCAGGTGCTTGCACCATGGGCGGGACAAGTGCGTGCGGGGAAGCAGACTTTGATGCCTTACTGCTCATGCGGCCATCGCCTCGGCGGTATCGTAGAATTCGCTAAGGCCGCTCAGCACGCGTGCCGGCTCCCATTCAGTGCACAGACGCCTGCGCCAGGCTTTCATGTCGGCCTCGGCGCAGCCGCTGCTGGTCAGATACCAGCCGATATGCTTGCGCGCGTTCTTGATGCCGAGCGTACCGCCGTAATGGATGAACATCGCTTCGACGTGTTCGAGCGCAATGGAGCGCTGGGTTTCGCGGTCAGGCTCTCCGGGATCTTTGCCGCTCGATAGCGTTGCCGCGATGCGGCCCGGCATCCACGGCGCACCATAGGCGCCACGCCCGACCATCACGCCCGCCGCACCAGACGCCATCAGCGCCGCGCGCGCGTCTTTTGGATCGAGAATATCGCCATTGACGAGCACTGGAAGCGTTGTCGCCGCGACGACCGGCGCAACGGCTTGCCAATCGGCGGAGCCCGTAAAAAACTGGCAGCGCGTGCGGCCATGCACCGTCAGCAGTTTCACGCCTTCGGCTTCGGCGCGCCGCGCGAGGTCGCTGGCGTTGCGGCTCGTTTGATCCCAGCCGAGCCGCATCTTGAGAGTGACCGGCACCGAGACGGCGGACACGACGGCTTTAATTAGCGACTGGGCGTGATCGAGATCGCGCATCAGCGCCGATCCCGAAAGCTTGCCCGTCACTTCCTTGGCGGGGCAGCCCATGTTGATATCGATAACGTCGGCGCCCTTGCTCTCGGCGATGCGCGCGCCTTCAGCCATCCAGTGGGCTTCACGACCGGCAATTTGTATAACAAAAGGTGTAAGATCGCGGCCTTCTGCGCGGCGCACCACGTCAGCCCGATTCTTGACCAGCTCTTCGCTGGCGATCATTTCGGAAACCACGATCGGGGCACCGAGCCGATGCGCCAGTCTGCGGAACGGTAAATCAGTGACGCCAGACATCGGCGCAAGGGCCACAATCTGCCCGTGCGGCGGCGTCGAAATCCCGATTTCAGTCGATTTCATTACTGCCCGCCCCGACGTATGCCCAGTTTATGGGCGGCATGAAATACTGCCCTATCGCTGGGCACATTAGGTTCAGTCTAGGCATTTCGCAAGTGGTGGCAGGACATTACTCGTTGCCGTTTTGACGCGGTGGCGCTAACCCAAGCGGGGATCACCTAAATCTCAGAACGAACACGCCCAGGGAGGGGAACGCCGTGAGCACGGCAGCATTGATCGTCGCCGCCGGCCGTGGATCGCGGGCCTCCAGCCCTGGATCGCCCCCCAAACAGTACAGCCTCCTGAATGGCGTCAGCATTCTGCGGAGGACCGTCCTGGCATTCCTCAATCATCCCCGGATCAGCTCGGTCACGGTCGTCATACATGCCGATGATGACGATCTCTATATGGCCGCCATGAAGGGCCTGCCCGCCAAGCTCACCATGCCATTGGCGGGTGGCACGACGCGCCAGGACTCTGTGCGCCTCGGCCTTGAGGGGCTGGTCGCGCAGGGCCATGATGCCGTTCTCATTCACGACGCCGCCCGGCCTTTCGTCTCTGAGGAGGTCATTAGCGGCATCATCGACGCGCTCGCCAGAGCGCCGGGCGCCATAGCGGCTTTGCCGGTCACCGACACGCTCAAAGAGGAAGCACCCGGACTGTTGGTCGCGCGGACTATCTCACGCGACCGCTTATGGCGTGCGCAAACCCCTCAGGGTTTCCGCTTTAATGCCATCCTCGACGCTCATCGCGCTGCCCATACTCAGAAGGCGGGCGGCATGACAGATGATGCCGCGATTGCCGAATGGGCCGGCCTGCGGGTTGCGATTGCGCCGGGCTCGGAAACCAACATTAAACTCACCACGATCGAGGATCTCGCCATGGCCGAGCGGCGTTTACAGGCAGAAACAGCCTATGAAACACGCACCGCGACGGGCTTCGACGTGCATCGCTTTACTGAAGGCGATCACGTCTGGCTGGGCGGCGTCAAAATTCCGCACACCCAGCGCCTCGATGGCCACTCCGACGCCGACGTGGTTTTGCATGCGTTGACGGATGCTCTCCTCGGCACCATTGGCGACGGTGATATCGGTCAGCATTTCCCCCCATCCGACCCGCAATGGAAGGGCGCGTCCTCCATCCTATTTCTCAAGGACGCTGCGCGGCGTGTTACCGAGCGTGGCGGACGTATCGTCAATGTCGATATGACGATCCTGGCGGAAGCGCCCAAGATCGGCCCGCATCGCGCGGCTATGCAGGCGGTCATCGGCGCGGCACTTGGCCTGTCGGCCGATAGGATCGGCATCAAGGCAACGACCAATGAGGGCCTCGGCTATATCGGCCGGCGTGAAGGTATCGCTGCCATGGCATCAGCGACTGTTACCCTTCCATCCACCGCAACAGATTGATATTGCGCTGCGCGTTGACCCGACCGCCAGAATCGCGGCATCAAGGGTAAGCGTGGTTGTATTGCCACGAGCACCGCGGGAGCCGACATGAACATCATGCCTCAAAACCTCGACAAACGGCCGGCAGATGCCGCCATCAGCGCCATTGCAGAGGCTACGTCTGAGACATGCCTTGCAACCCGCGTTCGTCAGTTGTCGCGTATCGTCACCCGAGTCTACGATGATGCCTTGCGCCCACTCGGTATCACCGGCAGCCAGTACACTTTGCTGGCACAGCTTGCCTCTCGTGACGGAATCACTGCTGTCGAGATCGGTCACGATCTCGATATTGAAAAGTCGACCTTGTCTCGCAATCTCAAGCGCCTTCTGGCGCTGGGCCATATCATTATGGATCCGCCCGCCGGTCGGCGTGGCCGCGGCTTGCACCTGACGCCCAAGGGTCAGGCCGTGCTTAAGGATGCCTATCCGATCTGGCAGGATGCGCAGAAGAAGACAGTCGGGGCCATGGGGTCCGACAGTCGTTCCGTGCTCGATGGTCTTCTCTCCCAGGCCACAGCATTGATCGCGGCTTAATCAGCGCCGCGGTCCGCAAGACTTCCTCTCTCTCTAGATCACCGTATGTTAAACTTATCGGGGAGCGCTTCGCCCAAGCGCTCCCCGAAGCTGTTTAGCACAGCCAAACGCCCATGTACGTTAGGCCGATGGCTGGTTTTGTGGAGAGGAGGCCCGCAATGTTTGCTCCCGAACTCATCGCTAGCGCTGAAGCCCTGCTCAACGCTTGCCGCAGCCGCAATCTCAAGATTACCGCCGCCGAAAGCTGCACGGGTGGGCTCGTCACCGGCATTCTCACCGAAATCCCCGGCGCTTCGGAAGCCTTTGATCGCGGGTTCGTGACGTATTCCAATGCGGCAAAATCTGAAATGCTCGGCGTTCCCGCACCCGTCATCGCGCGTCACGGCGCGGTCAGCGCGGCGGTCGCCCTCGCCATGGTCGAAGGCGCCCTCAAACATGCTCCCGCCGATGTTGCCGTTGCCATTACGGGGATCGCCGGCCCGGATGGTGGTACGATCCAGAAACCGGTGGGCCTCGTTTATATTGCAGCCCACCGCAAGGGTGGCGACGCCGTTGCGCATCGCTTTAATTTCACCAGCGGCACCCGCTACGGGATTCGTATGGAAAGCGTGCGCGAGGCGCTGCGCTTGGCTTTGGAGGCCGTGCAGCAATGATCCAAGCAATCCGCGTCCGCGTCGTCGTGTTGGCGGCCCTTTGTGGTCTGCTGGCTGCACCGGGGGTGGTGTCGGCGCGCGATTGGACGGCGCGCGACGTAACTCAACACCTTTTCCAGTCCGAGAGCGGCACCCGCCCCGACCTCAGCGGTGAAACGCTGTCGCGGCTCGACCTCGCCGGCCTCGACTTTAAGAAAGCGACACTCAGCAAAGCCAATCTTTTTGGCGCTGATTTAAGTGAAGCAAATCTCACCGGAAGTAACCTCAGCGGTGCGAACCTCGATCGCGTGACGCTGACGGCGACCCGGTTCGACGGCGCCAATCTCGATGGCGCGAGCCTGTTGCGTCCGTCGGCGTTTTCAACGCTCGCCGCAACAACCGCTGAAGCCCCCAGCTTCGCGCGCGCCAGCCTGCGCGGCATTAAGATGTTCGGCCGCTTTTCTCGCGCCAGCTTTGCCAACGCCGACCTGACGGACGCGAGCTGCGCGCCCTTCGGCAAGACTGGCTTCATCGAAGAGATTTTCCGCACCGAATTTGCGGGCGCCAACATGCAGGGCGCGATCCTGGTCCGCGCAGACCTCACACACGCACTGTTTGCGTTCACGGATCTCAGAGGCGCCAACCTGCGTGATGCTAACCTGACGAACGCCGATTTGAGCGGCGCAGATCTGACCGGCGCTGACCTGACGGGTGCCAATATTACCGGCGCCGAGCTGTCTGGCGTCAAGCTCACCGGCGTCATAGGCTTTGATACCGTGCGCGGACTAGCATCGGCGCACAACGCCGACAAGGTGCTGCGCTAATCGGTGCTGAGCTTCTAGACGCTCACGGTCGGCGCGCCATAAACGACGCGCGCGCTTCAAAGGCTTCAGAAAACTTGCGGAAGGCCTGATCGAAGGTACCGCCGACGAGTAAACTCAGCATCACCGATTTGAATTCGTAGGTGATGTAAAAATCAACCTCCGAGCCCCCATCGACGTCGATGAAACGCCAACGGTTATCGAGGCGCTTGAACGGCCCATCGAGATACTTGGCGTCAACCTGGAGCGCCTGCGGACGCAGATGCACACTGGTCGTGAATGCTTCCGAGATCTGCTTGTAGCCGACGTTCATGCGCGCGGTCAGGTCTTCGCCATCGGCCACCGGTGTCCGCGATTGCACGGTTAGCCCAGTGCACATCGGCAGGAACTCGGGATAACGCTCGACGTCGGCAACGACCGCATACATCTGAGCGGCGCTGAACGCTACGCGGCGCTTGGTCGAGAAGGTCGGCATCGGCTGACCTCTAGCGCCCGATGAGGCGGGCGAGAACGATGACCAGGATGGCGCCGATCGTCGATACCACAATCTGATCGCCGAGCTCCATGCCGGTGCTGAACGGCAATTTCAGCAACCCCGACTTCAAAAGAAACGCGCCGACAAACGCGCCGATGATGCCGACGAACAGATTACGGATCAGCCCGCCACCGCCGAGCAGAAGCCCGGCCAACCAGCCGGCCACGAGGCCGTTCAGCGCCATAATGATGTAAGGCATATAAGGTTGTAGGTCGGCCATCGTCGTCATCCTCCACTCGCCGGCATTGTTTCGGCATCTATCGCATTGAGCCAAGTTTCAGACGATCAGCCGCGCTAACAGCACAACCACAATCGCCCCAATCGTCGCCGTCACGATCTGCGAGGCGAGAGCATTGCGGATACCGAGATTGATGCCGAGCGCATTCAAAAGAGTGCCGCCCACGAAAGCGCCGATAACGCCCGACAGCAGATATTGGATAAGCCCGCCGCCGCCGACGATGATCGAGGCGAGGAAGCCAGCCACTATGCCGATGACGGCAAAAATGAGAAGCGCGCGCGTTTTATCATCCATAGGAGTTCTCCGGTTCGAGCCCGTTGCAATCCGTGCGGCGCGCCAATCGCCCGCACGTCCGCCACTGAGCGGCCACTAGAACCAGAGTCCGGTGCGCGCGTAAAGCTCGGCGGCGGAAACACAGCATTCCGCAAGCCACGTTCAATAGGCAGCGTTCAATGCTTAGGAGGATCAGAACCGCTTAGACGTGGCAGCGGGCGCCGAGATACTGACCGAGGAGACGGTTGTAATTGTCGGCATCGGCCTTCTGGGAGCCGCTCAGCTTGCCGCCATTGCTGGCCTTCTCGACGTAAGCTTGCACGCCGCGCGAGTCGAGCTTGTTCAACTCGCCGCGAATAGACTGACACGATTGCCCGAGTGGCAGCGACCGTGCGCCCGGATCACCGCCTGCGCCCGCTCCGCCACAGCCCTGTAGTCCTGACGACAGAACAACAACAGCAATGAGTCCGGCAAGTTCCCGCGTGCGCATCGCATCCATCCGATAGCTTCTTATGAGTAGCGCTAACGGCGCTACTCCTCCACGGTCACTTATGACCATACTGTGTTTTGCTTCGCAACCCCCTGTGGCAGAGGTGTGGCGACAATGTCCCAGGGCAAGAAAAGTCATACCTTTCAACTCTGCCGCTTCACGCGGCAGAGTGTGTCGGGAGCGATCAATTCTTCGGCGTTGTCTGGACGGCCGTTTGAGCGGCAGCTGTTGCTGCTGCTTTCACCTGATCCGATTTCGTCGTTGTCGCGGCGGCAGCTACGGGCGCGACCTGATTGACTGCAGGTACCGTAGCCTGCGCTGTCTGTGCTCCCGGAATCTTCGGGCCGCATTTGGCTTGGAAGTCGGCATAGGCTTTATTCAGCTCGGCTTGCTTGGCGAGCGACGAGCGCTTGACCTGAACGCTGGAAGACTTTCCAGCGGCGGCCTTTTCAAGACGCTCAACGGCGCCTTCGGTGCGCAGCGTTTCGATCTGGTTGGACAGCGACACGCAGGCCGGATCGATCCTTTGCGCCTGTGCCGTCTTGTCGGAAGCAACCGACGCGGTCGATAACGCGCTGCTACCGTCAGCAGCGCATCCGCCTGCAACAGCGGCCAGTGCCAATACGCTCAATGTTGTAAAAATACGCGGTGTCATGTGACGTCCCCCGAAACCCAGTGGAATTTTCAACGAACGCAGCACACTTCCCTACGTAATCCTTATCGAGGCCATTGGCGCGCCAGCAAGAGCCTAGGCCTTCGTCATCCACGAACAAAGCCGTCGTCATGCCGGGAATTTGTGGAAAGCACCGCTGTGGGACATATTCGCCACAATCAAGCGGCCAAGCCATGCGCAAGACAGCTTCGCAATTTGTGCATGGGGTGGCGGCGCGTTGGAGCGGCCCTGGGGCTGAGAAGGCCTATAGGACCCAGGGAGCTGCTGGAAACTTAGTGGCTAACGCGTCCGCGCACCTTGCCCGACATCGTCGGTTGGGCAGACCGCATGGCTGCGTCGAAGCCTTCACGCACGGCCTGCAGCGCCTCGTGTTCGCTCATGTGCCCGTTGAGTTTGGCGGCGCGTGCGACGTGGTGGGCGATTTCACCGAGGATGCGCCCCCAATCCATAATCCGATCGCCAAAGCCATCGGCATTCAACGACAGCATCAGCGCGCCGTCGCCGATCCACGCCCGCAACATTTCGACAGCCTGGTCCGCCTCGCCGACGCCGTCCGGAATATCGAGTTCGATGGGATCGTCTTTGATCTTATCCTTGCTCATCGGTCGTCCTCACGGGTCGGCGCGCATAGCGCTTGCAGCCATCGACCCGACCATCAGGATGGTCGATCGGCGACAGGTTGCGAGGAGATTTAAGGCGCGCCAGGCAGAATGCAACAGGCGTCGTCAATGGAGCGGCACGATCCGATCACGGGGATTTACGTAGCCGAGGACATCGCGCGCAATCTCTTCGACGAGATCGGCATTGGGCAATTCCGGTGTCAGCAGGGCCACATCGTGTTGCAACTTCGAGCGGACCGCGTTCAGACTTTTAATCTCAAAATCGAGAAGTGCCGAGCGCTCCTGCAATTGGGCGCGGGCCTCAAAGCCGTGGCGGCCGTAGCGGGCATGATAGGCGAAATAGGCCGTCGCAGTCAGACAGGCAAGCAACACCAGCGCCTGTCGTACGAAACGCGCAAACGCGCGTTGCTTGGGCTTATTTCGCCGCACATGGAAGGTTTGACGCAGCACGACGAAACTCGTCTCCAAAGGACAACACGGGAGATCGAGGCCACCCTAGCGGCACAGACTTAAGCGCAGGTAAAACCGCGTCCGGTTTTGATGGGTTTTTCGTGAACGCCCGTTAACCACAGTGGGAGTTAGTCGGCGCTAACCACAGGTGGCGGCCAGAACGGCAACAGGCACTGCTGCCCGTAACGCAATCAGCGGCGATACTGGATAAACGGCGATAGCGTCGCGAGACGTTCGTAGAGCGCACGCGCCGTCGCATTGGTCTCGGACGTCGCCCAATAGGTGCGTGTCGCGCCACGCGCATCGGCCAACTCATAGACGCCTTGGATCAAAGCCCGACCGACACCCTGCCCGCGGCATGCCGGATCGACGAAAAGGTCTTCCAAGTAGCAGTACCAGGTCGGCGACCAGCTCGAACGGTGGAACACACAGACCGCGATGCCAACGACTCCTGCGCCAGGCACTTCTGCCACCAGGCCCGACATGCCATCCGCGCCGGCAATCAACCGTTGCCACGTGAGATCGATGATCTCCGGCGGCACGGTCGCTTCGTAGAACACGACATACTGCTGAAACAGGTCACGCCAACGGGCTTCATCTCCGGGTGCAAGCGCACGCACGATAGCCGCCATGATTGAAGCCCCTCTACACAAGCCAGACGGTTGCTAAGCCGAGGAAGGCGAAGAACCCGACGATGTCCGTAACCGTTGTTACGAATACACCAGACGCCGGCGCTGGGTCCAGATCTAGGAACTCCATGGTCAGGGAATGAGAATACCGGCAAGACCCGCCGCGATCGCGTTGACGATCATGGCCGCGCCGATCACAGCACCAAGTTTGCCGGACCCGAACCACATGAACACCACCGCAGCAATGATCACCGACAGGATTAGCCCGTTGGCAATGCCAACGAGCGCTTCGCGCATCACGACCCGGGGGCGTTAACGCGCCCGAGTTTGTTGGTTGCGAGCGCGCGCACGGTCACGGTCATAGTCTGCGTTCCGGCGTTGCCGCCCATCGAGGCGACGATCGGCATCAAAACAGCGAGTGCCACCATTTGCTCGATCGTGGCGTCGAAATGCTTGATCACGAAGGACGCCAGAATGGCGGTGCCTAGATTCACGATCAGCCACGGCACGCGCGAGCGCACGGTTTCCAGGACGCTATCGCCGAGGCTTTCGTCGCCGACGCCAGCCAGCGCCTTCATATCCTCTTCCGCCTCGTCCTGGATAACCTCAACGACGTCGTCGACGGTGACCACGCCGACAAGCCGGTTGTTGGCATCGACGACCGGCGCAGACATCAAGTCGTAGCGTTGGAACTGGCGGGCCAGTGCTTCCTGATCTTCCGTCGCCAGCACCATGTGGCGGTCTGTATTCATAATGGCGCTGACGGCCACATCGCGCTTGGTTCTCAACAGACGAGATAGCTCCACCGACCCGAGCACGCGAAACGCCGGATCGACGACGAAGATTTCGTTGAACTCATCCGGCAGGTCGTCGCTCTCGCGCATGTGGTCGATAACGTTGCCGACCGTCCAATAGGGCGCGACGGCGACGAAATCGGCCTGCATGAGGCGGCCGGCAGAGTCTTCAGGATACTCAAGTGCCCGCTCAAGCGCTTCGCGATCCCCGGTCGGAATCTGCGCCAGAATTTCCTGCTTGTCGCTTTCTTCCAGGCTCTCGATGAGGTAGGCGGCGTCGTCGGTATCGAGTTCGGTGACGGCGCGCGCCAGCAACTCATTGGGCAGCGCTTCCGACAATTGGTCGCGCACCGTCTCATCGAGTTCCGACAGCACTTCGTAGTCGAACGCAGGACCCAGTGCCTGGATCAGCGCAACACGATTTTCGCCAGAAAGTTGCTCTATGACGTCCGCGAGATCAGGAGCCTTGAGCGTGCGAACCTGATCGGCGGCCTCGATGGAAGCACCGCGCGCCAAGGCCTCGGTGACCGCGCTGGCAATCTCGGAGGCCTGCTGGCCAGCATCGTCCAGGCCGTGGTTGATTTCGCGAGCTTCTGCCAAATGCGCCGCTTTCGTGGTTCAGGGTTCAGGGGGGATTGGCACGTGCAACGCGCACCGCCCCGGGGAATATCGGGAAAGGTGACCTAGAAGACCGTAGCATATGACAACACAGTGACACGGGTCAGACAGACTGAGGAGCCCGGGGGTGCGCCTCCAAGCCACAACGTGTGTTGCATGTCGGCGGCATCTCAAGCGACTTTTCCGCCTCAATTCAAGGGCAGATGTTGTCTAAAGCTGTGACTTGTTTATGAAGGATTCGTCGTGCCGGCGCCTAGTGTTAAGCGCACGCCGGGTTCATCCCAACAGGCTTGGACAGGCAAGCGCCTGGTGTGCGCCGGATATTGAAGTGGGGTCTATGCGGTACGCACTAAAAGCCATTGTGGGTCTGCTTGCGTTCTCTGTCGTAGTGCGAGCCGGTGCGCAAGAAGCGGTTGCACCTGCCGCTCAGCCGGAGCCAAACGCTGTCGCCGGTAATGTGCGTATCGACGCCTGCGCGAGCGACCCTTCCCGCCTCGGACTGTCGCGAGTCGTTGAAATCGATACGACCGGCGGCCCAAAATTCGGCGGTGAGAAAGGGCATGCCAACGACTTTCTAAAAGATGGCGAAGTCGTCCTGACGTTCGACGACGGTCCGATGCGGCACTCGACCCGCGCCGTGCTCAAGGCCCTCGCCGACCAATGCACCAAAGCCACGTTCTTTATGGTTGGCCGCATGGCGGCTTCGGACCCGGCGATGGTGAAGGAAGTCGCCAACGCCGGTCATACGGTCGCGACGCATACCTGGTCGCATAAGAACCTTCGGGCCAACAACCTGATCAAGGGCCGGCAGGAATTCGAAATGGGGTTTAGCGCCGTCACCCGCGCGCTCGGCGCGCCCGTAACTCCGTTCTTCCGTTTTCCGTACCTCGGTGATAACCGGCAAGTCGGCGAATACCTGAAGACGCGCAACATCTCGTCGTGGTGGGTCGACGTCGATTCCAAAGATTATACGTCACGCGACCCCCAAGGCATGCAACGCCGCGTGATGGACGGGCTGGCTACGAAGCGCAAAGGCATCATCCTGATGCACGACATTCAACCGGCAACGGTGAATGGCATTAAGGGGCTGCTCGACGAACTGCACGCCAAGGGGTTCAAGGTCGTCCACATCGTGCCGAAAGCAGCAACGGATACGATCGCCGATTACGATGCATCGGTCGAGAAGGCTTTCAAATCTAGAACCGCCGCAGCAGCGGCGAATCCTCTGGCTGATCGCTCAGTTCTGTGGAACGCGGATTCCCCTAAGGGCAAAGCTGGCGCCACGGCGGGCGAACCAACCGCCGGAACCTCGAAACGGGCGCCCGCTGCATCCCAAAAGCCAACTACGGTTAATGGGGCCGGAAACTTGCCGTGGCTCGACGTTAATTCCTCAAAAGGGGCCAGCCAACCGCCTGCGCCCGCGCCTGCAGCCACGGATGCGCCGAAGCCGAAAAAGCCATCCACCAATGGCGTTGAAGTCCTGCCATGGCAGCCGAGCACCTTCGGGTATTGATCGCCACCATGCCCGCACGGTAAGAGCACTGTACCAGCGGTCGCGCCGCTGCTTGCACGCTTGGTCCGGCTCATGCATCCCGGACGATCGAGATACTAACCTCACGCGATTTCTGAAGGGACGCCTACGATGAAACAACTGCGCGTCACTCTCAGCGGGTTAGCCCTCATGGCGGCTGGCCTCGGGCTTTCCGTTTCACCGGCGAACGCAGCGTGTGAGGCTGCAACCGCCGAGTTCGGCATGTCGCGGATCGTTGACATCGACACCACGCACGGTCCGATCTTCGGCGCCATGACCAACAGATCGCGCGAACCATCGTTTCTGAAACCCAATGAAGTGGTTTTGACGTTCGACGACGGTCCGATACCGTGGATCACCAAGTCGATCCTCGACACGCTCGATAAATACTGCGCCAAAGCCACGTTCTTTTCGGTCGGCCGCATGGCGCTGGCTTATCCGGCGAGCGTCAAGGATGTCATGGCGCGCGGCCATACGCTGGGCTCGCACACATATTCTCACCCCTTCAATATGCAGCGCATGAATATTGACGCGGCTGCCGCGGAGATCGAGCGCGGGATTGCAGCCGTCAGCACCGCCGCGGGTGCACCAGTAGCACCCTTCTTCCGTTTCACCGGCCTCGCCGACAGTAACCGCTTGCTCGGCTATCTCCAGACGCGCTCTATCGCGGCGTTCACGGTCGATGTGGTGTCAAATGACAGCTACACCGCCAATGCAAACAAATTGGCGGAGCACACGCTGGCGGAAATCGCCAAGACTCAGGGCGGAATCGTTCTGTTTCATGACATTAAGGCCGCCACCACCAAGGCGCTGCCGATCATCCTCAGTCGCCTCAAAGCGTCGGGCTATACGGTGGTCCACATGACCGCCAAGACGACGGTCACGCCGATGGCCTATGCCATGCATTATGTGGCACCGAAGCTGACCAAGACCCCACAGGCTCAAGAGATGGGGCCGATGCCAACGCTCCCTGAAACCCCTGCGGTGACACGGCAGATAACGGAAGTGGCACCCGATGCGCGCGACCGCACGGAACCATCCGGTAAAGCATCGCCTCACAAAGCCAGCCGCAAGCGGAAGGCCCATTCAGAGCTTCCGCGCTCCATCGTCGAGGCCGAAGCGGATCTCGCGCATACGGCCAACTGAGCTCTGAGAAGCACGCCGCAATCGGTTGCGTCGATATTCGACCGGGCCGTTGATCGGTGCTGGGGCCAAAAAGTGCGATGCCCGGGCAAGAATGCCCGGGCAAATCACCGTCAGTCGTCGTTCTTGAAAATCCCCGTTGGTAGTCCAGGGAGTAATGGTGCGGTTGAAAGGACTCGAACCTTCACACCGTTTCCAGTGCTACCACCTCAAGGTAGTGCGTCTACCAATTCCGCCACAACCGCAGCCAAACGGCGTATCGCCGCCGTTAGCCCAGCTCCTCGGCAAGCGAGAGTTCTGCGCTAAGGAGGCCCCAGGTAACAGAGCGTTCCGCCGAACGCAAGCGGCAGTTTGCCGGGGGGCCAAATCCAGCGATTTCTCGCAGTTTCTCAGGGTCGAAGTTGGCCGACTGTCGTCTGTTGCCGGGGCGCAGGCTGGAGTATGAACAAAGGGGTCGGCCCGAGTCGCGCCCATGGCCTCCAGACAACTGCGGGCGCGGATCCAACCGCCGCAACCCCTGCGCCGATACGGCATCGGTCTCAAAATCGAAAACGCAACGCCCGATGAGCAACGCATGACATCGCCAATCGTTGAATGGGCCATCAGCGAGCGGCCTATCGCTTATCCCGATGCCTTGGCGGTGATGCAGGAGCGTGCCGGTGCCATCGCCGATGGCCGTGCGCATGAACTCATCTGGCTGTTGGAACATCCGCCGCTCTACACCGCCGGCACCAGCGCCAAACGCAGCGATCTCATCGAGCCAGATTTGCTGCCTGTATTCGAAACGGGCCGCGGTGGTCAATATACCTATCACGGGCCCGGGCAGCGCATTGCCTACGTAATGCTCAACCTGAAGCAACGCGGCGGTGATGTGCGTGGCCTCGTGTCGTCACTCGAACGCTGGATTGCTGTTGCGCTCGAAGCCTTCAATGTCAAAGGCGAGACTCGCCCAGGCCGAGTCGGCATCTGGGTACGCCGACCCGAGATGGGCGAAGGTGCCGAGGACAAAATCGCCGCACTCGGACTTCGGGTCACCCGAGGCGTCACGACTCATGGCATCAGTCTCAACGTCGATCCTGATCTCAGCCATTATCGTGGCATCGTGGCCTGCGGAATCCAGGAGCATGGCGTAACCAGCTTGACTGACCTCGGGTTGCCGGTGACGCTGGCGGATGCCGACGTCGCACTGCGGCGGGCCTTCGAGCAGGTCTTCGGTCCTGTTCAGCCGGCGGCATCGCCACGATTAGGCAGCTTGGATACCGCCCGCGGCTAGAGAAGCGGCAGCAGCAGCCCCACGCGCTGGGTAGTCGCAAACCGGATTGCCGCACGTCCTGGGCACTGGCTGGCGAACGGCGCTGACGCAAACGAGGTGCAGGCGCAAACTCGTTGCAGACTGGGGGATGGGCCAAAAAGGGTTGAAAAACCCAATAAAAAAGCCCGCTTCCGAGGGCCGGAAGCGGGCTTAGTTCAGTACGCCGCGATAGTCCCTCTGACTATTTTGGCACGACCTTCTCCGACGGAGCATCGCCGTTATCTGGCGCGCCCCCGGCTTCAGAATCGTCATAGTAGAGAAAACCCTCATCGACAGACACGCTTTCCGAACCCTCGAGTTCGTACTCGTCGCTTTCACTATCATTGAGGCGGATGATACAGCCCTGCTGACAGACCCCAACGATTGCCTTACCGACGTCCAGGACAAGGTCCTGTTTGGCGGTCCCTTCGATGATGGAGACCTTCGTCTCCTTATCACCGCGGTTGGTGATCGTAACCGCAGAAGCGGTCGAGGTCATGAGAAGAGCTGCGATCGAGCTAAATGTAAGAACCAGACCCTGACGGTCGTATCGGTTCATCACATTCAATCCAGCGATCGCGGCAGGAAAACTATTTCTTCTTCTTTGCAGCCTTCTTAGCTACCTTCTTCACGGCTTTCTTTGCCGGAGCCTTCTTGGCAGCCTTCTTAGCAGCTTTAGCCATTGTCGATCGTCCTTCCGTTTTGATCTTGAACAAGCGCACTACGCCTGTTGACCCGACTCGAGTCGAGGCCACTTGACATTGTGCAACTTCAAGTTTTTTCGCAAACGAATTTTGCTGTTTGTTACTATCGAAAATTTCGATAGATCGTATGTCGACGTCGAGCGGCATACGGAGAGCATCATGGATGTCAGTCTTGCACGAACGTTTCTGATCGTCGCTGAAACCGGCAGCTTCATCGACGCCGGACGCAAAATGAACATCACTCAATCGACCGTTTCAGCACGCATCAAAGGCCTAGAAGACCTTTTAGGACGGCCTCTTTTTACACGTTCGAAGTTTGGCGCCGAGCTCACCGGCGCTGGAGAACTTTTTCAAAAGCATGCGCTCGCCATGGTCCGAGTCTGGCAGCAGGCACAGCTCCAAGTGAGCCTCGCCGACCAGCATCCCGATCATATTTCGGTCGGCGCACCACTCAGTTTGTGGAACGGATTTCTGTTGAAATGGGTGTCTGGGCTACGCACGGACACACCTGGCGTCGCTGTTTCGGGGTCTGCAGGGCTCGCGAGCGGGCTCATTCAACGCCTGATCGAGGGGACTTTGGACATCGCGATCCTCTATCGCCCCTCCCCGCCGCCGGGACTCACCATGGAGCATCTGTTCGACGAGGAGTTCGTGCTGGTGACGTCCACCAAGCCCGGCGGACGGCGCGGCGCTAACGATTATGCGCTCATCGATTGGGGTGCCGACTTCCTGCAAGACCACGCGGCGGCCTTTCCCGAGCTATCAAACCCGGCATTGAACCTCGATCTGGGGCCCATGAGCCTCGAATACGTCATCGCCAACCACTGTTCCGCGTATTTTCCGAGCCGGATGGTCCGTCATCACGTGGCGCGCGGGCGTCTGCGGCAACCAAAACGCGGACGCAAGTTCGTCTACCCGGTCTACATGGTCTATCCGGAGACGCGCAACGAAGAGAGTTTTGAACCGCTGCTTGAGCGGATGCGCACCGAAGCGGCACGCTTCAATTAGGGGAGCCAGCGGCGGGCTTCAGGTGGTCGCGGCGGCGGACTGTGCCGGTCCCCTTCGTAGGAACGGAGTGGGCCGCGAAAATCCGCTTTCATCGGGCGGTGGGCCAAAGCGATTGGCACCTGCGTCGCCCTTCGCAAAATGCAGCCAAATCGTTGACGCGATGACCGGCGCGAACACAACCGCCGCAACGGCGAGAAAACCGGGCGCACCCGGCAACAACGCATCTTCTCCAAACAGCAGCATAGTCGTGAAGGCGACGGCGACCGATAGGGCCATGGTCGCCAGCAGACCGAAGCCGAGGCACTTCATGCCGTAGCCGAGATCGTGGAGGCGCTTGGATACGGCTACCAGACCAAGCCACATCAAAACGCCATTGATGGCCATCGCTGCGGCGCCTGTTAGCGCGTCATCAGTGACATAGCTCGTGCCCACGATCGCGGCCTGCGCGCCGATGAGGACGGCAGCTGTCATGACCAAGCCTTTGCGATCGGCGCGGCCACGCGGATCAAAGAGATCGCTCACTCTCAGTTGCGACACGCTTCACCTCTCTGGCGGGGGCGCCGAGCGAATGCCCGCCCCTCGTCCAAGTTGCAGAGGGTGTCTCAAAAGCGTTCACAAAAAGTAAGGGCGCCGCCGCAAATTGCTTGCAGCAGCGCCCTGAGACTGTCGAAACAGTATATCGCGGATCGATCAGACGAATTCCAGAATGACCGCATCAACCGCAAGACTGTCGCCGGCCTTCGCTGAGATCTTCTTGATTTTGCCGTCGCGCTCGGCCTTCAAGATGTTTTCCATCTTCATGGCTTCGACCATCGCCAAGCTGTCGCCAGCCTTCACATCCTGGCCTTCCGCGACGTGGATCGCCTTGACCAGGCCGGGCATCGGGCACAGCAGATACTTCGACATATCAGCGGCAACCTTCACCGGCATTAGTGCGGCGAGCTGCGCCTCACGCTCAGTGTAGACGTACACCGGCGCCTGGATGCCACGGAACGACAGCGTCAGGCCGTTTGGAATCGTGCGCACTTGAACCGATACCGGTTCGTCGGCCACGGTGCCTTCCCAAACCGGAATGCCCGGCCACCAGTCTGAGGTGATTTCCATGGTGTGTGCCGGCTTCATGTCGGCATCGAGGATCGAAATATAGAACGGTCCAGGTGAGGCGCCCATAACTTCAAGGGCGACAGTCGACTCCCCAACCTTGACCATCCGGCGCTTGGCAAAGCGGACCGACTGTCCGGCCATCTGGTGCGAGATGCCACGACGGCGCTGATTACCAACATGATCCATGACGGCCGCCACGGCGGCGAGCGTGGTCAGTTCATCGCCCTCAGCGACGCGCGGCTGGAAACCGTCCGGGTATTCTTCCTTGATGAACCCCGTTGAGAGTTGCCCCGAGCGCCAGCGCGGGTTCTGCATAACGGACGCCAGGAACGGAACGTTGTGCTGGATGCCGTCGATATAGAAACTGTCGAGGGCGATGGCCTGGGCGTCGATAGCTTCCTCACGGGTCTTGGCGTGGGTCACCAGCTTGGCGATCATCGGGTCGTAGAACATCGAGATCTCGCCGCCTTCGAAAACGCCGGTATCGTTACGAACCGTCACGCCATCCTTCGAAGACTCGGCCGGTGGGCGGTATTTCACGAGGCGGCCGATGGACGGAAGGAAGCTGCGGAACGGGTCTTCGGCGTAGACGCGGCTTTCAACCGCCCAGCCGTTCAACTTGACGTCCGACTGCTTCATGGCGAGCTTTTCGCCGTAGGCGACGCGGATCATCTGCTCAACAAGATCAATGCCGGTGATCAATTCGGTCACCGGATGTTCGACCTGAAGGCGGGTATTCATCTCAAGAAAGAAGAACGAGCGGTCCTGGCCGGCGACGAATTCGACCGTACCGGCGCTATCGTATCCGACCGCCTTGGACAGCGCGACCGCCTGCTCGCCCATCGCCTTGCGGGTCTTTTCATCGAGCAGTGGCGACGGTGCTTCTTCGAGCACCTTCTGGTTGCGACGCTGGATCGAGCATTCACGCTCGCCGAGGTAGATGACGTTCCCGTGCTTGTCGCCGAGCACCTGGATTTCAATGTGGCGCGGGTTCTCGATGAACTTTTCAACGAAACAGCGATCGTCACCGAACGAGTTCTTGGCTTCCGAGCGTGCCAAGCCGAAGCCTTCTTCAGCTTCCTTGGCGTTGTAGGCGATGCGCATGCCCTTGCCGCCGCCACCGGCGGAGGCCTTGATCATCACCGGATAGCCGATTTCATTTGCGATCTGGACGGCGTGTTTGCCGTCTTTGATCTCGCCCATGTAGCCGGGCACCGTGGAGACCTTCGCCGCCGCAGCAGCCTTCTTGGATTCGATCTTGTCGCCCATGGCGGCGATCGCCTTGGCGTTCGGACCGATGAAGACGATGCCATGCTTGGCCAGTTCGGTCGGAAACGATTCACGCTCCGACAGGAAGCCGTAGCCCGGGTGGACCGCCTCGGCGCCCGTCGCCTTACAGGCTTCGATGATCTTGTCCATCAACAGGTAGGATTGGTTGGCCGGCGCCGGACCGATATGAACGGCCTCATCGGCCATTTCGACGTGGAGTGCATCGCGGTCGGCGTCGGAATAGACGGCTACCGTTTTGATCCCCATTTTGCGCGCGGTCTTGATGACGCGGCAGGCGATCTCTCCGCGGTTCGCAATCAGGATCTTTTTGAACATAGTCCGGCCTTGTCCTTCCCCGAAGTTTCGGTCGTTTGAGGGGTGCTTTTTTGCAGAAAACGTACGTTCGTTCTAGTGGGTGTGATCGCTGCCGTAAACTGCGCATTCCCGGCCTGGGCGGCCCCTCCCCCGCGATGCCCTGACGCACAATTCGAGGCACACAATTCCAGGGCTAAAGTCGCAATTGGGTCGCACCCGCCCAGATGGCGTTAACAAAAATGGCGAAGGGCCCCAGGTGCTGATCCCTGAGGCCCTTCGGGGCATAGCGCAGTTATTTGGTTCCGCCACCCGGGGTCAGGCAGCGAAGCCGATACTTTCAACGGCCTCGATGAGGACCGGGTGGATCTTCGGACTATCGTTCTTGAGGTAGGCAACCAGGGCAATTTCACTTGGCGACAGGCGGCCATCGCGGCACAACCTGGTGGCGAGCCACGAGGCTTCCGATTCCGTAATGGCTTCGTTGGTAATGATCTCGATGCGCTGATGCTCGAGATGGGCAAGGGCACGTTCTTCGGTGGTCTGATTGTGGTAGGCGTCTTTAACCGACGAGAGGTTCGACTGAACCATCGACAGCAGGAAGGCCATGACACTGGTCTGCTGCTCGGGAGCAGTGAGCGCCGCTTCCTGGCGCAGTGCTTCCTCGCGCGTCGGAACCGCGTAGCCCGACGTTGACATGATCACGTTGGCGACGGCTTTCACGAAGAGATCGGTCCAAGCCGGATTGAGCTCTGAGTTCTCGATGGCTTCGTCGATATCGAACAGAACGTCGGCTTCATCGCGCGTCACAGCCACATGACCGTCGCCGCCGAAGGCATAGAGGATGCGCCGTAGCAGATCGACTTCGCTGTCGGTGATGCGGCCAGACTGCAAAGTTGTGCCGTCCCGCAACGGACCTTCGCCGGTCAGAACAGCGTGTTTGACCTGTTCGAGCGCGAACTTGACCAAGCTCACCGGCGCCCAACGTGCCTTGTCCAGAACATTGACGAGCAGTTCGAGTTCCGTTCGGCTATCGACCAAGCCGTCCTTGGACACGCGGTCGATGAGCCAATGGCCATTGTTCGCGGTCAGGTAACCCTGCGGCTGCTCCTGAAAAACGATGAAGTCCGTCAGACCTTCAACGAAGAGTTCCGACCACGCAGCAGGCTTCAAAGCGCACTCTGTGTTGATGCGAAACAGCAGTTCGGCTTCGTCGGCAGAAATCACGCCATCTTCGTAGAAAACCCGCCGAAAGCGGGCGATATCCGCGTCTTTGATGCTACCGCGGCTTAGTATTTCCTGAACCGGCAGCGAACCGAAACCACTCATAGAAACCCCCGCCTACTTTGAAATATATCGTGGGGATCAAAGTAGGTTGGGGTGCTTAATCAGCTCTTAAAGTCTGTCTCAATCGTCGCACGCGCCCCCCGACTGTGGCGAGGAAGTAACATTCGGCGTCCCGCCACCACAGGCAGGGCAACACGGTCAGGGCCGCAGCACTGGCGCCTCGCTCCGAAACCAATGGAGCGCGACCCAATACTGCGGCCCTTGTTTCTCCGATAAACTCCCGCAAGCTCACCAGAAAATTCAAGTTACTGGCGCTTACCAGTAACGGTGCCACCAAGCGCGGCGCTGCCAGCGGGGGCGGTAGAAATCGCCATCGCGATCGAAGCGGTGCCAACGGTTGTATCGACCATTACGATGCCCATAATGATGGCCTCTGTCGCCGTCGTCACGCCAATCGCGGTCGTTGTGGACAACCACCGGCCTCTTCGGGGTGTAGGTACGCGTGTCGCTGTCGCGCCTATGTGTGGTGGTCCGCTCGGTGCTCGTCTTGCCGGACCAGGTGCGGTCACCGGAATATTCGCGGGTATACTCGCGGGCATTGGCTGTCGTCGCGGCGGTCAGAAGAAGCGCCAGGGCGCCGGCAAACGTGATGACTGAAACGCGGTGTGTGCTCATCGAAGTCCCCTGTTCGTAACGCCGCCAGCACCATGCTGGGTCAGGCTGAACATGGACAAAGATTAGCGTACCGCGCCTGAACCCACTCTGAAGCTTGGCGTCATCTGCTGTTCATGACTCGCCAAAAGAAAAGCCGCGCACGGAACCCCGCACGCGGCCATCGGAGGAGACCATTGCTGCCGTCCATTCTCAGCAGCTCTGGCGTTTCGCCGACCTCTTGATGTCGCGGAGCGTCAAGCGATCCTGTGTGCTGAGCGGCACGTCAGCCTCGGCGTCAAATTGGCAGCCGGCATTGCCGAACTGTTTAATCGCGCGCGGAGACTTGAAACAGTAGCCGTTGGCTTTGAAAATCTGATTACGCAACGTCCAAAGCTCGTCGCAGCCGTAAGCGTCGCCCTGAACATCGCCGGCGCGGGCTGGAAGGCTGGTGACTGTCGCTGCAGTAAGGACTGCGAGTATCGCTATGAGGGGTGATTTCATTGCAAGTTTCCC
This sequence comes from Hyphomicrobium sp., assembly GCA_016716675.1. Classification (GTDB taxonomy): domain Bacteria; phylum Pseudomonadota; class Alphaproteobacteria; order Rhizobiales; family Hyphomicrobiaceae; genus Hyphomicrobium_B. Next base: position 125,589 of record JADJVG010000004.1, read on the forward strand.
TAATTTACCGGCGCAGACATCGAAGGGCGCCAGATCCTTCGTCGTCGTCAAAAATGATTAGGTTCAAAGTGCATGGCGTGATTTTGCATCGCAAAGACGCATACACGCCGAACTGAGAAAAAAGCCGCCCCTTTCGGAACGGCTTTGAAGTTGGCGCACATTCGGGGGGAGACTATGTGCGCGGGAGAAGGTCATGCCGTCCACCAGCTTGGAAGTCTTGAGGACGGGAAGCATTTAGCGGCCGAAGCGCGGCAGCCACCAGGCGCGACGCCAGCCATCGCTGCTCTCGCGAACAATGCGGTTCTGTGCACCGTCCTGTAGTTTGTGGAGCGTGCGGCGCTCATCGCGCGACAGGCGGCCATCGGATTTCATGCTGTCTTCGATGCGGCTGATCTCGCGCTGTTCGCGGCGCAGTTTAATGCCCTCGCGCCAGGTGATCGTGCCGTTCTGGCGGCCGGCTTCGATCCAGTCGTTCTGCTCGGCTTCGCGGGCATCGTTCGAGTGAGCCAGCGCGACGGTGCTGGTTGCAGCGAGAGCGGCAAGGGCAAGAGCGGCAATCGTCTTCATAACATCCTCTTTAGGTTGTCCGGCCATTACAAACCTGCGCGCCGGTCGGTTGATCTCAATGCTGGATGTTTAGCGGGACGGCTTTGAACCGGTTCTGAATGTGCGGTTTAGGCCGCGTTCATCTTGCCGAGACCCACCAGGCCCATTCGTCGAACCGGCGGCGGCGCGCGCAAGTTGCCCATTTTGGCCAGCGTCTGATTCCCGCCGCTGCGGCTATTCCCGAAGCCAGCGAGATTTGCCAGAGTGCCGGACATGCGCATCGCCACATTCAATCTCGAAAATCTCGATCTACCGCTCGGCAACCGCGCCGCTATCCTGCGGCCGGCTCTGGCGCGGCTGAACGCCGACGTGTTGTGCCTTCAGGAGGTCAACGGCCAGCACATTCGCGGCCAATCGGGCCGCCACTTGCTGGCGCTCGATGCGTTGCTAGAAGGAACCGCCTACGCCACGTTCCATCGTGCTTCCACGTCCGCCGCTGGAAGTGCCAGCGCCGTCGATGTGCATAATCTCGTGACCCTGTCGCGCTATCCGATCCAACGCCAGCGCCAAGTTCATCACACCCTCGTCGCCGCCCTCGAAGGACAACTCGCAACTGCCATTCCTAAACCGGCAACGGCGTCACCGATCCGCTTTGACCGGCCGATCCTCGCGACTGAGATCGACGTCTCCGGCAAGGTTCTGCATGTCCTGAACGTCCACCTGCGTGCGCCACTCGCCACCGCAATTCCAGGCGGAAAGATTGCGCCCTTCACGTGGAAGTCGGTTAGCCAATGGGCCGAGGGGTTCTATCTTTCGGGCGTCAAGCGCAGCGGCCAAGCGCTCGAACTGCGCCTCATCATCGACGCGGCGATGGATGGCGATCCCAACGCGCTGATCGTTGCTGCCGGTGATTTTAATGCTGAAGATCACGAGACGCCGCTGCGCATCGTGACCGGCAGCACCGAGGATACAGGCAATCGCGAGCTCACCAACCGGGCCATGGTCGTTCTTGATCGCGCCATCGACCTAACGCGCCGCTTCTCCATTCTCCACCATGGCCGGCCGCAGATGGTCGATCATATCGTCGCCAGTCACGCGCTTTACGGTCATTTCCGCGCGATCGACGTGCACAACGAAGCTCTCGGCGACGAGGCGATCGGCTTCGCCAAGAATGTCGCGGCCATGGGGTCGTATCACGCAGCCGTCGTCGCGGAGTTCGATCTCTAGGCCAATAGTGGCGGCAGCGCGTCAGGCGATTGTGCGCACGATGCCGCCTTCGACGCGCAGCGCCGCGCCGTTGGTGGCGGAGGCTTCCTTCGACGCCGCATAGACCACCATGTTGGCGACCTCTTCGACGCTTGCGAAGCGTTGGATCAGCGACGTGGGCCGGTGCAGCTTGACGAAAGTTGCGGACATGTTTGCGACCGGAATGTCGGCGTCCTTGGCCATAGCGACAAGAAACTCTTCGACCCCGTCCGACAGCGTCGGGCCGGGCAGCACCGAATTCACCGTTACGCCCGTGCCCGCCGTCGTTTCAGCGAGTCCGCGCGCCACCGCGAGTTGCGCGGTTTTGGTGAAGCCGTAGTGGATCATCTCGGGCGGAATGTGCAGAGCTGATTCCGACGAGATGAAAACAATGCGACCCCAGTTGGTTTTCAGCATCGCCGGAAGGTAGGCGCGCGACAGGCGCACACCCGACATCACGTTGGTCTCAAAAAAGCGCGTCCAGTCGGCGTCGGAGATCTCGGCGAATGGCTTCGGCTCGAAGATGCCGGCATTGTTAATCAGAATATCGACGGACGGCGCCGCCGCGATTAGCGCACTGCACCCCTCCGCCGTCGAAACATCGGCGGCGACACCAGAGACAACGGCCCCAGGTGCCGCAGCGCGGACGGCGGCAATGGCCTTATCGACGGTTGCTTGCTTGCGGCCGTTGACGATCACGGAAGCGCCCGATTGAGCTAGGCCCTTGGCGATCGCCAGACCAATACCGGCGGTTGAACCCGAGACGAGCGCGGTCTTACCGGTCAGATCAATCTTCATGGGGGATGCGCCTTTCACGTTGCACGTCAATTGTCGAAACAATTGAACGCTATGTCCATAATCGCAATGACACTTTTGTGCGAGCCGGGGCCGCGCCAGACCTCTTGGTGGAGCGGCGGCACAGCCCTCCGTTCGGCATCAAGTAGAAATAAGCTCGGCCGAAGTAGAAGACTTGCGCATCGCTTGCCTTATTCAGGCGTTACTTCTCTGTACACAGTTTGCTATATGAATTTGGGGGGCGTCGTTCCCGGGTCAACCTGAGCGATGATGCGCATGACCGTTGTTGACAAACTGCGAGCGTTCGCGCGGACCGGCCCACGCCCGGACGTCAACCCGGACGTTGCGCCTGCGCGGACGGCTCCTAGCCTGAAGCAGCGCGTTGCCCGCGCGTCGTCGCGACTGTCGCACGGCGTGTTCATAGGTCTGCTCGCATTTGCAGTGCTGCCGCGTACTGAACCCGCCGCCGAGCGTGCCCCTATTCCCAAGGCCCCACCTGCCCGCGAGATGAAGCGAGCCAAACAGTCCGAATTGGCGAAAGCCGTCGCGCCGTCTGCCATTGCCCCGACACCTGCAAAATATCAGCGTGCCGCCCCCGAAGCCGTCAAGGAACCGGTGCGGACACCGCCGTCGATCCGCGACCTCCCGCTTTCGATCGCGCGCGTCGCCGAACTGCCACCTCCCCGGCTGATCGCGCAGATCTCGCCGCCAATCAAAAGCGTGCCGCTGCTGGCGCTGCGCAAGCGCGATGCCGTTACCCTCCTGCCGCCGCCGCGCAAGGCGCTCACCGTCACCGAGCGCGAGATCAAGATCATCGTTGAAGCAGAGCCCGTTGTAGCCGTTGCTCCGCCGGCAAAACCTGCGGCCACCATTGGCGTCGCCAAGAGGGCGAGTGCGTTTACCGTGGTCAACGCCTGGTCGAACGAGCAGATCGCCGAAGCGCGCGCCATCTGCGCCAGGATCATCACGTCAGCTGACATCGTGGCGACGGAAGCCGAACCGGTGAGAGAGGGTTCGTGCGGTGCACCCGCCCCCATCACCGTAAGTCAACTCGGCGCGCCAAAAGTCAAAATTCAACCTGCAGCGATGCTAACCTGCCCGATGGCGGCGGCCCTCAATACCTGGATGACAAGCAAAGTTCAGCCCGCGGCACTCGCCGCGTTCGGCGTGCCCGTCACGCGGTTGATTTCAGCGTCATCGTATTCGTGCAGAAACCGCTATGGTCGGACCGACACGCAGCTCAGCGAACACGCGCTCATCAACGCTCTCGATCTGTCAGGATTCGTGCTGGCCGATGGGCGCAGCGTCCGCGTCTCTCAGGATTGGGGTGCGGTGGCGCGCGATGCGGTTACGCCGGACAAGAAGCCGGAGGCCAAGCCCGACATTCCAGTGCCGGTTGCGGTCAAAATCGAGACCGCCAAGCCGTCGTTCAAAGCCGGCCTCTCACTGCTCGGCGGAAAGTCGCTGGCGAAATTTATCAGCCCCAAAGACGTTGAAGCCGCCAAGGCTCGGTTGGCTAGCACCGCCTCGACAGACACTGCGCAGAAGGCTGCGGCTTCTGAACAAGATTTCCGTGCGCGGCAGAGAGACTTCCTGCACCGAGTCCATGCGGGCGCATGCGACGTGTTCGGGCACCGTACTCGGCCCCGAAGCCAACGACGCCCATCGCGACCACTTCCACCTCGACATGAAGCCGCGCCGACATAAGGCATATTGTCAGTAGCGCGCGCGCAGATCACGCCACAAAAGCACTTGCCTTCCACTTGTGCAGCGAAAGCGGCGGAGCGCATGCGATTAACCAATATGGCATCAACACGGCAAATCGAATTCAAGCGCCAGCAACCCGCAGCATTTTCCAGAACGTCTGCCGCGTTACCTGACACTGCGCCAGCGTGCCGAGACATTGCCGCTTTGCTGTTTCATACGTCGCAAACCGTGCTTTCAAATCACTGAAAGCAGTGCTGCCGGCGACGATGGCCGGTGCGGGCACCCCCCCAAAAGCAAGGAAACAGAATGAAAACGTCTACTCTCAACGCGTGCAAAAGTGCCGGTGTTGGCCTCATCATCCTTGCGACGGCAACCGCGGTAGACGCGCACGCCGAAAATGCAGCATCGCTTTCGCTCGTCGCCCAAGCAGCCGAAACATTCAAATGCGAGAATGGCAAAACCGCCGAGGTCAAACATTACGAACTGAGCGACCAGAGCCTGTCATTTATTAAGTTGTCGTATGACGGCAAGACACACACCCTGCCGAACGTGCCAGCAGCGAGTGGGGTACGATTTTCCGATGAACTGACGATGGAGTGGCATGCCAAGGCAGACAGCGCTGTCTTGCAAAATCCTACCGACGCGAAGGCTGCTCCTATCGTATGCAACAAGGCCAAATAAACGCGCCTTTGCACACTTGCTGACATCTACGTCCGCTTAAACATCAGAACTCGCCTCTCCGGCGCGGGCGGTCGACACCACCAAGTAGAGTCGCCCGCGCCACCTCGGCCTCCGGCCGAGAGCCCGACCGGACGCGCATCTGCGCGGAACGCTATCCACGAGCGCAAAACCAAAGCACCGGGCCAACGGCCCCAGAGCCCGACCGGGCGACGCGGCAAGCCGCGCCCCCGCGGAGGGCGCCCGCGGCATCAGCGCGGAATAGCGCCCGTGAGCGCCTCAAAGCGGAATATTATCGTGCTTCTTCCAGGGCGTTTCGACCTGCTTGTTACGCAGCATGTTGAGCGCACGGCAGAGACGCTTCCGGGTCGCCGATGGCGTGATGACTTCGTCGATGTAGCCACGCTCGGCGGCAACGAAGGGGTTGGCAAAGCGCTTCTGGTATTCGTCGATGCGCGCTTTGATCTTGTTGGGATCGCTCAACTCTGAGCGATACAGGATTTCAGCCGCACCCTTGGCACCCATGACGGCGATTTCAGCGGTCGGCCACGCGTAGTTGACGTCGCCGCCGATGTGCTTGGAGCTCATCACGTCGTAGGCGCCGCCGTAGGCCTTGCGCGTGATGACGGTGACTTTCGGCACGGTTGCTTCCGAGTAAGCAAACAGCAACTTGGCGCCGTGCTTGATGAGGCCGCCGTATTCCTGCGCGGTGCCCGGCAAGAAGCCCGGCACGTCAACGAACGTCACGATCGGAATATCGAAGCAATCGCAGAAACGCACGAAGCGCGCACCCTTGCGGGACGCGTCGCTATCGAGCACGCCGGCCATCATCAACGGCTGGTTGGCGACGATACCGACTGTGCGGCCTTCCAAGCGCGCAAACCCGGTGATGATGTTCTTGGCGTTTTCTGGTTGAATCTCGAAGAAGTCGCCCTCGTCGACGACCTTCAGGATCAGCTCCTTCATGTCGTAGGGCTTGTTCGGATTGTCGGGGATCAGCGTGTCCAGCGAAGTCTCGATACGATCGGCGCTATCCTGGGTTTCGAGTTCCGGAACACCGCTTTCGTTGCACAGCGGCAGGAAGTCCATGAGGCGGCGCATTTGCAGCAGGCCCTGCACGTCGTTGTCATACGCCCCGTCCGCAACCGACGACTTGGACGTGTGAACCTTGGCGCCGCCCAGCTCTTCCGCCGTCACCGTCTCGTTGGTCACCGTCTTCACGACGTCGGGACCGGTGACGAACATGTAGCTCGTGTCTTTCACCATGAAGATGAAATCGGTCATGGCGGGCGAGTAAACGTCGCCGCCCGCGCACGGTCCCATAATGAACGAGATCTGCGGGATCACGCCCGACGCTGCAACATTGCGCGCGAACACTTCGCCGTAGCCACCGAGCGCGTCGACGCCTTCCTGAATGCGTGCGCCACCAGCGTCGAACAGACCGATGATCGGCGCGCGGTTGCGCAGCGCGAGGTCCTGGATCTTGGTGATCTTGCGCGCGTGGCTCTGCGACAGTGATCCACCCATGACGGTGAAGTCTTTGGCGAACACGTAAACGACGCGGCCGTTAATGGTGCCCCAACCGGTCACGACGCCGTCGCCCGGCACGCGGGTCTTTTCCATGCCGAACTCGGTGCAGCGATGCTCGACGTACATGTCGAACTCTTCGAAGGAGTTCTCGTCGAGCAGCAACTCGATGCGTTCGCGTGCGGTCAGTTTACCCTTGGCGTGCTGGCTATCGATACGGCCCTGACCGCCGCCGAGGCGGGCGTTATCGCGGCGCTTTTCAAGCTCGTCGATGATGTCTTTCATGGGCGGGCACCTTAAACCTGAGCTGGATCTGAGAAAATGAAGCTAGGGGGGCTCCTTAGCATGGCAGCGAAGGCACGCAAACGCTCTCCTGGGGATGGGGCAAACTCGATAACCATTTGCCGCAGGATATTGCCTAACCCTGTCCCAAAGTCGTGCCCATCCGCGCCCGGAGCCGCGTTCACCAAGCCGACCCAAGTGCGTTGGCGGTCGCTCACACGGCCATCAGTCGATTTCTGAGGTCTTCGGCACGACTTTCATATCCGCCCGCGCCGGGGATCGGCTCCATGACCACGAGGTGACCGCGTTCGGCGGCCCACGGCAACGTGGACGCCGTAAAATCGGCTATCGGGTCGGTCATGATTTTGCGAGCGCCCGCCTTCTTCATATAGCGCTCGGCATCCGCCCGGACCGCGAAAACATGCAGCAGATAAAGCTCAGCACCACGCCGCGTGATGGCCTGCAGCAAGGGGCCGTCATCGCCCGCAACCAAGTACACCTCCCCTTTGGCCGCAAGGGTGCGCAGGTATCCGGGCAGGGCTTCGGCTTTCAATCTGAGTTGTAGATCGGCGGGATCAACCTCGGCCTCGATCGGATCGGCGACCCAGTCGGTTCCGGCAAGGCCCTTGCCCGCCCGAAGCCCGGGCAGAATTTCAGACGCGAACGCGGCCAGCGAGATTTCCTGAAGGCCAGCATTTCCAGTGAGCGCTTCCGCCCAGCGCTTGGCTTCCAGCGGGCTCGACCAGAATAGCTGCACCGTCCGCCCAGGAAACTTCTGCGACGGCACGGATGCCATTTCTTCATCCGCCAGGGTCAGCACGCGACCCTCTTTCACGGCGCGGCGCACGAAGCGGTCGCGTTGTCCAAGTTCCGGAATGCGGTGCGCAGCGAGCATGAGTGTTGAGCACTTTCACAGATCGAATCGACGCCCGCAGTTTCGCAGGTGTCGGTAAATGTGGAAATGCTCAACCCGTGACCTCGCACCCGCTGCCGCGTCCATGGTTCAAGCGGTTCAACACGATGCTGCGCCGCAACAAGCCTGCCTTCGTCGCGCCGAAACGCGCATTGGCACTGCATTTCAACCTACCGGGTAGGGCTTTGTTACCCCGTTTAGTGGGGCATTCGGCGCAACTTGCGCGTATTGCATCTGCCATGACGGCCGACCCTCAAACCAGAGGCGCCGGACCGGAAATCAAAACCACCCGGCGGCTGCAAACGCACCATTGTTTGCAGCAGCAAGAGCGGGGTTCAACACCGGGGAAACGCTGCATGATGAAGAACAAGGTCATTTCTGCGGATCAAGCTATTGCGCTGGTCCGAGATGGAGACGTTCTGTGCACGACGGGTTTCGTGCAGAGCTGCATTCCCGAAGCGTTGCACGTAGCTCTTGAAAAGCGCTACCTCGAAACGAAATCCCCGCGCGATCTCACGCTCATCATGTGCGCCGGAGCGGGCGACAGTAAGGGCCTTGGTACCGGGCGTCTGCACCACGAAGGACTGTTGAAGCGCGTCATCGCCGCCAACTTCGGCCGCATGCCGAAGGTCGCGAAGGCTGCCCAGGAAAATAAGATCCAGGGCTACAACCTGCCCCAGGGCATCATCTCGAAATTGTATCGCAGTTGCGCCTCCGGCCAGCCGGGCCTGTTCTCAAAGGTCGGCTTGCAGACCTACGTCGATCCGCGTCTCGGCGGCGGCAAGGTCAACACGGTCACGACCGAAGATATCGTCAAGCTCGAAGTCATCGATGGCCGCGAGTGGCTGTTCTACAAGGCAACCCCCATCGACGTCGCCTTGATCCGAGCCACCAGCGCCGATCCTTCCGGCAACCTCAGCATGGAAAAAGAGGCGCTGACGCTGGATTGCCTAGCGCAGGCCATGGCGGCCCATAACAACGGCGGCGTCGTCATTGCGCAGGTCGAACGCATTGTCGAACACGGCTCCATCCGTCCGAAAGACGTGAAGGTTCCCGGCATTCTGGTTGACGCGGTCGTCGTCGCGGAAAGCCCGGAATTGCACCGGATGAACTACGGCGTGATGTACGATCCGTCGCTGTCAGGCGAAATCCGCGTGCCGGTCGATGCCATGGCTAAGATGGAACTCGACGAGCGCAAGATCATCGCGCGCCGCGCGGCCTTTGAGCTGCCGATCAACGGCGCCATCAACCTCGGCGTTGGCGCCCCCGATGGCGTTGCCTCCGTGGCGGCAGAAGAAAAAGTTACCCCTTACCTGACCATGACGACAGAGGCCGGTGCGGTCGGCGGCGTGCTGGCGGGGGGGTCGAGCTTCGGCTCGTCGGCCAACGCCCATTCGATCCTCGATCAAAACGTGATGTTCGATTTCTACCACGGCGGTGGCCTGGACCTGACCTGCCTCGGCATGGCCGAATGCGACGAGCACGGCAACGTCAACACATCGCGCTTTGGCGGCCGCCTCAACGGCTGCGGCGGTTTCATCGATATTTCGCAGAATTCGCGCGCCGTCGTCTTCGCCGGCACGTTCACCGCCGGTGGCCTTGAAGTCAATATTGCTTACGGCAAGTTGAAGATCGTCAAGGAAGGCCGCTCGCGCAAGTTCGTGAAGGCCGTTGAACAAGTCACGTTCTCGGGCAAATACGCAACCGGCAAATCCCAGCCGGTAATTTACGTGACGGAACGCTGCGTGTTCCAATTGACGCCAGAGGGCCTCGAACTCATCGAAGTGGCGCCGGGCATCGACATCGAGAAGCACATTCTCGCGAACATGGATTTCAAGCCGATCATCCACAAGCCAATCCCGATGGATCGCCGGATCTTCCTTGATGAGCCGATGGATCTGATGTCGGAACTGATGAACCTCAAACTCTCCGAGCGCATCAACTACGACCCCGACCGTAACATTCTGTTTGCCAACCTCGAAGGCTGGAGCGTCCGTAAGAAGAGCGACATCGACGATCTGCGCAATGCGCTGGTCGCCGCCCGTATCGCTGCTGGCCGCCGCGTCAACTCGGTCGTCAACCACGACGGCTGCCGCATCGCCGACGACCTCTACGACGATTACGCCGAGTTGATCCAGTACATGGCGGAAAACCACTACCTGACGACGTCGCGCTATTCGACGAGCGCCTTCATGCGCATGAAAATGCAGGAAGCATTGACCAAGCGTGGGCTCGCTCCGCACATCTTCGAAGGCCCGGACGAGGTTCACGACATGATGACTACTCAAAGCAAAAAATAGGCCGCCGATCTCGATCTGATCGATGAGACCTATCAGAGGCCCGGGGAAACTCGGGCCTCATGCTTTTAGTTTTGGGTGACAAAAGCCAGATAGCGGCCGGCGGCGAGGGAATTCTGCCGTGCGCGCGACGCGGCGCGCCGTCGCTTCCTCGTCCACACCCCAGAGCGCGATCTGATAGTCTTCGTCAACGTTCGCCGCAGCCCAGGCTTCACGCGCTGTAATTCCACCGTGCGCATGAGTAACCGCAAGCAGCGCCGAACCCGTCAGCGTCGTCATGACATGCAGCGCTGTCAGCTTATGCGGATCGTGCGGCTCCAGCGCAGCGGCAATGGCGGCGAGTGCGCTTTCCGGCTGATCCACCGGCATGATGCCCGCAACGACCGTGAAATGCGCATCAAAGTGTTTCAGCACCCAGGCGAGCACCGGGTCCCATAATTTCGACTGGGCCTCGCAAAGCTCAGACGGCGCCTCGGCGCGGTAACACAACAGATCGCGACCAGCATAAGAGACAATGTCGGCGGCAACCGCGGCTTGCGTATCGGCAACGGCATCGACTGCGGTGTTGGCAAAACGCGTTAGCGGCATGGTTCCCGGATTGATCTCGGTGCCTTGCGCGTTCCATTCGTGTGCAACAGCTTCAGCAGCCGCGCGCGTCGGCAGAACCAGCGGGCGCTTGGCGGGCGTCTTGACGGCGCGGCCATCGAGCAAAATTTGGTAGGGCGCGGCCTCTGACACCGTGGCGATCTTGTAAAACCGCTTGGCCAGCGGCTTCGCCATCGTATCCGTGATCGGTCCCTTCGGCGCGCCGCTATAGGTGGCCTGCAAGTCCTCTCGGATTGTGTCTTTGCGATCGTCGGCGGTCATGACGTCTGGCTCAAGTCGTCGAACATGGCGTCAAGCGTGTGCGGCATGGCGGTGTAGTCATCGATGATGACGTGGGCGCCCGCCTCTTCAAGCTCGTCGCGGTGATGGTAGCCCCAGGTCACGCCGAGCGCGCCAACATTGGCCGCACGCGCCATCTCGACGTCATACGTCGTATCTCCGACCATGATGGTCTTTGTGGCGCCAATGCCGGTTTCGAGCATCGCCTGGTGGATCATCGACGGATGCGGCTTCGAAGGGTGTTCGTCGGCCGTCTGGATGGTCGTGAATATGCCCTGCCAACCCTCGGCTTCGATCAGACGATCAACGCCACGGCGCGATTTACCCGTGGCGATGCCCAGGATGAGATCATCGCGGCCAGCGAGCTGGCCGATAATATCCTTGCAGTACGGAAAAAGCCCCTCGGTTTCCGACGGATCGTGATCAAGCTCGCGGAACGCATTCTTGTAGCGCTCAACCAGTTCGCGGCGCGTCTCGTATTCCGCTTCCGGCGCGAGCACAGAGAACGCCTCAGGCAGCGACAAGCCGACGACGCTCAACGTTTGGGCGCGCGTCGGCGGCGTCATATGCAGGCTTTTGAAGGCGTGGTTCATCGACAGCACGATGCCCGCTTGGCTGTCCACTATGGTGCCATCGCAATCGAAGATGACGAGTTTCATTCGTCCTTGGCTCCAAACATCTCCGCGTCGAAGCCCAGCGTGTCCCAGGTCCGGCGCATATGTTCGGGCAGCGGCGCGGTACAATCGATTTTGCCGCCTGTCTTCGGATGCGGAATGATCAGACGGCGGGCGTGCAAGTGCAGCTTCCTGTCGATGTTTTCCGCGGGCATGTTGACGTCGCCCTCGTACTTGTTGTCACCGACGATCGGGTGGCCGATCATGTGCATGTGGGCACGCAGCTGATGCTGGCGGCCCGTCACAGGCTTCAACGATACCCAGGCGGCTTTGCGACCAACCTGATCGATGACGGAATAATGCGTCGTCGCGTGCATGGCTTCCGCCTGCTCGCCGGGCCGGGCCTTGCGCACGCGGTCGCCATCGGGACCTGAGGCCTTCACGAGCGCCGCCTCGATCTTGCCTTGCGGCGGCTTCGGCACGCCGTTGACGAGCGCCCAATAGGTTTTCGCAGCTGAGCGCGTCTGGAATGTCTTGCCGAGCTTCGAGGCTGCGTCGCGCGTCTTGGCAACCAGCAGAATGCCGGTGGTATCGCGGTCGATGCGATGCACGAGGCGCGGACGCTCACCGCCGAACCGGTCAGCCATGCCTTCAAGCATGCCGTCGATGTGCTTCTTTGTGCCGGTGCCGCCCTGTACAGCAAGCCCAAACGGCTTGTTCAACACGAGCACATGATCGTCTTCATAAATGATCATCTTCTCGATCGCGTCGCGGTCGCCCTTCGAGACGCCCAGCGGCGCCTTGAGGCCAGGGCCTGCCTTCTTCGGCTGGCGCACGATGGCCGGCACGCGCACTTCCATGCCCGCCGTCAACCGGTCGTTGGCCTGCGCGCGCTTACTGTCGATGCGGATCTGCCCCGAGCGCAGCAGCTTCTGCAGATAGGTGTAACCGACCTCAGGGAAATGCACGCGGAACCAGCGGTCGAGGCGCATATCGGCCTCGCTGCTCTGAACCCGCAGCGTCTCAACCTTGGCGAGCGCCGGTGCGGCCGCCTTAACCGGTTCTGTCATGAAAACACCGCGCGTGCGACCCACAGGCCCAGGAAAACGGCGGCAATCGATACGGCCACCGAACTCAATATATAAACCAGCGCCGACGTGCTCTCACCGACTTCGAATAGCCGAGCGACATCCATCGAAAACGCCGAGAAGGTCGTGAACCCCCCAAGAACGCCGGTCAACACGAACGTCCGCAACTCCGGGCTCAAATGAGAACGGTGCACGAACATCGCAGCGCACACGCCCATGATGAACGAACCCAGGACATTGACCGTCAGCGTCGCCCACGGGAACGCCAACAGTCCGCGCGCAGCGAACGCTTCATTGACGAGAAATCTAAGGCCGGCGCCGATGGCACCGCCAACGGACGCGAATAGGAGCAGTTGCATTGAAATCCTTGGGGCAACGTGTGCTTGCTATAGCGCTGTCGGCCGCAGGAAGGAAGCGGGCCACGCCGGTTTTCTAAGCCCTTTCCAGCGGCACATCGGCCGTTTCGCTGGGAACCCACCAGGCGTTAGCGCCCAAAGTAGAGGAGACGGCCACAATTTCCCCGCTGCCCGGCACGTCCACCATCACCTCAACGGATGAGCCGGAAAACCGCGAACAGCTGCGTATGGTTAATCGTTATCGTCTGTCTTGCTCAAAGGTCTACTGGACACGATTCACTAGGTCACGCGACGCTCCTCCGCATACGTTTTAAGCGCGCCCCCGCTGCCTGCAGTGCATATTTGCACAGCACCTGCGTCACGATTGCCGTTATTAATGACACCGGTGCGGCAAGCGATGCGTTAGCCTACGAAGGCGCAGGCGCCATTCGCCGCTTTCTCTTACAAATTGCATGAATTTCCCGATGAATTGTCACGTTCAACGGACATGTCTTTTTCCTTGGAAAGGATACGTGAAGAAAGTTGGCCGTGTCATTGTCCCCCCGTGGCTTGCATGCTAATTCGCATGCTGAGTGTTTTTTTGGATTGAAGATGTCGCGTATAGAGCAGCTATCATGTGTGATGCGTGCGTGGAGGGGACATACCCTCTACTTTTGCGCTATGGGCACGCTCAGCGCGGTTTGCTTCAGCGTCGGCGGCCAACTCGCCAGCACGCTGGCGACGGTCGCGTCCCAATCGGAAGAAACCAAGCAGCGACCGCTGTCGCGCGTCGAGAAGTATCTCGCGATCAAGGCCATCGAACGCAACAGAATCCGGCTGGTCAAAAAGAACATCGTCACTGCTATGACGGCCCCTGAGTTGCCGCCAGCAGTCCTCGCGGCTGCATTGGATCGCACCGAGACGGCAAGTATTGCGGAGTTTCCGGTCGAACACGCTGCCTTCAAAATCGCACAAGACAAGACCGAGAAGCCAGCGGGCGCTCATACCGTGGGTGTCATCATGGAGACTCCATCCGCGGTGCAGCGATCGACTGCGATGACGTTCACAGTGCTCGCGTACTCCGCACCGGTCACAGCTCCGCTGGTTGCTGGTATTGCGTGCTCTGCCAGCGGGTGCACGGAGACTGTCGCAAACACAGTGACTGTGGCGATGGCGTCCCCGTTGCCGGATAATTGGCCGAAACCGTCACGCCTCGGTCAAAACAAGCAGGCATCATCTTCCGCAACGCGTGCGGCCACCACTACAGATCGCCCGAAGCCAGCGCGCAAACTTGCCGCCACCAGCACGCCGCCGATGACGAGCAGTTTACAAAGCACTCCGGCGTCACCGTCCAAGCCCGTGCGCATCGCAGATACGCCCGGAGATATTATTCGCCAAAGTCTTCGCGGCACGATCTAAACTACGGCCACGCGGGCCGCCCTGTTGTCGCCTCGTTAAAGAGTTAGTTGAGTACCCATGAGACATCGTTCGTTATTTCGCATGATGGCCGCCATTGCCTTCGCCGCCATCGCGAATCCGATCGTGCCTGTTTCTGGTGTACGACAGGCCATCGCGCAGACTGCCGATGCGAGCACCAGCGTTCAGGACCTCCTGAAATCAACATTCGAAAGCGCGGATATAGGCCCTATGCGCCCCGCCGATCGCAGCGTGCTCGCGGCCTATTATCAAGCGCGCGAATATCGCCCTGTTTGGGTCGATTCCCAGGGACCGACCCGCGCAGCTCAGATGGTTCTGAACGAACTCAACGATGCCGAGAGTTGGGGGCTGACCGCTTCGGATTTCACGTTGACCGCGAACCGCGTTCCCAAAACGGAAGGCCGCTGGACACCTGAGCAAACCGTCGCTGCAGAACTCGAAATCTCCCAGGCTGTGATCACCTACGCAGTGCAGGCCGCCGGCGGACGCATTGCCGAACCTGACCGGATGTTGTCGACCTATCTTGATCGCCGACCGATGCTGCCCAATCCCGCCGACGCTCTTGCAAGCATCGCCGCTTCCGACCGCCCGGACGCACTGCTGCTGTCGTATCACCCGCAGCACCCGCAATTCCAGAAACTGCGCGAAGCCTATGCAGCACTCAGCGCAGCCGCCAGCAACAAACCCGAGGCCATCGTTCCGAAGACTGGTGATCTGATCCTTCCCGGAGACGCCCACCCGGACGTGCGTGCACTCCGCGTGCGCCTCAACATGCCGTCGACCGGTGACAATGCCACGGCCTATGACGCACAGCTTGTCGCCGCCGTTAAACGCTTTCAGCAGACCGCTGGGCTTGTCGCCGACGGCTACGTCGGTACAAAGACGCGGCGCGCCTTGAACTCAGGCGACGACGCCAAACTCGAAACCATCCGAGCCAACATGGAAGAGTGGCGGTGGATGCCGTCCGACCTGGGTAAGTCGTATGTGTTCGTCAACATCCCAGCCTTCACGGTCGAACTTGTGCGTAACGGCGCCGTCACGCTGAGCGAGCGCGTCATCGTCGGCAAGAACGACACGCAGACACCGATTTTCTCAAAGGCAATGTCAACGATTGTCCTGCGGCCCGAGTGGCACCTGCCGGATTCCATCAAATTGGAAAAACTGCTGTCGGCACAGCGGCGCGGCATACACCTGGAAAGCCAAGGTTACCTGATCCGCAAGGGCAAGCGCATTGTTCAAAGCTGGCGGATCGACTGGTCGAAGGCCAACCTCAGCAACTACGAAATTTTCCAGCCGTCGGGCGACGGCAACGCCCTCGGCGACGTCAAGTTCTTGTTCCCCAACAAGCACTCGGTCTACCTGCACGACACTCCGTCGAAATCGTTGTTCGAGACCAACGAGCGTCTCTACAGCCATGGCTGCATCCGCGTGCAAAATCCGCTCGCGCTGGCGCAAACACTGCTGGATGCCGACAAGGGCGATGGGGGCTACGACGTTAAGAATCTGGTGCACCGCGGTCCGGGAGCGAATGTCATCGCGCTCGATACACAAATGCCAGTCCACATCGCATACTTTACCGCTTGGGCCGGCGATGACGGCGTCGTGCGCATTTATCCCGATTACTACGGCCATGAGCAGCGCATCAAACTGGCGCTTGAGAACAAGTGGCAACAGATCGACAAGGGTGAAAACCATTTGGCCGCCGTCGATACCCTCCAGCTCAAGACGGTTCGCATCGTTCAACGCAAAACGAAGGTGTCCCGCAAGGTCACATCCCTCGGCACCTTCCCCCGGTTTATGCAGAACCCAAGGGCAAGTCCGGATCATCGTTCTTCAAGTACGGCGGTGGGTCGTCGAGTTCAAAGCGCGACAGCTCTGTTGGGGAACTCATCCGTTGGGGCTTGAGCGCCCGCTGAGGTGAGACGGCGAGCGAGGCGACGCCTGCGATAGAGCGAGCGCCTCAGCGAAAATCGATCACCATCCCGTCGTAGCCCGGCTCAACGCCGTCCGGCAGGTCGCGCTTGAGCGTGTCGTAATCCAGTTCGCTCGTCATGTGCGTTAGGATCGTGCGCTTCGGCCGCAAACGTTCCACCCAGGCCAGCGCCTGCTTGACGCTGAAATGACTTTCGTGCGGCGTATAGCGCAACGCATCCACCACCCAGACATCGAGTCCCTGAAGCAGCGGCAACGACGCCTCCGGAATGGCGCTGATGTCAGGCGAATAGGCGAGGCTCGATACTCGATAGCCAAGCGAGGCGATGTCGCCATGGATTTGCGGGATCGGTGTCGCGACGATCGCGCCGCCGCCGCCACGAATTTCAACTGCTGAGACGCCGTCAATGATATGGCCGTTGAGGATCGGCTGATAGTTGGAATTCACCGGCGTTTTAAAGCAATAGGCGAAACGCTCAGTTAGGCTGCGGCCCGTCGCGGCGTCAAAATACACATCGACCCGCTTCTTCATGGCAAACGCAACCATGCGCAGATCGTCGATGCCGTGCGTGTGGTCGGCGTGGTCGTGGGTATAAAGCACGCCGTCCAATGCCGTCGCCCGCGAACGCAGGATCTGCTCGCGGAAATCCGGCGACGTGTCGATCAGCACGGCAGTCTGTCCTCCGGAGCCCATCCGCTCGATCATCGCCGAACAGCGCAACCGGCGGTTCTTCGGATTGGCGGGATCGCAGGCTCCCCAATTCATGCCGATGCGCGGAACACCGCCCGACGATCCGCAGCCCAAAATGGTGATGCGATAGCTCATGCGTGCAACGGCTCCACCGCAGGTGGCCGTTTGGCCTTCGAATAGGCGCGGAAGAAATTATCCGTCGTGGCGGCGGCAAGCTCTCCGAGCGAAATACCCTTCACGTCGGCGAGCACCGCTGCGGTGTGCACCACGTACGACGGCTCATTCAGTTTGCCGCGATAGGGATCCGGCGCCAGGAACGGCGCATCGGTCTCAACGAGCAGACGTTCAAGCGGCACCTCACGCGCGATATCGCGCAACGCCTCCGACTTCTTGAATGTGATGACGCCCGAAAATGACACCATAAGCCCGAGGTCGACGGCGCGCATCGCGAGGTCGCGCCCGCCTGTGAAGCAGTGCAGCACTGCCGGAAATGCGCCTTTGGCGTGCTCGTCTTCGAGGATGGAAATGGTGTCAGTGTCAGCTTCGCGCGTGTGGATTTCAAGCGGCAGGCCGGTTTCGCGGGCCGCCGCGATGTGATTGCGGAAGCCTTCGGTCTGCGCCGCGGGCGTCGAATGCTTATAGAAATAATCGAGGCCCGCTTCGCCTATTGCCACGATCTTTGGATGCTTCGATAGCCGCACGATCTCAGCGGTTGGGATATCCAGCTCTTCGTGCGCCTGATGGGGGTGCGTTCCAACCGAACCATAGACGCTATCGTAACGCTCAATCACCGCCTGCACCTCGGCGAAGCGGCGAATGCGCGTCGAGATATTGACCATGACGCCAACGCCTGCCGCGTGCGCACGCGCCACCACGCCATCGAGATCATTTGCAAATTCGTGGCGATCAATATGGCAGTGGTGATCAACCAGCATCACTTCGGCTTGCCTTTCTTGGCGGCGGCTTTCGCATCGAGCTTGGCTTGCATCTCGGCCTTTTGCTGGGCCTGTGCTTCCGCTTCCGCGGGATCAACATAGCGCGGGAACACGCCCTGCGGTTCGGGAATCGGCGTACCGCCAGCGAGGCGACCTTTCGCACCGAGAGACGCAAACGAGCGCGCGTCCGCGGGCACCGCCATCAGATCGAGCAGCTTGTTGCAGCTCTCCGGCATGGCGGGTTGCGCGAGGATCGCAAATTGGCGCACGACTTCGGCGGTGACATAGAGGATCGTCGCCATGCGCTCCGGATCGGTCTTTTTCTTCGCCCACGGCTCGCCCGCGGCGAAATACTGATTGGCCTCGGAAACGACGCTCCACACGGCGTCGAGATATTTGGTCAGCGCTTGGCGATCCATCTCGGCGCGGACCGTTGGATAGAGTCCATCCGCAGCGGCGAGCATGGCATTATCTTCGGCGGTGAATGCGCCCGGCACCGGAATTTTGCCGTCGCAATTCTTGTAGATCATCGACAGCGAGCGCTGCGCCAGGTTGCCGAGGTTGTTGGCAAGGTCAGCATTGATGCGGTTGGCAATGGCTTCGGGCGAATAGTTGCCGTCGTGACCGAACATGACTTCGCGCAGGAAGAAGAAGCGCAACTGTTCGCGGCCATAGGCTTTGACGAGATCGAACGGATCGACGACGTTGCCGACTGACTTCGACATCTTCTCACCCTTGTTCAGCACGAATCCGTGGCCGAACACGCGTTTGGGCAACGGCAAGCCCGCGCTCATCAGGAACGCCGGCCAGTAGACGGCGTGAAAGCGCACGATGTCTTTGCCGATCACATGCACATCAGCCGGCCAGTAGTGGCTGCGCGGGTTAGCCCCGCCATTCAGCAGACCCGTTGCCGTCACGTAGTTATTGAGCGCGTCGATCCAAACGTACATGACGTGCGCAGGGTTGCCCGGCACCGGGATGCCCCAGTCGAGCGTCGAGCGCGAAATCGACAAGTCTTCGAGGCCCATTTTGACGAAACTGACCACTTCGTTGCGCCGCTCCAGCGGCAGCATGAAATCGGGGTTGGCCTCGTAGTGGGCGAGCAGCTTGTCCTGATAGGCGGAGAGACGGAAGAAGTACGTCTCCTCCTCGGTCCATTCCACGGGCGTGCCTGTCGGCGTCGCAACGCGCTGACCGTCGCGGATTTCGGTCTCGCCTTCCTTGTAATAAACCTCGTCGCGCACCGAGTACCAGCCGCCATACTTCTTCTTGAAGATGTCGCCCGCCGCTTCCATGCGCCGCCACAGTTCGGCGCAGGCCTCGTAGTGGCGCGGCTCGGTGGTGCGGATGAAGTCGTCGTTGGAGATGCCGAGCACGGCCGCCATTTCGATGAAGCGCGCGGCGTTGCGGTCGGCCAGCGCGCGCGGCGTCAGACCTTCCTTATCGGCGGTCTGTTTCATCTTCAGGCCGTGTTCGTCGGTGCCCGTCAGAAACAACACGTCTTTGCCGTCGAGGCGCTCGAAGCGGGCAATGGCGTCGCTGGCGATGGCTTCGTAGGCGTGGCCGATGTGCGGCACGCCGTTGGGATAGGAGATCGCCGTTGTGATGTAGAATTTCTGAGCCACGTCAGGGATCATCCTCGGGGTGAAACGGTCTGCTGCAGGTGCGCGGGCTCAGCTTCGGCTGGCGGTTTCCAGCTTGGCAAGCGCCGACATTATGAGCGCCTTGCGATCGAGATTGAGCGCCAGGACGTCCGCTTTATCGCGGGCCAGTGTTTCCCATAGGCCAGCGAAGGTGGCAAGCCGCTGGGGGCCGATCAAACGCCGCGCCCGCCCGAGATCGGCCTCGCTCGCCAGGCCCGTCGCCTCGGCCTTAATCAGCCGCTGGAGGGTGCCGAGAAACAGCTCATAGAACAGGGTGAATTTCTGCTCGGCTGCAGCCGGCGCCAGTTCGTCCGACAGCATGTGCGCGGCTTTGAGATCACCGGTTGGCAGGCTCGCGAGAACCTTGTCGATCTTGGCTTGCAGCACCAGCCCGCCGCCCTCCTGCAACGCCAGCAGGCGGCGCACGCTGCCGCCGCTCAAGGCTTCGAGGGCTGCGAAATCAGCGTCTGGAATGGGGGGCTTGCCGGCAGCCTGCAAGGCGGCGGCGACCGCGCGCTGCAGATCGCCGTGTCCGAGTGGGCTCAAAGGCAGCGTCCGGCAGCGCGAGCGTATCGTCGGCAGCAGCCGGCCGGGCGCGCTCGCGATTAGCAGAAAAATGGTGCGTGGCGGCGGCTCTTCGAGAGACTTCAGAAGGGCATTGGCAGCGTTGACGTTCATGTCGTCGGCACTATCGACGATGACGACGCGACGCCCGCCCTCCTCGGCACTTAGCGCCAGGAAGGCTTTCAAGCGGCGAACGTCATCAACCGAAATCGTCGCCGAAAAGCGTTTCGACTTTTGGTCGAAGGCGCGGCGAATAACGACAAGCCCGGGATGTGATAGTGACGTCACCTGCCGGTAGGCGGCGGTATCGGGATCGACATCGAGACCCGTACCGAACATGCCGCGCTCGTCAGGACGGGCGAGCGCCGCGCGCGCCACGCGATAGGCGAAAGTCGCCTTGCCGATCCCCTCCGTGCCGGTGATCAACCAGGCATGGTGATGGATATTGGAGGAGAGTGCTTCCGCAAAGGCTGCTTCCGCAGCCGCATGGCCGAATAGCGCCGCCGTCATGCGCGGATGTGGAAACCCCTCAAGCCGGTCGGCTTCCGGCACGTCTTCCATTTGTGCCACTAAGGGCGCGCGGGCCATGTCGTCGTGCTCCGCTCTCTACACCGCGTTGGCGAGCAAGCGCTCGGTTACGGCGTGCCAGACGGCGGTCGCAACGCTTTCGATCGGCAGATTGCCGTCGATCAGGACACAGCGGTCGGGTTCAGACGTTGCAATTTCCAGAAAACCTTGGCGCAGCGTTTCATGGGTTTCGATACGTTCAGCGTCATAACGTGAAAGCGTGCCGCGGCTCGCCGCACGTTCGAGACCAGCATCCGGCGGGAGATCAAGGATCAACGTGAGATCGGGAATTTCGTGGCCGACGGTATATTTTTCCAGCAGCGCAATCAGCTCAGGCTCGATGGCGTAGAGCTTGCCCTGATAGACGCGGGTGGAATCAATGAAGCGGTCGGAGATCACCCAGGTGCCGTCGTCCAGCGCCGGCCGGATAACAGCCGTCATGTGTTCGGCGCGCGCCGCGGCAAACAGCAGTAATTCGGTGAGCGGATCCTGCGGGCGATCCTTCAGAATCAACGCGCGAATGTCTTCGCCCAGCGCCGTTCCGCCGGGCTCGCGGGTCACAAGGGTCGCAATGCCGGCGCGTTCGAGGCGCTCGGCAAGCCTGCGCGCTTGCGTGGATTTGCCCGTTCCTTCGCCGCCTTCAAATGTAATAAAGCGTCCGCGTTGCATAAGCCCACCTTTTGATTTCCGGGTGAGTTTAGAGCGCTAAGCGCCGGAGCGCCATGAGAACCAGTGAATCAAGGCCCTGGCGGACAATTCCGGCCTTTTCAACGTTTTCGGTCGCAAACAACGGCACTTCGGCTTGCGCGCCTGTGGTGCTTGAAATCTTGAGCGTCGCGACGTTATCGCCCTTTTTAACGGGCGGCTTCAACGGGGCTTTATAGACGATTTCGGCAGACAGCCTCTGGTTGGCCGGGAACTTCGGCAGCGACAGCGTAATGTCGCCGTCTCCGGCGAGCGGCACGTACATGGTTTGACCGCCCCACACACGAGCATGGCCGACAACCTCGCCATCATCGAAAACGCGCACTGTGCTGAACGACCGGAAGCCCCAGTTCAAGAGCTTTGCGGCTTCATCCCGGCGCTGGTTTTCGTTTTCCAGACCCATGACGACGACGATCAGCCGCTTGCCCTCCTGCACGGCAGAGCCGACCAACCCATAACCGGCTTCGGACGTATACCCGGTCTTCAATCCGTCAGCGCCGATATTGATAAATAACAGCGGGTTGCGATTGTAGAACTTGTGCTTGCGGTAAAGGAATTCCTTCTGCGCAAACACCGGGTACTGTTTGGGGTACTCAAGGATGATGTGGCGCGCGAGAATTGCGATTTCGCGGGCTGTCATCAATTGCTTAGGATTGGGAAGTCCAGTCGCGTTGCCAAACGTCGATTGCGTCATACCGAGGCGCCGCGCTTCTTGCGTCATGAGCCTTGCAAACGCGGCTTCGGTGCCGCTCATGCCTTCAGCAACCGCTATTGCGGCGTCGTTTCCCGATTGAACGGCGATGCCCTGGATCAGTTCATCGACGCTCGCTTTGGTGTTGATCGGCACGAACATCGATGCGGTTCGCGATGGCGCGCCGCCTGTCCGCCAAGCATTCTCACTCATCACGAATTCGTCGGAGGTTTGAATTTTGCCGTCCTTAATAGCTTTGAACAGGACGGCCAGCGTCATGAGTTTGCTCATGCTGGCAGGCGGCGTCAGCTCGTCGGCGCGCGATTGAAACAGCACAGCGCCCGTCGCAGCATCCATCAGGATGGCGTGCTGAGCCTTGCTCGTGAATGCCGACCCATCCTGGGCGACTGCTACGACTGAGCTGCCGATAAACACCAGCAGCGGCGTGAGCGAGGCAAGAAGAACCAAAAGGATGCGCAAACGGCTATTCAAAATAAACTTCGATCGCAAGATCATGACGACGGTCGGGGTCCTCTCGACATCGAACTGGCGGCACACGAACATAACAGCAGGCGCACAAGTATCATGCGCCGACCGCCAGGAATCAATGCGGCTTAGCCCGTAGTCTCCGGAAGACCGGCTCCGGCGCTACTCAAATACCACGGAACTTCCGGTTACGCCGCGTCCGGCAACTTGATTGGCAGCAATTTGGGCTTGTTTTGGGGTCATCGGACCCAGCCGCACGCGGTACATCTGGTCACCGTCCCGACCTGCAACAGGCGCCACTTCGACCGGACCGAGATTTCCGAAATCACGGCGCAGCCGTTCGGCATTCTCACGGTCCCGATAAACCCCAACGTTTACAAACGCTCGTCCCGATGTGCTGGCGCGCGGCTCGCCGCTTGGCGCGGCAAATGCTTCTGGTGGTCTAGCGCGCGCTGGCTGTTCCGCCAAAGCTGCCGTCGTCTGCAAATTCGGGTAGCGTTTCGCGGGTTCAGGCTTGCCGGCAAGCGACGCCCGATAGGCTGTTGGCGACCATCGTCCCGGCGTGCCATCCGGGAATGGTTGTGGAACAGAAACCGGCGACATCGGCGGGCGATATGCGGCAACCGATTGTCTGCCTTTACCCGAATGCCACGATTGTTCGGCGAGGAATTGCCGCTCGCGGCGGTCGTCTCCATTCAACGGCGCCCGGCCGGCATAACGCACACGCACCCGGGCGTGGCCGCGATTTTCATAGCCAAGCATCTGTGCTGACGCATGCGAGAGATCGATCAAGCGCCCCGCAACATACGGACCGCGATCGTTGACGCGCACAAGAATGGTGCGGCCATTTTCAAGGTTAGTGACATAGGCATAAGATGGCAACGGCAACGTCGGGTGCGCCGCCGAAAGTGCATAGCGATCAAAAATTTCGCCGTTTGCGGTCTTGCGGCCATGGAAGTCGTCGCCATACCAGGACGCGATGCCTTGGCGATCGTAGCCGGGTTCTTCGCGCGGCACATACCAGCGACCAGCGACTTTGTAAGGACTGCCGAGTTTGAACGAGCCGCCACCTTTGGGCACGCGCGCACTGGTGGTGACGCGGTCGCTGGTGCTTACACCATAAGCATCTTCGGTGAACGCCGGGCGGTTGACGACCGCACGCCCATTGGTCGAAGGACCGCCAGCTTGCGAACAAGCAGCCACCAATGCGGCGACACTCGACGCCAGCGCCACGTTGCGCACGTCTTGGCCGTTGGGCCTCCAGACCATACTCATTTACCCGCTACTCGATACGCCACGCATGTTGGTTTCCGCAGCCTTCCCTCCCCTAGCGCGGGAGGGTGGCCGAAGGTTGCTTGAACCATGGCAAAGTAGGCTTAGCGCGGCGTTAATATCGTCTGGGTTGAGCCCAATCGCCGTGCAAGGCCCGGTGGCGAGCCGGCGGAACCGCAATTATCAGCGGCCTCTTGAGCGTTGCGGCCGAACCGTATAGGACGGCGGTTCCGGATGGTGCCCGCTAGGGCCCCCAGAGTTGCACACCAAAGACGTGCCGTCGAAAGCACTCTTGGATGCCATGGTCCGGAGGGATGGCCGAGTGGTTGATGGCTCTAGTCTTGAAAACTAGCGTGGGCGCAAGTCCACCGGGGGTTCGAATCCTTTGCCGGTGCCGGCCCAGCCCGGCGAGCTGGTGTGCCGGGGAAACCTGGGGGCCTCAGGCGAGCCTTTGGCTCTCAGTGATTGCCCACCCGCAGCACCACGCGGTCGGTTTTGAGACTGACCTGCGTGCACCCCGCCACCTCTTGTCCCCCCCTCACCATGCTGCTCCGCTCCCCCACGCCCTTAAAAGAAGTAATCCCTCTCCCTCCGCCAATGGCTTGCAGACGGATTTTTTCAGAAACTCCCGGGCAGTTACGCAACGCCTGATGAGGCTCGTTTTGATCTTGGCTTTTGGGCGAGCGGAGGGTAGCGGCGCGCCCACAATCCCATTGCGGATCAGCACCGAAAACATCGGAAGCAGAGCCGCACACGCGTCAACAACGGCAAACCGCTTTCGTGTGCGCTATTGACTCTAACGTGCGACGTGTCGCGCCGTGGTGATCGCGCGACCTAACTCGCCTTACCGGATACAGATAAAAGCGCATGTATATCTTGCCGTCGATTGCAGACGCGTGACAGCGATGCCAAACGTCGCGTTGCGCGTCAGATGAGCGCCTTGCGCCTGATATTCCCATCATCAGCGATCACGATAACCATGACGTCTACGTTGCATGTATTCAGGACGTACAAATTAGGAGAACATCAGCGTTTACAGTCGGCATGCGCCTGAAATTTCGCACGAATTTTGCATTTTTAAACACATCCTACGCGGCGATGTAACACTGCCGCACACGCAGACATTGCTTGCCTTCGCGCATCGGAAGGGCCAATTTCCAGCGCAGTAGACTTTAAATTAAGACAGAAGGAACTGCACATATGAGCCAAGGAACGCCACGCATCCTCTCGCGCGATGCTCGTTTCGGAATTCGCGTCGGTGAGGCGCTTGTCGCGGGCGGTCCGCCAGGCACGGCAGCTGAGCCGGAAGTCGCGATCGGTGAGATGGACGGCCCGTTCGGCACCGCCTTCGCGACGTTGCTGGGTGATCAGACCAAGGGGCATTCGCGTGTGCTCGCTCTGCTCAACACGGACGTCATGGTGCGCCCGCCGACGATCTGCGTTTCGAAGGTCACCGTAGAGAACGAGCGTTACACCAACATCCTGATGGGTACCGTGCAATACGCGACGGCCATGGGCGTGCTCGATTCCGTCCGTTCTGGCGACATCCCGAAGGATAAGGCCGACGATCTCGGCATCATCGTTTCCGTGTGGCTGAATCCATCGATCGCGACGGTCGAAAATCTCGACCACAAGGTTCTGTTCGATATTCACCGCCGCGCCACCGCGCTTGCCATCCATAAGGCGATGACGTTCCAGCCGACGGTTGATTGGCTGCTCGAGAACCAGGACAAGATCGTCCACAAGTACTTCGAGAAGGGCCTGAAGGGCGAGATTTAAACGGACAGACGTCCGACCGCTTCCCGCTCCTCCTCTGAAGGAGAGGCTGGCACGATTACAGAAATGAAAAAGCCTATGGATCGTTGCCGATCCATAGGCTTTTATCTTTATCAACTCGCAGGCGAGCCTTGTCGCGTCGGTTCTCTCAGGCGTTGCTGGCGTCGTATGCTCCGAGGACCAGACAGGCGTTCTGCCCACCGAAACCGAACGAGTTCGACAGCACGTTGCGCACGCGGGCGGCGCGGGCAACACCCGGCACCACGTCCATGGTGATTTCCGGATCTTGCTCGTCGCAATTGATCGTTGGCGGAATAAGTCCGTTCTGGATGGTCAGCAATGAGATCACGGCCTCGATGGCGCCCGCGGCCGACAGCGTATGGCCGATCATAGATTTATTCGAACTGACTGGCGTTTGCTGCAAATGCTCGCCAAGCACCGCCGACAGCGACAAGAATTCCATCTTGTCGTTCTCCGGCGTGCTAGTGCCATGGGCGTTGACGTGGTCGATGTCGGCCGGTGCTATGCATGCATCATCTATCGCCCGGCGCATGGCGCCGATAATCGCCGAGCCATCCGGCTTCGATCTGGTGCGGTGATAGTCGTCGGCCATCTCGCCACAGCCGCGAACGAGCCCGAGGATAGTTGCGCCACGCTGAACGGCGGCTTGCAGATCTTCCAGCACCAACGCGCCCGCGCCTTCCGCCATAACAAACCCCTCGCGCCCACGCGAGAATGGACGGGACGCCGTTTGCGGCGTTTCATTGCGGGTGGAAAGTGCCGACAGAAGCGAAAAGCGCACCAGCGCTTCCAGTTGTACGGAGCTGTCCGTGCCGATGCACAGTGCGGCGCTCGCTTCCCCTCGGCGGATGGCTTCGACACCGAGTTGTATCGCCGTGGCGCCCGAAGCGCAGGCGGTGGATACGGAATACGGCAGACCCTTCGTACCAAAGTGGCCGGCCAGATAGTCGGCGACGCTGACGAACTGGTTTTCTTCCGCGATGTCTTCGAAGTTGCCAGCTCGGGCAGCTGCTATCAGGCGGCGGTATCCATGGTCGGCGCTTCCCTGCGCGGCCTCATAAATGCGCCGACGTTGCGGCCATTCAATTTCCGCTGGCGGTGTCGCGAGAAACAGAGGACCGGGAAAGTCACATTGCGATAGACCTGCCTCAGTGAGCGCTTCCGTAGCCGCAACCGCCGCCATGGATTTTGTGCGCCCAGCAGCAGTCGGCGACGACGACGGAACACTATCCACGGTTCCAGCAATGGCCGTTCGCAAGCCTTCGGTCGGAAACCGCGCGATGTGGCGTATGCCGGAAACGCCGCTCGTCAGCTTGCTCCAGTTTTCGTCCTTGCCGCAGCCAAGCGACGTGACCATGCCCATGCCTGTGACGGCAACGAGTGGTCGGCCCTTTTTATCGAGATATTTGGCCAGATGTTGCGGTTGTTTCTTGCGTTCCATTATTCGACGCGCTCCAAAAGAGCCAAGCCTTCGCCTCGCCAATGCCCGGCACCGGTGACAAGCACGCGCGAGAGGCTGTCGCCCTCAAATTCGGTCTCCACCCAATTCTCGTCGGACGGCGCAAAGAACCGGCCGTTTGCCAGTGCCAGCGCGGCGAGGCCCACGCCGGCGGGGAAATGCGCTTCCACCGTATGCCCAATCTGGCTGCCATGCGCGTGAATGGCGACCTGATAGCCGCGCTCATCGAGGCCTTGCAGAAACTCCAGTTCTTCCGAGGCGATGGGCTCGACGCCACTGGCGCCGCTCATCACGGCCAGCGGACCCTCCGGCACGTCCAACGTGTCGAACAGTGATCCAAGCGCGCGCGTGGCCTCGCCGGGTTTGCGCCGGCAGCAATCCGTCACTACGTCGCAAAGCCGGGCATATGGCTTGCGGCCGCGCGCTTCCGCGTGTTCGCGCGCCTCTAAAACCAGGAATGCGCCGGCGCTTCCGGGGATGAACCCGCCGCCCTTTTCCTTGCGCGACCAGACGCCCTTGTAAGGATGCGCCCAGAGATTCTTGCCAAGCTCGTAACCGAGCAGGAGATCCTCGCGGTTCGCATTCAGCGCCCCGCCAACGAGAAAAATATCGCCCTGCCCTGACGTGATCCGCCGATGCGCATTTTCGATGGCCGCCAGCCCCGCCATCTCCTCGCCCATGAACGTGCGCGATGATGCAGTGACGTTATGCACGATCGATATGTTGCCCGCGAGCAGGTTCGAGAGCTGTGCCAGGAACAACGTCGGCCGCAGTGCTGTCGGAAGGATTTCCTTGGCCAGCAATTCCGTCTCGGTGGTGGAACTCATGGTGTCGAGGATTCTTGAATCGACCGCCGTGTCACGTCCACCGCTTCCAGCCGCCACAATAAGGTTCGTCTTCGACAAGAGTACGGGATCGTGTGCCAGCCCACTGTCGGCGAGCGCCAAGCCCGATGCATAAACGCCGACGCGCTGCCAAAGCTCCATCTGCCGCTGATCGGATTTCTTCGGGATTTGTTTGCCGAAATCGACATCCCCGAGCGGATAGATCGGATACGGCGCATAGGTCATTTCGTCGATGTGCAGCGTACCGGCGTTTGCCTGCAGCGCGCTGACGTGCGCTTCCCCCCCCTCACCGAGTGACGTCAGCAAACCAACGCCCGTAATCCAAACATCTCTCGCGTTCATAGGGATTTCCGATTCCACTAAAGCTCAACGACGATCTTGCCGAACACGTCTCGGCCTTCGAGACGCCGCAGACCT
The DNA here is from genome assembly GCA_016716675.1 of Hyphomicrobium sp. Taxonomy (GTDB): domain Bacteria; phylum Pseudomonadota; class Alphaproteobacteria; order Rhizobiales; family Hyphomicrobiaceae; genus Hyphomicrobium_B. Next base: position 153,942 of record JADJVG010000004.1, read on the forward strand.
TCGTCGAGCTGATCCAATGTGATGCGCGTGTCGATGACCGGGTGTGCCTGTCCAGCGGCGATCTTGGTCATCGCATCCGCCATATTTTTCCGCGTGCAGCCAAAGCTACCGAAAAGCTTGAGTTGCTGCTGATAGAGAAGATTGAGATTCATGTCGGCCTTGATGCCTGTCGTCGAGCCGCACGTCACAAGGCGGCCACCGCGCGCCATCGAGAGGATGCTTCCGGCCCACGTCTTCGGGCCGACGTGTTCGAACACGACATCGACACCACGGCGCCCGGTTAACTTGCGCACGCGGCCTTCAAAGCGTTCGGTGTTGTAGTTGATGACGTGATCGGCGCCGAGCGCCGTGGCCTTCGCGACTTTCTCATCGCTGCCGACGGTGGTGATTACGGTCGCGCCGACAGCCTTCGCCAATTGAATTGCCGCGCTGCCGATGCCGCTGCCGCCAGCATGGACGAGGATGGTCTCTCCGGCTTTGAGCTTGGCGTTGTCGAATAGCATGTGCTCAACCGTGCCAAACGTGATCGGCGCCATGGCAGCGGCGATTGGTTGCAAGCCCGCTGGGGCCTTTACCGCGAGGCGGGCGGGAACGTTGACGTATTCACACAGGAATCCGTCGATATGAAATCCGTACATGCCGCTGAGCACGTCGCAGAAGTTGTCGCGACCGTCGCGGCACGCCGGGCATGTGCCACAGGTGAGCGCGCCGTACATCGCAACCACATCGCCTGCGGTGAGACCGGTCACGTCGCTGCCTGTCTTGACGATGACGCCTGACGCTTCCGCGCCCGCTGTGATTGGAAGCTGACGGTTGGCAAAGGCCATGCCGCGCCAACCCCACACGTCAATATGATTGAGGGCAACGCACGCAACCCGGACCTGAACCTCATCGGCGGCAGGGTCTGCGGGCCGCGCCACATCCTCAAGTTTTAAGCCACGTTCTCTGGTGACCTGAACGGCGCGCATTTTTGCGCCTGTTGCCGGGTTCGCCGTGACTTTGGCAATGCGCTGTGCGGGCTTCATGAGACAGCCTCTTTCAACGAGGAAAATACAAGGCAGGCGTTCTGCCCACCAAAGCCGAAGGAATTGGAGAGCACTGAGTTCACCTCTGCTGCACGCGACGTGTTGGGCACCACATCAAGCGGCAGTTCTGGATCGGGATCGTCGTAGTTGACGGTCGGCGGCAAAATGCCATTCGCGAGCGTCAGCAGCGAGAACACCGCTTCCACGGCACCTGCCGCAATCAACGTATGGCCGACCATCGACTTGTTGGAACTGACCGGCGTTCTATCGAGCGTGTTGCCGAGTACGGCGCGGAGCGAGAAATACTCCATCTTGTCATTCTCGGGCGTGCTCGTGCCGTGCGCGTTGACGTAATCGACTGTCTCCAAACCGGCGTCCACCATGGCGCCGCGTATCGCGCCAATGATTGCGGAGCCATCGGGCTTCGAGCGCGTTCTGTGGTAATCGTCTGCCTTCTCGCCGCAGCCGAGCACGATGCCGAGAACCGCTGCACCCCGTGCCTCAGCAGACGCCAGAGATTCGACAACTACCGCGCCGGCCCCTTCCGCGATCACGAAGCCGTCACGATTGCGCGAGAACGGCTTTGAAGCTTTTTCAGGAGTATCGTTTTTCGTGGAGAGCGCGGAAAGCAGCGAGAAGCGCACCAAACCCTCGGGGTGCACGGTGGCGTCTGTCGCCCCGCACAACGCCATCTGCGTTTCGCCGCGCCGTATCGCTTCAACGCCCATCTGAATGGCGGTCGCGCCGGACGCGCATGCCGTGCAGAGAGAAATCGGTTCGCCCTTGGTGCCGAAACGGTCCTGGAGGCGGCTGGCGATGCTGGCAAACTCTAGGTGCCGCGCCATGCCTTCGAATTTTCCCGTCCGCGCGGCGGCGAGCATCCGCGCATACGCAGTTCCGCCTTCGACCGGAGAACCGTTGCGATAGAGTTCCGACAGCAAGGGCCATTCGAATTCCGATGGCGGCGTGGCGATGAACAGCGGCCCATCAAAGCCTTCACCTGTATCGAGGCCGGCCTGCACAAGCGCTTCGGCTATCGCATCCTCGGCAATCTCTGACGCCAACTCGTACGCCGAATACGGTTGCGATGCGGCGCTCTCGACAGTGCCTGCGATCGTCGTTCGCAGGCCATCGGTCGGAAAGCGCGTAATGTGGCGAATGCCTGAGCTGCCGCTGGTCAGCCCCTGCCAGTTCACAGCTTTGCCTCGGCCGAGCGACGTCACAACACCCATGCCGGTGACCGCGACCAGCGGACGTCCCTTCTTGTCGAGGTACTGCAAACCCATGCCGCGCTCCGTCATTGCACACGCTCAAGGAGTGCAAAGCCTTCACCGCGCCAATGTCCAAGACCCGTGACCAGCACGCGCGACAGCTCTTCATCAAACGGCGTCTCGACCCCGTTCTCGTCAGAGGGTGGCGGGAAGCAGCCTTCCGCCAGAGCCAATGCCGCCAAGCAAACGCCAGCGGGGAAATGCGCTTCGACGCCGTGGCCGAGGCGGGTGCCGTGCGCACGAATTGCAACCTGGTGACCGCTGGCCTCAAGACTTTGGAGAAACGCCAATTCATCCGATGTGACCGGCTCTACGCCACTGGCCCCGCTCATGACCGCAAGTGGACCCACAGGCACATCCAACGCGGTGAATAGCTTTTGTAGTGTGCTGGCGAGCGTGCCCCACTCGCGTCGGCTACGATCCGAGACGACGTTGCGAATAGCGGCATACGGCTTATGGCCGCGCGCTTGCGCATGCTCGCGGGCTTCGATGACCAGGAATGCGCCGACGCTGCCGGGCACAAAGCCGCCGCCAAGCGCCTTGCGTGACCATACGGGACTGTAGGGATGCGACCACAGTGTGCGTCCGAGTTCGTAGCCGAGGAGCAGATCCTCGCGGTCCGCGTTCAAGGCTCCGCCAACGAGGCACACGTCGCTCTGACCGGCCGCAATTCGGCGATAGGCATTCTCTACGGCAGAGACGCCCGCACTCTCTTCGCCTTTGAAGGTTCTCGATGAGCCGGTGGCGTGATGAACGATCGAAATGTTCCCGGCGAGCAGATTGGACAGTTCCCCGAGATATAGTGTCGGTCGCAATCCCGTCAGCAGCGCCTCGTTCAAACGGCCAGATGCTGCCCCATCACAAAGGCCGCCCTCAAGCACCTTCGCGTCGAAGCTGCAATCGCGCTCGCCGTTTCCAGCAGCCACCACGAGGTCCGTCGAATTGAGAATTTCCGCTTGTCCAGCAAGACCGGCGTCGGCAAGAGCTAACCCGGCAGCATAGACGCCTGTCCGTTGCCACAGACCCATCTGCCGCTGCTCAGACGCCTTGGCGATCTGCGTGCTGAAATCGACATCGCAAAGTCGATGGATCGGGTACGGTGACAATTTTCCGTGATCGCGACGGGACGGCGCTTCACCGATGTCTGGCGAATGCGCGGCTACACCCTCACCAGCGCAGCTCAGAATGCCGATTCCGGTGATCCAGACATCGCGCTTGCTGCTCATCCCGCTGATCTCGATTGCTCGATGAGACGCAGCCGCTGACCCTGCGCGGTTACATAGTCGCGCAACGCTTTGTGGCAAACGGCAGCTGGCGGAATTTCTGTTCTGCATCACTAACCAAGACACCATCCTTTCGAATGGACGTCCGCGTGACGGCATATCCGGAACCGAGATGAATGCAGGTCGCTTCAATCTGCAGCGTCTGCTTTGGCTCCACGAACGACCGGAAATTGGCCGCTTTGCAGCCGGCGAAGTATGGCATACGCGCAAACTCGTCCATCGCCAGAAGCAGATAGCCTGACGCCTGCGCCATTGTTTCCAATAGCAGAACACCCGGCATGATCGGTTGACCGGGGAAATGTCCTTCAAACACTGGACTGGTGGCTGGAACTGTAGACGTGGCCCTCAGATGCATAGCTTCGCGATCGAGATGATCGATCGAATCCAGCATTTGGAAGTACTCTAAACGCATATGCTGGCCTCTCAGGCGGCAGCTGCGTGCGCAACCAGCTCGTCAATATTCCGGCAAAGGTTTCCAACGAGGAAGAATTCCTCGGATTTGACCTGGCCTTCATTCACAGTCTGCATCCAATCGTCGATTGGCAGCTTGATATTGAATTTTTGATCAATCTCAAAAGCAATATCCAGAAATGCAAGGCTATCGACGCCCAGATCTTTCATAACATGGCTTTCCGGCTTGATTTCCGCGACCGGAACGTCAGCCATTGACGATATGATCGCCGCGACTGTGTCAAAGGTCTGCTGCATGCTGCGTCTCCCTCTTTTAGGGCCTCTAGGCACGTGTTGAATGCCTGATCGATTAACAGCGGCGGGGACTGGCGCTCTTAACTGAAGTCAAATAGCACCGGCGGCATTCCGGCTATTCAGCGGTATCGGTAAACAGATACGCCTGAAGGAGACCTAAGGTTAGCGCCACCATGGAATTCAGCAATTCGCCTGATCGCCTGAATGAGCTTCACGTCGGGCAGCGGGCAGCAGTTTGCCGCACCCTAACGACAGAAGACGTTGCCACGTTTGCGCAACTGTCAGGTGATTACAACGCGCTTCATGTCGATCCCGAGTTCGCGGCGCGGACTGAGTTCGCACATCCCGTTGCGCATGGATTCCTGCACGCGAGCATGCTCTCCAATCTCATTGGCATGAAGCTTCCGGGGCGCGGCGCACTCTATCTTTCACAGGCGATAGAATTCAGCGCGCCAGTGTTTGTCGGCGATACGCTTGAAGCGACCGCGACAATTGAGAAGATCGATATCGATACGCGTGTCGTCGAACTGGCGATGAAGATTGTCAATCAAAACGCCAAAACGGTTTTGCGAGGTCTGGCGCGCGCCAAGGTGCTGCGATTGGCTCCCGAACCTGCTTCCCCGGAGTCGGCACCACAGCGGACCTTCGACCATATCCTCTCCGGCAAACGCGCCCTTGTGACCGGCGCCTCGCGGGGAATTGGCAGAGCCACGGCGCGGCTGCTCGCAGCGCACGGAGCGCATGTCTGCATCAACTACCACAATAGCGCCGCCGCCGCGGCGTCGCTGCACGGCGAGATCGTGTCGCTGGGCGGGCGGTGCATTGTCGTCAAAGCTGATGTCACCACACCCACAGGAGCAAAAGATCTTGTGGAAGCGGCTGCAGGTTCAGACGGTCTGGATATCCTCGTCAATAATGCTGGCCCCAAAATAGAGTCGGCGCCGTTCTACCGCATCAGCTGGGATCAGATGGCTTCGGCTTACAGTTCAATCGCTGGCAGTGCGTTCCACGTCACGCAGGCAGCGCTGCCGCATCTCAAGATTCGACAGGGACGCATCATCAATGTGATCTCGACTGCTGCTCTAGGTCGCACAGCGTTTCACTGGATGCCGTACGTTGCAGCGAAAGCCGCCTTGCATGTGATGAGCAAGAACCTGGCGCAGGAGTTGGGTCCATCCGGCATTACGGTCAACACCATCTCGCCGTCGCTCGTGCCGACGGATCTTGTTTCGGAGACGCCCGATCGCGTGCGCGATGCGTTTGTGAGCAGAACGCCGCTGCGGCGCCTTGCAACCGTCGATGACGTGGCGGGCGCCATCCTGTTACTGGCTTCGCCTTACGCCAGCTTCATCACAGGGGAAAACCTGCTGGTGACCGGCGGCGAGATTATGATCTAGGTTGATCGATGCAAGACATGCCGGGCCATTCCGTGACTTTGCTGCTCGATGGGCTCATCGACCAGAGCCCGGCGTTGGTGCGCGCAAAGCAGCTGCTCCCGGCGCTTGATTGGCGTTTTGCCCGTCCCGAACAGGTTGCAGACATCGTCTCGCGCCTTGGCCAGGCCGGCATGCAGATTCCGAAATGGCTTGCGCAAGACCTTCTCGCCGCCGGGCACACCGTGCCCGATCACATGTTCGCCGTCGATGCCAGAGAGCTTGGCTTTCTGGCGGCTCTCAATGATGCGAATATTTCGACGGACACAGCGGCTGCCATCGCCCGCGACTTGGAAGGCAGCGGCTCACTGGATCAGTTCCCACCCAAGGTCACCTGCCAAATCATCGCCCGCCTTTGTGCTCTAGGGCAGACAACCACGGGAGTCAGACTCGCTCTCGGCGCTTACGCCAGCGCACCGGAGGCGCTGCGGGCCGTTAAGCCACACCTCGAAGTCTATATCGCGTCTCTCCCCGACTTGCAGGTGCGAGTCGGCGGCACCTCGAGCTGTCAGTCCCTCGCCTCAGCGCTTCACTACACATTTGCAGCGCACGGTCTGCGCGCCGCAATCAGCGACGGTGGCTACGGCTCAATTCTAACCGAACTGGTCCAAGTGGATCAGCCTGCAGATGTGCTCGTGCTGCTGTTGGATCAGAATTACTTTATGCCGCACGACTGGCGGCGAGAGCCTGAGCAGTTCGCGGCGGATCTGGAAGAACGCCTGTCGTATCTCGCCGATGCCATGACGTCGTTCTGCGCCCGCACCAGCGGTTCACTCATTGTCACGACGCTACCCACAGGCGCCTCGCCGTCGGCGGGTTATGCCGATCATACGTTCGCGTCTGGTGCGGCGCGTGTCGGTGCGCGCGTCAACCAGGTTCTGAGCGACGTCGCCAAACAAGACCCACGCATAACCGTTCTCGATACCGGACAGGCGCTCGCCTCCCTATCGGCCAATATGCGTGTTGATCCGAAGCTCTGGTATTACGGGCGCTTTGCCTACTCTGAGCCGGCCACCCGCCATATAGCGGCGGCGGTGGCGCAGCTCTGGCGGTCGCGGTCGAAAGGTCCAGTGAAGGTGCTTGCGCTTGATTTCGACAATACGCGTTGGGCGGGCGTGTTTGGCGATGACGGCATCGCCAAGCTGCAATGCGGCGACGATTTTCCAGGCTCCGCCTACAAGGCCTTTCAAAATGAATGCTTGCGTCTGAAATCGCAGGGGATGCTTCTGGTGGCCCTCAGCAAGAACAACGCAGACGCCCTAGACGTGTTCGATATCCACCCCGGAGTCGTGCTCAAGCGCGACGATTTCGTGGCGACCGCCGTGAACTGGGAGCCGAAGCCTGACAACATCCGCAAGCTCGCAGCCGACCTAAATCTCGGACTGGATTCTTTCGTATTCCTCGACGATAGCCCGCACGAGCGGGCCGTCATGCGGCGAATGTGTCCCGAGGTTTACGTTCCTGAAATGCCATCAGACCCCGCGGCCCGCCCTGAATGGCTTCGCGCCCTCCCGTGCACCTGGCCAACGCGCATCACCGGTGAGGACGCCAAGCGATCGAGTTATTACGCCGCAGAGGTCAAGTCTCGTGAACTGAGGGCGGCCTCCGGCACCTATGACGACTATCTCGAAGGACTGGAACAGCGCTTGACTGTTCAGCCGTTGACGCCAGCCACACTGCCGCGCGTGGCGCAGCTTCACCAGCGCACCAACCAGTTCAATCTCACGAACGAACGCTTCAGCGAAACCGACCTGACGCAGCCGGCCGGCCAGGATGGCGATCGCCTTGTCTATTCGGGAAGCGTCGAAGACCGCTTTGGAGATCATGGACTGGTCGTCGCCACTGCGATCGATGTTGCCGGCGACACAGCGGTTCTGCGCAGCTTCGTGATGAGCTGCCGCGTCATCAGCCGGCAGATCGAGAGCGCATTTCTTTGGGCGCTGCTGAGCACGCTTCAGGCCCGCGGCGTGCGCTCGGTCACGGGATTATTCAAGCCGACGGAAAAGAATGCCGTGGCAGCGAGGTTGTATGCCAACTTCGGCTTCACACGGACGGGTAGCACTGACGGATTCGAAACATGGCGCATGGAGTTGGAGGACTTGACCTCGCCCATATCGCGCGCCGTAAACATTCAATGGAGCGGAGAACAATGCTAGCGCGTAACGCAACCATCCGGCCCGAGATTGCCGATATATTCGGAGATGTTTTCGAGTATCACGGGCCAGTCACGCAAGACACAACCCCTGAAGATGTGGACCGCTGGGATTCACTGCAGCACATCGCATTGGTGCGGGCACTCGAAGAAAAATTCCAAATCACGCTCAGCATGGATGAAATGATGGAGCTCGACAGTGCGGGCGCCGTCGAGAACCTGCTCCGGCGCCACAGCGTTTAACCACGCCATGGAGATCACCCTTCGTCGCTTGATCGACATCAATCATGACGCTTCACACTTGGTGCAGCCTCGAGCATGCAGCAGGAGTGATACTTCCATGGTTGAACCATCGATCGTCTTAGGCATTCCGCTGATGGATAACGATCATGCCGTTCTAGAGGCGATGCTGGCGCGCGCACCGGAAACGGAAGATACGGATCTGGCTGATTTTCTGGCTCGCATCGAGGCCGAAATCCGGGCTCACTTCGAGCGCGAGGAAGCCTTGATGCAGGAACTATTTTTGCCTGTCTTCCAGTGCCACGTGATGCAACACGAAATGCTGATCAGCAAATTTCAAAACGCTCACCGCGCCATCGCGCAGGGCGACCTCGCGTCCCTCCGGCACTTCGTGTCCGAGACCCTGCCCGTCCTGCTGCTGCGCCACATGAACACAGCCGATCGGATGACAGCCGGGATCATAACTGCCCGGCCACCCTGCGACTAGAGGGGAAAACGTGCGGCATGCCATGGCGCTTCGGCATCGTGTAACGCAACGGCGTGTTACACCAGCGCTATCCAATTCAGGTGGCAGAGCAGTGGCTCAAAGTAGCACGAGAAGGGAATTGACATGAGCCGTTTCGTTTCTAATCGTAACGTCGGTCTGACGCTCGTGGTCGCCATGCTCGCCATTGGTGGCACCGCGGTCTTTCATCATCTGAATACCCCTAACGCGTCCCACTCTCACGAGCAGCACGCGGAGGCACCCCAACTTAAACTCAATGACGGAAAGAAGTGGGACACGGATGCGCCCTTACGCCTTGGCATGGATCGTCTTCGGGCACTTGCCAACTCCGCCAAATCGGAGAGCACGCCAGAAGAACGGCAAGCCTTCGCCGCCGCGATCCGTGAGGAAGTCGATTTCCTGGTCGCTAACTGCAAGCTGCAGCCTCCAGCCGATGAAGCCCTGCACGTTCTGATCGCCCAGTTGCTCGAAGGAGCGAACGCTGTGGTACAGAACGGCGCCAATACGGATGGCCTGACCCTGGTGCGCAAAACGCTCGAGACGTACCCAGCCTACTTTGATCATCCCGGTTGGCTGCCGGTAAACAGCACCACGCAATGAGTGGTGCGCGGCTCGCCACCTAGGTTTGCAAGTTTGCCTAACCTTGTGTTGTGCCTTCCAACCGAGGCTGCCAGTCTTCGACTCTGTGCTGTTCCAAGCGCCTTAGCGCAATCCGCCGCCAACCGTCCGCCAACTCCGGTATCTCAGCCATCTCAGCCAACTCGGCAAATGCGAGGGTGTCGGCATAGAGCAACCGCAGCAGACGCGATAGTGGCCACGCCGGGCGCAACCGCTCGACTAACTCCAAGCGATCGCCGGCATTGGCTACGCCCGGCGTCAGCACCCGATAATACCAGCCCGTTCGACCGGTTTGCTGGACCAGCCGCGCCATATCGGGATGGCCAAATCGTTCGTTGAGTTTCCAGCAGGGTTGCCGACCCTGGCTGACCTGAAGGAAAGCGCTGCCAAATTGAACGATGTCGCCAATGTGGGTGTTGTCTTCCGTCCACCCGAGCGTCGAGAGGTTTTCGCCAAACGCGCCGGGCGCGGCAAGGACGGGCCTTGGCCCGACCTCATCGATCCAGCATGCATAATGCTCGTAGGCGTAGTGATGCAGTGCCTTCTGTGGGCCACCGTGGGTCTTCAGGTCTGCTTGCGCATCGCCTGCAAGACCGGTGAGCGTGATCACCCAAGGCGGCGGCTTTTGCCGCTTATCAATCGCGCTCACCTTACCCTTGTTGCCGAGCGGAGAAATCGGACCGCAAAGCACAATGGGGTGAACGCTTGGAAGTATCACGCCTTAAGCCTCATACCTCAAACCCCACGCCTCAAACTTCATGGGCAGCCGAAGGTGCTCTCCTCGCATTCAACGATCGCACTGCGCGTTGTGCCCACCAGATCGATGACCTCGGTCTGGAGCTCTGCAGGAACCTTGTATTCGTCGAGCGTAGCGCGCAGCAGGCCTACTGTGCGATCCCAGTCGGCCGATGACAACCCCATGCCCTTGTGCGTCGACCGCATGTCGCGACCATCATAAAGGCGGTCACATCCGGTGGCGCTTTGCACGAAATCGACGATCAACTGCTCCTCGCGGGCAACGCCGCCTGATCCGCGAAACAGCCAGAACCGGCCAAGCTTATCCGGATCGTCCTTGCGCATCTTGGTCAAGAACGACTTGACGACCGTCGAAATAGCGTCGCCGCCCCCAAGCCGCTTGCATAGACTATCCTGCGCGGCGGCGGGCACCGCCGAAAACAAGGCCATTGCAGCCACCACAGCCAGCACTCGTCTCACCATCGTTCATCCCCCCTTCAAAGCATCTGTGCCACATGACTGGCCTTGCGAATTTCTAACACCATCCTACGCTCTCCACTCGCCGGCTTTAACATTTGTGAAGTGCGGCAACACGTCGTTATGCCTTTAAAGTCGAATGTTCATTGCAGCTAAGGTTTCCGGCAATGCCCCCAAATGCCACGCAACGCCCAATAGATAATGCCTCAAGCCCGATCGGGATTCTCACGGTTTCCGACCGCGCCGCCAAGGGGCTGTACGAGGACAAAGGCGGACCCGGCATTATCGCGGTGCTGCAGGATTTTCTCATATCGGCGTGGCACCCGGTAGCGCGCGTCGTATCCGACGAAATTCCACTCATCACGGACGCACTCATTGACCTTGCTGATCAGCATGGCTGCGGCCTGATCCTCACGACCGGCGGAACCGGTCCCGCGGCGCGTGACGTAACACCAGAAGCCACTGAGGCCGTTTGCGAGAAGCTGATGCCTGGCTTCGGTGAGCTGATGCGTACGGTCAGTTTGCGCGAGGTGCCGACCGCCATTCTGTCCCGCCAAACGGCTGGCATTCGCGGTCATTCGTTGATCGTCAATCTCCCCGGACGACCGTCTTCGATCCGCACCTGTCTCGATGCTGTATTACCGGCGATCCCCTATTGCATCGATTTGATAGGGGGCTACCGCCTGGAAACCAATCCTGAGCGGTGTGTGGCCTTCCGGCCCCGCGCCTGACGCGCGTGCATGAATCGCATTGCGCTACGCAAAAACGGAACCGGCGCGGCCATGAACATAGCCATTCACGATAGCCCCCGGTAGCGGCTGCTGCTGGATAACCGCCATCAACTCAGCGGCGTCGATGCGACCATCACACAGGTCGCGATAGGCAGCCGACACGGCAACCATATCGCAGGTGTGCGGCGAGAGCCGTATCCGCGACACTCCAGCGTCAGCGAGCGTCGTCAACTCGCGGCCCAACACCGTGACACCGCTTGCCATGGTGGCAATGCCGTTAACGGCGAGAAACTTCTGGCCGTCGAGCGTATCGACATCCAGGCCGTCGCGATCTTGGTCGCACACGTAGCGGCAGCTATCCTTGGTCAGATTGTGGAGGCGCGCGTGATAGCAGCGCGCCGACACCGCCAACGGCGCCCGCCCGAACGCCAGCACCTCAATATCGGCCGTAGTCCTGCAAGCAGCAATCGCTCGAATGGATTGCGCCGGAAGTTCTGGCGGCAAGCAGACGGTGCGCGCGCCAAGCCCTTCCAGAACTTTCAGCGTATGTTCGTTGTAGACATTGATGAAGGGTCCAACGACGTGCGCGCGGCCGCCCAACTGATAGACCGCCGCGATGTCGTTGACCTCGATCATGTGGTCGCCGCCGGCAGTCTCGCCAATCTCAGCAATCTCTCGTTTGAGCGTCGGCAAGGCCAGCGTTGCGAGAACGACGTCTTTGCCCGCTCGCTCCAGGCGCTCGACAACGTCGCCGATCGCATCTGAGCGGAACGGCGTGCGCTTTGAACAGATGACCTCGCCGAGCACGACGCGATCGACAGGGGCTTCCTCTGCGATTCTGGCATAGAAATCTGCCCATTCCGGATTGGACCAATTAAACAGCACCGGACCTATTGTAATCTGCATTTTGCCTCCTATCGCAGCACGACTATCGCCACGTCTTGCGATAGGAGCCGACGGTTTGCCGGCTACCTTCGGTAAATCGAGACAGCTCCGGCGATTGCGTTTGCCGCCCCGAATGCAAAGCATCCAACGCCTCGCGGAAGGCGCGCACCGTCGCTGTCAGGATACGCTTTGCCGCGCTGCCGTCCCTCGATCTTCAAGGCCGACACACCAGCCCGCTGCAATGCCGGCAAGATCTCGATGGTATTGAGGCTCGTCGGTTCTTCAAAGACGTGCATTGTCTTACCGCCGCACGAGAAGCGACCCTTGCACAACGTTGGATAGGCGGCGGGTTGTCCATCCGGGTAGCGATCGATCGTGAAGCCGTTGAGCCGCGCCGCGAGGTCGGTGCCTTCTTGCGCATAGGCGACGTGTGCTGCTGGCGAGCAGACACCATTCATGTTCGGAGATTCGCCCGTCGCATAGGAGGAGAGCAGACAGCGTCCCTCGGCCATGACGCAAAGCCCACCAAAGGCGAAGACCTCGATCTCGCACGCTCCGTCGGCTGCTATTGCGGCAATCTCATCAACAGTCAGCACGCGCGGCAGCACGACGCGGCGAACGCCAAAGTGCTCTACATAAAACCGGATTGCGGGCACCGTTGCAGCAGCGGCTTGAACGGACAAGTGTATACGCTGCTCAGGAAACGCTTTCCGCGCCCAATCGATAAGCCCGAGATCCGCCACGATGAGAGCATCGGCGCCCGCGCTCACCGCCTGCTCCGCCGCACGTTGCCAGATGCCGAAATTTCCCGCCCTGGCAAACGTATTCAACGCCACAAGCACCTTGGCAGCGCGCGAATGCGCATAAGCGACCCCTTCGCGCAGCTCCTCGTCGTCGAAATTGAGGCCTGGGAAATTGCGGGCGTTTGTCTCGTTGCGAAAACCGCAATATACAGCATCAGAACCCGCTTCGACGGCCGCGCGCAGCGCCGACGGCGTACCCGCCGGACAGATCAGCTCCATCGTTTTCTGCGTCCCATAAATCGTTCTAGATGTCATTGAGAGCCTGATCCGCAATTGATCTCTGGAGGTGCGCCGAGCGCTTGACGCAGGTGCATCGCTAGACTGCGATAGCGTTCGGTCACGAATGGTGCGACCTGCTTCGGGAGCCCCAAAACCTCGGCCGGATCAATATCCGCCTCCTCAATGGCGTTACGCAAGGCAAGCACCGCTGCCGTATCACCCTCAATCATAAGATCGCGCGTGAAGAATAGCGCATCGCCATCATAGCGGCCATCAAGAAGCCCGAGCAGCACCAGCAGCGGAGCGGCGATGCGCGCATCGTAAACTTGATCAGCCAAAGACGGCACGACCGTTAGACGCGGCGCGTCAGCCTTCGGTTCGAGGATGAAGCTGAACGGACAATCGACAGGATCAATGGCAAAGCGCTTCAATGCATGTGCGCCAAGTCTCGATGCCATGCGCGGGTGCTGGGCAAGCGCGTTCTGGAACATTCTGGCGGCAGCAAACTGCAACGGCAGTAACGGCAACACCGACATCGCGCGAGACAAAGGTTCTGGCAGAAATCCGCGTCGCGTCAAAGTTCCGTTTGATTGATTGGCATCAAGCATGTCGTCTGATTAGCCGAGAATTCTCAGCATCGCTTTGACCTCGGTTAAGACACACCGCGGCATGCCTACGTATCTGTTGCCCCTATGCTTCACGATGCGCCGCCAATATTGCGAAATATCAAAGATTATCTCGCTCTACTCGAACGCGAGCGCGAACTCGTGCGCGTGCGTGAGCCGGTCTCGACCGTGCTCGACGTGACGGAGTTACATCGCAGAGTGATCGCAAGGCGCGGACCGGCACTGCACTTCGAGCAACCGATCAAAGCCGACGGAACGCCGTCGCATTTGCCACTGGTGACAAATCTGTTTGGCACTGTGGAGCGCGTCTCCATGGCACTTGGCGGTGGCGGCCGCGAGAGACTGCGCAGCATTGGCGAGATGCTCGCCGAACTTCGTCAACCGTCGCCGCCATCCGGGTTTAAGGACGCCCTGAAGAAATGGCCGCTGGCGCGCACCGCTTTGCATTCGCGGCCTCTGGAAGTTTCTCAACCTCCCGTACAAGCCGAGATCCGGCGCGGCAACGACATCGATCTGAACCATCTGCCGGTGCAGACGTGCTGGCCAGGAGAACCCGCGCCACTCATCACCTGGCCGATTGTGATCACGCGGCCTCCCGCGCCCATTGATGCACGCACCCACAACTGGGGCATCTATCGTATGCAGGTGACAGGACGCGACAGCGCCATTGTGCGCTGGCTCGCGCACCGCGGCGGCGCGATGCATTTTCGGCAATGGCAAGCGAAAGGTGAGCCGATGCCCATTGCCGTTGCAATCGGCGCTGATCCGGCAACCCTGCTGGCGGCGGTAACGCCCGTTCCAGAAACACTATCAGAAGCGGCCTTCGCCGGTCTGCTGCGCCGCGAACGCACACGGTTATGCCGCGCAGTCTCGATCCCGATGCTTGTTCCCGCGGAAGCCGAGATTGTGCTCGAAGGTTATGTGACGCCCGGAGACGAGGCCATGGAAGGCCCCTATGGCGATCACACCGGATACTACAATGCCGCCGAGCCTTATCCGGTAATGCGTCTAACGGCCATGACGATGCGGCGCGATCCCGTCTATCTCTCCACCTTCACTGGGCGCGCGCCCGACGAGCCAGCGGTCCTCTCAGAAGCCCTCAACGACGTGTTTCTTCCGCTCGTCCAGCAGAAGTTCCCCGAAGTGCTGGATTGCTGGCTGCCGCCGGAAGCCGCGTCGTATCGCATTGCCGTCGTGCGGATCGCCAAACGATACCCCGGACACGCGCGGCGCGTCATGATGGGGCTGTGGTCGATGCTGCCGCAGTTCACCTACACCAAGCTGATGATCATCGTCGATGATGACATCGACGCGCGAGACTGGCGCGACGTCATGTGGGCCGTGGCGACACGATCGGATGCAGGTCGCGATTTGCTGGTGTTGACCGACACCCCCATAGACGTTCTCGACTTCGCTTCACCGGTTGCGGGACTGGGCGGCAAGCTCGGTATCGATGCTACGCGCAAAATCGGCGCTGAGACGACGCGCACGTGGGGCGATCGCCTCGCCATGGATGCGGCGACGACCCAGCGCATCGACGACCTCCTGCAACGGCTACCCGAATTGCAACCACGCTACAGAATGGATCATGGACATGACAATTCAACAGAAACGACAGCTCCAACCGCATCCTCCGCCGCTACGCCGCGTCATCGTCGGCATCAGTGGGGCGTCAGGCGCAATTCTGGGTCTCAAGGCCCTTGAACTTCTGCGTCAACAGCCGGCAACCGAGGTTCATCTGGTGATCTCCCGGCCGGGGCAGCGCACCTTGAACCATGAGATTGACGAGACGGCCGCAAAGCGCGCGTGCGCTCTGGCGCACATCACCTATCCAGTGGATGACATTGGCGCGACGATCGCCAGCGGCTCGTTCCGAACCGACGCGATGATCATAGCGCCGTGTTCGATGCGAACACTTTCCGCCATTGCATATGGCGCCAGCGACAATCTGCTGACGCGCGCTGCTGACGTGATCCTGAAAGAGCGCCGCCGCCTCGTGTTGCTGGCCCGGGAAACACCGCTTCACGGCGGGCATATCGAAGCCATGCAGCGCGTCACGCAGCTCGGCGCGATCGTCATGCCGCCGGTACCATCCTTTTACGCTGGCCACACAACGCTGGACGCCATCGCAACCCAGATCGTCGCGCGCGCGCTGGATGTCTGCGGCATCGATGTGGGTGACGTGCTGTATCGTTGGCAAGGCACAGGCGCACGCTGATCAACTGGCACACGTCAGCGCGGCCGGAAGCGGGGCACCGGTTTCGAGATGCACGGCAACAGCCTGTGCAAGCACAGGTGCCAACAGAAATCCGTGCCGATACGTGCCGTTGACGATCAAGCGCCGACCCTTCGCCAGAATCTTCGGAATGTTGTCCGCGAACGCCGGGCGAATGCCGGCTGACAACTCGACGATCCGGGCATCCGCAAACGCCGGGTGGAGCGCATAGGCGCTGGCCAGAAGCTCGATCGCCGATTTGAGCGAGACGGGGCGGGCATGCTCGCTCTCGATCGATGTCGCGCCGATCATGAAGGTGTCTTCGCCCCACGGCACCACATAGATCGGAAACCGGGGATGCAGAAGCCGTACGGGACGTGTCAAACGCATACCCTGTACTGTGACGACCGCCATCTCGCCGCGGACGCCGCGCAACCCGGTGACATCGTTTCTGGCAGCGATGCCGCGACAGTCTATGACGATCTCGCCAGCGCTTGCCGCCATCCACACCGGCTCGGCGACCGCTGACTCAAAACGTACATCGCCACCGAGAGCGCGGATACGCTCGACGAGCGTGGCCAGCATCCGTCGTGGCGCTATGTGGCCTTCATCGGGAAACAGAAGCCCGCGCTGGAAGCGCCCGACCAATACCGGTTCTAAGGTGCCGATATCTGTGTCCGTCAGCAGTTGATGACCTTCCGTGAGGCGCTGGAACCGCAAAAGTTCGGCTGCGTCGCGCTGGTGAGCGACGACCAGCGTTCCCCGCCACGCGACGCCAAGGTTCGCCGCACGCCATATCTGAAGGCTGCGGAGGCCAAGTTCTTTGACAATCTCCTCTGCAGCCTCCGCTTCGCAGTAAGGAGCGAGCATAGCACCCGCGAGACGGCTGGCGGCCCCTGTTGCCGATTCACAGGCCGCTTCCCTCAGCGTCACGCGATGGCCCCGCTCCGCCAGCGTCAGCGCCTGCCAGAGGCCGATGATGCCGCCGCCAATGACCGTCACAGCGAGCTGCATCTGATCCAACCCAACCTGTAACGGATGTTGCCGCCTGCTATTTGGTGGGTAGTTGCTCGTGCACGGCCTTGACGAGATGGGGTACCGCAGCCTTCAGAGTATCGCCGTCTTCTATCTCCGACGCGAGGTGGACGATTTCGCAACGCGGGGATACGAGTGCCTTGACACCATCGTAGCCCGGCTCTTTGCCAATCCGCGCGATGGCGGACTCGACGCTATATGATGCCTCGTGAATGGCACTGAAATCGCTGGCAGCCAAACTCGTCTCGAGTTTCGCGATCGCCTCATGCAGCAACTTCACAGCGCCATCCATCGTTTCCGGCACGGGAACGCGGAAGTGGGCCGGTGCACCTTCGCCCTGCTCCATGGGAGCCGAGGCCAATGCTGGCGTCATGAGGTAGATCGGTGCGAGCAGACAAGATAGCGCCAGAGCAGACGACGCAATCACCTGCCGGTACTTCTGAGAACATTCCATCTTCATCTCCATCGATGGGGGTCAAGGCCCCATCATGCATTGCCGCAAACAATCAAAAACCCGCGCCCCGGTTTGCGGCATCGCCGTGGCGCGGACTCTCTTTGCCTCTAATCAACTTGGCCTGCCCGCCTGCTGCAGGCGACCTATCCGCTCTCGCCCGCTGGGGTGGCTCGCGAAAACCAGTGCATACGCCCAGTCGTGATCCCACACGCCGTGGTTTGCCGTGAAGATGTTGGCCAATGCCTTCTGCACCGCCTGTCGGCCGCAGACTTTTGCTGCGAAGCCATCCGCCTGAAACTCGAACTGCCGGGATATGCGGACCAGCAGCGGGCGAACGCTCAGCAGCATAGCAGGATAGGTTGCCAGCAGCAGCCCGATGGCTTCGGCCGCTTGCCACTGGGCAACACCCGTAATTCCGGTAACTGCGCACGCCACGAGCAAACCCATTAGGCCCAAGCCGGCCCAGGCTTTGCCGAGGTGCCTGTATGTGGCGTGCCCGGTTTCATGCGCGACGACGGCCTCCACTTCGGCAGCGCTCAACCGCTTAATAAGCGTATCGTAGAGGAATATGCGCTTATGCCGCCCAAGCCCTGTGACGCTGGCATTGACGCGATTTGTCCGCTTCGAAGCATCGATGACCTGCAGCGAGCGCGTTCCGATACCGCATCCCTTGAGCAGCCCTTCAAGCCGGGCGCGTAAATCGCCATCCGGCAGATCGTGTGCCGTGCTGAACAACAGGGTTTCGAGTTGCGGCTTCACCAACATGCGAACGGTGAGGGTCACAAACCACAGCGCCCACGCCGCAAGCCACCAGAACGCGGAGCCATCTTGCATCAGCAGGCACCAGCCCACCACCAACGGCACGCCAAAGACAGTCGACACGGCGAGGCTCTTGGCGGCATCAGCCACAAACAAGATCGGCGATGCGTTGTTCAACTTCAGTTTGCGATCAACGATGAGAATTGAAACGCCGCGCGCAAAGCGATCGATCAATAGGTTTCCACCTGATATGAGCACCAAAAAGACAACCGAGAGCAACACCTGGCTGACGTTCTCCGTCCGGCCGAGCTCTAGGATTTGGGGGATGGCAACGTTGATGAAGCACAGGTTGTAGGCAACGCTCGCCAGCGCCGCCGCCATAGCAATATAGGCCGATTTGGTCGCGGCCTTGCGGGACGCATCGCCCCCGGTTGATCGCGCCACCTGATAGCGCGCCTCGCGCCAGTAAACCCAGCACGTCGCCAAGAATGCCAGCGTCACCCATACAGAGAGCACATCAGCCATGGACAACACCTCGCTGCAGGTCGTGCACGATCCGTTGAACATGTGCCGCTCCACGATCCGCGAACGCACGATGCATCTGGACGAGATCGGCGCCGGCACGCCTGCGGGCTACCACGTCTTGCAGCGTCACCGCGCCCCCAACGGATATGATGCCGTGGTGAGGGAAAGCTCGGCGCACCTCCGTTAGCCGATCCGTGCGTTCGCCGACGATTACAAATCCATCCAATAATTCGGTCGCGCCCGAGGGCTCTGCCAGAGTATCCAGGAATGGATCGCAATGGACTTTTGCGAGGATGGGAATACGGCGCCCAGTGCGCGCCGTGTTGTCGTTGATTTGGGCTCTGGCCGTCGCGATGATGTAGTCCGCACCATCCGAAGCAAACGGCCGACGCATGTCGTCGTTGCTGAAATTGAGAACGATGAAATCCGAGCAGGCCAGCACCGCTTCAAGACAGGCGCGAAAATCGGCGAAAACCTCGGCCGAGAAGCCCGGTTTGCCACTACCGACATTCACGCCAAGAATCGAGGCGGACGGTTGTTCAGCAGTCGTTATCTTCAGAACACTCGGATCGCTGACGGTTCCGATTTCGATGTGCCCCGCCTCCATTGCGCGCAGCACTGGGAGCTGTTCGCCCGTGCGGTCAACGCCCGCCGCGAGGCCGAGGCAATTGCGGAAGATTAGTCCCATGGTGCGCACCATGGGCGCATGCGGATCGCGCGCAGCCTCTGACCGGCGCGGCACTGGGAACAACTGCGTCATCCCCTCACCCGCTCAAACTCTGTCATGAATTCCGCAAGCGTCTCCACGGCTTCAAGCGTGACGAGGTTGTAGAGAGAAGCCCGCAATCCACCGACGCTCGGATGGCCTTCGAGGTGATTCAATCCATTCCGCCGCGCATCAGCCCGAAACATCGCTTCCAGCTCTGGATCCGGGAGATGAAAGCGGACGCTCACATTCGAGCGAAACTCTGGATCTATCGGCGAGCTGTAGAAACCGTGCTGTTCGATCAGGCGATACAATAATGCCGCCTTCTTAGCGCTGCGCTGCCCGGCCGCTTCCAACCCGCCGCGCGCGATGAGCCAGCGACAGACGTTTCCGGCAACGGAAATCGCGAACAGCGGCGGCGTGTTCACCTTGCTGTGCTGTTCCGCCTGGCGGCGATAATGGAAGGGTGCCGGAACGTGATCGCCGCAGCGCTCAAGAAATGCGCGCGCTGCCACCACGATCGTCATGCCTGCAATGCCGAGGTTCTTCTGGCTGCTGGCATAGAGAAGGCCGAGATTGCGAACGGGCATGGGACGGGTCAAAATCCGCCGTCATGTCGGTGATCAGCGGTACTGCCGCGATACGCGGAACGGCCTTGAACTGCAACCCTTCAGCCGATTCATTGCTTGTGTAGTGGCAATATGTGGCCCTCGGCGGCACATCCCACTCGTCAGGGGAAGGCAACCGCGTGCCGTCTCCCTGAGCGGCGCAATGAACGCGCATCCAAGGCTTGGCTTCGTTCGCCGCACGATCAGACCAATGGCCGGTTTGCACGTAGGCGCCGAGCCGGTTCGGGTTGCCGAAGTTCAAGGCCAGGATCCCAAACTGAGCGTAGGCGCCGCCCTGAAGAAACAAAACGTCGTATTCATCCGGCACGCAGAGCAATTGACGAATGCCCGTTTCTGTCTCGTGTAGGATCTCGCGCGCGTCGTGGCATGTAAACGGCAGCGCCAGAACCGACGAACCACTCTGCCGCCAGCCCTTCACATCAGCCTGAACCATCTCGAGTAAGTCGGCTGGAAGCGCCGATTGCCCCGAAGCGAAGCTATAAACGGGGGCCTCCTCCACAGCTCACCTCATCCAAGTAAATTCGCGCCGTGTGCGCCGGCTACCATCAGAAACATGGTCGGTACCGAAAGCACGGTATTCGTGCGCGAAGATCTGAACGTGATCCGAGTGCATCTGAGCCGCTCTTCCACCGGCGCCGCTACGAAGCCGAGCACTTTCTTCTGGTGTGGCCACATGACGAACCAAAGGTTCATCGTCATGACGAGGCCGAGCCAAATCCCGGCGCCGAGCGTTGCGGACGGGCCGGACAGCGTCAGCGCTTCGACCAGCATGTCTTTGCGCCAGAGCATAACGATACCCGTGGCCAGCACGATCAGTGACGTATAGCGAAATATGCCATGCTCGCGTTTGCTCGCCGCGATGAACACATCCCTCACAACATCGTCCGGATCACTCGGCAAGACGGCGCGATACCTTGGATTTGTCACCACGTTCTGCCAGTTGTGCCCAATCCAGATGACGACACAGGCTATGTGCAGCCAGCGCAGTGTGACGTCGAACAGTACAGCGTCCATTGTACTACTCACCGGCCGACTGAGGCGCACCACGGCGGTTGCGCATGATGAGTTTGCCATCGTGCGCGCGGTTCTCCTCTGAGGCGCGCTCCACGATCTCATCAATGAGATGCCGATGGGGTGACTTCGAGCATACGGGGTCGGCATTGGCCGCATCGCCCGTCAGCAGGAAGGCTTGGCAGCGGCAGCCGCCGTAATCCCTCTCGCGCTCATCACAGGAGCGGCACGGCTCCTTCATCCAGCTATCACCACGGAATTTGTTGAAACCAGGTGACGCCTTCCAGATCCAGTCGAGCCCGTGCTTTTTGACATTCGGGAACTCTATGCCTTTGATCAGGCGTGCCTCCTGACATGGCAGTGCCGTTCCATCGGGCGCGATCGTCAAATGGATCGCCCCCCAGCCGTTCATGCAGGCCTTCGGGCGCTTATCGAAATAGTCAGGCACCACGAAGTAGATTGTGAGCGCCTTGCCGAGCCTCGCACGCGCCTCGTTGACGATAGCCTCGGATCGCGCCAGCTGCTCCCGCGTCGGGATCAGTTCGCTTCTGTTGAGCAAGGCCCAATTGTAATACTGGATATTAGCGAACTCGACATACTCAACCTTGAGATCGACCGCGAGGTCGATCAACTCCGCAGTGTAGTCGATATTATACCGGCTCACCGGCACGTTGAGGACCATCGGCAGACCCTCAGCCTTGATGGCGCGCGCGATTGCAACCTTGTGGTCGAACACATCGAGACCGACAAGCTTCTCGTTCAACTCGCTGTCACAGGCCTGGATCGACAATTGCACCTGCTTGAGGCCGGCCTTCTTGAGGGCGCGCAGGCGCTCCGGTGTCAGCCCGACACCGGATGTAATCAGGTTTGTGTAGTAGCCGATCTTGTCAGCGTACTCGACAAGCTGCTCGAGGTCTTTGCGCAACATCGGCTCGCCGCCGGAGAAGCCGAGTTGCACCGACCCAAGGCGGCGACCCTCATCCAGAACAGCCTTCCATTCCTCTGTCGTCAATTCATTGCGGTATTTGTTGAAGTCTACGGGATTGCTGCACCATGGACACTTCAACGGACATTTGTAGGTAAGTTCGACCACGAGCCACAGCGGCATGCCAAGTCCGTCAAGACTTAACCCTGATCCATCCTTTGGCATGCGCTAACTCCAAAAATTCTAGGACGCTCGCACTCAAGTCAGGATTGCCATAGCGATCCTGAAGCTCAGCAGTGCCTTGGGCGATTGTCGGGTTTCCGGTGCACGTTTCGAGAATGGCTGCTGCTGTTTCGTTCAGCTTCACGATCCCCTCGGGATAGAGGAGCACATGAGCCTTCTGCGGCACTTCCCAACGAAAGTGAAAGCTTGGTGCCAGCTCGACCGCATCGGCTGGCGTCAAGCCCTTCGTGTCACTCATGTGCTCCTCCCACCACTCTACGTATCGTCGATCTTCGATCAGCGAACGTAGATGTAGGCCGTCACTTCAAAGCCAAGACGAACATCGCAATAGGCAGGTTGTGTCCAAGTCAGAGACTTGTTTTCTTTCACTGCGCATTCCTGCATGACTTCTCCTCCATATCGCCGCTGAATATTTGCCTCGCGATTGCGCGAGCCTATGCGGCCGCCTCAAACAATCATCGAGACCGCCGAACACCGTTGACTTATGTAAAGAGCTGAGATCACTCGTGTTCACGTGCCAGTGAACCTCGCTGTCGAAGCGCAGAACGAACGCGCCACAACGCAGTTGCGCAGTGATGTATCAATCTAAAACTGGCCCAGATCAGTTGACGGGAACGATCATGTCATTCCCGCGCACCTGAACGCTTCGGGCCCTGATGGGCTCAATGCTGAACTTCGAATTGCGGAAACAGCACGTTGTTTTCGAGTTGAATGTGCGCTTCCAGCTCGCCAAGGAAGTCACCGAGCTCTTCGTAGAGCGTCCGCCATGTGCGGCACGCTTCCGCCGGCAGCGTCAGGTTTTCTGTCAGCTCGCGGATCCGTGCGACGTCGGCTTCGTGGTCGTCGTGATCGCCTCTCATCGCCGCAATGGGTCTGTAGATCCCGTTGGTTCGCCCCTGGCGAATGGCCGGAAACAAGATGATCTCTTCTTTCTTCATGTGAACTTCGAGGTCACCGATCATTCTGCGCAACACATCGGCCAATCCCGCAGGGACATGCGGCGCATTGGCGTGAACCTGCTCCACCTTGGCGGCAAGAGACGCCAGATGGGGAAGCACCTCGCGATGGCGAGCGTGGTAGTGCGTTTCAATGTAGGTGGTCAGTTCGCCCGGGTTATCGGGGATGGCCGTCGTCGTCATAACTTGTACTCCTATGGGTTGGCGGCACCTGAGAGGTGGATTGCAAATCACTGCACGCCTGATGTCCCGCAAAAGCCGCCGGTCGCTAGCACGCAACGTGATGCGAAACTGACATGCGAGATATCTGCGCATGCGTTCTCCAACGACCCGGCGCCTTTGCTGGATACCAATGATTGTCAGCCAAAAATGACGGACCCTGTTTATGATCAGTCAAGTGGGCGACCAGCTTTGACAACTATTTTTGCGCGCGCTGGCGCTATGCCGGTGCAACAGGGGCGCGCTCAAGCAGCATTTGCGGATAGAACGAGATGACTAGCTGGCCGGCAGCATCCACGCCCTCCGCCCCGACAACCAGCAAGCCCCAGTGCTTCTGAGACGGAATCGCTATCTTGCGCTCCGCCCAGCCGCGAAAGGCA
The DNA here is from genome assembly GCA_016716675.1 of Hyphomicrobium sp. Classification (GTDB taxonomy): domain Bacteria; phylum Pseudomonadota; class Alphaproteobacteria; order Rhizobiales; family Hyphomicrobiaceae; genus Hyphomicrobium_B. The sequence continues at coordinate 177,707 of JADJVG010000004.1, forward strand.
ATCGTCTCGCCAACGCGCACAGGACGGTGCCAACATAGTCGCTTGATACCGGCGGCAGGTCCAAGCCGGGGCACTGGCTGTTCGCAGGCTGTGAGCCTGATGGTTTCGCGTTCGTAGTAATGTACCATGCACTGCATCCAAGCCGACGGAAGATGCCAACCCGGCACGTCGTCACGTCCGGCCGCAGAAGCGCGCACATCGCGTTCAATGCCGACGCGCTGCTCATAGTCGGCAACCTCGGCGGCACCGAACGTGTATTCGCCGAGATCAATATCGTCGCCGATCTCGACATCTTCGAAGAAACGGATGGCGTTGATGCGATGGCGTCGCTCTGCACGTCCCTGCCGCCCAATCCGGAAGCCACATAGATCGTATCGTCCAAGACCCGCTTGCGGGTTCGCATCAATCAGGCACACCAAAGTCATTCGCGCGACGCACTGTTCGTTCTGATTGAAAACTTCAAGCGCCCACTCAGCAGCGGCATCGCCGCATCGACAATCCGCCGAGGTCGCCAACCGCGCTGTTGCTGAAAGCGTGTCGCCTGCGCGAACCGGCGCAAGCAGCACAATCTGTTCAGCGCTGACAACATCCAATGATGAACCACGCGACGCAAATTCCTCGCGCAGTAGTTCGTCGATCTTGGAGCAGACATACCAAGCAGACGCCGACAACCCTCCGAGCAGCGTATCTACCGCCGCTTCATCATCGAGGTGAAACGGCTGTGGATCGAAGCGTTCGGAAAACGCGATCATCTGCTCGCGCGGCACTTGGAGCGGCCTGAGGTCCAATATTTCAGGTAGCTCGACGATAAGGTGTTGATTCATTCAAAAGCGCCCTCAACGTGGCAAAGAGTATTCGGCTGCCGGAGGTGCCAATGGCGTCAAATGCAATAGCGTCAAATGCAACGACGCCAACAGCTATGACATCAATGGGACGGTGCTGCGCTCACGCGCACGGTCATTCAAATTGCACCAATTACGCGCCGGGCATCGCTAGGCCTGGAAATGCGCCGTTGAAGACACCGTTCAGCACACACCCTAGGATGTCGCCAGCCATGCCTTTTTTTTGAATGCATTAGAATCGGCAACACACGACGTGCGCCGCAAAATTAGAACATCGGCTTTTGCCACTGCTTAACTGAAGTCAAGACGTCGCCCACCACGCCCCAGTTGGCCTCGCCGTATCTAGGGTCCAGACGCCCCGCACCCTGTCCGATGCCGGAGCGCCTGCCTCCCGGCTATAGCAACCCCAGCAAAACTAATCCCGAAGCGGCCGCCTGGCGTCAGTCGCCTTTACGCCAAGGCGCGCTGCGATCTTCCGACATGTATTCCCTCAGCTTCGCGACATCGGTAATTTCGGCTTGGTTCTGCGCTATCCGAACGCCGACTTCTTCAAGCTTGTTGAAGGCTCGCGACAGGCTTGGCGGCTGCATCCCGAGGCGGCCAGCGATAAGCGACTTGTCGTAGGGAAGCGTGATGCTACACGCCCCCTTCGAGGCATCGCAGAGGTCCAGCAAGAATTCGGCGACGCGCTGTGTGCCAGTATGGGCCTTGAGCTGTTCGACCTGAGCTACGAGAGCATGCAGGTGCCGGAAGGTCGAAGAAACGATGGCCATCGCAATCTCCGGTCGCTCCCGCATCATGGAGGAGAGCACCGACGTGCGCACCATCAGGAGCCGCGTCGCCGTCACCGCTTCGGCCGTAACCGGATACGGAATTTCCTCAAACGCAACCGCTTCACCGAAGCTCCGCCCTTTCGTAAACACGCCGACGACGGCTTCCGCTCCAGTCGGCGTAATGCGGAAGAGTTTGACCCAACCGTCGAGCACCACATAGATGTGCTCTGAAATATCACCCTGGTGAAAGATGGTGTCGCCGCGCGCAAAGGAGCGCACCTGGGCACGTTGCAAGATGGCTTCGGAAACTTCCATTGGCAGCGTTGCAAACAGAACCGCGGCCCGGCCGATGTTAAAGTCTGATTTGTCGATCATGAAGTGATACTGCTTTTTTGTAAGCGCCACACCTATACCAATTCGAACTTTGGCCCAATGCCTCTGGTACTTTTTGAAGGTGTAGCCAAAAACTTGTGATGGCGGTTTTCCGCAAGTGACGGCCAACCATATTGCGGCGAGTTATATGATTCCGGCACTTCACGAGTGAGTTACTATTGCTTGCGGCAATCGCGCCGCCGCGGCGTGCGGCAGGCAACGAAGTGTATCGTTCAGAGTGGCTATCTGACGCGGTAGAAGTCATCGGCGTCCAAGGACGTGATGCCATCATAGCCGCTGGCGCCAACAGAAAATGACACTGCATACGATCGCGCTGAATATGCCATCGCGCGCAAAGTCGCGCCGCTCTGACGCAACGCAATATCGTTTACCTAAATTGAACAACGTCAACACTGCCGTTCATCGCCGCGCAGGCGGCTGGGCCCGCCGGCATTCCGGAAGAACCCCTATACCGTTGTGTCCAGTGGCGACGGGTTATATCGTCAGAATCTTGCAAAACTTGGATTGTCTGGACGATGTGGGCGCTCAAGCAGCCTTGGCAATGGGAGGCGGTTCCCGGACGCCATAACAGGAAGCTCGCGAGGAATTCATTACAAAATCGGCCCTATATTGTCCTAACCCGCTTGACGCCAGAGCACTGTCAGATCAGATGAATTACTCCCTGAAATCGGCATCATGGATGTACTGACGGCACTGCCACTCAAATGCCCGTTCAAGGGCTCAAAGCGCATGCCTACGCCCTGCGAGTTCTCGGACGAGCCCGCATAACAGAATTACTCGTGAACCGGAAAGTCACTCACCAAACATGGCCCGACGACCACACAGTCCTGTCGCTTCAGCTCTGTCACTGGCAATGCCGAGACTTGGTATCAACTCGAAGAAGTACATCAAGGTTGGATGCCTTGGACCACTCTCCGGCAAGCTGAAATCCTGGGCGGCACCAGGCTACCACGGGTCATTGCTGTGGGCGGAACGCGTCAACGCCGACGGCGGCATCAAGGTCGGCGATCGCCGCTACTTGGTTGAAATCGTACCCTTCGATACAGAGTTCAGTGGCGAAAGAGCCATCGAAGGTGCGCGAAAACTCGTGCTTGAAGACGGCGTAAAGTTCCTCACAATGCTTGGCGGTAACGATTTTACGCGGCCGGTACGAGATTTCATAAATAAGCACCGGATCCTTGTGACCACGCTCTTGCCGAGCGACCTCTCGCCCGATGCGCCGACGCTCATTGCCCCCAGTGAAGTCCATCCAATTTACAACGTGACCGGCGTCGATTGGTTGAAACGCAATCATCCGCACATCAAAACGGCAGCCATGTGCGCGCAAGATGACGCCCACGGCCTGCCGTCGATCGCAACCTATCGTGCCGCATTTGAGGCCGCCGGCATCGAATTGGTGGCTGAACACCTATTTCCCGTCGAAACGACCGACTTCTCGGGCATCGTTGATAAATTGCTGGAACCACGGCCGGATTTGCTGTGCTGGGACACGGCGTATGAACCCTTCGTGCATGCCCTGACGCTTGAAGCCTACAAACGGAAGTTCGACGGCTGGCTTCTCTCCTGCACGTGCGATAACTATCCCGAGCTCTTGGCGAAGACGAGCAATGAATTCATGGAGCGCTTCGTCTTTCAGTTTCCGGATTTTGACGATCCGCTGCTCAATGATCCAAGCGTCAATTTCGTCGATCCTAACCGGTTTTATGACGACTTCTGCACGCGCTTCCCAGGCACATGGAGTGCGGTGTCCTGGGAATATGCTTCGTCGCTTGCCCTTTGGAAATCAGCCGTCGAACGCGCACGCACCTTCGAAACGATGACTGTATTGGCAATGATGAAAGTCGGAGGCGACGGTAAACACGCCTTCGGGGACGCCATCTGGTGGGGCCGCGAGCTGTTCGGAATTGACAATGCGCTCGTCGGAAAATGGCCCGTCGTCACCATCCGCGACGGACACGCGAGAATCGTTGAATTTGGCTCCGTTACCGCCTGGTGGTGGAAGCACAGCAGCCTACTGATTAAGCACATGCGTGCGCTTAATCTGATGTGGGATCAACGCGAGGAAAGACTGGTCAAACCGGCATAGCCGGCTTGCACCGAGACCTCACGGCGAATAAATCATGGTCTCTTGCGTGCTGGCGATCAGCAGCTTCATATACTCCACCGCCGTTTCAATATCGCGACTTTCCAGAGCATTATAGAAAGACCTCAGCTCTTGCTGGGCCTCCGAAATGCGCTCGGGCGTGAGCATTTGCATGCGGGTCGCACACCAGTGCGGCTGACGGCGCACTTCGGATACGATCTGATAGATCGCGATAAAAAGCCCGCAATGCGTGCCATCAGCGACCGCCATGAGGAACTCTTTTTCAAGACGTGCGAAGCGCTCAGAGTCGGTCACGATGGACTCGATCTCTTCAAGGATCGCACTCAGCTTTTTCAGGTCGCGCGTTGACATGTTCAAGGTGGCTAGGCGCGCCATTTCCGGCTCAAGAATAGAGCAAACCACCGTCATTTCAAACGGGGACGCCGTTTCGGCAATCGCACTGATATCAAGCAGGTGGGATGACGGGTTTTGATATTTGCGCTGTGGCTGGGCGCCATTTTGATATGTAACGAAGGTGCCGCTGTTGGGCCGCCTTGCGACGACTTTGTAGGTTTCCAGGAAATCCAGCGCTTGACGTATGGTCGTGCGCGAAACTCCGCACTCGGCGGCAAGCTCCCGCTCCGCCTCCATTCGGGTCCCGTATGAGTATTGGCCAGACGCGATCTGCGCAAAGAGCAGATCAGCCGTCGCTTTGACCGATTCCTTAACGAGGGGCTGATTTGCCTTATCGCTTTCCCACGGGGACGCGGGAACGTTGAGATTTTCTTCCATGGGGCTTTAGTTCCGCTTTCGAGTTGGTTTTTTGAGTGGTGGCTTGGTTCGCTCGGGCTCTAAGTTACAAGCTCCACACCCAGCATCCAGAATCGATACCGCCGGCGCAGAGTCCGACGGGCTAAGATTTCGTATGCAGTTTTTCCACGACAGGTGTTTTGCGTGCAGACCGGCGACCAAGAAAATGGACGCAAAGAAATCGCTTAGTTGTTCAGTTGGTTGAAATGGGTCGCGCTTCCAGCGCTCAAAGAGACACGGCTTGCCAGCATCAGCGGCCAGCACCCGACCGTCGCGCACTTGCTGCAGCAGATTGATTTCTGGACATGACTCGCCAAAAGCAGTCGCGATCGCGCGGAAATCGGCTTCGGATTCCGGGCCGGCGAGCACTTCCGCCTGCATCCCATGACGCGCAAGCCGGCTGAGAACGTTCGTTATCGCGCTTGCACCGCAGTACAGACCAACGAGACGCTGCCGATGCGCCCTCGTGAAGGCATCGCTATGCTCAGCTGCGAGTTGAAAATGGAATATGGAGCCGCGGCCAGCGAGCGGAATATCGATCGCTTCGATCCATTTCAGCGCCTCGTCCCATGACACACGTGCTTTGCCAAAGTTTTGCACCGCAATCTCGAAGCGCCGCGCACGTAGCATCGCCACCGCAACATTGTGCCAAGTGGTCGCGATCCGAGGATCACCGGCTTGGAAACCAGCCGCCAGCGTGCCAGCCCGAACCCACCCGTCGCCAGCCGCCGCGCCTCGTCCCTTACTAGCGGCGTCAAAGGCAGCAGCCGTAGCCTTCAACCACGGGTCAGGCTGTCGGGCAGCGAAGAACGCATTCATGGTTCGACCCCCCTTTTCACACTGCAGTGGCATGATGCCACCCCCCATCTTTTGACCAATTGCACGCTGTTCACAGCCCTTGTCACCAAAAAGATTAGCACACCCTGAGCCATCGTCAACCAGTTTCAACCATTTGGTTGATTAGATTTAGTTACGTAAAATTATAAGGTTGGGCAGATTAGAGATCGCTCTATAGTGCAATCTAAACTTTTTTTGTGCACTGCACCAGATTAATTTCCAGGCAGTCCGGCGAAATTTCCTGTTGTCAAAGACCAATCGATCGACAATACTGCAGCAAGTGAGCCGATCTGGTTGCGTTTGGTTCTGTTTGGTTGGCTCATAAAAGAATAATTTTGGGAGAGAAGCATGGCGAGGAATCCGAAACACGACATCTTGTTCGAGCCGATCAAGATCGGCCCGAAGACGATGAAAAACCGCTTCTATCAGGTGCCCCATTGCATCGGCGCCGGATCGGAAAAGCCCGGCACGCAGGCCGGCCACCGCGGCATGAAGGCCGAGGGCGGCTGGGGCGCTCTGTGCACAGAATACTGCTCGATCTCACCGGAATCGGACGATTGCCACCGCGTATCGGCCCGCATCTGGGATCAGGGCGACGTGATCAACCTCCGCCACTTGAACGACACCCTGCACAAGCACGGCGCGTTGGGTGGTGTTGAGCTGTGGTACGGCGGCTCACATGCCCCGTGCATGGAATCCCGCGCTATCCCCTACGGCCCGACATCTCAGGCCTCCGAATTTGAATACCTGACGTATTGCCACGAAGCCGGCCTTGACGACATCAAGCACCTGCAGAACCTGTACGTCGAAGCGGCGAAGCGTTCTGTTCAGGCAGGCTTTGACATCGTCTACATCTACGGCGCGCACAGCTATCTGCCGCTGCAATTCCTCTCCAAATACTACAACCACCGCACCGACAGCTACGGTGGGTCGTTCGAGAACAGAGCCCGCTTCTGGATCGAGACGCTCGCTGCGGTTAAGGCAGCTGTCGGTCACGAAGCCGCGATCGCCACGCGCTTCGCTGTCGATACGCTCTACGGCGCCGATGGCGTCGAAGCACTCGATGAAGGTTTGAAATTCATCCAGCTCGCCGACAAAGAAGGCCTCGTCGATCTTTGGGACCTCTGCATCGGCGACATCGCCGAGTGGGGCGAAGACGCTGGCCCGTCGCGCTTCTACAAAGCTGGTCACCAGCGCAACTGGACGGACGGTGCAAAGGGCGCCGCCAAGGTTCCGGTTCTCGGCGTCAGCCGCGAAACCAGCCCTGACGACATGGCTGCACGCCTCCACGAAGGCCGTCTCGACATTCTCGGCTTCGCACGCCCCTCGATTGCTGATCCGTTCATCCCGAGGAAGATCGAAGAGGGCCGTTACGAAGATATTCGTGAGTGCATCGGCTGCAACGTCTGCATCTCGCGTTGGGAAATCGGTGGCCCGCCGATGATCTGCACGCAGAACGCAACCGCGAACGAAGAGTATCGCCGCGGCTGGCATCCTGAGAAGTTTGCAAAGACGCCGTCGTCTTGCTCGGTGCTCGTTGTTGGCGCCGGTCCGGCCGGCATGGAATGCGCTCGCGTCCTCGGTGAGCGCGGCTACGACGTCCATCTGCGCGAAGCTGACACTGAAATCGGCGGCCGCATCCGCAAGGTCGTCAAGTATCCGGGTCTTGCCGAATGGGGCCGCGTGACGATCTATCGTCAGTTGCAGCTTCAGAAGTTGAAGAACGTCGAAGTCCACACAGGCATCGGCAAGATGTCTGCCGAAGACATCCTGAGCTACGGCGCCGACAAAGTCGTCTTGGCAACGGGTTCACACTGGGCTTCGAACGGTTTGAACTTCGTGACGCATAATCCAGTCGAGGGGATCGACTCCTCGCTGCCGTATGTGTGCACGCCGGAACAGATCCTGCTTCAGAACAAGCCTGTCGGCCAGAACGTGCTCGTCATCGATTGTGACGGATACTTCACCGGCATTTCGACCGCTGAGTATCTCGCCGATCAGGGCAAGCACGTGCAGATCCTGACGCCGTTGGGTGGAGTGGCTCCTTACACGCACTTCACGCTTGAAGCGCCGAACCTGCATCGCATGCTGTACGAAAAGAAGATCCACGAACTGACCAGCCACTGGCTGCTCAAGGTCGAGCCTGGAAAAGCCACCGCTTACAACCTGTATCGCGATGGTTACAAGCGCAAGCCCGGACCTGTGACTGGCGAACTGCCACGTCGCGCTGGTACGGATGTCGTGGAAATTCCGTTCGACACGATCGTGGTTGCCACCGCACGCGTACCGAATGACTCGCTCTGGCGTGAGCTGTCGGCACGTCGCTCGGAATGGGAAAAGCGCGACATCCAGGCAATCTACCAGGCTGGTGATTGCTATTCGCCGGGCTTGACTCGCACAAGCGATTTTCGAAGGTCACCGCATTGCGCGTGAATTTGAATCTCCAAACCCGCAGCGTGCTCAGCCGTGGATTCGTGAACGCCAGATCTGGGGTCACGAAAACATCCCGAAACTCTCCGACCGCGCGACGATCGGATAATCACTTCCTCCGATGGCTTAGTGCATCGTGGATCAGCAGACTTGCTGGTTCATCGATCACCAAGCCAGGGAGAAGTCGCATACGCACATTCCCGGTGTTCAGACCGGTCCGGCACCTTAACTGGGTCGGGCTAGGTTTGGCTCATCCGTAAGTTTAAGGAATTCCTGTTGTGGAAGCGCGCCAGCTATTCTGGGGCATCAACACACCGCAGTTGATCATATTCTATGTGATCGGCGTGTCGGCGATGCTCATCTTTGCATATGGATTCTACCACCATGTCGTGGGGCATAACCTTCGTCAAGGGGTGGTTTTATCTCATCATGAGTCTGATGCTGGATTTAGGGCATTTAGCCCTGATCTCCGGCTTGATCTACATGATGGTGCGCCGCGCCTCCTTCCATCTTCCGAAGCTCAACTATCTGCGCAGCTATCGTGGAGAGAAGGAGTTACGCCCCGTCGCTAGCAACTGGCGCATCGAGGACTGGATTTTCATGTCCGTCCTGCTCGTCATCGAGTTCACGGGCTTCCTGCAGGAAGCCTGCGGCCTGATCGTCGACCAGCCGGCCTGGGCAATTTGGTCACCAATCGGATTGGCGATTGCCAACACCCTGACGGCCGCCGGAATGTCGGTGGATACGGCCGCCTCGATCCGCGGCATGAACTGGTGGATGCATGGCGTGCTGGCGCTCGCCTTCACGGCGGCTATTCCTTGGTACAAGGCTAAGCACATCATCTCCGCCGTTGGTTCGCTGCTCTTCCGAGACAAGAAACCGCTTGCGCTTTTGCCGTCTGAACCGAAGGACGCGGAAAAGGCCGGTATTTCCTCGATTGAGGATTTCACCTGGAAGGACATGTTGCACCTCGATGCCTGCACGAAGTGCGGCCGGTGCCATGAAGCCTGTCCTGCACGAACGGCTGGATATCCTCTCAGCCCACGCGACTTCATTCTCGATCTGCGCGTCTACAATGATGAAGCGCAAGGCTGCACGATTCCAGGCATCGATCTTGTCGGTGGCGTGATTGCACCGGAAACGCTTTGGGCTTGCCGCACCTGCGGTGCTTGCCAAGAGATTTGCCCGGTTGGAATCGAGCATCCGGCGTTGATCGTACGGATGCGGCGTCACCTGGTCGAACAGGGGAAGATGGATCCCCTGCTCCGCAATACCATCACGACCATCGGCGACACCGGCAACAGCTTTGGCGAGAACTCCCGTAAGCGGTCCCAGTGGACCAAAGCATTGGAATTCCGCGTCAAGGATATCCGAGAAGAGCCGGCCGATACGCTCTGGTTCGTCGGCGACTATGCGTCGTTCGATCCTCGCAACCAGAAGGTCAGCCAGACTGTTGCGCGCCTGCTCAAAGCAGCGCGTGAGGACTTCGCTCTTCTCCACGAGGGCGAAAAAACAGCCGGCAACGACGTGCGCCGCGTTGGTGAAGAAGGCTTGTATGAGGAACTGGCGGAACACAACGTCGAACAGATGATGGGTGCCAAGCCGTTCAAGCAGATCATCACAACCGACCCTCACAGCTACAACACCATCAAGAACGAATATCCGGCATTCGGCGAAATCGCACCCATCTCGCACTACAGCAGCGTTCTCGCCGATTTGCTCAGTTCTGGCCGGTTGAAGGTCAAGAAGCCGCTCAACAAGCGCGTCACCTTCCACGATCCTTGCCACCTTGGCCGGATGAACGGCGGATACGACGCGCCACGTAAAGTTCTCGAACTCATCGGTTGCGAAATGGTCGAAATGCCACGCAACCGCGACAACTCCTTCTGCTGCGGCGCTGGCGGCGGACGGATTTGGATACCTGATACCCCTGGCACAGAAAAGCCATCTGAGAATCGCGTGCACGAAGCGGCACGTCTGGGAGGTATCGATGTCTTCGTTACATGCTGCCCAAAGGATCTCGTAATGTTTGAAGATGCGCGAAAAACCGGCGGTCACGAGAAAGATTTCGTGGTCCAAGACCTCGCCGAACTGGTGGCTGAGGCCATCGAACTGAAGTCCCTCCGACTTGAGGACCTGCCTCCACTCGCAGACCGTATCGTCAAGGCCGTCGCCAATCAGATTTCAGAGGCCGTCGCAAGCCGCCTCGACACTGTTCTGGCGGCGCGTCTAGCAAGCATGCCTGCGGTCTCTGCTATTGCAGCCGCAGCACCGCAGGCCGTGATCGCTGCAGCGCCTGCTGCTGCTGCTGCTGCCGCCGCAGCAGCACCGGCGGCCAGCACGCCTTCAACGGCATCGCCGGCGCCTGCGCTTGAGGTTGCACCACCGGCATCTGCACCCGCGTCCGAAAGCGCAAGCGCGCAACCGGTAGCATCTGGTGACCTGCCGACGCTCAATCCTGTTTCATGGAGTGCGCTGAAGCCGGTTCAACCCGCAAACTTTGCGGGCTACACCGCGCCGCCGAAGGATGGTCCGCGAATTCTGGTCACTGTGAAGCACGTCGCTAAGTTGGGTGACGAATACGGCTTCACACCCGATGGCCGTGACGTCCGCCGGGAATTCATGGAGTTCTCACTCAACGAATGGGATGACGCGGCACTCGAAGAAGCGTTGCGCTGCGTTGAGCGCATCGGCAAGGGCGAGGTCGTTGCGGTTACTGTAGGCGACCCTGAAGCCGACACCTCGCTGTTGAAAGCACTGGCAAAGGGCGCACATCGCGCCGTTCGGATCTGGGATCCGTCTTTGGCCAACGCCGATCCAATCACCATCGCACGAGCCATTGCCGGTATCGCGCGTGCGGAAGATCCGGATCTCATCATGTCGGGCGTGCAGTCCGGCGACCAGGCACATGGTGCAACCGGTACAGCACTGGCGCGCATCCTTGGGCTTCCCCACGCGGCGGTCGTTGTTGGCCTCGATTGGGATGGCAGTTCCAAGTTGGCGTTGGCACGAGAGTTGGAAGGCGGGCTCCGCCACACCTTTGAACTCAAGTCGCCTGCAGTTGTCTGTATCCAAACAGGTATCAACACACCACGCTTCGCCACCATGAAGATGGTCAAGCAAGCGAAGCAGAAACCGCTCGTCGCGGTCGATGCTGCCGGCGTTATCGATGGCAGCAGCGGCTACGTCGTTCGCAGAATGTATACGCCAGAACAGACGAAGGCCGAGATGCTGAAGGGTACACCACCCGAAATTGCAAAATTCATCGCCGATCTCGTACGCGACAAGAAGGGAGGCTGACGATGTCAGGCATCTTGATCATTGCTGAACACATAAACGGTGCGGTCCGTGACATTACTAAGGAAAGCATCGGCGCTGCCGTATCTCTCAAGGGCAGCTACGGCGGACCGGTGACGGTGGCCATCCTTTCGAGCGACCCTGACGCGCTTGCTGCGTCGGTCAACCTCGAAGGCGTCGATGAAATCGTCACCGTAAAGATGGCGGGCGATCACTTCGATCCGCACATCTACGAGGAAGCGACGATAAAGATCGGCGAACAAATGAAGCCGGGTCTTATCGTGTTCGGCCATACCGTGAATGGCATGGCATGCGCCGCTGCCGTAGCGGCTCGCCTGGGCGCGGGCTTTGCCAGTGACGTTTTGGCACTGAAAGCGGAAGGCGGCGAAATCGTTGCCACGCGCGGCGCTTACGGCAACAAAGTCAATTTGGAAGTTGTTTTCCCAAAGCGCGAGATCGTCGTTCTGGCGCTTCGCGGTGCAACCTACCCGATGCCGACGAACCCTGGTTCGGCAAGCGTTCGGGCTCTCGACCTCGATGTCGCCGCTGCTGCGGGAAGCATGCAGCACACGGGTTACATCGAAGCACCGCCCTCCAATATTGATATCTCCAAGGCAGAATACATTCTGTCCGTTGGACGCGGCATCCAAGAAAAAGAGAACATCCCGCGCTTCGAGCAACTCGCAGACAAAATGGGATTCACATTCGGCTGCTCGCGTCCGATCGTCGATGCTGGTTGGCTGCCGAAAGCCCACCAAGTCGGCCAATCTGGAAAAGTGGCTTCAACCTGCAAGGTCTATATCGCGCTCGGCATTTCGGGCGCGGTGCAGCACCTCTACGGCATGAAGCACATCGACACGATCATCGCCGTGAATACCGATCCGGAGGCGCCGATCTTCAACGTCGCCACGTATGGCGTGAACGTTGATTTGTTTGAGCTCACCAAAGAACTCGAAAGCCAATTTTCTTAAGGCCAGTTGCAGCGCTTCGGCGCTGCAGCCTCGCCGACACTGCAATCTAGAAAACCAAATCCAGAATTTGGAAGCCGTAGAAACTAAAACTAGAAAACTAGGGAACAGCGACAAGGGAGTCGACAACAATGACAACAATACGAAGTGGGACAGCAGATAGTTCCGCACCACACGCTGCCGGCACGGAGCTCGTGCGAGGCATCGACTGGCGTGGCGCGTTCTGGGTAGCAAGTGGCGTTCCAGCACTTGTTCTTTTCTCGATCGGCGGCATCGCCGGCACCGTCGGCAAGGTGGCCTTCCTGGTGTGGGCCGCATCGATGGTGATGGGTTTCATTCAGTCGTTTACGTACGCAGAAATTGCCGGCCTTTTCCCGAACAAATCCGGCGGCGCATCCGTTTATGGCGCTGCAGCCTGGGTTCGCTATGCCAAATGGGTCGCTCCACTGTCAGTGTGGTGCAACTGGTTCGCATGGACACCGGTTCTGTCCCTAGGATGCTCGATTGCAGCGGCCTACATTCTGAGCGCTCTCGCTCCGATCCCGCCTGCTGATGCACCCGCAGTTTTGGCCTGGGTCCAAGCTAATGCATCTTCAATTGCCGCAGATAGTCCGCGCGTGGCGGAATGGCTCGCAGCCAACGCCGGATCAAACGCTCAGGACGCTATTACCGCTCTGTTGAATGCCGACGCTATTGCTGCTCTCACGCCCTCCATCCGTACTTGGACGCTTGCTTCCGGTACGCTTGGTCCCGTCTCGTTCTCGTTCAACTCTGCGTTCTGGGTTGGTGCGGTTCTCATGCTGATCACCTTTGCTATCCAGCATCGGGGCATCAGCGGAACGGCCAGCGTTCAGAAGTACATTGGCCTCGCCGTTATCATTCCAATGCTGATTGTCGGTATTGTTCCTATTGTAACGGGGCAGATCGACTGGTCGAACTATAGCCCGCTGGTACCGCTCAAGCAGGCTTATCTGCCGGAAGCCGGCACCTGGGACATTCCCGGCTGGACACTCGTACTTGGCGGCATGTTCATCGCTGCCTGGTCCACATATGGTTTCGAAACGGCCATTTGCTACACGGCTGAGTTCCGTAACCCTGCAAGCGATACGTTCAAAGCGATCTTCTATTCTGGCCTGCTTTGCATGCTCATCTACATCCTGGTGCCGTTCACATTCCAGGGCGTCTTGGGCTTGGATGGCATGCTTGCAACACCGATCGTCGACGGTTCTGGTGTGGCCCAGGCCATGGGCCAGATGGTCGGCGGACATGGCTTCGTCACGAACCTTATGGTCATGATGATGATCCTTGCACTCATGTTGTCGATCATGACGGCAATGGCCGGCTCGTCGCGCACGCTCTACCAAGCATCTCTGGATGGTTGGCTGCCGCGCTACCTGAGCATCACCAACTCCCATGGCGCGCCGACGGCTGCCATGTGGACCGACCTCACAGTCAATCTCTGCATTCTTGCGATTGCCTGTGCCGACGCCACCAGCTTCTTCTTCATTCTGTCGGTGTCGAACTGCGGTTACATCATCTTCAACTTCTTGAATCTCAACTCCGGTTGGATTCACAGAATTGATAACGGGCACCTGCCTCGCCCGTGGAAGGCTCCGTCTATCCTTCTGGCACTTGGTGTGCTCTTCGGCTTCATCAACGCGGTGTTCATGGGCGCCGGTGCGAAAGTCTGGAACGCAAATGCTTTGTGGGCTGGATTCTTCACCGCTATCCTGATCATCCCTGTGTTCTGGTTCCGCCATCACTATCAGGACGGCGGCAAGTTCCCCGACCACATGTATGAAGATCTCAACATCTCACCCGGCGAAATGGTTGAGCGCAAGGCGGGCATCCTCCCGTACCTCGTGCTGGTGGCCGGTCTTGCAACCGTGCTGCTTGCAAACTGGTTCTTCGTTCTGCCGGCCTAAGCAGGAGCGACGAAACTCAGGGCTGATGTGTCGGCCCTGCGTTTCACATGAACTTCAAATATCACGACCCGGGATGGCGAACTTCGGTTTGCCATCCTGGAACGCCGACAAGGGGACACAGAAGTCCTGGATTCACTCTGAAAATTGCGGTGAAGGGCGGAAGACATGTTGGTATCAGGAAATAAAAGTAGGCCGATCTATCGCGGCCTCGAACCGGATACATTCGCCAAGCACAATATTATTGTGACAGATGGCGACGGATGCGCCGCCGTTATTGAGATGGCGATTGCGGCCGGCGATGCGTTCAGCAAGCGTTGCACGGTCCTGCTCTGCACCAAAGATTTATCCGACCATGAGCGCGACGAAAGCGTGCGCGCTCTGGGTCCGGCAACCGTATGGTTCTTCCCAACACTTGAAACGCTGCTCACGCGGCTCGACGGCATGTTGCGGACCGCGCGCATGGGTACGCGCCTCTACGCCAGCGGAAGCGAGCCCCTCATTGGCTCCACCGTAAAAACCGCACTGGCACATGGCATCGATCACAGATCGGTTTCGACGGAACATCGCGGCTCCAACAAGCGGCGCGTGCAGTGCGTTCACTGCAAAGGCATGACAGAAGACGTAACATCAACCGCGGTCCGCTGCGCACACTGCGGCCACACATTGCTCGTTCACGATCAATATTCGCGTCGCCTCGCGGCCTACATGGGCGTGCGCGCCGACGCTGAAGTGCTTGGCGAAACTCCGGCTTCGATTGGGGTGTTTCAATGACAACGCATAACTCGCGCCTTGTACACGTTGCGCAAGTCCAGCAAGTCGCCAGAGAAATCAAGCGCTTCGAACTTGTGAGCCTCGACGAGACGCCACTCCCGGCATTCTCGGCGGGTGCGCACGTTACAGTGACCATGCGCGATCGCGATCACGTATGGCGCAATCCATACTCACTCATGGGCTCACCCCTCGATGCGAAGCGCTACGAAATCAGCGTTCTGCGTGTGCCGCAATCACGCGGCGGCTCTGCGTACATGCATCGCAACGTCGGTATCGGCAGCGTTCTGGAAATCAGCGCTCCGGTAAACCAGTTTCCACTTTCGAACGTCGGGCGAAAGCACATCATGATAGCCGGCGGTATCGGCATCACGCCGTTTCTCGCCATGCTGGCACAGATCAAACAGGACAAACGTAACTTCGAACTGCACTACGCTGTGAGGTCTGTATTTGATGGCGCGTACTTTGATGTTCTCCGCGCCGCAGACCTCCCCAATGTGCATCTCTACAGATCGGATCGCGGCGAACGCATTGCGTTACCGGGCATCCTTGCGAGTCAGCCGCTCGGAACCCATCTTTATGTCTGCGGACCCCAGAAAATGATGGATTGGGCGCTCCAGACGGCGCGCCGTGAAGGCTGGCCGGACGAGAGCGTCCATTGCGAGCGCTTCAGTGCGCAGCCATCTGGAAAGACTGCCAATGTTAAGCTCGCCCGGTCGGGCAAGGCCATTTATGTCGGTGAACACCAGAGCATTCTTGGAACGTTCTCATCCGATGGCGTCGATGCGCCGTCTCTGTGCGGCGACGGACAGCTTCTTCACAACGACCACACTCTCAGCGTCAACGAGAAGTTGACGGGCGAGAGAGCAACCACCTGCGCAACGCGCTTGGACGGCGGAAGTCTCACATTGGACCTTTGACGTCACGGCGTGCAGGAGAAGTTGGACCATGAATACGATCTTTAAGCCTGACACATTCCGCAACGACTTCACGTTCGCCAACAGTCCGGCGGCGATCAAGCGCTTTCCGTTCCCGTTCTGCGAAGACACGTACACGTACTCGCTCGATATGGAACCGCATGTCGCTGGACCGGCAGGCTCTGTCTACGAATACCCGATCGACATCGACGATCACTATGTCTCCGACATGGCCGACCGCGCGCACGTCTTGAAAGACGATCCCCTTCGTTGCCAAGCGTTTCCCCACATGATGACTGCGCAGTGGGACCTCTTGGAATTGCTGATGACGTCGATGGCCAGAGCCTACCCGCACCAATTCACGCTCCACCGTAATGGCGATCAATGGCACTGGATCAACAAGACGCTTGGCATCGACGACAAATTCCGCTTCGGCGACATCTCCACGCTTTCGTATGAGCCGATGGAATACATCGCCCGGCAGTGCCAGGGCGATTTCACGCTGTTGGATCAGCGTGACAATAATCTCTGGCTGGATGGCGGCATTGCGACCTCGCAGGCCGATTGGTCACTGGATTTCAGTTTAGGCATGAACTTCATGGAGTGGCACGGCGCCGAGCCGGTTGCTCATGATACCGGCGTCTCGGACCACGCCTTGAATTCCCTTCTCAACGTTCAGCAGAACAGTCCGGTGCGCCGCCTCAACTGGACGATGACGCTCAATCCGCGGCTCGATAACAGCCCCGAAAACTACGACATATGGGGTCGTGATCGGGCAACCGTTACGCCGGCCAATGTCGGTGACAAAGTGCATCTACGCGTCGAACTTCAGGCGGTGTGGCGATTGCCACGGTCCAACGCGCTCGTCATTTCAACTCGCACATACTTTCTCAAGATGCGCGAATTGCTTACCCAGCCGAATTGGGCGCGACGCTTCCCGCGCGTCCTGAAATCTCTGCCTGCAGAACTCGTCGATGCCAAAGGCATCACACGTTATCGCGACGTCACTTTGGACTGGCTCAATCCGTACGACGATGGCCAAGCGACGCCGACGGGTTGCCTATTCAAATAGTCGTCAACGTCACCGTGAGACTGAACGTACTAACCGCACGACAACTGAAACAGAGACATAGCGGAAACGCACAACGTAGGGAGTGAGGAAGATGGTCATGTCTTGGCGTTATTCAATCGTTGGTGACCGGCATCGTGCGCTTGGTTCGAACCTGGAAGACTGGAATGGCATGGGCATGGCCTGGAGCTATGACCATGATATCAATGACGATCATGCCGCCCTCAGTAAGGCTGCCGGTCTGATGGACGTTTCGGGCTTGAAGAAGTTGCATGTGGTTGGCCCGCATTCACACGCCCTCCTGCAGTACGCGACGACGCGCGACGTCACCAAGATTTATCCCGGTAAATCCGCGTACGCGTGCATGTTGAACGATCGCGGAATGTTCGTGGACGACTGCATTCTGTATCGCACAGGACCGAACTCCTGGATGGTCGTTCATGGTTCGGGCTCGGGCCACGAGGAGTTGCAGCGCCAGGCCATGGGCAAGAACGTCGCCATCGAATTCGACGACGACTTGCACGATCTTTCGCTTCAGGGCCCGCTCGCCGTTGACTTCATGGCCAAGCACGTTCCGGGCATCCGCGAACTGCCCTACTTCCATCACCTTCAGACCAAGCTCTTCGGTGCTCCGGTCATGATCTCCAGAACCGGCTACACGGGTGAGCGCGGCTATGAGATCTTCTGCAAACGCGAAGATGCCGTGATGCTCTGGGACACGATCCTGAGCGAAGGCAAACAGATGGGCATCATCCCGTGCTGCTTCACGGTGCTTGACTGGGTGCGGGTTGAGAGCTCGCTAATGTTCTACCCGTTCGACACCTCGGAAATGTATCCGTACGAGAACGATGCGCCCGGTGACACGCTGTGGGAGCTCGGATTGGATTTCACCGTTTCGCCCGGCAAAACCGGGTTCCGCGGTGCTGACGAACATTTTCGCCGGAAGGGCAAAGAACGGATCAAGCTGTTTGGCGTCCTCGTGGATGGCGCAACACCGCCTGATGCAGGCGACGGCCTGTTCCACAATGGCCAATCGGTGGGCGTGATCACCTGCGCGATGCACTCGAAACTCACCGGGCAGACGATGGCGATCGCTCGCCTCGACCCGAAAGTGGCTGTGCACGGCAGCAAACTCGAAGTCCGCGGGAAGAGCCGCACCTACGCGGCAATCGCACATACTTTGCCGTTCGACGATCCCCAGAAGAAGAAGCGCACGGCAACCGGCTAATGGCGGCACCGCGCGCACCAACATCAACACCAACATCACACTGCGCGTCAGCGCCAGTATCAAATGCAGGGAGATATTTAGATAATGCACGGCACACTTAAAGCTCGCAGTTCTGCCCTCAATGACCGGCATCGAGCGCTAGGATCGGATTTGTCGTCGTCCTGGAACGACATGCCGGTTCCGCAGAATTACAATACGTGCCCATATGCGGAAGCGGAGGCGGTGCGCAATCGCGCCGGCCTGTTCGACGTCTCGGCCTTGAAAATGGTCAATGTCACTGGGCCGGACGCTCTAGTGTTTCTCAACCACGTGCTCACCAGCGATGTTTCAAAGGCAACCGTTGGCGATTCTCATATCAGCAACATCGTCAACGCCGATGGCGCTCTGGTGGACGACGTTATGGTCTATGTCGATGGACCAGATAAGTTCCGCGTCTCGCACGGCGGTGGTGGATTTGAGGAAGCGGCCGCCGCTGCAAAGGGATCATTCAACGTCACGCTGCAGCGCGACGAAGACGTTCATATCATATCGCTTCAAGGACCACTGGCGCTCGACGTATTGGCGCCGCACACCCCGATGAAGCTTTCGGACTTGAAGTACTTCCATCACACAGCCACGACGCTGTTTGGGAAACCGGTGCAGATCGCACGTGGTGGATACTCGGCCGAGCGTGGATATGAGGTCTACTGTTCATCCGCAGATGCGCCCTACGTCTGGGATTCGATCTTGGCCGCGGGCAAGCCAGTTGGCGTCGTGCCGGCATCCTGGTCGTGCCTGGACATCATCCGCGTTGAAGGCGGCCTGCTGTTTTTCCCATACGACATGACTCACGGCGATACCACTCCGTGGGAAGTTCGCGCCGACTGGACGATTGACCTTTCGAAGCCCGACTTCATCGGCAAGCAAGCGCTTGTCGCCAAGAAGGGCAAAGAAAGATCATTCATCACCGGCCTCGATGTCGAACACCACGAAGCTGTGCAACCACTTGCCAAGATCACAGCAAACGGCCGCGAAGTTGGTGTCGTTACCAGCACGACCTTCAGTCAACATCTGATGAAGTCGCTGGCGATGGCTCAAATTGAGCCGGCGTACACCAAGCTCGGTACCGAGCTGATGATCGAGGACGGTGGCCGTCAGTACAGGGCCGTTGTCGTTCAGATGCCGTTTTACGATCCGATGCGTCTCAGAACCCATCCTGTCCCAGAACGCACATAGACTTCCCCATGTGCGCAAACTCGGCCGGGAACTTCGGTTCCCGGTCATTTTTTAAAGAAACGCCTCCAGCAACAGCACGTCGTGCGACACCGGAGATTTGTTGACGGGCCTCTCGAGTTCTCTCAGATCCTCAACCACTGGCTTGCACATGTCGAAGTTGAAGAACATCACTGCCCTACCCGAGATATCGACGCCCCCCTCCAGCGTTGACGATCAGACTCGGTTTGTGCCTGATGTTGCTTCACCCGCAGCGGGCCATCTATATCCCAAGAGGGCGCGGCTATGGAGAAAGTGGCGCGCGGAACCACCCTCCCTCATTGAATGGTTGCGGCGGATCCAGGCATGGCGCGGCTATGTTCCAGAAACAGAAATTACGGCGCTACTCGAAACACTCAAAACACCAGATCAATTCGAACCTGCCGCAGCGCAATCAAAACCCTCTGAAAGCGCGAGCGGGTCAAAGACAGCCAGAGTCTGCGTCGGTTTGGCTTGCACTCTCGCTGGTTCTGAAGACCTCTGCCGATCGCTGCAAAGCGAGGGCTACGACGTCATTCGTGAGACATGCCTGAGCCGCTGTTGGTCCTCGCCGGCAGCTATCATTGGCGACCGGGCCATTTCCGGTACCACGCGAGCGCCAGAAACTGTACCGCCTGATCCCGCGGCGGATATCGAAGCCGCGCGCGATGATCTGCAGGCCTACATGAATGTGGGCGGCTATAGCGTGCTCAAGAACTGCCTGACGCGACGCCGCAGTATCGACAGTGTGCTCGCCGAATGGTCGACGCCTGCCATGGCAGCGTTTGAGTCTGCGGCCGCTCCTCTCGGCGTGCGGATCAAAGAACTTGGCGCAACCACGACTCCACCAAAGCTCCTGCTCATTCTCGGCGGCACGGGTGCGATCAGCAGCAGAAACGCATTCTACCTCGAGCATCATCTGCATGCCGTTCTCGAGGGCCTCTTGATAGCCGCGCGGGTCGCTGGCGCGCAGGAGATCATCGTGCACTGGCCTGCACAACAGGCATTCGAGGTGAAACGACTAAAGGCCGCTCTTGCGATCCTTGCGGAGACCTTTCTCGACCAACATGTGCGCTTTACATTCACTGAGCCTGAAGGCGGTGATCGCAGTCTCGCGCAGCAGCTGTTTGCGTCCGGCGTTCAGTATGACGTGCAGGCGCCTCAGCCAAATAGCGACGGCCGAACGTTTGCGACCTCGCCGATCCTAATCCTGGAGCCCTCTCTATTACGCTGGCTGCCCGAGATGCTGTCAAAAGGGGCGCATTGGTTGGCGGGCCTTTCCAGCGGCAACGATCGCCCACCGAATTTATACTTGGTCTACGGGCGCGTTCGCTCGCCGGGCGTCTATCTGGCGGCCGCAGGGAGTACTGTCAAAGACCTCATACAGATCGCTGGTGGCATCGAGCCGGGGCATACATTCGAGAGTTTTGTCGCTGGCGACTGGAGCAACCCTGCGCTGCCATCTCGTTTCGCGTCCGTGCAGCTCGCCCCACACGCAAGCTCTGAGCCGAGATCGGTGGGTGACAACACGGGAAGCCTCGTGGAATCCGTCGTCGTGATTTCAGCGCGCGATTCTGCCAGCCGGCAGTGCGTCTTTGCATCCGACGTGGCGGCTTCATGCGCTCCAGTAGCGGCGCCAGAACATGGAGAGGTCTAGCCATGGAACCTAAGATTGCGCTGTACGCACCAACCGGCAGAGCCAAGCGCGACGCGTGGCTGACACGCATGAAGATCCTACCAGACCGGATTCAACCGCCATATCACCTCAAAGACGACGTTACGGGCCTGTCCAGCAGTGTGGTTGGAACAACCACAAATCGCATACCTGGACACCCGCCAGACGCAAATTCATCACCAGCAGGCAGAGATTATTATGAGCTTTTTTGATGTTCTCGGGATCGTCGGTGTCGTGGCGGTGCTCGCGGCGTTCTACTCGCTCCAGACCAAACGGGCCGCGTTCGATGATTACAGCTATCTTCTACTCAATACAGTGGGAGCGTTTCTGATCGTCCTGTCTCTTATTCAGGACTTCAATCTCTCGGCTTTCCTGATGGAGATGGCATGGGTGTTGATCAGCCTGTACGGGCTGTACCAGCGCTGGAGACGCCCACCGCCAAAAGTTCAGTCATCGTGAAGCCCGCAGTAAACTCGGTGGCTCATGTCTTGTAGCGTTACGACGATATTTTCTTCTGAAGTTCGGCTCGTATGGGTCGCTGTTAGAGGTGCATTGAAAAAATGACCCGCATAGTCCTCATCGATGATGATGTAATGTTCCGCAAGGGCACAAAATCCTGCATCCTGAACATGCCGAATTTTGAACTCGTCGGAGACCTTTCGGTTGCAGATGGACTGGATCTCGCAAGGATCCTATATCCGGATTTGGTCGTAATCGATCCCTTCCCGAACGGACGAAAGGGTCTGGAGGCGCTACGGCGCATCAAGGCCAGCAATCCCAATACACGCTGTATTGTGCTGACGACGGCTCGAAGCGAGCGAGATCTGCTCGATGCCCTAAGCGCGGGCGCTGACGGATATCTGCTGAAGGATATTCAGCCCGACGAACTCTATTCGAACCTGATCAGAGCGTCTGCAGGCATCGTTGTGCTACAGGATTATCTGACCGAGCTGCTGCGGAACGCACTGGTGCGTCGCGTCGCCAAGAACAACCCGATGGATGCTCTTCTCACTGTCCGCGAACAAGAAATCTTGGAATGTTTGGAGCATGGCCTCAACAACAAAACCATCGCTCGAAACCTAAATATCAGCGATTCCACCGTCAAAGTGCATATCAAGAATTTGCTGAGAAAACTCAATGTCACCAGCCGGCTTGAGGCGGCCGTCTGGCGTCAAAACCGCAAACCTCAGTGTGAGTTCTCCGGATATTGTCCGTTCGGTGCGGACGATCACGTCCCCCCAACCGGTTGCCCAGCACACATCCGTGCGCAATCTTGCGCCGAATGGAAGTCACCAGAAGCACGCAGAGGCTGCTGCGCCATCGCGTTTAAGCGATGGCGCAGCGCGCCGACAAGTTACGTCGTAGGATTGAGCAGCGTTCTCTTAGGCAATCCGGATCGCAAACACTTTGCGAATGCGGTCATCGATCGTCCAGACGCCTGTAAAGCCGGCTGGGACGAGGAAGGTATCGCCCGCGACGTACTGCTTGGTTTCACCGCCATCTTCGGTGAGCGTGAGCTTGCCTTCGAACATATGGACCAGTTCGTCGGCCTTATAGGTCACGTGGTAGGTTCCGGGAGTTGCCTCCCAGAACCCAGTGAGAAACTTACCGTCGTCCGTCTTGTGCTCAATCCAGGTCTTCATCGTGGGCGACCCCTTGATGGGTTTCCACCCATCAAGGTCGGTCGTGATTGGCGTTGACTTCGGAGCGGTATACTTACCGAACAGCGTTACACTCATTTGAGATTTCCTTACATCGAACTGTGTTTCTGAAGCCTAGTTGAAAATTACAGACGCCATTCCAGCTCTGGGTTTTCATCCGGGTTGTAGGCCGTACCCCACGCGCGCTGTTCACGCTTGAAGGGCTTCTGATGCTGCGGATCAGCATCTTCGATTTCACGTCCAAGGCGATGCCCGTCAAATGTGGCATCCGCGATGATGCGAGGAGCTTCGGCGTCTCCGATAACGAATACGTCCGAGATACCGTTCTTCTCCCACTCTGCCTTGCGCGCTTTCAGTTCACGGTACAGGCTATCTTCCGAACGGCGCGACGTGATCAGGATCACTGTATCGCATTCATGCCATTCGTGGCTCGTGTTTTCCCGACGCGGAAGTTGACCCGTGCCTTTGAATTCGCGCTTGTAACCGTCGCCCCAGATATTGTGGAGCTGAACTCTGCCTGGCTCCACCTTCGAGCAGGCCGTTTCGCCCATCACTTTGATGCCGAGTTCATGGATCAGACGCTGCATGTTAGCGCCTTCCAGCGTGTAATCCATGTACGCGCCGAGGCCACAAACCGTAGCAACGGTCACGTCGTGTCCTGCGCGAGCAAAGCGCTCGGCGAGGCTCGGAGCCATGTAGTATGGGTCATAGTTGATGATCATGACCCGCTTGCCAACCTTCTTGCCTTCGAACACCTGGTCAGGCGTCAAGACGTGCGGCAGGCTGGCGTCTGCACCCGGAATGGGCTCATGCGTGCGATGGTTGACGCCGTTGGTGCTCCACTTGGAACCCGTCGCGATGATCACGCGAGAAGCGCCGTAGTCGAGGATTTCGTCGGCCGTCATCCGCTTCTGTCCCAGAGCGATCTGGCACTGCTTGTTCTTCTTGATCAGCTTTTCGAGCTGCGTCTGCCGGTAATCGCGGTGGAAGCTCCACTCGCCAAGGCCTGGCAGTGTTGCAACGTCGTTGACGTAGCCACCGATCTTATCGCGGGCATCGACAAGATGCACAACGTAACCGCGTTCCATGAGAACACGTGCGCATTCCGAACCGGCCGGGCCCGCACCAACGATCAGAACGTCCTTCGTCGACTTAGCGGGTTCGAACTTCTCCGGATGCCAACCGCGGCGATACTCTTCACCTGCGGTCGCGTTCTGCGTGCAGATGAACGGAACGCCGCCCATTTCCCAACGGGAAATACAAACGTTGCAACCGATGCAGGTACGAATGTCGTCAATGCGGCCTTCTTCGATCTTGCGCGGCAGCCACGGGTCAGCGATCGACGGACGTGCGGCACCGATGATGTCGATGATGCCCGACGATACGACCTGCAGCATCTTTTCAGGATCGTAGTAGCGTCCGACGCCAACCACCGGCTTGGTGGTCGCCTGCTTGATGTGGCGAATCCAATCGTTTTCATGGCCGATCTGATAGAAGCGCGACGGACCTGCGTCTTCGCCCCATTCCGTGATGTCGCCGATGTTGACGTCCCACAGATCGAGGTACGGCGAAGCCAGCTCGATGAACTTCAGACCATCTTCGCCGATTTCAACACCCTTACCGCCGTAAAGCGTGTCAACGGCGCAGCGCGTTACGAGCGCGATGTCGTCCTTCACGGCCTTGCGGATTTTTTCGAGGGTTTCGATCCAGAACCTTGCGCGGTTCGCAAAGCTGCCGCCGTATTCGTCGGTGCGCTTGTTGTAGTAGGGGTTCAGCCACTGCATCGGGCCGTATGCGTGTGCACCATAGACGTTGACGAGGTCAAAGCCCGTATCGCGTGCACGCAGCGCAGCATCGACGTACTGCTGCTGGAGTCGATTCAGTTCGTCCTTGTCGGCTTCGTGGTTATAGGTGAAGCCCGGGCACCCCGGAACCGTTGCGAAGTCCGAATTGTACTGGCTCGGACCGCGCGAGATCGTACGCGTTTCCAGACCAGGAGCGTGCGGACCGCCGTAGAAGAGTTCGCATCCAGCGAGCGAACCGTGGCTGTGGACGTGATCCACCATAGCCTTCAGGTTGCGCATATCGCCTTTATCCCAGATGCGCGCTGTGATTCTGAGCGTGTCATCGCATTCTGGATGGATCGAGCACTGTTCCGTGTTGACGGCACCCCAACCACCTTCGGCCTTGATACCCCGATGCGCCATATTCATGCCAGGCGAATTTGTGCCGGCACCGTTGCAGTGAGGCACCTGATAGAAGCGGTTTCGAATTGTTTTCGAACCGATCTTCAGTGGCGTAAATAGAATATTGAAGCGCGGGTCTTTAGCCATTGCTTAACCTCCGAGAGCATTACCGTTACTTGAAGCATAATCCTCACGTAGGCGTCGTCTATGACTCCAACTGATTACCACCAAATGGGTAACTCACGAACGCAATGCACCATCATCGCGCGCGCGAGCTGATTGCAAGTAACGTCATATCGATTTTGCGCGCTTGTGCTGCTTGCAAAAAGCGGCTTCAATAGCTCTAGATAATGTCGATGTTATCGATGTTTTCGTAACGATGCCGTTTGCAACGACTGCGTTGATGTTTGCTTTTGCTGCACCGCAATCGCCACTTAAGCATGACGTGTCGGGCACACCGGCGACCAACACTCTAAACTCTCCGGAACCCCCAAAACATATAAACGGCGCACGCCTTTTATAAGAGGTTGGTCGGTTGTCAGTTGCCGAACGAGGTGCGCGTGGTCTCTCGGCACGATGATGAAGACGATAGTCTGACGCGGATCATTACGCGGACCTCAGCCCGCAGAGCCAGCTGCCCCACGGGGCGACTGTCCGTTGCGTTCACGATGACCTTCGCCTGCACGGCACAATCACAGCAAACCATTGCTAACGCGAACCGAACGGCCTCGGGACAGCAGGGTTTGTCGGTCGAGACCTGCCGTTCTAGCCGAAACTGCAACGGAGAGTGTACACCACCGTCCCCGGCGCACTCTCCGCGCGCAGACGCCTAGGCCCTCACATCAACGTATTAATAGAGGCGAAAATGCCGGCGCCTGCCGGCTTCCGGCATGGCTCGGGCGCCATCCGCCGTAGCCACTACTTTACTTGCCATAATTTTTGACAAACAGGCGCGCGCAGATCAGGCACACGAGGCTGGCGCCACCAATGACCAGAATCGCCAGGAGGTCTGCTCCCGGATAGCCCCAGAATGCGTTCATGCGGTCTTCTCCTGTGACAGCAGTCCCGTATCCAACATACGCGTGCGGCCGAAGTCTGACAGCCGATAGCGGAACATCAGTGTGGTATGCCCATTGGCAAGCGCCAACTTTTCCTCGATGCGCGTGATCAGGCCGGCGGCAGCCAATTCGTCGAGAGCCACACGCAGAGTGTTATTCCAGTAGGTACCGGAACTGCCGTACTCAGCCATCGCCATCTTGATGATCTCGTCGTCCCACAGGCTATCTGCGCGGCTCAGGGCGACCAGAAGAAAGCCTTTCTGATGTAATCTCATGTGACATCCATGATGGATTGTGTGTCGCGCAGTTCGGCGATCGCTTCAGCCGGTTCGCTGAACATGACGAAGCTCCCAAGCACTGTCAGCACCAACCCCACGATGAAGTACCACGCCGGGAACTGCAGCGTGAACGCAGCGATGAAAATCAGCGCGAAAACGGCGTAGAGGTTACCGATGGCCTCGCCCCGGCCAACACCGATCAGGCTGAAACTCTTGTAGAATGCCGTGTAAGAATAAGCATGGCAGACTGCGGCCAGTACGATCCAAAGCATCGCCTCGTCGTTGGTGACGGTGTCCACTACGAGTTTTAGCACCGGCAGCTCCGTGAACAGCAAGATTACTGGCAGGATAATGAGGCTCCAGAAGCCAATTTCAAACGTGAAGCGGCACTGGATGCCAACATCCGGATCAGACACATCCATAGCGCGTGATGCGACGGCCCCCTCGGATCCCCATCCGATGGCCGACATAACGCCGCCAACATAGCCAAGCCAAGCGTTATTGTTGGTGATGTCGATCTCGCCGAATATTCCGGGGCCATAGATCACCATGCCGCCCATGATGATGATGGCCATACCCAGAGCCGCGCGGCCGCTGATTTTTTCGTGATACCAAAAGCGCGCGATCACGGCGCCGACCACGGGATAGAACAGAGAGGTCACAGCCGCGAACACAGGCCCGACGAAGCCCATAGCCATATAGGAACCGAAGATCGCCATGGGCCCGCCGCACAGCGACGCCAGCGCATACCACTTCGATATTTTGCGGAAGCGCACAAAGGTTCGGGCATAATCGCCGACTTTACCGAGTACGCCGTTCCACAGCAGCAGGAACACAAACACCATGACGGCATGCACCCACGTCATCACCGCCGTAGCAGCAAGGCGCAGCCCTTGCTGGTCTGCCGGAATATCGACGTAGGGGTGTTCATACCACAGCGCTGTGCCCGGAACGTACCACGCTCCCCACAACACAGCGGTCCACAGGGCCCAAATGAACCCCCAGCGCTGCAGGCGTGCAAAGTGGTGATGCAGCGCCGTCTTTAGTGCGGGTGTCGATGATGTAGCGCCGGACATGGGCGACCCTTCTGTTCATACCCGCAACGACCCGCAACGAAGTGACTGTTCAGTTCGGTCAATGGGCACATGAGTGGTTCAATGAGAACAGAAGGACATGCCCCCTCGCGAGTAAATAAGCCTTTGTAGGTACTGGCTTGTCGGCCCATTTCCTATCGATAGCACGGGGCTTGACAGAACGTCGTGCTGCGCTCCTCACAGCAATGACCACAACAGGCGTGCGCGTTCGTGCCCGGGTTGCGTTGCTAGCAGCGAGACCAAGGCGCTGCTTGCGTTCCGCGTCGTTAACAAGATTCAGTGCGCCGCTGACGTGCCAGCGAGTAACGACATGTCGCGACGCTGAAGCACTGCAATCGAATTCAATTGCCACGTTTTATTGAGCAATTGATATGCAAACGATTTCCCGGATTATATTCGCCGCCATATCGAATTGATCCGCACATTACTTCATCAGCATACATCCTCTGCGCGTCGCTCTTGCTCCATTTGCAGGGAGCGACCACGGATGGCACGGACCATAATTCGGCCTGTCGCGCCCACCAGACCGCTGCCTACACGGTAGCGCACAAACCGGCGACCAAAATTCCCCAAAAGATTGTACAAAACGCATCACAACACGCGCCGGACGTATCATTCGCGCGGTTGCACGAAATTGATGCAGCACGCGAACACTGCGCCACAAGTCGCAGCACGACAATGAAACCGAGCGATATCTGCTGTCATAAATCCGCGGTCTTGAATCCATTTCTCCAGCACGCACGCCGCAAAAGAACAGTGGCCTGCCGCGATTAACCCCGCGAGCGTTCGAAATCTCGTCCGTCTACTGCGCGATGGCCGCGAATACGAAATCAATTATTTTAAGCAAATTGCAAAGTCCCCATTACCGTTCGTTAAATTTGTGATAATTTCAGTTTGGAAATGAGACTCTCGAGGCCCATGTGTTTTGCTGGGCTGAGTTCGTCGATCACGGCACGGCATCATTATTTTTAGCACTGGTGTCCAGTGCCTTCGGGGGGAGCCTCTCCGGTTTTTAGGCATCGAATCTAGCCTCATCTGTTTTCAGTCAATTGTGTGTTGCGTGGGAGTTGCGTCATGGGTACTTCGGCAGACGGTACTGATCTTTCTGTAATCACAGACAAACTCGACTATGCTCCAGGCGAAGACGTCACGCTGACCATCAGTGGCGTGACCGCAGGCGGCAGTGTCACAATTGCCATCGCTGACGATGTCAGTGATCCAGGCGATGATGGCGATGCAGACACCTATTCTGCTTTCACAGCAACAGACGGCGGTGCGGGCGACCTCGACGGCATCGCCAACGGCACGATTGTGACGACGTGGTCAGTGCCAACAAACGGCGATCCGAACAACGCGACGCTCAATGTGGCTGTCACGGATTGGGGTTCAGACGGTGCGCTCGGTGGCACAGATGATCGTGTTGCGACGACCTCGTTCACGGATGCCGTTAACGCTGGCGATGTTCGCATCGACCAATGGTCCAATGGTCCCGCGCCAGACGCTGACGGCGTCGGTGCCCAGAACGAAATCTGGCAAAACGGTAATTTGAATTCTAACTCTGCGCACTACGCGGAAGGCGAAGCGGTACCGTATCGCGCCGTAGTCGACGATCTCGAAGCCGGCGTTGTTTATACGCTGGTCATTCAGTGGGACACGCTTCAAGGAAGCGCTTACGCCCTCGACTACCTCACAACCTACGATTTTTCATTCAGTGGCACAAATCACCCACTAGAGCCCGATCCCGTCCCGACGACAGGCGTGACAGATTTGAGTTCTGCGACTGTCCAACAAGTCGCGATTGCCAGCGATTCGCAGCTTCTGACCGGATTTAATACAGGCGCAACGACCGATGGATTGGGTTCGGGAACGCCATCCGGCACTCAGTACTTCACAGTGTTTGGATCAACGTCCAATTTATCAACCGGTCCGATCACCTATAACGCTGACTTCAGCCAAGCATCAACGACCATCACATTCACTTACACCGGTTCGGAAACGAACACGAGCGACAGCGTTGTCATTGCATGGGGTGGACACATTGCATCGACGGCGGAATGGAACGATGATCCCGGCGAGAATGTCGAAACGGCCTCCGACATTTCGGGTTCGCCATATCACATGCGCCTGCTCAGCATCATCGAGGACGGCACAACAATTTCTCTCGGCAATCAGGATAGATCCCTGTCTGCAGATGCCGTCACCCCGCCCCCTACAGGCTCCATCACCGTTGTCAAGGATGCGCTTCCCAACGATCTTCAGGACTTCACGTTCACGACGACCGGCACAGGCCTGACGAAGTTCACCCTCGACGACGACAGCGGCGTTGGCGGCGGCGACGCGACGCATTCCAATACGGAGACCTTCACGGGCCTGACGTCGGGCGTCTACACGATCGATGAGCTTGCCGTTGACGGGTGGGCTCTGACGGGCATTTCAATCGTAGAAACAGGCGGCGTCGCGAACAGCACCTTCGATTTGGCAACCGGCATCGTCACCATCAATCTCGAAGCCGGCGAAAACCTGACGATCACCTACTCGAACACGAAGCTCGCGAGCCTCTCGGGCTATAAGTATAATGACCTCAACGGCGATGGCGACCGGGACTCCGGCGACGTCGGCCTAGCCGGGTGGACGATCAAGCTGCTTGTAAAAGATCCCCTTACCGGGCTGTACACGGATACCGGCAAAACCGCCAACACGGACGCCAACGGCTACTACGAATTCGCAGGACTTGCTCCCGGCGATTATTCGACTGAGGAAGTTCAGCAAGACGGTTGGGCGCAATCCGACCCATCGTCGCCTGAAACGCTGTCGGCTGGCGAAAACGACACCACCGGCAACGACTTCGGCAACTATCAGAAGGGCAAAGTCAACGGCTATAAGTATCTCGACATCAACGGCGACGGCACTCGCGATGCCGACGGCGTCGACGATATTCGTGGTACCAGCGACGACGAAGGCGGCGTCGCTGGGATCACGATCGAGCTTTATAGCAAGTCCGATCTCACCACGGTCGTCGCCACCACAACGACAAATGCCAATGGCTTCTTCTCGTTCGGCGATTTGGCGCCTGGCGACTATGTCGTTAAGGAAATTGTGCCTGCTGGCTCCGGCACTGCGATCTCGACGACCAGTGAGTTCACGATTGAATCTGGCGACACCGTCAAGCTCGGCTACGTCTTCGGCAACTACGAAGAAACGTCGCTGAACGGCTACAAATACCATGATCTCAACGCTGACGGCGACCGTGATGCGGAAGACGTTGGTCTCGGCGGCTGGACCATCAACCTCTATAAAGACGGCGTTTTCGTTAAGAGCGTTGTGACTGCCGATGGCTCTACAGACGCCAACGGCGACGGCACCATCGATGCAAATGACGTTGGATATTATGCGTTCACCGGCCTCGCCCCCGGCAACTACACGACCGCCGAAGCTCAGCAAGCCGGATGGTCCCAGAGCGGCTTCTCGACTGCTGAAACTTTGACGTCGGGCGAGAGGGATACTTACGGCAACGACTTCGGCAACTATCAGAAGGGCAAAATCACCGGCGAGAAGTATATCGATAACGACGCAAACGGTTGCTACAGCTCTTGCGACGTGTTGAAGGCCGGTTGGTCGGTCTCGCTCTACAACGACGTGAACGGCGACGGCAAATATGATGGCGGCGATACGCTGGTAACGACGACGACGACGAATGCCTACGGCACCTACACGTTCGACGCTCTTGACCCAGGCAAGTACGTTGTGGTCGAAAGCACGCCCGCAGGTTGGTATACGAAGGCCAATTCCGAGTACGGCGTGACCATCGAATCCGGCGAGACGTACGGCGATAGCTCTGATGAGAAGACCGACTTCTTCAACTATCAGCTGGGCTGCCTGTCGGGATACAAATACTACGACAAGAACCACGACGGTTGCCGCGACAAGAACGGTGCCGATAACGTTTTGGGCACGAAGGATGACGAAGTCGGTCTCGCCGGGTGGACCATCCAGTTGTTCAAGGATGGCGTGTTCACCGGCAAGACCGCGGTCACCGACGCCAACGGCTTCTACAAGTTCACCGGTCTGGAGCCAGGCAACTACACGACCCAGGAAGTTTTGAAGTCTGGTTGGGTCCAGACCGATCCGTCGTCGGCTGAAACACTGAAGTCAGGCGAGTATGACAGGTACGGCAACGACTTTGGCAACTACAAGCCGATTGCCAGAATTGATCTCGATAAGAAGGTCTATTCCGTCACCGGCGGCCATAAGGACAAGTATGGTGATTGGGTGGCCGACAGCGCCGGCGACGTCATCAACTACAAGTTCGTGTTGAAGAACACCGGCAACCTCGATTTGACGAACATCGTGTTGAAGGATTACTTCGAAAGCAGCACTGCCGTGAAGTTGAGCAACGCCACGGTCACCGGCGACTACGGCATCAAGGGCGTTCTTGAAGTCGGCGAAACCTGGACCTACAGCCTCAAGCACACAGTCACGCAGGCTGAACTCAACGCGGCTCGCAAGGTCGTCACCGAAGTTCAGAAGATCGGTTTCTTCGACTGCTACGTTAAGAAGTGCACCGGCGACCTCCAACTCGATAACTTCGCCAAGGTCTGGGCGAAAGCCTACGTCCCGTATGCGGAAAAGGTTGTGTCAATAACCGACGCCGACTTCGAGACGGTGAACGTCAACTGCCCGTCGGGCACAGTAGACGGCAATTACAGCACCTACGGCGGCAGCACGGCCGAAAACCTCTGGCAGCAATACCAGGTCGCGACGCATTTGGTGTAGGCATAGAACGCACTTGGGCGTTGATGCATAGAACTTCGATGGCGGCAGCCCCCACTGCCGCCATCGCACTTTGTAAGATGGCTCTCATTACAGTATCGCTGCCGCAATCGTCGTGATCTTTGCGCTGCTCTGTATTCGTGGCGGCGCGGCTGCTGCGGCGAATCTGATCACGCTGCAGGTCGCGGCCCACCAACCGTTCCGAGGAATTCAAGCAAGGCATCGGCGGTCGCGTCGGGGAACTGATCGACGAAAAAGTGTCCGCCCGGCACCGCCCACCCGGTTAGGTTCAGGCACCGCCGCTGCCATTCCGCGGGAATATCGAACAAGCCAGCCATCACACCGCGCGATCCATAGAGCGCCAATGTCGGGCAACTGACATTTGTCGCAACGTCCGCCGCGTCGTGGTCGAGATCGATGGTCGCCGCCGCCCGGTAGTCTGCGCAGACCGCATGGATCGTCGCCGGATCTCGCCAGCAGCGGCGGTATTCGGCGAGCATCCCGGCGTCGAAATCCCGGATACTCGCCGCCCCCCAACCGACGAGACACGTCTCGAAGAAGAAATCCGGATCATGGCCGATCAGCGTTTCCGGAAACGGCTCCGGCTGGGACAGAAAATACCAATGCCAATAGGCGCCTGCGACGTGGCGGTTGGTTTCCATGAACATGGTATATGTCGGCACGATATCGAGCACGGCAAGCGAGGAGACGGCGGCAGGATAATCGAGCGCCAAGCGATGCGCGGTCCGCCCGCCGCGATCATGCCCGACGACATGAAACGTGGGGAAGCCGAGCCGCTGCATCAGCCCCAATTGATCGGCGGCAAGGGCGCGAAACGCATAGGTAGCATTATCGGCCGAGCACCTGGGTTTCGATGAATCGCCGTAGCCCCGCAGGTCGGCACAAACGACCGTGAAATGCTGCGCCAGCCGCGGAGCGACCTTGGCCCACATGGCTTTTGTTTGCGGAAATCCATGCAGCAAGAGCAAGGCCGGCCCCGCTCCGCCGATGACGCAGGAAATAGCAATGCCATCGACATCGACGACGCGGCGTTCAAACCCTTCAAACATGCGACCCCTGCTTTAACGCACAATCGCAACGACGGTATTGCAGCCGCCCAATCCAAACAAGATTGGCCTTTAGCTGGCTTTCCAAAGGACGGCAAACATGGTCCATTTTGCGAACGGGAAAGTTGTCTTTGACGCGCCACAGCCTTTGGCGTGTGGGTGCTGCATTGCAAGAGGATGATCCATGCTCGATGCCACCACGACCGAATCCGTCAACGCTTTCCTCAATGCTTTTTCCGATGCCCTCGAAGCGCGCGACATCGCGGGCGCCGTGGCCATGTTCCAGGACGACTGCTACTGGCGCGATCTCGTCACCTTCACTTGGAACATCAAGACGATGGAGGGCAAGGACGCGGTCACCGACCTGCTGAACCAGCAATTGGCGGCAACCCAGCCTTCGAACTGGCAGATCGCCGTCGCGGAAACGCCCACGGAAGACGACGGTGTAACCACCGCCTGGATCACCTTCGAGACGGCCGTGGCGCGCGGTAGCGGTCTTGTGCGATTGCGCGATGGCAAGGTCTGGACACTGCTGACGAGCATGGTCGAACTCAAAGGTCATGAGGAGCCACTCGGCTTTCTTCGCCCGCTGGGCGCCAAGCATGGCGCGGCCAAGAACCGTCCAACCTGGGCGGAAGAGCGCGACACCGAATTACGCGAACTCGGCTATTCGAAGCAGCCCTATGTTCTCATCATTGGCGGCGGTCAAGGCGGCATTGCGCTCGGCGCGCGGCTCCGCCAACTTGGCGTGCCCACGATCATCATCGAAAAGAACGACCGGCCCGGCGATAGTTGGCGCAATCGCTACAAGTCGCTCTGCCTGCATGATCCGGTCTGGTACGATCACCTGCCCTACCTGCCGTTTCCGCCGAATTGGCCGGTGTTCGCGCCGAAGGACAAGATCGGCGACTGGCTCGAGATGTACACCAAAGTGATGGAGCTGAACTACTGGAGCAAGACTGTCTGCAAACAGGCGTACTTTGATGAGACGGCTCAGGAATGGGTTGTCACCGTCGAACGCAATGGCCAAGAGGTCGTTTTGCGGCCCAAACAGCTGGTGCTCGCGACCGGCATGTCCGGAAGACCCAACATGCCGGCGATCAAGGGCATGGAGCGCTTCAAAGGCGAGCAGCACCACTCCTCGCAACACCCAGGCCCCGACGCCTATGCCGGCAAAAAAGCCGTGGTCGTTGGCGCCAACAATTCGGCACACGACATCTGCGCAGCGCTTTGGGAAAACGATGTCGACGTCACGATGATCCAGCGATCATCAACCAACGTCGTCCGTTCCGACACCATGATGGAGTTGGCGCTCGGCGCGCTCTATTCCGAGCAGGCCGCCGCCAGCGGCATGACGACCGATAAAGCCGACATGATTTTTGCGTCGCTGCCCTATCGCATCCTACCGGAATTCCAGATCCCCGTTTATGAGCAAATCAAGGAAAAGGACGCAGACTTTTATCGCGGCCTGCAGAATGCCGGCTTCTGGATTGACTGGGGTGATGACGACTCCGGTATCTTCCTCAAATACCTGCGGCGCGGTTCTGGATACTATATCGACGTCGGCGCCAGCCAGCTCATCATCGATGGAAAAATCAAACTGGCGCACGGCGACGTCCGCGAAATTACGGAGCACACCGTCATCCTGGAAGACGGAACAGAGCTTGCCGCCGATGTCATCGTCTACGCCACGGGCTTCGGCTCGATGAACGGGTGGGCTGCAGACCTGATCGGCAAAGACGTCGCCGACAAGGTCGGCAAATGTTGGGGACTCGGTTCAGCGACGAAGAAGGATCCCGGTCCCTGGGAGGGCGAACAACGCAACATGTGGAAGCCGACACATCAAACCGCGCTCTGGTTCCATGGCGGTAACCTGCACCAGTCCCGCCACTACTCGCTGTATCTATCGCTGCAATTGAAAGCGCGGATGGAAGGCATCGCGACCCCGGTTTACGGCATTCCGCCTGTCTCCCATCTCAGTTGATCGTGCGCCAGGTGATCATCGAACATGACCTTGCCAGACCTCACCGCGCTCGACCACTTCCGCGTCCACCTCATCGCCGAAAGTCATCAGCGCCTCACCGGGCGCAGGCTTGTGGACGCGGCGGACGACATGGTTGCCGCCCTCTGGCATGCGCCGCCGGTGATCGTGGCGCATGATACGGCACCCGATCCGGTTTTCTTTTTCGGCAATGCCCGGGCACTTGAACTTTTTGAGATGAGCTTCGCTGATTTCACCCGTCTGCCGTCGCGGCATTCGGCTGAACCGATGTTACAGGCGGACCGCGCCAAGCTTCTCGAAACCGTCAATCGCGTTGGCTTTATCGAAGACTACGCCGGCGTCCGCATTTCATCGACCGGCAAGAGGTTCCGGATCAGCAAGGCGATCGTTTGGAACCTGATTGCGGAAGATGGCAGCAAGCACGGACAAGCTGCCGCCTTCTCAGACTGGGAGCCGGTTGATTGAAATCCCATGGCGTAACGCGCGTTATTCGGCCGCCGCAGCGAGCGACTTTCGCTTACGATCCGCGTCCGACGGTTGCGCGCCACTGACCTCGATGACGAACTTGCGGCGGATGGCCCGGCCGAAATCGCTGAAGCCGTTGGCCGGCAAAATAAAGCTGCCCGGCCCGCCTTGAACGTTGGCCTTATACCAGGCTTCAAGTTCGGGGCCTTTCATTTCCGGAATACCGGCATTAACCCGGCGGCCCCGCAGAATGAAATCGTCACCTGTTCGGTCGGCCTGCAGAATCGGCAGACCGTTGATCGTAATGCCCTTGCCGACCAGCAATTCGCGGACACTCGCGATGGATTCCCCGCCTTTGCAGTTGTCCGGGCCATCGCCCGAAACGTCGATCACGGTACGATTGGCGCGCATCGGCATTTGCGGCAGCAATTGATCATGCGATACGCGCAGCATCCGGGCGAGACAGGTAAACTCGCCGCCTGCCCAGTTGCGCGGAGTGGCGCGTATCACCGTGGCGATAGCCGCCGCGTCACCGGCCGACGTAATCTTGGTCCAAGGCTGCACAATCGTGGGTTCGCTCGACCACGCCACGACGGAGAACAGGATGCCGCCACTCGGCCCGCCGACAATCGCTTCGATCACCGATGGGTCTTCGAGCGCCGCCGCAATGCCTTCCATTTGCAGTTTGTAGTTGGTGTTATCGACCGAATTCGACACATCAACCGCAACGACCAAAGCCGTATCTACATAGTCCTGTGCGCGCGACGGCGTTGCCAAGGGAGGTAGGAGTGTCACCGCGGCGGCACAAACCGCCAGCAGCGAACGTCTGAAGCGCGGCACACGTTTCACGCTACCCCAGTCGGGCAGCCAGTTCTGAAGGGGCATGTTGGGAAAGCTCTGATTTGCGGGCGGGCACACTATGTAGAAGACGGAAAAGCCATTCAAGAGCCTGAATGCGGCCGGCAGGCGTGTGTTGCCTCTGCCCGGTCAGCGATTTTCCCGGTTTGGCTGCGGCGCAACAGCCAGCGCTGCAAATTCGATCACAAAACTTTGTTCGGCATAGGTTTCTGGCACGCCACCCTTGTTCGGACGCGCAAGACATGTCAGGTGCGAAACGCCTTGCACGTTGATATGACTGACGAACGCGCAGGCGCAAGAAGACCGTCCAAGGAGACCCAGATGAAATTACGTTTCGCGGCCGCAGCAGCCATTGCGATCGCTATCATGGCCGCGCCCGTCGCGCAGGCCGCCAGCCTCGCCATCGGCAAGAAGGCGGAAGTCATCGTCGACCCGAAGAAAATGACAGAGGAGCGTATCGCTCTGTGGGAGCGCTTTGGCGGCTGGTGCTCGATCAAGGATTGGCATCCGGCGGTTGAAAGTTGCGAAGCCTCCAAGGACGGCGACGCGGAACTCCGCACCCTCACCCTCAAGGACGGCGGCGGCGTCATCAAAGAGCGGCTGACGGAGCGGAAAGACTTCGCTTACAAGTATGTGATCCTGGAGAGCCCGTTCCCGATCAAGAACTACGAAGCGCAGTTCGCGCTAACGCCCGACGATGACGACGAGGAAGAGATCAACTTCGCCTGGTCGGCGGTGTTTGATGCCGAAGGCAAGCCCGACAAGGAAGCGCGCGGCATCATGGACGGCGTGTTGACGGCCGGCATCAAGAATATCGAACTGCTGGCCAACCCAGCCAAGAAGTAGCGTCCTCCCAACGGCATAGAAAAAGCGCGCACTGGAAACCCCAGCGCGCGCTTTTTGCATTTCCGAGACGTTGTATCAGACCGACAAAGCGTGCCGGCGGCGGGCCACATCGCGCGTCAAATAGGCGTCGAACGCCGCGCACACATTGCGCACCAGAACCTTGCCGCGGCTGGTCAGGCGGAACGCCTCTTCGCTGTTGTCAACCAGATGATCGGCATCCCCAGCCACGACCGCTTCGGCGTCGAGGCGAATGGATTCAGCCCGCTCCCCAAAGCGGCGCACAAGATCGTCCCACGAGAAGGCGAAGTCGCACATCAAGCGCTCGATGACGTAGGCCCGCAGAGTGTCGTCGCTGGTGAAACAATGGCCGCGCGCGATCGCAACGCCCTCCGCCGACACACGGCGGAAATACTCGTCAACCGGAACCGAATTCTGCGCAAAGCCCTGCGGCAGGCGCGAAATTGCCGATGCGCCGAAGCCAATTAAGGCGTCTGCCGCGTCCGTCGTATAGCCTTGGAAATTGCGGGCCAGCGCCTTAGTAGCAAGGCTGTCGGCAGCGCGCGCGAAATGATCGAGCCCGAGTTGCGTATATCCCGCTTCGATGAGCAGCTCGGAGAGCTTGCTGGATTGAGCAAACCGCTCGACCACGCCCGGCAGCGCCTTCTCGTCGATCAGCCGCTGATGCTTCAGCCGCTCGGGCAGATGCGCATAACCGAAGATCGCGATACGGTCCGGGTTCAGCGAAATAACCTGCTCCAGGGTGCGCGTGCAGCTTTCGACCGTCTGATGCGGCAGGCCATAAACAAGATCGATGTTGATCGAGGTAACGCCCCGGCGGCGGAACATTTCGACGACGGCGGCGGTCGTCTCATAGCTCTGCATCCGGCCAATCGCGCGCTGCACGGCGACGTCGAAGTCTTGCACACCGATCGAAACGCGATTGATGCCGATGTCAGCGAAGGCGTGCGCCTGCTCTTCCGTCATTAGGCGCGGATCGATTTCGACGGCGATTTCCGCACCTGGATCGATCACGAATTTCTCGCGCATCAAGCGACCGAGGCGAAGAATGTCATCAGGCTTCAGAATGTCCGGCGACCCGCCGCCCCAGTGGATATGGGTGACGCGATGCTTCGCCGGCACCAAACCCGAAATGGTTTCGATTTCACGGCCGAGCGGCTGCATATAGTCAGCAACCGGATCGTACCGATGCACCGCCTTGGTGCTGCACCCGCAATACCAGCACAGCTCTTTGCAAAAGGGGATATGCAGATAGAGCGACAGCGCCGCCCCTTCGGGCAAATCCGCGAGCCAGCCCCGGTAATCAGCGGCCGTCACCTTCGCCGAAAAATGGTTGGCCGTCGGATAGCTCGTGTAGCGCGGCAGCGGGGCAGCGTGGCGTTGGATAAGATCTGGCGTCATGGTCCGTCCTTCGGCTGCGAGGCACCTTTTGGAGGTCCAAAAAGGTCTCTGGAGCGTAGCGGCCATGGTTGCCGATCGACGGTATGTGTCATTGCGCAAAGTCAAGTCGGGGGCCGCCCCCCTGCGGGATGCGGCATTCAGCGCGCGCAACGGCGCAGCATTTGTGCGGACCATTGAAAGTTCGCCGCAGGCAGGGGCAAGCACGCAGAGGCCCAGCTAAGGGCAGCAAACGCTATCAGCGTTGCAGATCCAGGTTGGACGGGTTCAACCGAAGCCGACTCGGTGAACCGCGCATTGCGCGCGCCACCCAGAAGAAGCGGCGCTGACGGTTCCTGGCGCTCAATGTGCCGACAAGGCAGAAAGCAGACATGCAAAGGGGCGCCGAAGCGCCCCGATAAATCATCGACCTGCACAAATCCCAGCCTCCCCGGGACTTAGCGCCAGATCCTGGCAACCCTCAGAACTTATGCTTCACCGAGCCGCGGATCATAAGGTCGGAATTGTCGTCGATCGCGGGGGTTTCTGGCCCCTTGCCCTCAGCCGCTCCGTAGAGCAACTCAAGACCGAAATCCATCTTCGGCAGCGTACCGAGCTTGCCGAGGCCCGGAATACGAATTTCCGTTCCGCCATCGGTCTTTGCTGCCGGCGCCGCGTCTTGAACACCAGCCTGCGGCACAGCTTCAGCCGGTGCGGCCGGAGCGGCGCTCGGTGGCGCTGCAGGCAGACGTTGCTCCTCAAGAGCACTCGCGAGCGATGCAGCACCCAGCATGAGCACCAATGCGGTACCCGCTATCAAAATCTTCCTAGTCACTTCAAAAACCCCGCAATGCTTACTAGAGCACGCACATGAGCAAACAATGCTGCTTCGCCCCCTAAACTTCAATCAGCAAACACCTTGGTAAACGGCGGAACGGTCGTTTCCCCAGGACGTGTGGTCTCAAAGCCATAGGATTCGATCGGCTTGAGCATTTAAGGGACTGTTGTGCAAGCATAAATTAACGAAAATTAAGCTGGGGCCTAAGCATTGCGCCTGTCACAAAAAAAGCCACCCCTTGCGGGGTGGCTTTCTCAAATCTCAAGTAGACGGGAGTGAGATTTAGAAGCGAATGATTGCGCCGCCCATGACGACGTCGAGGTCATCGACGTTGAACTGGGTCAGGTTCGCGCCAGCCGTCACGTCGGCTTCATAGTGGCGGTAGGTCAGGTAGACGTGCATCGCAGCAGCGTCGATTCCCTGGATAACGCCGCCGCCCCAAGCCGTGAGCTCCGAGTCGACGATGTCGCCAGCGCCGTTGAAGCCGCGATCCTGCGAGCCACCGTTGTTACGGTAATATTGTCCGTAGAGCGTCGTCTTACCCAAGGCATTCCACTTCTGCTCAATGCCGACTTCGCCGGCATAGAACGTATGGCGGTCTTCAACGGCTCCGCCGTCGAAACCGGTATCCTGGCCAATCAGATTGTCCTTCATGTAACCGGAGGCAAAGTTCACATAGATGCCGGTCGGCGCATGCATGACACTCAACGAACCGCCGAGCTGTTCGCAATCAGCATCCTTCGTGGGGCTGTTGCCAATGCACTGGAAACCCGTTTCGCCGCTGGCATCCGTGGTTTCGCCGTAAGCGATTGCAGCGGCCAGTTTGAAGTCGCCAATTTCGCCCTTGTAGTGAAGTCCGGCATCCCAGACGTCGTCCTCGCCCCACGATGCCGTTGCCTTAAAGCCTGCAATTTCCGGCGTGTCGTAACGCACGAGGTTGTGACGACGACCTTCACCCGGCTGATCACCACCACCACGGATCAGGCGGCGCCACGACGTCGTCGTGCGGTTGCTGTCGACGGACATAAACAAGCCAAGGCCCGAATCTTCGACGTCCGAATATTTGGCAACGTCCTTCGTTGCAGCCTGGTTGACTTCCGTCACACCTTCAGCGGCACCGCCGGTCAGACCCAACCAAACGCGGCCCATCGACTTGCTGTCGAGGTACCAGACGCTATGGCGTAGATCGAGTGCGGTTGCGCCCTCACCGTTATCGTCATCCTGCGTGAAGCGCTTGGAGTTTGCGCTGCGGATGCCGATTTCGATCAAGTAACCAGCCTTCAGGTCGCTATTGATCTTGGCATCGCCCTTGAAACGGACGCGCGTGCGAGCGTTGTCGTTCGTGTACACGCCGGCGTTCGATTCCGTGCCGTCATCCCAGAACAGGATGGCTTCGTTGACGTGGCCAGAAATTTCCAGCGACACCTTGCGGTTGCCCTTACGCGCAGTCGTGGCTTCGAGTTCGGCAATGCGCTCTTCGAGGTCGGCGCAACAATTGCCGCCCAGATCCGCTGCGTTTGCTGTGTTCGCAACTCCGGCCGAGAGACCCATAACGGCCAATGCGCAAACTGCTACGCGTGAATTCAATACCGATGACATCGGTGCCCCTTTATCGATGTGCATTGCCGGACAAACCGTCCGGAACGCCTGTTTTCCCCGTACTAACCCCAAGCCGCACGGTGCTTGTCCTAAACGTAAGACCCGCACCGCCAACCTGACGCAAGTGTTAACGGCTGTTCTTTTCACTTCTGTGACACCCCCGTCAGATCGGCGTGTCGCCAGCGCAACACTTTGCGCTTCCTGCGCTCAGCGTGTTATGAAAGCCACAGGTTTTATGGAGCCGCTTCAATGACTAAATCCGAGGGCGCTACTGTTGATGTCGCCGTTGTCGGAGCCGGTCCGGCGGGTTTGATCGCCGGGCTTGCCATGGCGGAGGTCGGCTTCAAGACCGCGATCATCGGGCCGCCCGCCGATCCGCGCGATGGTCGGACGGCAGCGCTCTTTCAAGCCTCCGTCGCGCTCCTCAAACGCCTCGGTGCCTGGCTATTGGTGGCGCCGTCCACTGAACCACTCGATGCCATACGTTTGATCGACGCAACGGGTGCGTTATTTCGAGCCCCCGAAGTGACCTTTCATGCTCGCGAAATCGGGGAAGAGGCTTTTGGCTATAACGTGCCGAACGCTGTGCTGACCGCGGCGCTGGAGCAGCTTGCCGCCAGCCGCGTGCGCAGAATCGTGACGCCAGCGGTCACGGCGATTGCTCCCGGTCCTGAAAGCGTGACGCTCACGATCGCCGAGGGGGAAACGCTCGACTGCCGCCTGGTGGCCGCCGCCGATGGCCGGCAGTCGCCCAGCCGCGACGCTGCAGGAATTACACCCAAGCGCTGGAGCTACGATCAAGGCGCAGTCGTCTGCACCTTCGAACATACGCGGCCGCACAACCGGATTTCGACGGAATTTCATAGGCGTTGCGGGCCTCTAACGGTCGTGCCTGCGCCCGGAAATGCGTCGAATCTCGTATGGGTGGATACTCTCAGCGAAGCCGAGAGGCTGGCCGCTCTCGACGACGCGGCCTTCATCACCGAGCTTGGGCGCCACCTGCAAGGGCTGCTTGGCCAAGTGACGCTGCGCTCGCCGCGCCGGATGTTCCCGCTCTCGGGTCAAACCGCCGAGCCGATGGCGCAGAACCGGATCGCTCTGATCGGCGAAGCCGGTCATGTCATTCCACCGATCGGTGCCCAAGGCCTGAACTTGTCGTTCCGAGACGCCGCAACCTTGGCTGACGTCGCCGCCGCCGCACGCGACGCGGGCGAAGACATTGGCGGCGCCAAAGCCATGGCGCACTATTCCGCCGCCCGCCGGTTCGACGTGACATCGCGGATTTGGACAGTCGATTTGCTTAACCGATCGCTATTATCGGACTATGCGCCGGTGCATCTGTTGCGCGGCCTCGGGCTATTTGCGCTGAGCACGCTGCCGCCGTTGCGCCGCCGCATCATGCGCGAGGGCATCGCCCCCCCGCAATCCACGCCCAAATTGATGCAACCGACGGCCTGAACCTGAGGAATCGGCCCGCGCCCCTTGACGCCGGATGACAGCGGCGGTCATTACCCAGGCGGTACTTTCCGGCCGTCGCACGAGCGTATTGCGGCAGCACTTTTGTTGTACCAGCCACGCGCCTTCCATCTCTGAGAAAGTCCTATCCCCTGCATGACGCCAACGACTCTGCTCCGCGATCTTCAGTTTCGTCTGGAATATGGGTTGCTGCGCCTCGTGGTCGGCACGGTCCGGATTGTGCCGTTGTCGTTTGCTACCCGGTCGTCCGCCTGGTGCTGGCGGCGTCTTGCGCCGATCGTCAATCCGAAGCGCCACAAGCGTGCGCTCGACAATCTGGCCATCGCCTTTCCTGAAAAGTCGGATGCCGAGCGCTTGCAGATCGCGCTGAAGCATTGGGAAAACCTCGGCATGGTCATGGCCGAGACGATGCGCATCGATGAACTGGTCGCCCATCCCGAACGCATTACCATCAAGAATCAACCGGTCTTCGAACGTTACTCCAACAAGCTCGGACCGATCGTTGGCGCATCTCTGCATATGGGCAATTGGGAACTCGCCATCTGGCCGCTGACCGTTTCAGGCGCCATGCCAGCGGCTGTCTATC
This sequence comes from Hyphomicrobium sp., assembly GCA_016716675.1. GTDB lineage: Bacteria > Pseudomonadota > Alphaproteobacteria > Rhizobiales > Hyphomicrobiaceae > Hyphomicrobium_B. The sequence goes on from JADJVG010000004.1 coordinate 221,131, forward strand.
GTTCCGTCAATAATCCCTATGTTGATCGCTATCTGCGCGACCAGCGCAAAGACCTCTATCCCGGCGGGCTGTACGGACGCGGGCGCGTCGAGGGCGACCATGGCGAAAGCCAGAAGACGGCCCGCGCCATCATGGACTTCGTTCGCCAGGGCGGCCGCCTGGGGGTTGTGTGCGATCTCTATGACAGGACCGGCTTTCCGGTACCGTTCTTCGGTAAAGACGCAGCGACGGTAACCATCCCGGCCATGATCGCGCGGCGTACGGGTGCCCGCATCTGGCTGTCGCGCTGCACGCGCATCGGCACGGAAAGCCGCTTCGAAATTGAACTCAAGGAATTGCGTGTGCCACGCACCTCCAACCATTCCGACGATGTAAAGTGGGCCACGGCCGCCATGACCCGCCAGTTCGAAGAGTGGGTGCGAGAATCGCCCGAGCAGTGGATGTGGTCGAACCGCCGCTGGAGCTGATCGTCTGCTGAAGCAATTAGGCTGGCGCCTTAGCGCGATGCGGTCTGCGAAGCAGAGCGGCGACGATCAACTTCCGCCTTCGAGACTTCACCGGCCGCAACCAGCGCATCGACGCATCCGCGAGACAGGCCAGCACCAACCGAGCGCATGCACTGGCGAACTTCCGAGCTGCCCGGGCTGTGGGCGCTGCAATGCTTGTAGTAGTCGCTGGCGCAAGCGAGCTTAACGCGCAGGCTCAAGGCGTTGGCATCCGACGGGGTGGCAAAGATACCGGCCAGGGCGATGGCAGCGGTTACTGCGGCGCGGGCAGCAAATGCGGTGGCGATCGAGGTCATGGCGGTCTCCGTTGCCTGGGTCAGGCGGTTGAGCTTCAGTAACCCCACCATGCCCCACGGCCGAAAACGCCGCTGTTCCCTGCGGAACCGGCCCAAATAAATTCTCCGATGTGTTGGATTTTGCCGGCTAGGCGCGGGGCCTGAAGCAGCGCCGCGCCTATCCCTTCAACCTCTGCATTCCGAATGACCCGTTAATGGAATGGCGTGCCGCTGCCCCTTAACCCGACCGCGAGGCGGCGGCACGCCATTGCGGCAAAGATTAACGCGACGCCGTCTGCGAGGCTGAGCGGCGGCGCTCGACTTCCGCCTTTGAGACTTCACCGGCGGACACCAGCGCATCAACGCAACCGCGAGACAGGCCAGCGCCAACCGCACGCATGCACTGGCGGACTTCCGAGCTGCCCGGGCTGTAGGCGCTGCAGTGCTTATAGTAGTCGCTGGCGCAAGCGAGCTTAACGCGCAGGCTCAAGGCGTTGGCGTCGGATGGGGTGGTGAACAGACCGCCCAGCGCGATGGCGGCGGTTACTGCGGCGCGGGCGGCAAATGCGGTGGCGATCGGGGTCATGGCGGTCTCCGTTGCCTGGGTCAGGCGGTTGAGCTTCAGTCGCTCCACCATGCTGCAAGGTTCAAAGCGCCGCTGTTCCGTGCGGAACCGGTCGCAAAAACTTTGTTTGTCTTGATCAGATCTGCACGGACGAAACCCCAGCGCCGACCGTCCGCCACATTGACAGGGGGGCGTCCACCACTATGGTGCGGCCATTCATTTTTCCGCAAAAGCTGAAGGATTAGAGCGCCCCATGGCTTCGACACGCACGCCCGCCAAGCACTTCTCTCCCCTCGCCATCGGCGCCCCGGAACCGTATCGCGCGCTGCCCGTCAAGCTCGAGCGCATGATCCACTTCATCCCGCCGCACAACGACAAGATCCGCGCCAAAATTAAGGATATCGCCTCCCAGGTCGACGTGATCCTCGGCAACCTCGAAGACGCCGTGCCGCTCGACCAGAAGGAAAATGCGCGTAAGGGCTTCATCGAGATGCTCACGCAGAACGATTTCGGCACGACGGGCGTGTGGACGCGTATCAACTGCCTCAACTCACCGTGGGTGCTCGACGACGTGACAGAAGTCGTGGCGGCCGCCGGCAATAAACTCGACGTCATCATGCTGCCGAAGGTCGAAGGCCCCTGGGATATCCATTATCTCGATCAGTTGCTGGCACAGCTTGAGGCCCGCCACGGCGTCACGAAGCCGATCCTGATCCACGCCATTCTCGAAACCGCCGAAGGCGTGAATAATGTCGAAGCCATCGCCGCCTCGTCGCCGCGTATGCACGGCATGAGCCTTGGCCCGGCCGACCTTGCCGCCTCGCGCGGCATGAAGACGACGCGCGTCGGCGGCGGCCATCCGGACTACGGCGTGCTCGCCGATGCCGGCAAAGACGGCGGCGCCCAGCGCAATTTCTACCAGCAGGACCTCTGGCACTACACCGTCGGCAAGATGGTAGACGCTTGCCTCGCCTATGGCTTGAAGCCGTTTTATGGCCCCTTTGGCGACTTCTCGGACAGCGCCGCATGCGAAGCTCAGTTCCGCAACGCGTTCCTGCAAGGCTGCCTCGGCGCGTGGTCGCTGCACCCCACGCAGATCGACATCGCCAAGCGCGTGTTCTCGCCCGACGTCAATGAGGTCAAGTTCGCCAAGCGCATTCTTGACGCGATGCCGGATGGCACCGGCGCGGTCATGATCGACGGCAAGATGCAGGACGACGCCACCTGGAAGCAGGCAAAGGTCATCGTCGATCTTGCCAAGCTCGTCGCCACCAAAGACCCGGAACGCGCCGCCGCATTCGGATTGTAAAACAATGCAGCGACGGCCATCTCTTAGTGGATTGGCCGTCGCCGCAAACCCGAAGTTCAACATGCCCCAGATCAAACACGCGAAGTTCTCTGTCGGGCAGGTGGTCCGCCACCGGCTGTTTCCATTCCGCGGCTTGATCTTCGACATCGATCCCGAGTTCGACAATACCGAGGAATGGTGGCTGGCGATCCCCGAGGAAATCCGGCCCCGCAAGGATCAGCCGTTCTATCACCTGTACGCCGAGAACGCTGAAAACACCTATATCGCCTACGTTTCTGAGCAGAACCTGCTGCCCGACGACAGCCCCACGCCGCTGCGCCATCCCGACATCGAAGAACAGTTTGAGAAGAACGGCCAGGGCGGCTACCGGCTGAGACGCGGCTTCGCCAATTGATGACCGGGGCGCCGCCTAATCGCGCGCGGCAAGACGCCTGGCGAGCGCTATGACCTGCTGGCGGTCGGCGGCATCGTCGATCAGACTGAACGAGCGCATCAGAGCGACGCTTTCCGAAAACCTGACCTCATCGCCAGACGCATGGACAAACGCCGCCGGTGCTTCATCGATGCCATAGGTTGCGGAGGCATCCCCCACCAAGTCATTGGCGGCGATCGAGACGACATCCAATTTCGTTTTGCGTGGCGGCATCGCAAGGTCCAAAACGATTCTGAAGCCTGAGTATATCGCGCCACAACCAACGATTGATCAAAATCTTGAAGCAAATCACACAGTTGCATTTCTGCAGAACCACTACCCGTAGTTGAAACTAATGGATATGCGCTCGCTGTCGGCGGCGTTCAACGGCACCTCGTGGCGCAACCAGCTCTCCCAGAGCAACAGCGTGCCAGCGGCCGGCTCGGCACTTACGAACGTTTGATTGCTCGGCCGCGCTTTCGACTTCCGTGGCGGCGCGGCCATCATCAGCCCCAGCCTCGGGTCTTCGAACTTGATCGCGCTCGCGCCTTTCGGGAACACCAGATACAGCGTGCCGCTGACCACCGAATGCGGGTGGAGATGGCTGCCGTGATATCCGCCGGGATCGAGAATGTTAATCCAGATGCTGTTGAGCTTCAGCTTTCGCCCGGCCAAATCGAAATCAGCGGCGCGCACAAATGCCGCCACATGCTCGTCGAGAATTTCAACGAGTTCGGCAAATGCCGGATCGCGCTCCGGCAAATCGGTGAGAGAAGCATACGACGTATAGCCTGGATATTGATTTGCAATTGCCCAATTCTGGCCGGCAATATCGTCTTCTGCGATTACGCGCGCTGAATGCTCAAGCTCTTTCAGAAGCCGTCGCGCTGGCGCGGTTCTGAGTTCTTCGCGATAGAGGTGCGTGACAAAGAGACTGTCGATGCGCGCCATTCGTCCCGTTCCAGAGCGCTTCGGCTGACCGCCGCAAGCGAGACCCATTTAGCTCCCAAAATGTCGCGTTTACCGCGGGAGAGAAGCGATTGGAACAGGGGGGCCCATACTGCTAAAGAACGATGTGAATCCGCCACACACATTTTGGGAGCCGCCCTATGTCCGACACCACGCCAGAGAGCCAAGCCCGCGCCAAGACTGCCCAACTTATTCGCGACTACTATGCAGCGTTCAATAAGGGCGACAGCAACGGCATGTTGGCGTTTCTGACCGACGACGTGATCCACGACGTGAACCAGGGCGAGCGCCGCCAGGGCAAGGACAAGTTCAAGGCATTCAACGCCCGCATGGACCACAACTACAAGGAAGAGCTGAAGGACATCGTGGTCATGGTGTCGAAGGATGCGACGCGCGCCTCCGCTGAATTCAACGTGCATGGCATCTATAAGAATTCGGAAGAAGGTCTGCCGCCGGCCAAGGGTCAGAAGTATGTGCTGCCCGCCGGCACATTTTCCAGATCCGCGACGGCAAGATCGCCCGCGTGACCACGTATTACAACCTGACCGACTGGATCACGCAGGTCGCCGGTTAAGCAGAACTGCTATCCTTCAATGAGCAGCGCGCGCGGATCACAGATCCGCCGCGCCGTACTATTTCCAACGAGGACGTTGAATGCACCTCACGCTGCTCAAATGCAAAATCCACCGCGCCAATGTGACGGAATGCGATCTGCATTATGAAGGCTCGATCTCGATCGATCGCGACCTGATCGAAGCTTCCGGCCTGTTGCTGAACGAGCGCGTCGAAATCTACAACGTCGACAACGGCGAGCGTTTCGCGACCTATGTCATCGAAGGCAAGCGTGGCTCCGGCGTGATCGGTCTCAACGGAGCCGCCGCGCGCAAAGCCTGCGTCGGCGATAAGCTCATCATCTGCGCCTATGCCCAGATGACGCCCGACGAGGCCAAGAAGCATAAGCCGGTGATCGTGATCACCGACGCCAAGAATAAGGCCATCGGCAAGGCCGAAGGCGTATAAAGCACGAACAAATCCGCTCGCCCGCTAGGAAGCCGCCCATGAAGCCTGACAAGAATAAGCTGGACGTTAAATCGGTCACGGGTGCCGACATATACGCCATCCTGCCCGATCTCGCGCGCCTGCGCATGGTCGTATTCCGCGATTGGCCGTACCTCTACGATGGCACGCTTGAGTACGAAGAAAAGTATCTCGCTAATTTTGCCGCCGCCAAGGGCGCGGTCGTCATCACCGCCTACGACGGCAAGGACATGGTCGGCGCATCCACCGCCGCGCCGATGATCGAACACGCCGACGAATTCGGCGAACCGTTCCGCAAGGCAGGCTACGATCTCAGTAAGATCTTCTACTGCGGCGAGAGCGTGCTGCTCAAAAGCCATCGCGGCTACGGCCTCGGGCACGCGTTTTTCGACGGCCGCGAAGCCCAGGCCTATGCCCTCGGCGGCTTCACGCATTCGACCTTCTGCCGCGTCGTGCGCCCTGACGACCATCCGTTGAAACCCGCCGACTACGCGCCCCTCGACCCCTTCTGGAACAAGCGCGGCTATCACCCGGTTGATGGGATCGTCGCCACCTACGATTGGAAAGACATCAACCAGGCGCACGAAACGCGCCATCAGATGCAGTTCTGGATGAAAAAGCTCTGATGTCCCAGATCACATATGCTCACCCCGTATTGCACGTCGCAGCCGCGCAATATCCGATCGGCCAACCGAAATCGCTCGCCGAATGGGAAGCCAAGATCGCGCTGTGGGTGAAGTCCGGCGCCGCAACGGGCGCGGAGCTTCTGGTGTTTCCGGAATATGCAGCCATCGAACAGGCCGCGTGTTTCGGGCCTGAGGTCTACAGCGATCTCACGATCACGCTCGACAAAGTCGCGGAGCTGGCCGCGTCGCGCGTCGCGCTACACGCCGACCTCGCCAAGCGCCACAACGTCCACATCCTGGTCGGCTCGGGGCCGGTGCGGAAGTCCGACGGCCGCTTCGTCAACGCGACGCAACTCGTGACGCCTGATGGCCAAATCGGCGAACAGGAAAAGCTGATCATGACGCCGTTCGAGCACGGCTGGGGCATCTCGGCGGGCGGACCGGTGCGCGTCTTCAGAACCCGCATCGGAACCTTCGGAATTGCCATTTGCTACGACAGCGAATTCCCGCTGCTGGTGCGTGCCATGGCGGAAGCCGGCGCCGACGTCGTTCTCGTGCCGTCCTGCACGGAACGGATTTCCGGCTACCATCGCGTCCGCACTGGATCGATGGCCCGCGCTCTTGAGAATACTATTTGCACGGTTCAGAGCCCGACCGTCGGCGATGCGCCGTGGTCACCGGCCGTTGACTTCAACAATGGCGCCGCGGGCATCTATGTGCCATCCGAGCACGGCGTTTCGGATGATGGCGTGATCGCCTGCGGCAAGCTCAATGCGGCCGAATGGGTGTCGGCCAGAATCGATCTCGCCCGCCTGCGCCATGTGCGCGAGACAGGCGAGATGCGCAATTACACAGACTGGACGAGCCAGCCGGGTAGCCCGATGAGCGGCGTCAAAGTCGAGACTGTAAAGCTCATCTGAATGGCAAGTGGCGTGGCGCCTACTTCAGCTTCCACGTCACCGTGACGCTCGTTTCAAGCTGTTGTTCGCCACGCTGGACAGGCACCGCGTCAGCTGCCATCGCCGCGCGCTTGGCGAACACCACCGGCTGTGGTCCGTGATAGGTCGTCTCTTCGGAGATCTGCATCACATCACCGATCTCGGCGCCTGCGGCGCCAGCAAGCAACTTGGCGCGCCGAAGGGCATTGGCCATGGCATCCTTGCGAGCGTCGTCCTTCAGCGTCTCGGCTTTGCTGACGTCGAACGAAATGCCATGCATCTGATTGGCGCCGGACGTGACGAGCTGGTCGAGCACGTCGCCCACTTTGTCGAGATTGCGGACGCGCACGCCGAGCATGTTGGTTACGCGATAGCCTGTAACTGTCGGCGGCTGTCCTTCCTTCGGATAGACATAAACCGGCTCTACGTTGAACTGGGTCGTCTGGATGTCCTTGTCGTCGACGCCTTTGAATTTGAGGTCGAAGATCATCTTTTTCATCGCCGCAGTGTTTGCCGTCAGCGCATCCTTGGCTGTTTTGGCTTCACTCGTGACGCCCGTTGAAATGGAAGCCTCATCGGGCACGGCCGAAACCGTTCCGGATGCTGATACGGTGATCGTGCGGGCCATCGTGTTTTCCTCGGCTGACAGGGGAGCGGCAATTGCGCTGCTCAACAGGGCTGCGGCGGCAAGTACGGCAGTTATGCGAATCATGGTTTCTGGTCCTGTGGTTTAGAAGCCATCCCTACCGTTCTCAGACGGAGAAATAGCGGCAAACCTTGGGCTAATCGCCACAATTTTTTGCAGGCGATTTCGCACCCTCGCGGTGAGCGCAGAACTCTGTTATGAGGCACGTCCGGGTGGGGCCCGTAGCTCAACGGTTAGAGCTGACGGCTCATAACCGTCTGGTTCCCGGTTCGAATCCTGGCGGGCCCACCACGTTTTCTGTGATCGTCATGTAGGGTATTGGCAGGCCGCCTTACGCGCGTGCGCCCATCGTTCCCGGTCCGGCGTTTCTCGGTTCGGCACTCGTGTCAGCCCCCCTGTTAGCTGCGCCTCCCGGAGCTGCCAGGGGCGAACTGATCGATCTCAATCCGCGACGGTGGCAGAACGGGCGAGAGCGGCGCGATAACCGGCCGCACGCCGCGCATTAATGGCGACGGCAATCGCACCATAGAGCAATGCCAATCCCCAGAGCGTCAGCACTTGGGAGCGGACGTCGGATAGCATCGCGCCCATCTGCGAGACGCGAACGATGCCATCAATTGCGGATGTGCTTGGTATGAAGATCGCAAACATTTTCACCCCCTCGGGGATGGCTTCATTGGGCCATGCGAAGCCCGCGAGTAAGAAAAACGGCAACCCACACGCAGCCAATGCAAGTTGTACGGCAAGCGGATCGCGCATTGCCGCCGCGACGGCCATCGCCAAGCCGCTCACCGCGAGAATAAACGGCACCGCAAGCACCAGCACCCAGATGAACGGGCCTAGACGCGGAATACCGCAGAGATAGGGCAGTATGATGAGATAGAGCACGAATGCTGGCGTTTCGATAATGAGGTAAGCAAGCCATTTGCCGAGAAGCGTTTGAATCGCACCGGCCTGCGGTTCTTGTTGTTTTTGCGCCGGTGAGTTCGTGCTCGTCTCAATCAAGCCTACGCCAATCAGCAGCGTCTGCTGCAGAATGAGGATCAATGCTGCCGGCAGCACATAGGTCGCGTACCCGCCTTGCGGATTGAATAAGGCGATCGCGGTGAGCGGCATCGGGTCGGATGCGGCGGTCGCGAGCCCGGTATCAACGCCTGCACCGATCAGCCGGGCTGCTTCGACTTCGGCACCCATGGTGCGTGCTACGCCGTTCACCGCCCCCGAAACGCGCTGGTAGATTAGGAAATAACTGGCATCCGCATAAAGTGCGATCGGCGAGGCTCGTCCGTGCAGCACGTCGCGCTCGAAATACTGTGGGATCACCAGAATACCGGAGACCTCCCGGGCATGGACCGCGCGCTCGGCGCTGACCATGTCGGGCTGCGTCATCGCCACCGCAACGTCGGGCGTCGCGTCGATGCGGCGGATCAGGTCACGGCTGCTCGCGGTTCCATCATGATCGACGACGATAATCGGCACATTGCGCAAGGCTTCGTTGAGATAGGGCTGGGGATACAGAGCCGCATAGACGATAACCGCGAGGATCATCGTCGTGAATGCCGGCCGCACCGTGAAGACGTTGCGCAGTGCGGTGGTCATGACACCAAAGATGCCGCTCATGGCGCAACCTCAACCATTTGCGCCGACGGTGGCGCGCTCGGCGGGCTGAGACGCCGCCGGTCGGTGGCGCTGCGAATACTCTCTAGCTTTAGGGCGACCAACCCAGTCAATCCGACGACGAAGCCTGCGAGGATTAAAATAGGCTTCATCGACAAATCGGCGGGGGTGCCGCGGACGATCTGATCAATCCGCGCCGTCAAGTACCAGGTGCCCGGCAGACATGCGCCCCAACTGTAGGCGAACATACTCATGCCCATGCGTGGAAATCCGATCCCCATGAAACCGAATGCGGGCGACGTCAGCAGGGCGCCAATTCCGATCGCCGACGACATGGGGTGCACGACCAGTGCCAGCAACGTTCCCAGCATTTGGCATGACAGCATGAACAGCACGCCGGCCAGCAGCAAAAGTCCGCGGCTTCCGTGCAACGGCAGACCGAGCACGCCGAACATGACCGCATCCGCCGTGCCAAGCACCGCCAAGTAAACAAACGTATAGGGGACGATCTTGCCCAGAAACGCCGGCCATAGACCGCCGCCCAAACGGCGCAAGATCCGCAGGCGATGATTGGTCTCGAAGTCCATCGCGGCCGAATACGTAGAAGAAGTCACGATGATGATTTGCAAGACAGTGGGCAATGTCGCGGCCAGAAGGAAATAGATGTAATTCATCGTCGGGTTGAACAACGGGTGTGTCTGAACCGGTATCGGCGACAGCGACGACCTCGCCGCCTCGATCGGTTGGCCTTGCGCGGTCCGCAGCGATAGGCGAATGCCGGCTGCCACGCTCGGCACTGCTGCACTCACGCCGCGCAGCACAAGGTTTCCCGTGGTCAACATCTGAGTATTATAGAAGAACACGACCTCTGGCCGGCGGCCTGCAAAGACATCGCGTTCGAGGTTTTCCGGAATCATCAACAGGCCGGAAACTTCGCCCGAAAGAATTTTCTGACGGCCCTCGGCCAGATCGGCAACGCGCACCGCGACCGCGTCATCGGCCGTGGCGTCGACAGTTCGTACAATGGTGCGCGAAAGGTCCGAGCCGTCGAGGTCGAGCACGCCAATATGTAAACGAGTAGCAAGGCCTTGGCTGAACACGAGCATCAGCAGGCCCATCAGCGCCAGGGGAAGCACCGTCGTCAGCACCACGAGCAGCGGGCGGCGCTTCAGCCAACGCAGTTCGCGGCCAAAGACCAGCAAGAAGCCCGGCCGGATGGCGCTACGCGGGAGCATATCAACGCCCCCTGTCAGCCCAGGCGGCAATCACGCTCATCCCAGGACGGAGGCCGTCCAGCGGCTCAACGGGAACCGCACGAACCTCAAAAGTCCGAAGATCAAAATCACCCGTTGCACGTGTCGCCCGCCAAGTTGCGTATTGTCCCTGCACGTTGATCAAGGTGACCTTGACGGGCACGGACTTGGACTTCAGCGCCGGAATAGTCACAGAAAAAGTGTCGCCGATCTTGAGGCCCGCCAAAAGGTCTTCACGCAGATTGAAGGTGAGCCAGAGGTTGTTCATGGCGATCAGAGAAAACAGTGGCGCACCAGCGCTGAAGTTCTCTCCGATTTCAGCAACCCGCGTGGTGATCTGCCCCTGAACCGGTGCCCGAACGACGAGTTCGGCAACATCGACTTCCCGTTGCTTCAAGACGGCGGCGGCCTGTTTGACTTGCGCGGCAGCGAGCGCCTTCTCTTCTGGGCTGGCGCCGGTCGTGGCAAGTTGCAACCCCGCTTCCGCCGACTCTTGCTTGCGGATTGCGGCTTCAAGGTTTCGCGTTGCCTCATCGACGCGCGATTGCGGCGTGTTGCCATTTTTTACCAGATGCGCTTGGCGGTCGTAGGTCTCCTGATAAAGCGTCACATCAGCAACGGCGGCGGCAAGCTCGGCTTTGCGTGCAGCGATCGTCTCCGGCCGGGTACTGTTAATGCGGTCGTTGTCGGCTTTGGCCACCGCCAATGCAGCGTCGGAAGCCAACACGGTCGCCTGTAACTGCGGATTATCTAGAGTTGCAATCACGGCACCTTTCTCAACCGTATCGCCGACAGCTGCGTTCAGCTCGGCGATGCGGCCGGAAACCCGTGGGCTGATATCCACCCGATCGGCTGAGACTTCGCCCTGGACCGTCAACGGCGGCGGGAGCGTTGCCAGATAAAGCACGACGGCCAGCGCTGCCAGCACTCCGATCCCGACGATCCAAGAAATGACTTTCACGGACGACGCCCCCTCCATTGGCTTGAAACCCAGCGCGGTCTACAGAGACGATCTGCTTTTTACCGCTAACTTATACTCAAAACGGCGACTGGCAATCCAAGTCGCGAAAGAACAAATGTCCCGGCATCAACCCTGCCGTTGATCAAACTTACGGCGCAGCTCAAGTAGCCCGAGCAGCATCTAGTTCCGCTCCGCTGCGAGCTCATCTACGCTGGGCGTAGCAACCTCGGCACGCACGCTGGCAATAAGCTTCTGTTGCACCTTAGGGGTGAGTACAGGTGAGCCAAGCGTTTTCCACCAAGCCGTCATCGGGCCGGTGAACTGCTGGAAAAAATGCTCAATGCCGCCAGCGCCGCGACCGAGATGGTTCAGCATCATATTGCCCATGATGCCCCATCGCAGACCCGGTTCCCAGCACAGAGCTGTATCGACGTCGGCCGCGCTGATGTACCCCTCCGACACGAGATGGTAGACTTCCCGTCCACGGCTACGACCAGCGGCTTATCGAAGTCCAGCAGCGCCTGCATGAGGCTTTCTTGCGGAGACTGCCCTGGGCCTGGCGGGTTCTTCAAAAAATCTTCGACATCGTTTCCAGAACAGAAGCAATCTCCTGCCCCATGCCAGAGCACAACACGCACGCGATCCGACGCGTTCGCGTCTTTGAAGACATCGGCGAGTGTCGCGTACATCGCCCCAGTCATAGCATTCTTCTTGACCGGGCGGTTCAGTTGGACCTTGAGAATGGTGCCGGTAAGCTCGGTGAGAATATCGTCCATTATTGACTCTTCAGTTCCTCTAACACCCGCGCGGCAAGCCGCAGTCGGCGGTCCGTCGCTGCGTTATGCCTTGCGTTTCTTGGCTGCCGGCGCGGTGCCCCTCGCGTGTAAGCGATCGACATCTGCCGTACTGAACCCCGACTGCTAGAGTATAACGTCGTTGTGCTCGCCAAGTTCCGGAGCCCGCTTCGCAGGCACCTTTTTGACGCCATGCACTTGAATTGGGCTACTGATCGTCGAGGTGAGTTTGCCGCCAGCGCCCTCGAGAGGAACGACGATATCGTTGAGCTTCAACTGAGGATCGGCCACGACCTCTTCCGGCCCACGCACGACACCGAACGTAACGCGCACCTTGTTGAACACATCGTACCAATGCGCCATCGGTTGCACGCCAAACACATCGTCGAGGATGGCGATCAGTTGCTCCATGTTCGCTGTCAACTTCTGCGGATCTGAAAACCGCGGATCTGTCAGCAGATCAGGGCGCCCGATCGCCTCAGCCACGGCCGGCAATTTGTCTGACGTGACGATGAGAACGAACCAAGTGTCGGCAGCCGCGCGGTAGACGTTCATGGCTGCATTGGCGGGATTCTTGCGATCATGAAGTCCGAAGAACTAAGCATCGCAAAGTGCGGCCTGGATCGACACACTTGCAGGCCAGACGCCCTCGGCAAGCAGCGACGTGGTAACGTGTGCGACCTTGCCGGTCCGTTGCCGATTATAAAGCGCCGTTACGATCGCTGAATAAAGGCCGACTGCGGTCGCGTTGTCACCACTCCCGGCCACAGGCCAAGTCGGCGGCGCACCTCTATCTCGTGTCATCGACAGCAGGCCGCTACTCGCCCAATAGGACGTAATATCGAAGCCCGATAGGTCGGCATAAATCAGCCGCGGATTCCATTGCTCCACATCATCATATTCGAGGTGCAAGCGCTTGGCCCCGGGGGGCGCTGCGTCGGCCCCGAAGTCAGCGACCGCGCCTGGCCCGCGCTAAAACTCGCCAGATCCACAACCGGATCTGGTCGCCTTTGTCCCTCTGGCGGTAGCCGCCGTATTCAGCGCCCTATGAAATGAGGCACACGTTTTTCGAGGAAGGCTGTCGTGCCTTCCTTTTTGTCTTCAGTCGCCGCGCAGAGGCCGAAGTAGGCAGCCTCAAGCAGCAAGCCCTCGCTCTGGCTGGTTTCCATGCCCTTATTGGTGGCTTCCAGCGCGAGTTTCACAGCGATAGGCGCACTCAAGGCAATCTGCTTCAGGATTTCTTCAGCGCGTGTGATCAACCGGTCTGCGGCAACCACTTCGTTGACGAGCCCGATGCGATAAGCTTCTGAGGCCGGAATTAGTTCCCCAGAAAGAATTAATTGGAGCGCGCGACCCTTACCAATCAGGCGGGGCATCCGCTGCGTACCGCCGCCGCCGGGGATGAGCCCCAGTCTAACTTCGGGCTGGCCGAATGTGGCACTCTCGACCGCGATCCGAATCGTGCAGGCCATTGCTGTCTCGCAACCACCGCCGAGCGCGAAGCCGTTGACGGCCGCGACAACCGGCTTGCCGAGGTTTTCGATGAGATCAAGAACGTCCTGGCCAAACCGGCTAGACTGTTCGGCGTCAAATGATGTGATTTTACGAAGCTCACCAATATCCGCGCCGGCGATGAATGCCTTGTCGCCGGAGCCCGTCAGAATAACGCCGCGCACCGCAGCGTCATCGCGTGCATCCTCAAATGCCCACTGCAAGTCCTGCCACGTCGCTGAATTGAGGGCATTGAGAACTTTGGGGCGATTGACAGTAACGTAAGCAATTGCGCCCTTTTTCTCATATTGGACGTTCGCCATAAAGAGCATTGTCGAGCTTATAGAAGTCGATGCGGGGAGGACGCTTGTGTGGTCTGAGAACTTCCCATTGGCTGGCTCCAATTTGGAGGCGCGGTAGCAATGGCAGGTATTCGCAGCATATGTTCAGGCGAAGGTGTCTATTTTTGAAATTGCCTTGCCAACGATCAGACTCTGCATGTGATACGTGCCATGTGCGACTACATCGCCTCAGCTTGCATTGAAAACGCGCATGGCTGTCGCCGACAACGATGCCATGGCGCCAGTAACGCGCAATCCAACGTAAGGTTTCACGCAGTTTGGTCGCGCAGAGCGTTTTTGCATGGGCTGCGCTTTGGTCGCAGCGATTGCCTTCATCGCGCATCCCGGCGACACGCATTGCCCTAACATCATGCAACGACATGCCGTCACGTCGGGAAACAGAACCGGAACCATTTGCAACGACGCCGACTGCTCGCCAAGCTGTAATCCCAAGTTTCACGATGGTATCGCGCTCAACCCTTTGTCGTTGCACAAGAATGCTCCGGCCACGTCCGAAGAATGCGACGACCAGCGTTGCCGGCCTACTTTTGCGTAATAGGTCTTTTGCGGAGCCAAATAGCGCAACATTGCACATGCATTCAGCACGTCGGCTCGACCGACGAGCCGCTATTCAATCCGCCAGCGCGCGCCGGTCGATGTCGGCGACGCGTTTGACGCCGGTCAACGCCATGGTCACGTCGAGTTCCTTGCGGATGATGTCGAGCGCCTTCGTGACGCCTGCTCCACCAGCGGCGCAGAGGCCGAAGAGCGGGGCGCGGCCAAGCAGACAGCCGTGCGCGCCGAGCGCCAAGGCGCGCATCACGTCCTGGCCGGACCGGATGCCGCTGTCGAACAGGATCTCGATGTCAGAGCGCACCGCGTCCGCAATGCGTGGTAGCTGCGTAATCGCCCCCGGCGCACCATCGAGCTGGCGGCCACCGTGATTGGAGACGACGATCGCCGACGCGCCGCTCTTCGCCGCAATTCTGGCATCCTCGACGTCGGCGATGCCTTTGAGGATCAGCGGGCCTTGCCACTGGCTCTGCACCCACTCGACATCCTGCCAGCTGAGCGCCTGATCGAATTGCTCCGCCGTCCACTTCGACAGCGAGACGATACCGTCCGCCCCGGCGATATGACCGGCGAGATTGCCGAACGTCTTACGCTTGCCGCCCAGCACGCTCAATGCCCACTCTGGCTTGGTCGCGATCTGCGTGATGGTGCTGAGACGCGCTTCCGGGGGAACTGTCAGACCATTCTTGATATCGCGGTGGCGCTGCCCAAGCACTTGCAGATCGACCGTCAACACCAGCGCACTGCACCGCGCAGCTTTGGCGCGCTGGATCAAGGCGCGAATGAAGCCCTTGTCTTTCATAATGTAGAGCTGAAACCAGAACGGCTTTGTCACCGCCGCCGCCACGTCTTCGATCGAACAGATCGACATGGTGCTGAGTGTGAATGGAATGCCGGCCGCATGAGCCGCGCGACAGGCTTCGATTTCGCCATCGCGAAACGCCATGCCCATCATGCCGATCGGTGCCAGCGCAAGCGGCATGGCGACCGGCTGACCGAGCAACGTGGTCGTCAGCTCGCGATCGTTAGCGCCCGCCAGAACGCGCTGGCGGAAGTGGATGTCATCAAGGGCCGTGCGGTTCGCAGCCAGCGTCTGTTCGGCGTAAGACCCAGCCTCGAAATAATCGATGAAGTTGCGCGGCACTTTGCGGCGCGCAAGCGCATGTAGATCCGCAATCGAGGTGACGTTCTTCAAACAGCGGGAAGACGAAAACACGGTGCGCTAGCTCCGCGACTGGCAAATCGAAATCGGCTCACCCGCGTGCACCGCCTTGAACTGGCGGACATCGTCGATCGCTTCAGCCCATACGTTGCAGAGCCCAGCCAAACGAATTTCAGCCTTTGTGCGCGACAACGGCGTCGGACCGAAACAAATTGCGATCGCGTCACCCTGCGGCCAGAACACAATCTGTCCGGCCTTGACTGTATCTCGCGCACCCGGCTCCGCGACGGACGTGACCGGCGCATCGAAATAGACTTCGGCACCCCATGTGCGCGCTGATGCCTTGATCGGCAGCGCCGCCCAGATGGTGTCCGCAGTCGGCGTATCGAGCAGGCGTGCCCTGACGATGACATCACCGGCTGTAATCACCACCTCGCGCATTTCGACCCCGCAAACGTCCGCCGGCACCCGTTGATGACCGGCGCGCGCACCTTGTCACTTGCCGAAACCTCAAACAAGGGGGATCGGCGCTTTGCGTCAATGTTGACTAAATCTGCGGAAAGTACTCAGGCGGACCTTTTGGATCCGCCTGACACATCTTTTCCAACGCTGATACCCTGCAAGCCCGCGCGTTACGCTGGTGGAGGGCCGAATACGAGCACGGCATTCAAGCCGCCGAAAGCGAACGAGTTCGACATCGCGTATGTGACTTTCTTCTCGCGGCCGACGTTCGGAATGTAGTCGAGGTCACAGCCCTCGCCGGCTTCATCCAGCCCGATGGTGGCCGGAACAAAGCCGTCCTGCATGGCCTTGATGCACGCAACGGCTTCGATGCCGCCACCTGCGCCGAGCGCGTGCCCGGTCATCGACTTCGTGGAGGACACAGCGAGCTTTTCTGCGTGTTGCTTGAACACGTTCCGGATCGCCTTGGTCTCGTTGATGTCGTTGTCGGTGGTCGCGGTGCCGTGGGCGTTCAGATAATCGATGTCAGCCGCGGTGATGCCTGCATCATCCAGCGCATCCTGCATGGCGACGCTCGGACCTTCGACGGTCGGCTTGACCATGTCCTGGCTGTCGGATGCCATGCCGAAGCCCGAGAGCTCGGCAAGGATCGTCGCGCCGCGCGCCTTGGCGTGCTCATAGCTTTCGAGAACCAGAATGCCGGCGCCTTCCGCCAGAACCGTACCGTTACGCTTTTTCGCGAACGGGAAGCAGCCCTGCGGCGACAGCACGTGAAGTGCCTGCCACGCTTTCATGGTGCCGTACGTGATGACCGATTCAGATGCACCAGCAATCGCAACATCAACGACGCCGTCGCGAATGTAATCGCGCGCCAGGCCGATGGCGTGGGTAGCGGTCGAACACGCCGAGCAGGTTGCAAACGTCGGACCCTTGACGCCGAATTCGATACCGACATGAGCGGCGGCCGCCGAACCGATGATACGCAGCAGCGTCAGCGGATGGGTGGCGCGCTTGTTATGGATGAAAAGATCGCGATACGCGGTCTCGAAGGTTGTCAAACCACCAGCGCCAGAGCCGATGATGCAGGCCGAACGATACGGATCGGTCAGCGGCATTTCGATGCCGGCCATACGCACGGCTTCGTCGGCGGCGGCAGCGGCGAACCACGAATAGCGGTCGGCCATGGTGATGATGCGGTCGCGCTTGAAATGCTTCAGGCGGGCTTTATGGTCGAAATCCTTGATCTGCGCGGCGATCAGGATCTTGAGATCCTCAAGCGGAAAACCGCTCAGTTCGCTGACGCCGGACTTTCCGGCGCGGATCGACGACCAGAATTCATCGACGGTCGTGCCGATCGGGGTCACAACCCCAAGGCCTGTTACGACCACGCGACGACCAGCTTTGGTCTTGCTCATAGACGCACTACTTTCTCGTATAGGAAAGCGCGCGCCGCGAAAACACGCGGCACGGCTCTGCGGATGGAATAAGATGCCCCACTAAACGGGAAGCATTCCGGCTCAAGCCTTTGCGGCTGAGCCAGCCTTTGCGGCCATCAACGACTTGACGCGTTCCACGACCGAACCAACGGTCTTGAAGTCCTCAACGTCTTCGTTGGCATTGTACGGGATCTCGATACCAAAACCGTCTTCAATATCGAAAACGATCATCGCGAGGTCGAGTGATTCAATCTTCAGGTCTGTCAGAGCGGTGTCGAGACCGATGTCGTCGCGCTGCTCCTTCATATGCTTTCTGAGGATTTCGATAATCTTTGTCGCGACTTCGTCCATATGACTCTCCCACCTCTGCGATTTCGCAAGAGGCTCGTTTTGCTTGATCTCTTGGTAGAGCGAGACCGGATTTCCTGCAAGATTGGCCGTCACATAACCTTAAATGCCAGCCAAGTCCAGTTCCGCCCAGGTCGCAGACGCTTGTGCCGCGCCGCCCCCGGAAGTTGGCATAGCAGGGATTGGTAAACAGGCTGCGGCCGGACCAGCGCCGCCCCTCAAAAAAAGTGTTCAACTTGAGGGGTATTTCGAGCACATTACGCCGCACAGGCAAAGCATACTCCGCCGAGCGCGGTACGTAACCCCTGTTCAGGGAGGAGGTATGCGACAGCAGTGCCCCGATGAACGAGCGACATGCGTGCGCGTCAGGCCGATGAACGGCAATTTGGGTGAGAAAAATGAGCAACGGACTGTCCGCAGGGGCCGGGCCCTCAACACAAAGCCCGCAAACGCCGTCTTATCCCTGGATTGACCACTACCCCGAGGGCGTGGCCTGGGACATGCCGATCAACCCACAGCCCCTGCCCACTGTCCTGCAAGAGGCGGCGCGCACCTTTGCCAATCATTCAGCCATAAGTTTTATGGGCAAGGTAACAACCTACACCCAGCTCGACAGCTTGGTGAACCGGGTGGCGGCCGGTCTGCAGCAAATCGGCGTCACAAAAGGCACCAAAGTCGGCCTGTTCCTGCCCAACACCCCGACATTCATCGTCTATTACTATGCCATTCTGCGGGCTGGCGGCACGGTCGTAAACTTCAACCCACTCTATACTCTTGAAGAACTGAGCTTTCAGGTCCGCGACAGCCAGACCGAGATCATGGTCACGCATGACCTGGCCGCACTGTTCCCGAAGCTCGAGGCGCTCGTGCAGCGGGGCGTTCTTGCGCGTATCCTCGTCGTGCCCTTCGCCCCCGAACTGCCCTCCCCGACGCGCCAGCTCTTTCTTTTGTTCAAGAAGAAAGACCGGGCCAACATTGCAAGCTCCCCGGTCCGGGATAAGGTGATCGACGGCGCCGCGCTGGCCAAGACCACAACCCCGCTTAAGCCAGTTGCTATCGACCCGCTGGAAGACGTGGCCGTGCTTCAATACACCGGCGGCACCACCGGCACGCCCAAAGGCGCCATGCTGACGCACGCCAACCTCTACGCCAACACCGTACAGATCGTGACTTGGGCCTCCGACCTCGTGTCCGGCAAAGAGCGCGTGCTGGGGGCGCTGCCGCTGTTCCACGTCTTCGCGATGACCGGCGTAATGAACCTCGGCATCGCCAAAGGCGCGACGATCATCCTGATGGCCCGCTTCCAGCTCCAGGACGCCCTCAAACTGATCGACAAGGAAAAGCCGACGATGATGCCGGCGGTGCCGACGATCTTCACGGCGATGCTGAATGCGCCGAACATTAAAACCTTCAATCTGTCGTCACTGCGTTTTTGCATTTCCGGCGGCGCGCCCCTGCCGCTCGAAGTGAAGCTGAAATTCGAGAAGCTTGCCGGCTGCAAGGTCGTCGAGGGCTACGGGCTGTCGGAAGCCTCGCCCGTCGTTACATGTAACCCGATCGAAGGCCGCGTCATTGCTGGCTCGATCGGACCGCCAATTCCGCAGACGGTCGTCTCGCTGCGCGACCTGCAAGACCCGACCATCGAAGTGGCCCCCGGCGAGCGCGGAGAGCTGTGCGCCAAGGGCCCCCAGATCATGAAGGGCTACTGGAACCGACCCGAAGATACCGCCAATCAGTTCGTCGGCGATTTCCTGCGCACAGGCGACGTCGCCGTCATGGACGAGTTCGGCTTTTTCCAGATCGTCGATCGCATCAAGGACCTGATCATCTGCTCGGGCTATAATGTCTATCCGCGCCGCATCGAGGAGGCGATCTACGAACATGAGGCCGTCGAGGAAGTCACCGTCATCGGCATCAAGGACGATTATCGCGGGGAAGCGCCGAAGGCCTTCATCAAGCTGAAAGCGGGTGCGACCGCAACGAAAGCCGAAATCTTGCGCCACCTCGAAACCAAGATCTCCAAGATCGAACTCCCCGCCGAGATCGATTTCCGCGACAGTCTACCGAAGACCATGATAGGAAAACTCTCAAAGAAGGAGCTGGCGGCGGAGGAAGTTAAGCGTCGCGCATCCACATGACACAGGGCTCAGCCGAAAAACCGCCGCGCGCCAAAGGCGCCGGCGCCCGCCAGAGCAGCGAGCTCACCTTTACGATTTCCGATCTCTCCAAGGAGTTCGGCATCACCACGCGCACAATCCGCTTCTACGAAAGCCGGGGCCTCATTCAACCCGAGCGTATCGGCACGTCGCGGCACTATTCGAAACGCGATCGCGCCCGGTTGATCCTAATTCTGCGAGGCCGCAACCTCGGCTTCACTGTCGAAGACGTTGGCCAGTATCTGGCGCTCTACGATGCCGACCCCGGCCAGCAGGCGCAAACCCGGCTGCTTCTCGAAAAGATCACCGCGGCTATCGATAACCTCGAAATCAAACGGCGCGACATAGAACGCGCCCTGCAAGAACTCGGCGAAATCCGCGAGCGCTGCGACGCGCATCTCGGCCAGATCAAGGACGGCAACAAGCCTCAGCGGTAAAGATCGGCGCGGGTCGGCGGCAACGCCGGCGGACGCTTAGCGGTTTTCGAGGCAAGCGTCTGGAAAAGCCGGGCCGTGCCGCGCTCGAAGGCAATAGCGCAGCCCGACAGATAGGCGATGAAGATGCGGTATTTTTCTTCGCCGACCAAGGCAATGGCTTCCGCTTCACGCGCGGTCAATCGCTCTGACCACAAGCGGCACGTGCGGGCGTAGTGCATGCGCCAACCTTCAACATCGTGAACCTCGAAGCCGGCGCGTTCCATCTCGCCGACGGTGTGGCCGATGTCGTCCAGCGCGCCGCCGGGAAAGATGTATTTCGCCAGTGCCCGCTGCTCCTGGCGCACGCGCTCCTTGAAGAACTTTTGCTTCTTGGCCTTGCGCGAGATGGCGTGATTGAGAAACAGCCCGTCGTCAGTCAACAGCGAACGCACCTTGCGCATATAGGGTTCGATGTTTTCCAACCCGATCGCTTCATACATACCGATCGACGCAATCTTATCGAACTGGCCTTCGAGGTTGATGTAATCGATGAATTGGAATGTCACCTGATCCTGAAGACCAAGCCGCTTCACCTTCGCCTCAGCGAACGCAAGCTGCTCTTTCGATAAGGTCACACCATGTGCCTTAACGCCGTGATAGCGCGCCGCATGGCACAGCAGCGCGCCCCACCCGCAGCCGATATCAAGAAACCGCTCGCCGGGCTTCAAGCGCAGCTTCCGGCAAATCATCTCAAGTTTATCGTGCTGGGCCTGCTCAATGCCGTTCGACCAGTCGGTGTAATAGGCGCAGGTGTAAACCATGTCTGGATCGAGAAAGAGCGCATAGAACTCGTTCGACAAGTCGTAGTGGAACGAAATGTAGCCCGTATTGTCGCGCTTCGATTGCTTGCGCCCAATGATGTCGCCGTCATAGCCGTGCGCATCTTTCGCGTCTTCCGGCTTGGCAAACAGGAATGGCGTCAACTTTGCCGCCGCCTTGAGCGCATCGAGTGGCTTGATCTTGGCGTTGCGGTCACGCGCGTTGATCTCGCGACCCAGATCGATCAGCGTCCCGCCCGAGTAGTCGATGCCTTTTTCGACATACTGGCGGATGATTGTATCGAGCGTCGGCTTGCGCAGGATGGCGCCGATCACGCCGGGCGAGGCGATTTTGATTTCGAGCGTCCCGGTCGGCGCCGAGCCGAGCGGCAGCCGTGTTCCATCCCACAACCGCACCCAGGCGTTGAGATCAAGTTTGGCCGCGATATCGCGCACCAACGCGCGCGCTGCCTCAACCTGTTTCACATCGTGTGCCGCCATCGTGCCTCACCCTCCATCGTCCGACGCGAGGGTGTAGCCGATTTTCCAGCGTTCGTCTTCCCAGGCGGTACGCGGTTCTACGCCGCCTTTCCGCCATCCGCGGTTCTGGCGCTTTCGAGGATGGCAGTAACCCCCATGCCGCCGGCCGTACACACCGAAATCAAGCCCCGGCCGCCGTGAATCGACAGCAATTTGGCGAGGTTTGCGACGATGCGCGCGCCCGTCGCCGCAAACGGATGCCCGAAAGCCAGCGACGAACCCATCACGTTCAGCTTGGCGCGGTCGATCGAGCCGAGCGGCGCATCCTTGCCGAGCACGTTCTTGCAGTACGCCGGATCTTCCCAGGCCTTCAGCGTCGCCAGAACCTGGGCCGCGAACGCTTCGTGGATTTCATAGAAATCGAAATCCTGAAGTTTCAATCCGGCCCGGTCGAGCATTTTAGAAACAGCAATTGTCGGCGCCATCAGCAGACCTTCGCCAGCCACGAAGTTGTTGGACGCATGCTGCCCGAATGTCAGATAGGCGAGCACAGGAATGCCGTTCTTCGCGGCCCACTCTTCGGAAGAAATCAGTACGGCAGCGGCGCCGTCGGTCAGCGGGGTCGAATTGGCGGCCGTCATCGTGCCGCGCTCCGACTTCTCGAAGGCGTTCTTGAGGGTGGCCAGCTTTTCGAGCGAAATATCCTCGCGCAGATTGTTGTCGCGATACACCCCCGCACACGGCACCATCAGATCGTCCATGTAGCCAGACGCATAAGCGGCAGCAGCCTTCTTGTGGCTTTCGACCGCCAACTGATCCTGCTCGGCGCGGAATTTTCCATTCCTGCGCCATCAGTTCGCAATGCTGCCCCATGGAAAGACCAGTGCGCGGTTCCGAGACCATCGGCGGCTGGGGCGCCAGTTCGCCGGGCGACAGCCCCTTGAACACTTTGAGCTTGTCGAGCGGCGTCTTGGCGAGGCCGACGTCCACTAAGCGCTTGGAGAATTTTTTCGTAAACACGATCGGCGCGTCCGAGGTTGTATCGGAACCAACCGCAATCGCGCTTTCAATCTCACCGGTTGCGATCTTGGCCGCCGACATCATCGCCGCCTGCAAGCTCGTGCCGCACGCCTGGATCAGCGTGACGCCCGGCGTTGACGGTGCCAGCTTAGACGACAGCACCGCTTCACGCGCCAGATTGAAATCCTTGGAATGGGTGACGACCGCGCCGCCGACCACTTCGTCGATATGCTTGCCCTTGAGCTTGAACTTATCGGCAAGGCCGTTCAGCGCCGCCGCCATCATCCTTGGAGTTCGAGAGATCGGCGTAGAGCGGATTGGAACGGCAGAACGGGATGCGCGTGCCGCCGAGGACCGCAACGCGCCGCAGGGTGCCTGTCATATTTCGGTCTCCGGATTATTCTGCGGCTGCGCGCGTGGACGATTGATCGGTGGGGGACTGTGTTGATTTGTAGTGTAACGGCCCGCCGCGGAACGGCGCGAAGCCGGTGCCGAAGATCATGCCGGCATCGACCAGATCGGCGCTTTCGACAACGCCTTCGTCCAGTGACTTCCGGCTTTCAGCGATCATCGGCTCGATTAATTCGCGGCCCAGCTTGTCGAGTTCGGCCTTGGAATACTGCGTGGCGGATTTAACCGGCTTACCGTCCTTCCAGGTATAGAACCCTTCGCCCGTCTTCTTGCCGAGACGGCCCGAGGCGACGAGACGATCAAGCCGTGAGCCTTCGCTCGATTGGCCGAGGATCTTCGCCACATGCGCGCAGACATCAAGACCGACGTTGTCGGCGAGTTCGATCGGTCCCATCGGCATGCCGAACGACCGCGCGGCTTCGTCGATCTTTTCCTTGTCCTCGCCCTTCTCTAAGCGCTCCATCGCCGCGAACATGTACGGCGTCAGAACCTTGTTCACGAGGAACCCCGGCACGTCCTTGGTGATCAGCGGGAACTTGTCGATTGCGGTGACGAACGCGGCGCCCTTTTTCACTTCCTCTTCGCGCGTCTTCGATCCGCGCACCACTTCGACCAGCGGCATCTGCGGAACCGGCGAGAAGAAATGCAGACCGATGAGATGGCCAGGGTCTTTCATCGGTGCGGAGATGTCTTCGAGTTTCAGCGACGAGGTATTGGTCGCCAGCACCGCGCCCGGCTTGATCTTGGTTTCCAAATCCGCGAACAGCTTCTGCTTCACGTCCAGCCGTTCGACGATCGCCTCGATGATGACGTCGGCGCGGGCGATCCCTTTTCCCTCCGGGTCGGCGATCAGACGCTGCTTGGCGGCGGCCTTCAGAGGTTTGGTTTTGAACTTGCGGCTGAACAGTTTGCCTTGCCCGGCGATGCCCTTGGCAAGCTGCTCGGCATTGATGTCTTGCAGCGTCACTTCCAT
>JADJVG010000005.1 GCA_016716675.1 Hyphomicrobium sp.
GCCGACCTGCGCCGCAGAGCGTCGCCGCCGCGTCAGGCTTTCTGAAGATCAACCGCCTTCGGACCCTTGCCGCGTTTATCGGGTTCCGTATCAAACGATATTCGCAAACCTTCGTTTAACTGCGTCGATGCCCGACCGCTCCACTTGGCCGTGACATGCACAAACACGTCGTTGCCCGTCGTCGGGTTTGATGAAGCCATAACCCTTTTGCGAGTTATAGAATTTGACCGTGCCGGTCTGGCGCATGCGCTTGTCTCCCAGTGCAACCAATGCTGGCGGCAGGAATTCCGGGCATAAGGTCCCGCAGAGCCGCCCAACGGACTGCACCGGTGGATCATCCCGGGGCATCTTGGCTGGCACGTTAGAGCTTGGCACGGCCAAGATTCGACGGGAGTCGAATGGCGCATCCCGCGTAGTACCCGCAATTTATGCGTGATTTTGCAATGGGCGCAAGACGAAACGCACCCACGCGGAGCTGATTACGCCGCACCGAAAGGCTCGCGCATATTAAAATTTGCGCCTCGCCCCTGCGCGAGACATGCCACAATCGCCGGAAGAATGACCTCCAGCTCTGCGCGCAGACTGAATGGCGGATTGAGTATCAGAACGCCCGTTTCCGTCAGACCGAGACCGGCAAACGGCGCAGAAATCGCCAGCCGCACGTCGAGCACTTTGCGGCACCCGAGGCTACAAACCTCTTCAACCAAACGGTCGGCCGCCTCGCGATTTTTAACCGGGTACCAGATCACGTAAACGCCGTTTGCAAACCGCTGCAGGCCGTTGGCCACAGCCTCCTTAAGTTTGCTGAACTCATCGGTCTGCTCGAACGGCGGATCGATGAGAATGACGCCGCGTCGTTCGGGCGGCGGCAGCAGCGACTTGATGGCAAGCCAGGCATCGAGTGCCATCACCTTGCTATCGGGCGCGCGCTTCAGCTCGGCTTTCAGCAGCGCCGCATCTTCGGGATGCAGTTCATTCGCAACGAGCACATCGCCGACCCGCATCAGATAACGCGCGATCAGCGGGCTGCCCGGATAGAACGACAGCGCGCTCTCGGCATCGCGAGGCGGATTGACGGCTGCAACCGCATCGAGATACGGCGCCAGCAGACCAGCCACATCGGCGCGTATATCGCTCTCCAGCAGACGCGCGATGCCGTCTCGCCACTCACCGGTCTTCGACGCTTCAATACCAGCCAGATCATAGCGGCCGGCGCCTGCGTGCGTGTCGATCACGCGGAACGGCTGCGGCTTCAGCTTCATGTAGGTCAACACGCGCGCCAAGATGGCGTGTTTGAGGACATCGGCAAAGTTGCCGGCGTGATAGGAGTGACGGTAATTCATGGCTGCGTGTTGAGCCGGTTGCCGGCGCAGCTGTCAAGCTATCGCCGTAGGCCGGGGGCCGGACACCCCTCAGGCTTTCTTTTCCCAGCGCCCACCGCCGGTCTGTTGCCAGTAGGTCAGCCCGCATCCGGCGGCTTTGGCGGCTTTCCATTGGGTCCGCGCGGTCGCGACCGCCTCGGGGTCATTGCCGTCGAACAGAAACACGATGCGCTCCATGCCCGAATACGATGCCGGCACGGCGCCATCGACGACGAAACGCACACCTGCACCGTTCGGCACCTCGTCACCCGTTGTCAGATAGACGGGCTGCTCGGCTACGTGCCCCAACCGTGCGGTTCCATGCGGCAGAAAACTATCTTCTGCGTAGGTCCATAGCGCCGCGTCTAACGCCTCGACGCGCTCCTCGGAACCGGCCTGCACGACAGCGCGCCAGCCGCGCGCCAGCGTCTTCTCGATGAGCGTCGGCAAGACGCGCTCAAGCGGCTGATGTTCGAGATGGTAGAACATCACGTCGCAGGGCTTGTCGTTGGATGTCAGTTCAGTCACAGCGCACGCCGCTTTCCGCAGGAGGACTCGGCTGACGCTACTGTGCAGCAGGCGCGCATGCAAAAATAATCTGAACGGCGCTCTTGCAAGACCGCTGGCAGTACCTATCTATTGCAGTCCGGAGCGGCGCCAGTAGATGCGGCTGACGCCCGAGAGCGGGCGGTGAGCGCGGCAGCCTTCTTTATGTTTGCTGCTGATGCTCCCGCCCGTTATCTTTTTCGCAGCTGCTTACTTCTTGAGATACTTAGCCGGCACCTCGCCAGCATCGACCAGCGCGCGCACGCACCACTTCGACAGGCCCTTGCGATTGCTTTCAAAGCACCGACGCAGCTTAGTGGAGCGCGGTAGGTATTGAGAGCAGAAGGTCTGATAGTCGCCTGCACAGGCGTCCTCGACCTTCTTCGAAAAAGCCATTGCTTCGGTCGCGGAAAGCGACACCGCCGCAGCCAATGCCATTCCCATATAGATCTGTCGCATACCCGTGTAATCCCTAACTTCTACTCTGATCCCCGCTTCGGCACCCGAAGCATCGCAATACTGGTGGCTCACCGCGCTAATGGTGAGCGGCCTGCCACTTGACCGTAAATAATGGCGCCTCTGCGGCACCCCGATGCGGCGCAATTGAACGCGCGCCACGTCCTCAGGCTTCACCTGGGACGCCCAGTTATTTCTTGTCGAACGGATTATCGCCCTTGCGCAAATTGAAGCGGATCGGCACGCCCGGCAGATTGAACGCCTCGCGAAGCGAATTGACCAGATATTTCAAATAGGAATTGGGCATCGCTTCGGCCCGCTGACAAAATGCCACGAACGTCGGTGGACGGGTCGAGGCCTGCGTGACATAGCGGATTTTGATGCGTCGGCCCGAGACGGCCGGCGGCGAATGGCGCGACAGGGCTTCCCCGAGCCAGCGGTTCAGGTTCGGCGTCGAGACGCGCTTGTTCCAGGTCTCGTAGGTCTTAACGATTGCCGCCATTAACTGATCCAGGCCTTTTTCGCCGCGCGCGGAAATGGTGACCAGCGCGATCCCCGGCACCTGCGCCAAGCTGTTGCCGATCGTCTCTTTGAGATCCTTGAGGGCCTTTGCCTTATCCTGCACCAAGTCCCACTTGTTGATCGCGACGACCAGCGAGCGGCCTTCATCAATGACCATGCTGCCGATCGTGAGATCCTGCTTCTCAAAGGGATGCTCGGCATCAATCAGCAGCACGACGACCTCGGCAAAACGAATGGTGCGCACCGCATCACTGGCTGAGAGTTTCTCGGCCTCTTCAGTGATGCGGACTTTGCGCCGCAAGCCCGCCGTATCGATCAGGCGGATGGGACGGCCCTTGTAGATGATGTCGCTTGGCACGCTGTCGCGCGTCAGTCCGGGCTCCGGCCCCGTGATCATGCGATCTTCGCCGAGCAGTGCGTTGACCAGCGTTGACTTGCCGGCGTTCGGGCGGCCGACGATGGCGACGCGGACCGGCTTGGTTTTCTCAGGCGCGACATCTTCCTCTTCGTCGTCATACGGCGCGTCTTTGCTGCGCCGTTTGGGCGTTGGCAATTTCAGACCGAGGGCGGACGCAATCTCAGCCGTCAAATCGCCGATGCCTTCACCATGTTCGGCAGAAATCGCCAGCGGATCGCCGAAGCCAAGCGAAAAGGCGTCGTAGAAGCCGTCGGTGCCTTTGTGGCCTTCCGCTTTATTGGCGACCAGAACGACCGGTTTTCCAGAGCCGCGCGTGATCCGCGCGAAAGCCGTATCAGCCGGCGTGACACCCGCACGCGCATCGACCACGAACAAGATCAGGTCGGCATCAACGATGGCCTTTTCCGATTGCTTGCGCATACGGTCGGCGATGGAGCCGGAAGGCGCCTCCTCAAGACCAGCGGTATCGACAAGGCGCACCTCGACGCCGCCGCCGAGATCAGCGACGCCCTCGCGGCGGTCACGCGTCAATCCGGGGATGTCGGAGACGAGCGCGGCGCGGCTGCCGGTCAGCCGATTGTAGAGTGTCGATTTGCCGACGTTCGGACGTCCGACGATGGCGACGACAGGTGCTTGAGACATGTTTGCGTTCTAACAACCAAAAACAGCGAGGGCCCCAAAACGGGGCCGCTCTCATAGGTTGCAGATTTAAAGCATTTCTCAGTTGAGCGCGATCAGTTTTGCCGCATCCGTCAGCACGAACATGCGGCCTTGCGCCACGACCGGCGGGATGTAGACCGGCTCGCCGAGGTTAACGTCGCCACCAACCTTGCCGGTTGTCGGATCGACCGACACCAATTGCCCTTTATTGGACGTCAGCCACAGGGAGCCGCCCGCGAGCACCGGGCCTGACCACGTCCGAGACCCCGGCAACTGCGCAGTCCAGCGGGTTTTGCCATCCGTACGCGCAAGCGCCATCACCTGGCCGCGCGTGTCGACGACGTAAACGGTGTCGCCCGCGACCCACGGCGTTTGCGTGCCAGGCACGTTGATTGACCAGAGCCGCTCGCCGGTTGCGGCTTGCGTGGCGACCATGCGACCGGCGTGACCGACCGCGAAAACAATGCCGCCATCGATGGCCGGACGCGCCGCATCGCTCATCGAGGCGAGCTGAGAGGTCTGCCGTGTACGCGCCAGATTTTCAGACCAGACCGGCGTGCCATCCGACACTTTGAGCGCCATGAGGTCACCCGACGGATACGGCACCACGACAATGTCGCCATCAACGGCTGGGCTGGTGCTCGTCAACAGGCTCGCCTGTTGCGGCAAGCCGCGCACGGCCCAAAGTTCGGCACCATCAGAGCCGTTCAAACAGTAAAAGCGGCCCGACACTGTGACCACGAACAGCTTGTCGCCGGAGGCCGTCGGCGCCGCACGCACCGGCGAACCGAGGTTCTTCTGCCACAAGGCCTTACCCGACTGGGGATCGAGTGCAGCGGCCACGCCAAAACCATTGGTCACGTACAAGCGGCCGTTTTCAGCGGCCAAACCGCCGCCATGACCACCCGCCCCGGTTTCGTTTTCCGGCATGGTCGAAACCTGGAACACCCGGCTGCCCGAGAGCGAAAATCCGCTGACTTTGCCTTCCGCGTCGAGCGTGTAGACGCGGCCGTCGAACACTATGGGGCTCGCCATAATGCGCGCCGCTTTCGATGATCCTTCGCCAGCATCGCCGGTCCACACTTGGCGGACGGTGCCGTTGAGCGCCAGATGACCCGGCGCGTTGTTGGCGTCGCCGCCCGGCTGCGCCCAGGTGTCGTTGGCGCGCTGCGGCGGCAACACAATCGGCTTATCGGCTTCGGCGAGATTATTGGCGATGCTTTCGGTCGTCTGCACTACTGGAATACGGCGGCCGGGCAGCGGCTGCGGCTTTCCCTTGAACGGATTGAGGTCGGCGATCTTCGGAAGCGTCGGGCCGTCGCCGGCACATGCGGAAAGGCCAACGGCAACGAGTGCCGCGAAGCCCACGCCCGCTAATCGCTTGGCTAGTGTCGCTGCGCTATGCTTCAAAAGCGTCCCCAATTCCCGTCGATCTTCCCCGGGCCGTTATTTCTTTTCCGGCTCAGCAGGCTTTGCTTCCGCTGGCTTCGTCTCGCCTGCCGGTGCCGTCGCTGGTGCGGTTGCCGCGGGTGCGTCTGCCTTTGGCGCCTCAGCCGGTGGAGCCTCAGGCTTTTCTGCCTCAGACTTTGGAGCCTGCGCGCCAGCGCCTTCAGCCCGCGCGATATCGCCCATTACGATCTTGACGCGCTCCTGAATGGCGCGAGACGCCTGAGGATCGACCAGCAGCGGCTCAAAATACTTACGCGCCTCATCGAATTTACCGGCCTTGTAGGCCGCCAGACCGAGAAGTTCGCGAGCCGTGATCTTGAATGCACTGCCGTCGGCAGCCAAAGGTGCCAAGCGATTCTGCTGCTCAGTATAGTCGGCGTCGCCGAGCTTCAGCGATGCAACCTGCAATTGGGCGAAGTTTTTCAACAGGCTGTCGCCACCCGGCGCATTGGCAATCGATTCATACACTGCCAGCGCTTCCGCCTTGCGTCCGGCTGTGGCATCGGCGCCTGCGAGGTGCAGCCTCGCCAGCGTTGCATAGCCAGCCGGACCGCTTTGCGCGATCTCGTTAAAGGCCTTGGCGGCGTCGTCATCCTTTTTGTCTTCCGACAACTGGAGCGCCTTGGCGAATTCGGCGCCAGCCGTTTGCGCATCCGCAATCCGCCGGCTTTCCAAGTACTTATAGCCACCGACGCCAATCACGATCAGCGCTGCGGCGCCAAGAATGAGGCCGTTGTAGCGCTGCCAAACCTTCTCCATCTGCTCGCGGCGGAGTTCTTCATCCACTTCGCGCAACAGACTGTCGCGATCGTCCGCCATGGTCTTCCAGGTCTCCCGCTTCCGAGTCGATGGTGTCGTTCTATCCCGAAAGCCTAGTCAAAGAGAGCCTTCCGAGTCCGGCATAGATAACCGAGCCCACGGGTTGAGCAAGCCCTGCCCGGTTCGCGGGCCGGTTTGTTCCGTGGATGGGCCGTGTTTCGTCCCTAAGTCCCCTGATTTTTCGGCTTTTTCGTGACCCGGCCAGTTCCGGCCCCTGTGCCGGCAGGCGAACCAGCGCCCGGATCGCTCGCGACATCAGCCGATTTGAGACTGTAGGTATGCTCCGTGCTGGGGAAAGTCCTGGCTCTGACTTCGCTGGCGTAGGACGCGATGGCCCGGTCGATCGCCTGCCCGATGGCGCCGAATTCTTTGACGAACTTGGGAACACGCGGCGACAGCCCGAGCATATCCTCCATGACCAGGATCTGACCGTCGCAGCCCGGAGACGCGCCAATGCCGATGGTCGGCACGGCAACCGCCTTGGTAATGCGCTCGGCCAGCGGTGCCGACATGGCTTCCAGCACGATCGCGAAGGCTCCGGCCTCGGTGACGACGCGCGCGTCTTCCTCGATCGCCGTCCAGGTATCGACCGTCCGGCCCTGCGTTTTAAAACCGCCGAAAACGTTGACAGACTGAGGTGTCATGCCGATGTGGGCCATCACCGGAATTCCGCGATCAACCAGGAAGCGTATGGTCTCGGCCATGCGCCGCCCGCCTTCCAGTTTAACCGCACCGCAATCGGTCTCCTTCATCACCCGGGCCGCATTGCGAAATGCGACCGAGGGGCTTTCCTCGTAAGTGCCGAACGGCATATCGATCACAACGAGAGCGCGTTTTGATCCGCGCACCACGGCTTTACCGTGCATGATCATCAGGTCGAGCGGCACCGGGACGGTGGTTTCATATCCGTGCATGACCATGCCCAGACTGTCGCCGACCAGAAGGAAGTCACAGTGTTTGTCGGCGATCGCGGCCGTGTGCGCGTGATATGACGTCAGCGAGACAATCGGATCTCCGCCTTTGCGGGCGGTGATGTCGGGCGCCATTGTGCGCTTCATCGGGACGTGCGTGGACATTGTTTTCCATCATCTGGTGGCAGGCCCAGCGGGGCCTGTGTGCACCTAGGTGCTTCAACATAAGGCGGCGTCCTGATGCTCGCCAGGACAAAGCGGGATCAGGCTCTCGAAGCACGGTAAACGAGCCAAGCCGGGCTTATCAATGCCGCCGTTAGACGCAAAGCGTTGAAACCGCGCAACATCTTTTGGTTTGTAGAGGCCATATCGACCGCCAAGGATTGCACCGACAGGCTCTTCTCTGATAACCAGAGACGAGTTTTGTTGGACTTTTAGTCTGACGTCGCGGTGCCCAGTGTTTATGCCGCGCGTTACGGGGTTGGGTGGGTATCGGCGTGCTGACAGTGTTTCAGCGAGTGGGACGCGGACACGCGGCTAAGGTAGCCGCCGCAGCGGGATGCTGCTCCCTCATCGCGCTCGCTATCGTCGCCGCACCGTTCCACCAAGCCAATGCCCTGTCGCGCAACAAAGAGCGCGCCCAGTCGACTCGCGTCGTAACACGCCAGCCGGAAAGCCCGCTGCTGCTGCTGGTTTCCATTCGCAAGCAGCGCATCCGCGCTTTCGATGTTTCCGGCCAAGTGAATGCGTCACGCATTTCCAGCGGCATGCGCGGCTTCGACACACCGACCGGCGTGTTCTCGATCCTTGAGAAAAAAACCTACCACGAGAGCAACATCTACGAAGGCGCGCCGATGCCCTTCATGCAGCGGCTAACGTGGTCGGGTATTGCGCTGCATGCGGGCGTCGTTCCCGGTTATCGGGCGTCGCACGGTTGCATCCGCTTTGCCGGCGAGCCCGCCAAATCGCTGTTTGGCATCACAAACGTTGGCGCCCGCGTGATCGTCACGCAAGACGAACTCGATCCTATTGCATTCGATCACCCGAAATTGTTCCGTCCGCTGCCTGCCGAGACGCTGGCGCCTGCTGACCTTCGCACGTCCGGCGAGCCGACAAAGGTAGCGAGCAACGACAAAACGGCGGGCGGGGGTTCTGGCATTCCGGAGTATCTGGGCGTCAGCACCGCGTTAGCCGAAGCCGCGCGCAACCCTGACAGCTTTGCCCAGCCGGACCGGCCGCGCTCGCGCGCGGAAGCCGAGCGCATGGCGGCTGAAAAAATCGCTACGCTGAAGGCGGCGCTGAAGGCCGCTGAAGACGCCAAAATCGAAGCCAGTGAAGCGGCCAAGCGCGCCGTCGCGGAGGCCGAGGCTCTGGCCCCACAAATCGCCAACGCGAAGAAGACACTCGATCCGTTGCGCGCAGCCGTTACAGCTGCTGACCGCAAACTGAACGACGCGATGTCGGCTTATGCCCGCTTCATGGCCGGTGGATTGCCGCCATCGCCACCGGGCAAATCGGGCACTAAGGTTGTTCGGGTGACCAGTGCGGCAGATCGCGAAGGTATGCTTGAGGATGCGATCCTCGATTTTAGAATTGAAGCCGATGCCGCACGCGCCGAACTGGCACGCCAGGAGGCGCAGTTTGCCAGCCTTCAGCCGGCAGCATCGGCCGCAGAAGCCGCACGCGAAAAGGCCATCGCGCATGTGCGAGAAGCCGTAGCGCATTTGCGTTCGGTACAAACGGAACTGATCGACGCCAAAAAGCAGGCTGAGAAGCGCAACAAGCCGGTCTCTGTTTTCATCAGCCTCAAGACTCAGCGCATTTACGTGCGCCAGGGCTTTGAACCGCTCCTTGAAGCGCCGATTACCGTCAACGATCCCGGCCACCGTCTCGGCACGCATGTCTTTACAGCGATGCGCTACGACGAACGCAACAAAGATCAGTTCGAGTGGCGCCTGGTCAGCGCGCATTTGCCGGCTAGCACATCGGACGACGCCGACAACGGTTCACGCAAGAAGAAAAAGAAAGTGGCCGATAAGCTTCTGCCGCATTCCGACGACACCAGCTTCGACATGGCGAGCGACGCCCTCGACGCTATCACCGTGCCGCCCGATATCCTTGACACGCTGGCTCGTCTTGCGCGCCCGGGCGCGTCGCTGATCATCTCTGACAAAGAGCTGTCAGCCAGCGAAAACGGTCTGGGAACCGAATTCGTTGTGCTGACGCGCTGATTCTGATCTGATCTTCTGACGCCTCAAGCTCCGAGTGACGGCAGCGGCGCAACGCCGATCAACCATTGATGGCCGCCGTGCATCAACGCCATGTAAAGTACAACGCCAACCACCACGACAATCACGTCGTTGATCATGCCGCCCGGCTGTTTGTCGGCAAGCGGTCCAAGCGCGCCACGCTTCTTGACCGAAATACGGTCATAGACAGCGAACGCGAGGAACGAGCCGAACAGCAGCAGTGATGCGACATCGCCGTTAGACAGCAAGTGCGCCAGCGCCCACAGCTTGATGGCCACCAACATCGGATGCTTGACCGCATTGCGGATGCGCGACGGCACATTGGCCGCGACCAGAAAAATCATCGACGGCAGCATCAGAAGCAGCGAGACGTGGCGCATCCATTCCGGCGGATCCCACAGCACCGGGTTTTTGCCCGGATGGAGCTGCATTTTGTGATAGCCGAGTACGATGACCGCGAAGCCGATCAGCGACAGGACGGAGAACACCATTTTATAGGGGCCGGCACCAAGCCGGTCGCGCAGGCCGTTGCGCACATCCGGCGACGTCGGCAGCAAGTGGATGCCGAGAAATATGACTAGGCCGACGATCAGTAGCATCATGAGTTGCACCCTCCGCGAAGATCTCGCACCGCAATAGCACTTTGCGGAGCAACAGCAAATCGCTTCGAGGGTGGTTATAGAAGATGCGCGGCGCAAGGCCCTAAGGCAGGTCTAAGGCAGGTAGCCTTTATCGAGATCGAGCGCCTGACGGGCGATCTGCTTGCAGCGCGCGTCAGAGTGCGTCGCGGTCCATGCCAGATGCGTACCGGCCTCTTCCGAGGAGCGCGATCGCAGCGACACGTTGAGCGTTTCTCCAGCTGCCAGCGCAATCGGCTGCAGCAACGGGAAGTAGAGCTGCTCCCAATGCGTCCGGGCAGCCCCCGGTGCGGTCGACAGCGTGACGCCGTTGCCGAGCGCCGCATCCCACCAGTAGGCGAAGCCATACACCGTTCGCGGCTTGGCAAGTTTCCAGTGCGCCTCACCCTTGCGCGCGGATTTGGCGTCGCGCGTCAGGTCGATGCTGTCCCAGGCGGCAACCGACTTGCCGCCATCAAGCAACTCGTCGGCGGCAAGTGTGCGCACATAGGCGTTATTGAAACTCATCGTCTGCGCGACGCCGAGATCGAGACCGTGGCCGACACGGCCCCAGGCGCGCAACTCCTCGTCGATGCGCGGCGCGATGACCGGCGCGACGAACTGTGTGATCGCTGACGGAATGATCCTGCCATTCGGCTTCAGGAAGCGGCGGCGTGCGTCGTTCAAGGTATCGATTATGTTTTCTTCGAGCGCGTAGTTCCCAAGCGTTTCCGAGACGATCACGTCGGCTTCCAGCCGGTCGTCGAATTCGGTCGAATGGCACGGAACCAGGTGGCAGTTCTTGGCGCGATTGGCTTTGAGGATTTTGTCAGCAACGCCGGCGACTTCGGCGGTCTCGAACAGATAGACGGCTTTGGCGCCGAGCTTCGACGCCATAAGCCCGAGCAGACCGGTGCCAGCGCCGATGTCGGCAACAACCGTCTGGCCAGGAACGATCACGGCTTTCAAGGCCGCATGAAACGCATCGTTGCGCGCCGTGTCGGCGATGAGCGTGCGATGATATTCGATGCGCATGGTTAGATCTTCAGATGAGGGCCGCGGATCTGATAAAGCGTCAAAGCCGTCGCAATCGCAAGATTGAGACTGTCGAGGCTGCCGCTCATCGGGATTTTAACGCGCCGCGTGCAGGCCGCCGCGACCGCATCCGACAGGCCAGGACCTTCGCTGCCCATCACCACCAGCTCCGGGCCGCGATACGAAACTGCACGGAAATCATCCCGCGCGTCGAGATGTGTTGCAACCACATCGCCCGGCCAACCGGCGGCGAGCGCGACGAACGCCTCGCGCTCCATTTTAGCGAGCGGCACGGCGAACACCGAACCCATCGTGGCGCGGATCGATTCAATCGAATAGGGATCGCAGCACGCGCCAACAAGGATCACGCCCGCCACGCCGACCGCATCTGAGGTGCGTATGATTGTGCCGAGGTTGCCGGGATCGCGCACTTCTTCAAGTGCCAACCACGTGGCCGATGGCGCGATGGCCTTGGCTTGCGGCGGCGGCGCGAACGCCTGCTTGAACACGCCGAGCACGGTTTGCGGATTGTCTTTGGAGGCGAGTTTAGCGAGGACGGCTTCGGAGACTTCGAGCACCTCCGCGCCTTCCTTCAAGGCCCACACGATCAGCCCGCGCACGATGCCGCTCTCGTTGGTGCCAGCCTGATAGACAAGCGTCTCCGGCACAAAACCGTGATCGCGCGCGCTGATCAGCAGCGAGGCGCCTTCGGCGACAAACAGCCCGGTTTCCTTGCGGACCTTGCGCATTTCCAGGGCGCGGATGGCTTTGACGCGATCATTGGTCAGGCTGGTGATGACCTTTGGCGCGCTCATGGCAGCGCACTCCAGCGCACGAACAGCGATGTCGGAACCGACGGGCCGCTCTTCGCTTGGATCGCCAGTTCGCCGCGATCAAACGTGCCGCCTTTGCCTTTGAGCGTGTCGCGCATCACCTGATCAAAGGCGAGCGCCGACGCGCGAATGGCGTAGACGGTTAGCACCATCGCCGCGCCACCCGGCGCCAGCAGTTTGGCGCAATCGTTCAACAATCCCGGCAGATGGGTGAACAGATCCCACACTTCGCCCTCGGGGCCGCGCCCGAACTTCGGCGGATCGACAAGGATCATATGATAGGTCTTGCCGCGGCGAACGTCGCGCGCCACAAACTTCGCCGCATCATCGACGATCCAACGAATTTTCGCGGCGTCGAGCTTTGAAGCCGCTTGATTTTCGCGCCCCCACGAGATGGCTTTCTTCGATGCGTCGACGTGGGTCACTTCAGCGCCGGCTTTGGCGGCCAGCAGAGACGCAGCGCCCGTGTAGCCAAACAGATTGAGAACGCGTGGCGTCTCGCCTTTGACCTTGGCAAGCTCGTTGAGCATCCACAGCCAATGCGGGTGCTGCTCTGGGAAAAGCCCCAGATGCCAAAGCCCCGACAGCTTGCAGAGCATGGTGACGTCGTCGATTCTTACCGGCCACGCTTCCGGCACCGGTTTGTCGATGCGCCACTTGCCCTTCTCGTCATCCTCGCCGGACGCTGAGAACACGGCGTTGGCTTTGGCCCACTCTTGCTTGGCAAGCCGGGGCTGCCACAGCGCCTGCGGCTCCGGGCGATCGACGATGATCTTGCCGAAACGCTCGAGTTTGCGCCCGCTGCCGGCATCCAGCAGCGTGTAGTCGGCAAATCCCGACGACGTGATGAGGGAAAGTGTGGACGATGACATCGGTAGCGGCGCAGTCCTTGAGAAGGGTTCGTCCGCGCCTTTAGCACGATTGGGCCGCAATGGCAGGGGCAGGCGCGCAAGGATTTCACCCGCGCGCCAGCCAAGCGCCATTACAAGCGCCATTATCTGAGTTTGTCGGCCATCACGGAAATGGTGCGTTGGTAAACGCTGGCCGCGTTCCACTCGCCGATCACCGCGTAATTCTTCGTGCCAGGATGCCAGTCCTGACCGGCGGCCCAGCCGTGGCTTTTCAGGAAGTTGGCGGTCGAGGCCAGGACATCGGGCACGCTATGAACGAGGTCGCGGTGGCCGTTGCCATCGAAATCGACCGCGTATTTGATATACGGCAGCGGCAGGAACTGCGTCTGACCGATTTCGCCGGCCCACCCGCCGCGCAACTGATTGGCGGAAATATCGCCGTTCTGCACGATCCGCAAAGCCGCCATCAACTGGGCGTCAAAGAACGCCGAACGGCGGCAGTCGTAGGTCAGCGTTGCTAGAGACTGCACGATCGATTTGCCCTGGCCACGATCTGAACCATAGTTCGTCTCCAGACCCCAGATCGCGATCACGATCTCAGCGGGAACGCCGAAGCGCTTTTCCATGCGATCGAGCGTGGCGCGGTGCTGCGCCATCTTCTGGCGCCCGCGACTGATCAGCTGCGGCGACACGCGGCGCGCGTAGAACTGATCGAAGCTGAGTTTGAAGGACTTCTGATTGCGGTCCAGACGAATGACGTTGCGGTCATAGCTGATACCACCGAGGTCTTCGCAATCGTACCGGCGGAGATGCCTTGGCTCGCGGCCTTCGCCTTGTAGCCTTCAAGCCAAGAGGCAAAGCCGGCTCCGTCGTTGCCGCATGACGCAGCGTTGGCCAGCGCCGGCGCCGCGATAACGAGTGCGGCGGCCACGGATGCCGTTTTGAACCCTTTAAGGAAATTGAACCGGCGCATCGAATTGACTCCTGTTGTACTATCCAATGCAGGCGCTCAGCGCACCGCGCTCCTGCATACGCCATCGGGAGCTATGCTCCCCGATATGTCATAGGGAGCTGCGCTCCCCGTTTGCGATCGACCTATTCCAAATCCTCGACGACAACTTCGCCGCCGCCTTTGATGCGGGCGGAAAGCGCCGCTTCGATGAACACGTCGATGTCGCCGTCCAGCACCGCTGCCGGATCAGTCGAAGCCGCACCAGTGCGTAGATCCTTGACCAGCTGGTAGGGCTGCAGAACGTACGAGCGTATCTGATGCCCCCAACCGACATCGGTTTTCGCGGCCTGATCGGCGTTAGCCTTGGCTTCGCGCCGCTTCAATTCCATTTCATAGAGACGCGCTTTCAGGCGATTGAAAGCAATCTCCTTGTTCTGGTGCTGCGAGCGCTGTTCCTGGGCAAAGATGATGATGCCGGAGGGTTTGTGCACCAGGCGAACCGCGGATTCCGTACGGTTGACGTGCTGACCGCCAGCACCCGACGATCGCGCAAACGAGATTTCGACGTCGGCCGGATTGACCTCGATGTCGATCGTATCGTCGACAACGGGATAGACCGTCACGGAGGCGAAACTGGTGTGGCGGCGCGCGTTTGAATCGTACGGCGAGATGCGCACGAGACGGTGCACACCGGCTTCTGTCTTCAGCCAGCCATAGGCGTTCTCGCCTTCGATTTCGAACGTCGCCGACTTGATGCCCGCAACTTCGCCGTCGCTCTGATCAATCAGCTTGACCTTGAAGCCGCGACGCTCCGCCCAGCGCATATACATGCGCGCCAGCATGGACGCCCAATCCTGGCTTTCGGTGCCGCCCGCGCCGGCGTGAACTTCGATGTAGGTGTTCATACCGTCGGCTTCGCCCGACAGCATGGCTTCGACTGAACGGCGCTGCGCTTCGTGATCGATCCGCTGCAACGCGCTCTCGCCTTCGGAGACGCTGCCTTCGTCGCCCTCGGCCTCGCCGAGTTCGATTAAAGTGAGAGCATCATCGTAATCGCGTTCGAGTCGGCGATATTCGGAAACGGCGCGCTCAAGCGATTGCCGCTGGCGCATAACCTTCTGAGCGTTCTTTGGATCGTTCCAGAGCGAAGGGTCTTCCGACTTGGCGTTCAGCGCCGCCAAGCGATCGTCAGCGGTCTCCCAGTCAAAGAGACC
Organism: Hyphomicrobium sp.; assembly: GCA_016716675.1. Lineage (GTDB taxonomy): Bacteria > Pseudomonadota > Alphaproteobacteria > Rhizobiales > Hyphomicrobiaceae > Hyphomicrobium_B. The sequence goes on from JADJVG010000005.1 coordinate 14,894, forward strand.
TCCTCAGGAGGGAAAACGCCTCCTTGATGCCGTCCGACAATTTTTGCGCTTCAGCGCGCATGGCGTCCTCCAAGGAATTGACCACCTAAGGCGCGCTGATTGCGCTGCCAAATTCAGGTGAGGTGTGATGTTAGGCGGCGACGTATAGAGGTGGTGGGTAAGGCTGTAAACGCGACATGCAGGGCAATGGTTCAGGCCGCAGCAGCTACGGGGCTTGCCCGGCTTGTCACCACACGTCGCCGCGGCCAGATCCTATGCCGGGCGTGCCGGCTCCCTCTCCTGGCGGCGGTGGCGCTCCGCCGGGCGCCGGTTGAGCGGCGATCGTATTGGCGGCAGGCGCCGCGTTGGCAATACCGATCACCGAGTAAGCGTCATCTGGCTCTTCATTCGGCTTGAAGGCTTCAAGAATGCTATCGGCGGCACCAGCCTGCGCTCTGAAGCCGGTTTTCGGGTCGACTCGAACGAGCTTAATGCCAGGCGGAATACGGAACGGCGCAGGCGGCGTATTGACCAGCGCTTCCTTCATGAAATCACCGAATATCGGCGCCGCGATCGCTCCGCCTGTGTTGCCTTTGCCGAGAGGCTTGGGCGTATCGTAGCCAACGAATACGCCGACAACCATGTCCGGCGTATAGCCCAGGAACCAGACGTCCTTTTCTTCGTTGGTCGTGCCCGTCTTGCCGGCCAGCGGACGATTGAGAGACTTGAGAGACGTCGCTGTGCCCCGCTGAATAACGCCCTCGAGAATTGAGGTCATCTGATACGCCGAATGGGGGTCGACAATCTGCTTGCGGTCGTCAATGAGCGCCGGCTCTTGCTGTCCGACCCACTTTTCGGCGGTGCAACCCATGCACTGACGTTCATCATGGCGCCACACGGTCCGGCCCCAGCGATCCTGAATACGATCGATCAGCGTCGATTTCACCTCGCGGCCACCGTTTGCGAGCATGCAATAGGCCGTTGCCATGCGCAGCAGCGTGGTCTCGCCCGCGCCGAGCGACATCGACAGCACGGGCAACAGATCGTCATAGATGCCGAAGCGCTTTGCATATTCGGTGATGATCGGCATGCCCAGATCCTGAGCCAGCCGCACCGTCATCTGGTTGCGTGATTTCTCGATGCCGAAGCGCAAGGTCGACGGACCTGCCGACTTGTCCTTTTCATAGTTTTCCGGCTTCCAAAGTTCCAATCCCGCGCCCTGCTCGATTTCGATCGGCGCGTCGAGAATAATCGAGGTCGGCTTGTAACCATTGTCGATGGCCGCCGTATAGACGAACGGCTTGAACGACGAGCCCGGCTGCCGCTTCGCTTGAATCGCGCGGTCGAACTGGCTCATCGAGAACGAGAACCCGCCGACAACCGCCAGCACGCGGCCGGTATGCGGATCCATAGCAACGAGGCCACCGCTGATCTCAGGGATCTGCATCAGGCTCCAGGTGCCGGTGATATTTTCGGGGTCCTTGGGCGCAACATACACGACGTCACCGGGCTTCAGCAGATCGCTGGTCGCCTTCGGTTCGGTCCTCTTGTCGGGAATTCTCGCCCACTTCATTTCATCAAGCGGGACTTCAACGGCTTCACGCTCTTTGACAAGCGTCTGGTCTTGCTGGCGTGCAGGCTTCAAGCCGATAACGGCCTTTGTCTTCTGCGCATCCAGAACCACACCAAGCCGCCACGGCTGAATGTCGGCGGGCGTATCGATGCCACCCAACGGCACGCCCCAGTCGCCCGAAATTTCGATCTTCGAGACGGGACCACGCCAGCCTTGTTTGCGATCAAACTTGACGAGCCCGTCGATCAGGGCGCGGCGTGCGATGTGCTGCAAACGCGGATCGAGCGTGGTGCGCACCGACATGCCGCCGCCGTAGAGCTTGTCTTCGCCATAGCGCGCCAAAAGCGTGCGTCGAACTTCTTCGGCAAAATATTCAGCCGTCGAAATATGCGCGCCCGTCTGGCGCAGATTGACGGTCAACGGCACCTTCTTGGCAGCCTCAGCTTCGGCCGCCGTCACGTAACCGTTCTCGGCCATCTGGCCGATGATCCAGTCACGCCGCTCCGTCGCCTTGGCCGTGTGTTTGAACGGATGATAGTTGTTTGGTGCTTTCGGCAATGCCGCGAGATAGGCGGCTTCTTCGATGGTCAGGTCGCTCAGCTCTTTGTTGAAATAGGTCAACGCGGCCGCGGCGACGCCATAGGAGTTGAGGCCGAGATAGATCTCATTGAGATACAGTTCGAGGATCTTGTCCTTCGAGTAGGCGCGCTCGATGCGGATCGCGAGGATGGCTTCCTTGACCTTGCGCTCGAGCGAACGCTCGTTGGTCAGCAGGAAGTTCTTGGCGACCTGTTGCGTGATCGTGGACGCGCCTTGCGCACGCCGGTTCGAGCCTTGCACCTTGGCTTCGATCGCCGCGAACACGGCGCGGGCAACGCCCTGGAAGTCGATGCCGCCGTGCTCATAGAAGCGCCGGTCTTCGGCCGACAGGAAAGCCCCCACCACGCGCTTCGGGATCGTGTTGATTGGCACGAAGATGCGCCGTTCACGGGCAAACTCGGAAATCAGCGACCCGTCGTGCGCATGGATGCGCGACATGACGGGCGGCTCGTACTTTGCGAGGCTCTCGTAATCGGGCAAATCTTTCGATTGCTGCTGGATGTAGACGCCGATCGCCGCGGACGCTGCCACGAATAGAAGCACAGCCGTGCCGAACCCGAAGCCCAGAAAGCTCAGGAGCAGGCTCTTGCGCCGTTTGCGCTTCTTTTTGGGCGCTGCCGGAGGCGGGAGCGTTGGCGGTCGCATCGTAACCGAAAATCCGTCAGTTGAATGGGTCGTTTAACGCGTTTAATGCGGTGCAGCAAGCTCACCGGATCGTCCGGGTCACAATACCACGGAATGTGGCGGCACGTCGTCGGCTGCGGCGTGGTTCACTTATTGCTGTCCTACGGTTCTCTTAGTGAAATACGTCTGCACCGCGGCAGCGATCGCGGTCGCCACCTGTTTCTGCCACCCTGGCGTGATCATCTGCTCCTGATCCCGCGAGTTGCTGATATACCCTAGTTCGATCAGAACGGACGGGGCGTGCGGCTGTTTCAACACCTTAAAAGCGGCCGAGCGCTGCGGATCACGCGACAGGGTGATGGTCTTGCCCAAGCGCCGGGCGAGCACATTGGAAAAATCCGCCGAAAAGTTCGACGTCTCCCGCTTCAAAAGATCGATCAGAATGTTTTTGACCTGATCGGTCGCGGCCATTCCGCCACTTTCGAGGCCGGCGAGCAAATCGGAGGCGTTTTCTTTTTCAGCCATCTGCCGGGCCTGCTCGTCGGACGCCCGCTCCGACAGCGTATAGATGGTCGCACCGCGGACAGCCTCGGCGTACTGACGCTCTTCGATCGAGTCGGCGTGGAGTGAGATGAACAGGTCTGCGCCGTTGTCTTCCGAGAATTTCAAGCGCTTGTCGAGCGACACGAAAACGTCGGTAGACCGGGTCATTTTGACGTCGTAGCGGCCGGTTTGCTTCAATGCCGCCTGCAAGGCAGTGCCGACAGCCAAAACGACTGATTTTTCGGTGATCGAGCCGCTGCTGACCGCGCCCGGATCGATGCCGCCGTGACCCGGGTCAATGACGATGACGGGCTTTCCTACTGGTTTGACCGGTTGAGGGGCGGACGCTGGCTCATCGGCCGGCGCAGGATCTCCAAGGGACTGACGGCTCGCCCCGGTGCCGGCGCCAAAACTTTCGGCGTCGGTCGGCTCCAGAATGATCTTGAGCGACATGCCCTTGGCGACTTCCGTCATGCCGGCTTGCGCAATCTTAACCGGTCCCGAAGTGTCGATAACGATGCGCGCCTTGCCTTCCGCGAACAGGCCGTAGCGGAACACCGTAATCAAGCCCCGGCTGGCGCGGCCAGTCTCGGGCGGCAATTTGAACGCGACGTCCGGCAGGTCGATGATCACCCGATAGGGGTTGGCGAGCGTGAAGATCTCGACCGGCACGCCGTTGCTCAGCAGCACCTCAAGCGTCGTCGCAGACTCCGTCGCAGAAACGGTAATGGCGCGCGCCTCAGAGGCATTGTTGGCCTCTGCTAATCCCGGCACCTGAGTAAAAAAAAGGCACACCAATGCTGCGGCCCAAAAACGCGGCAGCCGAAATCCCACCAACCGAAGCAGGCGCTGACCTAGAGCGGCCCCGACGCCGACCCCTATGCCCTCAGAATTTTGCCCCAACGCCGCTGCCCACCCCTCGTCTGGCCGCCGCACCAATCCCTTAATGCTTTGTTTTCTCTTATCTATACACTCTATGACGCGTTATGAAAACAGCATGACGATTCGTTTCTTATAGCACTTGCCTCTCAGAGAACGACCCCGTACACTTCTTACCAAGTTCGGTCACGGCTTCCGCTCCCGTCTATCGTCGATAGCAGGAACGGCCAGTCGGGGGATTCTGGTCGGCCTGCTGCAGTTTTGAAAAACACTGCGTTCCCAGGTAATTAGGATCAACCGGATTGCATTCCTGAGCATCGTAGAGGGCGCGTTTGCGTCGACCTCGCGACACTGGGAATGAAGGGCAAACACGCCGTGCCGGCGTCCTGCTCAGGGTCTCGCGCAATCGTTTTGCGCATCGGATCATGCGCAGGATTATCCACTCCAGCGGTTCCGCCTCGTCAGTTTTTTCGGTTCAGCCCGCCCGCAAAAGGAGGGCGAATACTCTGAACCGGAAACCAGTACCCAGAACACGGCACTGCAATGTGCCGGCCACGCCATTTCCAGACCCTTGCGCGAGCTGAAAAGCGGCACAGCGGTCAGGTTGTAACAGCAGACTTTACAAACCCAGTTTTCACCAACCCAGGCCATGACGACCGCTCGCACACCCTCAACTCTTGCCACCCCGGCCTCGCGCCGGATGATTGGCGGAAACGCTACACGGAGCGCCTCGCGCTTCGGGCTGGCGGAGCGTGTGTTGTGCGCCCATGGCCCGACAACATCTCAAGCACAAAATGCGCGCCGCCGCGCCCCGCTCACCACGCGTTCCTGGCACCAGCTTGCCTGGTACCCAAGGGCCCAATGTGAGCCGCCGCCTCTGCGCGCCGAGGAACTCTTAAAATGTCATCCAACACCAAAATGCTTATCGATGCTACGCATCCGGAGGAAACCCGGGTCGTGGTCCAAAAGAACGGCCGCGTAGAGGAATTCGACTTCGAAAGCGCAGCGAGAAAACTTCTTCGCGGCAACATTTATCTGGCAAAGGTCACGCGCGTTGAGCCGTCGCTGCAGGCGGCCTTCGTCGATTACGGCGGCAACCGCCACGGCTTCCTCGCCTTCAACGAAATCCACCCCGACTACTATCAGATCCCGGTCGCAGACCGTCAGGCGCTGATCGACGAAGAGGCAGCCGCTGAGGCCGAACTCGAAGCTGCCGCCGATCGCCGTGCGGAAGCTCTGGCGCGCCGTGCCCAGCAGCAAGGACGGCGCCCGGACCAGACGTCAACGTTGACCGAAGCGCCGCACGACGATCACGAAGATGCGTCCGACGACGTCGGCGACATTGAGGCCGGCTCGGAAGTCTCGCACATCATCGACGTCGAAGAAGACGAACACATCGAAGAAGTCGGCGGCGATCTGGCCGACAGCGACGTGTTGCAGACGTTCGCCGCATCGATCGAGCACAGCGCCGATGTCATCTCGGAAGAGGTTTCCCCGCTCGACAGCGAAGAGGCGGAAATCAGCGCCCTTAAGGACAGCGATGAAACGGCCTCCGGCACCTTCGAGGCGCCCCAGGGCCACCACGAAGCCGAAGACGATGAAGAAGACGACGACGAAGACGCTGTCGAAGGCTCGGAAGACACCAGCGCGCGTGGCGAACATTCCGACGAGGATGCTCCAGGCGAACCAGACGACGCCGATGATGACGCTGACGACGCTGAGGGCGCCGAGGGTTCTGACGACGAATCTGGCCACGACGACGACGCAAGCGTTGCCACCGGCGCGGAAGCGCGCACGGCTCGGCCATCCGGACGCCGGGGTCGCGGCCGCCGTGGCCAATCATCGGAAAGCCGCTCGCACGACGACGGCAACGGTAGCGAATTCCACGAGGAAGCGCCCGTCCGTCAGCGCCGCCGCCCGCGCAGCTACAAGATCCAGGAAGTCATCAAGCGCCGCCAGATCATCCTGGTCCAGGTCGTCAAGGAAGAGCGCGGCAACAAGGGCGCGGCCCTGACCACGTATCTGTCGCTCGCCGGCCGCTATACCGTTCTGATGCCCAACACCGCGCGCGGCGGTGGCATCTCACGCAAGATCACCAATCCGCAGGACCGCAAGCGCTTGAAGGCGATCGCCAACGAGCTGGAGGTGCCGGAAGGCATGGGCCTGATCATCCGCACGGCAGGCGCCGCGCGGACGGCGCAGGAGATCAAGCGCGACTTCGAATACCTGCTGCGTCTGTGGGAGAGCGTGCGCGACCTGACGCTGCAATCGACAGCGCCTGCCCTCGTCTATGAAGAGGGCGACCTGATCAAGCGCTCGATCCGCGATCTCTATAACAAGGACGTCGAAGAAGTCGTCGTGGCGGGCGATGCCGGTTACGAAGAAGCGGCAGCCTTCATGCACATGCTGATGCCGAGCCATTCCAAGCATGTCGTGCCTTACAAGAACCCGACGCCGCTGTTCACCAGCTACGGCGTCGAGCGACAGTTGAACGCCATGTTCCTGCCTCAGGTCACTCTGCGGTCGGGCGGTTATATCGTCATCAACCAGACCGAAGCGCTCGTCGCCATCGACGTCAACTCGGGCAAGTCGACGCGCGAATTCTCGATCGAGGAAACCGCGCTGGCGACCAACCTCGAAGCGTCGGACGAAATCGCCCGCCAGCTCAAGCTGCGCGATCTCGCCGGCCTGATCGTCATCGACTTCATCGACATGGAAGAAAAGCGCAACAACCGCGCCGTCGAGCGGCGGTTGAAGGATGCGCTGCGCAATGACCGTGCCCGCATCCAGGTTGGCCGCATCTCGCACTTCGGTCTGATGGAAATGTCGCGCCAGCGCATGCGCACCGGCGTTCTTGAAGGTTCGACGTCGCAATGCCCGCACTGCCAGGGCACCGGCATCATCCGTTCAACGGAGAGCATCGCGCTCGCCGTTCTGCGCGGACTTGAAGACGCCATCACAGGCGGCGCCAACACGCCGCTGATCGCAACCACGACACCGACCGTCGCGCTGTACATTCTCAATTCCAAGCGCGCCTACGTTACCGATATGGAATTCCGCCACGGCTACCCCGTGACGATCATCGGCAGCGAACGCATTCAGGGCGCCAATTTCACGGTTGACCGCGGCGCGCCATCGGCATTGCCGCTGCGCCGCCCGGAACGTGCGGCTGTCAATATGGACTGGGGCTTTGAAGGCGAGGGCGACGAAGAGGCGCCTGCGTATCAAGGCGCCGAAATTGAAATGATCGAGGACGAGGACGGCGAAGAAGGTGCAGAACGCCAGAGCCGTTCTGAGGGCCGCTCCGAGGGGCGTTCCGAAAGCCGCGGCGAAGGCGAAGACGATAGCAACCGCAAGGGCCGCCGCCGCCGCCGCCGCGGGCGTGGCCGCGGTCAGCGCAATGAGCGTGGCGAGGACGGCGATCGCAATGGCAATCGCCCGGGTCGTGGCCCAGCGCCAGCATACGCCGAAGGCGAAGCCGCCAACGATATGACCGCCGATGACGCCGGTAGCGAAGATACCGAAAGCGACAGCGACGACACCTATAACGATGATCAGGGCGAACAGACCGCGCGTGCGGATCGCCCCGAAGGCGGCAGCGAAGACGACACCCGCACGGATCGTCCCGGCCGGCGCCGCCGTCGTGGACGTCGTGGTGGCCGCCGTGGTCGTGAAGGCAACGGCAATCGCGAAGCCAACGCGGGCCAGGAGCGGGCGGAAGGTGAAGGCGAGCCAGCCGATATGGCAACACCGGGACTCGGCGATCAGCCGAGCCTGCTCGACGCCGGAGCCACCAGCACGGTAGCGGATCAGCGCCCACCGTCACGAGATCGCGAACCGCGCCATTCGGCGAGCGGAGCAGCCGATCGTGCACGCCCGGAACGCATCTGGGATGTACCGTCCGCGTCAAGCGAAGAGGTTGTCCCCGCTGCACCGAGCGTTGCGCACACCGTGAAACGTGACGTTGCACCCGACGCACCGATTGTCATGCCGGCTGCTGCGGCTGAGCCCGAACTGCCGACGCCTGCGATCCCATCGTCGTATATCGAAGCAACGATCGTCGAGACGACGACAACCATCCGGCGCCGCCACGAAACAGATTCGAGCGAGCCGCGCATCGAGCGCGTCGTTGTGCGACCTGACCAGGTTCTGGATCAAACCGCCATCGTCGAAGACGATGCTGCGGCACAGCCCCAGCGCAAGGGCTGGTGGCAGCGCCGTTTCGGCGGCGAATAGTACGACGCCCCATAACACCGGCCGTGGACCCTTGCTCAAGCGGTCTACGGCCGGTTTTCTTTTGCACGGGCCGTGGCGGCTGGCGATACCGCACGGTCTTTCACCAAGCCCCAGCCCCGACTAAATCCGGGCGATTTGCCGCTCCGTGCGGCGCCACTGGCAACCGCGTGCCGGCTGGTGAAACGCTGAAATGCAGAAAAGCGTTTGCCGTCAGAACGGTATTCCACCGCCAGTGTCCTCAGCGGCCACAAGCGGCAGATGTTGACGGCTGGACAAATTTGCACGGTTCCAACTTCCCCCAGGCCGTACGAAGGCTATAACCCTGCCTGTCACAAAAGTGTCATCATTGGCGCGGACGCGGCTCACAGCCGGTGACTTGAGGGGGAAATCCATGACTACTCGTCCCGGCGCATTGGCGCGTCTTTTCGGCGCTTCGCACAATGAACGATTTGCGAACCTCGTGAAAGAACTGGCCACTATCGGCGTCGCGTGCGCGGCGCATTTCCGGGCGACCGACGGACAGGATGTTCCCGGCATCGTCGAGTTCGAGCGCCGCGCAGACAAAATCGTCGATGAGATCCATGAGCTGCTCGATAACTCGTTCATCATGCGCTTCGACATTCCCGAAGCGATGAAGCTGACCGACGAAGTCGATGACGTGATCGACGGTATGCGGCGGGCTGCCGCGCACATCGACATCTACAAACCGTTCCTGCACACGCTGCGCCCAGAAGCCAAAGAACTGATCATCGCCGGTGAAAAAGCCATTCAGGCCCTGAGCAACTTGATTACGATCCTCGGCGAGCCGCGGCTCACGCTACATCGCGCCCGCGAACTTGCGCGCGTCATCAATGACGCGGAATCAGAAGCGGATCGGGTCATCGCGCGCGCTGAGCGAGGACTGGTTGCGGAATTCTCCAAACCTGCCGCCAACACGCTCGAATTCATCGCGCTCGATAAGCTCTATCAGATGCTCGAGGAGATGACGGACGACGCCAAGCGATGCGGAAAGCTGGTTGTTTCGCTGGCCCGCAAGGAGGCGTAAATGAGCGCACTTTCACTGGCGCTCATCATCGCTCTCACCACCGTACTGATTGCCGAATTCGTCAACGGCTGGACGGACGCGCCGAACGCGATCGCAACTGTTGTCGCAACCGGCGTGATGTCGCCGAAAAGCGCAATCTTGATGGCTGTGATTATGAACACCATCGGTGCCATGTCCGGCACGGCGGTTGCGAAAACCGTCGGCCAAGGCATCGTCGTGCCGGCTGTGCTGACCCTGCCGGCAATCACGGCGGCCATGCTAAGTATTATCGCCTGGGGCACATTCGCGGCCCGCGTCGGCATGCCCGTCAGCAAATCTCATGCGCTGCTGGCCGGTTTAGCTGGCGCGGGCTTCGCCGGTGGCGGCCTCGACGCACTGCAATGGGCGGTTGGCTGAAGGTGATCATCGGCATGGTGCTCTCAATCGCGCTCGGATCGCTGGCCGCACTCTTGCTAGGGATCTTGATTACCTGGCTCGCCGGCGGCACCAAACCAGGGCGCTCGAAACCACTTTTCGACCGGCTGTCCATCGTGGCCGCCTGCTTCATGGCCTTCAACCATGGGCTGAACGACGGCCAGAAATTCATGGGCGTGTTCGCCATGACGCTCTTTGCGGGCGGTGCGATTTCCGAGTTCTACATCCCATACTGGGTGATCTTCATATGTGCCCTGACCATGGGCATTGGCACCTCCGCCGGCGGATGGCGCATCATCAAAACCGTCGGCGCCAGAATGACGAAGCTCGATTCGTGGCAGGGCTTTGCGGCTCAAACGGCGGCCGGCTTTACCATCTTTGGCGCATCCGCCTACGGCATACCGCTATCGACCACGCATACGATCACCAGCGGCATTGTCGGAGCTGCCGCGAGCCGCCGCGTATCGGATGTGCGGTGGAGCGTTCTGCTGCGAATCGTACTCGCCTGGATCGTCACATTTCCGGTGTGCGCGGTAATCGCCTTCGTGACGGCACTGATCGCCAATGCGCTCTTCGCCGGATAAGGCGTGAAGTACGTCGCGTTGCGTTCACAAAGACCGAATAACAGCATTGCGGCGCGACATTTGCCGCATTCATGCCCCATTATCAAAGGCTCATGCACGTTTCCGATCAGGGCGCCGAGCCGTCCGTGACAGTCTATTAACTTGCATACCGGCCCCTGCGACGTACCTTCGTACGTGATGTGCCGTATGCCTAAACCCTCCTGTTTCAGTAGGTTTGGACACGTCGGTGTTGATCGCCATATGACTTTGCGGATACCGTGTGGTCGGGGTTGATGACCACTGTGCCGTAGCTATTAAGGAAAAGCGGATGCTTCGAAAAAGCAACAGCTTGGTCTCAAACGCGCGCGCCACGTCTCACGCTGCCGTTATTGCAATCCTGGCGCCGCTCAGCATTGCCATCGGTCTCGCGAGCAGTCTTGCCCTTGCGACCAAGGCCAATGCGCAAGGCTTGCCACTGATCCGCGACACCGAGATTGAAGCGCTGCTGACCGACTACGCCAAACCGATTTTCCGCGCGGCGGGTCTCGGCAGCGGCCGCGTGACTGTGCGCATCGTGCGCAACGACGCCTTCAACGCTTTCGTGCTCGACGGCAGCAACGTCTTTGTGCACACCGGCGCCTTGATGCAGGCGCAGACACCCAACGAAGTCATCGGCGTCATAGCTCACGAAACCGGCCATATCGCCGGCGGCCACATGGCGGCGCTGCGCGCCCGCATCGCCAAAGATCAAACCCGCGCGCTGCTTACCCAGATTCTCGGCATCGGCGCGATGATCGCGGGCGGTGTTGCCGGCGGTGATGGCGGTCGCGAAGCGTTGCAGGGCGGCCAAGCCGTGATGCAGGGCGGCCAGGACGTCATCATGCGCGGTCTCCTCTCGGAACGGCGCTCGCAGGAATCAGCCGCCGACCAAGCTGGCCTCAAGTATCTGAATGCGACGAAGCAATCCGGCAAAGGCATGCTCGCAACATTCGAACGCTTCCAGCAGCAGGAATATGTTTCCGACCAATACAAAGACCCATTCGTTCGCAGCCACCCTGTTGCAACCGATCGTTTGGCGCGGCTGCGCGATCTGGTGGCGTCGAGCCCCTACGCCGACCAAGTTGATCCGGCGGCGCTGCAGCTGCGCCATGATCTCATGCGCGCCAAGCTCGCAGCTTATCTCGATCGGCCGGGTACAGTGTTCAACCGCTACCCGCCATCGGACACGTCTCTTCCAGCGCGCTATGCCCGCGCGATCGGTCGTTTTTTCCAAGGCGGCAGCGGCGCGCTTGAAGCGTCACTGAACATGATCGACGATCTTATCAAGGAAAATCCGTCTAATCCGTACTTCTGGGAGGTCAAAGGCGACGTCCTGATGCGCTCGGGCAAGATGAAGGAAGCCGCCCCCAATCTGCGCCATGCGTTGAAACTAGCGCCCGACAGCACCTTAATACGTGTGCAATTGGCGACCGCACTGCAAAATGGTAACGATGCGGCGGCGTCCGCGGAGGCCGTCGAACTGTTGCGCAAATCTCTGGTGACGGACCTCAACCCGCACGCCTTCCGGATGCTCGCGACTGCCTATTATAAACAGGGCAAAGGGCCGGAAGCCGACGCCATGATCGCCCAGGCCTACTTCCTAGAGGGCGACATAAAGCAGTCGCAGATCTTTGCCAAACGCGCCCAACCGAAACTCCGTCCGGGTTCGCCCGAGTGGATCAAGAACGACGATATCATCAACTTCCGCCCGCAAACCTAAGGGCATATCTTTGAAGCGGAAAATGAAACCGTGCCTGTAGATCAACCAGAGAAATCAACAATGTCCATGAAGCCTTCGCGCGCCGTCACGCTGTTCGCATCGTCTGTGGTGCGTTACGCACTGACCGCCATCATCGCCACAGGTACGCTAGCCTATGCGGCAACCATTCCGTCCGCGCGGGCGGACACCGCCACTTTCTCCGACGATCAGAAGAAAGCCATCGGCGATATCATCAAGGATTACTTGCTGAAGAACCCGGAAATCCTGGTGGACGTGCAGGGTGCGCTCGAAGCCAAGCTCGAAAAAGAGCAGTCTGAAAAGCTCAGCAAGTTCATGTCCGAGAATGCCAAGGACATTTACCGCAATCCGCAAAGCCCCGTTGCCGGCGATCCCAGTGGCGACATCACGGTCGTTGAGTTCTTCGATTACAACTGCGGCTACTGCAAACGCGGCCTGCCGGAAGTGCAGAAGCTGCTCGAAAGCGACAAGAAAGTTCGCTTTGTGTTCAAGGAATTTCCAATCCTCTCAAAGGGTTCGGAAGAAGCAGCCCGCGGCGCACTGGCCGCCAAGCGTCAGAGCAAGTACTGGGAATATCATCAGGCGTTGTTGAGCGCGAAGGGGCAGGCCAACGAAGCCGCCGCAATCAAAGCCGCCGAAGGGCTTGGCCTGGATATGGCAAAGTTCAAAGCCGACATGGCCAGCGACGAGGTGAAAGCCGAGATCGAGTCCGTCAAGGACCTTGCCAAAAAAATGGGCATCAATGGCACGCCGCACTTCCTGGTGGGCGACAAATCGATCCCCGGCGCGCCAGAAGATCTGCATGACCAGCTTGAGACGCTCGTCACGGGCTTCCGCAAGACCGGCTGCAGCTACTGTTAAGCCTGCTTGCGGCCAGCCGTATGGCCCCAAAATTGGGTAAACAATCAATCTGTTAGGAGGGGCGCACTCTCCTAACAGGTGCGTGATGCTGTGCACTTTGCGCTGACCCAGAAAGCTGGTAGACCCAAGGCTCTTTTCTCCGCCCCGGTGGTAATGAGCGACCGGACCTTAGGATCTTACCTGCTCGATGACGCATCTGATTTACGTGCTCAACGGCCCGAACCTGAACATGCTCGGTCTGCGCGAACCGGCCATTTACGGCCGTGATACGCTGGACGACATCAAGACCCGTTGCGCGGCAGCGGCCAAGGCGAACGGTCTGGTTACGGATTTCCGCCAGTCGAACGTCGAAGGCGAACTGGTCAACTGGATCCAGGAAGCGCGCAGCAAGGCGCAAGGCATCATTTTGAACGCGGGCGGCTATACGCATACGTCAGTCGCCATACTCGACGCACTGCAGGCAGCCGAATTGCCGGTTATTGAAGTCCATCTTTCGAACATCTTCCGCCGCGACCAGTTCCGGCAGCATTCTTACATTTCATTGGCAGCAACCGGAGTTATTTGCGGACTTGGCGCCAAGGGCTACGAGCTCGCGCTCGATGCCATGGCCGGCCTACTGCAAGCCAAGGCCGGCGGCTGAAGCACGGCCAAAGCACTTCGGCGTAAGCCAAACCAGTCACTCCAGAACAGGGACACGCGACAGATGACGGCGAAGGATCAAGGGGCGAAAGCAGCGAGTGCAGAGGGTCAGTTGATCCGCGAGCTAGCAGAACTCTTGAACGACACGGGGCTGTCTGAGATTGAGATCGAAAAAAGCGGCCTCAAGATCCGCGTTGCCAAGGAGCTGCATGTGACCGGCACGATGCCGATGAGTTTCGCACCAGCCATGGCGCACGCACCTGCGGCAGCACCTGCGGGCGGCGCTGAGGCGAAGCCGGCTCAAGCTGCTGTCACCGACCCGGCCAAGCATCCAGGCGCCGTCAAATCACCGATGGTCGGCACCGCCTATCGCTCGCCTGAACCGGGAGCGGCCATGTTTTGTGAGGTTGGCTCCAAGGTCAACCAGGGCGATACGCTGCTGATTATCGAAGCCATGAAGACCATGAACCAGATACCGGCGCCGCGCTCTGGCACGGTGACAGCAATCTTGTTCGAGAACGCCCAACCCGTTGAGTACGGCGAACCCTTGATCGTGATCGAATAAGCCGCGCGCCCTCACCGACGCTTGCCGACCGAAGATCACGGAGACGTTTTAATGTTCGACAAAATTCTGATCGCCAACCGGGGAGAAATCGCGCTGCGTATTCAGCGCGCGTGCCGTGAACTCGGCATTGCGACCGTAGCGGTCCACTCAACCGCCGACGCCGACGCCATGCATGTGCGCCTTGCCGACGAAAGCGTCTGCATCGGACCGCCCGCGGCGCGCGACAGCTACCTCAATATTCCAGCCCTCGTGACAGCTTGCGAAATCACCGGCGCTGATGCCGTTCATCCCGGCTACGGCTTTCTATCGGAAAACGCCCGCTTCGCTGAAATCCTCGAAGAACACAAGATCACCTTCATCGGCCCGACGTCGGAACACATCCGCATCATGGGCGATAAGATCGAAGCCAAAGAGACCGCGAGAAAGCTCGGGATTCCTTGCGTTCCGGGCTCTGCCGGTGCTGTGACGAGCGAAACCGAAGCGATGAAAGTCGCCAAGGAAATGGGGTTTCCCGTGCTCATCAAGGCGGCTGCCGGCGGCGGTGGACGCGGCATGAAAGTAGCGACGAGCGCCGCTGATCTCGGCGTCGCCCTCGCGACCGCGCGCTCGGAAGCAAAAGCGGCGTTCAACGACGACGCCGTTTACATCGAAAAGTATCTTCAAAAGCCGCGCCACATCGAAATCCAGGTGTTCGGCGATGGCAAAGGCAACGCCGTGCATCTCGGTGAGCGCGACTGCTCTCTGCAGCGCCGCCACCAGAAGGTTCTGGAAGAAAGCCCTTCGCCTGCCCTCAACGCCGCCCAGCGCCAGAACATCGGCGAGACGGTTGCAGCCGCCATGCGCAAGATCAAGTATCGCGGCGCAGGCACGGTTGAGTTCCTCTACGAGGACGGCAACTTCTATTTCATCGAAATGAATACCCGCCTGCAGGTCGAGCATCCGGTGACGGAAATGGTCACGGGCGTCGATCTGGTGCTAGAGCAGATCCGCGTTGCATCGGGCGCCGGCTTGAGCTTCACGCAAGACGACATCGTGATGTCGGGGCACGCCATCGAGTGTCGCATTAACGCAGAAAATCCAAAGACGTTCCGCCCCTCGCCCGGCCAGATCACCTATTGGCATCCCCCGGGCGGCCTCGGCGTGCGCGTCGATAGCGGCGTCTACCAGGGCTACAAAATCCCGCCCTATTACGACAGCTTGATCGGCAAACTGATCGTGACGGGTAAAACCCGCAACGACTGCCTGATGCGGCTGCGCCTGGCACTCTCCGAATTTGTGATCGACGGCATCGAAACCACAATCCCGCTGTTTCAGGACCTTGTGAAACAGAAGGATATCATTGATGGTGCATACGATATTCATTGGCTCGAGAAGCATCTCGGCATGAAATGACGATGTTGCCTTTGCGCGGCCCTGTTCGCGCATTGACTGGTACAGGTGGCAGACAAGGGTATGGCGTCGCGCGACGATCCCATGATCGAGATTACGCCGCAGGTCCTGCTGAAGGCGTATAGCTGCGGTATCTTCCCGATGGCCGAGAGCGCTGACGATCCGGCGCTTTACTGGATCGAGCCGCAGCATCGCGGTGTGCTGCCCCTCAATGCGACCCATTTTCCCCGCCGTCTGTTGCGGACGGTCCGCACGACGCCGCTGACGGTTAAAATCGATACCGATTACGACGCGATCATCGATGGCTGCTCGGCGTCACGCCCAGGGCGCACCTCGACATGGATCAACAAGCGCATCCGCAATCTCTACCGCGAATTGTTCGATCGCGGTGTCTGCCACACCGTCGAAGTCTGGAATGGCGACCGCGTTGTCGGCGGCCTCTACGGCGTAGCGCTGAAAGGCGCGTTCTTCGGCGAGAGTATGTTTTCCTTCGAGCGCGACGCCTCGAAGATCGCACTCGTGCATCTTGTTGCGCGCCTCATCTCCGGCGGCTTCCGGCTGCTGGACACCCAGTTCACGACCGATCATCTGCGCCAGTTCGGAACGATCGAGCTCGACCGCGATCAATTCCAGATCGAGCTTGAGATAGCCTTGCGCGCCGACGGCGACTTCAACGCCCTGCCGGCCGATGTTCACGGCGAGGATGTCGTGGCGATGATTGCGCACATGGCGCCTGCTGACCAAGGCACGCGCTAGAAAACGCCGCTCATGTTCCTGCGGGAACAGCTTGGAACTTCCAGCCCTGTCACTGTCACAGCAATCGGACGGCAGACCTGCCGCGACCCGAGATGGGGGCCTAGGCCTCGCAACAGTAACAGACCTGGAGAACATTACATGTCGAAGATCTCTTATGCCATCGTGGCAACGGCCGTCATGCTCGCCGCTGGTTCAAGTGGTGCCGTGGCAGGTGGCAAACATTTCAAGCATCACGGCTTTGGCAATAACTTCCACTCGTTCCATCACAACCATCACCGTCCGGTGATCCGCTTCTCCTTGGGCGGCGGTGGAGGCTGCGGCTACTTGTATGACAAGTGGATGGACACCGGCCGGTTCTATTGGAAGAGAGAATATTACCAGTGCCGGGGTTGGTGGTAAGCCCTAGTTTGAGCATTACAAATGCAGGGCAACCGCGGATATTTTCCGCGGTTGCCAAACGCGTTTCCCGGGATCGGACGCCTTAATTGCAAGCCCATGCGCCACGCTGCCATAATCCGGGCACTGAGGTCTTCACGCGCGCTGATGCGAAACTGTATTGGAATGGAAACGGTTGAATGCGCGTTGTGTTCCAGGCAAACTGCTAGCAGCCTGCACGTCTTTCCCCCACGCTGCTGGCCCGCGGGAGTTATCTCCCCGGAGAGCACACGGAGACGCTCATGAGAAAGTTCCTAACACTATTTGCGATCGTGGCCTTCTCGTCGATGGCGCTGCTGACCAGCGCCTCGAACGCTGAGGCCCGCCGCTGGCATCGCGGACATGGCTACGGTGGCGCGATCGCTGCTGCCGTTGTTGGCGGTATCATCCTCGGTAGCATGTATAACCGCCATCATCGCCGCCATTACTACAGCTCGTATTACGATGACGGTTATGGCTACAGCTACTATCCGCGCCGCCGTTACTATTCATCGTCGTTTTACAGCCCGTATTACGGACGCCGCCACTATCGCCATCGCTATGTGAACCGTCACTACGGGCATCGTAATTATGGCCATCGCAACTATGGGCATCGCTCACACCGCTATGGCGGATATGCGCGCCATCATCGCGTACGCTGGTAAGCAGCAAGAACCAATCTTCGACAACGAAAAACGGCGCTCCCCAGGGAAGCGCCGTTTTTTTTGTTTGTAGTTTTCGATCATTCCCACTCGATGGTGCCGGGCGGCTTCGACGTGACGTCGTAGACAACACGATTGATGCCGCGCACTTCATTGATGATGCGGGTCGCCGCGCGCCCCAGGAATCCCATATCGAACGGGAAGAAATCGGCGGTCATGCCATCGACCGACGTCACCGCGCGCAGAGCGAGGACGTGATCGTAGGTGCGCCCGTCTCCCATCACCCCGACAGTGCGCACCGGCAACAGCACGGCAAACGCCTGCCAGATCGCGTCATAGAGACCGGCATTGCGGATCTCTTCCAGATAGATGGCATCGGCTTTGCGCAGAATATCGAGCTTCTCGTGGGTGATCTCGCCAGGGATACGGATCGCGAGACCTGGCCCCGGGAATGGATGACGCCCAACGAAGGCTTCCGGCAGACCAAGTTCACGCCCCAGCGCGCGCACTTCGTCTTTGAACAGCTCACGCAGCGGCTCAACCAGCTTCATGTTCATGCGCTCAGGCAAACCGCCGCCGTTATGATGCGACTTGATCGTCACCGACGGACCGCCTGTGAACGAGACGCTCTCGATCACGTCCGGATAGAGCGTGCCCTGCGCCAAGAACTCCGCGCCGCCGATCTTGCGGGCTTCGGCTTCGAATACATCGATGAAGTGCTTGCCTATGGTTTTGCGCTTTGTCTCGGGGTCGGAGACGCCTGCCAGCGCATCGAGAAATTGCTTGAGGCATCCACGTGCACCAGCGGTATGTTGTAGTGATCGCGGAATAGGCCGACGACCTGCTCGGCTTCCGCGTGCCGCATCAAACCATGATCGACGAAAACGCAGGTCAATTGATCGCCGATGGCCTCGTGGATCAAGACCGCGGCGACAGCGCTATCAACGCCGCCCGATAGCCCGCAAATGACACGCCCTTTGCCAACCTGCGCGCGGATCTTTGCAATCATCTCGCGGCGGTAAGCAGCCATGGTCCAATCGGACTTAAGGCCGGCAATGCGATGCACGAAATTCGCGAGCAGCTTTGCGCCGTCTGGCGTGTGCACCACTTCTGGATGGAACTGTACGGCATAGAAGCGGCGCTTCTCGTCCGCGACCGCGGCCAACGGAGCATTGGGGGACGTCGCAATGATTTCGAATCCAGCGGGCAATTGCGTGACCCGATCGCCGTGGCTCATCCAGACTTGATGTTCGCCGCCCTTGTCCCACACGCCGTCGAACAGCGGGCTCGGCGTCTTCACGCTGACAAACGCGCGGCCGAACTCACGGTGATGTCCGCTTTCGACTTTGCCGCCAAGCTGTTCGGCCATCGTCTGCTGGCCATAGCAAATACCAAGCACCGGGATGCCTGCCGTGAAAACGGCGGCGGGTGCGCGCGGACTTGCGGCCTCCGTTACCGAGGCGGGGCCTCCCGACAAGATCACGGCCCTTGGCTTCAGCTTGGCGAACGCCGCCTCAGCCGATTGGAAGGGGTGGATTTCGCAATACACGCCCGCTTCTCGCACACGGCGCGCAATCAACTGCGTGACCTGGCTGCCGAAGTCGATAATCAGGATTGTGTCTGTCATGCCTGGAAGCCGGTTGGCGTTGCTGCTCTGGGGAAAATACAGGTGTCAGCGAGGGTAGACCATCGCCGCCCCGGAGCGTCAAGCGCGCGCCATGCCACGGCCTCACGGAAGGCTTGGAAACTCTACGAATCGGCGCAAATACTCGGATCCGTAGCGATTTACGTGACCACCGTTCTTGTAAAGCATAGTGCCGTCGGCAATGGGCGAGCAGCGCTCTTTCTGGCACATATAGTCGAATGGCAGCGAGACCGAGACGCCGGGCATAGTCGCCGCCCGTTTCAGCGCCTCATCGGACCGCTTTAGCTGCCTTTCGGCGTCGGCTCGCGACATGCCACAAGTCGAAGGATCCGTCTTCTGCCGCACGCTCGAAACAAGACAACGAACAGGCAGCGCCTCGTAGGTTGGAGGTTGACCGATCAGCAAAACCTTGATGCCGCGCTTGGTGAAGACCTCAATCGTCTCTTTCAGAACCTTGTCAAAGGTTGGAGCCCAAAGGCCATTGGCTTCTTCCTCTGTCGTCGCAGGCGGCACATCGACTTTCTCGCCAGGGTGCTCTAACCGGCCCAGCCATTTCTCCCAGAACCCGGAGATCACCGCCAGCTTTAGCCCTGGATTGGCTTCGATGAATTTCTCCGCCACTTGTTGATAGGACTCGCATTCGCGCGCCTTCGACAGCGGCCATGCCGGGATCTCGACACCGAACAGCAAACCACATCCACCATTCGTGACTTGCCGGAAAGCGAGATTCTTCTCTTCTGCAAATTTTGCGATGAGCGGTGTCCAATGATCCGCCAACGAATCGCCTAACAGCGCGACCTCGTAGCTTTCACCGCTGGCCTTCTTGCGGCCGAAGTTACAAACGTCCTCGTTGCGGAAGACGTTTTGATAGTCGTCGCATTCGCTGCGCACGGGATTGCCGGATACCATCTCGTCGAGCACCGTGCGGACTTCGGCGTTGTAGCGTTGCGGAAAGCCCTTGAACAGTTTCAGGCCGCCCGCAATACCGATGATGCCAACAACACCGACCAGAGCGCCCATGACAAACCAGCGGTCGCTCGACGACAGCGCCGCCGAGTGCTCATTGTGGCGAGCACGGAATGGCTTTTCGATATAACGCCAGGAGATAATGGCGACGACGAAAGCCACAGAGACGACAATTGCGGCCTCCACAACATTCAGTGGGCGCTCCAGTGTGTAGCTCCACAGAGCAATAAGCGGCCAATGCCACAAATACAGCGAGTACGAAATCAAACCGATGAAGACAGCCGGCCGAATGGCAAGCATCCGGGAAATAAACGTCGGCTGATTGACGCTCGCGAAGATAATGGCTGCCGTCCCAAGCGCAGACGGCGCGGCGCCGAGCCCTGGAAAATGGGCGTCCGGCGACAGCAGTGCGAAACTCAAAGCGATTGCAGCAGCACCGACCGCCGCCAGAGCATTGGCGACGACGTGCGACAGGTTGATGTTGCGCGCGACCAGCGCCACAAGGGCACCGGCTAACAGCTCCCAGGCGCGCGTCGGCAGCAGGTAGAACGCGAATTCCGGATCCTGGGTCAACATGAACTCGGCGTAGACCAGCGACGCCGTTGCGATGGCGAAAGCCACCGCGACCAACACGGTCTTGGAAACGCGCGGCAGCAAGAACATCAGCAGCAGCGGCCAGGTCAGATAGAACTGATCTTCAACGGCGAGCGACCACGTGTGCAGAAACGGCTTTTCAAGCGATGGCGCGGTGAAGTAGCCGCCGGTGTGGTAGAAGAACACGTTGGCATACATCAAGATGGCGGCAAGCAAACTGCGCCCCAAATACCAGTATGTATCCGGTAGCAAAACGAAACCGGAAATCAAGGACACCACAACGAAGCACACCAACGCCGCCGGCATGAGGCGTCGCGCGCGGCGGACATAAAAATGCAGCAGCGAGAATGTGCCGTCGGCCATCTCGCCGGCGATAAATCGGGTGATCAAAAAGCCGGAGATGACGAAAAATACGTCAACGCCAACGAACCCGCCGGGAACCGTCCACGGCAAGGCGTGAAATGCCACCACGGCCAGAATCGCGACCGCACGCAGCCCATCGACAAATGGCAAGTATGTCATCTTGCTTGACCGCACTCCGATTGTATCTGGAATTCATCGTCGGCTTTGACGCTGCTATATGCGTGCCAAGTTGATCGCGCGCATTAGTTAAGCCGCCAAACTTCAAAGTTAAGGGCTGCCGCGAACGACACCCAAGCCAGGTAGGGCATGAACACGTAAGCAGCCATTGGCTCGAGTTCCCAAGCAGCCCAAATAAAGGCAGCAGTCGCTAACCACAATGCAACAACGTCGATCAGCGCCAGCCCGATCTCATGGCGGCCGAACATCAAATACGACCACAGCGCATTCAAAATGAGGCCTATGCCCCAAATTGCGACGGCTGAACCGACACCACCGGCCTTCCAGGCGAGCCAGCCTGCAATCGCAATCATGAGATAGAGCACTGTCCACGCGACCGGAAACAGCCAGTTGGGCGGAGTCCACGATGGTTTGCTGAGTGCCTCATACCACGGTCCGGGCGTGAATTGCGCGCCGGACAACGCAGCTGCGATGACAAGACCGATGAAAGACAGAAGCGACAGATATTTCGCCATGGACACCGTTTGACCACATGGAGCTGACGATCGGTGGCCGCTTATCGCCTACAACGCCGCCTCCGGCAATCGTGTTGTGGGCAGCGAACGCCCTCAGGCTGTGCGTTCAAGGATAGCGATGAAGAAACCATCGGTGTCGTGGCGCGCCGGCGTCAGCACGAGATGATCGTCGCTGTTGTCAGCTGAGACGGGTGGCTCTCCGGGCAACGCCGCGCGCCACACGTCAGCAAAAGGCACGGCCCGGAAGTTCGTGTTGGCCGCGAGGCAGGCTGCAATCTGATCGCCATTCTCTTCCGGCAGGATCGAGCAGGTCACATAGACCAAACGTCCGCCTGGGCGAACCATCTTGACCGCGCGCGCGAGCACCGCTTGCTGGTCCTTCAGGCGTTCACCGAGCGCATGCGGGCGCAGGCGCCATTTGGCGTCTGGACGGCGGCGCCAGGTGCCAGCCCCCGTGCACGGCGCATCGACCAGAACGCAATCGAATTTGCCAGCAAGCGCGTCGAGGGCCTTTTCATCGCCCGCCTTGAGGATCTGCACGTTGCGCACACCCGCGCGGCGGATGCGATCGAAGATCGGCTTTAAGCGATGCTTGTCGTCGTCATAGGCATAGATCTGCCCGGTGTTCTGCATCGCCGCGCCGAGCGCCAACGTCTTGCCGCCAGCGCCTGCACAGAGATCAAGGACCTGCATGCGCGGTCCGGCGCCCGTCAGGGCGGCGACGATCTGGCTGCCTTCATCCTGGATTTCACACCAGCCCGCTTGGAACGCGGCTTCGGCTTCCAAATTGGGCGTGCGGGCATCGCCCACAGGGGCCGGCACGCGCACGCCGACGGGCGAGAATTTAGTTTCGACAGCACCGAAATCCGAGAGCGCCTTTAGCACCTTCTCGCGCGTCGCTTTGAGCGTGTTGACGCGAATGTCCGCCGGCGCACGGCGCGCCAGCGCACGGCCTTCTTCGGCCGCCCTATCGCCGAACGCGCGCTCGAACGAGGGATGCAGCCATTCCGGATAGTCGCCCGCAACGTACGGCGGCGCGCCTGCAAGGTTTGCTGCATCGAGGCGCTGCAGTTCGTCTGCCGTCAGCGCTTCTGGAGCGTGATCGGTGCCATTGCACATAGCGGAAATATCGGCGGCTGAGATGCCACGCTCGCGCAAGGCGCCAAGCACAAGCGCACGTGGTGCTTCCGAGGCCATGATATACGCCGACGACGCCTTATGGCGCAGTGCGTCGTAGACCATATGGCCGATGGCATTTCGATCACCCGAACCCGCGAAGCGGTGGGCTTTGCCCCAGCTCTGCAGTTCCAGCGATACAGGTTGATGGCGGCTCAAAATCTGTTCGAGAATTTCGATTGCCGCGGCGATGCGCCCACCAGGTCTCATGATCTAGATCGATGCGCTAGAAACGTGAAAGAACAGTTTGACCCACATAGCGCCCAGCACGATCACGCTCACAGAAAAAGCCAGGAACCGATGCGTGACGTTATTGTACGTGACGTGGATGAGCGCCTGGACGGCGCGAAACGCCACGAAAACCCAGGCGAAAATGATCATCCAGCCATCATCGCCGTCCGTCGCCATGGCGAATGCCACAACGGCGTAGAACAACACCGGAAATTCCAGCAGGTTATGATAGGCGTTCGACACCTGACCAGCGCGGCCGCGAAACACCGGCCGGACACCCGGTTCGGCGGTCACTTCACGACGCTGAATGGCTGCGAAGCGTTCTTTCGCCATCATGAGAAGAATCACGAAGGAGAGCAAGACGAGCACGAAGACGGGATACAGAATGTTGGTCATCTCACTTCTCTGTTCGGGATCACACGCCACCCACGCCTGGGTAGTTCGGGCTCTCGCGGGTGATCAACACGCCGTGGGCATGGCTTTCGCGAATGCCGGCAGGTGAGATGCGCACGAACTTGGCGCGCTTCTGAAAGTCAGGGATCGACTTTGCGCCGAGATAGCCCATGCCGGCGCGCAAGCCGCCGACGAGCTGATGCACGACGGCTTCCATCGGCCCCTTGTACGGCACCTGCCCTTCGATGCCTTCGGGAACAAGCTTCAGCGTGTCGCGCACTTCGGCCTGGAAATAGCGGTCGGCCGAGCCGCGCGCCATCGCACCAACGGACCCCATGCCGCGATACGATTTATACGTGCGGCCCTGGTAGAGATAGGTTTCGCCCGGCGCTTCGTCCGTGCCGGCAAGCAGCGACCCGACCATGACGCACGATGCGCCCGCCGCGATCGCCTTTGAGATATCGCCCGAGAAGCGGATGCCGCCGTCGGCGATGACCGGCACGCCGGAGCGGGCGGCTTCGCGTGCGCAATCCATAACGGCGGTCAACTGCGGAACGCCAACGCCCGCGACGATGCGCGTGGTGCAGATCGAGCCGGGACCAATACCGACCTTGATCGCGTCCGCGCCCGCATCGATCAGCGCCTTGGTCGCATCAGCGGTTGCGACATTGCCGGCGATAACCTGCACGAGGTTCGACATCTTTTTGATGCGCGCGACGGCTTCGATTACCTTCGACGAATGACCGTGCGCCGTATCGACGACGATCACATCGCAACCGGCTTCGATGAGCCTGGACGTGCGCTCATAGCCGTCTTCGCCAACCGTCGTCGCAGCCGCGACGCGCAAGCGGCCCTGCTCATCCTTTGATGCGTTCGGATGTCTAGCGGCCTTCTCGATATCCTTGACGGTGATGAGACCGATGCAGTGATACGCATCGTCAACGACGATCAGCTTTTCAATGCGGTTCTGGTGAAGGAGGCGCTTGGCTTCGTCTTGCGAAACGTTGCGCTTGACGGTGATCAGCCGATCTTTGGTCATCAGCTCGGAGACTGGCTGATCGAGGCGTGTCGCGAAGCGCACGTCACGGTTTGTCAGAATGCCGACGAGCTTGCCTTTGCCTGCCGTGCCGTCTTCGGAATTGGTCGAACCTTCAACCACCGGCACGCCGGTGATGCCGAAGTCGGCCATCAATTTAAGAGCGTCTTTGAGTGACTTGGAGGGAGCAATCGTGACCGGGTTGAGGACGATTCCGCTCTCGTAACGTTTGACGAGGCCCACGTGGCGCGCCTGCTCGTCGATCGAGAGGTTGCGGTGGATAACGCCGATACCGCCTTCTTGTGCCATGGCGATCGCGAGGCGCGCTTCCGTGACCGTATCCATGGCCGACGACAGCATCGGAATGTTTAGGCGGATCGCCTTGGTGAGTTGTGTTCCGACATCGACTTGGCCGGGCATTACGTCTGACGGGCCCGGTACGAGCAGAACGTCATCAAATGTGAGGGCAACCCCCGAATCGAGCACGAACGGGCTCGAGGCCATGCGCTTATCTCCAAAGGTTAAGGGGGCGACACGTTCAGGCCCCCTGGGGCGAACATTGTCGCGGGGTCTATAGCACCAGGATCGCTGGTGGGCCAGGGGTTGGGACCGCGTTTAGCCGCGTCAAAAACGCGATTTTCCAGCTTTCCCCGTCTGAGTGGCCAATTACCTGCGCCTGTCATGGCTGTGTCGTCAAAATCCGTCATTGGAGGCCGCGAGGGGCTGACGTCCGCCCCGTTGGATTCACGAGGTCACCCGGCCCATGTCGTCTCTTTCGACCGCCGCACTCGCGCTTGCCGTTGCCGCCGGATTGGCTGGCGCGCTAGCCGAGGTGCCGAGCGGCAAGACGGCAGACCGGCGACCCGAATTTCCGTTAGCGGCCCTCGCATGGGCTGAACTGAACTGCGGCGCTACACGCTTGAGCGAACCAGTGACGCCGCGCGTGCAGTACGAAGACTTCATGCGCGCCACCGCTGGCTACGACGCTGTGCGGATCGAAGATGGTTTGAAGGTCGCGTGCCATCGCGCCATCGCCACGGCGCAGCGCGTTGCAGACGTGTCTACGCCGCACCCCTGAATCCGGTTGCCAAAACGTAGAGTTCAGCTGAATCCGAGCGGCTCGCCGGCGGCTTGACGTGGCGCACGACCGCGAAATTCTTTTTCAGCATCGCGAGCAGATCTTTCTCCGTGCCGCCCTGGAACACTTTGCACAGGAACGCGCCGCCGGGCGCCAGAACATCAATCGCAAACGCTGCGGCTTGCTCGGCGAGGCCCATGATACGCAAGTGGTCGGTGCCGGTGTGTCCAACCGTGGGTGCTGCCATATCCGACATAACGACATCGGCACTGCCATCGCGCAATTTCGATTTGAGCAGCGGCTCGGCGCTCGCGTCGGTAAAATCCAATTCCAGAATATCGACGCCGGGGATAGGCTCGACACCGAGATAGTCGATGGCGATCACTTGACCTTTGCCTTCCAGTGACTTGACTTTATCGGCGGCGATCTGCGACCACCCGCCCGGCGCCGCACCGAGATCGATGACGCGCTGGCCAGATTTTAGGATCGCGTATCGTGCGTCGATCTCTTTCAATTTGTACGCCGCCCGCGAGCGCATCCCGTCGCGCTTCGAGGCCGCCACATAAGGATCGTTCAACTGGCGGTCGAGCCAACGCGCCGAAGAAGCCGACCGTTTGCGCGCGGTCTTGACGTTGACGCGGAGATCGCGCTGACCGCCCGACAAGCTTGATCCCTTCGGACCTGCGCCGCCTTTTCCCGCAGCTTTCTTGGCCATCAGCCGTTTCGTCCTTGGTTGCGGCCGCCACGGCGCCGGCGGCGCCCAGCGCGCCAAACGCCGTCTTCCATCATCAATGTCGTCAAAATGCCCTCGCGCAGACCGCGATCGGCAACGCGCAGCCGTTCGGCTGGCCAGAAGCGCAGGATCGCTTCGAGGATCGCGCAGCCCGCGAGCACCAGATCGGCGCGCTCGCGGCCAATGCACGGCTCAGCAACGCGCTGCTCATAACTTTGGGCTAACAGCCGTGCGGTGATCTGTTCGATCTCCGGCACCTTCAGCCAGATACCATCAACTTGGTTGCGATCATAGCGTGGCAAACCAAGCAGTATGCCGGCAATCGTCGTCACCGTGCCCGAGGTGCCAAGCAGGTGAACCGGACGCCCTTCAAGGCGTTCTCTAAATCGTTGCGCGGCTTCAAACGGCGCGAGCATTTCCTGCACCGACGCGACCATCGCTTCAAAGCTTTGATCCGTAACGTTGCGCCCGTCGAACCTCTCAGCCAACGTCACAACGCCGACCGGCAGTGATGTCCACGCGACAATAGCCGCTTCTGGATTGATCCGATGGTTGGCCGTGCTGCGGCGCGCGCCGGGCTGCGTCAGATCCAGCCAGATGATCTCCGACGAGCCGCCGCCGATGTCGAACACCAGCACGTAATCGACGGCCGGATCGACGAGCGTTGCGCAGCCGGAAACCGCAAGCTTGGCTTCCGTCTCGGGCGTCAAGATTTCAAGATCGAGGCCGGTCGATGAGCGCACCCGCCCGATGAAGTCCGACCCGTTATCGGCCACGCGGCAGGCTTGTGTCGCCACCATGCGGGCGCGCGAGACACCGTGGCGTTCAAGTTTTCCGGCGCAGACTTTGAGGGCTTCGAGCGTCCGGTTCATGGCAATTTCGGAAAGCGCACCGGTCTGGCTGACGCCCTCGCCGAGTCGAATGATCCGCGAAAACGCATCGACCACGCGGAAACCGCGCCGGGACGGGCGCGCAAGCAGAAGGCGGCAGTTATTGGTGCCAAGATCGAGCGCGCCGTAAACCGGACCGTCGCCGTTGAGCGATTTGGAAGGTGCAGCTACGCCGCTGCCTGCGGAGCCATGGCTCTGCTTCACGGTTTGCGGTCCTGGTGCGCCTGTGCGCGCATTTGGGCCTAAATCGTCAGGCTTCACTGCGTATCTCCAGGGCTCGGTCTGACGCTAGCTCCCCGTGGGGGAACCCAGCGCGCTCATCAAGCCGGTGTCTGGACCAAAGTTGAGAGGCAGTCTAACAGCTTGCGCCAAGACGTAAAGCCGTTCTGCTCCGTGTGCGTGGTATTTCAAGCTCTTCCAAGCGTTAACGCCGTGGTAAATGTTGATGGATCTTGGGCCTAGAACGATGTCCAGTAAGGCTCGCACGCCGCTGATTGCCGTCCTTGCCGTCCTAGCGCTGGCACAGGCCGTCAGCAGCACGCAATCGCAAGAGGCTTCGAGGGAACCGGCGCCAGCAGCCAACGTCGCGCGTCGCTTGATCGACGGTTATCCGGGCATCGTGACTGGCGTGGAGGGCAATGCGGTCATCTTCGCTGACGGAACGACATTGCCGCTCGACGATGGCAAGAGCGAAAAGCCGTTTGCGGCTTGGCTAGCGAACCCCGACATCGAGGATATGCTCCGCCTACCGTATCCGGTGGGCGCGCCGGCCACGGCGCCGCCTCGAAACTTCGATCCCGGACGCGCGCGCAACGCTGCCTTCTTTGCCAAGGTCTACGGCGATTGCAAGGCGCACGAGGTCGAAGCCAAACTGGAAAGCGTCGTCTGGCTTCCGGCCAAGTACGGCCGGACGATCAAGGTGACCGCCATCAACGGCGTCGCCGCCAAACTGCGCGCGATCAGCGCCGAACTCGACCGGCTAGGACCTCAGTTTGATGTCGATCTGTTTCCGATTGGCGGCACCTATGCGTGTCGCAACGTCGCCGGCACGGCCTCCCGCTCGACGCACGCTTACGGCATCGCCATCGACATCGCCCTCAAGCATGCCCACTACTGGAGATGGGAGAAGCAGCGGCCGGACGGCACGATTGCTTACAGGAACGCTATTCCCATGGAGATTGTCGCCGTGTTCGAGAAGCACGGCTTCATCTGGGGCGGGCGCTGGTATCACCACGACTCGATGCACTTCGAGTACCGCCCTGAGTTGCTGGGGCAGCCTTCGCCGCCTGCCACGACGCAAAAGCCCTGAACAGCGATTCCGCGCCGGCGCGCCATCCACGGCGGATTGCAGCGCCGCCGCCAGCCGTCCCGCGTAGCGCAATCCGCAGCATTGTCCGGCGCAAGCAGCCGGGCCGCATTGCGGCAACCGCACCCCTCGGGAAATCTCGCGCTGGCGCTTGCAATCGACCCCTGCGGCGGGTAGAAGGCGGTTCCGCTGCCGCCTTCGGGCCCGGCCGATCCTGAGCTTTGGGGGATCGTCTAATGGTAGGACTGCAGACTCTGACTCTGCCTGTCTAGGTTCGAATCCTAGTCCCCCAGCCAATGAAATCAGATAGTTAGCGTCACGCCTTGGCCTCATCGATAGGCTCAGTGGGTTGAACGAAGGAGTGTGTCACGCGGTTGTTGGATTGACCACAGCAACGCTTGTTCTAGTCTGTCGTTGCCCCAAAACAGCTCACCATCTGCGGTCGCAAATGATGGTGCGCCGAACACCCCCGGCGCAATCGCCTCATCCGTAGACTGTTTGAGCGCGGCCTTGATGTTGTCGGTCTGGGAACCGCGGAACGCTTCCTGTGGATCGCCGCCGCGTGCCGCCATCAATTCGAGCAGTAGGTCCCCATCGTCAATCTGGCGGCCTTCGCCAAACTCCGCCACATAGACCGCCTTCGAGAAGGACTACCCCCAACCCCGAGACATGCCAAACGTCGCAATTCGCGCTGCAAGGAGGCCGTTCTGCGGGAATGGATTTGGGCGCTGAAAGGGAATCTCCATCTCACCGCATATGCGATTCAAGTCGCGCCACATGTAGGCACCTTTGGCAGCATGAAGATTGAATGGCGAGTTGACAACTCTTGAGCCTTAAAAATTGGCCACAGTAGAAATGGCCGCCATTTGACGCCGACCCCTTCCCGCATTGCGAGCGCATTAATGCGCAGTGCAGCGGGATAGGAGTACGTCGACGCGAACTCTTACCAGAACGTCAGCAGCGGCCTGTCATCCCGTCTGTCTGGCGCACTTGCGTCCGAGATATGTGATGCGCGCGACATTACTTTCTCACCGATGCCACCGGATCTAAGGTCGTTGCCTCATCCGCTCATAAGGATAGGCCCAGGCTGACTTTTGCTCTGATCGTTCGGCAGGGCAAGGATCACATGCTGCGTACATAAATCGTCCGGCGTGCAGTTGGCGAGATCAGCGGCACGTATCGGAAAGCTTCGCTGTGCCGCTTCGTGTCGACAAAAGCGCCCCTCAACTATTTGTATACTTGAAGCGGCTTGAAGATCGAAATTCACATTCATATCTCTTCGAATAGGCAGGTGGCAGTTCAATACCGCGTGCCAGAAATCGAATTCACAACTCTGGGCTACGCCGGTTGCCGCACTTCGCGTGCGCCGCCGCCCCTTGTCGACTTTTCAAAATCAAAATCGTTGGATCGCAATCATGATGAAAATCTCGCGATGTCTCGCTCTTGCGCTCGCGTTGCCGCTGCTTGGCAGCGCTGGAGGCGTGCCGGCACATGCGGCCGACCAGGGCCCCTCCAAATCCGCAGCCGTTAAAAACGTCGATGGCCTGTATCTCGACGCAAAGGGCAATCCGACGTACAAAATAGCGCCGGACGGAACCGTCGATTGGCACACGTTTTCCGGGTTCCGCCGCTTTAACGGAACCTGTGAAGTGTGCCACGGCCCAGACGGCGCAGGATCGAGCTTTGGCCCAGACCTCACCAACTCGTTGAAGACCATGAGTTACGACGACTTCACGGCGACTGTCGTCGCTGGGCGAACGAACGTATCGGCTTCGCAGGACCTCGTCATGCCGACGTTCGGCACCAATAAGAACGTCATGTGTTATCTCAACGACATCTACGTCTATTTGCGCGCTAGGTCCGACGGCGTTGTCGGCCGCGGCCGGCCACAGCACCACGAGGAAAAACCTCCGGCTGCAATAAAGGCCGAGAACGAATGCATGGGCCCCTGACCGAATGAAGATCGCTCTGCGCGGGTTGGTGTCCTGTGTAGAGGAATGCCAAGCGTTCTTTTGGCTTCATCGGCGAACACAGGAAGCAAGGGCGACAACGCTAACGTGTGAACGTCCTGACATCGTGGCCGCACGCATATGCTGTCTGCATCCGCACGCACGCCGTCAACGCCCCCTGTCCACCACCCACAGCTATGGGTCTTAGAGGCATTCGGCGCCAGTCAGCCCACGATGGGCCCGCATGCCCCATGATGGGGTTGGTGTCGCGCCCATTGATCGGCTGCTATCCAGGAGCAATCGCAAGCGATCTCCGTGTTGCGGTGGCCCCAATGGGGCGCCAGTAGAAACGACGCGTTGATAAAGGCTTGACAGCCTACCAAGTAGTCGGTAGTTTTGCATTATGGCTCAAGCTGATACCAAGACTGCGCTATTGACCGAGGCCGAAAGGCTGATCCGGACCAAGGGGTATGCTGCGTTCAGCTACGCCGATTTGTCGGAGAGCGTCGGCATCCGTAAGGCCAGCATCCACCATCACTTTCCGACCAAGGAAGACTTGGGCACGACCCTCATCGACAGCTATCTCGAGCGCTTCGTGGCGGAGCTAGAAGAGTTGGCCGCACGTTCAATCAGTCCAACCCGGAAGCTTCTGGCCTACGGAGATCTGTTCGCGACCAGCTTGAAAGATGGCCAAATGCCGTTGTGTGGCGCTCTCGCCGCGGATGCCGCCTACCTTCCCGCCTCCATGCAGCGGCGCACGAAGAAGTTCTTTGAACTTCACCTCGCGTGGCTCGAAAGGATTCTGTCCGACGCGCTTGCAGCCAGAGAGATCGAGGCTGGCCAGACGCCGAAGGCCTGTGCCCTATTGCTCCTCAGCACACTGCAAGGCGCAAGCGTTGTCGCTTGGGCGCTGAAAGATCCGTCGGTGGTTAAGCCTGCCTATCGGCTGGTCATTGAACGACTAGCCGCGTAATTTTTTGCCCCGCTACCCTACCTACTGGACGGAAGGTTATGTGTTCACCCGACCAACTGCGAAGCCCTGGCACGACCAGTGAATGCGAAACCAACGCGGTGGCGCATGTGCTTGGCCGGTGCTCTTGCCGGCGAACGCTGCTGAAATCAGCGCTTGCATTCACCCTTGCTCCGCTGATCGGCAGAGCGCCCGCCTTGGCAAGTACCACGCTGGCGCTTAGTGAGATTGCGCCGGGCATCTTCGTGCATCAGGGCCGCTACGAATTGCAGTCGCCCGAAAATCGCGGCGACATGTCGAATGCCAGCGTCATCATCGGCAACGACGCCGTCGCGGTCATCGATACGCTGGGCAGCGCCCAGATCGGACGTGAGTTGCGGGCCGCCATCAAGGCAATCACCGATAAACCGATCCGCTATGTCATCAACACGCACATGCATCCCGACCACTTGTTCGGCAACGTGGCGTTTAAGGACGACAACCCGGCGTTCGTCGGCCATCACAAACTGAGACGCGGGCTTGAGGCGCGCAGCCAGAGCTATATGGCGTCGAGCAAGGACATGCTGGGTGATGACGCCTTCGCAGGTTCCGAGATCATATACCCAACGATGAGCGTCGACGATACGCTGACGCTTGACCTGGGTGGCAGGTCTCTCGTGTGCGAGGCGCAGAAGACCGCCCACACCGACAACGATCTGATCATCACCGACAGCAAAACCGACACCGCGTTCTTCGGCGACCTTCTGTTCTCAGGCCATATACCGACGCTCGACGGTTCACTGCGAGGTTGGCTAGCGCTGATCGATCAGCTCGAAGGCCGCAAAGTGGCGCGCGTGGTTCCCGGTCACGGTCCGCATGCCATGCAGCTTCCCGGCGCGATTCTGCCGGAGAAGCAATACTGGTCCGTCGTTGCCGCCGATGTGCGCAAGTTCATCAAGGACGGCAAAGACTTGATGGAAGCGACGAAAACAGCCGGACAATCCGAGCGTCCCAACTGGGCGCTGTTTGACCAGTATCACGTCCGCAACGTGACGGCGGCGTTCGCTGAACTGGAATGGGAATGAGAAACAAAAAGGGTGGAGATTTAGGGCAATGAAAACGCAATGGCACGCACTTACAAAATTTGCAGCCGCCGTCGTTATGGCCGCGAGCTTTGGCGCACACATGTGCAGCACGGCCCGCGCCGACGACGACATCTGGCTGCAACTGCAGAAAGACGTATTTGGAACGCGCTTGATCCAGGAGGACGACGGAACCGTCGCTATCGATGCTCCGGTGAGAGCAGAGGACGCGGCGGTTGTGCCGATCACCATCCGCGTTTCGCCAACCGTCAAAGGCCCCTTGAAGGCGATGTGGTTGATCATCGACAAGAACCCCGCTCCGGTGGCATTGGCAATCACCTTCGGACCGGCAGCAGGTCAAGATGGTGGATGGCGCCAATTTGCGACCCGCGTGCGAATGGACTCGTATTCCAATGTTCACGCCGTTGTCGAAACGGCTGATGGCGCGCTGCACATGAAGAAGGTGTTCGTAAAGGCATCTGGCGGCTGCTCCGCGCCGGCGCCGAAGGATTCAGACAGAGCCGATGACGATCTCGGCAAGACGCTGGTCAAAAACTTCGAGCCCGCGGATCATAATGCAGCGTTCCGCGAAGCGCAGATCATGATCAAGCACCCCAACAACAACGGTATGCAGATGGATCCTCTGACGCGGAACTATGTACCTGCGCGCTTTATCCGCGAGGTGAAAGTGATGCGTGGCGCCGATCTGGTATTCACCGCAATGACGAGCTTTTCGATCTCCACCAATCCGAATTTCCGCTTCACCTATGACAACGCGAAAGACAGCACTCTGGACGTGACATCCGTCGATACAGACGAGACGACGTTCGTTGGCCGCTCCAAGCAAGTGGCCGCCATACAGTAAGAAAACAGAAAGGAAAGACCATGTCGTTGTTAGATTGGAAGACATACAGGACTGCACTGCTCGGCCGGATTGGTGACTTGGGAAAACTGTCACCCGATTCCGTGGGCGGGTATCTGATGGCCAGCGGCGCGGGCGCCAAGACCGGGCATTTGGATGAGAAGACCCGGCAATTGATTTCGCTCGCGGTCGCGGTGACCACGCGATGCGACGGATGCATTTCCGTGCATTCTCAAAAGGCCGTCCAGAACGGCGCGACCAAAGACGAAATCGCAGAGGCGCTCGGCGTTGCTATTGCGATGAACGCCGGCGCGGCCCTCGTCTACTCCGCCCGTGCCTTAGACGCAGTCGATAACGCCGCCTAGAACATATCGCGTAGAAGGCGTCAGAGATGCCTTCTACGCCGC
The DNA here is from genome assembly GCA_016716675.1 of Hyphomicrobium sp. Taxonomy (GTDB): domain Bacteria; phylum Pseudomonadota; class Alphaproteobacteria; order Rhizobiales; family Hyphomicrobiaceae; genus Hyphomicrobium_B. The sequence continues at coordinate 48,765 of JADJVG010000005.1, forward strand.
TCCTCGCGCTTCTCGCCTCCTCTAGATACTGCGCGGGGGCTTTTCACTTCCAACGCGTGCACCACCAACAAGATGTGTTGCATCAGCCATCGGAGCGATCGCTGAGCCTTGGGTTGGACGAAGCCACCGCTCAGGGCACCGCATTCTGCCCCTGACGCATCAGATGTCTCGATTCCGCATCGAATTGTACGGATAATTTATCTGACATTTAAAATGTGTAAGGAATGAATGGAAAACCAATAATCCTCTACTGCATGTCTATCAATAAACTTTCGATATAGATTGGGTGTATTCCAAATTTACATTTGGCGGTTACGCCCGAGGCACTCATGCGCCGGCCCTTTCAGTGCGAATTTTGTAACGACGTTCGCGGCGGCGTTGCCATCGTGTTTGGCTTGGTGTTGCCGGCCCTTATCGGCTTTGCGGGACTGGCGGTTGACGGCGCCTACTGGATGATGGAACGCAACAAATTGCAATCCGCGACCGACAGCGCGGCGCTGTCTGCCGCTCAGACCATTCAGCTGAACGGCACGGACCAATCCATTGCCACAGAAGCCAAGAAACTGCTGTTGAAGACCTATAACCAGAACCTCGCAGGCGTCCGCTTCACGGTCCAGCATCCGCCAGCCACAGGTCCGATGGCGGGCAATGCGGCCGCCGTGGCCGTGCTCGCTGAGCGCGACCAACCCGTCTTTTTTCTCGGCCTTTTCGGAATGACGAACACTTTCGTTGCGACACGGTCCGTAGCGCATGTCGATTCCATGTCTGAAGCCTGCCTGCTCGCTCTTTCTAAAACCGCTGATAAGGCGATCGAGGTGACTGGCTCGTCGATCATCAATTTGAAATGCGGCATGGCATCGAACTCGAACAGCAATCTGGCCGTGTACCTTTCGGGCTCGTCCAACACGGCCGTCAGCGGCGTGTCCGCGGCCGGTGACATCTACCAATCGACGAATGCGCAGCTGACGACATCCGACGGCCCGCCCAAAAGCAACGCAAGTGAGATCACCGATCCTTACGGCCCGGAAGGCCGCAATCTCGTAGCGCCCAAAGCCAATGGCGCATGCACCGAACGCAACCTCAAGGTTCAGTCGGACACCACCCTCTCGCCCGGGCGCTACTGTGGTGGCATCGATTTTACGGGCGGCACCGCGACCTTCGAACCCGGCGTCTACTTGATCGACGGCGGCGATTTCAACGCCAACGGCAATGCCGCACTCGTAGGCGACGGCGTGACATTCATCTTCACGGCGGTCAATAACAACGTTGGCGTACTCAATATCAATGGTAGCCAGACCGTCTCATTGCATGCACCCAAATCCGGAACCAACTGGGATGGCATTCTGTTCTTCAAAGGAGCGGGCGACGGTACCTTGCGCTGCAACGGCATGGCCTGCCAGAGCACCATAAACGGCGGCGCCAATCTTGACCTTGGCGGCTCCGTCTACATGCCGTCCGACCAACTGTCGATATCGGGCGGGGCATCCAGCAGCATTTCGTGCCTGCAGATCGTCGCCGACAAAATTACAATTACAGGGAATTCCGCAATTACCGGTACGTGCCAAGAAACCGATGGCACGGAAAAGCTGACCCGATCAACCGTCGAGTTGGTGGAGTAACCCATGGCATTTGCGCAGCGCCCATTGCTGATTGCGGCCCTGGCAAAAGCGCGGGCCTTCGCTCCGTCGCAAGGTGGTGCGATTGCGGTTGAGTTTGGCTTCATATTTCCCATCATCCTCACGATCCTGTTGGGCCTGATCGAAGCGTCGACAGCCATCAGCGCAAACCTCGCCGTCCAGACGGCCGCACGCACCGGCGCACATTTTGGCCTGGTAAAGCCCCCATCCAGGGCGATATGGCGCCCGTCATCAGCGCGGTTCGCGCCGCACTACCGCCGGAATGGGTGGCGACGGACACCGAGACGCCCGCCGAAATCAGCGCCAATCTGCTCTGCGAATGTGAGTTGACGGGACCCGTCCAATGCGGTGTGCAATGTTCCGCTGGCGAGCAAAGCATGACCTACTTGAAAGTCGATGTGGCCAAGACCTACACGCCGCTGGTGACGCTGCGCTATTTCTCACCGACCTTCAAATTTCAGAACTCAACGCAGGTGCGGCTCAAATGACGGCACGCCGACATCGCCAGCCCTGCAAACGCCGCTTCAGCTGCAACGATGCCGGCACGGCGGCGATCGAGTTCGCACTCGTCATGCCGGTATTGCTGATCGCACTGTTCCTGACGATCGAATTTGCGCGGGTGATGTATTCAAAGGTCGAATTCGAATACGCGGTATTCGGCGCGACTCGTTTCAGCAGCGTCGGCAAGATTGCCGATACGGCGAAAGTTCAACAGGCCTTGAGTGATAATCTGGTCCTCCTCGACCCCACCCACCTGAGCCCGATCGGCTACACCGTGGTGCAGAACGCGGATAAAACCAAGACCGCGACGCTTACAGCGTCGTACCGCGTCGACTCATTGCTGCCGCTGACCAATCTGGCGTCCATCACGCTGACGCGCCGCGTTTCCTACCTCATCAACCAGTAAATATTATAAGCGCGCCGCGATGAACGGCGTCACTCGATGGCCAGCGGCGGTTTACCGAGGGCCACCCGTCGCGCGTTGAGGATATCGATGTTGTTCAGGATGTACGGGTTCTGCGGATCTCCGCGATAAGCCGCCATCAGCGTCTCGCCCGATCGATCGAGCTGCCCCCTCAACAGGTAGGAGTAGCCCAAATTATTGAGCACGCTCGGCGTTGGGCCGACAAGCTCCTGAACCTTGGCATACGCCCGGTCCGCCTGATCATAACGCCCGGTTTGGTCGTAGGATGCGGCCAAGCCAAGCCATGCTTCTGGGTTCGTCGGGTCGCCTTCAACGGTCTTGGAGAATGCATCGATCGCAAGACCGTAATGCCCTTCGGCGAATTGCAGTTGCCCTTCATCGAACGGCTTCTGCGATTCCGGGATTGTCGTATCTCCGGAATCCGCTAGTGACGCCGTCCATAACGCTGGATCATTCGACGCGCACGCCGCCAGCCCCAAGCCACTGCTCATGATGACAGTCAGCAGCATAAGTGTTCGTAGATTCAACACGACTGACCCCACACGACTCTTGGCGGCGTTCCCCGTGCAACCAGACCGAGCCACCGCCAGCTCGATCCCTTATTGAATTAGAAGCATGACGTGCAAACGCGACTGCATCAAACCCCCGGCAAACGGCCGCGACGCCTGCAATTCCTAACACTTCATTAAAATAGAACTCCACGAGTGTTTTGCCAGAAATGGTCGCGCCATACAATTTGCCTGCAGCAGGAACTGCCGATGTCTTGAACCGCCTGTTAACAACCTGTGAATAGAATCGAGTTTACATTTCCCTCACCATTCAATGCTTGCGCTTTTGGGCGTCTAACTTCGCTTTCAATCGGCGCAGCTGAATACCGAGCACTCGTGCACACCCTGTTGATGTGTGGGCAATAACGCCTGCAAAACGGACGGTGTGTCGATTATCTGCCACAGGGGCCACCATGCGCCGTTCCGTTGTATTCGCCATCGCACTCGCCTGCGCGAGCGGTCTGTTTGCTGCGATCAGTATCTATAGTTGGATGGTCAGCCAGTCCGAGCTTGGCAAACGCCGCGTTGCAGCGCCCGGCCCGAGCCTTGACCTGACAACGGTCGTGGTTGCCAAAGAAGATCTGAACTTCGGCATGGCGGTCAAAAAGGACAAACTTGAAGAGGTCCAGTGGCCCAGCAAGAGCGTGCCGCAAGGCTCGTTCCGAAGCGTCCAGGCCTTCTTCGCAGAGCGTGAAAACCGCATCGTTACGATGGGCATGCGGACTGGCGAACCGGTTTTAAGCGAAAAGGTGACGGGCCCCGGACAGCGCGCGAGCCTATCGACAATGCTCGAAAGCGGCATGAAAGCCATTAGTATTCGTGTCAATGAAGTCGTCGGCGTCAGCGGCTTCGTATTGCCCGGCGATCGCATCGATATCTTGCTCACGCGCACGAGCACCGATAGCAAGAGCTCAAAAAACGCAGAGCAGCAGTCGTATTCTGATCTTCTGCTGCAGAACGTCCGCGTTCTCGCCATTGATCAGTCTGCCGATCCCAAACAGGACGCGCCAAAACTGGCACGTACCATCACGGTCGAAGCGTCCATGGAAGACGCCCAGAAAATCACACTTGCCGCCGAAGTTGGCAGCCTGTCGATCATCCTGCGCGAAAGCAGTTCGTTTGCGACAATTCCAGAGCCCCGTCGCATGTCCGTCAGCGACCTCTCTGGGGATAACGGGGATAAGACCGACACAACAGCCTTCGCACCCACGAATGCAGTTGCACCTGCTGCTCCGTCAGTGCCATCTGAACCGAGCGGCGCCTCGGCAGGCACCGTCAAGGTCAACGTCGTCAGAGCCGTTCAGCCGACCGAGTATTCCGTCCAGCGTGCAAACGCTAGCGAGTAAACGGTCTCCGGTTCATCTCTAAGCCCGGCGACGTGGTCCTTAAATTCATTGTCCGCTTTTTGCGTGGAGGTTTGCCAAGCCATCCAGAGTTGTCGCGTCCATAGTTGCGTACTGTGCGTTTGGGTCTGAACAGTAACAGTATGGATAGTTCTGTGATGTTGCATAAGCTTTGGCATACGCCGGCTGGCGCTGGTCCGTTTGAATATTCAGCGCACAGCGCTGAGGTGCTGGCAGCCACCGGCGGCACTCCCCGCAGGCGTTGCGCGCCCCACAAGGTGGCGCCCGCTCATTCCTCGGGGCCCTTTAACACAAACTTCAACGCGCGGTTGGTTGCGAAACGCAGCGCCGTCGCCGTGCTGGCGGCTTTAATGGCGTCCTCCTCGGTTCACGCCGATGGGCGGCAAGTCGATGCCGGTCCTACCGGTTTGAGCACCAGCTCGTTCCGCGGCGTAATCTCGCGCGAAAGCGTGACGATTAAGAAATCTCAGGTCATCGAAATCGATGAACCCTACGCCACCGCGCTGATCGCGGAAGCCGACATTGCCGATATCGTTCCACTGTCCGATCGCGCCCTTTACATTGTCGGCAAGAAGGTTGGTTCAACGCGTCTGACGGTGATCGGCGCCAACCAGAAAGTGCTGCAGGTCACTGAAATTGAGGTGACACCCGACGTCAGCGAGCTGCGCAAAAAACTCAAAGAGAATATTCCCGACGCCGACATTCGCGTTAGCGCCGTGAGCGGCGGCATTCTGCTGAGCGGCGCCGTGCACGACGCACCCATGATCGAGAAGGCCGTGGCAATCGCGACGCGGTATGCGCCCGAGGGTATAACCAACGCATTGACCGTCGCCTCGCCACAGCAGGTGATGCTGGAAGTTCGCTTCGTGGAAGCCTCGCGCACCGCATCGCGCGAACTCGGCGTCAGCACCCGCGGCCGTGGCTCGTCCGTGGCCTTCGATACCAATCAGCAAGGTGGCGGCCTCGGTGGCATAGGACCGCTACAGACTGCTGCGCTGTTGAGCGGTGCGGAGCCGTTCGGCACCATACTTGCCCGCGTTCTCGAAGGCGGAATGGACGTTGATGTGATGTTGCGCGCTCTCGAGGGCCGCTCGCTCGCCCGCCGTTTGGCTGAACCGAACTTGGTCACCACTTCGGGCGATACCGCAAGCTTCCTGGCGGGCGGAGAGTTTCCTTTCCCGATCAGCTCTTCTGACAACCGCATCTCGATCGAGTTCAAACAGTTCGGCGTTGCGCTTGCCTTTACGCCGACCGTCCTCTCCGATGGTCTGATCAATCTGAAAATTGCGCCGGAAGTCAGCGATATTGATCCGTCGAACAGCGTCGAGGTCAATAACGTTCGAATCCCCGGCCTCGTCGTGCGCCGCACGAATACGACAGTGGAATTGAAGGACGGCCAGAGCCTAGCCATCGCTGGTCTGCTGCAGAATTCCCACACCAAGAACCAAGCCCAATTGCCCTGGATCGGCCAAGTTCCGGTACTCGGCGCTCTCTTCAAAAGCGCGGACTATCAGAAGGCGGAGACGGATCTGGTGATCATCGTGACACCGCATCTGGTGAAGCCGAAGCGCCCGGGCGAAAAATTGAGAACACCGCTCGATACGCCAATGGCCGGCAACGACGTCGACTTCTTCCTGCATGGTCGCGCCGAAGTCACCGAACGCCAGGACCGTGAGCGGAACGGCGACCCGAAGCTCTATGGCCATATTATCCAGTTGCAAGGGGAGAAGGTCGCTCATGCGCCGTCCAAGTAAGAAGACGTTGGGCACCGGAGTTCTGGGCGCCAAGATCATGGTCGTCGCAGTCGCCGCCACCATCACCGGCGGCTGTGACGAGTATCTCGACCGTCGAGATACGGTATCGCGGGGCGCAGGCGAGTCCGTCGCCTTCAACAAGGCCACGCAAACCATCGACCGTTGGCCGCCGGTTGCACGTCGAGACCGCTGGAATTCCGACGGTGAACGGGCGCGGCTCGCCGTCGATCACTACCGCACGGGCAAGACCACCGAACCTGCCGCAGTCGGCAGTGGTGTAACAACATCGGTCGATGGGGCGGCACAAGACGCGAAGTAGGCCGCGCCTACGGGCGTGACGCTCAGGCCATTTGTCGACGCATCCGGGCGCAGAGTAGGACTTTGTAAACCAAACTCAGAACAGCGCAGGAAATCGCCGTTTCACAGGCCTATTTCGCTGCTCCGGCCAATTGAATTGCACTTTTGTTTACTTAAAATACCGTAAGGTCGCCTTTGATCCGGAATCGAAGGCAGGCCATGAGCAGCAAAGCGGTCCTGAAATCCAGTTTAATTGGCTACATCTACCGCGGCATGCGCGTGCTGGGTATTATCCTGACGATCGCCGGCACGTGGGTTCTGGGCGATATCGTCTATCATAGCCTAGTGGGCGGCAAGGCAGAGGCGACGATCAGCCGGCTGCATGTCGTCTGCGTTCTGCAGGCAACGGGCGCAATGGCCGGGACCGTGCGCACCGAAGTGGAATGCAGCGAAGCCGACAAGACCATGGCACAATACCCCAATGTGCCATTCTCAATTGGGGAGATCCCGTACGGCTATTTTGCATTCAATGCGGAAGACGGCACGGCGTATGATGTGCGGGCTCCGCTGGCGTACCTGGAAGCTCTGGGCGCGGAAAACGGCAGCACAGTCCCGATCGTCTACCAACGCTCTAACCCTGCAGAAATCCGCGCGGCCATGCCGATGGCGGCGCTGCTTCGCGGACTCTCTTTCCTGACCGGTGGCGTCGCCATACTTTTTGCAGTGTTGACAGTGCGATGGATCGCAAGCCAACGCCGCGGCATTGAAGTCGATGTTCAGCGCCTTCGCGAGGCCCATTCGAACCAGGTTCGCCGGTCGGTGCGCCTGCCGGTGGATGCTGTCGTCAACACTGCTTCGACCGCGCGCGCCAGTCAGCAGCGCCGCTGAGCCCTGGGGCTGAACCCTGGCCGGTTTCGCCCCCTCCCCCATGGCCGGCGCTTTAGCGGCGCCCGCCAGCACGCACTTAACTGTCGGAAATCCGGCAAGCGACCCCGATCGCGGTGCCGCCCATAGTGACCCAATGTTTGGACGTGCTAGGACTATCCGGAGCGCTCTTTGTTTCCGAATGTCCAAATTGGGTCTCCGATATGGTCAAGCCTCGCGATGAGTCGAATAGTGCGGCGAGCGCCACGCGCCGCGATCCATCCATTCAATCGCGCGTCTTCAGCCTCATCGCCATTGTTCTCATTCCCCTGCTGTTGCTGTTTACATGGCTGGCTGCCCAATTCGCCCAATCGCAACGGCGCATCATTGAAGTCGAACGGCTGGCAATTGCAACCAACCTGACGAATCTGCTCGACCGCCAGATCGCAGAGACACAAGGAATTCTCATCGGTCTTGCGAACTCAGAAGCCCTGCGCCTCAACGATTTCGACCACTTCAAACGGCATGCCGAAGTTATCGTGAACCTGCTGCCGAAGTTCCGCGCCATTCAACTTGTCGATTTATCCGGCCACATAAAAGTCTCGACAAATGGCACGCCATCGCATTTCGCATCGGACGAAGGACGCCGCAAATCCATTGAACCCGTCTTCAAAGGCCGGGCGATGGTTTCTGATATTTTTCCAGCCAATGGCGACAGGCCTGCAACCTACACGGTGAGCGTGCCAGTTGTGATCGCAGATATGATCACCTACGCGCTCATTGGCGATACTCGTACCGACGCGCTGAATGGCATATTTGTGCAGGCTGGTTTGAAACCAGAATGGGTATCGGCCATCGTCGACCGGCATGGACGGTTCGCGGCGCGCAGCCTCAACCCAAAGCAGCACGTCGGACATTTCGCCGCCCGCGCTTTGATCGAAGTTGCCAAAATGCCGAACCAGGCCGGTGAATTCGAAAACGTCACGCTTGAAGGATTGCACGTCGTCAATTCGTTTCAGAAATCGGCGACGAGCGAATGGACATCCGTCGTTGCTGTTCCGAAAGAGATCCTCAGCAAACCTTATTGGCGGCTGATGATCCTCGTTGTCGCGGGCGGCGGCATCATAATCCTCCTCAGCGTGGCGCTGGCGTCCATCATGGCGTCGCGCATCTCTGAGCCCATCCGCCATCTGCGCGACATGGCAAACGCGCTGATCGAGGGGAGAACCATTCCTGATACCCAACTCAAAATCTCGGAGTTGAACGAGGTCAGAACCGCTTTCAAAACCGCCGTCTCGAAGAGCGGCCATCTCGCTGCCATCGTCGCCTCAACCGGCGATGCCATCATCAGCATCGGTTTGGATGGGCGTATCCGCTCGTGGAACCATGGCGCGGAACGCCTGTTCGGCTTTTCGCCCGAAGACATGATTGGCCAAACCAAGGACCCCATCATCCCAATTGACCGCGCCGCAGAGATGCAACGGCACCTTGAGATCATCAGGGCGGGCGAGAGCCTGCGCACTGAGACGGTGCTGAAGACGCGCGACGGAACGCCAATCGAGGTTTCGCTCGATATGGCGCCGATCATGGATTCCGACGGTAAGATTGTCGCGATGTCATCGATCATCCACGATATCACCAGCCGCAAACGCGCCGAAAAGCATCAACGCTTCCTGATGCGATAATTGACTCACCGGTCGAAAAATCTGCTCGCAATTGTTCAATCGATGGCGCGCCAGACCGCCCGCACGGCCGCGACACTCAAGGACTTTGAAACCGAATATATGCAGCGTTTGCAGGGCATCGCCGCGTCGCACGACCTCCTCGTCAATCAAAACTGGACGGGCGCGCCCCTCAATGAGCTGATCCGCCGCCAGGTGGAGCCGTTCGTCGAAACCAATCGCGCCAACCTCGCTATCTCCGGGCCTGACATCATTATCAGCGCCAAGGCTGCGCAGACGATCGGTCTGGCGCTACATGAACTGGCAACCAACTCTATGAAGTACGGCGCGTTATCGACGCCCAAGGGCAAAGTCTCGATCGACTGGGAGTTCCATCAGACGGGTGGCGAACCGCAGCGGCTGAAATTGAAGTGGGAAGAGCACAACGGACCGCCGGTCACACCACCGGCGCGCAAGGGGTTCGGTCATTTCGTCATTGACCGCATGGCCACCCAATCGCTGTCGGCCAAGGTCACCATCGATTTCCGCCCCGAGGGGCTCGTTTGGATCATCGATGCCACCGCACAAGCCCTGCAGTCGGAGCCCGAGTTCGACGCCGGCGACGGTGCCAGCGCCTGAGGCAACCTCTAGATTTACTCGGCGGCGTGAGTCTTGAGCGCGGGCTCTGTCGCGTTGCGCGGCGCCAGCTTCTGGCCGAGATAGCTGTAAACTGCCGGCACCACAAACAGCGTCAACAGTGTGCCGAGCGACATCCCTCCGACGATGACCAAACCGATCTGCTCGCGGTTTTCAGCGCCCGCGCCAACGGCAAGCGCCAGCGGCACGGCGCCGAGAACCATGGCGCCCGTCGTCATCAGGATCGGCCGCAAGCGCAGCGCCGCCGCTTCGATCACCGCCGCACGCCGGTCAAGTCCGGCAAGCTGCCGCTGGTTGGCAAACTCGACGATCAGAATGCCGTGTTTGGTAATCAAACCCACTAGGGTCACAAGCCCAATCTGCGAATAGACGTTCAGCGTGCCGCCCATCAGCCACAACGCTCCGAGCGCACCGGCCATCGACAGCGGCACCGTCAACAGGATGATCAGCGGATCGCGAAAACTCTCGAACTGCGCCGCCAGTACCAGATAAATAAAGACGATTGCCAGCACAAAGACCAAAACGAGACTGTCGGCGGACATTTTGAAATCCCGGCTCAAACCGCTCAGATCAGTCTGAACCGTTGACGGCAGCACGTCACGGGCAGCCTGTTCCAGGAACGCCAAACCGTCACCGACCGTGTAGCCGGGCGCAAGACTTGCTTGCACGGTTACTGAGCGCAGCTGATTGAACCGTTTCAGTTCCTTGGGAGCTACGGACTCCGAGACCTTGGCGACATTCGAGAGCTGGATCATCTCGCCTTTGGCATTGCGCAGGAAGATGGTCGCGAGCACCTCCGGCGTCGCCCGGTCTACGGCGGCCAGCTGAACAAACACATCGTACTGTTCGCCATTCTGCTCGAAGCGCGTCACCTGGCGTCCGCCTAAGAGCGATTCCAGAGTGCGCCCGACAACAGTCACATCGAGCCCCAGATCGGCAACTTTTGCGCGGTCGATTTCGACCCGGAATTCAGGCGTATTCAGCTTCAAATCAGTATCGAGGTTCTGCAGCCCCGGATATGAGCCAGCGCGCTCGATGATCTTATCGGCGTAGTCCTGTAGATCCTCGTAGGTGCCGGACGTCTGGATGACGAACTCGATCGGGCGGCCTGAACCGCGCTGGCCAAACGCACCCGGCGCCTGGACAAAGGCTTGAATACCGGCAACGCGCTGCAGTTTCGGCCTGATCTCATTGGTGATCTGCGCTTGCGACCGGCTGCGCTGCGACCAATCCACCAGCGGTGCAATGACGAGAGACCGCGACACCTCAGGCGTTCCGCTGATCGTCAAGCGGCCACGCGCCTCCGGCACGTCCGCCAGGATCGCATCAATCTCCGCGGCGTAGCGTTCGGTATACGTGACGGTCGCCCCTTCAGGGCCCGTTCCGCGCACGCGGATGATGCCGCGATCCTCGAGCGGGGCAAGCTCGGATTTCAGCGATGTAAACAGCACGCCACTCAATCCTGCAACGCCGAGCGCGACGAGAACGACCAGCGCGCGCGCATTCAGCGCCATATCCAACAACCTGCGATAACCGTTCTCAAAGGCCACGAAGCCACGCTCTAGCACGCGAAAAATCCACGACGGCTGTGCATCGTGGCGCAAAAGCTTGGTGCACATCATCGGCGTCAGCGTCAGCGCCACAAATCCCGACACGAGAACCGCACCGGCAAGCGTCAGCGCGAATTCCAAGAACAGCCGGCCGGTCTTTCCGGTCGCGAATGCAATCGGAGCGTAGACAGCCGCCAGCGTCAGTGTCATCGCAATCACGGCAAAACCGATCTCACGAATGCCGCGCACAGCAGCGGCAACCGGCTGCATGCCCTCCTCGATATGGCGATAGATATTTTCCAGCACCACGATCGCGTCATCGACGACCAATCCGATAGCGAGCACCATGGCCAGCAGTGTCAGCGTGTTGACGCTAAACCCGAACGCAAGCATCAGCGCAAACGTGGCAATCAGCGAAACCGGAATCGTCACGATCGGGATGACAGCCGCCCTCAGCGAGCGCAGGAAGAACAAAATCACCAGAACGACGAGCCCAATCGCCTCTGCGATGGTCGCATACACGGCTTCAATCGAGCGATCGATGAAAACCGAATCGTCGTTGCCGACGATGGCTTCGAGGCCATCCGGCATGACCGCGTTGATCGCCGGCAGCGATGCATTGACGGCGCGCGAAACGTCGAGCGGATTGGCGGTCGATTGCTTGATTATACCGACAGCGATGGCCTGCACGCCGTCAAACGTACTCGCCCGGCGCTCGTCTTCCGCACCAAGCTCGACGCGCGCCAGCTCTCCTAGTTTAACCTGATGGTTGCCGGAGACCTTGACGACGATCTCGCGAAACTGCTCGGGCGTGGTCAATCCGGTGCGCGACAGCACGGAAAATTCTCGGTCGGTGCTTTCGATGCGACCCGACGGGATTTCCGCATTCTGAGCGCGCAGTGCCGCTTCGATATCCTGAATGGTCAGATTGAACGCCGCCAGCCGTTCGCGGTCGATCCAAATGCGCATCGCATAGCGGCGCTCGCCATAGATCTGCACATCGGCAACGCCCGTCAAATTCTTCAAGCGATCGACGATCGTGCGATCGACGATATCGGTAATCTGGAGTGCGGACAGCTTTGGGCTGCGGAACACCAGGAACATGATCGCATGGGCATCCGCTTCAACCTTGGCGATCACTGGTTCGGAAATCTCATCGGGCAAGCGCCCACGCACGCGGCTCACGCGGTCCCGCACGTCGCTGGCCGCAACGTCAGGGTCGATTTCGTTACGAAATCTTACGGTAATCCGGCTCGATTCCGAGCGACTCGACGATTCCAGCACGTCGATGCCTTCGATCCCGGCAATCGAGCCTTCGAGAATCTGCGTCACCTGCGTTTCGACAATTGCCGCCGAGGCGCCGGGATAAGCTGTGCTGACCGATACGATGGGCTCATCTACATTGGGGAACTCGCGCACCGTCAGGCGATCGAACGACACGACCCCGATCAACACGAGAATGAGGCTCATCACCGTCGCAAAGATGGGACGATGAATGCAAAATTCAAACGCACTCATCAGCCCCTCCCGCGGGCTGAGCTGCTGTCCTGGCCGGTGCTCTGCTGCCGCGTACGCGCTGCGTTAGCCGCGGGCTCTATAATCTCGACGTCGCTGCCGGCGCGCAACTTCTGCTGGCCCGCCGTCACAACGCGGTTGCCTCTTTCAATCCCGTTGAGGATTTCAACTTCGGCGTTCTCTCTCATGCCGAGCGTGACGCGCCGTTCGACGGCCTTGGCATTATCGATCACAAAAATGAACGTGTCGCCGCCTCGCGATTGCACGGCGGCTTCCGGCACCATCAGGGCTTGGCGCTCGCGAAGTCCCTTGATCACAATGCGCACGAAGAGACCTGGCCGCAGCCGGCCATCTTTGTTCTCAAGGCGCGCGCGAATTTCCAACGCCCGGCCATTCACGTCGAGCAGCGGGTTGATGGCATAAATCTTGGCATTGAAAGTCTGGCCGGGCACCGCATCAACGGTGAGCTCAATCGCCTGGCCGGTCTTTACCGCATCGAGATATATCTCAGGAACCTTGAAATCGACCTTCAGAACATCGATCTTTTCAAGATTGGTCAGAGGCGTTCCGGCGGCAACGAATGCGCCGACCGATACGTTGCGCACGCCGACAATGCCGCTGAACGGCGCCGTTAAAACGTGTTTGTCGAGCCGCGTCTTGGCGAGGGCGGTCGCAGCCTTCGCCGTCTCGAAGTTGGCGGTCGCCTCGTCGCGCCCGCGGCCCGTGACGTTACCGGTCCGCAACAGCTTGCGCGCACGCTCATTGTTAGCGGCCGCAAGCTCCAATCGCGCCTCCGCATCAGCGACTTCCGCTGCGGCGAGTGCATCATCAAGTTTTATGAGAACGTCGGTCTGCTTAACCTCGGCGCCCTCTTTGAAGACGATTTCAGATATGCGCCCCGAGATTTCCGGTGCGATCTGCACAGACTCGTCCGACTGAAGAGAACCGATGGCCCGGATGTCATCGGAGACCGTTGCCACACGCACATCGGCAACCTCGACCGCTACCGGACTACCTTGGCCAGATTTTGCCTTTGCGTCTGCTTCGACGCGCGATTTGCCGGAAACGCCCACTACGGAATTCAGTGCAAGGTCGTGAAAAAGCGCCGGGTTCACATAATACCCGCCCCCGGCAATAGCCGCGAGACCGAGCACTATTGCCGATATTTTAGCGGCCGTGCCGCCCGAACCCGTCATGATTGACACACCCCGATCGCCGCAATGCCGGCAACACCGATTATAAAAAAATCCGACCGCTTTTGGGCCAGCACCACCGGCGGTGCACCGCATCTGACTGTAACGCAGAACCACGGCAATTCCGTTGCACAAAATGTGAACAGAATTACGAAGCAGCTCCACAGATGAGGAAACATAGTGCCCTCACCGCCAAGTCAATAGCGCAACGTTGAGAGACGGCGGTGGAGACAAAGAAGCGGTCTGCAGGGGGTGCTGCAGACCGCTCATTTTTGGGGGTCTGGCGCCACGGGGGGACAGCGCCAGACCGAGGCACAGTTCCGGAGGGGGGAAGGGAACTGGCCATTAGAGATGTCGAAAACGCGCCGACCGACACTTGGTTCCATGTAAAATTGGTAATGGGGCAAAGTGAGCGTTTACCACAATGCTCTGGAAGCCCGAGGCTCCTCCAATGCCGCGTTCGAGTGCTTTCTAGGGTTGCATTGGAACCATAGGTCGTGCGGGGCGTTAGACACTCGGTTCGTCCCGGATTACGTTCCCCCGCGGCCGGTCGATCGCGAATGTCACTATGTGTAGTGGGGGAGGCTCTCAATGAGCGAAAAGAAGAGGCAGAAGACCGCGATGAACGCCGATGACACGATCGCACCTCCCGGCGCGGGCGCTCAGAAACCCCCGGTTTCCCTTCCTGTGGAATTGCAGGGCGCGATCGGCAAACAATTGAAGCATGTTTACGGGCAGATGCTCGCCGAGCCCATGCCGGACAAGTTTGCGCAACTGCTTGAGGCTCTCAGCAAGTCGGAAAAGAACCCATGAACGGTGCTAAGCCTAATGGCTTCCAGCACGATCTGGCCGCCCTTGTACCGAACTTGCGCGCGTTTGCCCGCTCGCTGTGCTGATCAGCGAGAAGCGTTGATCCTGATCGGTGCTGAAGGTTTTTCCTATGAGGAGGCCGCGCTGATGTGCGGATGCGCGGTCGGCACTATGAAGAGCCGCGTCAATCGCGCACGCGGAAGGCTCTGCGATATGCTGGGTATCGAGGGCGCGGGGGATTTTGGACCGGAGATCACAACCACAAGCCGTGCCACCAGTGCTCACGGTTAGAGTTGGCGCAGTCACACGCGCAACCAAGACCCGCGCGGCAAGCATCAACGCATTGTATTGACGCGATTTTTAGGCGCCACGTCAGACGCGCGTTGGCCACCACATTATTTGACTGGCGATGGAACCCAAGCGCAACTGTTGCGTTATTGTCAATGGACGCACCCTCTCCAAGAGAGGTGTGCACCATGCAAACGTATCGCCCACACGTGGCGTTCCACGGGGAAATGATTTCATGTCGGATTCCATCGCAGACCGGATCGCACCGGAACTGCCATATCTGCGCCGATTTGCACGAGCGCTGACGGGGTCACAGGACTCAGGTGACGCCTATGTCGTGGCGATGCTCGAAACGCTGGTTGCGGACGGACGTTCGTTCCGCCGCGATCTGCCAGCGCGCACCGCTGCCTATCAGGCGTTCCTGCAAGTTTGGAATGCCATGCCGATCAACCAACGCACCGCGTCGGCTGGCAACTCACTCGAAGGCATAGCCGACAAGCGCATCGAGACACTAACGCCGCTCCCCCGTCAGGCGTTCCTGCTGTCGTCGATCGAAGAATTCTCGACCGCTGACATCGCAACGATCCTGCGGATTACGGAAGCCGAAGTGCGCCGTATTCTCGATGTCGCCGGCAAGGAAATTGCTGATCAGATCTCTGCGCACATTTTGATCATCGAGGACGAACCGCTCATCGCTCTCGACATTGAAAACCTCGTCACCGATATCGGACACGACGTCATCGGCATCGCCACGACACGCGCCGAAGCTTTCGCAACTGCCAAGGCGCATAACCCCGGCATGATCCTCGCCGACATTCAATTGGCCGACGGCAGCTCGGGCATCGACGCCGTGAACGACATTCTGAAAGACATCAACGTCCCGGTTATCTTTATAACCGCCTATCCCGAGCGCCTGCTGACGGGCGAGCGCGCAGAGCCGACGTTCCTCATCACCAAGCCGTTCAAGCCCGAAATGGTAAAAGCGGTGATCAGCCAGGCGCTGTTCTTCGAAGTTAACGCCGGTAAAACCGCGAGCGGCAAAGCCGCCTGATCGCGACGGCCGTGATTTGAACCGCATGGCGCACATCAATTCGGATGGGCGCATGATGGCATCAGGTTTGCGGCGACCGGAACGATATAACGCCGGAACCTTATAACGATTGGAGCGCTTTACCCTCACGCCCTCAGTTCAACAGCACTGTAAGACCACATGACCGACAGCATCCGAGACGACACGTTGCCAAAGACGTCAAGTCTATCTCGGACTCATGACCAAGCCGCAATCCTCAGCGAAGTGCCGGGCGCGGCCGCGCTTGGACTGCAGTTGCTTGCTTCCAGCCCGGATTGCGTCAAGCTTCTCGACACCCAGGGCAACATTCATTTCATCAATGAAAATGGCCTTAAACTAATAGGGATCGACGCGTTCAGCGATATTGAGGCCAAGCCGTGGTCAAGTCTTTGGCCGGTTGAAAATGCCGCCCTGGTAGCGAACGCAATTGCAAACGCAGTCGGTGGCGCTGCGGGGCGCTTTGCAGCTTTAGCTCCCACACCTAAAGGCACGCCGAAGTGGTGGGACGTTACCGTGTCCCCCGTCTATGACGACGCCGGCACCCTCGTCTGGCTGCTCGCCGTTTCCCGCGACATCACGCACCAAAGACAAATCGAGTCCATTGTCCAGACCGGTGAACAGCGATTTCGAGCGCTGGCTGACAATATCGCGCAGTTTGCCTGGATGGCTGACGCCAGCGGCAACGTCTATTGGTACAATCAACGCTGGTTCAACTATACGGGCACCAGTCTGGCTGACATGGCAGGATGGGGCTGGCAGAAGTTACTCCATCCAGACGACGTTGATCGCGTCTTGGCCAAGGTTCATGCGTGCCTCAAAGATAGTAAGCCGTGGGATGATACCTTCGCGCTGCGCGGCGCCGACGGCAGCTACCGTTGGTTTCTATCGCGCGCCATGCCGATCCGCGACGACGACGGCAACGTGGTGCTGTGGTGCGGCACCAACACCGACATCACAGATCAACGCAAAGCCAGCCAGCGCCTCAGTCAACTTGCTCGGCTGATCGAGCTCTCACACGAAGCCATTTTGGTCTGGGATCTCGACGATGGCGTGCTGCTCTGGAATAGAGGCTGTGTCGAACTGTTCGGCTATAGCGAAAGCGAAGCCCTCGGCGCTAATAGCCACACTCTACTCAACACCACACATGCACTGAGCCGCGAAAAACTGATCACCACGCTCGAAGCTGAAGGCAAGTGGTCCGGAGAATTCTTGCGCCGCGCCAAGGATGGTGGCGAAGTGTGGACAGACTGCCGCCTCGAACTCATTCGGGTCGGTGATCGCCGCGTCGTTCTTGAGACAAATCGTGACGTCAGTGAACGCCGTCGCGCGGACGACATTCGCAACGTGCTGATTGCCGAACTCAATCATCGCATCAAGAACACACTCGCAATCGTGCAATCCCTGGCGTTGCAGACGGCCCGTAGCAGCCCCTCGATGGCTGCGTTCGTGCAAAGCTTTAGCGGCCGCATCCAGTCTCTTTCGAGCGCGCATAACGTCTTGACTGACACTAACTGGTGCAACGCCTCTGTGGCCGAACTCGTGGCGTCGCAAATCATCGCGGCGGCAGGCACCCCACAGCGCATTACGATATCAGGTCCGCAAGCGTTCCTGGCGCCGCAAACGGCGCTGCACGTCACACTTATTCTCCATGAACTCACAACTAACGCCATCAAGCACGGCGCATTGTCGGATCAGACAGGCCGAATCAACGTCTCGTGGAGCGTTGCGGAATGTCCCGAACGCAAACTTCGGCTGGTTTGGGACGAGACAGGCGGAGATGGGCTTATAGCGCCGTCTGATCGCGGCTTTGGATTGAACCTCATCGAACGCTCAGGACGATTGCCGCATATTACGACGCGCCTGGACTTCAGAAGCTGCGGCGTCTTTTGTGAAATCTTCGCGGATCTTGATGACGCGACGCCGGCATCGGCGACGTACTTCAATCCTGGCCGGGTTAAAGTGCGTAGCGTCGGACAGTCGTGAAACCGCGCGAGCGAGGTTCAGCGTGACCTACGCGATCGACACGTCTCGTATCAACGCACAAGCCGATACGCGCTAACTCACCGATGCCGTGGCCGCCGCCATGGACATCTTTGTGCGTCAAGCGTAACTAACTTGCCGGCATGAGACCTCTGACAAAGCCTTCGCCAAGCGTTTGCGTAGATCGGCAGTGTCGTTTGCAACGTCTATCATTCTCGCGAGACTTAAAATGATCCCGACAGACTTCTCGCCAGTCCCGGCAGCGATCGGCGGCGCACTTATTGGTGCCGCAGCAGTCCTGCTCATGCTCACCACCGGAAGAATTGCCGGCATAAGTAATTATCTCGCGCGCGTGCTGCCGCCATGGACCGATACGCTAACTCTCGCGCGCATCGCGTTTCTCGGCGGCCTTATCGCTGCGCCGGTAGTTTACACAGCCGCAACCGGAACGGTGATCGATCACGCCTTGGCGGGTGGGCCGCTATTGCTGGCTGGCGCCGGACTGCTCGTGGGCTTTGGAACGGTCGTCGGCAATGGATGCACCAGCGGCCATGGTGTCTGTGGTCTGGCACGTGTCTCACGCCGCTCGATTGCCGCCACAGCCACTTTTATGGCCGCCGGTGTCGCAGCAGTCTTTGTGCTGCGTCATGTCGTTGGATCGTAACTGGAGTGCGTTCCATGATCGTCGTGATGCACCTCATCTCCGGCCTGCTGTTTGGCCTCGGACTCGCCGTGTCCGGGCTGATCAATCCGGCAAAGGTCCAGAATTTTCTCGATATCACCGGTACCTGGGACCCGAGCCTCGCCTTCACCATGGGTGCCGCCGTGATTACGACGGCCATCGGCTACGCGCTGGTGTTCCGCCGCTCGGCACCGTTGTGCGACACGCACTTTCACGTTCCCGAGCCTCAAAGCATCGATGCGCGCCTGATTGCTGGCGCGGCCCTGTTCGGCATAGGCTGGGGAAGTGCCGGTTATTGTCCTGGCCCAGCGCTATCGGCCTTGTCGCAAGGCGCGTCTGGAACGTATGTGTTCGTCATCGCGATGCTCGCCGGCATGGCGCTGGCGCGATGGTCAACCGCGCGCAAAAACAGCTAAGAGGCGTTCGCGCGCGACGCGCACTTCGGACATACACCCGCCGCGCCGTCCGCACTGCTGGGGCGATGAATGGGGTACCCGCAGTCCGGGCAAAGCTGATAGTCACCGGGCGTTACGCCATGTTCGAGTGCCACGCGCTCGTCAAATATGAAGCACTCGCCTTGCCACAGGCTGTCCGCCTGCGGGATGACTTCGAGATATTTTAGAATGCCGCCTTCAAGGTGGTAGACATCGGGGAAGCCCTGCGCCCGCATGTAGGCGGTCGCCTTTTCGCAGCGGATGCCACCGGTGCAGAACATCGCAACCTTGTGATGCTTCGACGGATCAAGCGCCTCGCCGACAAAGGTCGAGAACTCGCGGAAGGTCTGCGTCCCCGGATCGACCGCGCCCTGGAAAGTGCCGATGTCGTACTCATAGCGGTTGCGCGTGTCGATCACGATCACATCGGGATCTTGAATAAGCGCGTTCCACCGTTCCGGAGGCACATACGTTCCGGCGTTGGCAACCGGGTCAATGTCCGGGTGCCCGAAGGTCACGATTTCGGGCTTCACCTTCACCTTAAAGCGGCGGAAGGGATGCACCTCGGCGAACGACTCTTTTGAAACGAGATCCCTGAACCGCGCGTCGGAGCGCAGCCAGCCCAGCAGATCTGCGATCGCGTCCGGCGGCCCCGAGACGGTAGCGTTAATGCCCTCGCGGGCCACCAGGATCGTACCCTTAAGGCCCCGCGTACAGCCGAACGCAGCAACCTCGGCCTTGAAGGCGGCAGGGTCTGCGATCGATACAAATTTATAAAAAGTCGAGACGGTGATGGACATAGGCTGAGTTTCGAAGCCCCTCAGCCTGCCGTCAAGGGCCTGTCATGGGGCTGCGGCTCAGCGGCACGTATCGTCCACTGCCGACTGGAGTTTTTCGGTGCACATGTGCTTCGACGAACAATAGAGCCGCTCAACTTTCGAATATGACATGATGCCTGCACCCTCAGGGCAACGGACAATCATCTCCACGATCGGCCCGAAATCAGTGTAGGCCTCGACGACGCCTGAGTGTTTCAGAAATGCCGGATAATCGGAATAGATTGCGACCAGCGCAAATCCAATTGCCACAACCTTTAACATAAAAGACTCCTACAGAACCTAGGTGCCGCAATGCGGCCAACAAGGACTGTGAGAAGCAAAACGCCTGCCAAACTTTATTCAATTTGCTCGAAAATTAAACCTAACACCAAGTCGCAATTCGCAGCGTTAAGTACAAATTGTTCGAAGCTGGTTTGAGCAATTTTAGCCGCGGTTCTGGAATGACGACCGGCATTACAGTTTCAACGCGCCGGCGCAAAGAACCACAGGAATTAGGTAATACGTCGCGGATAACCATGGGCGCGAAGCCCATTGGAATTTGCCGTGTCCGATCAGTCCAACATCAGCATCATATTCATTGCACCGTGCCAATTGGCATTCGCGCGCATGTCTGGGCCGTACCCGGTCTCATCGGCTGCTGCGTGGGGCGTAATGCTGGATTGGCTTGAAAAGCGCAGCCACGAAGCCATCGGGCACGTCGGCTTTGGAATGGCGCTCGATGATCCACGCACAACCCGGCACGACGACTTGCGCTATGATGCCTGCGTCAGAACTCCAACGACTTGGTCCGCGATCGACACAAAGTATGTGCAGCTCAAACAGTTTGAAGGCGGCGCCTACGCCAAGACGCGGCATGTCGGAAGCTACGGCGCGCTCGGGCGCGTTGTGTCGCAAGCCCGCGATATCCTGGTTCCGCGCCAGGGGCTGATCCACGACATGAGCCGGCCAATCGTGACCATGAACTATTCCTATCCTGCCGAAACGCCACCCTCGGAGCAGATCTCAGATGTCTGCATTCCGGTCATCCCCGCTTGGCACCTAACGCCAGGCGATAGCAACAGCGCGGCGGCCGCCACCGGCCACCAACGGTCGTTGGCCTAGCGCGACTTTCCACGGAATGTCAGCAAATGGGGGGCAATGGTGCCCAGGGCCGGAATTGAACCAGCGACACTGCGATTTTCAATCGCATGCTCTACCAACTGAGCTACCTGGGCGTGCTTTCAGGCGTCGAAGCTAACCCTAAGCAGGCCGTCTTATAGGGGCGGACGCGGCCGCTGGCAAGCGCTAGAAACGCCGCGCCGGAATCCCGCCTTACGAGACCCTATCATCCTCATCGCCGCCTGATTCTATGAGCTTTTCGGCCTCATCGTCGTCAGGCGCGCCAGGAATAGCGTAAGAGTTGTTGAACCACTTACCCAGGTCGATATCGGCACAACGCTTCGAACAGAACGGCTGATACGCGTGGACCGTCTCCGACTTGCAAATCGGACAGCGCCGGATCGCCTTTGGTGCAGGTGTCAGGGCCATGGCCTTGTCCGCTAGTCCCTATCGACTTCGGCGAATTTCAACCAGTTGTATTGGATCGGGAAGCCCTCATGCGTGAGCATTCCAACCACTTCAGTCACGGGCAAGCCGACCACGTTGGTATATGAACCGACAATCCGCTGCACGAAGCACCCGGCGAGCCCTTGAATCGCGTAACCGCCCGCCTTGCCCCGCCATTCGCGCGAGGCGATGTAGCTTTCGATTTCGGAGCGCGTCAGGTGGCGGAAACGCACCCGCGTATCGACAATCTTCATGCGCACTTTGTCGTCGGGCGTCATCAGGCACACGGAGGTCAGCACCATATGCGTGCGCCCCGACAGGAGTTGTAGAGACGCCATCGCTTCCTCGACGTGCGACGGCTTCATAAGAATCTTGCGACCAACCGCGACGACCGTGTCGGCCGCCAATATGAACGCATCCGCCAGATCGCGGTCATTGGCGATCTGATCGCGCGCCGCCTCGGCCTTGGCCCGCGCTAGGCGCGTCACCAGCACACGCGGCATCTCTCCCCGCTTGGCGCTTTCGTCAATCGACGACGGCCGCAACGCGTCGGGCGTCACGCCGACCTGCGCCAGGAGCGTCAGGCGGCGGGGACTGGCACTGGCCAGCACCAGCCTCGGCCGCTCGATTTCGCCTTTGACGGCGACGCGCTCGCGCGCCAGCTGCCGGCGCAGCGTTTCGCGGCCTGGAGCATCCTCACGCGAGAAGGGGTTCAGAAGCTGGGCTTTCAGGCTGGAAATCATCGCGCGTCCTTGTGGCCGATGGTGCCGGTCGGCCGGAACATTGGTGTCCCAATTGCTCCGCCCTGCCGGGCTGGCTCGCCACGGCTGTTGAATGTCCGGGACAATGGCGCAGCAACAGGTGCAAAAGCAAGACCTGCCGCAGCCTTTTGAACGCCGCGAGCCCAGCTAGGCCGGCGCGTTGCAGGGCGCGCTGAAACAAGGCAATACTACACCGTTATTTTCACAGATGATTGCGGGCCACCAATGATCTCCAAGACGGAAATTGCCGACCTTCTTGCCGGCGTGGCGCTGTTCGCCCCGCTCGACCCCGCCGGGCGATTGGCGGTCGCGGAGGCCTTGCGCGAAATCAAGTTCGATGCCGGCCAAGCCATTTTTTCTCGCGGCGACGCCGGCTCCGAACTCTTTGTTGTCACCAAGGGCCGCGTGCGGCTTTCCGTTTTAACAGCAGACGGCAAGGAACTGTCGTTCGCGCACGCTGAAGCGCCTTCGGTGTTCGGCGAACTGGCGGTATTCGACGGCCGGGCACGATCAGCCGATGCAACGGCGGTCGGCAAGGTCGAAGCCCTGACGCTCTCGCGCGCCGCTTTCCATCGCCTGTTGGCAACCATGCCCGCGATTGCCGAAGCGGCCATCAAATTCCTGTCGGGCCGGCTGCGTGATGCCGACGAGCAGCTTGAAGCGATTGCGCTGCATCCCATTGAAGGTCGCCTTGCGCGCTTCTTCCTGGCGGCAGCGCGGCAGAAGGATCCGGCTGGAAAACTGGAAAAGGTAACGCTGGCACTACCGATCTCACAAAGTGAGCTGGCGCTGCTGGTCGGTGCCAGCCGCCCGAAGGTCAATGCCGCGCTGGCACTGCTCGAATCTGATGGCTCGATCACGCGCAAAGGCCAGGATGTCATTTGCGACGTCGAAAGCCTGAGTGCCATCGCCGGCATGGACTGAGCCGATGACCGATAACGGCAGCGTGCCGGACGTGGCGAAGCGAAGCGACGGCAGGTGCGCGGCATGCTGAAAAGAGCCATAGCGCCGGTTCGCAACGTCTTTCAGAGCATCGCGCGTGCCGGCACCGCCGGATATCCGCCCGATACCGTTCGCCGCCTCAAAATTCTGAATGTCATTGCGGCGCTCATCGCATTGACGAACTCGATCTACGCGCTCCAGCTCGCCATGGGCGATTACGAGACCATGAAGCCGGTGGTGTGGATCAACCTTGTGCTATCGGCCATCGCGGCGTCCGTGCCGCTGACGCATCGCATCAGCGAGACGGCCGGCGGGCTTATACTGGTCACGGCGGAGTTTGTGGCACTACTCGGCTTCACTGCCTATTTCGGCCGCTCGGGCGGCGCACCGATGCAGTATCTGGTGGCCGCAGCTGCGCCGTTCGTGATCTTCGGCCTCGATCGCCTGCGTCTGGTGATCGCCGTTGTCGTCGGCGCGCTCGGCTTGCATTTGCTGGCGTGGTTTTCCTTCACGCGCTCCGATGCGATGCTGACCGTCGATACCGAGATGTTGAATTCGCTCTATGCGCAGAGCGCGGTGACGACCTTCGGATTGATCGCAGCATCGGTCTACTATGCGTTCAGTCTTGCCGAGCGCGCCAAGGCTGAAACAGATGCTGTCCTGCGCAACGTACTGCCCGACAGCATCGTCGAACGCTTGAAGGCCAATCCCGGACAAGCCATTTCGGACGGTTTTGCGTCGGCCTCTATTTTGTTCGCAGACATCACCGGCTTCGTTGCCTTGGCGCGCTTCGGTGCAAGCGCCGGCATTCCGATTCAAATTCGCATCGGCATGGCGTCAGGACCGATGATGGCGGGTGTGATCGGCACCAAGAAATTCAGCTACGACGTCTGGGGCGATCCCGTGAACCTTGCCAGCCGATTGGAAAGCGCGAGCACGCCGGGCCGCATTCTGACCTGCCCAGAGTGCCGCGAAAAGCTTGGGCCCGGGTACACATTCGAAAGCCGGGGAGTGATTGTCGTCAAAGGCGTCGGCCAGCAGGAAGCGTTTTATCTGACCGGCCGAGTGAAGTGATGTTCGCGTGAAGACTGGTGGCGTGCAGACCGGCGCCATTAAGCGCGACGCGACGTGACGCGCCAACTGCTTCGCGATCAGCCCTTCCAGTGCAAGGCGCACAGCAGCGTAAACAAGCGCCGCGCCGTATCGGAATCGACGACAATCTTGCTGGCGAGGCGTTCGCGCAAGACCACGCTGCCCTCGTCGTGCAGACTGCGGCGACTGACGTCGATCGCCTGGATACGCGCCGGCGGCGCGGTTCGCACGGCCTCATAGTACGATTCACAAACCATGAAGTAATCCTTCATGATCCGCTTCAACGGCGTGAGCGGAACGGAATGCTGCAGGAGCGCCGGATTGAGCACTGAGCCAATATTCAATTGCAGCCGATCGTCAGCCAGTCCGAGGTTCAGAGTGTAGGGACCGTCGTCGAAGCCTTCAATCGCGAATGAATTGCCGTCAATGATATCGAAGATCGCGACTTCGCGCTCATGCTCGATGTTGGCGTTCGTCCGCCCGAGCGATTTCTGATCCAGCGTGATCTCGCTCAATCGATCCTTACTTGGCTCAGCGTTTGGCGTCATCGCGTCCATACAGTTGCTTACCCCTCAGACCCTAGACGGATTTCAACCGAGCGGCGATGTGCCTCTAAGCCTTCAGCGCGCGCCAGCGTCATGGCGGGCTTGGCGAGTGCCGCGAGTGATGCGGCATTGAGTTTGAGGATCGATGTCCGCTTCATATAGTCGAGTACGCCGAGGCCTGATGAAAAGCGTGCGCTGCGCGCCGTCGGCAGCACATGGTTCGATCCCGAAACATAATCGCCGATGGCTTCCGGCGTCTGGCTGCCAAGGAAGATCGCACCGGCATTGCGAATGGCATCCGATAACTCTTCCGCATTCTCGGTGGCGATTTCCAAGTGTTCGGCCGCCAGACGATCCGCAAGTGCCGGCGCTTCATCGAGCGAGCGCAGGATGATCGTGGCGCCGAAAACCGACCAGCTTTCGCCCGCGATATTGCCGCGCGAGAGTGTCTTCAATTGGCGAGTGACGGCCTCTTCAACAGCGGACGCGAAGGCGGCATCGTCGGTCATCAGGATCGATTGCGCGGCGGTGTCGTGCTCGGCCTGGGCCAGCAGGTCGGCCGCGATCCATTCCGGGTTATTGTGCTTATCGGCAATCACCAGCACTTCCGACGGACCGGCAATGGAATCGATGCCAACTGTGCCGAAAACCTGACGCTTGGCGGCCGCCACATAGGCATTGCCGGGGCCGACAATTTTGACAACCGGTGCAATCGTCTCGGTGCCGTAAGCGAGCGCCGCGATCGCCTGAGCGCCACCGACGCGATAAATTTCTTCGACACCCGCAAGCTTCGCGGCGGCCAGCACCAGCGGGTTCAATTCGCCCCGCGGCGACGGCACAACCATCACGATGCGCGGCACGCCGGCAACCTTGGCCGGCACGGCATTCATGAGCACCGAGCTCGGGTAGGACGCCAGACCGCCCGGCACGTAAAGCCCGACGGATTCGACCGCCGTCCAGCGATGCCCAGTTCAACACCCAAAGCATCACGGTATAGCGGCCGTTTTCCGGCACCTGGCGCTGATGATGCTCGGCGATGCGGTTGCGCGCGAATTCCAGAGCTTCCAGCGTTTCAGCAGAACAACTAGCAACGGCCGCATCGACTTCGGCTTTGCTGACGGCAAGGCCAAGTTTTTCAAGGTCAACGGAATCGAATTTGCGTGAGAGAGCGATCAGCGCCTTGTCGCCGCCTGCCCGGACGGACGCGATGATTTCAGCGACTGCGGTATCGACTTGAACCGAAGATTCCCGCTTCTGCGCCAGCAGCTCTTTAAAGCTGTCAGCAAACGTCGCATCACGGGTATTCAAACGCATGGGCATGTCGGCTTGCTACCGGCGCGAAGTGCCGCCGGCCCTTTCGCAATTAGACTTTATCGTCGGGATGGACGGGGGCCAATTTTGTTGCCCACGCCGCTCCGAGATCTGTCATCTCGAACTCCAGACATTCGACAGTTAGGCGGATGGCCGCACCACCGGAAAATGTCAACGTGACATCACCGCCGGGCACCTCTGGATCGGCAACAGGCGCGAACGTAATCGCCAGTAAAGCCAAAGATCCGCGACGATCCTTAAGATCCAATCCACTAACTTTAGCGGCCAGCACGCGCTCGAACCTGAGCCCGGTGCGGCGGCGCTCAAGTCCGGTATCGCCCCGGCGCGGTTTTTTGGCCTTTGCGCCGCTGGCGGACGGACTTATCGCTTTGTCCCAATCAAACCGGTTGGCTATTGCGGCAAACCGCTTTTCCTTCGGCAGATAGACCATATCGCCGATCCGCACGACGGCGTCCTGCAAATGCGCCGAGATCACGCGCAAATCGTCGGTATCCAGCGCGATCAGCTTAAGGTCGGGCATTTTGCGGTTCAAGGCTCCCCAGGCGGCGGCGAACGAACACCGCATTGCAAGACTGATACCGGTCCAGAGCCATGCGCGCAATACAGCGGCGCACAGCGTAGCGGCGTCCGGTTCATCAATGCACCGGCTTCACACTTTCGGCTGGATCGTTTTGCCATTGCCGGGGGCATGGCTGGGTGCGCGCCCCGCCGCCAAGCGGGCATGCTCTTCTTCGAGCAGCGCGAGGCGGTCAGCCATCGCCTTGCGCGATTGTTCGAAGCGCGCTTCGAGCATCGGGCGGCTGCACATACGCCACAACAGATAGCCGATCAGGGCACCAAGCAGGAACGCGAGGAGCAGATACCACCAGACTTGAGTGAGGAGATACATTGTACAAAGTTCCTAACGCACGATCCTGAGGTGTCACTGCGGGTGTGGAGCAGAAACAGTCACGTCGAAGTCAACACGACGATTGCAGGCAAACGCCGCTTTCGTGCCGGTCCGCACAAGGGGAAGCAAGGCACCATGACCGATTGCCGATAGTCGGCCTGAGGGCACGCCTAGATCCACCAGAGCACTCCTCACGGCATGCGCGCGCGCATCCGAAAGTTTCTGATTGGCATCAGCGCTGCCCCGCCGGTCGGCATGACCGTTCACGACGATCTCGTGGTGCGGACACCGCTTTGCAACGCGCGCCACGTTCGCAAGTGCCGACTGATATCTCGCGGCGACCCGGGTTGAATTTTCCGCGAAACGGATCGTGCTCCGGTGCAGCGCCCGGCTCAATCTGGTGTTGCAGGCGGCAGCCGGCAATGGAGGTTGCGCCGGTCGTGCGCGATCAGCTTCGCTCATGCCGCCCGCGGCGGCAGCGGCACGCAGGCCAGGAACGGCGCTTAATTCAACCCGCCGGTTCCGTTTGAATGCGGCCCTGTTTCGCGATGGATCGAGCGGACGGCTGTCACCATACCCTTTGGCGTTCAAGCGCGCCGCCGCAATGCCGCGCGCGATGAGAGCGTCACGTACGGCAACGGCGCGCGACAGTGACGTCTGCAGGTTGGTCGCATCACTGCCCGTCAGGTCAGCATGGCCTGCAATATCGAGACTGTAGCTGGCGCACCGCTTTGCGAGCGCCGCAACGCGTTCGATGAAGCCACTGAACTCTGGCTCAAGGGTCGCTCCATTCAGAGGAAAGCGAATTTTCGTGCTCTTGAAGGCCTCGGCAAAATCGGCGTCGCAACTTGGATCGGCGACCGGAAGCGGCGGCGGAGTGGTTTGCGAATTGGCATCGCCGGACGCTTGCGCCGCGGCCCGATCGGCTTCGGCCTTGCGGGCGGCGGCAACCGCCTTTCGCTCGGCTTCTGCTTCGAGCGCGAGTCGGTTTGCGTCTTCCTCAGCCTTGCGCTTAGCTTCTGCCGCGAGACGCTCCTCTTCTAGTGCAGTGGCTTTGGCAGCGGCAGCAGCGGCTTCTGCCTCAGCTTTGCGCTTGGCTTCTAATGCGAGACGTTCATCTTCTAAGGCCTTGGCTTTGGCAGCGGCTTCTGCCTCAGCCCTGCGCTTGGCTTCTGCCGCAAGACGTTCCTCTTCTAATTCCTTGGCTTTAGCAGCGGCATCTGCACCGGTGGCCGATGCCGCGACTGGCATTGGCGGCGAGGCCACATCCGCGACGGTGATATCGTTCTCAAGATACGCGACGACGCCCGGCAGGCCCGTCATGGACGCGAGCGCGACCGTTGCCTTTTCGAAGTCCGCCGTGCGCGTAGCTTCATCTGGAGCAACACCGACCACCCGGCCAATATGACTTTCGACCTTGAGCGCAGCCCATGACAGGCCCGCATTGGCAAGCTTTTTTGTGCCATCCGCTTCCGCACGCCGCGAGAGCGCCTGAGGCAATGGAATGTCCGGCTTGTTCGTCATATGCCAGCTGATCAAAGCGAGCGGCAAAAGCCCGAGCAGCAGCATAACCGCGGCGCAGACGCGGCATCGACGCTGCAACCCATCCTCATCGAGATCAACAGCGCGACCGGCACGTTCTAACTGCGCAACAAGAGTGCCTGACCACCGGCCCGCGATCCACCAGTAAACCCAGCCGCCGAGCGCTCCACCGGCGAGCAGCGTCAGTGCCGTTTGCACCGTGCGCATAGATTCTTGCTGTGGCCACGGCACGTAGGCCAGCGCCACGTATCCGATGAGGCCGAGCAGAGCGCCGATAAAGATCCAATAGGCGAGCCCGCGCACGCGGCGGATTTCTGCAAGCCATATGGCGAGTAACGCGCCCGGCAGCGCAAACGCTGCAATCGGCAGCACGGAACGGAGCAATCGCCAGGGCAACGTTTCGCCGTCAACCGGCGCGGCGAGCGGCACGGCAAAGATGGTGGCGACGAACGCCACCGCCAGCACTGCCAGCATCAAACCGGCCACGATGGCTAACGCACTGCGACGCATACACCCGTCTCCCGCCGCAACCTCTCGGCACGCGGAATTAATCAGTTAATGCCGGACGCCCCAATAGGTTCATAGCGACATGGTCAATAGCGGCACACAGCGCCGAAATGATGCCCGTTCAGCCGCTCGACAACCGCTCAATGGCGGCACCGCACCGGGTGAGCTTTTGCTCTAATTGTTCGAAGCCGCGATCGAGGTGATACACGCGGTTGATCGTGGTGGTGCCTTCCGCCATCAGACCGGCGATGACCAGCGACACGGAGGCTCGGAGGTCGGTTGCCATGACCGGCGCGCCAGTGAGCGTCTTCACGCCTTTGATGGTTGCCGTGTCGCCGTGCAGATGGATATCAGCGCCAAGACGCGCTAGTTCCTGCACGTGCATGAAGCGATTTTCGAAAATCGTTTCGCGAATGACGCTGGTGCCAGCAGCGCGCGTCAACAGGGCCATCAACTGTGCCTGGAGATCTGTCGGGAAGCCAGGGAAGGGCTGCGTCTCGACGGACACCGGCTGAATGGCGCCTGATGTCCGCTTCACGCGGATGCCGTTTGCAACCTCGGTCACTTCAGTGCCGGTTTCGCGCAGCACATCGAGCGGATTCTTGAGATGCACCGCCCGCGCGCCTTCAAGCACCACATCGCCGCCCGTTGCCGCAACGGCAAACGCAAACGTGCCCGCCTCAATGCGATCCGGCACAACCGAATGAACCGCACCTTCGAGCCGGTCGCGACCCTGAATGCGCAACACCGACGTGCCGATGCCTTCAATCTTTACGCCCATTTTGACGAGGCACTCGGCCACGTCGCCGATCTCAGGTTCGCGCGCCGCATTTTCGATAACGGTTTCGCCCTTGGCGAGAACTGCCGCCAGCAACACCTGATGCGTCGCGCCGACCGACACCTTCGGGAAAACGATATGCGCGCCGCGCAATCCCTTCGGGGCCTTGGCAATCACGTAACCGGCTTCGATGTCGATTTCGGCGCCGAGCTCTTTAAGGCCCGCCAGATGCATATCGACGGGGCGGGTGCCGATGGCGCAACCGCCCGGCAACGATACCTTGGCTTGACGCATGCGCGCGACCAGCGGCCCCAGCACCCAGAAGCTGGCGCGCATCCGCGACACCATTTCATAGGGCGCGGTTGTATCAACGATATCGCGCGCCGTCAGATGGCAGGTCTCGCCCAGGTGCATCGTCGTGCCGGGGCGCTTTCCATCAACCGCCAGATCGACACCGTGATTGCGCAGAATGCGCATCAGCAGATTGACGTCGGCAAGGTTCGGCACGTTCTTCAACGTCAACCGGTCGTCGGTCAGCAGTGACGCAATCAATAGCGGCAGGGCTGCGTTCTTCGCGCCTGAAATGGGAATACTACCGTTAAGCGCATTGCCGCCTGTGATCTGAATGCGATCCATAATGTCTGGGTGCCCGGTGAGGGGCCGCGAGCGGCCCGAAGTTGATGGAGGTGGTCGTCACTGCTGCCGGTGGCCGATGCCAGTCGCCCTCTGGCGAGGGGAAACGGAGACATAGCCCGCAACGTGATTCTTGATCGTCGGGCGCATGAATAGGCGCTTCCGCACTTGCGCATCAAGGGGGCTGACGCCGCGTTTGGCCAGCAAGGTTACGCGGTGTCCTTATTGGCGTTTGGCTGTACCTCATCCGCCCCAGCACCAGGAGCGGCATCGCCGCCGGTTTCCGGGGGCTCAACCCTAGCCCGCGCCGCGGCTTTTCGTCTTTTCAGATTGGCGCGCAGTTCGGCCGCCAAGCGCTCCTCACGCTGCGCTTTACGGGCCATTTCGGCCGAATTGCCCTTGCTGCCCGTGGTATTCATACGTCTAAACCTCATTAAATCGGCCTGGCTACCCGTCGGTGTGCCGCTGCGGAGGGCATAAAATCAGCCCCCAACAACATCACTGTGGGTGGCTTGCGACCGGCAACCGCTTATGGCAGTGTCCGCCCGCGTCGCGCAATCAGCAACCCGTTATCCCTCCAGGCAGCCGTATCGCCGCCGGGAGCCGGGCCCCGTAATGGGGACGTTTTAAGCTGCCGTAGCTCAGTGGTAGAGCACTCCCTTGGTAAGGGAGAGGTCGAGAGTTCAATCCCCTCCGGCAGCACCATCGAAATCAATGGGTTACGTCGCTTGGCCACCACCACGTGTGCCGTGAGCACGCGCGAGCCTTAAACGAACCACTCCCCGCACGGTTGCCGCTAAACGCGTCACTAAAATCGAGACGCGACCTTGCTCAACGCCAGGGTGATCGCAAACCAGAATGGCTTGCTCCGTGACAGCTTGAATCGATTGCACTCACGGATCAGATAATCGGCACGCTCCTGCCCATTCATCGCAAATCCTCAGTAACAACGCCGCGCGATTGGTGCCGTTAGCGTGGCCACACATCGCGCGGTTGTACCGCTATTTGCCGGGTTCACTTTGTTTGGCGGGATGTGCCTTACCCTCGAACACCGTACCCCAAATCTTGATGTCCCGGAGGGTTTCAACGCCGCCTTCATAGGGATCCCTATCCAGCACGGCGAAGTCGGCCAGCTTGCCGGCTTCGATACTGCCCAGTTTTGTTTCCATGTTGATCATGTACGCGGCATCGATGGTGACGGCGCGAATGGCCTGATCCAGCGTCAGCCGCTCGGTGGGAGCGAACACCTTGCCTGAGAGCGTTTCTCTCGACGCTGCGGTCCACGCCAGAAACAACGGCTCAGCGGGCGCCATCGGGAAGTCCGAGTGCAGCGCCACCGGCACATTGCGTTTCACCAGACCGCCAAGCGGTGCGATGCGGGCAGCGCGATCGGTGCCGAGGCCATTCGCAGCGTAACGGTCGCCCAGGTCATAGAGGTAGAAGGGATTGGCTGAGACCTGAGCACGCAACTCGGCAATCCGCCGCGAGACGCCGTCGTTCGCATAGCCATAGTGTTCGATGGTGAAGCGGTGATCGGCGCGCGGCTTTTCGCCCTCCAGCATTTGCAAGGTGTCGAGCACCATCTTGGCACCGCCGTCGCCATTGGTGTGAACATGGATCTGGTAGCCCGCATTCCAGTAGCTGCGGGCGAACTCTGCGAACGGGCCCGGTTCGCTGATCCATTCTCCGTGATGGCCGTCGATATAGCCAGGATCGCCAAGCTGCATAGCCTGCGAGAACATGGCGCCGTCGGCAAACAACTTGATCCCGTTGTTGAAGATCAAATGCTTCGTGTTCTGAGCCTTCAGTCCGCCGACCAATTTCATCGCCGCCTCAGGGCTCTTCAGCGCGATGGCCAGCTTCATTACATCGGGCGTGAGGCGCACGCGGACCGGCGAGTCTGGCGTATCAAAATTGCGCTTAAGCGACGCCATTTCCAAATCGTAGTTCGTGCCGCCCGTGTTCATGTCGGCGACCGTCGTGACGCCGTTGTGGGTCAGGTAGTCTCGCGTTTTCTGATAGCCCGGATCCGCGGCAGCGGGGTCGAGCAGGAAACCGGCCATATAAGGCAGGGCCACACTGAACATGCCGTCTTCCCAGAAGTGTCTATTCTTCCAGTCAATCTGCGGGTGATCTTTGTACTTATCCGCGTCCAGGCCCTTGGACTTCAGCAGTGCCAGCATCGGTGTGTTGATATAGATTTCATGCATCGAACGCTGCAGCACGAGGATGGGCACTTCTTTCGAAATGCCATCCAGAATATCGCCTGAGATCACACCATGCGTGTCGGCGCTATAGCCCCAGGTCATGAAAATCGGCGCGTCCTTCTTGCGGTCGGCAAACGCCGTCTTGAGCGCCTTCAGGTAGTCCTCTTGCCCGATGGTGGCTGGAGTTTTGTCCCCCATCACATTCCAAGGCTCGGGTGTAATCCAGACGGTCTCGAAGGCGACTGCACCGAGGAGCGGGTGCAAATGCGGATCAATGAAACCCGGCAACAACACCTTGTCCTTGAACTGCTCGTCGATCGTGACCTTGTTGTTCTTGAGCCAGGGCTGGAGGTCTTGCAGAGAGCCGACGCTGAGGATCTCGCCGTCCCGCACAGCGACCGCCGTCGCGGCCGGCTGCGTCGGGTCCATGGTGACCACCTTCTTCGCGACGAAGACGGTAATTGCACCCGGCTCGCCCTGCGCAATGCCAGGGGCCGCTACAATCGCGGCGAGCAATGCCCAAGCCATCGTGCGGTTTGAAAGATTCATGGGTGCCACTCCTCTGCGGATACGGTGATTGGTGGCGGCTTGACTTTGACTTGAACGGACAGAGCCTTGAACGGCGAGAATGCGCTCCGGCCACATCCGATAGCCCAATGCCGCCAAGATACATCAATTCCGCATCGGCGGCAGCTTGTGAGACGGTGGCGGACGCTTCGGGGCTGGTCATATTATCGGGAATGCCGACCGATGTGTGGAACAGAGGGTAAATTCCGGTGAAGGACATAAGATTGCGGCTCGAAGCGTTTGCGGACAACGGGCCTTTGCCGTTCCAGGAGCGGGATTAAGAACGATGGCTGATCGGCTCGGGCGTAACGCCGCTCCGTCCCTTTAGTCACTATGCCCCACTATAGCCCCGCGCAAACGCACACTGCAGGGCATCTTCAATCTCTCGAAGGCGCGGTCAATTTTGATCGCCGAATCCAATCCTCAATTGGTCAAATTTCCATGCCCTTGCACCGCATGCCAGTGGCCGCAAGCGACACCGGCGCAGCACCTCTCGCATGGGCGCGCAATGACCTGTCAAGGCAGATAGCTGAAGATGCCGCTTGGTGCGCCGCCGAAGAGCGCAATCGTTCCTGCCCCGGCCACGGCAAGAGCGAAATAGCCGCCCGCCGATGTCACATGGAGCAAGAGCTCGTTGAGGTTGTTCCGATGGGCGTCATAGCCTGTCACGAGACACCAGAGTCCGAGCAGGACGCTGGCGGTGCGCACGGGATAGCCCAGCACGAGCATGACGCCGCCGACCAGTTCACAAAGGCCTATCAAGTAAGCAAACGCGGTGGGATCGGGTAGACCAATGGCCCTCAGTGCAGGCAACAGCTTAACCTCGCCGCCGCGCAACTTCATATATCCCCAAATGATGAAGGGGACGCCCAGGAATAGCCGCGCGATCAATAGTGCTTCATCATACATGGTTAGCCCCTGGGTTTTGCTGGTGTCGTCTCCGTTCCACATAACCTCACGGCATCGAGCGCGTGCGAGCCGGTCACCTCCGTAACTGCAGCGCGTCGGGCAAGTTTCATAATTTCCGGCATCCGGCCAACATGGCAAGGCTTGCTCCCTGAGACCCGGAGTTCGCGAAACAAATCACCAGTTTTTGGGGGCTGTCAATCGGCGTCAAGGGCCGGCATACGTCGTTCCAATAGGCGGCGTATGCGAACTTTCCGATGAGCTGCTGACAATTCCTGCATAAACGCAATCGAACGTACGCAATCAGCGCTTCTTCTAAATCTGTTCGGCAGAAGCTCGATGGCCCTGAACTGAGATCCAGGCATCACCTCAATTTTGATGCCGCTGCCAGCCCAATCCGCCGCAATATTGTCAACGACAAATCAGCTCGCTGAAGTATACGGATTTGTGATCTTTGCATTCTCGCAACTCGTTGCACGATCACGAAGACACCACCAGCATGCGACGTGTGGCTGCAAATCGCGATTATATCGGCTTGCCGCGCTTGCGCCTCTTCCGCCATCGGCACCCTCTCCCTACATGAACCTTGACCCAGAGGCATTGCAAACACGAGTCCGGCCCATTGGGCCGAATGTGGAGACAGTCTTTGCTCGACAAGCACAACAAAGCCGGTATGGGGAACGATGGCCGGACTCAGGGCAACGGGCTGAAGCCTCGCGCTGAACAACAGCCCGCGATCGACGGCGAAGCATTGAACAACCGCCCCAATAAAACCTCAGCCGACGCGACTACCGGCCAGGAAAACCCGCGCCACAAGCGTATGAAGTGGGTGGCCATGATGATGGCGGCGATTGTCGTGATTGCCGCAATCGTAGCAGGCGCGGAATGGTGGCGCGTCGCCCGGCACTTTGAGTCTACCGATGATGCATTCATTGGCGCGCGTCAGTATTCGATCGCGGCCAAAGTAAGTGGCTATGTGCTCGATATTCCCGTGACAGACAATCAGGTCGTTGAAGTCGGCGCACCGCTGGTACGGATCGACGACCGCGACTATCAGGTGGCCTTGCGCCAGAGCCAGGCACAACTGAAAGAGGCCGAAAGCAGCCTCGCCAGTTCCGTCGCGACAATCGACGCTCAGAATGCCCAGATCGAACAAGCCCAGGCGCAGATCAAAGTGGCAACCGCAGCGCTGACGTATGCAGAGCAGGAATCCGTCCGCTTCAGCACTCTGGCTAAGCACGGCAACGCCTCGACGGAGCGCGCCGAGCAGACCAGCTCCGATCTCGTGCAAAAGCGCGCGGGGCTCGCCGCTGCCAAGGCCGCAGCCGATGTCGCACAAAAGCAGCTTGGCGTCCTTGAAGCGCAACGCGCGGGCGCTGAAGCCAACGTCGCGCAAGCCAAAGCGGCGGTGGCCCAAGCAGAACTCAATGTTTCCCACGCAACGGCATTCGCCGCCCAGCGCGGTCGCGTCGTTCAGCTTTCGGCGGCGAAGGGGCAATTGGCGCAGGTCGGCCAAGCCCTGATGATGTTCGTGCCCGATCATCTATGGGTCATTGCCAACTTCAAGGAAACGCAGATTACCAATATGCGGCCGGGGCAGCCCGTTGACGTCGTGATCGACGCCTATCCAGATCGCAAATTTCATGGTCACGTCGAGAGCATTCAGCCGGGCTCCGGGACCGCATTCAGTCTCTTGCCCGCAGAGAATGCAACCGGCAACTTTGTCAAAGTCACGCAGCGCATCCCCGTCAAGATCGCGCTCGACGATGTTCCTGATGATATTGCCTTAGGTCCGGGAATGTCGGTTTATCCGGAGGTTCGCGTGAGATGACCGCGGCCGTCGCCGCATCACAGCCGAATTTGTACTCATCCGCGGGGAAGCATAACCCGTGGCTGATCGCCGTCGTCTTGTCGATCGCGACGTTCATGGAAGTACTCGACATTACGATCGCAAATGTTGCCTTGCGCAACATTGCCGGCAGTCTCGCCGCATCGTTTGACCAGAGCACCTGGATACTGACGAGCTACCTTATTGCCAATGCGGTGATCCTACCGCTCAGTGGCTGGCTCGCCACCATCATCGGGCGCAAACGCTTCTACATGGGTTGCGTCGCCACCTTCACCCTAGCGTCATTCCTGTGCGGCATGGCCTGGAACCTGTCGTCACTCATTGTATTCCGCATTCTCCAAGGGCTCGGCGGCGGCGGCTTGGCGTCATCAGAGCAAGCCATCCTTGCCGACACCTTCCCGCCCGAAAAGCGCGGGCAGGCTTTCGCTATCTACGGTGTCGCTGTCGTGGTCGCGCCGACGATCGGCCCGACGCTTGGTGGATGGATCACAGACAATGCCTCCTGGCATTGGGTGTTCTTCATCAACATCCCCATGGGGCTGCTGTCGCTTCTTCTCGTAAACTGGCTGGTGCAAGAACCGGTTGCGACCGAACGTGAACGCCAAAAATTGCTGAGCCAAGGGACCAGGATCGATTATCTCGGCTTCGTGTTGGTGGCTTTGGGATTGGGCTGTCTCGAAGTCGTTCTCGACGAGGGCGAGAGAAACGACTGGTTTTCCTCCAGCTTCATCGTCACGTTCGCGATCATCTCCGCGGTATCGTTGGTAGCCATGGTGTTGTGGGAGCTACGATGCAGGGCTCCCGTGGTCGATATTCGCCTGCTCGGTGAGCGCCAATTCGGCACCTGCTTTCTGCTTATGCTTGTGGTTGGCGCCATTCTGATCGGTACGACACAGTTGGTTCCGCAGCTGCTGCAAACCCAATTCGGCTACACCGCAACGCTGGCGGGACTGGCCTTGTCTCCGGGTGGAGCGATCATGATCGTGATGATGCCGGTGGCCGGCCTCCTTTCCGGCAAGGTGCAGCCACGCTGGCTCGTCGCGCTCGGTTTGGTGATCACCGCTTTCGCCATGTGGTATCCGACCCGCCTCGATGGACAGATCACGCTCGTATGGGCCGCAGGCATCCGCTTGTTGCTGTCGCTCGGCCTGCCTTTCCTGTTCTTGCCGCTGACGGCCGCATCCTACACTGGACTTGACCAGAGCCGGACGAGCCAAGCGTCAGCCTTGTTCAATGTCGCAAGAAACCTCGGTGGCAGTTTCGGCGTGGCTGCGACGCAAACGCTGATGCAGCAGCGCGAGCAATTTCATCATACTCGCTTGATTGAGCACATCACTCCGACGGCACCCAATTTCCAGAACGCGCTGAGCGACCTCACCGCATATTTCGTAGCGCACGGGTCAACCGCAGCGGTTGCCGGTCACCAGGCCATCGCCTGGATGGCAAATACGATCGACCGACAGGCGGCCCTGTTGTCTTTCATCGACGTCAGTTGGGTGTTCATGGTGACAGCGATTGTTGTTCTGCCGTTGGCGCTTGTGCTGCGCCCGATCCCTCTTGGCAAGTCTCCGGCAGCGCCTTCGTGAGGATCGCGCGCACCGCTGAAAGGCCCGGATCGTCGGACTTATTCATAATGCCGACGAGCTGCACCCAGTGATCATCGCAAGCGCTGTCGAGGAAGCTCCGCACGGTTGAGGCGATAATTTCAGCCGGCCCCCTGCCCTCGGCGTCGGCAGCGGCCGTGAGGCGCGCGACCAACGCCGGCTCGTCGAGTGCCGCAACGAGGTCTAGCGCCACCTTTGGGTCATCGAGCGCCGCAATTAAGTGTCCAAGCATGAGCGTCCTCACTGCACCAAGGGCGACGTCGCACCGTCTAAATTGATCCCGCTGATAACCGCGCGCCCGACCAGAAGGGATACGTATTGCGCTGTCGCTTGGCGGTGAACATGGTCTTCGAGATACGTCTGAATACGCTCGCGCACGACGTCAAACGGCAAAGTCTGGCCGTCGATCCGCCGCGCAAGGCGGATGATATGAACGCCATAGCGCGTCTCCACCGGTTGCGATATTTCACCGGGAGAAAGAGCGGTGAGAGCCGCTTCGAACTCAGCCGTGGTATCACCTGGCCCGATCTGACCGAGGCTGCCTCCGAGCGCCGCCGAAGGACAATCTGAGAGGTCGCGAGCCAGCGCCGCAAAGTCACCCGGCGCCTTTGCCAGAGCCGCAGCGATCGCCGTTGCCTTGTCCCGCGCGACGGCAAAGGCCGTTTCGTCATCACGGCGCGCCGCGAAAAGAATGTGATCAGCTTCGTAGAGCGGCGCCGTCATGAAGCGGCGGCGATTGTTGTCGTAGAACCGGCGCAGCATCTCCTCATCCGCATTGGGCGTGCGCACCTCGCGATCAATAAGAGCCCGTATCCGCGCATCATCCGCGGTTTCGACCCGCCCATCCTCGTCGGTGTTCGGCTCAACGCGTACGTCCAACCGCTGCGCCTCTTGTAACAGAAGCTCGCGGACGACCAGTGCGCGGGTAGCCGCCAGCCAACCCTCACCCGGATTGCGCGCCGGAAAGTTCTGGATCTCCGCCGCGATCGCCTTACGCGAGATCACGACGCCGTTGACGGTGACAGGCGGCATGGCGACCGGTTCCCGCTGCTTAACAGATGGCGCGGAATGATGGTCGTTGCACGCCTCGGTGGCGTTCTTATCCGCGTGGTTTACGACGATGGTGACCATGACTTACTCCGCCGCTTCGTGAGTGGACTTGCCGGGAAGAAGCCGGGGTGCAGCGCCCTTAGCCGGCTGCGCCCGCCCGTTGGTGAAGCGTGTGCGCACCACCTGATAACCGGGGCGGCCCAGGTACCAGATCGGCGCGCTCCACACATGGACGAGCCTCGTGAACGGGAAGACGAGGAAGATCGTCATGCCCACGAAGAGGTGCGCTTTGAAGATCAGGCTCGCATCCGAGACGTATTGAGCCGCCGACGGCTGCAGCGTCAGAATGCCTTGCGCCCAGTACATAAACTTCACCATCTCGCCGCCGTCCATATGTTGGAGCGAGACGAAAATGGTGGAGAGGCCGAGCGTCAGCTGCAGCCAGAGCAACAACAAGATGGCGGTGTCAGCGAAGCTCGATGTCATGCGGATGCGCGGGTCCATCAGGCGCCGATGCGCGAGCAGCGCAATGCCGATGAAGCAGAAAATCCCGGCAATGCCGCCGACGACGATGGCCAGTCCTTGCTTGAAGCCGTGACTGATGCCGAGCGTCTCGAACACCCAGAGCGGCGTCAGCAGACCGAAGAAGTGACCAAAGAAGATCACCAGAATACCAACGTGAAAGAGGTTCGATCCCCACCGCAGCTGATGCCGGCGAAGGAGCTGCGACGACCCGGATTTCCAAGTGTATTGCTCGCGATCGAAGCGCAGCAGGCTGCCCACGAAAAAGACGGTGAGGCACAATGACGGGTACCAACCGAAGAGGACGGAGTTGATGGTTTCTGACATTGCCTTGTCCTCCGTTAAGGGTTGTTGTGGCGCGCATCACGGCGGCCAGCTCGCATCTGGATTCTCAATCGATCGACAGAGCAGCCGTCGCCCGCGTCACCCGGACCGAAGCTGACGGCTGTCTCTTCCCAGGACGCATCGAGCGCCGCGAGATCGTCGGGAGCAGTCTCGGCCGCTGCCTCAATCACTGGGGCCACTGCGTCAGCACCAGCAGCGCTGCGGATTGCCGAGAAAACCGCGGCATAGGGCGACTCGCGTGCCGCAAGACGCCCCTCGACCGTCGAAATAATATGCATCGCTTCGCCAAGCACCGACCGTGCCTCGTCGATGGGAAGTGTCGACAGATATTCGAGGAACAGCGGCAGGTAATCCGGCACTTCATTGGCCGCCAGCGTTAATCCGCCTTTTTCGTAGAGCATGGCGAGATCGACCATCGCTTGCCCACGATCTCGGCTTTCGCCGTGGACATGCTCGAACAGATGTAGCGATAGCCGCTTGGTCTTATCGAAGAGATCGACATAGCGCTCCTGCATGTCAAAGAGGTCCGATCCTGCGAGCTCTGCAACAAGCGGCTGCAAGGCTCGGTACGTTTCGAGATCGACTAGGTTCTCAGATCGAATGATGGCATCGATCTCGCTGCTGGCGGCCTGCAAATCTTCGCTTGGATAGGAGAGCAGCGCCGAAAGGGCCTTGAATGTCTTTGCCATCACACGATCTCCATCGGGTTCGTCGGCTTCTTCGTATGCTTGGCACCGAAAAGATTGGGTTCTGACGTGCCATCCGAGCAGCCATTGCCGAAGGAGAAGCCGCACGCCCCGCGCACCTCCTGGGCGTTCTCACTCAATTCACGATGCGCGGTTGGAATGACGAAGCGATCCTCGTAATTTGCGATCGCCATGACTTGGTACATCTCGTCGATGGCTCGACCCGTGAGCCCGACCTTGGTCGCGATACGCTCGTCGAGCCGGCCATCGACCGTTTTAGCGCGCATGTAGCCACGCATTGCGAGCATGCGCTCCAGGGCCAGCGCCACCGGCTCCTCGTTTCCGGCTGTGAGCAAGTTGGCGAGATACTGCAGCGGAATGCGAAGCGAGCGCACGTCGGGCATATCGCCGTTGACGCTCATCTTGCCAGCAGCCGCAGCCGACTGGATGGGAGACAGCGGCGGCACGTACCAGACCATTGGCAGCGTCCGGTATTCCGGGTGCAGCGGGAACGCGACCTTCCACTCCATCGCCATCTTCCAAATGGGCGAACGCTTCGCAGCCTCTAGCCACGCATCTGGCACACCGTCGGCGCGCGCTTGCGCGATGACGGATGGGTCGTTGGGATCAAGGAACAGATCAAGCTGCGCCTGATAGAGGTCCTTCTCGTTCGGCGTGCTTGCGGCGGCTTCGATGCCGTCAGCGTCGTAAAGCAATACGCCGAGATAGCGGATGCGCCCGACGCAGGTTTCCGAGCAGACCGTCGGCTGGCCCGCTTCGATACGCGGATAGCAGAAGATGCACTTCTCGGACTTACCAGAGGACCAATTGTAATAGATCTTCTTGTACGGGCAGCCGGAGACGCACATGCGCCAACCCCGGCACTTGTCCTGGTCGATCAGAACGATGCCGTCTTCCTCGCGCTTGTAAATGGCGCCAGACGGACACACGGCGACACAAGCCGGGTTGAGGCAATGCTCACAAAGGCGCGGCAGGTACATCATGAAGGTATTTTCAAATTGGCCGTAGATGTCCTTCTGGATGCCTTCGAAATTAACGTCCTTTGACCGCTTCTCGAACTCGCCGCCGAGGATTTCCTCCCAGTTCGGTCCCCATACGATCTTCTCGATGCGCTCGCCTGTAATAAGTGAGCGGGGCCGCGCCGTCGGAAATGCTTTCGATTCCTTCGCGTTATGGAGATGCTCGTAATCAACCGTGAATGGCGCATAGTAATCGTCGATTTCCGGCAAGTCCGGATTTGCGAAAATGTTTGCGAGGATGCGCCATTTGGCGCCCATTTTCGGCTCGATCTGGCCGTTCTTCTTGCGGCGCCACCCGCCGTTCCATTTTTTCTGGTTCTCCCACTCGCGCGGATAGCCGACGCCGGGTTTCGTTTCGACATTGTTGAACCAAGCGTATTCAACGCCTTCACGGCTGGTCCAGACGTTCTTGCAAGTGACGGAGCAGGTATGACATCCGATACACTTGTCGAGGTTTAAGACCATCGCGATCTGGGCTCGGATTTTCATTCTGCGGTCTCCTTCGGAGCGTCTGGATTGAGCGGCCCTTCGAGCCAGTCGACATGTTCCATTTTGCGAACGACAATGAATTCGTCTCGATTGGAGCCGACGGTCCCGTAGTAGTTGAAGCCATAGGCAAGATGGACGTACCCGCCGATCATATGCGTCGGCTTCAGCACCGTTCGCGTGACTGAGTTGTGAATGCCGCCGCGATTGCCGGTCATTTCCGAGCCTGGCGTATTCACGATCTTTCCTGGGCGTGATACATCAACATCAACCCCGGCTTGATGCGTTGCGAGACGACAGCGCGTGCCGTCAACGCGCCGTTGATGTTGAAGACTTCGACCCAGTCGTTATCGACGATGCCGGCAACCTTGGCGTCGGTTTCAGAAATCCAGACCACCGGGCCGCCACGGTTGAGCGTCAGCATCAGCAGGTTATCGGAGTAGGTCGAGTGGATGCCCCACTTCTGGTGCGGCGTGATGAAGTTGAGAACGATCTCTTTGTGGCCGTTCGGACGAAGGCCCTTGATGCCGCGAATTGTCTTCAAATCGACCGGCGGCTTCCAGGTCGCGAGCCCCTCGCCGAAGGCCCGCATCCATAGATGGTCCTGATAAAGCTGCTGGCGTCCGGTCAATGTCCGCCACGGGATCAGCTCATGCACATTCGTATAGCCGGCGTTGTAGCAGACCTTTTCGCTCTCGATGCCGGACCAAGTTGGCGACGAAATGATCTTGCGCGGCTGGGCCTGAATATCGCGGAAGCGAATCTTCTCGTCTTCTTTCGGCTTAGCCAAGTGCGAATGATCGCGCCCGGTGAACTTGGACAGCGCCTCCCAGGCCTTGACCGCAACCTCGCCGTTGGTTTCCGGCGCAAGCATCAAAATGACTTCTGCCGCGTCGATATCGGTATCGATCTTGGGAAGCCCCTTTGCGATGCCTTCCGGCTGCGTGCCGTTCAACGCAGCAAGAGCGGCAACTTCATGCTCGGTGTTCCAGGCGATGCCCTTGCCGCCGTTGCCGATCTTTGTCATCAGCGGCCCGAGTGCCGTGTACTGGGCGTGAAGATTGGCATAGTCGCGCGTGACGACCGTCACCGACGGCATGGTCTTGCCGGGGATCGCTTCGACGTCACCGCGCTTCCAGTCCTTGACGTCAAATGCCTGAGTTAGTTCGGCAGGACTGTCGTGTTGCATCGGCGTGAGGACGACGTCCTCCTCAACACCCAAAACTTCGGGCGAGATTTCGGAGAAGGCCTTGGCCAGACCTTTATAGATCTCCCAGTCAGACCGCGCTTCCCACACAGGATCGACCGCCGCCGACAGCGGATGAATGAAGGGATGCATGTCGGACGTGTTGAGGTCGTTCTTTTCATACCAAGTGGCCGTCGGCAGAACGATGTCAGAATAAACGCACGTCGTTGACATGCGGAAGTCGAGCGTCACGAGCAGGTCCAGTTTCCCTTGCGGCGCCTTCTCGTGCCAGACAACTTCGGTGTTGCGAACCGCTCCTTCAGCGCCCAGATCCTTGCCCATGACGCCGTGCGTCGAGCCGAGCAGATGCTTGAGGAAATATTCGTGTCCCTTGCCGGAAGAGCCGAGCAGGTTGGAGCGCCACACGAACAGATTGCGCGGCCAGTTCGCCGGATTATCAGGGTCGTTGCAGGCAAGTTCGAGTTCGCCGTTCTGAAGGGACTTCGCCACGTAATCTTTCGGCGCAAGGCCTGCGGCTTTGGCCTTCTTGGCAATGTCGAGCGGGTTCTGTTTCAGTTGCGGTGCCGACGGCAGCCACCCCATGCGCTCTGCCTGGACGTTGAAATCAATGAAGCTCTTCTTCCAGTCGCCGTCCGGCGCGGTCGGGGAAAGAATTTCAGCAGCCGTCACAGTTTCGTAGCGCCACTGGTCTGTATGCGCATAGAAGAACGACGTGCCGTTCATATGTCGTGGCGGACGGTTCCAATCGAGTCCGAAAGCGAGCGGTGTCCAGCCTGTCTGCGGCCTCAGCTTCTCCTGCCCGACGTAATGCGACCAACCTCCGCCCGACTGGCCGATGGCGCCGCAGAACACCAGGAGATTGATGATCCCCCGGTAGGTCATGTCCATGTGATACCAGTGATTAATGCCCGCCCCGAGGATCACCATCGACCGGCCGTTGGTCTTCTCGGCGTTGGTCGCAAATTCACGCGCAACGGTTATAATCGCATCGCGCTTTACGCCGGTGATATTCTCAGCCCACGCCGGTGTGAAGGGAACGTCCTCATCATAGGACGACGCAACATGGCTGCCGCCGAAGCCGCGATCGAGGCCGTAATTCGCCAGCATCAGATCGTAGACGGTGGCGACGACTACTTCGCTGCCGTCGCTGAGCTTGACACGGCGGATGGGCACATTGCGGGTGAGGATTTCGCCGTGGCTGGTCGAGACGAAATGCTCGCTGGCGCGGCCGCCGAAATAGGGAAAATCAACAGCGCCGATTTCAGCGCCATCGCCCGCGAGCGATAGCTTGAGGCGAATAGCACGGCCCTCGCCGTCTTTCTCCTCGAGGTTCCATTTGGCGCTCTCGCCCCAACGGTAGCCAGCCGAGCCACGCGGAGCCACCAGCGTATCGCTGGCCTCGTCAATCGCGACCGTCTTCCATTCGGGATTATTGGTTTCACCGAGTGCGCCCGCAAGCTCGGACGACCTGAGCACCCGTTCCGGAACGAACCGGTTATCGCGTTCGGTCAATCGCACCAGGAACGGCAGGTCGGTATACTTGCGGGCGTAATCGTCAAAGTAGGGAACCGTGCGGTCCAGATAATATTCGCGCAGCACAACGTGCCCCAAGGCCAGGGCCAGTGCAGAATCGGTGCCTTGTTTCGGGTTGAGCCAAATATCTGAGAACTTCGTTGCTTCGGCATAATCCGGGCTGACGACGGCGCTCTTTGTGCCCTTGTAGCGAACCTCCGTG
Organism: Hyphomicrobium sp.; assembly: GCA_016716675.1. GTDB lineage: Bacteria > Pseudomonadota > Alphaproteobacteria > Rhizobiales > Hyphomicrobiaceae > Hyphomicrobium_B. The sequence continues at coordinate 93,602 of JADJVG010000005.1, forward strand.
TAGAAATGCGCGTCCGGCGTGCGCGTCTGCGGCACGTTAGAACCCCAAACGATGATGAAACCAGCATTGTACCAATCGGCGCTTTCGGGAACGTCAGTCTGCTCGCCCCAGGTCTGCGGGCTTGCTGGCGGCAGATCACAATACCAGTCGTAGAACGACAAGCAGACTCCGCCCATGAGCGATAGGTAACGCGCTCCTGACGCATAAGAGATCATGGACATTGCTGGGATCGGCGAGAAACCAACGACGCGATCAGGGCCGTGCGTCTTCACAGTATAGGCATTCGCCGCCGCGATGATCTCGTTGACCTCAGGCCACGTTGCGCGGACAAAGCCGCCATGGCCTCGTATCGACATGTAGGATTGGCGTTTATCGGCGTCGCCGACGATCGACGCCCAGGCCGCAACCGGCGACAGCGTTGCGCGCGCGGCGCGCCATAGCTTCAGCAACCGTCCACGGACCATCGGGTATTTCACCCGGGCGCCTGAATAGAGATACCAGCTATAGGAGGCGCCGCGCGCACATCCGCGTGGCTCATGGTTCGGCAAATCGGGGCGCGTGCGCGGATAGTCGGTTTGCTGCGTCTCCCACGTCACGATGCCGCCTTTGACGTAGACCTTCCAAGAGCAAGAGCCGGTGCAATTGACGCCGTGGGTGGAGCGCACGATCTTGTCGTGTTGCCAGCGCTTCCTGTAGCCGTCTTCCCAGGAACGGTCCTCGTCGGTCACGATCCCATGACCATCGGAAAATTCGCCAACCGTTTTACGGAAAAAGGTCAGTCGATCGAGAAAATGCGACATTGCTCTTGGTCCTTGGTTATTCGACTATCTTTCTGCTCGGCGACCGAACCGTCTTCGCTCGCGCGATGTCATGTGGACGCCCGCCTTTGTGCGCAGAGACGCTCCAGGCCTTACCGGCGGCTATTTTCTCCGCTTGCTGGCGGCGTATTTTTGGATGGACGTCGGGCATCAGCCGCCCTGCCACTCTCTCTTCGACCACGCGGTCACCCGCCCAACTTTGGGCGATGGCGTGCCAGCCGTTGGCAACGGGTCGGAACGGGGCAAGAACACTGTCAGCGGTCAGATTTAGCGTGCTGGACAGCAGCCCAAATTGCACACCACTCAGCTCGATATCCTGGCGAAAGGGGATGCCAATGACCGGGGAAATCGTCCAAAAAGCGAAACATCCCGTGACTGCGACTGTGCTCGCGAACAGGGTATGATCGGACGTCGGATGCGTAATCATCCGCATGGTCGTTTCTTCCTTAGATGCGCCATCCAGAAGGCCGGGTGGTGTCTGTTCCCAGCCACTGTGGCATCGCAAAAAGGCAATCGCGTTGATCGATATCAACGCAACATGTGACAATTGTCACAATCGAATGAAGATGGAGAACTTTGCAGTGGACACACTGGCGGAACGGAACATGACACCAGAGGATTTGCCGCTGTTTCGTGACCTCTCAGCCTCGAGCCGAGCCGAGTTGCTGAAAAACGCGATTGTCCATGGCGTTGGGCTCGGCACGGTTTTGTTCGAACAGGGCGACATCCCAAACTTTCAACTCGTGGTGATGTCTGGATCAGCCCAACTGTTCGGAAAATCAGCGTCGGGCCGTGAGGTATTGATCGAGGTGGTGCGCGCGCCAGACCTTGTCATCCCGGCAGCAGTGGTCACCAGCACGCCTTATCTTATGCAGGCGCGCGTTCCCGAGCCGTCACGCTTCCTGTTGATCCACGCGACGGCCTTTCGTGCAGCAGTTGCGGCAGAGCCTGCTTTGGCGCATGTCGTTATCGGAAGTTTGGCCCTGCAATTCCGCCGCATGGTCCGGCAAATCAAGAGCCTCAAACTCAGGTCATCGACGCAGCGCGTGGGATGCTACATCCTCGCCCTCGCCCACCAGCAAGGCACGCCTGGTCGTGCCGTCTTTCCATATGAAAAAAATCTCATCGCATCGGAACTCGGGATCGCGCGGGAATCTTTTTCAAGGGCTCTGGCGATGCTGGAGAACGCCGGCATCAGCGTCGATGGTCAGGAAATAACCATTCACGATCGCGCACTCCTCACCGCCGAGTGCAGCCCGGACCCGCTGATCGATGACATCGACGTGAGATAACTGGAACTGCCCAGAGATACTTTCACCGACTCTCCTAACAATCCGACGCGCGCATCGACGACAGGACAAAAGACCAGCACTTCGCTTCTGAAACGCAAGTCCGACGCGTGCTTTGATGAGCGCCGCCTGTCTCCTCAAGCAGCGTGCATTCGACGCCGCTGCGATGCGTCACAATGCGATGCGTGCCATCGCAAAAGCGTGACCGCTGAAAACTTGCTCGCACGCAAATGAGGGCCATATCAGAGAGATGGCCTATTGAGCCAAGCATTCGAGCGGCGTTCCCAACAGCCTACTCGTGACGACTGATGAGCGCGATTCCGGCTCGCTCGAACGATCGCCCGCCGACCTATGAAAAGGAGATTCGGCATGGTCAGCACCACAGACTCAGAACCTGCAACACCGCAGGTCACATCAGATCAAACCGCGTTACGCACAGAAATCGCCGCTGAGGACGAGCCCATATCGATCAACGGCTCCGACCAGTTCCAACTGACAGCGACAGACTTGCCGCCGGCGGTATATCGGACAGTCATGTTTTCCTTCGCGTGGGTGATTTTCGCCGCGTGGTTCGCGTTCGGCAAACCCGGACGGCCGGACTTCGTTGTCTTCATCAGTGGATTGATTTTCACGATGCTGCTTGCAATTCCAACAATCTTGCACGCAGCCAACCCTGCACACCCGCACCCAGCATATCGCAACCTCAGAGAGTTTCTTTCCAGCCCGGTAGAGACTGCTACCGGCACAATGACAGGCCGTGAGGTGTGGATACAGATTGCGACAATTCCAGTCGTCTTAGCACTCGGCGCGACGGCCTTCGGTTTGGTTCACCTGCTTGAATCGTAAGCGGGTCGCCAGATAGAGAGCGCGCAAGCGCCACCCTAAAAACTGTCCTGCGGCGGTACATCGGCCTTTCAAAGCCGCTGAACCGCCGCAGATCGCAGATCCTTGTGGCGCGGCGGCGCGCCTCTGAAGCACTTTCGTTCAACTTGCTTTTCTCGCCTTGTCTGCGGCTCGCAACTGGTTTGCGGCGCCTGCCTGAACCTGTTGAAACGCATCGCGAAGCTTCTTTTCATCAACCGTGTTGAGGTTGGTGCGGATAACCGTTCCACCAAATGGCGCAAGCGCGCTGACGATGCGGTCGCCGGTCACGTGACGCGCGAAGACGAACAAAGCCGCCTGCCCTGGTCGCAGGATACCAGCCACCTTCTTCATGAAGTCGTCATTGAGACCGTAATCACTGAGAGCACCGGTGATGAGGCCTGTGCCGGCGCCAACGAGCACGCCAAGCAGTGGGTGCAAGAACAACAACCCAATCAGCAAACCCCAGAACGATCCATACGACGCGCCGATAGCCCACACGTGGACCAGCTGATTGAGTTTGATACGCCCCTTCTTGTCGACCGTCGCAACGACGGCATCGGCAAGGTCGATCATGTACTCGCCTTGCAATTCAAGAAGCTTGTTTCTGACTTCCTCGGCTTTTTCCGGTGAACCATAACCGATCACTATCAACTCTGACATGTTCGTACTCCTTTCGATCGTCTCGCTTCCTCGATTGAACAAAACTCATTCCATAAACCAACCATGGCTCGCGAGCAGCGACTGGCCGGTGAGGGCGTTGCTTGGAAATGCCGCAAAGAGGTAAGCAACCTCGGCAACGTCCTCGATCGTCGTGAACTGGTGGTCCACTGTTTCGCCGAGCATCACACGCTTCACCACTTCTTCCGGCGAAATCGCCAACTCCTTCGCCTGCTCAGGTATCTGCTTGGCGACCAGCGGCGTCTTTACAAACCCGGGACAGATAACGTTCGCGCGGACGCCGTGTTCCGCCCCCTCCTTGGCCAGAACGCGGGCCAAGCCAAGCAGTCCATGCTTGGCCGTGACGTAAGCCGACTTCAGTTTCGAGGCTTCCTTGGAGTGCACCGATCCCATGTAGATGACCGCGCCAGAGCCGTTCTTGTACATGTGCGGAAGACAGGCCTTGGTCGTCAGGAACGCTCCGTCGAGGTGGACGGAAAGCAGCTTCTTCCATTCGGAATAGGGAAAGTCCTCAATGCGGTGGACAATTTGAATGCCAGCATTGGAAACGAGAACGTCGATCTTTTTCCATTTGTTGATGACCGTCTCGACGCCGCGGTTCACCTGGTCCTCGTCAACCACGTTCATCTCGATGCCGATGGCTTCACCCGGACCCATCGCACTAAGCCGCTTGGCAGTCGCCACCGCCGCGTCGCCTTTAAGATCGGCGATCGCCACTTTGGCACCGGCGACGACAAAGCGCTTGGCGATGCCTTCGCCAATTCCGCCAGCCGCGCCAGTCACAATGCAGACCTTATCTTTCAAGTCCATGGCGCAAACCTCCTTGCTTCAGTGCTTCATGTAGTCGTGAATGACCGTGCCGAGACCAAGCGTGATATCGGCAAGAATATGAGTTGCGGAGATCACATCGCGGACCGGCAAAGTGGCGACGGGGGCCAACGCGTGAGCGCCGAGTTCAAGCGCGGCCGGGCCACTCCACGCGCCTTTCAACACGATGTCTTCGAGGCGGTACTGCACGAGTTCGCAAATGCGCGGTGCGCAATCGACATGCGGAATGATCTTCAAGAGAAAGCTTGGCGCTTCGAGAGCGGTGAGCGCGTGCGCCGACGCCACGGCGCGATGCTTGTAGCCCATGGTGCCCGTTGCGATGCGGACGGAGCCATAGTCCAAGGAGCCGACGAGCACGTCTTTCTCAACACACAGCGCGGGAACTGCGAGCTTCTTGGGAAACCCCCAAATCTCGCGACCGCCGGCAATCGGCGCATCATCGTCCAGATACATGGCGTGCACGTAGCCGCCGGACATACCGTTGAAGGACACAGGTATCACTTGTCCTGCCTCAGTATAATCTCCGAACCCGGTCGAATCCGGCATGCGGATGAACTCAAACTTGACAATCGGATCGTTGATTTCGAGCGGCTCCGGCACCACGTGGCGCAGGGCTTCCGGGTCTGTCCTGTATGTGATGATGAAGAATTCTCGATTGATAAAGCGGTATGGCCCTGGCGGATAGGAAGGGCTGGTGAGCGGCATGGCGAATGCGGTTTTTTTGACATCGTCGATTTTCATTTCTCACTCCTAAGTCCTAGGTCTTGATGCCGTCGCGTGTGAGATCGAGGATCGTCACGCCCTGCTTCGGCTTCGTTCGTGTTTGGAAGGCTGCGTTGGCCAAGGTTCGCTGAACGTCCTTGCGTCCAGCGTTCCAATGCTCCTGCACTGAAAGCCGGGAGAACTCGTAATCCTTGCTTTCCGTCTCGTAGGCGGCCTCGCGTTGAATGAGGTGAACGATGGTGATTGCGGCATCGCAGGCATTGTCCGCGAGCAGCCGAGCATCAGGATCGTCGGATAGTTCAGCCGGCAGTTTGCTCGTAAGCCGCTTGGCCGCCCGGCGCAGCGTTTGAATTTCGCGGAATACATCCGTGTTGAGACGGGTACGGCTTGAGAAGCGGATGTCCTTCTCTCGCTCCATGACATCCGAAATTGTCCTTGGCATCGGACCGCGAGCGCTGAAGAGATCAACCTGGAAGACAAGCATGTCGTCGCGCGGGCCACCGCTATCGAGAACGTATTGCAGGGGCGTATTGGAAACGAGACCACCATCCCAATAGGCTTCCCCATCGATAATCATCGGCGGAAATCCTGGCGGGAGGGCACCGCTTGCCATGATGTGTTCAGGAGCAAGCGCACGCTCCTTGCTATCGAAATAGACAACGTTTCCTGTCCTCACGTTGACCGCCCCAACGCTCAAGCGGACCGGCCCCGACTGGATCCTGCCGAAGTCAACCAGCTCAGTCAGCGTCTTATGTAGCGGTGCGGTGTCGTAGAAGCTCAACGCTGCGGGCGTTCCCGCTGGCTCGAGAAGCGGAGACAGAAATCTCGGCTCGAAGAACCCGGTGACGCCAAGGGATGCGCCAGCCGCCGCTGTCAGCTCGTTGAAGAAGGCGCGCGCAAATTGACTAGGTAGCCAAGGACTGCTTTGCAGTCCGGACGAAACGGCGTTCCAGAAGGCGCGGAGTTTTTCGACCCGGCGCTCCGGCGCGTTTCCCGCGATAAGGGCGGCGTTGATCGCCCCAATAGAGATGCCGGAAACCCAATCGGGCACAATGCCGGCCTCAGATAGCGCCTCAAAAGCTCCAGCCTGATAAGCACCAAGCGCGCCGCCGCCTTGAAGTACCAATACGGTCCGTTCGCCATCCGCTTCTGTCATGACCCAAAGACCTCCTTATAGCGTTCTCTGTGTTCGGCGTGCTGGCGCTTTCGGTCTCCGAAGAATTGACAAAATCGATCGCGGAGCGCGAGCGCAATTGTTTGCGCGCAGCTCATGATCCATAGCCGTTTGCACCGGCCCAATTCTGTTTAGACGCACCGCCACTCCCGCACGGCTCTTCGTCAAGGACGATGCAATCGCCGTCGATCACGATCGGCTGACCTGTACGTGAGCGCCGATCAGACCACGTGTTCCATTGATGAGCCGGAGCCGCCTCGGGATTGGCGAGCCGTCTCAGATAGCGAACAAGCACCGCAAAGAAGATGAGCGGTGACATGATGAGCAAGAGTGCAATCCCAAAGAGTGCCGCAAGCCCTACCAGAGCAACCGCAGCTGCAATTGCGAGCGGGACGAGGACCTGAGGAATATGAACGACACGAATTTCAAAATCACCGATGGTCGAAGCAGTCATGACACATCTCCGTACTCTGTTGTGCCTAACGTCTTTCGATATTGCAGGGGTTGGATTGCCGTTCCGATGGCCGCAACATTAACGATGCGCAACCATTGCGGCGCTGGTCGTGGCCATAGCCGATACGTGCCGAACACCAGTCGCCACGAGTGACTCTCAAAGACTGCGAGATTGAGAAAGCGGGTGCAGCAGGCCAATGACGTTTGCACTCGGCCTGCTGCTCGATCGAAACGCTGTTACCAATTGGGAGAGGCAACGATCGGGGGGATGCGATATGCGTCTCGATGTTGACGTCGTCGTTAAGCCTTCGGCACCGGCAACGCGACGAACTGCGTTCCTGTCGGCGTCTTGACTTTCATGAGTACCGCGGTGCGTCCATTGGACTTGGCAGCGTCGACGCCATGCTGCACGTCAACCGGCGTCTCGACAGACTTGCCTGCCACTTCCAGAATGATGTCACCGGATTGCAATCCCTTCTGGGCAGCGGTGCCATTCGGATCGAGATCGACAACCGCGACGCCCGTATCGCCAGCGCCCTGCACGTCATTGGCTGGAGCGAGCGTCAAGCCAAGGCCGGCAACTGCATCTTTGCTGGTTTCGGTTCCGAATGCCGACGCGGTCTTGCTTGATGGCATACTTGTGAGATCGAACGACGCCGTAAGTTCCTTGCCGTTCCTCATGTAGGTGACATCAACTTTCGACGCGGGCTTCATGGCTCCAATCAAGCGGGCAAGTTCGCGCGAATCTTCAACCGCCGCCCCGTTGACTACGGTGATTACGTCTCCGGCTTTGATGCCCGCTTTGGCGGCCGGTGTATTCCGTTCAACGGTATCGACGAGCGCACCCTTTGCCTGGCTCAACCCAAGACTGTCTGCGATATCCTGCGTCACAGGCTGAATGCGCACGCCGAGATAGCCGCGCTCAACGCTGCCATGCTCCTTGAGCTGCGCCACAACCTGCTGAACGGTTGCCGATGGAATCGCAAAACCGATGCCGATGCTTCCACCAGTCGGCGACATGATTGCGGTGTTCACACCAACGACTTCGCCCTTCATGTTGAAGGTCGGTCCGCCAGAATTGCCGCGGTTCACCGCCGCGTCGATCTGGAGGAAGTCATCGTATGGGCCCGCGCCGATATCGCGGCCACGCGCCGAGACGATGCCAGCCGTAACTGTTCCGCCCAAGCCATATGGGTTGCCGATAGCGACGACGTTTTCACCGACGCGCGGCATCTCCTTGTCGAACGTGACGTATGGATAGTTGTCACCTGTTTCGACCTTGATGAGCGCAAGGTCAGTCTTCGGATCTGTACCAATCACCTTGGCATCGATGGTGCGGCCATTGTCGAGCGTGATCTGCACCTTCGTCGCATGATCAACCACGTGATTGTTGGTCACGATGTAGCCGTCCGGGCTGATGAAGAAGCCAGAACCCTGACCTTGAATGATCTGCTGCCCACCACCAGGAACTTGGCCGAACTGATCCCCGAATTGCTTGAAGAACCGCTCCATCGGGCTGTTTTCAGGAAACTTCGGGAATGGCGGCGCGGCGTTGCCACTCTGCTCCACCGTTGGTTTGATGTTGACTTTAATGGCAACAACAGCCGGCTTGACCTTTTCGACGAGGTCGGCAACGCTCATCTGACCGGCGGCTTGTTCGCCAACAATCGGAACTTGCCCTGCAAGGGCGGGACCGTGCGATACAACGGCCGCACCGCCTGCGAGTGCAAAGATCATGAGCGCCGCCGCACTGACCGACGAGAGGAAGCGTCCGTCGCGCTTAGTACGCGAACGCGAGGCAACGACCTCGCCTTTCTGCTGATTTTTGGTCTCTGTTTGCTGGATCGTCATAGCTGTATCTCCATAGCAAGTGAGGCACGCTTTCGCGCCACGTTGCGCAGACGATGACAGCTCCAAGTTTGGTGCAGTGTTGCGGTCTGCTTAACTTTTCCCAATGTGTGGCGATGTGACGTCTGAACGGGCCGCCGGAAGCGTCGATTTCCGGACCATTTCTGCTGCGCGAGCCTGCTTCAGCGGCCGCAATCAGGGGGTGACGGTGTTCGGAAAGACAATGTCCATCCGCAGACCTGGATGATTGTCGCTCGCTTCCGCACGCGCGCCGTGCAGCCTGGCGACTGCGGCCACCAGGCTCAACCCGAGGCCGGTGCCGGGCGTTGTGCGGCTCACTTCACGCCGGTAAAAGCGGCGAAAAATATTCTGCCACTCGCTCTCGGGTACACCCAGCCCGTGATCGGCAACCGCCGCGACAATGGAGCCCGCGCGTCGCTCCAGTGAAACACAAATGTCGGTTCCCGCGGGTGTATGGGCGAGCGCATTTTCGATGAGGTTTGCGGCCATCTGAACGATGAGGTCACGATCTCCCGTGATCATGATGCCCGGTTCGATCTGCGATGTGAGGCGATGCCCCTCGTCTTCCGCGCTCAGCTCGTATGCTTCGGAGACAGAGTGCAGCGCCTCGCTCAGATCAAACCGTCTAAAAGCAGACTTTCGTGCACCCGCCTCAATCTGTGCGATGCGGAGCAGCGCGGTGAATGTCGCAAGGAGGCCATCGGCCTCCACAATTGCGCGATCAACGGCGTCGGCGTATTCGGCTGGCGACGCACCGTCATCGCGCTGTACCTGTTCGAGCCCTTGGCGCAGGCGCCCGAGAGGCGTCCGAAGATCGTGCGCAATATCGTTGCTCACCTGTTCAAGGCTCTCCATCAGCGCCTGGTTGCGGTCGAGCATGACATTGAGTGTTTGCGATAAGCGGTCGAAGTCGTCATTGGCTCCTGTAATCGGCACACGATGTTTGAGGTGGCCTTTCATGATCTCGTTGGCGGAATCGGTAATCAGATCGACGCGGCGCGCGACAAGGCGGTTGGCGATGAGCGCCGTAACAAGCGCAAGCACGATGCCGCCGAGCAACGCGCGCAGCAGGATTTCGAAAAGCTCCTCATCGACATCAGAAATCCAATGTACGTCGCGCCCGATGGACAACAATAGATCGTGGTTCAGCGCCGTGGTGAGAATGAGCAGGTGTTCGCCTGTTCCATGGTCTTTCGTGATCGTCTGCCTGTGCCAGCCAGGCGTTACACCGTCGAGCCAGAGATCGCCCACCACATGCGTGCCGTCCATTCGGACGATGTGATAGGCGAAACGCGTCGTCACCCCGGATAGCGTCTGCCTCTCGATCTCGGCAGCAATCACGTCCAGGCGCCCGCCCGCATTCAAGGCGACCATCCGCGACACTTCTTGCTCTATTCTGAGGCGACCCCGAGACCTCAGGGCATCATCGATGAAGGTGTAGACGGCTGTGCCGAGAGCAACCATCGAGACGACGATCAACAGCGCGGAAAGCGCCGCTATTCTAATGCCTATGCCGCGTGACAGATTAATGAGACGCACGAAGCGAGTATCCAGAGCCGCGGACCGTTTCTATCAGTGGTGTTGCGAAACCCTTGTCCACCTTCGAGCGCAACCGGCTAATATGCGTCTCGACGATGTTGGTGTTCGGATCGAAGTGGAAATTCCACACGTTTTCAAGAAGCATCGTGCGCGTAACGGTCTTGCCTGCGTGGCGCATCAGGTATTCCAGCAGGCCGAATTCCCGTGGCTGCAGATCGATCTCGCGGCCAGCGCGTTGCACCTTGCGTGCGAGCAGGTCCATTTCGAGGTCAGCCACTTTCAGAACTGTCTGACTGGCAGCCATCGCCGGTCTGCGTGCCAGCGCATTAACGCGGGCTAATAGTTCCCCGAAGGCAAACGGCTTGATCAGATAGTCGTCCGCGCCGGCTTCGAGGCCTTCGATCCGGTCGCCGACACCGGTCATGGTGGTAACGAAAAGGACCGGCGTCTTGATGCCTGCACCACGGATCGTCTTCACGATCGACAGACCATCGAGGCCCGGCAGGCGCCGGTCGGTAATGATAATCTCGTAGAGTTCACCAGCTGCCAGGAAGAGACCGTCGCGACCGGTCCCGGCCACATCGACAACGTGTCCTGCTTCTTCGAGCCCTTTTCTAATGAAAGCGGCTGTCTGGATGTCATCCTCGATAACCAGAACTTTCATGGGACCGAACCGATCAACTATGGGCCAACGGCCGCTTGCAATCATACCACCGCAGATCAATCGATGCAGCCCCTTGCCGTCACGATCGGCCAATGTCGATGGGGTCCTGCTCGAAGCTAGCTCCTTGTCCAACGAAGACGCCGGAGCCACGCGAGGCCGATGAGCGCTGCAATGACGCTAGGGACTCCGAACGCGACAGGCAAGACGCGACGCCAATCGACGACGGAATTCGGCTTTACGGAAAAGTTTACGAAGCGGCTGGATGCCGGCGCCGGGGTCATCCGGTCTGCAACGCTCACCGCTGCTTTGTAGGCGCCGGACTGAAGCAAGTGGATCGTCCAGTCTGTATTGAGCTTAGCGCCCGGCTGGAGTTCCGTCACAAGTGCAGTTCTCTTTGCAACCCAACCGTTGGGGTCAATCAAGCGATCGTGGTCCTTTCCGATCTGGACAAGGCTAATCCACGCCGTGAGGCTGTGGTGCTGTGCCAAATCCCTATTCTCAATGGTCGACCGCAAGACAATGCGATCTCCGGCCTCCGGCATCGCCGGATTGGCCGCGTCCTGCGTAAGCTCGATCGTGAGGCCAGCGGCGGAAGCTGGTCCTGCCAAGAAGGCACATCCGAGGAGAACGATGATTGGCGCGGTCTTCATGGTGCAAGTCTTATCAGTGTGCAGCCTAAGCCTCCTCCAGTGAGAGTATCCGCATGCTTGAGATTGCGAAAATCAGCGAGAGGACAAAGAACACGGCGATCGGAATCAGGAATGGTACCTGGCTAACAATCGACTCGCCGTGAAGCGCAACCGCGTAGAAGGCATTCACCGCATTTGACAGCGGATCGAAACGTGCGACGGCCCGCATCGCGGATGTATTGTGCAGGTCCGTACTGGCCGCCAGAGGAACTGCAAAAAGCACATTCGTGATAACCGCCAGACACACAGCCGCGCGCGATGAAGCCAATCGGGCGCCTATCCCCAAAACCGAGGACTCCGAACGCCAGGATAAGCGGTGCGCCAAATAGCAGAAGCACAGAGATCGCAGCACCCAGGCCTTGCTGCAGATCCGCCATCGCCCACAAGTACGGAACAGCCACGACCAGACTTGCGAGGGCTCCCGCAGCCGGCGCACCGAGCTTCCCAGCGGCGATTTCTTCTCGCGATAGCGGCGTTAAGAAAAGCAGCACTAAGTTTCCGCGTTTGCGCTCGCCTTCCGTCGCATCAATGCCGCTCAACATTGCCGCCAGCGCGCCGACGAATGTTGCCGCCGTCAGCATCGCCGCAACGGCCCATCCATTACCGGCCAGCTTGAGTGTGGTGCTGCAGTAACGATGACAAGCGCAATGGCGGACAGTGCCACCGCCAGAAAGCACGCGGAGGCGGCCACGCACAGTGCTGAGAACTCCGGCCGCCTCTTTGCAAACAGTGCTCGCACCGAATGAAAGTGAACGAGGCGTTTCATGCAACCCTCCGCGGCTGCGCGCCCGAGGCCGTCGTGAGATCGAGGTAAGCTCTTGGAGGCCGCCCCCGCCGTCGACTTCGACAATGGGCCAGCCTCTAAACATAAGGTCCCGCCATACGGCTTCGGTTGGGTGCGCGGATAGGATATCGACGATCATCCAATCCGCCTCGCGCGCGCGAATTCGCACCGGCAAAGGCGCGCCGGCGGCAGGCATTGAAATTTCGCCCGCAAGGCGCAGGCGATAACGCCGCGCTTGCGCATGTTCAGCGAGCAGCGTCGAGATCGTACCGTCCGCAAACAGTCTGCCGCCCGCCATGATGCCGACGCGCGTATATATGTGATCCGCATCATCCAAGGAGTCCGTGGCGATGAGGATTGCGGTTCCCTCTTCCGCTAAGGCGAGCAGAATGTTGTGGATGTCTCGCCGCCCATCGCCATCGAGTCCTTGTGCCGGTTCGTCCCAAACAATTAGGCGCGGATTTGCGATCATTGCCCTTGCCAGCTCCAGCCTCTGCTTCATGTCTCGAGAGAACGTCACGATCGGTCGCTGCCCGGCGGACTTCAGACCAACCTGGTCAAGACGCGCTTGCAGCTCAATGGGAAAGCCTTTAGGCCAAACAGCGTGGCGAAGTGCGCCAGATATGTTGCGGCGGACATCTCGTGACGAAGCACATTGCGCTGAGGAAGAAAGCCGACGGCACCGTGTTGAAGCGCGCCATGCTCGCGCGGGTCGCGGTCGAAGAGACGAACCGATCCGCTTGAAACGCCAACCAGCCCAAGCGCCACGGAAAGGGCAGTGCTTTTGCCGGACCCGTTCGGACCGAGCAGACCGCAAATCTCACCAGCATCAATTCTGAACGAGACACCGTTGAGACCGCATCGCGTGCCATGGCTGCTGCTAATAGGCTGGGTGTAGACGTCGTCGAAGACCAGGATCATGGCGCGGCGTCCTCGCGCTCAAGAGATGCTAAGATGTATCTGCGCATGCCGGCCTCCATGCTGCGCGGCGCCATCAAGACGCGACTCGGTCGCGGTGTGTCAGGGAGGAGGCTAAGCTTCACGATGTTGGTTCATGCCGACTGGAACTATACAGTTCAGCAATGTTCCCGACGTCCTTCGTCGCGCGCCGCGGGCTTCAGGCGCGCGTGCGCGGCCGCTGTAATGAGGCACACAATCGCAAGGCACGTGCCGGCATGCAGTTGCGCGGCATTGTGCTGAGCGGAAAAGTGCTGGGCGACAAGGAGCCGGGCAATAAAAAAGACTCGATTGGCAACGGCCAGCACCGCCGCCAAGCCAGCTTTTGTGCCTTTCCACCGCCCATGAATCACACAGGCTGAACGCCTTAGTAGTAGAAGACCACGCGCAGATCGGACGTCAGATCGACATTGGACTTCGCTGCCAAAACAGCGCGTGCCGCATCTGCTCGCGCTCCATCCTCGTCTATATCCGCAGCCGCAAAGATTGCCATTTGAGCGCGCCGCAAGATCATGCCGAAGTCCCGATCTATTTTACTGATCGAAGAACGTCCTATTCCACAAACGATAGGCATTGAGAGGCGCAACTCCTCTACGCAGGCCTGCTGTATCGAGTTTGAAATTGCCAGCATCAAGTCTTCAGCCGCCGCGGGCGCGGTCAATGGCAACAAAACAGCAAATTCGCGGCTCCCCAGCCTGGCGCAAACGCCTTTGTTCGGACCAACGTGGGCGCGCAACACATCACCGAGCGCACGAGCGATCGCGTCGCCCACGACGCCCGGAAAGCGCGTGTTGTGCGCATCACTGTTGTCGAGGACGAAGTAAAGTACGTTGATATTCTTTTGAAGCTGCCGCGCGTGCGCGAAGGCAATCTTGCCGCGCGCCTCAAGATAACTGCGCACCGGAAGTCCGCTGTGGACATCAAGTTGCGGCGCATCTACCAACCCGCGCAGGGTCGATGGGAGCTGCGCCAGCTTAGCGCCCACAATGCCCTCCCGCGTGAAACGTCCGACCAGCGTCGCCGCGATGTGCGCATACCTGCGGAACACGTCAAGGACGTTGCCTCTATGTTCAATTGGAGCCGACGTCATGGCCGCGATGTGGCCAATGATGCCGCCATCAGCAGAGTGAATGGGTACACCGATATAGCCATTCCAGCCGCACTCCATCGGAAACTGCAAAGCAACGTCACACGGTATGAATGTTTCCTGCCCTTCATATATGAGGCGGCACGGAGTCTCCGTTAGATCGTATTCGAAACTCGGCGCCAGCATGCCATGACTGGCAACCGCCACAGCCTGAACGTCCGTCACCGGCTCGCCAGGCTTGCTCGTGGGAAACGCTAGAAATACGAACTCGAGATTGAGCGCTCTGCTGATCGAACGTGTCAAAGTCGATAGCGACTCCAACTGAGCGTATTCGACTGCCTTGCCATATTCTTGGCTCTTATCGGTCATTGGTTGTTACGATCACTACTGAAATTGCGACGCTGACGTTACGACGAGAATGCGGGAGTTTGGCCGTTCACGACGAAACCGCCCCACACGTGAACAACAGTGTTCAAGCATCCAGCATGCCAACCCAGCGTGTCAAGCAATCCGACTGATTCTTGCGCTCTGAATTCAACCACGGTTAAGCGCTGGCGGGCGCTTCCGAGTCTCCCAAAGCTTCGCAAACATGGCGATGACAAGTCCCCAGCGACGCCCAAGAATGCCTGTTCTACATCAGCTAATAAACAACTTGCGAAGGCTACGAACGTCCGCAAATTTTTTGCAGACTTTGCTGTTCAGAAGACGTCGGCAACAAACTCGGGCCGCGTGCACCAACACAATGGTTGTCGCCCTGCCCGTTCAACATAGCCGCCGGCAACCGCGCCACGCCGCGACAAACTTATCGTTGGTGTTCATCTCTGATCGGAGGCATCACAGGCGTATACTTGGCCGTTCGCGTATCGGGCTACGCCGCCAACTCGCACAGCTTGTCGCGGCCGCTATCCTTGGCAAGATACAGAGCCTTATCAGCAGCAGCCAAGAGATCCCGACACGAATTCGAGGCTGTTGGAACAATCGCGCTAGCGCCGATACTGATACTGGCCGTCTTGCGGTCACCGTTCGCAACGTGTTCGATTGCCAAATTTCGAATAGCAGCAATAAGCCGCCGGCCGATCACACCCGCGCCGAGGAGCGGCGTGTTCGGCAGAATGACCACAAATTCTTCGCCGCCATATCGCGCGCAAAAGTCCATAGGCCGGAGAACGGCGGCGGAAAGCGCCCTTGCGACCGTTCGCAGGCAATTGTCGCCAGCTAGATGCCCATAATGATCGTTGTAGCGTTTGAAGTTATCAATATCGATCATCAGGAGAGATATGGGTTCGTGTTTACGCACTGAATCGCGCCAATGCAGATCCAATCTCGTCTCGAAATTACGCCGATTGGGAATACCCGTTAGAGCATCTTGATTGGCCTGCTGCTCCAGCGCCTGCGTAAGCCTGCTTGCGGTGATGATGTAGCTCAGCTCGCCCGAAAGAATGTTGCCGACAGCTTCGATAAACTTGAGGTCAATGGGCGAAGCGGGTGATGGGCCCACACCGATGATCGCCAAAACCTGAAGTCCTCGTCCCCCGGAATTCATCGGAAGCACGATGATCTCGCGCACGCTGCCGGTGACCAGATGCCCGGACAGTTTTGGGAGCAACACGTCAATGTCGTTCTGCCGAAGGCGCCGCGGAATGTTGCGGTTCAGAAATTCGCGTTCAGCAACGGCCAGTGCCTCCATTGCCGGATTGGAGATGCGTGTCTCACCGCCATCAAAATCAATGACGTGGAGTTCGTCCTCACCTCTTACGATCAAACGCCACGTCAGCACGTTAGCGCAATAACGCCAATTCGCGGAGATGCAGCAAGCAAGGTCCGCTATGCTCGAGCAAGCGCGTGCCTTGCTTGATAGATCAAGCAGCGCTTCATACCGGGCATATATCTCGATATCGCGCGACCCTCGCGACACAACATCCGGCCCGGAACCTAACGGGCACTGCTGAATTGCTTTCGAAGGCGGTTGCAATTATTGGGCTCCTGCAACGTGCGCCGTGGGCAGCGGCAGGACCGGACGATATCCTTCGTCCAGAGGCAACTGCATCGCGATCGTGATGTTGTTGAACATGATTGCCAGGGCAATGACCGAGAGTATCTCGGCAATGTGTTGATCCTCGAAGCCCGCATCCGTCAGCTTGGCGAAATCCTCGTCCGTAATGATGTTGGGATCGGTCGCCATTTTCTTTGCGAACTTCATCGCCGCGCGGCTTGCTTCTGGAAGCTGGACGCTATCCAGGTCCTGGGCGAGCGCAATCAGATCGTTAAAGCTCAAGCTTCGACTGGTCGCCAAAATGGAATGAGAGTGGGCCGCGCTGCAATACGGTGATCCGTTCGTCACTGATACAATAAAAATGACCAGTTCCTTCAGGATATACGGCAATTCGCCATCCTGGAGCACGCCTCGAAGGAATAGGCGGTACGCGCCAGCAAGCGACGCCGAATGGCCGAAGCATTTCAACCAGTTCGGAACCTCAAACCCGCCGGAGGCGCGGAGGAACGCTTCATATTGCTCTCGGATCGGCGGAGACGCATCGTCTATTTCCACGAGTACGTAGCGGGACATTATCGGCATACCTGCAGTTTGCTATATTGATTGCGAGATCGTTTTGGTCTACCTTCGAGCGCAATGCGTCTGAAAAATATCGTGATCTACTCCAAGCGAAGCTCCGTCTCGAGCTAGGAACATAAAAATCGAGCGGTGAGACTTTGCCGAAGTAGATCACGGCGGTGCTGCAGTCGTCCCCCACTGCCATGTCCGACTGCGACCGACCCCTTTTGGCAACTTCCATTCATTCAAGAAACACCGAGACCAATGCCGGCGTGAAATGCTTGGCCGTTGCCGAATGCTGCTTGAGCGGGGAGCGGACGACCGAAGAGATAACCCTGCAGCGCGGTCGCTCCCATACCCGTCATAATGCTTGCCTCCTCCTCAGTTTCGACTGCCTCTGCGACAGTACATATGGAAAGGCGATCCGCCATTTCCAGAATAGTCTGGACGACTATTTTTGACGTTGAATCCGACGTTATCTTTCGAGTGAAAGACTGATCGATTTTTATGCAACTTACCGGAATGGCATTGATCGTAGAAAGCGACGAATAACCCGTTCCAAAATCATCAATGGATATGCGAACCCCCATGTCGCTGATCTTGTTTAGTTGCCGTGCCACAGAATTGGTCAGGTTCAGATGTACCGCTTCCGTGATTTCAATGGCCAAGCGGTTCGCCTCTAGGCCGGAAACATTGAGTGCGGTCGATATATCGGTAGCGACATCACCATTCTCCAACGATACCGGCGAAACATTGACGGCTATGCATTGCGTCGGGCTTCGCACGGCGATCTCCTTGCACGCCTCCGTGAGCACCCATGACCCAAGGGGCGTAATCATTCCGGTTCGTTCAGCCGTTGGGATGAACTCCGACGGAGGCACCATCCCATGTTCAGGCGATGACCAGCGCAGAAGCGCCTCAAAGCCTTCCACTTCTCGATTGGTAGCCCGCACTATGGGCTGGTAGTATAATAGAAACTGGCGGCTCTTAATGGCAGTCAACAGATCCTGCGCGGGCTTATCGTTCTCGATCGAGTACGGCAGCGACATCGTATAGCAGCAATTGCAGTCTACTTCCCTTTCGCACCTGGCCGCGTGCAAAGCCGCCTCAGCAAGCTGCAAAAGCATCTCCGTCGTTCCAGAATCGTCGGCATGCACAACGGTACCGACGGTCGCATCGACGCTTATGGCTCCACAATCGAGCCTGATTGGCATAGACAATTCATTGCGCAGCGAAATGGCGAAGAGCTTGCCGCGCAGGACGGGTTCATCACTGAACTTTACGACCAGGAATTTATCGTTTCCATAATGCGCAATGATATCCTCGCTAGAGGCCAACCTACGCAGCCGGCGCGCGACTTCAATGAGTATGGCGTCTGCGCCATCACCAGGATGGCGTACTTTGCCCTGGCGTGGATGTTGGATATAGACCAGATGTACGGCAAAACCCGTAGGCAAGGCGCTCCATGGCTGCAAATTCTCGAGAATACTCAGGAGCGCCACGCCGTTGGGTAGGCCTGTAACGTTATCTATCTCTGACATCGCGGCCTTCAGCCCAGCTTGGAGTGAGTGATCGTGTGACGCGCCACGTGGGAAAGAGATCCCTCGACAAAACGTTGTTCAACAGCCGGATTTGATCCGGATTCCTGGCGACGACTGTTCGCCCTCTGCGACGCTGTCATCGGAATTGCTCATTCCGGAAGCAACCGCATACACGAGCGCACCGAGTAGACTGTCGTCATCCTCCTCGACGAGCCCAAGGATCACCTTTGCTTGAATGCGACGGAGCTCGGGCGGTGCATTGGTGCATGTGGACAATGTCCAGGAAACGTCCGTCAGCGCATCGCTGAGGCTGTCTCTGATCGCGAGATCAATGTCCTCGCACGACTTGACGGGGTCGCTGCAGTTTCGTTCGCACGAATTGTGCGCAGCGGGTGACGAATCTGATCTCGATATTGCGGCCAGTGCATCGTAGATGAGGTTGATATTGGCAATAGCCGCCACGCGCGCCAGTTCAAGTTGCTGAGCTTTGCTATCGGGTTTTTTCACAATTGCCCGTGCCATATGTTTGTTGTTGTTGCTGTTCTTTTGAAATAGAGGAATCTTCAATGGGTGCAGGTCCATGTTCAAAATCCATGCTCTCCGCCAAGAGGCTACATGCCCAATGCAGGCTATTACCCCTCAATATTTGCTATTTGATTCGAGCATGCGATAGTTCTCATTTGACCATAAAATTGGCACACAAAGCGCGAAGGGGTTGGTACATATAAGCGAAGCCCCACCAAAGATGAGTATGTAGAGTTGAACCGATTTGATGCAAATCATGGAAACTTGCATTGCTTGGCGAATGGCCATGACGGTCGAGCCGGCGACGAGGACTCCCGTCACTCAGGTCCGTCAAGCGCCATTCCGCCGGTGGCGCACAGACATCGCCGTTCGTTGTAAATTGAGCTTTGATCGGCACCTCCTCTCAGTCGTTTTTTACGTGCACAACGCGCCTTCGACGCATTCTCCACGCTGCCATGACGCCAAGCCGTTGTGCGTGGCCTCGTCAGAAGCATCAGACGGCGATGGGCGCGACGGGAACGTGGCGTGCGGCACGACCAAGCTATCCCGGCGTCCCGTTTACGCGGGCCACGACCGCACAACCATCGATCACGTGCGGCCGCGCCCCATAGTTACCCGCCACACCTACCGCGCGGCTAGGCGGCCAGCGTTGCCACTGGCTCATGCCTTCGTCTTCGCACGGTGAAACGTAAGGTCGTTGGTGCCGGATCACTGGCCGCGCGCAAATTCAGCAATCATCACTCCTGGCGATGCGGCGGCGTTTGCGGCAGGTCAAAAAAAGTAAAGGCCGCGGGGGCCGCTCGTTCCCCCGCCCACACGTAGCAGCCGACGGTGGTACGTCCTCCGGCACGCCGAAGCGGAGCAGAGCAACCCTGAGCCTCGGCCTAGCCTGGCGAGGCAGGGCTTGCCGTCCAGCCGCTCCCTGATACCATAATGGGAAGCATCGTTGAGAGGAGGATAGGCAGGACGAACCCACATCCGAATACGTCTGTTACGAACTTATCTAACTGATCAACTGATGTAGGTCCGTATGGCGCGCATCGCCCTAGAGCGCATTAAGTTTGGCCGGAACACCCGGGCTTCCCGCTGGACAGCCTCGGCATGTGATGTCTTTCGAAAGTACTGGCCGGCCCAAGCGACACCACTGCTTACGCGCCACAACCACATAAATCGCAGGCCGCAGTGCCTCGTCCGTTTGTGGCTCTGTTGCGTCCCCCTTTGCGGACTGCCGGCCGCCGCATCGGCGCAGCAACCAAGCATCGACATCCTTCATCTTTGGCGGACGAAAAGCGAGCAACGTGCTGTTAGCGTTTTGCGCAACCAAGCCATTGCTGACGGCGCACAATGGCGGGAAGTTGGCGTATCCGGCTTTTCGGCGGTCAAGGAAGAATTTGCGAAGCGCAAAGCGATCAACCACCCGCCGAACGTCGTGGCTTGGCCGTTGGGGCGCGAACTCAATGTCATGACCTCCACCGGATTAACGCGGCGCATCACTGACCAAGGCGGCTTTTTTGAATCTCAGCTTGATCCGGAGATTTTCAAACTCGTTGCGACAGATCAGGGCTTGTCTGCCATTCCACTCGGATTACACATCCAGAACCATATCGTCCTCAATCAAGACCTATTGACCAAGTACGCTTTTGAACGCCCTAAAACGTGGGCGCAATTCATCAGCTATGGTCCTCGCCTCAAGGACGACGGCATCTATCTCATATCCAATTCCGATGAGCCCTGGCAGATCCGGAATATGTTCATGTCGATCTTCTCGTCCCTGGCAAGCGCCAGCGAGGTTCGCGACCTGCTTTCCGGCGACACATCTGCCCTCACCATGAAGAGCAAGTTCACTGCCGGCCTCGCCATTTTCAGCAACCTGAAGGGCTTTGCCGAGCCGGGTTTCCATAACCGAAAGTGGGAGAATACCGTCCGCTCTCTGGAAGGCCAGCGGGTGCTGGCGGTGCTCCTCGGCGATTACATTATTCCGGAGTTCAACGAGTCGACGAACATCGTGTGCGATCTCGCGCCCGGCGCCAATTACGTATTGTGGGGCGCTGATACGCTGATTTTCCCTGTGCAGCCGAATGAACCTCAGCGCATTGCCGGTCAGGATCTCCTGGTTAAGCTCCTCTCAAATCGAGACACGCTGATAGAGTTCGCCCGCTGGAAGGGTTCAATTCCCGCAATCAAGAATGTCCCACTCGAAGGGATGCATCCCTGCACGGCATATATGCATGATAAATGGCAGACCGTACCCGATAAGGCCCTAGCCGATGCCGATAGCTGGAATCGGCGGCTGGCGGCGCTTGGCTTCGTCTTGAACAGCATTTGGAACAACGAAAAAATCGACATTGACGCGGCGGCCGACAGGATTGTCAAAGTGCTGGATGCGATCCGCTAGGATAGTCAATGAAACAAGTGAATACGGCCAACACCACTGCCGCGGCCCTCAAGCAATCGGCATTGATGGCGGTTGGATTGCTTGTTGCGCTTTGTGCGATGAGTGTTGCCACCGCCATTCTCGCCATGAGCGCAAGCGTGAGCGTGGCGCGGTTAGCCGTTCTATCGAGTGAGCAGCAACAACTGTGGGCTCACTTGGGCCGCCTAGTGCTTTATCGCCCACCGCCACAGACCGACAAATCCGTCGAACGCTCGCTACTTGCCGAGCTCAGGGCAGATACCGAGCGCCTCCTGAAGCGATCGCAAGACATCGAGGCGCAAATCAATAGCTTGATCGACACGCCGTTGAAGCTGGTGCTGGCTAATCACGAAGCGGCCGATTGGCCGCGCCTGCGCGCCAACGCCAATATCAGCGCCGATCTGGAGAAAGTTCGCAGCTCTGCCGGGATATCCTGACGACCTGCTGATCCTCGGAATGGAGACGTGGGGCAGCGACATGCAAGTGGCCGTCACCAGCGGCGACTATCTCAAACCGCTGATTTGGTTTTCGGACCGCACCGGCGAATTGGCGGCAATCGTTCAAAGGCGGACCACGATCGGACTTGCAGCGATCAATCTGGTTCTGATTGTCGGAAGCGTTGTCGGTTGGCGCCGGATCTTGGTCCCGACCTACCGGCAATGGGAGCAGGGCCAGATGGAGCTGCTGCGAACCAACGAAGAGGTGATGGCCAGAAGCGCCCAGTTTCAAGGCGCGTTCAGCGCGATCACGGATGCCGCGTGCCTGCTCGGAAAAGACGGCCGCATCGTTGCCGTCAACCTCGAGTTTTCCCGCATGTTCAGGGTTTCCGCGTATGAAACAGGCACCAGCCTGATCCAAGATGTCCTTCGCCAAGCCGCCGACAAATTCTGTGATCTCAACGCGCGCGATGCCTCAAGCGAAGTGCCTCGCCTGACGGATCAAGATCTCGTCGCAATGTTCGACGGACGAACCGTTCGCCTTGTCGACGATCGAAATATTGATATTCGACTATCCAAGGCCGGACCCGATAGTTGGCTTTTCATAGCTCAGATCCAAGGCGATGCAGAACGAAATCTAGCAAAGAAACTGCATAACGAGCACTTGCAGCAATTGGGCATTTATTCGGCAGGGGTCGCACATGATCTCAACAACATGCTGGGGACCATTTCCGGCCGGCTGAAGATGTTTCGCGCGTTGCCTGCAACGACAGAAAACATAAGCGACTTTTTGGGCAAACTCGATGTCACGTTGTTGCGCGGTGTGGCACTCGTATCGGACTTGCTAAAATTCCTGCAATCCTCAACCCTACAGCCTGTTTTTCTGTCGGCATCGCAGTTGGAGCAGGACCTGGCCGAATTCACCGCGGTTGCTGAAAATGTGACTTTCACAGTGAAGCGTTCCGATAACTTCGTTCTTCATGTAGACAGACGGCAGCTCCTCAGTGCGCTAGAAAATATTTGTAAAAATTCACGTGATGCCATCGGCGATCGGCCAGGTGTTCTGGCCATTGACTTGCGCCGCATCCGACCGGAAGGCTCTAACTCGAAGTCCGGCTATGCGTGCATTTCAATCCAGGATACCGGTGGCGGCTTTTCGCAGGTCGCGTTAGATCGGGCGTTCGATCCGTTCTTTTCGACCAAGGGGTTCGGTCATGGAACTGGACTTGGATTGGCCATCGTCAAGGGTTTTATCGAGCAAAGCGGCGGGGACATACAGATACGAAACGTCCCCGGCGGCGCTCGTGTAGAAGTATTTTTGCCATCCGTTGATGTCGATCGGAGTTTGCCGACGTGAAGCCGTTATTAAGACAGCAATCCATTTAGGACTCGAGGCGATGACAGCTTTTGACGGCTTTATACTGGACGACAATCTGGAGCTTCGGGAGGTAACTGCGGAATTTCTGCTGTTATACGGTTTCAAAGCACGGCAATTGTCGTCGCTCAGTGAAGGTCAGCGCTTGCTCTCGGATTTAACGCACCTTCGGTTTGCGGTATGCGACCTTCGCCTGCCTGATGGGTATGCCATCGATTTCGTTTGCAAGGTTTGCGAACGGTTCCCATTGGCCAAAGTCGTCGCGGTTTCCGGCTATTGTGACGTCGCTGATGTGGATCGGATTCAACAAAGAGGCGCTATCTATATCAACAAACCCGTAGATTTTGACGTGTTGAAGGATGCATTGGCCGGCCCCTGAAGGAACCTTGAAATCCTGCCCGCTCAAATCCTTACGAGCGCCGCGGACGATCTGCACTAATCCCGCACCGCAAAAACTGGAGACAGCAGAAGGGCTTGGCGATAGCCGCGAGCACGACCTGCTAGAGCGTTAGCCTGATTGTCAGTTCGTATAGCGCACATTGGCGCGCAATGAGCGCCCAGGTTTGCGACATCCCCTTATTGAATTTTGCTTTGTGAAAGGTGCCGCACTTTTCCGACACGAGTGCCACGAGATCTGGTGCGTTGCCGGCAAACCGGAAAATTGACGCCGAACCAATCACTTCGGACCTCGAAGCACCGTCGACGCGCACGCTGAGCGCGATATAGTCATTGGGGCCTGTCTCGAACGGCATCAGCACCGCCAACATATTGGCGTTGCGGTTTTTCTTGGTCGTGGCGTTGAGTGTCATTGCACTGCCGAAGGAACTAATCGTTCCGTGGTACTGGGCGAATTGAAAGCGTTGCGACGTCTGAAAGTCGGGCACCTCGCCATGGCAAATCACTTGTGCGCCGCTGTGGGAGAATTTCCACGCCGAGACCCGCAGAGCTTCCTTGTTTTCCGCAATAACGGCAGCGTACTCAAGATAGTAGCCTTGGGCCACATCCGGAGGCGGCGGGGCCGCTTTTTTTGCCAGTGCCAACTTGCTTGAACCCGGACGGGCGACAAAAAACACGCTGGGATCAACTTCAAAGTAATCCGCCATCCTTTGTAGGGCGTATAGCGACGGCAGGGTTGACCCAGTCAGATACTTGGCGAATTGCTGCCTGTTGACGCCGAGTTCGAGGCAAACCTTATTTATCGACCCTTTGGATCCGCATAGGCTTTTCAACGTTCTGGCAAAATTGCTCTTGAACCCGTCAAAATGCTGCGTGGTGCGTGGAGGTAGCGCCATCTTAGTATTTCCAAGTTTGATCTAAGTCGGCATTGATCGTGTTTCAGGGACGCTAAGTCCACTAGCTTTTGGCAACGCCCCGGAGCATTGCAATGGTCGGCGGCTCGACCCAAATTGATCACAACCTAAATAATGTCATTATCGTCTTATCGGGCGCACTTGGGGAGACCGCAAGTTCGTGCTACCTTTCGCTAAAGTGCGAATATCCTAACGAAGTTTGCGTCACCAATACGTAAGTGTGTCTTTAAGCTTGATTGGTTGCCTGATTCTCGAGAAACTATGACTTCATTCTTACTTGCGATTTGGACTGCGACGCTCACGAACTGCCCGAATAGTCGATCTATGGTACGCACGGTGTTATCGTTTTCCGCCTTAAGATTAGGTCCATCGCGTGGATAAGAATGCAATTCTTGATGTGCTCGTGGTCGATGATGACGCCGACTTTGCTCGATTCGTCAAAGGCGTAGCCGAAAGCATAGGGCTACGAGCGGAGGTCCTGGACACTCCTTCAGAATTCAAGACAAAATTTGAAGCGCTACGTCCCGCGACGGTGGTGCTCGATATTGCAATGCCGGGTATAGACGGCGTTCAGTTATCCCAATGGATGGGACAGCAGTTTCTCCAGCATGGACAACAATGCCGCGTCATCCTGGTGAGTGGCTACGGCGTCGAGTTCATTCGCCTGTGCAGCTCGATCGCGGCGCTTTCCGGGCTCGAAAATATCCAAGGATTAAGTAAGCCAATCGAACACGGCGCCTTGGCCGCGGCGCTTACCGGAGAAGGTAAAGACCAACCGTAGAGGCGCCGGATAGACGTTGGGGAAGCCCCCATTCGAGTGCAGACGCCCCTTATATTTGACCACGGCAGAAACTACAGTCTTGGCGTTTCCACGCGGGGAGTGTCGATGGCGAAGCGTTCGGTCCAACTGTGCACCATCCGCTTGTTGCTCTTCTGGCTGCTGGCGACATCGGCGTTGGTGCAATCCGTGAAGGCCGAAGAATTCGAGTTTATGCACCTCTGGCTGACGGATTCTGAACGTCAAGCGATGTCCATCCTGCAACATGCAATCGAAGGCGAAGGTCTTGTATGGCGCGAACACCCAGTTGAAAAAAACTTTAGCGGCATCCGGGCGAAGTTCTCGGAACGCTTCGCATTAGGTCGTCCGCCGACCGCGTCATTCTGGGTTGGGGGAAAGGACCTCGGCAAATTTGTAGATACCGGAATATTCCGCGCCATCTCGGACAGCCCGAGCCGCCCGAGGTTAGCCGACGTTCTGGTGCCTGAAGTTCTACAATTGATAGAGCATGGCAAAGGCTATTCCGCGCTGCCGCTCGGGATCCACCTGCAGAATATCATCGTTTTCAACCGCTCCATATTCGAAGGCCTCCAGCTGAAGGTGCCAGAAAGCTGGCAGCAGTTTCTGGATGTGGCGCCTGCAATTTTGAAGGCCGGTTACACACCGCTCAGCATGTCGGACCAGCTGTGGCAGTTGCGTTTTCTATTCACATCCATCCTGGCCGAACAATTGGATGCCGATGAGTTGAGCCACCTATTTGAGCACGCTGACCGGACCAGCGATCCGGTTAAACAGAAACTTCAGCGCTCCCTGGAAGTCTTCGATCAACTGCGCCCATTTGTGAACGCCGACAATCATGATCTGAGCTGGGAGAAAGCAGCCCAGGCGGTTGCCAACGGCGGGGCCGCCGCAATTGTCATGGGCGATTTCTTGGCGCCGCTGTTCTCGGACGACGAGAAATTCCAATGCGGCCTCACTCCGGGCAGCAAATTCGTACTCTGGTCTGTCGATGTTGCCGTATTTCCTGAAACGAACAGCGCCAGTCAACAGGCCGCTCAAGAGTTGGCTATCCGCGCCTGGTCACGGCCGGATGTTTTAGACAGATATGTCGCGAAGAAGGGCGGCGTTTCCGTCGTCGTTAATTCCAATGCGACGTATCTTAGCCGTTGCTCTCAACAGTCGGCCAGGGCATGGGCCTCTGGGGCGCCACGTATACCGCTGGTCACTACGTTATGGAGCAACCAGCTCAATCGCCTTTCCAGTGTCGTTGGTGGCTACTGGGCCGACAGGTCGTCAAAGTCCATTAGCGACGTTGTCGAACTTATGCTTATTGCTTTGACGTCCCATTGAAGAAAACGCGCGTATTGCGTCTCAGTACTGGTGCAAAATGAGCGATCAAAAGCGAGCATGGGGAACCTCCCCCCGAACGGAACTGGGTCTGGCCAGCCAGCATGCGGCGAGGTCACTTGCCCTTATCGCTTTTTTGGTTGTCGCAGGCCTCCTGGGCAACAGCTTATTCGTGCTCGCACATTACAGCCTACGCACGCTCGCCGATGCAACCGAGAAGCATTTTTCGGCATGGGAAAACGCCATCGACAACTGCTTCTATCTGGGCGAGCAAAATCCCGACACGCCGTTGCCGGCACAGGTGCTGCGCGATACCGTCGCCAGCCTTTCGGCTAGCGAAAACATCATCGCAAGCACCGAGAACGACGTACGGCTTGCACTGAACAGCGTGGGCGTGCGGCTCGCGTTTCTGCTATCGACATCGCCCGAAGAAACTCATGCGATCAATTCCGCCGATGTTCCGACCGACGTTAAAGACTATTTGCATAGCCTGACGACAGTCCCGCTGGAGATACTTCCCGCAATCGTGAGCGGACTTGACGTCCTCACGGCAATCAAGATTCAGAGCCGCAAGGCACTGGCGCCTCTCACCGCGCGGCGCGATGCCTTGCAGCAAGCACTTTCAAAGAGCATCTCAATCGTCTGGCCTATGATCATCGCAATGAGCAGTGCCATTCTGATCGGCATCTACGTGACGTGGGTGATGCTGCTCAAGCCGCCACTCAGTCAGTTGGATGACGCGATTAGCCACGTCAGACGCAGCGAGCAGCAATTGCAAACGACGTTGGACGCCATTTCAGACGCCGTCATCGTCACTGATTCCGATCTGAACATCATCAGCATGAACCCTGGCGCACAGGCCCTCACCGGATGGCCCATTGATGTCGCCAAGAATTTACCGCTCGCCAACGTCTTGGAGCTGGAAATCCAACACCCTGAATCCAGCACCACCAAAGCCGTCGATGTGACACGCCTTGCCATACCAGGATACACGCCTGCCGGCGTTTACGTTTTGACGGCACGCAACGGTGCGAAATATCAAGTCACGGAATCCGTGGCGCCGTTGAAGATTGATGAGCATGGCTCGTATGGTGTCGTCATCGTGCTGCGCGACGTGACACGGCAACTCGAGCTGCAGAGAAAAGTCGACCGCCGCGTCAAGCTTCAAGCGATTGGCGAACTTGCCAGCGGCGTCGCGCACGACTTTGCCAATATCCTTGGGACGATCATCGGAACATCGTCACTGGCCATCCGCCAGGACGAGTCGAAGAATGTCAAAAGTAGCTTCGAAGTCATTCTCCGGGCAGCGCGAAACGGCGCATCGCTCACTGAAACGCTCCTCGCATTTGCGCGATCCAGCCCATCGATGCCGACGGTACAGCCCATCCGCGGCATCCTGCAGCGCGCCGCGACCAAGGCCAATGACATGTATGGGTCGAAGCATCCGATATCGATCATCTGTGATTCAACTCTCGAGGCCGAGGTTGATAGCGAGCGGCTGCTGACCGCGCTCATGAATCTTATTATGGCGGCCGTCGAGTCTGCGCCCGGAAACCGGCAAATCCTGTTACTCGCTTACGATGAACACCGCAACGGCGTGAACAGCCTCACCATTTGCGTTGAGGATGATGGCTACCTCGCTCTTGCAGAGCCGGTGTCCTCTCATGTGGAAGCGTTTTTCCCAAAGCGCACCGTGACAATGTCACGGGGGCTTGGTTTACCAATGGCTGCCGCCTTTGCGGAGCAGGCCGGCGGAGAGCTGTATATCGTGTCGCACAAAAAGCAGCACCGAACTGCGGTTTTCATGCATTTTCCGATTGGTGCCAGATTGCCAATGGCCGCATAGGACGCTGCCTTAATTCTAAAGCGACCGGCCTGCCGGACGTCTTCCTATCCGCTTAACTCTCTCGATTGCCCTAGGCCGGGATCTTCGCAGCGTGTTGGATGCCGATGTCCTTTTGCCCAGCGAACCCGATACGCGTCGATCGCAGCGATCGTGCCGTTGATTGTCTCCGTAAGATGTCCGGCGATTGCCGCAACGTCCTCCGATCCTGCCTCAAGCATCCATTCGGCGTTCAGGCAATCCTGTGCGAGTTGCGTTGCTCCAATTGTCGATGACGCCCCGGCAAATGCGTGCGCCAACCCTGTGAAGGATTTGACGTCGCGCAACGTCTCCGGATCGATCAACCGATCGCGGGCGAAGTCGAGTTCGATCAGATATTGTCGCAGAATGGTGTCACGCATCGTTTCGCCCAGCTCTAACCCCAGCTTCCCTAGGACCGCTGGATCAATCACGCCGCTGGCATCAATGTCTTGCGCGACCGGCGGTGCAAAGCCCTTACCCGCATATGTTTCCACCGCCGCTGCCAGAATTTCCCGTCGTACGGGTTTGGTCACGAAGCCCTGCAGCCCAGACGACAGAATTTTTTTCTGATCCGCTGTTGTTGCGTGCGCCGTCAGAGCGACAACCGGAGTCAGTGCGTTCCTTGAGCCGCGCCACCGGATCAGGTGCGTTGCACCGACGCCATCGAGTTCCGGCATGGATATGTC
Source organism: Hyphomicrobium sp. (assembly GCA_016716675.1). Classification (GTDB taxonomy): domain Bacteria; phylum Pseudomonadota; class Alphaproteobacteria; order Rhizobiales; family Hyphomicrobiaceae; genus Hyphomicrobium_B. The sequence goes on from JADJVG010000005.1 coordinate 122,845, forward strand.
CATAAAGACGAGGTCGAAATCCGCTTTTGATGCCTTGATCACCACCTCACGTCCGGTCTTTGCGCGCTCGACGCTATACCCCGCTGCTCTCAAATACTCAGTCGCGACAAGCGCGTTTGTATCGTTGTCTTCCGCCAGCAGAATTCTCATGCCACCAGCCTTGCTGGCGACACCGGCCGCCGCCAGTTTCCGCTCCGGCATCGCCGCCACGCTCGTATCCAATGATACCGGCAGCCGCAGTTCAAAATAGAATGTGGAACCGTGTCCAATTTGGCTGGTCACGCCGATTGTTCCGCCCATTCTCTCGATCAGTCTGCGGCAAATGGCGAGGCCAAGACCAGACCCCGTACCGCTGCGGCCAAACTCGGACCCCACCTGCCAGAAGTCGTCGAATATCTTGGAGCAGTTCTCGGGCGCGATGCCGATGCCGTTATCAATAACCTCTGTCAGCAGCTTGACGCGCCCGTCTTCGATGCCGCCATTAGTAAACTTGACCCGAATGGGGCCGATGATTGAGAACTTGATGGCGTTGCCGATCAGATTGACAAGCACCTGCTGAAAATGGCGGCGGTCAGCAACGACGATCGGCAGACCGCCATCGGGAACCTCGACCGAGATCTCGATATTCTTCTGACTGGCCAAGGATTCAACGGTGAGGCAACTTGCGCGCGCCATAGATACGATATCCATCGGACGTGCTTCAACGGACTCCTGCTGGTTGTCGATGCGCGAAAGGTCCAAGACGTCGTTGACCAACTGCAGCATCGCATCACCGCAACACGAGGCAATTTCAGCCAAGCGTGCCTGTTCCTGGTCGAGATGCATTCCCTTGAGGAGCTCGACACACCCAAGGACGCCGTTTAAGGGCGTGCGGATTTCGTGGCTCAACGTGGACAAAAACTGAGACTTTGCGGTATTTGCGTCGTTCGCCGCTCTGTTCGCTTCCTCCAACGCCATCTGACGCCGCTTGAGAACTGTGATGTCGTTGATCGCGAGAACTTGCCCACCATCGGCGAGCTGATTGCAGACCAGCTCCAGATACCGGCCATCGGGGCGCGCAACATCCCGGCGATTCCGCCGCCGCGTCCTGCGTTCAGCGTGTATCTGAGGATTCGCGGAATCGAGAGCCGAAATCTCTCGCAAGATTGCATCGGTTCCGGACCCCGGCGGCAATCCTAGCAAATGCATAACCTGATCGTTGTGAACAATTACATCGCCGGACTTATCGCGCATAACGACACCTTGCACGATATTGGCAAGCGTCGCCTCAAGCTGGTGGGTGCGCTCCTTCACCCGCAACTCGAGTTGATGGTTGATATCGTAAAGCTCGCGCGACTTCACCTCGAGCAGGTCCTCGGCTGCAATGCGTGCGCGCCGTTCGCGCTCCGCACGCTCTCTCAACCTGGCAATTCTTTGGCTACTCTGTTCATCCGTCATCGTCGTCATTGTAAAACGGCCTGCTGCGCATCGAGTTCGATGATGTGAAACTCGCCATCGTCCGCCACTTGCCGCCTGTGGCGAACCGTTGCCTCTTGACCATAAAATGCCGCACTTCCTTCGATCAATCCTGCGGCAAGATCGACGAGAGGCCTGCAACTGCGGTACGAGATCACCAGACGGTCAGGCGTCCGCTCCAACACATCAAAGCGTGGCAGTTGCGCATCCGGATAGAGTTTGCGGACTTCCATATGGATGTGATTCTCTACACTCGATACGAACTCAATGATGTCGGGATATTGCGCGTACATGTCCCGATGCTTGCTTTGGAACGTCCGCGACAGGAAGCGGCCGTAGCTTCTCAGTGCGTCCGGCAGACCGGAATTCGACTTCTTGCAGAAAGCTGTTAGGAGCATTTGCATCTGTGAGAAATCGTATGTGCCAACCGACGTATATGCGGCGCGCTCGGCAAGGCCACTCTCGTAAATCACGTCATCGGAGAAGTCCGGGCCGTGGGCGGCCTCCATGAAGGCGATAAACTCCGTAAAAATTATTCCTTTCATTTGCCCCTTGCTTTCCTGCTCTGCGATGCAGACGACTGCCGAGCACACAACGCTGATGCCCAGATCCGGACACTACAACACCGGTCATTTTAAAGCGTATGCGGATGACTGAGAATGCAATCAGTATTATCCGACACTTTTAATTGTCGCGATTGCATCACGCCGCCACAGATCAAATAAAGGATGGAGGACTATGCTTTGGACTGGATGCCGCAATCAGTTCACGCAATTCGCTGAATGCCATTAAAGGCGCAGTATGAAGTTTGGCATAGTGTCTGGGCAGCACCGCAGCATGCCGCTTGCGTACAAGCTCGTCCGAGCCCCACCCGAAAATGTCTCCACCGAAACGCGATATTCTGATTGTCGAAGACGTGGCTTCCTTGGCCATGATGTACACGGCGTACCTCAGCGGCGAGCCGGTGAACATTGCTACCGCCAGTTCGGGCGAAGAGGCTCTCGCCAAGTTTTCTGTGTCAATCCCGGAAGTCGTTGTTCTCGATGTCAATCTGCCTGGCCGCAAAGGCTTGGATATCCTGCGGGAAATAAAGGCACGGCAGTATCCTACCGAAGTCATCATCATGACGGCGCAGGGCTCGGTAAACCTCGCCGTAGAAGCCATGCGTGACGGCGCCCATGACTTCCTTGTCAAGCCATTCTCGCCGGAGCGTCTGCAAGTCACCGTGCGCAATGCTTTGGATCGCCGCGGCTTGATCCAGCGCGTCGAAGCACTTGAGTGCGACATACCAAAGCACAAGTTCTGCGACTTCATCGGCGACAGTCTGCCGATGCAGGCGGTTTACCGGATCTTACGCAGCGCCGCTAAATCGAAGGCAACAGTCTTTATTTCGGGCGAAAGCGGTACGGGCAAGGAACTCTGTGCCCATGCGCTCCATCAGTTGTCAGACCGCCAGCATAAGCCGTTCGTCGCCCTCAATTGCGCGGCGATCCCACACCAGCTTCTGGAAAGCGAACTCTTCGGACACCTCAAGGGATAGTTTTCTGAGCCAACGCCGACCGCCAGGGCGCAGCCCTCTCAGCTCACGGCGGCACGCTATTTCTCGACGAGATCGGCGAACTGGATCTAACCCTACAAGCTAAGATCTTGCGCTTTGTCCAAACCGGCATGGTTCAGCGGGTAGGCGAAGATTCATTACGTCCGGCGGACGTCCGGCTGGTGGCCGCGACAAATCGAAATATCCGCGAACAGGTTGCCCGCGGCGCGTTTCGAGAGGACCTCTTTTATCGGTTGTTTGTCATCCCGGTCGACATGCCGCCGTTGCGGGCACGCGAAGGTGATGTGTTGCAGATCGCACGGCATTTCCTGAAGCAATATGCACACGAGGACGGCAAGAGCTTCACCGGCTTTGACCCCGAGGCCCAAGAGGCGCTGCTGCGCTATTGCTGGCCCGGCAACGTACGCGAGCTGCAAAACGTTGTTAGAAAAATCGTCGTCCTCAGTCACGGCGACGTCGTTACATATGACATGCTACCGGAAGAACTAAAGCTCAGCCAACCCGCGCAACTTAGTGCCCCTTCTGCACGTGTGGCATCAGCCGACGTCACGGATGCCGGCACTCAACCGCTGGAAGACATCATCGACGGGGCCATTGATTCGGCCATCGCACGTTGCGGCGGATCCATACCGAAGGCCGCATCACAGCTTCGCGTAAGTCCGTCCACCATCTACCGTCGGCTGCAATCTCGCGTATCCAAATAGCGCCAATACTGCTTCACTATTTATTCAATCGCGCGCAACTTCGCATTTCGCAATTCGATTTGCATCATGCATTGCGTTTAGCGATTTGGCCCGGCGTCCACCGCCGCGCACCCTTCAGAAAATGCTGATTTTACTCGCTTTCTTCTTGTCAAAGCGAGTGGCACGCAGCTTGCGATCTGACTTGCGAGATTTCAATCCGCCAGTCAGGAACACAACACCATGACCGCAGTTCGCACGCTCTCAAACGTCGCTCCGCTCGCGTCCAAGTCCGCGCGGCAGCTTCGCGTTGTTCAAGCTTCCACCACACCGGTTGCCAATCCGACTGTTCAGAACCAGCACGTCGCACCGACCCTCGAACGGCGCCTCGTGCGGCTCTTTGGCGTGGACGTCTCCGACACGACCCTTCGCACGGCAGCCGAGTGGATGGTGAACTGCGCACAGCAGCGCATCGAACAGACCGTTTCGTTTTTGAATGCCCACTGCGTCAACGTCATGTATTCCGAGCCGCATTATCGCGCGGCCGTTCAATCATCCAGCTGCGTTTTTGCGGATGGGGCTGGCATTTCCATCGCCGCGCGGTCTACCGGCACGAAATTGAAGGATAATGTCAACGGCACAGACCTCTTCCCGATCGTGTGCGAGCTGGCGGCAAAGTCCGGCACGTCGATCTTCCTGCTTGGCGGCCGCCCTGGCCTCACCGCAAAGACCGCAATGCGCATGATGGCCTCCTATCCCGGCCTATCGATTGCCGGAAGCCATCACGGGTACTTCACGACGGCGGAGGAAGAGCGCCAGGTCATTCAGAATATTAATAAGACCAAGCCCGGCATTCTCCTGGTTGGTCTCGGCGTTCCGACCCAGGAGCTTTGGATCAACCGCAATCGCGCGCGGCTCGATGTTCCGGTTGTGGCAGGCGTCGGTGGCCTCTTCGATTACTACTCCGGCCGCATTCCCCGCGCGCCGCGCGCGCTGCGCGCTGCCGGCCTTGAGTGGCTTTGGCGGCTGACGATGGAGCCGCGCCGGCTCGCAAAGCGCTATCTCGTCGGCAATATCGCGTTCCTCTCCCGCCTCGCCTGGTACCGCCTCAGCGCGTCCAGAGACTTCTGCGTCGATGCAAAAGCCTAGTCGGTATTCTGAAAACCATTTGGATTTAAAACCATGCTGTTAACCGCTGAAATCCCGCTTTTCGCAAATGCTCGCACCGGCGTGCAAAAGGTGACCCGCAATCCGTCGAGCGTCGCTGGCGGCCTTTCCCAGCAGATCGTCGGCGATATCATTGCACTGTCGATCACCTCGATGACAGTCGTCGGCGCTTGGCTCGGCTCACTGTTCGTGGAAAACGTCTCGTCAGCACCTGTCGATCAGCAGAACGTCACCGCAATCCTAATTGCGTTTGCAGTCGTCTTTTCGTTGTTGGAGACGATCAATCGCCAGGGCAATCGTTCCGACACAGGCATCACAGATCCGGCGCTGCTGACCTTGAACGTCATTGCCTCGCTGTGCTTCGCGCTCCTCGCCTGCAACCCGCTGACATTTGTGAGCCTGGACGGGATTTCTTCCGTTACCATTTGGGCGGCAAGCGCGATGGTCTGCGGACTTGCGGCCCGTGAGGTCGGCGCTCGCGTGCTAAAAAGTTCGTATATGCAGCAGCGCTTACGCCGCCGAATCGCTATTTTTGGAGCCGGTTTCGACGCACGCCGCATCCATGATGAAATCTCGCGGAGCGAAGGGCCGTGGGCATTTGCAGGACTGTATGAAGACCGTACATCACCGCGTGCACCGGCCTACGGGCTTGACATCGCCGGCAACTTTTCCTGCCTTGTCAGCCAAATTCGTGCTGGCGCCATCGACGAAGTTATCGTTTCGCTCCCCATTTCGGCAACGACTCGCCGACAGGAGATCACAACGCAACTCGAACAGTTCCCCGTTGATGTCAGCGTTGTGACCTACTTTGCCGACGGCCATTGCGACGATGACGATACCTGGGGCCACACCTCCCGTATCGGCGCAGCTGGCCTCATGCAGATCCACAAGCGCCCCATCCGGGACTGGGGCATTGTCGCGAAGAATGTTTCCGACCGGATATTCGCTCTCCTCCTCCTCATCGCCTTTGCACCTGTTTTCTTGCTGATCGGCGCCGCGATTAAGCTCGAAAGCCGTGGACCGATGTTCTTCCGCCAGCGCCGCCATGGCCTGGTCAACGAAGAAATCATCGTATGGAAATTCCGGACCATGAAAGTCATGGAGGATGGCGCGACTGTCAGCCAAGCAACGCGCGGAGACTCGCGTGTGACCAAGGTGGGCCACTTCCTGCGTAAAACCAGCCTCGACGAACTGCCCCAGCTCATTAACGTCGTCATGGGTCAGATGTCACTGGTCGGCCCGAGACCGCACGCTATTGCGCACAACGACCTCTACGGCGGCATGATATCCAAATATACCAACCGCCATCAGGTGAAACCGGGCATGACCGGCTGGGCACAGATCTGCGGCTACCGTGGGGAGACCAGCGATCCGTCGATGATGGCAAAGCGCGTCGAACACGATCTCTGGTACATTAAGAATTGGTCAATCTGGCTGGACGCGAAGATCGTCCTGCTCACACCGATCTACGGCTTCGTCAACAAGAACGCTTTTTGACAAAACCAGAAACAAACCAGATCGACCCTTTAAACTCCAAAAACATACAAATCTGTCACGGTTATCGGGGTGCCTGCATGTGCAGGCACCCTGTTTGTTGACGAGCCCCAATCATGACGCACATACCGCAGGCAATTGTCGTGATGCCGTGCTTCAATGCGGCTGAATTTGTCGCGTCCGCAATCGAGAGTGTATTGGCGCAAACGCACCGCGACTTTATCCTCGCGATCGTCGATGATGGTTCATCTGACGCTACAGTCGATATTATTCGCGCCTATCAGCACGCCGATGCCCGCGTAAAACTCATTCAGCAGCCCAACAGTGGTCCGTCGGCCGCGCGCAACCGCGGCATTGCATGCGTCGACAGCAAATACATCGCCCTGATCGATAGCGACGACATCTGGTTGCCGCATCATCTTGAGGAAAATCTGGATCGACTTGAAGCGGACAGCGCGCTCGGCGTCAGCTTCGCTGCTTGCTCCTATATAAGTCATAGAAGCGAGCCGCTCGGAACGGGCAGCCGCATCGCCAAACAGTCCATCACGAAGCGCGACCTGCTTTCAGGAAATCCGACAACAACGTGCTCGTCTCTTGTGTTCCGCCGCCAAGCATTCCAGAGCGCCGGACCATTCAGAACGGATATGAAGTTTGCAGAAGACCAGGAGTGGCTGTTCCGGCTGGTCAATGCCGGTTGGCGTATCGAGGGTAGTGACAGCCGCACCGTCAGATATCGTGTCGCTGCCTCGAGCCTTTCGTCACAGACCGACAAGATGAAAGCCGGCTGGCAGCAGTTCATATTGATCGCCGAACAGCTCGACCCAGACTTAGTTAAGCGCGAACGTCCCCGGGCCGAAGCGGTCATGAACCTCTACTGGGCGCGGCGCGCGCTTTCCGGGAAGCGGTGCACGCGGAGTGCACTCGGCTATTTGGCCGACGCCTTCAGATCGTCACCCATCCACACCCTCGAACGCATTGCCGCGAGCGCACACACGTCCATGCGCCCGTCTTCTACCGCCGCCACTTCCCCCGTCATCGCAAACTGAAGAGCTCGGACAGTGCCCACATCACATCCTGCATTTTCCGTTGTTATCCCGCTCTACAATACCGAGCGATATATTGCCCGTACGCTGGACTCCGTCCTGGCCCAGACCTTTGCGGACTTCGAAGTTGTCGTTGTCAATGACGCCTCGACGGATAGCGGCCCGAGCATCGTCGAACGTTATGCGAAGCAGGACAGCCGGATCCGTATGATAACGCAGGCGAACCGCGGCCTCGCTGGAGCCCGCAATGGCGGCATTCGTGTTGCACGCGGCCGTTACATCGCCTTGATAGATGCCGACGACCTCTGGCTGACCGACAAGTTGGCTTTGCATTTTGCCCATCTCGAAGCGAACCCGCACGTCGGCGTCAGCTTCGATCCGTCGCTTTTCATCGACGAGCACGGAACACCGCTCGGCTTGGCGCAGTCGCCCAAGCTCCGCGACATCGACGCCGATCATATTTTCTGCCGCAACCCTGTCGGCAACGGGTCGGCGGCCGTCATGCGGCGTGCAGCACTCGATGACATCGAATTCCTCATCGACACCCCAGAAGGCCATCGAAGCTGTTGGTTTGATGAATCCTTCCGCCAATCGGAAGACATCGAGTTATGGACGCGCATCGCCGCCACAACACATTGGAAGTTTCAAGGCATACCTCACCCGCTGACACTCTACCGCGTCAACACCACGGGCTTGTCGGCGGACGTGAAGAAGCAGCTCGCATCGTGGGAGCGCTTCCGCGACAAGCTCGCCGGTTACGCACCGGAACTCGTGAAGCGTTCAGGGCGGCGGTCCCAGGCCTATCAGTTTCGCTATCTTGCCCGGCGTGCCGCCATGAACGGCCAAGGACGCGAAGCATTTTTACTGGCACTCAGATCATCGCTCACATACCCGCGCATCGTCGTCGAAGAGCCGCGCCGCACCATTGAATCGCTCGGCTTCTCGCTGTTGGCTGCTGTCTTGCCGCGCGCCGGATTCGAAGCCCTCAAGAAATTGGTCTTCTCGGCAACGCCGCAAGCGCGCCCGCTCACCGTGAAGGCTTGATGGCAACGTGATGACCATGCACCCTTTTCAAACGGTCATGTCACGGCTGAAGCAGCGGATCGCGCAGGATCGTCTGCTGTCCAATATAGGCTGGTATTCGCTGGCGGAGGGCAGCGCGCGCGTTAGCCGGATTTTCGCAACAATCTTCCTCGCTCGGTATTTGAGCGCGGCTGAGCTTGGCATCGCCGCCGTGGCCATCACGTGCTTCGAAATCGTCCGGACGTTTGCGAACAACGGCATCGGCCCGATGGTCATCAAAGCCCGCGCAACCGCGTTGGATGCAACGTGCAATACTGCGTTCCGGCTCGGCTGGTATTTCTGCATCGCCATGGCCATTTGCCAATGTGCGGCTGGCTTTGTCATCTTCATGACAACCGGGCAAGCTGAAATCTTCCCGCTCGTCGCGTGTCTAGCGGCTGTCTTCCTGATCATGCCGTTCGGCTTGATCAACGTCTATCTGCTCATGCGGGCTGGGAATATCCGCTGCGTGGCGCAGATTGCGACGGCACAGATGGTTGCCGACAACGTGCTGACCGCAATTCTTGCCATTGCTGGATTCGGTCCCTGGGCGATCGTCCTACCAAAGGTGTTGACGGCCCCCATCTGGTTGTATGGCGTCCGGCGCGGAAAAATATGGGACGCGAACCCCGCGGCCGGCAACGTTCCGGTTGCAGACTTCGTCAAGTTCTCGGCGCCACTCTTGGGCAGCGAAATCCTCACGGCGGCCCGATTGCAGCTGGACAAAGTAATGGTCGGCTCGCTTCTCGGCCTCGAAGCGCTCGGCGTCTACTACTTCGTCTTCAATGCCGGTATCGGCTTCAGCCTATCGTTGACGATGGCACTCACCAATTCGATCTATCCTGAACTGGTGCGCTTTGCGGGCACGCCTTACCGGCTCCTCAAACGCTACAAACGCGCACTCGCGACAACCGTCGCCCCAATTTCAGCAGTCATCGCGCTGCAGGCGCTTGCAACCATGCTGTACGTGCCGATCGTCTTCGGTGCCAAATGGACCGCGATAGCGCCACTGGTCGGCGTGCTGTGCGCCTCCGCCATTACAAAACCGTTCTATGATTCCGCCGTGCAGCTTCTGCGCGCCGCTGGGGCAACCCGATATGAATTTGCCGCTTCCAGTATTTTGACAACCATCAGCCTCGGCTCACTTGCCGCCGGTCTCCACTATGACCTCTGGCATGGCGTTGCAGCACTGTCGGCATCGCTCTTCATCGTCCAATTCGCCCTCGCTGTCTGGGCTCGCAAAGTGGTTGCGGGTTCAGCATCGAGACGCAAACTCAAACAATCAAACGACTTCGCCCCCGCAGAAGGACTCGCCGCCGCATGAAAACCATTGCACATCTTCTTGATGACCCGAATATCGGCGGCGTAACCCGCGGCCTGATGAGCCACATCGAAAAGTTGACCGATTTTTCGGGCCGCGCCACCGTGGTCAACCCGCTGGGCGTCGTGCCGCCGCGCATCGACGATGACGTAGCGATCATCCACTACACGCCGTCGTGGCGGAAACTGCCGTTCCTCAGCCTTCTACGCGCCCAATGCAACGACAAGCCGATCATTTTCGTCGAGCACAGTTATACAGCCGCATTCGAGCGCCTTCACGTGCCCAATGTGCGCCGCTTCCGCCAGATGCTGAAGTTGACGTATCGGCTTTGCGATCTCGTCGTCGCCGTGTCCGACGAGCAGGGCCGTTGGCTGGTCAAAAAGGGCATTGTGCCGCGTTCCAAGCTGGCCGTGATCCGCTCTGCCGCTGACAACAGCCAGCTGTTGGACATTGCTCCGCCTGCCCGCACGGAAGGACCACTGCGCCTGTTGGCCTACGGGCGTTATTGCGAACAAAAGGGCTTCGACGTTCTCATAGAGGCGATGCGGCTTCTTCCAACAGGTGCCGCCACATTGACGCTGGCTGGCTACGGCCCCGATGAAGCGATGCTGCGAGAGCGCGCCTCTGATCTCGCGTCCGTTGAAATTCAGTTTACCTCTCGTTAACGCGACTCATGAGGACTATTGCCGTTGCCCTACTATTATCGAAAGCCCTCCACGGCATGGACCGCGCGTCGCTAACCCCAGGCGTCAGCAAGACCGCAGGAATGCGCGCGGAGCGTCGCCTGTTTGATCCCGCGCGCAAATTTTTCCGGCTACTCCGGACAGGCCTCTTGCTGCTGCTAGGGTGTGGCAAAGCCATATTATTCCTATTCGTCTATTGGCCGAAAACAGCAGGCAAATTTGCCCTCGGGGCGGTCGGCAGCGTTGCCCTGTGTTGCGGCCTTGCCGCCCTCTACTACGTCGCCGTATCACCCTTTTACGTCAGCAAGTGGAGCCTCATTCTTCCAACGTCATCGACCGGAACGTCAATGCAGCTGGAGAGCATTGGCAACGCCCAGTCGATCACCAGTTCTCCATTCGGCAGCGCGTCCCTCAGCCCGAAAGTCGTCTATAAGGAAATTGCAGACAGCGAGACGGTGCGCCTTGCAGCCGCAAACGCGCTCGGGATGTCGCTATCCGAATTTGGACGGCCGCGCATCAAGTTGATCGACGAAACATCCATCATGATTTTCGAGATCCAGGGAGATGCGCCTGTCAAAGCCCAGCACAAAGCCGATGCGTTGATCAATGCCCTCAACCGCCAGCTCGATGCCCTGCGCGCCGACGAAATTGCGCGACGGGCTAAAGTCGTGGAAGACAGCCTACAGTCGTACCGGGCAAATCTAAAGGAAGCGCGCGAGCGCGTCCTCACACACCAGGAACGCACCGGCGTCCTGTCGATGAACCAGTTCAATGAGGCCTCGACCAGCCTGGAGCTGTTGCGCCGGCGCCTTGCAGAACGAACGGCCGAGCTAACCTCGCTCAGAAACGAGTTTGAAAGCCTTACGCGCCGCGCATCGCTTGACGCGAAAATGGCTGCTGTCATCCTGCGGCTGACGTCCGAACCGGCATTCACTAAGTTCGTGTCCGAGTATGCGGAAATCGACTCGCAGTATCAGCAGGAAGCAACCAAGCTCGGCTTTCGAAACCCCCTCTTGCAGCAGCTCGACAAGCGCAGGGATGGCGTGGCCTTCGAGATCGAGCGGCGAATTGCTGACGCCGGAGTGAGCGGAGATGCTGACCTAAAGAACGTCACGCTTCTGCTTAGCGGTTCGGCACAGTCAAATCTTCTTGTCAGCCTCGTCGACATTGATGCCAAGATCGCTGGCAAACAGAGCGAAGTCGAAAGCCTCGAAGGTCAAATCAAACGCGAAACCGATGACATCAAGAAGATGAGCATCGAGGCGGCGCGGCTCGAAGATTTGAATAAGGCGCACCTGGTTGCCGAAGCCGTATTCACCTCCGCACTGGCGCGGCTCGATACCAACAAGGTCGATATCTATTCATCGTATCCGATGGTGCAAATCCTCGCGCCGCCGGACTTACCGACTGAACCCACCGGCCCCAAACTTCTCTTAGCCATCGCCGGCGCCTTACTGGGAAGCCTCCTTTCAATCGCAGCCTGGACCATGGCATGGATCCGCCACATCTTCAGCCGGAAACGCTAGAAGAACGCATCATCTACTGGGCGATCGCGGGGACGTGGGGCTTCTACCTGCTTGGGGGGCTTTATATTCTCTCGCCCGCGCTCGGCTGGTCGTTAGCTTTGCTCGCCGTTTGCCGCCGCCTCGGCCTTGCAGAGAGTACGCAGATCGACCTGAAACCCTTGCCGGCCGGCATATGGGTCTGGATTCTGTCGATGGCTCTGATGGCAATCACGCTGATTGTCGGCCATATCAATTTCGATCTTGGCATCGCCCTCACGATAAAATCCTTCATCGGATGGATGAAGGGTTGGGCGCTGATGGCGATCTTCGCCTTCATCGGCGCAGCAATGCGCGTTCGGCCAGCCATCATCTATCGGGCATCGGGCCATCTGGCGCTTCAAACGCTGCTGATTACGCCGTTTCTGATGCTTGCCGCCAAGATTGGGCTGCCTGCCCGGCTGTACGTATCACCACTGCAGATTGTTGGTGGTCCTGGGCCTGAGTTCTTCTCGGTGATGCTATACACGGTTGAACCGACGACGGGCGCGGCGCGTTGGCTGTTTTTTGCGCCCTGGGCGCCAGCAGCCGCTTGCATCGCCAGCACCGCGTTCGTGTTTGCACTGTTCGAGAGAAGTGCAGCATGGAAGATAACCGGCATCGTCGCCGCAATCGCTGTGTGCTTGCTCTCTCAGTCGCGCATGGCGTTGGTTGTTGTGCCCCTGGTGCTCCTGCTGACATTAGTTTTATCGAACGCATCTCACCCCGTGACATTCGCCACGTTCGCCGTATCAACAATGGTCACTTTGCCATCCGGCCAATTGATCTGGCAAAAATTCGAAACACTTCAGAACTCATTTGCGAGCGCCCGCGCATCCTCAAGCCGGGTGCGCGCCACGCTGCAAAACATTGCGTGGCACCGTTGGCAGAACGAGGCACCCTACTTCGGTCATGGCACTGTGGAGCGCGGCCCGCACCTCGTCGAATACATGCCGATCGGATCGCACCACACGTGGTACGGCCTGTTGTACGTCAAGGGGCTGATTGGCATGTTGACGCTCGCCATCCCGATGGCGTGGACGCTGGTTGAACTCACCGCAAAAGCGCAAGCCGACCGCACCGCGCGCTGCGCACTCGGCATCCTGCTCGTGCTGGTGATGTTCTCGTTCGGCGAGAACCTGGAAATTCTCGTCTACCTCTTCTGGCCCGGCATGGTCATCGTCGGAACGGCCATGAAGCGGCCCTTCCGCAACCCATACCGGTCACGACTGGGAAGCGGTTATAGTGCTGATCTAAAGCCGCGCTATATCCACGCCTGAACCGATCGGCCTTACCAATTGCGGAACACGTGGGCGGTGTCTATCGGCGCCAGGATCGTCTGGGCAAACTTTGCGAGTTCAGCCATTTCCGTGATTTCGCTGTCGTAGCAGGCAATCGCATCATCCGGCATCAAATACGGATTGATGGAGTCGCGGTCCGCGCTTCGAACCAATTGTTCGATCGACCGCTGAATGACTTCCGTTTTCATGGTCTTCGGATTGCGGCTGATTAAGACCGCGTAGCGGTGGGCATTGGTTGTCATGCTGCCGCCGACACAGTTGGCCGAAACGAGGCCCGCCAGAAGCCGGGTGCCGTAAGGTATATTCTCGGAGTGCTGGCCAATACCGGCACTGGCATTGGACGTCGCCGGCACGGTCAGGTTGGACGAGAAGATTCGGATGCCGGGCGGGGTGATCTGTGACGGCCGTACCAATCCTGACTGGAAGCAGCTCGATTCGCCGACTTGGATATGATCTCCGGCCAGCAGCGCAACATCATCGACTGGCGCCCCGGTAATGGCGCCACGCCAATCCAACCGATACGACTTGTTTTTGCGCACAAGCGTCACGTTCGAAAGGTCGGCATCAGGCCTGATGCCGCCAGCTGCTCGCAACGCCGCAGGCACGAAACGCTCAATCGGACTGTCGCCAAACTTCGCCAGGGCCTTCTCGCCCTTGTCAGCGTCCTGAATGCCGTTGATCACAAACCGGCCCGGCAGGAAAACAGCGCCAGCCACTGTGACGTTGATCGGGGAAAATTGGACAGGGCGGACGCTGATCTGAAAATTGTCGCCGTTGAACAACTCGCGATCGACGAGCGCCGTGCGAACCCGCTCTGTCAGCTGCCGATTAGTTGTGCCGACGGCTTCGATCTCCCGGCAAACGGCAGAATAACGCGGCCGTCTGCATTGATCACGTAGTCGCCGGAATAGTCAGGGTAACCGGGAATAAGAATGTTGAAACGGTCGCCCGGCGAATAGCGCATCGTCAGGCCCGCAATGTCGGATTTGTGCGTGCGGCTCGATGCCGGCATGATGAAATCGGCCTCTCCGGGCGGAGGGCATTGCGTGGCGACGAAGGTCAATTCCCCACGCGATAGCTCAGCCGACTTGGACGGCTCATAGAGTACCTCCTCCAAGTTTTGCGGGGCCATTGAGCTGGCACATGCCGATAACGCGAGACATGCGACCAGCACTGCACAGATGCGGGGTCTCCACCTGAAAACCTCGGACAAATGCCGGATCAGGGACAACTTCGACGTTTTGCGCTGCGCGCGTGCCAGCACTATCAGCCCTCGGCCGTCGGTCCAAAAATGTGTTGAACGCCTTTGCTCAACCCGAGCCTCCACTTGCCACGGCCACGCGGACATCCAGGCAAATCTGCCCCGCAAAGGAACAGACACGCGACCGCAGTCAGCGAACGGCAAACCCCATCTTGGCTTCTGAGATTCGCGGCCGCCCGGCTACCAAGGGTTGTATCCTTGTCCACAGCATCGGAAGCATTGGCTCGGAATTGACGACCGGCTGTGTCTGTTTTCCACAGGCCGATTTAGCTCCGGACGGCAGCCCAGAAATGACTGGGTGCCGGCCAAGAGCCGGCCCTGTCAGGTGGCGACCGGGCGCGTGCCCGCCCCGTCATCGGGCGACGGCGGCCTGGCTAACTTCCGTCACGAACTTCTGGCGGAAGGCTCGGCCGAAATCCTCGTATCCCTTGGCCGGCAGAATGAAGGCCCCGCGGCCACCGATGACGTGCTTGGTGAACCAAGTGTCCAGCGTCGTCGAATCCTTATCGGGACTGAGATTGTTCATGTCGTAGCCGGGCTTGCGGTAAGCCCCCGAGCCGACGATCTCGTCGTTCTCGCCAGCCAGGATAATCGGCAAGCCGTTGATCGTGCCGCCTGCCGCAACAATGGCATCGCGTTCGATGCCGGTCGCTGGGGTATCATCGCAGTTGTCGATACCGTCGCCGGAGACATCGATGACCGTGCGATTGGCCGGCAACGGAATTTGCAGCAAGACGCTCTGCTGCAGCGTCCTCAGCATACGGGCGAGGCAGGTGAACTCGCCCGTGGCAGGCGGCAGCGCGCGGATTGCGGCGGCAATGGCCTGCGCATCTTCCTTGCTTGCAATCAACCGCCATGGCAGTGCGGTGGTGGCGCTATCCGACCACGTGACCAGCGTCACCAGGATCTTGCCATGCGTCCCGCCCGTGATGGCGGCGATGACGTCGCTATCTTCAAATGCCGCCGCAATACCATCCATCTGAATTTTGTAGCGAACCTCATCGACGGATTGCGAAACATCGACTGCGATCACCAGCGCTGTATCAACGGCATCTTCCGCGCTATGGCTCGTCGGCGCAGCACACAGACAGACCAATGCTGCAATGAATGCCCGCCACAGTCTCCGAGTTACGCTGCGATCCATTCGGCACCCCTCACACCTCATCTTAAGCGAACGGCCGCCGATCAGGCACAAAAAAGGGCGAACCAGAATTTGGCCCGCCCAGTGAAGAGAAGAAAGACACGGGGCGCGCGCGTATGTGTGCGCACGCGCGCCCCGTGCTCAATCGTTAGTTCGCTGCCAACTTCTTCGGCAGTTTGAACGTCCAGACCATGCCGCCCTGGTTCAGGTTGGCAACCGTCTTGGCAACTTCGCCACCCCAGAGAGGAACAGCGCCGCCCCAACCGGAAACGATCGAGACCATCTGTTCGCCGTCCTGTTCCCAGGTGATCGGCGAGCCAACAATGCCCGAACCGGTGTTGAAGCTGAACAGCTCCTTGCCATCGGTTGCATCAAGGCCCTTGAACTCGCCTTCCGGCGTGCCGAAGAACACGATGCCGCCAGCCGTCGTCAGAACGCCGCCCCAGAGCGGAGCACGGTTCTTGTATTCCCAGGCCGTCTTACCGGTCAGCGGGTCGATAGCCTTCAAAGAGCCGATGTGGTCTTCGAAGATCGGCTTGATCGTGAAGCCTGCACCGAGATAGGCCGCGCCCTTCTTGTAGGCCACCGGCTCGTTCCAGATGTCCATGCCCCATTCGTTCGACGGGACGTAGAACAGCTTGGTCTGCTGGCTGTAAGCCATTGGCATCCAGTTCTTGCCGCCGAGGAAGCTCGGAACAGCAAATACTGATGCGCCCTTCTTGCCATCCTTGCCGGCCTTCGGGTCGCCAGGACGGTTCTCAGGCACGTAAACCGGACGGCCGTCTTTGCCGATTTCCTTAGCCCACGTGATCTTGTTGACGAACGGATAGGCTGCCTGGAAGGCACCGTTCGTGCGGTCAAGAACGTACAGGAAGCCGTTGCGGTCAGCGGTTGCTGCGAGCTTCTTGCCGTCAGCGTCGAACGACACAACTTCGTTCACGCCGTCGAAGTCCCAACCATCGTTCGGGGTCGTCTGATAGCCCCACTTGATTTCGCCGGTTTCCGGATCGATGGCGATGCGCGAGCACGACCACTTGTTGTCGCCCGGACGCATGTGGCTGTTCCACGGGCCGGGGTTGCCGGTGCCGAAGAATGCCAGACCCGTATCCGGATCGTACGTGCCGCCGAGCCATGTGGCGCCGCCGCCCGTCTTCCAGAGGTCGCCCGGCCAGCTTGCGTTGACCTTGTCGCCGGTCATCGTCGACGGCTTGCCGTTCAGCGAGCCCATGTGACCTTCAATCGTCGGACGCGACCAGACCAGTTCACCGGTATCGACCTTGCGGCCTTCAACACGGCCAACAACGCCGAATTCGCCGCCCGAAACACCGGTCAGCAACAGTGCGCCATGCGCCTTCGTCGGCACGATCAGCGGTGCTGCCGTGTACGAGTAGCCGGCTTTGAAATCGTCGATTTCTTTGGTCCAGACGACCTTGCCGGTCTTAGCATCGAGGCCAACGAGCTTGGCATCGAGCGTACCGAAGATCACCTTATCACCGTAGAGCGCAGCGCCGCGGTTGACGACGTCACAGCACGGCAGAATGCCTTCCGGCAAACGATGGTCGTACTGCCAGATTTCGCGGCCGGTCTTGACGTCGATGGCCCACATGCGGCTGTACGAGCCGGTGATGTACATCACGCCGTCTTTGACGAGCGGCTGGGTTTCCTGGCCGCGCATCTTTTCGCCGCCGAGCGACATCGCCCATGCGGGAGCAAGGTTTGCGACGTTCTCTTTATTGATTGCAGTGAGCGTGCTGTAGCGCTGGCCCTGCGGGCCAAGGCCGTTCGATACGACATCATTGGTCGTCGCGGCGTCGTTGACGATGTCTTCGATTTTGACATCGGCAAGCGCCGGCACCGTGCAAACCGTAAGCGCAAACGCGCTCACAGTGGCAAGCCACTTCAAACCCTTCATAAGCATCTCCTTGATAAGTTCCCTAGGCGGCTTCCGTCTTTTTTTTAATCGCGTTTGCTTTTTCGGAAGTTTGCCGCGCAGGAAAGTACCTCACGGGTCTTCTGGTTCTAATTGACAATTAGTATATGCCCGCAATTTCACTCAGGCATTCGCGCTCTATACGAAAGTATAGCGCGCTATTTTTCTCGTCCGCCGACGCTCGGCAATTTCGCCGATTCAAGCTTGGGATAGAGATGCATTACCGAGCGCGTGAATTCGTAACGCGCCAAAGCAATTTGCTGCAAACCCGCGGGTAATGGCGCCGCCATGGCTTCCGTCATATCAAGACCTTCATTGAAACACCGTTCAATAACGTCTCGAATCGCAAGCAGCCAGTCGCGTGTCTGAGCTATCGCACGCTTGCCGGTCTCTGCAGGTCCATGCCCCGGCACCAAGCGATTACAGTCAATGGAGTTGAGTTCGCCGAGCGTCGTCGTCCACGTTGCGATATCGGCATGTGGCGTTGTCGGCGCACGATCCAGAAACGCTAGGTCGCCGGCGATCAACAGGCCGCTAATTTCATCATAAATGGCCAGATCGGACGACGTGTGGCCGGCGCGCGGCATCAGCCTTAGTCGTCGCCCGCCGATATCTTCGATGCCTTCGATGACGGCGGTCGACGGCAACACGACCTCGGTGCCGCGCATCCAATCGCGCGCGATGTAATACATCGCATCGGAGAAGCTGTTGCCGAGGTCTTTCAGGCCTGTGATGACACCCTCGGGAGCGGTGATTTTCCCAGCATCGAAGCCCTGATTTCCGAAGACATGATCGGGGTGGAAATGCGTGAGGTAGACGCGCGCCACGTCTTTCCTGTGAGGTCGCGCGCAATCTTTGCAAGTTCTTCGCCATAGCGGCGCGACGGACCGGTATCCACAACAATCGCGCCTTCGGATGAATCGAGGATGGTGATGTTGGCGATCGCGCCGCCGTTCTCAAACGTAATGGCTTCCTGCCGCCCGGCGATCATCCAGGCGCCATCATCGAGCTTGATGGGTTCAAGCGTATACGCAAGGGGTGCCGCCTCTGCGATGAACACCGGCAGCAACGGCAACGCAACGGCCGCCGCCGCGAGCCGCAGAACGCGGCGACGCTCGGGATCGAGTTCGCGTTCATCAAATGGTTGAGCCATCTTGAAACTCAGTGCACGACGGACGGCGCTAAATCGAGTGCACTCTGGTTCCACGGTGCCGGCACCACGGAACGATAGATATTGCCGTTATTATCGCGGCCATCGACCGACACGCTGGCATCCGTTGCCTCGGGCTTGATGCTGAGTGTCATCGTTGGATCTTCCGATACCGGCTCGTACATCTCGACAGTGGCGAGCGCATCGCCGCCGGATCCTTTGACGTCAAGCTTCTCGATGAAGAAGGCCGGCGTGTTGTCTTTGGCGAGGCCCGTATCCATCGGATGGCGCACACGCAGGCGAAGGCGCGCCGTGCCATCGGCGTTGCGCCAGATCTTGCCTTGGGCATTGCCGACCGTCGTTGTCCAATCGGCATCCCCACGCGCCATGGCAGGCGATGAACAACCGCCGCCGGCCGCTTCCAGGAACACGCCGCCGACATGCCAGACGCCATCCGACGTCAGGGCTGCCGCGCGGACAGGGGTCGCCTGCTCGACTTTAATTCGAAAGGAGATATACGCCTCGGCCTTTGCCGGAACCGGCGTCAGGGTCAGCACATGCTGGATCGGATTGAGATCGGTCAGAACGATCAGGCGCTGCACGTTCGGCAATGCGCGCGCATCAGCGCTAACCGGCACCTGCGCCTGGTTTTCCACGATGCTTGGCACAACGACCTTCACTCGCTCATCGAAAACCACCGTAGCATCTCCGAAAGTCTTCTTCGCAAGATCGTTCCAAACAGGCGAATCGAGTGGATCGCGCGGCATCTCCGCTGCGGCGGTCGTCGTCAGGAGAGCCATGAAAACGGCGGCGGCTGCGGTGCGGAACATCGGCGCTGATCTCCTCATTCGACCCTTCAACTGTATCAGCTTCCGGGCGGGGGTAGATAGGTCACGCCATACTTCGCAAAGATTTTTGTCAGCTCACCAGCGTCTTTCAGCTTCGTGATAGCGGCGCCGATGGCATAACCGAGGTCGCGGCTTTTCTCGTCAACCGCCGTCCCGACGACCCACTGCGTCCGAAAGATGCCTTCCATCGGCGGCATGATGAATTCGGCTTTCGCGCCCGCGTCGTGGAAATGCCCTTCGATTTCAGAGCGGACGCCCATCAGAGCGGCGGTTTCGCCCGCCAGGAATTCCTGAACGCCTTTCGCCCCCTTGAGGTGGTGGGCGACGTTATTGATCAACGCACCGTTATCGAAGGTCATCAGAAAATAGTCGGATACGGTGCCGAGTTTGACGCCGACTTTCTCCGTCTTGAAGACATCGAAGGTCAGGTCCTTGGGCACGCGCTTGGGCTGAATGGCCAGCGCGATCGTTTCCTGGAAATAGGGATTACCAATCACCGCTTCCTTATTGCGCATAGCCAGTTCGCGATCGGTCGGCACGTGCAGCATGACATCGCCGACGCCGCCGCCGGTCAGCGGGCCTTTCCACACGTTGGCCCGCAAATCATCATCGACTTCCTCGCCCTGCACCCGCACGATGAACTCGGCTTCGACCCCGATTTCACGCGCCAAGGCCTTGCCAAGATCGACGTCGATGCCCTTCGCTGCGCCATCCTCCGACCAGGAAAACGGCGCGTTATCTTCATAAACGACGACTTTAAGAACTTTGCTCTCCAGCACGTCGTCGAGCGGGCGTGCCGAAACAGGTGCGGCGCAAACAGCAAGCAGCGCACACGACAGAGCCGTGCGCGCTGCATTGCATGTTCGTTGCACTATCGCCTGGCGCATTGCCAGTCTCATTCTTGGTGGATCGATACGAGATACGAGCGAATGGACCACATGGCTTCCTGATTGATAAGGCCTTCGAAGGCCGGCATCATCGTCGA
The DNA here is from genome assembly GCA_016716675.1 of Hyphomicrobium sp. GTDB lineage: Bacteria > Pseudomonadota > Alphaproteobacteria > Rhizobiales > Hyphomicrobiaceae > Hyphomicrobium_B. The sequence goes on from JADJVG010000005.1 coordinate 143,465, forward strand.
ACCATCCGGCTTCTTGGCGCCATGGCGAATGCGCTCAAGGAACCATTCGTCCCCCGACTTACCGAGTTCGAGATAGCGCAAATCCGGAGCAAGACCGCCGGAAACAGCTCCCAAGCCATGGCAGCGGGCGCAATTCTGATTGTAACCGGAAGTGCCGATTTCAATAGCTTTCGCATTGCCGACATATGGGTTTTCGGCAAGCCATTCCCCTTCCTTGAGAGGATCTAATCCGGCAGTATCGATCGGTTGTGGCGTAACATCGCCATGAGCATAGAGATCAGTGTTCAGCCCTGGCGCGAATGCAAGACATGCCAGAATAGCCGCTATAAATAAGCGTGTGCGCATCGGTGGACATTCCTTCCCGTATTTTAATGCCGGTTTTTCCGGCTTTTGCGCGCGACACTAATTTGCGTCATGTCCGTTCTATATAGGCAATTAGTGGGAACACCGCTTTGCTGCGGCACTATTCGGACGTATTCGGGGCGGCGGGAAAAAGTCTTGTTCGACAACAGTAGCATTTCGAGACGCAACGTCAGACGCTAGCGTGATCGCCTGCTCTCGTGGTTCCTCCGCAGGTCGCAGAGCCTGGATCCCTACATAGGGTTCCAGGCTCCATTTTTGCAGCGCCCGCTCCTGTCGCGACGATCGAGATTCCAACCAGGTGAGGGTTAATGAGCCGGATTGCTGCGCCACTGCGGGTCTTGATCATAACGATGACCATGCTGTCGGCGGGCACTGCCGCAGACGCACACGAGGTCTACGTCTCAAACGAGAAAGACAACACCGTCTCTGTCATCGACACAAAATCGTTGGCCGTCGTCCGGACGTTCAAGGTTGGCAAGCGACCCCGCGGCATTGCATTCGCCCGCGACCACAAGACGTTCTATCTCTGCGCCAGCGATAGCGACGCGGTGCAGGTCTACGACACGAACGGCGATAAATTTCTCTTCGATCTCCCGTCAGGCCGTGACCCGGAGCAATTTGTCGTCTCGCGCGACGGCCACCGCCTGTACATCGCCAACGAAGACGACGCCGTTTCAACGATTGTCGATCTCGACAAGAAATCCGTCATCAAACAGGTCGATGTCGGCGTCGAGCCGGAAGGCATGGCGGTATCGCCGGACGACAAATTATTCGTCACGACATCCGAGACGACCAATATGGCGCACATCATAGATACCGACACGATGCAGACGGTCGCCAATATTCTCGTCGACCCGCGCCCGCGCCACGCCGAGTTCACTCCCGATGGCAAGAAGCTGTGGGTTTCATCCGAAATTGGCGGCACGATCACCATCATCGACATCGCGACGCTGGCTGTTGAAAAAAGATCAGCTTCAGCTTGCCGGGCGTTCCGACCGACAACATTCAGCCTGTCGGCTTTGCGTTGACGAAGGACGGCAAGCAGGCGTTCGTGGCGCTCGGCCCGGCGGCGCGCGTTGCGGTTGTCGACGTCGCGACAAGCGAGGTCATAAAATACATCGTGACCGGCCAGCGCGTCTGGCACCTCGATCTGACGCCTGAAGAAGATCTATTGTTCACCACCAACGGCGTCACCAACGACGTGACCGTTATTGATGTGGCGGCGCTGAAACCCATCAAGTCGATCAAGGTTGGGCGTTACCCATGGGGGCTTGCCGTGCGCCCCTTGCCGTGAGAGTGCAAACTGTCGCCGTGTGATGCTGATCGACCGATTGGGGGTTGTCCGTGCCGTCCGTTCGCAGCCTCTTCGCAACCCTCACGGCCTGTCTCCTGGCAAGCCTACCGGCGATCGCAGCCGATGATGCCTCCTTTGATCCGGCTACAGGCTATCGCATCGCCCATTATCGCGCCGCCGTGCCGGAAACCGTGCCTGGTGGAACGCGCGTCGATCGCGACAAGGTTGATACGCTCATCACCTCGGGCGCCATCCTGCTCGACGTGATGCCTTCCGAAGGTGGCGGTGCGGACCAAAAAAGTGGCGCGTGGCGGCTCTTGCGGCCGCATCAATCGATCCCCGGCGCGACCTGGCTGCCAGACGTCGGCCACGGCAAACTCAAAGACGGGTTCGAGACCTATCTAAGCACAAACGTTGCGAAGCTGACCGGCGGCGACGTCTCAAAGCCGTTGATCGTGTTCTGCCAGTCGGATTGCTGGATGGGATGGAACGCGGTGCAGCGTATCGCCAAACTCGGATACAAAAATATTTTCTGGTTTCCGGAAGGCACCGACGGTTGGGTCGAATGGGGCGACCGCAAATTGACGCCCACAAAGCCAGTGCCCTTTGCCGCTTCTCCGTGACGGCAGCCGTCGGCAAGCGATGCCCGTCGCCGACTTGTATCAACGCACCTGAGCGCGCTTCGACTGCATAACGAATTGCTGCGTCAGGTTTAGCTGCGTTACGATTTGAAGTAGGGCTCGACCTTGCCCTTCAATTTGACGGTCATGGCGTTGCCGTTCTTCGGATTGACGCTCAGCCGGTCAGGCAGGGTCTGCGGCGCGGCATTCGGCGGGGTCTCGGTCACGGCTAGCTCCTCAAACTGTGCCGAGACACCTAATCGGTTCGGCGGCGCGCTTCAAGGCTCAGGCATTCAAGGCCCAGATCTTCAAGGTCCATGCCTTCAATGCCTGGACCATAGAGCCTCATGTGATCGACGCACGACTACAGCGCTAAACGGCTTGCCAATACCCCATGAAACACAAAAGCCCCGCTCCGCGATGGGGTTCACCGCCGGGCAGGGCCTCATTCTAGGCTCAAGTAAACTTTAACCGAGTGGTTCCGGCTTAGTGCCGGGTCGCCTTTGCGAGGCGCTCCATCTCATCCTTTAACTTTAGCTTTTCGGATTTGAGACGCCGGATTTGAGCGTCATCTACGCCCGGGCTTGCAATCGCTTTTTCGATTTGCTCGTCCAGACTCCGGTGCTTCTCCGCGAGTTCTGCCAGATGAGACGCCATTGCCATCAGTTCCTCCATGAAACATTTCTGACGATGCCATCGTGCCACACACCGCTCACCTTGTCCAATACCGCACACAAAATTTGATCATGGTTTGATCTACACGCCAGCAGCACAACCGGTACCCCAAGAAACAAAATTCCTCTCCACTTTTCAGATAATTAGCTGACCGGCCACGAATTGTTCTTTTGCCTGTTGCCATCTGTCGAACAATAGAAGACAAACGCGGCGAGCGGCCATCAGTGGGGTAGGCATCTCTATGGAGCGTCGCGACGAACGCGAGCTACGCGAAGAGCTGGTTAATATGCGAGCGGAACACCGCCAGCTCGATTGCGAAATCGTGGCTTTAGAGGGTAACCCCTCCGCAGACCAGTTGCTGATCAAGCGCCTGAAAAAGAAGAAGCTGATCCTTAAGGATCGCATCACGGCCATCGAAGACCGTTTGCTGCCCGACATCATCGCCTGATTTTTTTGACATACGGCCTGAGCGAATGTGTGGGCGTATGCGTATGACCCATATGATCGCGTCCCCACCCGTTGAGACTTGGCTGTATCCGGCAGAGGCCGGATTGTATTGCGCGCCGGGCCAATTCTATATCGATCCGCATCGCGCCGTTGATCGCGCTGTCATCACGCACGGCCACAGCGATCATGCCCGCGCCGGACATGGCGCCGTACTCGCAACGTCTGAAACCATCGCCATCATGAAAGTGCGTTATGGCGAAACGAGTGCCGGCACCTTCCAGCAGCTTGCATTGGGCGAACCCGTCAACATCAACGGCGTTGGCGTTCGCCTCGCGCCAGCCGGACATATTCTCGGCTCGGCGCAGATCGTGCTCGACTACGATGGCAAGCGCGCTGTCGTCTCCGGTGACTATAAGCGCGCCTACGATCCGACGTGCGCGGCGTTCGACGTTGTTACCTGCGATGTGTTCGTCACGGAAGCGACGTTCGCGCTGCCGGTGTTCCGCCACGAACCCGCCCACGGCGAAGTCGCCAAGCTGCTGGCGTCGATGGCGGCGGAACCACAACGCACGCATGTGATCGGCGCTTACGGCCTCGGCAAATGCCAGCGCATGATCGCCGAAATCCGCAATGCCGGTTATGACAAACCGATCTATCTGCACGGGGCTGTCGTTGCACTGACTGCGCTCTATCAGTCGCTCGGCATAAACCTCGGCGATGTGCGCTCCGTGGCAGGCGCTGATGGCGATGCCATTGCGGGCGGCATCGTGCTTTGCCCACCCTCGGCGCTCAGCGATCGCTGGACGCGGCGCTTCAACGATCCGGTGTTAGCGTTTGCGAGCGGTTGGATGCGGGTGCGCGGCCGGGCACGCCAACACGGCGTTGAATTACCGTTGATCGTTTCAGACCATGCCGACTGGCCGGACCTCATCGCAACGATATCGCAGACGAACGCCGAAGACGTCTGGGTGACCCATGGGCGCGATGATGCGCTGGTCCATCACCTCGCAACGCTGGGGCGCAAAGCGCGCGCACTCGCGCTTGTCGGGCGCGACGACGAGGCCGAATAATGAGAGCCTTCGCGCAACTTCTCGACACCCTCGTCTACACGCAAAGTCGCAATCGCAAGCTGGCGCTTCTCGCCCGTTATTTTCGCGACACGCCCGATCCCGATCGCGGCTATGCGCTGGCAGCGCTCACCGACGGACTTCCGCAACACTTGATCGGCCGGCTGCCTCTGCGGCGGATGCTGAGTGAGCTGACCAGTCGCTTCTTAGACCCCGTGCTCTACAAACTGTCGCGCGACTATGTTGGCGATACGGCTGAAACGGTGGCACTGGTGTGGCCCGAACCCAGGGCACGGGCCAACGCCGAGCCAACACTCAGTGACGCCGTTACCGAAATGAGCCATGGCTCCACAGCAGAACGCACGCAAACGCTCGGCCGCCTGCTCGATAGGCTCGACGCATCTGGCCGCTGGGCGTTGCTCAAACTGCTCGGTGGCGCACCGCGCGTTGGCGTCTCTGCCCGCCTTGCCAAGATCGCCGTTGCCGATGCCTTCGGTCACGACGTCAGCGACATCGAAGAACTCTGGCACGCGCTCGAAGCGCCGTATCTCGAACTGTTCGCTTGGCTGGAAGGTCGCGGCCCAAAACCCGAGCCCGGCGCCAAGCCTGTGTTCCGTCCGGTCATGCTGGCGCACCCGATTGAAGACGACGATTGGCCAAAGCTTTCAGCGGACGATTTCGTTGCTGAATGGAAGTGGGACGGCATCCGCGTGCAGATTGCGGCGGCGGGCGGCGACGTCCGCATCTTCTCACGCCAAGGCGACGACATCTCTGCGGCCTTCCCGGAAATTCGCTCAGCTTTTTTGCGTCATAACTGCGTCGCCGACGGCGAACTGCTCGTCATGCGCTCAGGGAGCATAGCGCCCTTCAATGACCTGCAGCAGCGCCTCAATCGCAAGACCGTCACTGGCCGCATGTTGCGCGATTATCCAGCCCACGTTCGGCTCTACGATCTTCTGTTTGAAGGTGGCGACGATCTGCGGGCGATGACGTTCACTCTAAGGCGAGCCCGCCTCGAAACATGGCACGCAGCCCATTGTCCGCCGCTGACGGACGTTTCCGAACTCGTGGCGTTCGAGACCTTTGACTCACTGCGCGCCATCTGGTCGGCCACACGCGCCGACGGCATCGAAGGCTTGATGTTGAAACGCCGCGACAGCGCCTATCAGGCGGGCCGCGTCAAAGGCCAGTGGTACAAATGGAAACGCGCCGCGCTAACACTCGACTGCGTATTGATGTACGCCCAGCGCGGCTCGGGCAAACGCTCGTCGTTCTATTCGGACTACACGTTCGGCGCCTGGCGGAGCAACGACGCCGGCGGACAGGATCTCGTGCCCGTCGGCAAGGCCTACTCTGGATTTACCGATGACGAGTTGCGACTGATCGATACATGGATCCGCGCCAACACCACGGAAACATTCGGCCCGGTGCGTGCCGTCACACCGGGCCTCGTGTTCGAAGTCGCGTTCGACGCGGTCCAGAAATCAGCACGCCACAAGTCCGGCGTCGCCATGCGATTTCCCCGCATTCATCGTATCCGCTGGGACAAACCCGCCGCCGAGGCCGATACGCTTGAAACGGTACAAGCACTCATCGGTAAAGGCTGACGGGCCGTCTACTAGATCTCGACGCAGATCTTGCCAAAATGCTGCGCACCTTCCTCATAGCGGAACGCATCCGCCGTGCCCGAGAACGGGAACGTGCGGTCGATCACCGGACGCATGCCGCCAGCATCGATGGCGCGGATCATATCCTGCTGATGCACGCGGCTGCCGACGATCACGCCCTTGAGCTTGATCTGCTTCAACATCAGCAGAATCGTCGGCACTTCGCCGCTGATGCCAGTGAGAATGCCGATCATCGTGATGTTGCCACCGATCCGCGCAGCCGTGATCGACTGAGGCAGCGTGCCTGGACCACCGATTTCGAGCACATGATCGACACCGCGTCCGCCCGTCAGACCGAGAACGGTTTTGCCCCATTCGGCATCGTTTTTGTAGTTGACCGTGTGATCGGCGCCGAGCGCACGAGCTTTTTCAAGCTTGGCGTCCGACGACGACGTGATGATCACCGTCGCGCCCATCATTTTGGCGAGTTGCAAGGCGGCGATGCCGACACCGCCAGTGCCGAGGATCAAAACACTATCGCCAGCTTTGATGTTGCCTTCGACCACCAGTGCGCGCCAAGCGGTCAGCGTAGCGCAGGGAAGCGTTGCGGCTTCGGCGTGGCTCCAGCCCTTCGGCGCTTTGGTGAACCAGTTGACCGGCTTGACCACGATTTCCTGGGCGTAGCCGTCGATGCCGTCTCCCGGCACATGCGAGAAGTCGCTGTGCGGCGCCACGCCATCCTGCCAATAGGGGAAGAAAACCGACACGACGTGATCGCCGACCGCAAATTCGGTGACACCTTCGCCGATCGCTTCAACAACGCCCGCGCCATCCGACATCAAAATGCGACCCGGTGCTGACGGCAAGCCGCCTACCGCCACGGCGTAGTCGTGATAGTTCAGCGAGTTGGCGTAAATCTGAACGCGGATCTGCCCCGGACCGGGCGCACCGGGATCGGCAATGTCGGCAACCTGAAGCTTGTCGAGACCCGGGGTTTTCACCGAGACGAATGGCTTTCATGTGCTGCTTTCCTGAACGCTTTTGAGAATTGAAAGTCCACGCTGGACGCGACCCGAGCGTGATCCCTGGGCCGGAGAATTACCGATCACCGGGTGGCCGTCTACTGAACTTTGGCGACAGAGAATATCCCGCAACCGTGCGACAGGTGTCGCAGGGTTTGGCGGCGCACCACGGCTGCCGTGCTCAACTGAAAAGGAACTTTCCGGCAGCGATAATCAGCACGACGCCGAGCAGCCGCTGTAGCGTCTCCGACGACGCCCAGCGGGTGCCGATCTGCGTGCCAACGAGCGCACCGAGCAGTGCCGCCGCGACGAGATAGGGCAGCTCCATCGGCAAGCGTTGGATGGAGGCGCAATTGCCAGCCAGCCCCGCGATCGAATTGACAAGAATGAAAGGCGCCGTCAGGCCAGAGGCTTGCCGCGCCGCCGCCCAACCGAACACCAGGAGCATCGGCGTCAGAAAGATGCCGCCGCCGGTTCCCGTCAAGCCAGAGAGCAGACCGACGCTGGCCCCAGTCGCAAGACCGCCGAGCCACGGAACATCCGTTGGCAGCGAGGCGGCTGCGATCCCCGTCTTTGGCTTCCAAAGAAACTTGATGCCGGCGACCAGCAAGATGACTCCGACGAGCACCCGGTATTGCGTGGCTGACAGTTGGATCGCCCCGCCAATGAACGCCGCCGGAACCGATGCGATCACCAGCGGCAGCAAAGATTTCCAAGCCAGGTCCTTGCCGTTGCGGGTCCAGCGAAGACTGGCAAAACTCGCCACTAGAATATTGAGGGTGAGAGCCGTGGGCTTCATCACGTCGGGCGCAAGTCCCATGAGCGCCATGGCCGCGATATAGCCCGAGGCTCCCGCATGCCCAACTGACGTGTACAGCACAGCGGCTGCAAAGATCATCGAAGCGAGGAGCAGAAGATCGTTTGGCGTCATGGCGAACGCCGGCCGCCGCTGAAACCGCCCCCGGTTCCACAGCCAATCCCGGCCATCGAAACAGTGAAATGACGCGCGGCGCCGGCAGAGCACCTTAAGGGCTGAACGACGTCGGACATCATCAATGCTGCACCTGCTCCCATCAGCACCTCGGGACATCGACGGCGCACCATTGCACACACCCACACACCTGGGAATAAGCACAATTCAAACAAACCCTTGCGCTTCGCGCCTCAACCCTTTAAATCCGCCGCTTTCCTGAAGGAACCGCGCCGATTCCCATGGCCACGCAGAAACCCCTCATCGGAATCATTATGGGCAGTCAGTCCGACTGGCCGACGATGAAACTCGCGGCCGCCGTGCTCGATGAACTCGGTGTCGCCTATGAGACCAAGATCGTCTCGGCGCATCGCACGCCGGATCGGCTGTACAGCTACGCCAAGGGCGCGCGCGACAAGGGCCTGAAGGTCATTATCGCTGGCGCGGGCGGCGCCGCCCATTTGCCAGGCATGACCGCATCTATGACCACTTTGCCGGTTCTCGGCGTCCCGGTCGAGACCAAGGCGTTGAAGGGTCAGGACAGCCTGTATTCCATCGTCCAGATGCCGGCTGGCGTTCCCGTCGCAACGCTCGCGATTGGCGAAGCGGGGGCGAAAAACGCCGGCTTGCTCGCCGCGCAGATCTTAGCGCTCGCGGACGCAGCCCTCAGCGCCCGCCTCGACGCTTGGCGGCAGCGCCACACCGAGGCCGTCGCTGACGCGCCCACAGATTCGTAAGGACTGTTCTTCCATGACGGCGCTTCCTCCCGGTTCGACCATCGGCATCTTGGGCGGCGGTCAACTCGGCCGCATGTTGGCACTCGCCGCAGCACGCCTCGGTTTGAAAACCCACATCTATGCGCCTGAATTCGATAGCCCCGCGTTCGACGTCGCAACCGCTCACACGATTGCCTCTTACGGTGATGAGGCCGCGCTTGCAGCTTTCGCCAACGCCGTCGATGCCGCGACCTACGAATTTGAGAATATCCCAGTAAAAACGGTCGAATTTCTATCGTCGACGATCCCTGTTCGGCCCGGCGCAAAGGCGCTCGCCTGCGCGCAGGATCGCATCAACGAAAAAACGCTGGCTCGCGAACTCGGCGCGATGACAGCCGATTTTGCCGCCATCGACAGTCTCAGTGATCTTGAAAACGTCCTCGACGGTGGCTTCGCAATGCCTTGCGTTTTGAAAACCCGGCGCTTCGGCTACGACGGCAAAGGCCAAGCCAAAATTCTAACGCGCGCGGATGCCGCAACCGCATGGGACGCGATGCGCGATCAGCCTTCGATCCTCGAAGCCTTCGTGCATTTCCAGTACGAAGTCTCCGTCGTCGCCGCGCGCGGACTCGACGGCGAATTCCGCGCTTTCGAAGTGACCGAGAACGAGCACCGCGACCACATTCTCTACCGCTCGCTGGCGCCTGCCCGCATTCCACAAGCCGCACGCGCCGAAGCCATCGCCATCGCCCAGCGCATCGCCAAACAGCTCGATTATGTCGGCGTGTTCGCGATCGAGTTTTTCGCTGAGACCGAGGGCGGCAAAACCAAGCTCTCGGTCAACGAAATGGCGCCGCGCGTCCATAACTCCGGCCACTGGACCGAAGACGGCTGCGACACCTCACAATTCGAGCAGCACATCCGGGCGATTGCCGGCTGGCCGCTTGGCTCAACCGCGATGACGGCACCAGCCGCCGAAATGATCAATCTCATCGGCGATGAGATCCTGGCGTGGCGGGAAATCGCCTCCGAACCCGGGGCCTACCTGCACCATTACGGCAAGAAGGAAGCCCGGCCCGGCCGCAAAATGGGGCACATTAACCGCCGGCTGGCGAAAGCGCCGCAGGAGAGCTGAAGCTGCGCCCCCAGCGCAATCGCAAGCCGCATTGCCAAATTTAACCGCCTTTGATATACGCCTTGCAGGAATTGACGCGGATGCTTGGAGCGAAGCGCTTCTGGCCCGTGTTTTTATTGCATCAACATCAACCAATTCGTTAGAGGAATCAACGGCTTGCAGGTTCTCGTTCGCGACAACAATGTCGATCAGGCACTCAAAGCGCTCAAGAAGAAGTTGCAGCGCGAGGGCGTATTCCGCGAGATGAAGCTTCGCGGTCATTTCGAGAAGCCGTCCGAGAAGAAAGCCCGCGAAAAGGCTGAAGCTGTGCGCCGCGCCCGTAAGCTGGCCCGCAAGAAGCTGCAGCGCGAAGGCCTGCTGCCCAGCAAGCCGGTTGTGGCCCGTGGCGGCCCCGGTGGTAAGGGCGGCCCAGGCGGCAGCCGTGGTGGCGCAGGCGGTGGCGGTTTCGGCGGTGGTGCCGGCGGCAACGGCGGCGGCTTCGGTGGTGGCGCCGGCGGCGGCGGTTTCGGCGGCCGCTAAGAAGCGCAACACGCTCAATCGATTTTCAAACGGCCTGCGATACCCTCGCGGGCCGTTTTTCTATGTTCTCGGTCCTATGTGCCGGTCACTGTGTGCCACAGTCTTGGTGTGTCGGCCGCTGTGCGTGCCGCTCATGGCGTCACTGGCGCGTCGTGATCGCGCCCGCCCATAGCTTATCAATCCAGGCGTTGATCGCCTCAAACGAGCCGAACAGGTAGTGGTCGTTATGGCCCGCGCCCGGCAGCGTCACGAGTTGCTTAGGCTCGTTGGCGATTTCGAACAGCGCCCGCCCCATCGCAACCGGTATCACCTCGTCCGCCTCACCGTGCAGGATGAAGACCGGCGCCGTCACCTTGTCGATATGATCGCGGCTCATGTAGCGGTCTTTGAGCAGCAGGCGCACCGGCAGCCACGGATAAGAGAGCTGCGCGCGCTCCAACAGCGACGTGTAGGGGCTGTCGAGGATCACGCCGCGCACTAGCTTCTCCGCCGCCAGCTGCACCGCGATACCGGTGCCAAGGGACTCGCCGTAGACGATGATGTCGTTGGGTGAGATGCCATCGTCGATCAGCATCTGGTAGGCGCGTTTCCCGTCCGCGACATTCGCGGTTTCGGTCGGCAGACCGCTCGATCCGCTGTAGCCGCGGTACGCCATCATCAACATCCCGCGCCCGCGTTCGAGATATTTGGCCATGCGTTCGCGGCGGATTTCCAAAGCGCCGCCGTTGCCATGAAAATAAAGCAGCGTCGGCTGGCCGGGTTGGGCTTTGCCGTACCAAGCGATCAAGCGCTCGCCATCTGCCGTCAGGATCGTGCGCTCAACGACGTTGGCGAGCCCGGCATCTGCGGGCGCCGTATGCACCGGATCGCGCGCGTAAATCATCTGCCGCTGCATCACATATATCGCCGCCATGATGCCGGCATAGGCGAGCACGCCAATGATCAGAAACGTCTTCAACACAAACATCAACCTCACGTAAGCACCTTATCGGGTTGCGGCAGCAGAGCGTTTCTAAACTCTAGAGTTCGGCGCCGAAGGCATGCCGCAACATTCCGACGTGAACGTGTCTCACCATGCACACGCTCATAATTTTGATTTTTATCTGTCTACGCCCCAGTGGACGACATGTGGATAACATCATTAACGTCCCCGCATTGATAAGGCGCTGCGGGGGCAGCGCCATTTTTTGGGAGTCGTTGGGGGGGCGTTTCAGTCATGCGTATGCGTAGTGTAGCACGACGGCTCATGGCCGTCGTGATGGGTGCTTTATTGTGTCAGGGGTGCGCGATCTACGCTTCTGAGTTTCACAACAGAGGTGGTTTCTCAGATCATTTGATGGACCATTATTGGTTCAAAGCTGACACCAAAGAATTGCGAGTTCTGAGGTCCTACTCCCTGATCGGCGCGCTGCTGCGCGTGTCTGTTAAGAACCTGACAAAGACTGAGCGCGAAATCCTAGCAAAGCACGTTGACGAAGCGGCGCGGCGAACGGAAGAGGCCTTCGCCTGCGCGTACTCCTATGAAACGATTTGCCCATTCTTTGACGAGCGTTTGGCAGCCGTAGACCGCAGCCTCCTACAAATCGCAGTGATTGTAATTTCAAACGATGAGAACGAAGTTCTATTCGACGACGTGAAGGACAAACTCTTTGAGACAACGGCCTTGGGTCAACTCACCAAAGCCGCATCCGGCGCGATCGACGTGGTGACAACAACCGCCACGGCAGCCGTAAAACTTGGCGACGTTGCCTCATCCTTGCTCAAAATTGGGAAGACCGCATTGGAGACCGGGCAACGGTTCGGTGCCGTTTATCGAGATAGCATTGAGCTCGATCTTCTGGTCACGATTAGTTCGATGCGAAAACTATGCGAATTCTACACGGATGGCGGGTACGGCGAATCCAAACTGGAAGCTTGCTCCTACCGCGATCACGGACGGAGCGTTTACGCACTTGGGTCTGGCAACATTAAAGAATGGGTTGCCTATCTCAATAACGTTTCGGCACAACCTCACCTCAATCGACTTATTATTCCATCCAGCAGGCATTTCATTGCGATCTCAGATCTCATCTACCGCGCTTGCGGAGAGATTATGGATGATAGCGCTGAACAGAAGACGAAATGCCAATCGAAGAAATTGATCTACTACGATCAAGCCGTCACTCTGAGCCAAGGCCGCGAGAATAGTAACAGCCTCATCTCCGAAGCCTATCGGCATGCGGATTGGATTACGGGTGAAAACAGAGGGCGCCTCGCGCAGTTTTATCCGGACCAGACGCCATAACCGCCAGTTACTTCGCCGTCAGATATCCGATATGGCCGTCCTCGCGCACGCGGAGTTCTTCAAGGTAACTGAAGATTTCTTCGCCGTGCAGCGGGCGGCCGGTCTCCGCGACACAGCTCGCTTCGAGCGCCTGCAGCTCGCGATAGATCGGCTCGGCTGTTTTATGCAGCATGGCGACGGCAGCAACCGTCTTGCGCGGCATGTTGCGCGGTACGCGCGGAAAGACGCTCGATAGCATCTGCTTGGCGCCGTCCGAAAAATGCGAGGAAAACCGCCCCAGCAGCGAAACCACGCGAATGGCCGCCGTCTCTTCAAACCGCATACCATGCGTCTCCATCCACTCGAACAGCTTGTCCATCGTGAAATCTTGCAGGCGGATGTTCGACGTCTCGCGATAGTCCTGCCATTCGGCAACGAGATCGAACGCGCTCTCGATATCGATGTCGGCGGGCGCGTATGTTTGCTCGGCCTTGACACCGATGCGATCAAGAAAATCGCGGTTCTTCATGGCAATCGTCGTTGGATAGCGAGGCAAGCGGTAGTGCCCGTTGCTGCCCTTCTCGAAGGCATATCGCACCAGCTTCGAACAAAACATGTTGCGGCCATCGTCGAGCCGCATCGAAAAATCGTAGCGGATGCGCCGGTGGCCGACAGCATGCGAGCTGCGGACCAGTTCGTGAACGCGCTCTGCTGCACGCGCGGCGATGCCGGCGTCCTTATGCCGGTAGAGCACGGCGCGAACGATGCCGTGATCGAGGGAATGGGCCAGCGGGTTGACCATCGCGCCATCTTCGATGAGGCTTTCGACCAGCCAATGCTTGCCGTCCCCATCGATGTAAATGATGCCCGTATGGCTGAACTGGCTGTCGCCCGATCCAATACGGGCAATCGCTGCGCTGTTGTGGGCGCGGCCACGCACCAGCACCACGTCGCCCGACTGGAATGCCAATTCCTTGCCCTTATAGAAGGCATAGTTGACCAGCGTATTGCGCTCCCGGCCGGTGAAGCCGCGCATGACGTAATCGCCTTCGGCTATGCGGGCATTGCCGATCGCGATTTCGCCGAGCATGTCGGTGACGTAGCGCAAGATTCGGAACACGTCGCGCAGCCCCTGCACGACGTCGGCCGACATAAAGCCACGCTGTTCGAATTCGGCGATCCGCGACCGGAGCGCGACGCGCAGATCAAACAGCCGGTACATCATCTCGGGCGCGGCCTTGCGAACCGCGAGGATATCGTAGCTCGAGAAATCCGCCGTCGCGACCGCCTGATACATTTTACCGAGCGTGCGGGCCAGACCTTCAGGGCCGATCACCGGCGCGTACGCCAGCTGCTCAAGCCGTTCCAGATCCTTGAGAAAGCTGTGCGGCGCAGTCGAGGACACTACAATAACTCCCTGATACAGCTGGCTTATAGCAGAGCTGCTAAGGCGATCCCAAGGCCATTAGAGGTGTCAGCTGACGGCCTGTGGCCGCAAAAGCTCAGATATTGCGGTCACCCGCCGACGTAAACTCATGTAACGCGCGCATGTCGCTGGGCTGCAACGGCTGAGCGCAATCGTGCGCAACCGGCGACAGCGCATATCCACGCGCGAGAATTCCTTGATACGCTTTCTCGTAGGTGTTGGGGGGTGTGCGTATCGTGCGGTATTTAGGTGGCGTCATCGCGACGGTGCTGGCGTTGTCGCCGGTTTCTGCATCCGCAGCGGAGCTGCGCATCACCCTTCCAGAATTGGCCAACGCTCTGCAATCGGTAATGGGCGACGCCAAGCTGCATCTCAACAACACGCCTGGAGGGTTCCTCAGCGGCAATTCCGGATCCACATGGACCATTGCCGGCAAGACGACCGCGATCCCGCTGCCGCCCAAGTCGTTCCAGCTTCTCGGCTCGACCTACGCCTACCACGTCAAAGACCTGAATTCGAAGTCGATTGCAGTGAGCGCCGCGCCACCCGCACTTCGCCTGACGCTGACGTTCGAGGATAAGGCTGCGGAACTCAAAGGCAGTTGCGTTGCCGGCGACTGCGGCCTCGTCTCGGCGCTGCCGAAAATCATCTGGAAGAATGGCACCGTCACGATCGACGTCGCGCCTGTGCGGCTCGGCGCCAGCCTCGCGCTGGAGGTCAAGTCGGTTTCAATTGGCGGATTGCTGAGCGCGCGGTGCGATCCCGCGGGATTATTCTCGCAAAGCGCCTGCGCGCTGGCACTGACCTGGGCCAAGCGGACGATTGCCAACCTGAAGCCGGACATCGCCGCCAAGCTGAAAGCAAAGGTCAACGATCCGGCGACTCAAGCCGCTGTGGCCGAAGGGCTCAAGCCTTATCTGGCGGTCGGACCGGCTGGCGCCATCGCCATCACCGATGTCAGAAACGATGCGAAGTCCGTGATAGTAGTGTTCCAGTTCGCTGGCGCTGCGGGCGGCTGATTTCCGCGCCGCTGCGAGAGCTTGGGTTCACGCCCGGCTTGCCGATCCCCGAAAGACAAAAAGAAAACGCGCGCGACTGTTACCAATCGCGCGCGTCTTTAAAAATCTTCGCCGGTTGAAGGACGCGCGAACGACGCGCCCGAAACCGGGTGGCCCGCTTTAAGCGTGTGCCAGCGCCTTGGCGATTTCTTCCGTCATCTTCTTGGCATCGCCCAGCACCATCACGGTGTTGTCGCGATAGAAGACGGGGTTGTCGATACCGGCATAACCGGAAGCCAGCGAGCGCTTGTTGAAGAACACCGTCTGCGCCTTCCAAACCTGCAACACCGGCATGCCGTAGATCGGCGAGGACTTGTCATCCTCGGCGGCTGGGTTGACGACGTCGTTGGCGCCGATCACGTAGACCGCGTCGGCCTGCGCAAACTCGCTGTTGATGTCTTCGAGTTCGAACACTTCGTCATACGGCACGTTGGCTTCGGCGAGCAGCACGTTCATGTGGCCCGGCATACGGCCCGCAACCGGATGGATCGCGTACTTCACTTCGACGCCGGCCTTCTTCAGAGTTTCCGCCATTTCGCGCAAGGCGTGCTGAGCCTGAGCGACGGCCATGCCGTATCCCGGCACGATGATCACCTTGGAGGCGTTCTTCATGACGTAGGCTGCGTCTTCGGCCGAGCCGAGCTTGACGGGCTTCTGTTCGCCACCACCTGCTGCCGCCGCTGCGGTTTCGCCGCCGAAGCCGCCTGCAATGACCGACAGGAACTGACGGTTCATCGCCTTACACATGATGTACGACAGGATGGCGCCCGACGAACCGACGAGCGCACCCGTAATGATGAGCGCAACGTTCGACAGCGTGAAGCCGATGCCGGCTGCAGCCCAACCCGAGTACGAGTTGAGCATCGACACGACAACCGGCATGTCAGCGCCGCCGATCGGGATGATGATCAGCACGCCGAAGGCGAGCGAAGCGAACACGATCAACCAGAACAGCAGACCCGAACCGCCTGAAGCGCAGAAGGCGTAAATCAGATAGATGATCAGCAGGCCGAGACCAGCGTTGATGACGTGACGCATCGGCAGCATGATCGGCTTGCCCGACATGCGGCCCGAAAGTTTGGCGAACGCGATGACCGAACCGGTGAAGGTGATCGCGCCGATCGCTGCACCGATTGCCATTTCCGCGAGGCTCGCGCCTTTGATGCCGAGCGCCGGATTGGCTGGATCGACCAGAATGTTGAAGGCTGACGGAGCCGACAGCGCACTGGCGGCGACGAACACGGCAGCCAGACCGACGAGCGAGTGAAACGCCGCGACGAGTTCCGGCATCATGGTCATCGGAATTTCGCGCGCCGTCTTGGCGCCAATGAAGCCGCCGATGCCGAGGCCGACGATAATCAGCACCCACGACATGAGCGATGGGTTGGCGATGCCGAGGGTGGTCAATATGGCGATCGTCATGCCGATCATGCCGAGCAAATTGCCCTGGCGCGACGTTGCCGGACTTGAAAGCCCGCGCAGGGCCAGAATGAACAGGACGCCCGATGCAAGGTAAAGAAGGGCGGCGAGATTGGCGCTCATGTCAGTTTCCTTTATTGGCGGTCGGCCTTGAGCCGAGCCAAAGCGATTTCTGCGTCTTTACGAACCTCGGCTGCATCGGCTTCGTACGGGCTGCCGGGGTCTCGAAGGGCGGGATCTGGGCAATAGGCTTCAACGGTGAAGAACAGTTGCTCGATGGCTGCGGGACAGGGCGGCCCGAAGCGAGGCTGGGCATTCCACAGTTCGAAAAAGCGGTCATGGAAAGCGTTGACGTCACAACGCCCATCCACGAACTCTTCGACGAGGTGGAGCCAAGCCGCATCGTTCAATGCGCTCCCTCTTTCTTGGCTGGCGCATCTTTCTTCTTGTACATCGCCAACATGCGGTTGGTGACGAGGAAGCCGCCGAAGATGTTGATGGCCGCCATCACGAGCGCGAGAAAGCCGAACACCTTAGCCATCACGCTGTCGCTTTCGGTCAATGCCACGCCAACAGCGAGCAGCGCACCGACAACGATCACCGACGAGATGGCGTTGGTGACGCTCATCAACGGCGTATGAAGCGCCGGCGTCACCGACCAGACGACGAAATAGCCGACGAAAATCGCAATCACGAACACCATGAATTCGAAGACGAACGGACTGACCGCTTCACCGGAGGATGCGAAGGCCGCGCCCGGGAATGAGACGGCCGCCAGAGCCAGCGTAGCGATGAGTGTATTGGAAATTCTGGGCATGGATGTTGTCCTCATGGGCTCTTGGCGGCGAGGTTCGGGTGGACGATCGCGCCCCCCTTGGCAACCAGCGTGCCCTTGATGATGTCGTCGTCCCAATTGACGGCGAAGGTCTTTTCTTTTTTGTCGAACATCGTCTCAAGGAACGCCAACAGGTTCTTGGAGTAGAGGCTCGACGCGTTGACCGCGATGGTGCCTGCGAGATTGAGCGGCCCGGCGATCTTGACGCCGTTCGGCGTCTCGATGGTCTGGCCCGGAACGGTCAGTTCGCAATTGCCGCCGCGCTCGGCCGCAAGATCGACGATCACGGCGCCCGGCTTCATGCTCTCGACCATCGCGCGCGTGATGAGTTTCGGCGCCGGGCGGCCCGGAATGAGGGCCGTCGTGACGACGATGTCCTGCAGCTTGATGTGGTTGGCGACGAGTTCGGCTTGTTTGGCCTGATACTCAGGGCTCATCGGCTTGGCATAACCGGCAGCTGTCTGTGCTTGCTTGAACTCGTCGTCTTCAACGGCGACGAACTTGGCACCAAGCGACTGCACCTGCTCTTTGGTGGCGGGGCGCACGTCGGTTGCAGTGACCTGCGCACCAAGGCGACGGGCCGTTGCAATCGCCTGAAGGCCGGCAACGCCGACGCCCATGATGAAGGCCTTGGCGGCGGGCACCGTGCCTGCCGGTGTCATCATCATCGGCAGCGCCTGACCGAACATGGCGGCTGCGTCGACAACGGCTTTATAGCCCGCAAGGTTCGCCTGGCTCGACAGCACGTCCATCGACTGCGCGCGCGTGGTGCGCGGCATGAATTCCATCGAGAAGACCGACGCGCCGGTGGCGGCCATCGCATCAAGCGCGGCCCGATCGCCGTATGGGTCGATCATGGCGGCGACGATCGCGCCCGGCTTCAACGCTTTGATCTCGTCGTCTGACGGCCGGCGGACTTTCATCAGAATGTCAGCACCGGACAATGCGTCGGCGTGACTGACGACTTCGGCGCCAGCGGCGGTATAGGCGTCATCAGAAAATCGCGAACGGCTGCCAGCGCCAGATTCGACGCGCACCTTGGCTCCGAGCGCGCCAAACTTTTTCACCGTTTCCGGCGAAACAGCGACGCGCGGCTCATCTGCCGCTTCCCGGGTGACTGCAATGGTGACCATGAACGCTTCCATTTAAGGGGGGACGGCCGCAATGTTCGGCCGGATATGAAAAGGGCAGACCGACTGGATCGAGTCTGCCCTGGCTCAAGATTGATCAACCAGCGAAACGCCGGAAACACCTCAAACCAAGAAAACGAACATGCCGACAAGCAGCACAACCATTGCACCGATCGCAGCCTTCGCAAGCGTCAGAAAACCTGCATAGGTCCGGTTGTGTTCAGCGTAGTCCATTTCGGGATGTCCGATAGAAGTTTCGATGCTCACCTTGAAGCCTCCGCAGGTTGTGGTGGTAATCAATGATTACGGTGCACGATTGCCACTGTGGTAGCCGAAAGGAACGGCGCCTTCAAGGCGCTACAGTCCTGTCATTAGGAGAATGACCGAATTTCGTAGCTCCCATATAACCCCTAGTCGCATGCTATCCTGACCTGCCTACCCACTTTGGGCTAACATTTTTGGCATTGATCAAATTCTAAAGTCACAGGGCCCATGAATGGCACGATCCCTAATAAGTTTGGCGCTTTTGGTTACAATGGCCGGAGTGGCCGGCGCCGCCGAGCAAGGCGAGGTCCTCCGCTCCCCGACCTGCGAGTGTTGCCATGCTTGGGTTGAGCACATGAAGTCGAATGGCTTCGATCTGACCATGAAGGATCTGCCGCGCAGCGAGCTAAACCAGCAAAAAGCCCGCCTAGGTATGGGCGGAAAGTATGCCAGCTGCCACACCGCCAAGATCGGCGGCTATGTCATTGAGGGGCATGTTCCAGCGGCCGACGTCCAACGCCTTTTGGAGACAAAGCCTGATGCGATCGGCCTGAGCGTCCCAGGCATGCCGATTGGTTCGCCCGGCATGGAAGTCGATGGACGGCAGGACGCCTACGACGTCCTGCTCGTCAAGAAAGACGGCAGCTCCGAAGTGTTCACCCGCCATGAAGCGGTAACAGCGAACTAAACGGCAACCTGGGTACCGACCTCAACCACCCGGTCCGTCGGAATCTGGAAGTACGTCGTCGCGTCCTCGGCGCTACCAGCGAGCGCAATATAAAGTCTCTCCTGCCAGCGCGGCATTTCCGACTTGGTGGTCACACGCAACGAGCGGCGCGACAGAAAGAACGACGTCGCGCCCATGTCGATGTTGCAATCCTTGCGGCGGCAATGCTCCAGGATCTTCGGCACACTCGGCGTTTCCATGAAGCCGTATCGCGCAATGATCCGGATGAAATGGTCGGATACTCGCTCGACCATGATTCGCTCGTGACGGGCGATGCGCGGCGTGTCTTCCGTCTTGATGGACAGCAGGATGTTGCGCTCGTGCATGACGCGGTTGTGCTTGAGGTTGTGCATCATCGACGTCGGCGCGGCGTAGGGATCTCCCGTCAGGAAGACGGCGGTACCCGGCACGCGATGCGGCGGCTTGGCTTCGAGCTTACGCACCAGCCAATCGAGTTCGGCTTCGTTGCGTTTGGTGACCTTGGCCAGCAGCCGCGTGCCGCGCACCCATGTGAACATGATGAGGGCAAGCATGGCGGCGATCGACAGCGGAACCCAACCACCTTCAAAAGTCTTCAGGATATTGGCGGCAAAGAACACTTGTTCGATGACCAAGAACGGAATGATCAGCAGGGCCGCGCGCCACATCGGCCACTTCCAGCACTTCCAAATCACGAAGAAGGCCATCAAGCTGTCGATCACCATGGCAGCGGTAACTGACACGCCGTAGGCAGCGGCCAGGTTCGATGACGAGCGGAACACCAACACGGCTGTCGTCACCGCCAGGAACAACGCCCAGTTTACGCGCGGCATATAAATCTGGCCGGCCATGCTTGCCGACGTGTGTCGAATTTCGAGGCGCGGAATGAGACCGAGCTGAATGGCCTGTCGCGTCAGCGAGAACGCACCGGTAATCACGGCTTGGCTGGCAATCACGGTCGCCATCGTAGAGAGGATGACCATCGGGATCAGCGCCCATTCCGGATACAGACGGTAGAATGGATTTTCGAGCGCCGTCGGGTCGGCCATGACGAGTGCACCCTGGCCGAAATAATTGAGCAGCAGCGCCGGGAATACCAGCATGAACCAGCCGGTCTGGATCGGCCGGCGGCCAAAATGCCCGAGATCGGCATAGAGCGCTTCTGCGCCCGTCGCCGCCAGAAACACAAGCCCCATAATCGTCAAGCCAACCACTTGATGCTTGGCGACGAAGATGATGCCGTTCAACGGATTGATGGCCGTGAGCACATAGGGGTTGTCCGTAATGTGCATGAGCCCACCGAGCCCCAGCACGATAAACCAGATCACGGTGATCGGTCCGAAATAGCGCGCCACACGGTCGGTACCTTGCGACTGCATCCAGAACAACCCGACGAGCACCACCAGCGCCACCGGGATCACCAAATGTTCGAACACCGGCGCGACCAGCTTCAACCCTTCAACGGCCGACAACACCGAGATCGCAGGCGTGATGATCGCATCGCCGTAGAAGAATGATGCCCCTGCCACGCCGAGAGTGAACAACAGCGGCGCGCTGCGTTTGGCAACCGATTGCCCCAGCGCCATGAGTGCGAACGTACCGCCCTCGCCTTTATTGTCGGCACGCAACAGAATGATCACGTACTTGATGGTGACGATGAGGATCAAAACCCACAGGATCATCGACAGTACGCCGATTGTCGCCTCGCGAATATCGAGGCTTCTATGCGCGGCCGCCGTAATGGCTTCCTTGAACGCATAGAGTGGGCTCGTCCCGATATCTCCGAACACCACACCAATGGCACCAATCACAAGTGCCCAGTATTTTTGAGGGTGATCCCCGTCGGCTGCGCCGTGATCCGCGCTTGAAGCCGATGCCTGCGTCTGTGCCATCAGGCACCTCGCCTTTTCTTTAAAGCTGCACTGCAGCAAAGTCGCGGGTGTCTACTCCCACCTGCTGTCATTGGGAAGCGGCAAATTGGTGCCGTGACGTGGCATTCGCCCTTGACAGGAAGACCTGCCATTGAGTCGCACCCACCCCCTCGTCCAGCGGCTCAAACCACCTTATCCATGGCCTCCAGTTCGTCGATCATACCTTCGAGTACCTTTAGGCCCTTATTCCAGAACTCGGGATCGCGGGCGTCGAGGCCGAACGGCGCGAGAAGTTCCGAGTGGTGCTTGGACCCACCAGCCTTGAGCATTTCAAAGTACTTGCCGACGAATCCAGGATGCGCCTCGGCATAGAGCCCGTACAGAGAGTTCACGAGGCAATCCCCAAATGCGTAGGCGTAAACGTAGAATGGCGAATGAATGAAGTGCGGAATGTAGGACCAAAACACTTCGTAGCCGGGCTTGAGTTCAATCGCCGGGCCTAGGCTTTCGCGTTGAACTTCCATCCAAATTTCATTCAACCGCTCGGATGTCAGCTCGCCCTTGCGGCGTTCCTCGTGGACCTTGCGCTCGAAGCAGTAGAACGCGATCTGGCGCACAACCGTGTTGATCATGTCCTCGACCTTGGAGGCCAGCATGGCTTTGCGCTCGCGCTTATCCTTGGCTTCACTGAGCAACGCGCGGAACGTCAGCATCTCGCCGAAGACAGACGCGGTTTCGGCCAGCGTCAGCGGCGTCGGTGCCAGCAGCGGACCCTGGTCACGGGCCAGCATCTGGTGAACGCCATGGCCAAGCTCATGGGCGAGCGTCATCACATCGCGCGGCTTGCCCAGATAGTTCATCATTACATAGGGATGCACCGAAGGCACGGTGGATGCTGAAAAGGCTCCCGGCGCCTTACCCGGCTTCACCGGCGCATCGATCCAATTCTTGTCGAAAAACTCTTTCGCGATGCCAGCCATCTCGGGCGCGAAACCTTTATAGGCGTCGAGCACGATCTTTTCGGCTTCCGGCCACTTGATCACACGCTCCGGCTTTTCAGGCAGCGGGGCGTTGCGATCCCATGAATTGAGCTTCTTCTTGCCGAGCCATTTGGCCTTCATTTTGTAATAGCGGTGCGATGTCCGCGGGTAGGCGGCGCGCACGCTCGCAACAAGCGCATCGACGACGGGCGCTTCGACGCGGTTGGCCAAGTGGCGGCTGTCGGCAACGTCCGTGAAGTGCCGCCAGCGGTCGGAGATTTCCTTATCCTTGGCGAGCGTGTTCGTGATCAGCGTGAACAGAGAAATGTTGGCCTTAAAGGTTTTCGCCAACGCTTCAGAGGCGGCCTTGCGCTTCTTTTCATCCTTATCTGACAGGCGATTGAGCGTCTGCTCAAGGCCGAGCGGCTCCTTCTCGCCCTTCACCTGAATCTTCAGGCTCGACATGGTTTCGTTGAACAACCGCGTCCAGCTGGCGCGGCCGGTCTGTGATTTCTCCGTGAACAGTGTCTCGAGCTTTTCGTCGAGCTGATGCGGCTTTTCCTTGCGCAGGTCGTGGAACCACGGCGCATAGCGCTTCAGGTCTTTATGCGTGAGGGCTGCGCTCAGCACCGCGTCGTCGATCTGATTGAGTTCGAGTTCGAAGAAGATCAGATCGGTCGATGTCTTGGTGAGCGATTCCGATACGTCGCCGTAGAATTTGGCACGCGCCGGATCAGCCTGCTTCTGGGCATAATAGAGCCCCGCATACGACGCCAGCTTGCCCATCAGGTCCGACAGCTTCTCATAGTCTTTGATCGCGACCGCGAGCTGCGCGCCATCCTTCGCCAAGCCAGCCAGCTTGCCTTGATAGGCAGCCTTCATGCGGGCGGCTTCCTTGGCGGCGGCTGCCTTGTCATGTTCGATTTCCGGCGCGTCGGAAGAGGTGTAGAGGTCGCTTAAATCCCATTCCGGCATTGCGCCGAGGTCGCTGGCGGCTGTTGTTGTGGCCGCGTCTGCCGCTGCAGCCCCATCAAGATCCAAGCCGGAAACGGAAATGTTGGCGCAGCGCATCACAAGCCTCATGTCGAATTTCAAATCACGGAAGCGGAGGCCTACCACAACAGGCCCCAGATGAAAATGCGCGCTCCATTCCACGGCGCAGCGCCTGACACGTCGCCCCGAACACCACTATATCAGCCGTTCTCGCGGCACCCTCCCAGAGCGCGCGCCACCGCCACCCCCGCGACGCTGCGTTGAATGCGCCACGTAAAGACTCCGGGATGACGCGCGCCGCGCCGCTGTGCTATCGAAGCCAAAACCATCAGCAAAACCAACAGTGACCCAATGAGCAAATCCCGCACCGAGACCGACACCTTTGGCCCGATCGAAGTCGCCGCCGACAAATATTGGGGCGCACAGGCCGAGCGCAGTCTCGGCAATTTCAAGATCGGCTGGGAAAAGCAGCCAGCGCCGATCATCCGCGCACTCGGCATCGTCAAGCGGGCGGCGGCCGAGACCAACATGGCGCTCGGCAAACTCGATCAGAAGCTCGGCGAGACGATCATCAAGGCGGCTCAAGAGGTCATCGACGGCAAGCTGAACGACCATTTCCCGCTCGTCGTCTGGCAGACCGGCTCGGGCACGCAGTCGAACATGAACGCCAACGAGGTGATCTCGAACCGCGCCATCGAGATGCTCGGCGGCGAGATGGGCTCGAAGAAGCCGGTCCACCCGAACGACCACGTCAACATGAGCCAGTCGTCGAACGACACCTATCCGACGGCCATGCACATCGCCTGCGCCGAAGAGGTCGTGCATCGGCTGATCCCGGCCCTGCAGAAATTGCGCGCCGCGCTCGACGCCAAGGCCACGGCCTGGAAGGACATCATCAAGATCGGCCGCACGCACACCCAGGACGCGACGCCGCTGACGCTTGGCCAGGAATTCTCCGGCTACACACAGCAGATCGACAACGGCATCCGGCGCATCGAGCAGACGCTGCCGATGCTGATGGAACTGGCGCAGGGCGGCACCGCGGTCGGCACCGGCCTCGCGTCGCCTGCCGGCTTCGCCGAGAAGGTCGCCAAGCAGATCGCAGCCATCACCGGCCTGCCCTTCACCTCCGCGCCCAACAAGTTCGAGGCGCTGGCCGCCCACGACGCGATGGTGATGACGCACGGCGCCATCACCACGGTCGCCATGAGCTGCTTCAAGATCGCCAACGACATCCGCTTCCTGGGCTCGGGCCCGCGCGCCGGCCTCGGCGAACTGGCGCTGCCCGAGAACGAGCCGGGCTCGTCGATCATGCCGGGCAAGGTCAACCCGACCCAGTGCGAAGCGCTGACCCAGGTCGCCGCCCACATCCACGGCAACAACGCCGCGATCGGCTTTGCCGGCAGCCAGGGCCACTTCGAACTGAACGTCTTCAATCCGATGATGGCCTACAACTTCCTGCAGTCGGTGCGCCTGCTGGCGGATGCCGCCGTGTCGTTCACCGACAACTGCGTCGTGGGCATCGAGCCGCGCCTCGACAACATCGCCGAGGGCCTCGCCAACTCGCTGATGCTGGTCACGCCGCTCAAGGAAAAGTACGGCTACGACCGCGCCGCCAAGATCGCCAAGACCGCGCACAAGAACGGCACGACGCTCCGCGAAGAAGCGATCGCTGCAGGCATTTCGGCAGAGGATTTCGACGCGATTGTCCGGCCGGAGAAAATGATTGGACCGGACGCTTAATCAGGCGCCACTGTGGACAGTGAGGACCGCTTGCCATGACCGCTGATATCGTCAATCTCAACAAGTTCCGTAAAGCGCGCGAGCGCGCAGAGGCGGAGAAACGGGCGGAGGCCAACCGCGTCCGCTTCGGCCGTACGAAAGCCGAAAAAGAGGCCGCTGCCAGCGAAGAGCGGCTCAAGGATCGCACGCTCGATGATGCGCAGTTGCCGGCACGCGGCGCCGCTTTCGATGACGATTTCGATCCCGGCAACGCCTCGTGACCCGGCCGGTCAAACGCTCGTTTTCGATCGATGGGCACCGCACGTCAATATCGCTGGAAGCTGAATTCTGGAACGCGCTGAAAGTAGCCGCTGCGGAAGACGGCGCGACATTGGCGGCACTGGTCGGGGCAATCGATAAACAACGCGGCCAAGCCGGGCTGTCGAGCGCCGTGCGGGTCTGGCTGCTGCACCGTCTCGAAGAGCGGTCCAACGCCCGCGGGGCTGACCCTCTACGGCAGACCGCCGAGTGATTTCATAAGTTCGTCGGACGTTGTGCGCCGCGCCTGCGACGGTCGTGGCGGAGAAGCGCGCGCGGGCTGTGGCCGGGCTACTGGTTGTGGCGCGGGCGGCGGAATCTGCTCGACCAGAACAGGCGGCTTGCCGGCGGCACTGGCGGCGGATTGGTCGGATGGTGAAACGGGCGGCGCGGCCGATTGCGGACCGGTGGCCGTGCCTGCCGATTCCGGCAACACTGGCGGCAACGCAGGGGCGGGCACCGGTGGCGGTGGCGCACTGGCGGCAGCTTTTGCAGCGGCAGCAGCAGCCGCGCGTTCGGCTTCCAGCGCCCGGCGGCGGTCTTGCTCTTGTTTGGCGCGATATTCGTCCAGACGCCTGAGCCGCTCCAGCTCTTCAACATTGCGTTCGAGCTGGCGCACCGCCAGTTCACGCTGCATGTCGGATACATCGGTGTTGACCGCCAACTCCGACAGCTCGCCGACGTTGCCGGTATAGACCACGGCTGCCGGCGGCAACGGCCCCTTCGACGGCGACGGCACCCAGCCCGGCAGAGGTTCCGCAGGCGGCGGCAAGGGCGGCACTCTGGCCGACACCTGCCATGCACTGTCGATGGCAAGCGACGTGAGGTCGAGCATCGTCGAGGTGGTGACGGCACCCGCAGAGGCGTCGAGCGTCACCGCATCCAGCTTCACGATGCCATCGGCGATGACAAAGGGAATGGTGCGGCTGCCAAGGTCGGCCGTTGCCCTGGCGACAGCCTCCTGGAAGGCATTCGACACATCGCCGGGCTGATTTGGAATTTTGTTCGCCAGGACTGCGGCGATCACACCTTCGCCAACCGCCGGCCCCGGAGCCGGAAGCGACACAGCATCCAGCGCCACCGTGCCAGTGCCTGACAGGACAGCCAACAGACCGCCCGGACTTTGCGCCTGCGCTGTTGCCTTAGCGTCTATGGTTGCCGTACCGCGCGCCGAGCGGCTCAGCTGGTCGAGCCGGGCACCATTGATTTTCAAGGACCCATCGAACGCCACGCCGCTCGCCGCCTGGGTGAATTGCACAGCGCCCGACAGCGCTCCGCCAGCGGCCTTGCCGGTGAGATCCGTGATCGCAACCTTGCCGGGCGCGAAGGCGATGGCGACGCTACCATCGCGCGCCAAGACGCCAGGGAGCACGCTGAGCGTGGTGTAGCGCAATCGAACATCGCCGCTCGCTCTGCCAATCGCGTTGAAATTGAAGACCCCGCGCGGCCAGATATCGCCGTCGCCACCGGCCTGCGCATCGGCGATGACGTCATGCAGCGGCGCCAGCAAACCAGCAATCGTGACGGTATCGGCTTGCAAATCGGCGCTGACGACCGGCGCGCCATCCGCCGCCGCGGCAACGGTTGCCGAGCCTGAAAGCTGGGTGCCGCCGAGCATGACGCGGCGCGAAGCGATGCTCCACTTGCCGGCGTCGCGCGTCGTCTCGAATTTGCCTTGCACGGGCACGCCGTCAGTACCGCTTACGGCACGGATGCCAACGGCACTCAGTAGATCGCTGGCGCTTTCGGCCGTGACTTGCGCCACGCCTGCAACGTTCACCGGTGCGTCACGCGGAATGGCAATGCGCCCGTCGTAAGACGACTTGAACCCTGACGCGTCGATTTCGAGTGTCGCCGCTGCGCCATCCGCAATGCGGCCACTGGATGCAAATGCCAACTCGGCGTCGTGCGCGCCCGGAACTGCCGCCGGGTCGCCCTCGAAACCGAACGCCGACAGCAAGCCCGCCAGTGACGTAGAGCGCACCGAGGCGCGAACGCGGCTCGGGTCGGTGCGCCAGCCTTGCCATCCGCCATCGAACTCGGCGCTCGCCTTGAAGCGTGCCGACTGCACCACACCGTCAACGGTGATGTCCGCACTTGCCGGATTTCTGCTGCCCAGGCGGACAAGTCCCGCCAACTTCGCCGACGTCACACGCGCCAGATGGTCCGCCGGCATGGTCCCAACCAGCGCGGTGATCGACGCCAAGTCTTTCACGGCGTCCGCTGTGTTGGCCACCACATCGTAGGATAGCGTGCCTTTCGGCTGTTCTTGTGCGCCGCTGATGCGCGCGTCGACGCTGATGGTCAATCCCGATGCCGTGGTCAATTTGGCCGACGGTATGCTTATATTTCCGCCATCGAGGCGGGCCGTCGCATCGACGTTGCGGAACACCTGATCGCGATGTTTGAACTCACCGGCCAACACGCGCACGCTAATGTCGCCGGAATTTTCAGGCGCACTCGCGGCCGCCGCAGTGTCGGTTTTCTTGTCGAGTGCGGCGAGACCGAAGGCTCGCCTCAGGCTCGCCTCTAGAATTTCGGCGGTCTTAGGAAACACCTCGCTGCTGTCGAGACTGGCGGCTTCGAGCGTCACCGCAACACGCTGGCGGGTATCGCCACTGACGACAACATCGCCGGAAATGGGTCTGCCGCCGATATCGGCGGAAGCTTCCGTCAATTCGAAGCGGTCGTCCGAGATCAACACGTGCCCTTCGGCGGAAAATGGCCCTTCGGCTTTGATGTCGAGATTTGCACCCGATTTCGCAGCCCAATCGAGAAGCCGGGCAATGTTGGTGCCGTGAATATGGCCAGCGCCCGCAAAGCTGACCTTGCCATCGGCTTCCTTGAGATCGCCGGACATTTGCAGGCGTGATCCGCCTGGCAATCCAGCTCTCAAATCATTGAGACGCACCGCGGTGCCGCTCCGCTCTGCGTCAATTTTTACAGAACCGGCCGTCTCACCGCCGAGCTTGGCCTGATCGATCTCAATTCTGGCGGACGCTTCACCGTTTCCTGCCAAGCCGCGCAACACCGACAAGCCGAGCTGCTTGACCTTCAGGAAGGTTGCACTTCCTTGACCGGCACCAGCCAAGCGATCGAGGTCCAGCCACTTCGACTCCAGTCGGATATCGAGCCGCTCCTCAATGCCCCATTCCGCCGTCGCCGAGCCGTTGATCAATTGCGGTTCAGCGACGTTTTCAACGCCGAGTTCGATGTCTGTTACTTTGGCACCGGCGGTAGTGGCTTCAAAGCGGGATTTGAGGTCCAGCACCGGCGGTTCACCGGCGTCCACCGTGGCATCGGCCGCACCGGTAGAAGCCTTCTGATGCCCGGAAATCTGATGCACGGGAATCTGGCCGGTCAAACCTCCGAAGATGCGTGGCGTAGTCGACAGATTTTCAACCGTGGCATCGAGCGCATAGGCCGAACCGGAAACGAGCGCGCGGATGTTGGTTTTAATCTGAAACGCCCCAGTTGCGTCGGGCGCTGTCGTCGCGAACCTAACGTCGCGCTCTTCACCGGACCATGTCGCCCGGCCCTTGTATTTGTAAGGGCCTTTCAATGCGTCAGCCGAGAATTCACCGTTGACGTCACTCACGCGCGCGATCTGTTGGGCATCGGCGTTGTAGATGGAGATTGCCCCATCGATGATGTTGACCGAATGCAGCGCCACCGACTGGGGTACAAACGGCAAGGCCGCTGACTTGATCTGCACGCTCGTCCAGTTGCCGCCACCTTGCCGGTCGAGGGCAAGTGTCAACTCCGGGCGTTCAAGTTCAATATCGTTAGCTTCGAGCACCCCACGCAACAGCGCAGGACCGGAAAGCCGCATGGTGAAAAGATCGGCGCTCACGAAAGGCTCACCCGTCTGGCCTGTCGGATCAGCCAGCCGGACCTTCTCGAAGCTCACAAAGGGCGTTGGCAGCAAGCGAACACTCACGGCGCCGCCGACCCGCACGTCGCGGCCGAGAACCTTGGAGGCTTCCTCTTCGAAAATGCCGCGATAGCCATTCCAGTCAACGAAATGCGGCACGGCAAAAAGCGCCGCCAACGCAACGACGAGAAGACCGCCAAGATAGAGGAGCGCGTTATTCATCAAGCGACCGATTTGTCCCGAGCGCGGCATTGTCTCACGCCGAGCGATAGCCCAGGAAGCGGGTTTTCACCCACGTTTCAGGTTATTGCATAACGTCCACCCTGACTGAACCTGAAAATGGGCGCAATTCCAGTCATTTGCTTAAACTTTCGCGGTCGAGCCAAGGTTGTTCACAGCTTCGCTAACCGGCAAATCCGCCGGTTGTAGGACCAGCCCTAGTAAGCTACCTGAGTTTCATGAGCGCGAGTCGCAAAACGCCCCCCGGGTCGGGCCCGGAACACAGCCCCGATGATTTTGAAGATGATATCCCGTTCGATCTGCCGCAAGCCCCGGCCAGACCGGCGTCAGGCGTTGTTGTGCCTCAACGCCCGGATGTGCAGCAGGTGACCTTCGGCGAGGCTTCCGGCGGCGAGAACGCCGCGCCCAAGCGATCCATCTCCGAACGCGCCATGGCCGCGAGCCGGCCACAACCAACATTCCTCGACGGCCTGAACCCGGAACAGCGGGCGGCGGTCGAAGCAACCGAAGGTCCGCTTCTGGTGCTGGCAGGCGCGGGCACCGGCAAGACGCGGGTACTCACGACTCGCATCGCTCACATTCTGGCGTCCAACAAAGCCTACCCGTCGCAAATCCTGGCCGTGACCTTCACCAACAAGGCGGCGCGCGAAATGCGTGAGCGCATCGGTGCGCTGATCGGCGGCGCGGTCGAGGGCATGGCGTGGCTCGGCACTTTCCACGCGATCGGCGTCAAAATTCTGCGGCGCCACGCCGAGCTCGTCGGATTGAAGTCCGGCTTCACGATCCTCGATGACGACGATCAGATCCGCTTGCTGAAACAGGTGATCGAAGCGGCGGGCGTCGATAAGGAGCGCTGGCCGGCGCGTCAGCTGGCCAGCCTGATCGATAGCTGGAAGAACAAGGGCCTCACGCCGGACAAGGTGCCCCACGGCGAAGCCTTCGCATTTGCGGCCGGCAAGGGGCGCGATCTCTACGCCGCCTATCAGAGCCGCCTCAAGGATTTGAACGCCTGCGACTTCGGCGATCTGCTGCTCGAATGTCTGCGGCTGTTCCGCGAACACCCCGATGTGCTGGCCAGCTACCACAAGCGCTTCCGCTACATTCTGGTCGATGAATACCAGGACACCAACGTCGCGCAGTACCTTTGGCTCCGCCTGCTTGCGCAGGGCTGCCCGAATGTCTGCTGCGTCGGCGACGACGATCAGTCGATCTACGGCTGGCGCGGCGCAGAGGTCGACAACATCCTGCGCTTCGATAAGGACTTCCCGGGCGCAACCGTCATCCGGTTGGAACGCAACTATCGCTCGACCGGCAACATCCTGGCGGCCGCATCCGGCCTGATCGCCAAGAACGAAGGCCGCCTCGGCAAAACGCTGTTCACGGACGGCGTAGCGGGCGAGACGGTCTCGGTTGCCAATTTCTGGGATGATGAAGCCGAAGCCCGCTCGATCGGTGACGACATCGAACAGTTGCAGCGGCAGAAATATAACCTCAACGATGTCGCCATTCTGGTGCGCGCGTCGTTCCAGATGCGCGTGATCGAAGATCGCTTCATCACGCTTGGGCTGCCCTATCGTGTCATCGGCGGCCCGCGGTTTTATGAACGTCAGGAAATCAAGGACGCCATAGCGTACCTCGAAATCGTCGCCAATCCGTCGCACGATTTGAAATTCGAGCGCATCGTCAACGTTCCCAAGCGCGGCCTAGGCGACACCACGGTCAAGCGCATTCACGAACTTGCTCGTGCGCGCGGCGTGCCGATGTATCAGGCGGCGCGCGAGATCATCGAAACCGATGAACTCGCTAATAAGGCTCGGCGCTCGCTGCACGATCTGATGCAATCGTTTGAACGCTGGCGGTCGCGCATCCCCGACATGCGCCACACCGAGCTGGCCGAACTGATCCTCGATGAATCCGGCTATACCGCCATGTGGCAGGCCGACAAGAGCCCGCAGGCCCAGGCGCGCCTTGAGAACTTGAAGGAACTCGTGCGCTTCATGCATGATTTCGAAAGCCTTGCTGGCTTCCTCGAACATGTCTCGCTGGTGATGGACGTTGACCAGGGCAACGACGGCGAGCGCGTCTCCCTGATGACGTTGCACGCCGCCAAGGGTCTCGAATTCGGCACCGTATTCTTGCCCGGCTGGGAAGAAGGTTTGTTTCCGCATCAACGATCACTCGACGAAAGCGGCAAAGCCGGTCTCGAAGAGGAGCGCCGCCTTGCTTACGTCGGCGTCACGCGCGCAAAAGTACGCGCCAAAATCTCGTTTGCGCAGAACCGCCGCAACCGTGGCCTTTATCAATCCGCTATCCCATCGCGCTTTGTCGATGAACTGCCGGAAGCCAACGTCAGCGTCGTAGAAAATCAATCGCCCTATGGCGGCATCACCCAGGGCTACGGCTATGCCAACCCCTACGGCGTCAGCCGCTTCGATCGCAATGCCTCGGCAACACCGTTCGCATCCTCGTATGATACGCCCGGCTGGCAGCGCGCGCAGCAGAACTGGAGCCGCAGCGATGAAAAACAGAAGAAGCGGCAGGCGCGCGGGCCGATGACCATTGAAGGAGAGCTCGTGGCGTCGTCGTCGGCGAAGGCGCCGGGCATTCGCAACGGAACGCGCGTGCGTCACGAAAAATTCGGCGATGGCACAGTGACGTTTGTCGATGGCAACAAGCTGACCATTACCTTTGACGATGGCTCCAGCAAGCGCGTGGTCGCGAACTTCATCGACGTCATATGATCAGATTATTTTAAGTCGTACACGGCGCATCAGCCTATGATCCGCCGCATTTCATCATCATTCTGACACGGTGGCAGCACTGCGCGGGAAAGCTGCAGCAGCCTGTAAACTATAGCGTTTTTAAAGTCCGACATCTGACGTAATGCTCTTTTGTGAGTTTTGTTGCGCGGGGGCGTAACACTTAAAACAAGTCCAAGCGTTGGGGAGGGTAGAGCCTAATGGAGGAGCTATCCATGAGTGATCATCGCTACGTCGTGCGCGGGCACGCTCAAGAAGGCAAGGTTGGCGTGACGGAGACGCCAAACTCTATTGCAGTGTCACAACGGGAAACGACGCAGGGCCGGCGGCGCCATACACTGACGCATCTTGAACCGGTTCCGTTGACGCCCGAAGACGTGCAACTGCTGCCGGTGGCGCACCGCTATTCGGCATAACGTTTCCGGAAGGAAACGGAACATAGGCTCATCTGTCAGAAAGGCGCTCCACGCGTTTGGGGCGCCTTTTTTGTTTTCATCGGGATTTGGCGATACGCCTGTTACGCGGCCACCCGTTGCGACTTGATCATATCCCACGCGGCGTTGATTTGCTTCATCCGCTCCTCACGGCGCAAGCGGTCGGGTTCATCGCGCGCATGGTCCGGATGCCAGCTCATGCGCAGGGCATCGACCAGCTTTTTCGCAATCTGCGGCGCGGCATCCGGATTGATGCCGAGGATGCGATAGGCTTCGCCGATCGATTGCGGCATGCTCGCAGCGGCCGGGTGCTCTTGTGCTGTGTCCGCGGTCTCTTGCCCGGCGCTATGGGCAATCCGGCTGATGCGATCGAGTTCACGAATCAACGCGCGCACAGCGGATGCGGATTTCTGAGGCGCGCGGCGCGTCATCAACCGTTCGAGTTCGGTAATGCGGCCGCGAATGGCGTCGATCTCGGAATACAAAACATCGCGCAGCAGAAGGTGCGTCTGCAGTGATGCGACGCTCAGTTCGACTTCGATCAGGCGCGCGTTCAGCATCAGGGCAGCATTGGCCAAGTCGTCGCTTGGAGCCCGCGCCGCGCTGCGCTGCCAAGCCTGCGCGATCGACGAGCGCGCCTGACGAAGCCCTGCCATGCCACGCTGAAACGTGCGCCCAAAACGGCCCGCAAATAGCCCAGCCGCGACTGGCGATGACGCCAACTGGAACGACGGCAAGCGCCAGCGCCCCGCGGCAATCATGCTGGCGGCAAGCAACATCAGGAAGACGGCGACGAGCGATGCAGCAAGCCGGCCGGCGGCGCTGCTAGGCGCAGCGCGCAAGACGTCGGCGCGCACCTCAGTTACCCACGGACGGTCTGATTTCTCTGAACGCTCGATCGGAGCTTCGATGACGCTATCGGGAGATAAGTCCTGCGTGGCAACCCGCGGCGCGACATAGCCCGGCGCCCGCGTCAAGGCTGGCAGAACGAACCGCCCTGAAAGCGTGCTGACCGGCGCAAAGCCTTCCGGCAAATTCGCAGGCAGCGGCACGCCGCGCTCCGACGCGGCTTGCGCAACCCGCGTCCAAGGCACCGTCACGCCATCGCACTCGACGGAAAAGCGATGCACCATCATGGTCTCGCAGGCACTCGCGCTCTTGGCACAGGCAACAAACGGCCGCTCATCGCGGCGGCCGACGATACGATAGGTATTGTCGTTGGATGGCGACACGTGGACCGCGTTGCCGCTGACGGTGCAAGCGTATGGCAACACCAGATCTTCTGCGCTGGCGCGGGCGGGCGCCAAAATCATCATCCCGCAGACAAGCGGCCCGATGCCCCCGAAACCATTGACCCGTGCACCTGATCCAAACACGTGCGCCCCCGAGATTAACTCTACTTCAGGAGTACAACTCTTAGCCGAACCTGGGCGCCACTGTGGCGCGGGGGAAAGTTATAAACCGCTTTAGCCTCTCGACTGCCGTTGTGCTCCAGCACCCCCAAAACAGCTCTTTTCAGTGCATTGTCAGACCTCTGAAAGCGAAGCCCCTTGCGGACTCAAAAAGCATGTGCGGCCCATCCTGGTCACAGAGTGGTCAAAACTCTGCCGATTGAGGCACTTAGTCTCGACAACTCCCAACCTGAAACGCTAAGACCTAGGCGGCATGGCCAGGGGACTGCGCAACACTCAGCGCAGGGGTTCAGTAACGGGTACGGGTCTAGCGGGAGATTGCGTGATGTCTGCAGCGGATATGTCGGCTGACGGTGGGAAACAGAGCACCGGCTTTTTCAGCAAGTTCGGCCTGCGTCGCCAAGCCCAAAATGGTGCATCGGACGCTTCAGCATCTCCAAGCGCGGCACCGCAAACGGAAATTCTGAAGCCCGATGCCGAGCGCAAACGGGAACGCTTCATTCCTGTCACGCGATTTGCGCTCATGGATCGTCTGACGCTGCCCTCGGCATGGCCGACGGGCGAGGCGCAAGACGCCCGGCGTTTCTTCCGCTACCTCGATTATTGGCGGCAGCAGCAATACAATTCGCAACTGCTCGAACTCGAACAGATCTACGAGGCGTTTTCGCCCGACAGCGACCTGTTGATGACGCGCCAATTCACAGACGAAGAGCGCGTGCGCCTCAAGCACCGCATCGTATCGAGCGTCGAAAGCCTGCTGCAGCGTGCCAACTACGAACGCATCAACCCAAAAGACGTTGACCTCATCCTGACCAAGGATAGCCACTATGGCCTTGATCTAATGGTCGATATGAAGGCGTTCGACGAAATCGTGATCTATTATCGCGGCGCTTCGAACCGCAAGCATGAGCGGCGGAGCTTCCAAAAATTCATGCGCAAGGAAGAGTTCGACGTCCCCGTCTTCCAGCGGCTCTTTATTCTTTTCAAGCTGAAGCCGTTTAACGTGCGCGTTGAAGATTTCATGCGCGAAGAGGGCCTGACGCGCGAACAGGCCGAAAAGCGCGTGACCAAGAACCGGGCGAGCTTGCCGCCGGGTATCAACGATCAGAACATCTATATGAAGCTGTTCAAGAACATTCCGCGCAACGACATCGAGATGGTGTTTCCCAATACTGAAGTGCGCTTCCGCTTGTTCGACAAGCTCCGTCTTGGCGTGACCGCTGGCGGTGGCCTCGGCATGGGCGCCGTCGGCGCGGCCGGCAAGATCGCTCTCATCACGACCAACCCGATAGCGGCAGCCGGCGCTGTTGCCGGTCTGGGCGGCGTCGCCTTCCGCCAAGCCATGAGCTTCATGAACCAGAAGCAGCGCTACATGGTGGTGATGGCGCAGAACCTTTATTTCCATACCATGGCGGATAATCGCGGCGTCATTCTCAAGATTGCGGCGCGCGGCGCTGAGGAAGACGTCAAGGAAGAGATGCTTCTGTACACCGTGCTTGCCAAAGAGAAAGCGACCCGTGCCGACCTTCCCCGCCATCGATCTGGCGATCGAGCAGTACCTGGCCCGCACGTTTGGCGTCAAAGTTGATTTTGACCTCGAAGATGCCCTCGACCGCCTCGTTCGCGATGGAATCGTGACCGAGGACGCCTCAGGACGCCTGACAACACTTGCACCGGAGGCCGCATCGCGGCACATCGATATGATGTGGGACTCGTTCCTCGACAAGCTGCCGGACCCGGTTAGCGCCGAGGGCTACGAGTACGATAGCGGCAGGGCTGCCGCCAAACCGGCAGCCACCAAGGTCTGAAAGCATCGCACGAATGACATTACAGAAACTGGTCGCGGACTTCACCGATCGCGACTTGGCACACCATGCAGCCAGCACCTTGCAAGACTTTAGCGAACCAGCACCAGACGCCCTGACCGTGTTTGAGAATGGGCCGGGCAAATGGCGGCTCGAAGCCTTCTTCAATGACTGGATCGAAGGCCGCGACGTCGTCGCCGAGATTGCCCCAATCATGGGCCGGGCCCTGCCGCCGTTCGTCGTTGAGGACGTGCCCGATCTCAATTGGGTTGCCATCTCGCAAGCGGCCCTTCCGCCGGTCGCTGCTGGCCGCTTCGTGGTCCACGGCAGCCATGATCGTGGCCGCGTTGCACGCGGGCCAACGACGATTTTGATCGATGCAGGGGAAGCGTTCGGCACGGCGCACCACGCCACGACGCTCGGGTGCCTGCTGGCCATCGACCGGCTAACACGCTCGGAAGCCTTCGACACGGTTCTCGACCTCGGCTGCGGTTCGGGCGTGCTCGCCATTGCCATTGCCAAGGCCCTACCCGGCGCCGACATCATCGCGACCGACATGGACGTGCAATCGGTGAAGGTCGCGGCTGAGAACATGCGCGTCAACGGGGTTGCCAACCGCATCGCGACCGCCGTCGCGACAGGGGTTGCGCACCCGTGGCTGCGCCAATCGCCGCCCTTCGGACTGGTGGTCGCCAACATTCTCGCCGGGCCGTTGATACGCTTGGCGCCCGCTCTCGCCCGCACAGTCGCGCGCAGCGGCACCCTGCTCCTCTCGGGAATTCTCATTCCGCAGGCGCCGCAAGTCATTGCGGCGTACCGCGCCTCTGGTTTTCAACTTGAACGTCACGACCGGATCGTCGGCTGGTCGACATTGACCCTGCGCCGGCGCTAAAACGCATCCCATGTTTCAAACCTTCGAAGCCTCATCCGGTCCCGAACACGTCGCCGAGCGCCTCAAAGCACTGCGCGGCTGGCTGGCCAAATCCAAGATCGACGCCTTCCTGGTGCCGCGCGCCGACGAACACCAAGGCGAGTATGTGCCGCCCGCCGCCGAACGGTTGCGATGGCTGACCGGCTTCACGGGATCAGCCGGCATTGCCATCGCCACGCGCCGGCGTGCCGCGGTGTTCATTGATGGCCGCTACACTGTGCAGGCCCGCGCCGAAACCGACACGGACGCCTTCGAAGTCTCGCTGCTGCCGCGTCCCCGCATCGCCGAATGGCTCACCGATGCCCTCAGTAAAGGCAGCATCGTCGGCTTCGATCCCTGGCTGCACACCGTCAGCGAGATTGCACGCCTCACCGCAGCGCTGGCCCCGAAGGGCATCACGCTGAAGCCGCTGCCCAAAAATCCAATCGACATTCTATGGGGCGAAGCGCGGCCCGCGCCGCCCGCAGCCCCTGTCATCGTGCAGCCCCTCGCACTCGCCGGACGCAGCGCCGCCGACAAGATCGCTGATGTCCAGCGGCGGTTGAAAGAGGATGGCCATCACGCCGCCGTGCTGACGCTGCCGGACTCGATCTGCTGGCTGCTCAATATTCGCGGCAGCGATGTTGCGCATAATCCTGTCGTGCTGGCATTCGCGATTGTGCCGGCCTCCGGCAAAGCCGAGCTTTTCATTGACCCGGCCAAGATCGACGCGGACGCGCGGGCGGATCTCGCC
Organism: Hyphomicrobium sp.; assembly: GCA_016716675.1. Lineage (GTDB taxonomy): Bacteria > Pseudomonadota > Alphaproteobacteria > Rhizobiales > Hyphomicrobiaceae > Hyphomicrobium_B. Next base: position 181,073 of record JADJVG010000005.1, read on the forward strand.
GCTGTTGCAAAGATCAGCACGCCCGATCAACTGAAAGAACGTCTGGTCGCGCTGCGAGATGCCGGCCGTACCGTGCGGCTTGATTTCGATACGGCGGCGCATTGGTTCGAGCGGACCCTCGGCGCCAAGACGATTGTGCGCGGGCAAGACCCGTGCATTCTGCCGAAGGCGATCAAATCGGCGGCCGAAATCGACGGGTCGCGCAATGCTCACGAGCGCGACGGCGCGGCAGTCGTGCGATTTCTGGCGTGGCTCGATGAAGCCGCCAAAGCCGGCGACCTCGACGAAATTTCCGCGGTCAAGCAACTCGAAGCGTTCCGCGATTCAACCGGCAAGCTCAGGGAGATCAGCTTCGCCACGATCTCGGGCTCCGGTCCACATGGCGCCATCGTCCATTACCGGGTCACGCAAGCGACCAACAGAACGCTGAAGGACGGCGAACTCTTTCTCATCGACAGTGGCGCGCAATATCAGGACGGCACGACAGACATCACGCGCACGGTCGCCATCGGCGCACCGAACTTTGAAATGCGTCACCGCTATACGGCCGTTCTGAAGGGCCACATCGCCATTGCAACGGCGCGTTTTCCGAAGGGCACACGCGGCATTGATCTCGACCCGTTTGCGCGGCGCGCTCTCTGGGATGCCGGCTGTGACTTCGATCACGGCACCGGCCACGGCATCGGCAGCTTCTTATCTGTTCACGAGGGCCCGCAGTCGATTTCGCGCGCCGGCATGGCGGTGCTCCAGCCGGGCATGCTGTTGTCGAACGAGCCTGGATATTACAAGGAAGGCGCTTACGGCATACGCATCGAGAACGTCGTGCTGGTCACCGAACCCGCCAGCATATCCGGCGGCGATCGCGATATGATGGCGTTTGAAACGCTGACGCTGGCGCCGATGGACCGCCGCTTGATCGACCCGCGCATGTTGACCGCGGCGGAATTGCAATGGCTGAACGCCTACCATGCTCGCGTCTACGACACGCTCGCGCCGCGTGTCGATACGTTATCGGCCATATGGCTGCAACACGCGACGGCACCGATCGACTAGAGCCTGCGTGTTCCGTTGGAAACAGCGCGTGCCACATCCGTGATGCAATTTGTCTCCATAGACATCCGTTCATGGAGACAAACAATGGACCCGATTTCTGACTTTAGCGCTGCGCCACACCTGCCCCTCTCGCTGCGCGATCGGGCAAGCACGTCGGTGCGGCCGGAATTGGTACTGACGTCGCTCAACGCGTCGACACACCAGAGAGGCGCAGTTGCTATTCTGGAGCGCAACGGCGAGATCTATATCGAGTTCGCAACCGCCGCCTGATACCGCGCCCGAAACGACGGATTGCGCGTCAGGCTTGGCCGATCATGGCAAGCCATTCGTCTTCCGTGAGCACCGTCACACCAAGGGCTTGCGCCTTGTTCAACTTCGACCCGGCATCGCTGCCGGCGATCACGTAATCGGTTTTAGCTGAAACCGAACCGGCGACCTTGGCACCCAACCGCTCGGCCTGCGCCTTGGCTTCGTTGCGGGTTACGCGCATCAGCGTGCCCGTGAACACGACTGTCTTGCCGGTGACGGGGGATTCAACCGCGTCGGCCCGCACAAATGGCGTGACCTCAACCTCTTTCAGCAAGGCATCGAGAATTTCAACATTGTGCGGCTCGCCGAAGAAATCGATCAACGCGTCGACAACGGTTTCCCCAATGCCTTCGATGTTATCGATGTCGCGATACGCGTCGCTGTCGCGTCCACCTGCAACGGCGGCGCTGGCCGCTGCCCGCAAGGCCGCGAGCGAACCGTAGGCCTTGGCGAGGTCTTTGGCGGTCGTCTCGCCGATGTGGCGAATGCCCAGGCCAAACAGGAATCGCTCCAGCGGAATTTTGCGGCGGGCATCTATAGCCGCGAACAACTTCTCGACCGACTTCTGGCCAAATCCTTTCAGGTCTGACAGCGGTTCGGTGCTGCGCGCGTCGCGGTCTGCAAGGGTGTAGATATCTGCTGGCGTTTTGATGCGGTTGGTGTCGAAGAAAAACTCGATCTTTTCGGCGCCCAGCCCGTCGATATCGACGGCATTGCGCGACACGAAATGTTTCAAGCGCTCCTTAGCCTGCGCCGGGCAGATGAGCCCGGCGGTGCACCGGCGCACAACATCACCTTCGCCGGTGTCCTCGTCGCTATCGCGAACCGCATGACTGCCGCACACCGGACATTCATGGGGGAATTGGAACGCGTCGCGCTTGGCATGCTCGTCATCTTCGACAACCCGCACGATTTGCGGAATCACATCACCGGCGCGCTGCACCACGACGGTATCGCCGACGCGAATATCCTTGCGCTTGATTTCATCCTCGTTGTGCAGCGTCGCGTTCGACACGACAACGCCGCCGACGGTGACCGGCTCTAGTTTCGCAACCGGCGTCAGCGCGCCCGTGCGGCCCACTTGGATATCGATAGCCCGCAGGATCGTGGTCGCCTGTTCGGCAGCGAATTTGTGCGCAATGGCCCAGCGCGGCGAGCGCGAAACGAAACCCAGGCGCTGCTGATAGTCCAGGCGATTGACCTTGTAGACGACGCCATCGATATCGTACCCGAGCGTGGCACGGCGCGCGTCAATCGCGCGGTAATAGGTGAGAAGCGCACCCGGCGTGGTGCAGATCGTCATGTCCGGATTGACCGGTAAACCCCAATCGGCAAACGCCGCCACGACATCGGCCTGCGTTTCACCCGGCAGATTCGACGCAGCGCCCCAAGCGTAGGCAAAGAAACGCAACGGCCGCTTGGCTGTGATCGCGGGATCGAGCTGACGCAACGACCCCGCCGCCGCATTACGCGGATTGGCGAAAGCCTTTTCGCCGGCGCTTTCCTGCGCCGCGTTAAGCGCCGCGAAATCCTTGTGCCCAAGATAGATCTCGCCGCGAACATCTATGATTTCCGGAACCCCGCCGCCCTTCAGGCGATGCGGAATTTCCGCAATCGTCTTGACGTTCGCCGTAACATTTTCGCCTTCCGCGCCGTCGCCGCGCGTCGCCGCCTGGGTCAGCACACCGCCTTCAAATCGTAGCGAGATCGACAGGCCGTCGATCTTCGGCTCGGCCGTGATTTCAAGCTCGTCGGTCTGCGACAACATCAAAAAGCGGCGCACCCGTTCCGCAAATTCAACGACATCCTCGTCGGCAAATGCGTTCGACAGCGACAGCATCGCTACATCGTGGCGGATCTTGCCGAACGCCGCTATCGGCGCCGCGCCGACCCGCTGCGTCGGGCTTGCGCTCGTGGCAAACTCGGGATGCGCGCGTTCAAGCTCGATCAGACGCTTGCGAAGCGCGTCATAGGCCGCATCCGATATTTCAGGTGCATCTTGCTGATAATAAAGCGTGTCGTGATGGGCGATCTCGGCCACGAGCCGAGTCCACTCGCGCAACTCTGCGTCAGCCGCGGCCGGTTTGCTCTTCGGTGTCTTTGACTTTGCCATAATGGCCGTAAAGCCGGTTTTCGCAGGCTACGCAAGATGGCTTGTGCGGCTGCACGGCTGCGCCGCGCCGTCACCAGCCACGACGTCAGCCGCTGCCGAGGCCGAACTTCGGAACGACTTTCCAGGCTTTCGACAGCCACGAGCCACCGTCCTCGCGCGGCGCAAGACCGCCGGACTGCAGCAGCGCGTAGCTATCCTTGTACCATTTGCTGTCAGGATAGTTGTGGCCAAGGATGGCAGCAGCGTTCTGCGCCTCGTTGGTGATGCCGAGCGCCATATAGCATTCGGTCAAACGCGCCAGCGCTTCTTCAACGTGCGCCGTTGTCTGGTAATCGCTGACAACTGACTTGAAGCGATTGATGGCGGCGACGTAGTTGCGGCGCTTCAAATAATAGCGGCCGACTTCCATTTCGGACGCCGCCAGATTGTCTTCGGCAATGCGAATGCGGTTGTCGGCATTGACCGCATACTCGCTATCGGGATAGCGCGACTTCAAGATCTTGAGCTGTTCGAGCGCTTTGCGCGTCGGCGTCTGGTCGCGGTTCGGCCCTTTCATTTCATCGAAATAGGACGACGCGATGATGTGATGCGCGAGCGGTGCTTCCTTGGTGCCAGGATGCAGCGCCACATAACGCTCTGCTGTTGCCACGGCTTCCGGCGTCTTGCCGGCGCGGTAATACGCGTAGGCCGCCATCACGATGGCGCGGCGCGCTTCCGGCGAATAAGGATGCTCGCGATCGAGTGCTTCAAATTTGGTTGCCGCATCTTCAAACTTCCCGCGCGCCATGTAGGCGTCGCCATCGGCAAACATCTTCGAGGGCGGATCGGGATTGAGAGCCTGGGTTGCGTCGATCGACGACGATGCGCACGCCGCCAACGAAACTGCGAGCAGCAAAGGCGCAAGCCTGACCGTGAAGGCCCGGACGTATGCAAACTTTTGCGGCGACACAATCATTTCAAAGCCTAGAAGTTGCGAGGACAGTCCAGCTTAAACTGCGGCCAGCTTGGATAGGGGAAAAGACTTAGCACCGGAGCGCGGACCTTGAAAGCCTCCATCCGCCTTTAAGGCTTTGGAATCAGTGACTATCCACACCGATCCTGACGTCGAATTGTGGCGCCAAAAAAGCCGGGACGATGCGTCATCCGGCAATACCATCGGGTGTGTGCCGACCTGCGGCACGCACCCCAAACGCATTTCACTCGGCCACAGCGGCCAAACCGCTCGACGCATGCGCAACGGAAGCCCGTGCGGGACGGGTACGGGGCGCGTGAACCATCGACCAGTTCGTTGCGTCCGCGAACAGTTCCTGCAGAACCATGGCGTTCAGGCGGTGGCCACCCTTGTAGGAGCGATACGCACCCAACAGCGGCGCGCCGGCAAGCGACAGATCGCCAACGGCGTCCAACATTTTGTGGCGCACGAACTCCTGCGGGTAACGCAGGCCTTCGCGGTTCATGATCTTGTCTTCGCCAATGGCGACGGTGTTGGTGAGGTCGGCGCCGAGGGCCAAACCGGCTTTCCAGAGCTTTTCAACATCACTCATGAAACCGAATGTGCGGGCGCGGGACAATCCAGACGGAAAACGCCTGGGCTCATTTCGTAGTTGAGACGCTGGCGGCCAATCAGAGGGGTTGGGAAGTCGATTTCGACGTCGAGGCTGAAGCCCGTATGGGGAACCAATTCACCCCAGCAGCCGTTTTCTTCAACACGTACCGGCTTCAAGACCTTGATATATTTGCGCGGTTCCGAGAGTTCGCGAATGCCGACCCTATCGATCGCTTCGACGAAAACGGCCGAAGAGCCGTCCATGATCGGAACTTCTTTGCTGTCGATCTCGATGTAGAGATTGTCGATCGAGAGGCCGCGGAGGGCTGCGAGCAGATGCTCAACCGTGCCAACCGTAATGCCCGTCTCGTCGCCGATAACCGTGCACAGCGTCAAGTTTTTGACGTGAGCCACATTTGCGGGAATTTCCGCTACGACGCGACCTCGTTTGGTCACAAGGAAGCGGAGCCCGGTGTTCGCTTCTGCTGGATGCAGTGTCAGCGATACCGGGGCTCCACTGTGCACCCCCGTGCCTGTTAAACGAACTTCGCGAGCAAGCGTTGTTTGCCGCGCACCGATGAATCGATTCGACATTATGCGCCGTCCCTCATGCCATTGGTTGACCGCTGCTCCCCAGCATTAATGCGGTCGACCACCCCCGAAACGTCTAGGCTGCTCTCTTAGTGGGCTTGTGGCTTGCGGGCTTATTTCCCGTCTTGAACCACCGCTCCGGAGCGAACCTTTCCAGTTCGTAAATGCACGCTAACTGCTTCGCTTAGGATCGACAAATCACGGTTTCTTACACTGTGTTACTTTGCCTAACCGTCGGCCCGGTCGATGATTTTTTAAATCCCGGTACGGATATTTAGCGCCGTTCACTGCCAAAGAAAACCGGCAAAGGCATGTCGTCGCCGGATGTTTGTCCACCATCCACAGTGTTTTCGCCGGCGTGATGACCCAACTCCGCGGGCTTCTTTCCAAAGCGGCTGAAGAACCCGCCCTTGCGTCCGCCGGCGCCTGCTTTCGGGGCATCCGGTGAAGTGCCCGATTGTTTGGCGTGCCACTCCCTCTGACCGACGACCGGAAAGTCTTCGACGTCGGGCATGCGGCGTACGGACCTCGGTGCCTCGACTGGCGCCTGAGGTTGGAACCCCTGGTTATAGGCGAACTGAGAATGCGCCGGCATCGCTTGATGCGCCGGCGGAGGATTCGGGTTGTAGCCACCTGGAGCCGTTGCGGCATGAGAGCCGACGCCGATGTGCGCGAAGCCCTCTTCGATGCTGACGTTGCCCGGCGCTGTCCATGTGTCGCGGCGAATGACGGGCGCCGATTGCGGTCCGTAGTTCGCCGGCGGTAGTGCCACCGGTTCCGCCGACTGAACGCCTTGCAGGACTTCGGAAAGTCGCCGCTGCATATCGACATTCGGTGGCTGCATGGGTGAGGCGACCGCGCCGGGATAATACGGCGGAGCATGCTGCGGCTGAGAATTACCGACTTGCGGCTGCGGTTGTGGTGGCGCGGGCGCAGCCGTGCGCTGCATCGGCTGTTCGAATGGTGACGGCGGCATTGGTGCCACTTGCGATGCCTGCTGCGGGCGCTGCTGCTGCTGTTCAGCCATCCGGCCCATACCGGACGCCACGATCGACACGCGAATACGATCGCCTAGGTTATCGTCGAACGTCGCGCCAACGATGATGTTGGCGTCCGGATCAACCTCCTGACGCACACGGCTTGCGGCTTCGTCGACCTCGTAGAGGGTCAAATCCCGGCCGCCGGTGATCGACAGCAACAAGCCCTTGGCGCCCTTCAGCGTCACGTCATCGAGCAGCGGATTGGCAATGGCTTCCTCGGCGGCAAGGATAGCGCGGCGTTCGCCTGTCGCTTCGCCCGTTCCCATCATGGCCGTGCCCATGCCGCTCATCACCGTTTTGACGTCGGCGAAATCGAGGTTGATCAGGCCTTCCTTGAGCACAAGCTCGACGATGCAGGCGACGCCCGAATACAAGACCTGGTCGGCCAGCACGAAGGCTTCGGCGAACGTTGTGCGCTCGTTGGCGATGCGGAACAAATTCTGGTTCGGAATGACGATCAACGTATCGACGTGCTGACGCAGCAATTGCACGCCGGCATCGGCGATCCGCATGCGGCGCGCGCCTTCAAACTGGAACGGCTTGCAGACGATGCCGACGGTCAAAATGCCGAGATCCCGGGCGGTGCGCGCGATGACGGCAGCGGCCCCCGTACCGGTCCCGCCGCCCATGCCGGCAGCGATAAACACCATATGCGAACCGGCAACATGCGAACGGATCTCGTCCATCGCTTCTTCCGCCGCGGCTTCGCCGATCTCAGGCCGCGAGCCGGCGCCAAGACCTTCGGTGAGGCTGGCACCCAACTGAATGCGGTGTTCCGCACTTGAGGCCGCCAACGACTGGGCGTCGGTGTTCGCAACGACGAAATCGACGCCTTGCAGTCCGGCCGCGATCATATTGTTGACCGCGTTGCACCCGGCGCCACCAACCCCAATCACCGTGAGGCGCGGCTTAACGTCGACCAGTTTCGGCAGTTGCAGCTTGATGCTCATCACGCCCTCGGTGTCACCTGTATTGCGCGCCACCGGATCCGGCAGCGAACGCTGTTTGGTTGATACGCACATCAAACGCTAGAAAGTCCCAACCGAAGCTGGGCCTAGAACCCGGCTTTCAGCCAGGATCCAACTCGACCGAGATACCCGCGCGCTACATTTGCGCGCTCACGATAGGCGCCTTGCTCGGTTCCGTGCTGAGCCGAGGCAATCGCTAGGCCAGCCAGCGCGGCGAATTGCGGTCCGCTCAAGCTGTCCGTCAAACCTGCCAGTTGCACAGGACGGCCCGCTCTGACGGGTCTGCCCAACTGATTGGCGGTGAATTCTGAACTACCCAAGAGTTGGCTTGCGCCTCCCGTTAGAACAATCTTGCCGCCGGCATATGCGCTCGCACCGTTCTGGGCGAGGCGCTCACGCACGAGACCAAGGACCTGAGCAACGCGAGGGCGGATGATGTCGGTGAGCCGCGCCTTCGTTGTCTGGTACGTCGCGCCGTCCTCCTCACCCGCTAGTGGATAAGTGAACGACTCGTGTTCGTCAGACTGGGCGGTCACCAGTGTGCCATAAAGCGTTTTGATTCGCTCGGCTTCGACGAGTGGTGTCTGCAACGCCTTGGCGATATCGAAGGTGATGTGTTGTGAGCCGACCGGAATGACGTCCGCGCCAACGAAACGCCCGTCCGCAAACATCCCGATCGAGACTGTGCCGGCGCCGAAATCGATGGTCGTGACGCCGAGCGCGCGCTCTTCTTCGGTTGTAGCTGCGAGCGCGCTGGCATACGGCGTGGCGATCAGACCGTCACACCCGAGGTAACAGCGTTCAATCAGCAGCAGCAGATTGCGCAGCGGTGCCTCGTCGGCGGTCACTGCGTGCAGGTGCGCCGTCAGGTGGCGGGCGGCAAGGCCCTTGGCATCGAGAATGCCGTCCATGCCGTCGAGCCGGAACCCGAGCCGGTTCATATGGATCAACATGCGCCCGTCGCGCTCTGCAAAGGCGCGTCCGCCTTCCATCATGCGCTCAATATCGTCGTCGGTGACAACGCCGCTTTCGATGTCGGCATTGGCCGCAAAGTGCGTCGATTTCAAACGGCCGGACGATACCGACACGCTGACGCTATCGAGCGTCACGCCAGCCGCCCGCTCGGCCTGGCTGATGGCCGCCCGCACTGCCATCTCGGCGTCGTCGAGATCGGTCAGAACGCCGGCTTTCACGCCTTTCGACTTCTGCAGGCCGACGCCAATGATCCGCAACGGCGCGACTGAGGTCCGCCCACGCGGATCGATCGGATCGGTGGCGACAATGGCCGCTGCGATCTTCGACGTGCCGATGTCGAGTATGCCGAAAATCTGCTGGCCGCGCCGGTCGGCGCTCGATTGTCCCCTCATGGCTGCTGCACTCCGCGGCCAGAGTTCAACGGCGCGAGAGATGCCGTTGGCGTTGCCAACGCCCTGATGACCGCACGACCCGCCGTTCGCACGTCCACGACGACCGGCGCACCATCGAGCGCCTTTCGCAGCGTGCTGTTCGACACGACGTGATCCAGCCCTTCGACCTCGCGATCGGCGCCCAGTTCGATGCGGCTGCCATTCTTGAGAACGACGCTCCAGCGCCGCTCGGCAATACGTTCCGCGTAACTGAGGCGGCTTTGAAGCTCGCCATGCCGCGACAGGGCGGCGAACAGCAGCGCGGCGTCTTCGCTCGCGCCTTCGCCGACGACGTGCGGCAGCGCCCAACCGTTGGTTTGCTGCACGGGGCCAAGCGTGCGCCCAGTGGCGTCGATCAGGTAGCTTTTGTCGCCGCGACGCCAAATGGCAGCCGGCGTGCGCTCCTTGATCTCAATGTTCAACATGCCGGGGAAAACGCGGGTGATCTGCGCGGTATCGACCCAGGTAATCCGCTCGATGCGCTTCAGCACGGCAGCCGTATCGAGGCCAGGAAATGTTTTGACGTTGGCGAGATCCAGCGCATCGAAAACATCGCTATCGAGCGTATAACGTTGTCCGGTCAGCGAAACCTGATCGATGCCAAAGCCTGCGCCGACCAAGGCTTGCGTCGTGTAGTGGCGCGCGTTGTCCTGAACGACTCTGACGGATACATCGGACAGCGTGAACGCAATCACCGAGGCTGACCCAGCCACCGCCATCACGGCTGCGAACACAATGGCCAAGCCGCTTACTTTCGATCCTTTGCGATGGGCCCGGCGGCGGCGGTCGCCACGCGGCACCTGCAAGGTAAAACTATGCGTTGGAACCGGCACGGCGTGCGGATGAAACGGACGATGCACGGGGCGCGGGGCAGATTTAGGCGTGACCGGTCTTGGCGTATGCGCATCGAGCGCCCGCCACCAGAACCGCGATCCCGTCCCTACCTGTTGCAACTCGCGTCCTCGATCATCCACCGAACCAGACTGCCAAATGGCCACCCGGCATATCCCGCCAGTTCGGGCACGAGCGAGGTGCCCGTCATGCCCGGCTGGGTATTCACTTCAAGACAGATCAGCTCGCCCGTGCCTCCCGGCGTATCGTCGAAGCGGAAGTCCGCACGCGACACACCCCGGCACCCGAGCGCCTGATGGGCCTTAAGGGTTAGTGAACGGAGTGTTTGGTAAATATCTGGTAAAAGTTGTGCAGGCAGCTCGTGTTTAGACCCGCCGGGCGCGTACTTCGCTTCGAAATCATAGAACGCCAAACCCTTCAGGGGCACGATCTCGATCACGTCGGTCACAAAATCGCCGATGACGGCGCAGGTCAGCTCACGGCCCGCAATGAAGCGCTCAGCCATCACAATCTGGTCTAGGTCGCCGCCTGCCGAAATCGAATTGGGCGGACGCTCGGCGCCGGGCGGCACGATAACGACGCCCACGCTTGAGCCTTCCGCCACCGGCTTCACCACATAGGGCGGCGTCATGGCGTGCGCTTCGAGGGCCTCGCCGCGGGTCAGCAGACGCGCTTCCGCGACCGGCACGCCTGCGAGCTTCATCACGTCTTTGGCGCGCTCTTTGTGCATGGCAAGCGCCGACGCGAGCACGCCGGAATGTGTATAGGGAATCTCGAACATTTCGAGGATGCCCTGCACACAGCCGTCTTCACCGTATTTGCCGTGCAGCGCGTTGAAGCACGCTTCAGGGTTCAGGCGCGTCAGCACATCGGCGATATCGCGGCCGACATCGATCTCGGTGACGTCATAGCCTTCACCGCGCAGCGCTTCGGCAACTGCTGCGCCCGAGCGCAGCGAAACATCGCGCTCGGCGGAAAGGCCACCCTTCAAAACAGCAACGCGATTGCGCGTGCGTTTCGGAACCGCACCTAACCTGCTCTCAAGCTTGCTCATGATTTTTCCACCAGGTCTTCGCCGACTGGCCGGCCTGCGTTGGGCAGACCGAGGCGAATAATTTCCCAATTCAGCGTCACGCCGGACGCTTGCTTGACGCGGGCGCGCACCGTCTCGCCGAGCGTTTCGACATCTTCGCCGGAGGCTTGATTGTCATTGATCAGGAAGTTGCAGTGCATCTCGGAGACCTTCGCTTCGCCAACCCTCAAGCCCCGGCAGCCCGCCGCATCAACCAGCTTCCAAGCACTATTGCCGGGCGGGTTCTTGAATGTCGAGCCGCCTGTGCGCTCTTTGATGGGCTGATTTTTTTCGCGATACTCCGCGACCTCATCCATCTCTTTCAGGATTTCCGCCGGATCGCCGAGTTCGCCCGAGTACGTCGCTTCGGTGAAAATCCAGCCGTCTTGAATGGCGCAGTGGCGATAGGTGAAACCCATGTCGGCGTTGGACAGCACATAGACGTTGCCATCGAGATCAACAGCGCGTGCTGATACCAGACAGTCCTTGGTTTCGCGGCCATGTGCGCCGGCATTCATGCGCAAAGCGCCGCCGATCGATCCGGGAATGCCGCGATAGAACGCGAGGCCCGTGATGCCGGCTTCTGCTGCGGCGCGCGCCACCTTCACGTCCGGCACCGCGGTTCCCGCGCGCAACACGTTGCCTTCGACCTTGATCTCGCTGAACCCGCGACCGAGCCGCACCACGATGCCCGGTACGCCACCGTCGCGCACCAGCAGGTTCGAGCCGAGACCGATCACTTGGATGGGCACGTCGTCCGGCAGGAGCTTCAGAAAATACGACAGATCGGCTTCATCGGCGGGCGTGAACAGCACCTGCGCCGGACCGCCAACACGAAACCATGTGATGTCGGCAAGCGGTGCGTTGGCGGTCAGCCGTCCGCGCAAGTCCGGCATAAGTTGGCGTAGCTCGGGCGTGATATCGGCAAACATCAGGCGGCACTCTCCGATTGCGCCAGCCACGCCGGCAGCGCGTGCGCCCATTCCGTCGATAGGCCTGCACCCAGGCAAATAACGGTATCGCCGGGCCGCGCCTGACGCTGAATGGCGGGCACGATGTCTTCAGCCGCGGCAACGGATTCGACCGACGCATGGCCCTTGGCACGAATGCCTTTCGCCAACGTGTGATGATCGACGCCGGCAATCGGGCTTTCGCCGGCCGTATAGAGCGGCGCCACAATGACATGATCGGCGTCGCGGAAGCACGCCGAGAATTCTTCAAAGAGATCGTGGACGCGCGTATAGCGATGCGGCTCGACGATCGCGATCACGCGGCCCTTCGCGCCACCACGCGCGGCGGCCAGCACTGCGGCGATTTCAGCCGGGTGATGCCCGTAATCATCATAGATCGCGACGCCGTTCCATTCGCCCGTCAACTGGAACCGGCGCTTGACGCCGGAGAAGCCTGCCATCGCCGTCTGGATCTTGCTGTCCTCAATGCCGGCCTCGGTTGCAACCGCGATCGCCGCCAGAGCGTTCAGCGCATTGTGCACGCCAGGAATCGGCACCGACCAGTTTTCGAGACGGCGCGCACCACCCTTCACGATGGCCCCGAGCACGGCATCAAAGCGCGTGACATTGCCCTCGATGCGAACATTCTCGAGGATGAGATCGGCGTCCTTGCTGACGCCGTAGGTCAACAGACGGCGGCCGTCGGCGCGCAAATTCAAGCGATTGATCATGGCCCGCACCACCGGGTGATCGACGCACGCAATCGCCAAGCCGAAGAACGGAATGTTTTTGAGAAACGCTTCGTATTCGCGGTGCATGACCTCGACCGAACCAAAATAGTCGAGATGCTCGGGATCGATGTTGGTCACGACGCCGATCTGCGTCGGCAGGCGGGTAAACGTGCCGTCGCTTTCATCGGCCTCGACGATCATCCACTTGCCCTGACCGAGGCGGGCGTTCGAGCCCCAGGCATTGATGATACCGCCGGTGATGACGGTCGGCTCCTGCCCCGCTTCCGTGAAGATGTGCGACAGTAGCGACGTCGTCGTCGTCTTGCCGTGCGTGCCGGTGACAGAGACGGTCGAATACAGCCGCATCAGTTCAGCCAGCATTTCAGCGCGGCGAATGATGGTGAGATCTTTTTCGCGCGCCGCGACAAGTTCCGGGTTGCTCGCTTTAACGGCCGTCGAAATCACGACGTAGCGGGCGCCGATCAGATTGATCGCATCATGACCGACAAACACGCGGATGCCTTTGGCGCGCAGCCGCTTGACGTTGGCGCTGTCCTTCTGGTCGGAGCCTTGCACCGTGTAGCCCTTGGCCACCAGAATTTCAGCGATGGCGCTCATGCCAATGCCGCCGATGCCGATGATGTGGAACGGACCGATGTTGGCCGGCATTTGCATGGGGTAATAATCCTCGTCTGGTCGTGCGCGTAGAGCTAACGCCGGTCGGCGATGGTGGGGGTTCAGCCGCGTCCGTGAACCGCCATTTGCAAGGCGAAATCGGCAAGGCGAACCACGGCATCCGGCCGCCCGGCCCTTTTAGCGGCCTCTGCCGCTGCCGCAAGGGCTTGGGGCGCGGCCACGAGGCGCTCGATTTCGGATGCGAGGCGGGCGGGCGACAAATCCTTCTGCTCGATACACCAGCCACCGCCCGATTCGGCAAGGCGGCGGGCATTGTTCAGCTGATCGTTATCGAGAGCGTGCGGCAATGGCACCAACAGGCCCGGCCGTCCTATGACGGTTAATTCGGCAACCGTTGACGCGCCCGCGCGGCCGATGACCAGATGCGCCGCCGCCATGCGCGCCGGCAGGTCCTTGAAAAACGTTGCGACATCGGCGGCAATCCCGCTCGCGGCATAGGCCGCACGGACCCGCTCGATGTCTTCTTCGCGCGCCTGCTGCGTGACCTGCAGACGGCCTTTGATCTCGGCCGGCAACTGGGCCAGAGCGGGCGGCACCGAATCCGAAAAATAGCGCGCGCCCTGGCTGCCACCAAACACCAGCAACCGCACGGCGCCATCATGCGCCGGTGTGTCGTAAGGCTGCCGCGCGGCATCGATCACGACTTGGCGCACGGGGTTACCGGTGAACGTCGCCTTCGCTTCCAAAGCGGTGTCGAGATATTTGACGCGATCAAACGACGTCGCGATCCCGGTCACGCGCTTCGCCAGCATTCTGTTGGCGCGACCGAGCACCGCGTTCTGCTCGTGGAGCACTGTCGGAATGCCGCGAAGGCGCGCCGCCATCAGCGGTGGGAACGTCGGATAGCCGCCGAAGCCGACGACCACGGCCGGACGCACGGCGCCGAGAATTTTGTGAGCGGCCTGCGTACCGCGCGCCAGCGCGAAAGCCGTCTTGGTGGCGGCAATTGGCGATTTGCCCGCAAGCGTAGCGGCCGGCACCTGATAAACTTTTCGCGCCGGAAAGCCGGAGCCGTAACGATCGCCGCGCATGTCGGTGATCAAGTCCACGGCGATGCCGCGGCGCTGCAGTTCCTCAGCCAACGCAAACGCGGGGAACAAATGACCGCCGGTACCACCCGCGGCCAGCATCACTGAAAGGGTTTCGCTCATCGTGCCTCTGCCTGCCCGTCACCGGTGCTTGGATACGCCACACCATCAAGCGTCGGAACCAATCGCGGCTTTTTGAGGCGCTGTGGGTCGGGTCTGTGCCGCGTCAGCGCGAGCAGCATTCCGGCGGTCAAGGCCAGCGCGATCATCGACGACCCGCCTGCTGAAATAAACGGCAGCGTCATACCTTTAGGCGGCAACAAGCCGATATTGACGCCCATATTGATGATCGCCTGCAAACCGAACACGATGGCCAGACCCTGGATCGCCAGCCGATCGGCGGCCTTTGGCTCTTCGGCGGCGCGGATCAGCGCCTTGATGACGATGGTCGCGAAAATGCTGAGCAGGATGAGGCAGGCAATCACGCCGTATTCCTCGGCGACGACGGCGAAGATGAAATCGGTGTGCGCGTCCGGCAGTACCGATTTGATGGTGCCCTCGCCGGGGCCGCGCCCAAACAAGCCGCCTTCCGCAAACGACTGCATAGCGCGGTCGACCTGGAAATTCTCAAACGGAAGCGGGCTGAAAAAGCGGTCGAGCCGCGACTGCACGTGTCCGAAATTTTCGTAGGCGAGCCAAAGCCCGGCGCCGCCGACACCGGCCAGCGCCACTGCACCAAGGATCGGCAGACCGGCCAATAAGTACATCACACCCGCGGTTGCGCTGATCAGTATGGTTTGGCCGACGTCGGGCTGCGACACGAGGAGCGCCGCGAATAAACCCCACAGCGCAATTCCAATCGGTGCGGCGGGAACATCGCTGCGCCCGACAGCTTCGGCGAACAACCACGCTAAGACCACGACGAATGCCGGCTTTGCAAACTCAGATGGTTGCAGCGAATAACCGGCCAACGACAGCCAGCGCTGTGCGCCGTTCATTTCCGTACCCGTGAACAGCACGCCCGCCATACCGGCAAACGAGGCGGCCAACAGAATAACGGCGAGACGCCTGACGCCCGTCGGCGTGAGAAACGATAGCGCCAACATCAGCACAACGGATATGGCCGCGAACACGATGTGGCGTTCGACGAAGTAATAGGTATCGAGGCCCTTTTTCATTGCGACTGCTGGAGAGGCTGCAAACGACAGCACTAAGCCGATCACAACCAGCGCCAGCAAAGCCGTCATCAGCACGCGGTCGATGGTGAAAGACCATTCAGCAAAGCGGCTTTTGTCGGCGCGGCTGAAAATCATGTCCGCTGCCTCATGGTGATGCCGGGCAGCTTTGCGACGAGCGCGCGGAAAGTATCGCCGCGCACCTCGAAATTCTTGAACTGATCATAGCTCGCGCACGCCGGCGACAGCAGCACGACAGGCACCTCAGCAGATGCCGCCTGCGCGTCGCGCGTCGCCGCCGCCACGGCAATATCAAGCGTGCCACAACGCTCGAAAGGCACTTTTCCGTCGAGCGTGCGCGCGAATTCTTCCGTGGCGTCGCCGATTAGATAGGCTTTCGTGACGCCAGAAAAATACGGTGCGAGGGTTTCGATGCCGCCGTCTTTCGGCTTGCCGCCCAAGATCCAGTAGCAGTCGCGCGGAAACGACAGCAGCGCCTTCTCGCTACTATCGGCGTTGGTTGCCTTGCTGTCGTTGATAAACAGAATGGAACCGAGATTGCCGATCTCTTCCATGCGGTGGGCCAGACCGCCAAACGACGACAGTGCGCCCTGCCAATCGAGGTCGGTCGGAAGTCCGATGATGGCGAGCGCTTCGCGCACCGCCGAGATCGCGGCGAGCGCGTTTTGTGCATTGTGCGCGCCGCGCAACGTCGAAATGCCGGCGAGGTTGCCGAGTTTGACCGCGAGGCCGTCACGGTTGGCGCACACCACTTCGGTGCTGAGCATGCTGTAACCGGGCGCCAGCGATTTCTTGGCGCTGAACGCGACGGCAGGCCCCTGCGCCAGACGCCGCTTCAAAATATCGACGCAATACGCATCATCGACACCGATCGAGGCGACGGCCGCGCCAGCAACGAGACGCTCCTTCACACCTGCGTAGTTGTCGATCGTGCCATGGCGGTCGAGGTGGTCGGGCGTCACGTTCAGCAGCACGCCGACGGTTGGATGCAGCGTCGGCGTCAGATCGATCTGAAACGAACTCATTTCGATGACGTGGAACCGCCGCGCGGCTGGTGCTTCCAGCGACAGGATCGCGCGGCCGATATTGCCGCCCATCTGCACGTCGTATCCGGCGTGGCGCAGAATGTGGCTGACGAGCGCTGTCGTCGTAGATTTGCCGTTGGTACCGGTGATCGCGATGAACGGCGCATCGGCGGCAAGGGCGCGGCGCTCGCGGGCAAAAATTTCGACGTCGCCGATGATCTCGACGCTTGCGGCCTTAGCTTTGGCGACGGTCCAATGTGGCTGAGGATGCGTCAAGGGCACGCCCGGCGCCAGCACGAGGGCTGAAAATTGCCGCCAGTCAGCGCTCGTCAAATCGACCAGCGGCACACCGGCTTGTGCCGCCACAACTCGGCCCGCCTCACTGTCGTCCCAGGCGGCAACCGTTGCACCGCCGGCAAGCAGCGACTGCACGGCAAGCGTGCCCGAGCCGCCAAGGCCGAACACGGCAACCGTCTTCCCGGCAAAAGTCGTGGCGCGAATCATCGATGGAAATCTAGCTCATAATGGCGCGCCTTCCGACCCCTGTTCGAGGAACCGGACCGAAGGCGTCGCCCGGCTATCGGAGCTTCAGGGTTGCAAGGCCGATCAGCGCCAGAATGACCGAAATGATCCAGAACCGGATCACGATGGTCGATTCCTTCCACCCCTTCTGCTCATAGTGGTGATGCAGCGGAGCCATACGGAACACGCGTTTGCCCGTCCACTTGAATGAAACGACTTGGATAATTACCGACAGCGTTTCCAGCACGAACAGGCCGCCGACGATCGCCAGAACGATCTCGTGTTTGATCGCGACGGCAATCGCGCCCAGCGCGCCACCGAGCGCAAGCGACCCGGTGTCGCCCATGAAGATCATGGCGGGCGGCGCGTTGAACCACAGGAAACCCAGCCCCGCCCCGATCAGGGCGCCGCAAATGACCGCCAACTCGCCGGTTCCGGGCACATGGTGAATTTGCAGATAGGTCGCGAATTTCACGTTGCCGCTCAGATACGCGATCATGCCGAACGTGCCTGCCGCAATCATCACCGGGACAATGGCGAGGCCATCCAGACCGTCGGTGAAATTCACCGAGTTGCCGGCGCCAGCGATGACAATAACCGATAACAGAATGAAACCGATACCGAGCCCCATTGGCCAGCTCAGATCGAGCATCAAATCCTTGAAGAACGGAAACGTCAGCTTATTGGCGAGTTCCGGGGGAGCAAGTTGCGTGATCACATAGCCGGCGATCGCCGCGACGATCACTTCGAGTGTCATGCGCCCGCGGCTCGAAAAGCCGTCCGTCGAGCGCTTCGTGACCTTTAAAAAATCGTCGTAGAAGCCGATCATGCCGTAGGCGAGCGTCACTCCCATCACAACCCAGACGTAACCGTTTTCGAGCTGCCCCCACAGCAGTGTTGAGACGAGGACGCCGGCCAGGATCATCAAGCCGCCCATCGTCGGCGTGCCGCGTTTGAGCTGATGCGTCTGCGGTCCGTCCGAGCGGATCGGCTGACCCTTGCCCTGCTTAACGCGCAGCAGGTCGATGATCGCGGGTCCCAACATCATCACGAACAGCAGTGCCGTGAATATCGCGCCGCCCGTGCGAAACGAGATGTAGCGGAACACGTTGAGCGCGCTTATCTGATCGCTGAAATAGACGAGCTGGTACAGCATGTGGTGGTGTAATCCCCGTGTCCTGCCGGTGCCTAGCGCCCCGTCTGCCTTACTAAGACGCGCCTAGCTCGTCGGTGTACCGCTACCAAATCGTGCTTTGAGGGCTTCGACAAGACCCCCGAGTTTCGTGCCGTTCGAAGCTTTGACCATAATGGCGTCGCCTGCCTGGAGGTGCGCGACGACAAGCGGCAAAAGGCCCGAAGCGGTCTCTGCATAGCCGCCCTTCATACCCGACGGTACGGCATCATAAAGGCCTTTCATGTGCGGACCACAGGCAAACAGCATGTCGGTGCCGGCATCATCCACAGCATGAAACATATCCCGGTGCAGCTGGGCGGCCGATGGGCCGAGCTCCAGCATATCGCCGAGAATAGCGATCCGGCGAGGAAATTTACTGCGCGACACGGTCGACAGCGTCGCTAAAGCGGCACTCATGGACGCCGGGTTCGCGTTGTAGCTCTCATCGATCAGCAGGATTTGGCCACCCAATACCGGCAGCAGCGTCCGCGCGCCGCGCCCTGGTGGCGGCGGCAACGTCGCGAGCGCGGCGAGTGCGGCATCAAGTGGTACGCCGATCGCGTCGAGCGCGGCGGCGACGGCCACGGCATTCTCCGCGATGTGGCGGCCAGGCATGGCGACCGTAAATGCGACGGCCTTGGAACCCGTCTGCACGACCATGCGCGTCGCCTCTTCGCCAAGGTCGAGACTGGCGGCGACGACATCGGCGCCCGCATCAAGACCGAAACTCACGACGTTTGCGGCCTGCGCGCCGGCGGCTGATCTCAAGCGTTCAAAATAAGGGCTTGCCCGCTTAATGATCGCCGCACCGCCGCTGACGAGCCCTTCGAAAATCTCGGCCTTTGCGTCGGCGATCGCTTCAACCGATTTGAAATGTTCGAGGTGAACCGCTTCGACGGTGGTGATGATGGCCGCGTGCGGGCGCACCATTTTCGTCAACGGACGGATCTCGCCCGCATGATTCATGCCGATTTCGAACACGGCATACGTTGTGTCTGCCGGCATGCGCGCCAGCGTCAGCGGAACGCCCCAATGGTTGTTGTAGGATTTCTCGGAGGCGTGCACCCGGCCCGGAGCAACTTTCGCCAGACACGCCCGCAGCATTTCCTTGGTACCGGTTTTGCCCGCACTGCCAGTCACCGCAATCACACGCGTATCCGGCGACAACCTTTCGCGCGCCGCGACGCCGATGCGCTCCAGGGCGGCGAGCGGATCGCTGGTGCGCAACAGCGCGCCGTCGCTCGGCTGGCGCGCGTAGGTTTCCGAAACGACGGCCAGCGCGGCACCTGTTTTGAACGCAGTGGTAACAAAGTCATGGCCGTCGCGCTGATCCTTCAGGGCGACAAAGACATTGTCCGGCGCAAGCGCGCGTGTGTCGAAGGTAAAGCCGGTGATCGGTGCCGACGGTTCACCATCCGCAAGCCCGCCCGACGCAGCGATCAACTCAGCAAACGTCCACAGTGGCGCAGTCATGGGTGAGATTGACCTTGTTCGATAGCCGAGAGCGCACGAGCAATTTCGTCATGGTCGGAAAATGGCACGACGGTTGTGCCGATAATCTGGCCGGTTTCGTGGCCTTTACCGGCGACGAGCACGACGTCGCCGTTGGCCAACATTGCAATCGCCTGGCGGATGGCCTCTGCCCGATCCCCGATTTCGATGGCGCCCGGCGCGCTGCTCAAGATTTCCGAGCGAATAATTGAGGCGACTTCGCTGCGCGGGTTATCATCGGTGACGATCACGACGTCGGCGTTCTTGGCGGCAATCGCGCCCATGATCGGCCGCTTGCCCTTATCGCGATCGCCGCCGCAGCCAAACACGCAGATCAGTTTGCCGGTGACGAACGGGCGGCAGGCCGACAATGCAGCGTCGAGGGCTTCGGGCTTGTGAGCATAATCGACGATGGCCAGAGCGCCCCTGGCTTCTCCGACGATTTCAAGGCGGCCCGGAACGCCGCGCAAGGTCTCAAGAGTTGCAAGCACGCGACCGGCGTCTTCTCCGGCAGCAATCGCCAGCCCCGCCGCCGTCAACGCATTCTCGGCCTGATACTCGCCGACCAGCGGCAGGCGAATATCATAGATACGACCGCCAGCGCTGATGCGCATAAGCTGGGCAAAACCCTCGGTTGCGAGCGACAGGCGTTTGAGAGTTTCGCCGTCGCGGCCAACGGTCATGATCTTCAGTCCACGCGCCCGCGCTGCTGCGATGACGTCACTGGCAAAGGCGCCGTCCGTGTTGATCACAGCCGTCTGGCCCGGTTGCAGCAACTCCGTGAACAGGCGCAGCTTGGCAGCGAGATAGGCTTCGACCGTCGGATGATAATCCATGTGGTCACGACCGAGGTTCGTAAACGCCGCCGCCGTCAGCGTCACACCGTCAAGGCGATGCTGATCGAGCCCGTGCGAAGACGCTTCAAACGCCAGATGCGTAACGCCTTCGTCCGCCAGACTGGCGAGCGTCGCGTGCAGCGTCACCGGATCGGGTGTCGTTAGCGACCCATAGATCGCGCCCAATGGCTTGATGACGCCGATGGTGCCGAGTGACGCGGCGCTGCGCCCAAGGCTCGTAAAAATCTGGCGGGTGAAATCGGCAACCGAGGTCTTACCGCTGGTCCCCGTAACAGCAACCGCGCACGCAGGCTGACGGCCTGAAAACTTGGCCGCGATCAACGCCAGGGCGCGACGCGGATTATCAACTTCGATCAGGGTGACGCCATCGGGTACGGCGGCCGCCTTGCCGCGTGCGGCGATGACCACGCGCGCACCACGCGCGACGGCATCCGGGATGAACGCCGCGCCATCGACCCTGGTGCCCGGCAGGCCGGCGAATATCATTCCGGGCGCGGCCGCGGCGCTTGCCGCCGTCACACCCACAACGTCAATGGCATCCGCACCGGGGGGCGGCGAAATCTCGGCAGGCAGAACGTCGCTGAGCCGCATAGTCCCTCTCGGACGGGCACTGACCAATCAAACCGAAGTCTGACGAAGCAATTGCTATAGAGCCGCTTCTTATGGCGTGCCAGGGAACGCGTCAATTCGGCCGCGATTATTGAGTTGCGACAACACTCATCGGGGCGACACCGAGCTGCCCGGCAATGCGCCCGATCAGGCGGGCGGTGACCGGCGCGGCGTTGGTCGAGGCGGTGCGCTGGCCGCCCGTGTCACTGGAACCCTTTGGCTCAAAAAGCAGCACAAACGTCAGGTAGTGCGGATCGTCCATCGGGAACGCCGCGACAAACGACGACAGCACCGCGCTTTTGTCGTAACGCCCGTTTTCGGCCAGTTCGGCGGTGCCGGTCTTGCCGCCAACCCTAAATCCCGGCACGTCGGCGCGCTCGCCGGTTCCAGCCGTATCCATCACGTTCAAGCGCATCAGCCGGGCCATGGCCGACGACGTCTCGCGCGTCACAAGCCGCGTCGCCCTGGCATTGGTTCCTGGCTTATACTTAAGCATCGTCGGCGTGATGCTGACGCCGCCGTTGAGGATCGACGCAGTCGCGACCGCGAATTGCAGCGGCGCAACGGCGATGCCGTGGCCATAGGACACGGTGATCAGTTCAGCGCCTTCCCAGCGCGCCGGCAACTGCGGCGGCGTCACGGCGCCGGCCTCGGTCTTGATGGGCGTCAGCATACCAAGCTTCTGCAAGAATCCGTGCATCCGGTCGGGCCCGGCCTTTTGCGCGAGCATGCCCGCGCCGACGTTCGACGAATGCGTGAAAACCTCGGCAACCGTCAGCGGGCGCCCGGCGCTGTGAAAATCGCGAATGGTAAAACGTCCGGCCTGCAACGGTTCGCGCACGTCGAGAACCGTCGACGGCGTGGCTAGGCCTTCATCCAGAGCCATGGCAATGGTCAGCGTCTTGAAAACCGAGCCGAGTTCAAATGTTCCGCCAGTGATCTTGTCGGCATATTTCGCATCGGTGGTGGCCGACGGCTGCGACGGTTCAACACGCGGCAGCGAAGCACTGGCGATGATTTCGCCGGTCTTGACGTCGAGGACGATTCCAGCCGCGCCCTCGCTCTTGTAGCGGCGAACGGCGGTATCGAGTTCATCTTCGAGCGCGTACTGAATGCCAGCATCGAGCGACAACCGCACGGGAGCGCGTGTTGACAGTGTCGCCGAGTTCACCGGATCGACGCCAACCGCATCATCAATATACTTCTCAATGCCGGCCATGCCCTTGTTATCGACATTGACGAAGCCGAGCACATGTCCGGCTAGCGCGCCTGCCGGATAGGCGCGACGGAGTTCTTTGCGGAAGGCCAGACCCGGCAAACCGAGATCGTGAATGCGCTGCGCAACCTTTGGCGACAGGCCCCGGCGTATCCAGACGAACCTGCGCGACTTATCGGAGAGCGCGTCGCGCAGCTCGGCGGCGTTGAGATCCGGCAGTACTGTGATCAGCTTTTCGACGACTTCGTCGCGGTCGATCACGATCGCCGGATCGGCAAACAGCGAGGGCGCTTCGACATCGGTTGCGAGCAGACGGCCATTACGATCGATGATGTCGGGACGGCTGAAACTGGTGGCTACCGGCTCCGAAACGGACATCGACATGTGTGCGCTGGACGACAGCCCGAGGCTGAGAATCTGCGTTCCGAGAATCGTAAAAACGAGCAGGGCACTGCCGATCAGCGACGCATTGACAATCGGCGCGCGGCGGCGGCGGCGATCACTCGCGGCGTTCAACCCCTCGGTCGTTGCGTGGCGCTGCATCTCATTCGCTTTCAGCCACACGACGCACCGACGCCTTGCTATCCGGCACGATTGCGGCGGCGAGGTCGGGCGAGACCAATTGATCGGCGCGCGGCGGCATCAAGCCTTGGCTGCGGGCCAGCGGATCGATGCGCTCCGGCCGACTTAAGTGACCGCGTTCGGCCTTCAGCACTGCGATGTCGCTCTTGGCCTGCTGGGCGGCGCGCTCCTGGGATTGTATATGAGCCTCAAGGCGCCGCGTTTCATAGTTCAGGCTGTACAGCAAAAACGCGCTGGCAACAGCAAAACAGAATGCTGCAATGTTCAGGAGACGCATCGAGGTTCGTCCTCTTCCGTCGGGCAATTACACTTCGGGCTGTGGCACCGCCAGATCGTTAAGATCGAGGGGCCAGGGCTCGGCGTCTGTGCGGATCGCGGCCCGCAATCGCGCCGAACGGGCACGCGGGTTCACCTCACATTCACCTTTAGAAGGTGTTAACGGTCGTGCGTTAAAAATTTGGAAACTTGGCTGTTCGCTTTTTATCAATTGCTCCGGCAAGTGCCGCGAACCCCTGGATTCCTTGCCCGAACGACTACTAAAAAATTTTTTAACGATGCGGTCTTCGAGCGAGTGGAACGTGACCACAACGAGACGGCCACCTGGCTTTAGGATCCGCTCGGCGGCATGCAGCGCGGTCGCCAGCTCTCCCAGTTCATCGTTCACATAAATCCGCAAGGCCTGGAATGTCCGCGTCGCCGGGTGGCGGCCATCGATCTTACGGCCATGAAACACCCGCAACACGATGTCGGCGAGTTCAAGCGTGCGCGTAAAAGGCTTCTCGGTGCGCGCCCTGACGATGGCGCGGGCGATGGAGCGCGACTTATGCTCTTCGCCGAATGTATAAATCACATTCGCAATCGCTTCCTCGGAGGCGGTGTTCACAAAATCGGCGGCGCTTTCGCCGGCGTCTACTGCGTCGCCCGTCAACGGATCGACGGCGACCGACATGCGCATGTCGAGGGGCCCGTCTGTTTGAAACGAGAAACCCCGCTCGGCTTGATCCAATTGCATCGACGATACGCCGATATCGAGCACAACGCCGTCGACGAAGGGGCCGCTCTCAAGGTCCGCCCCGCCCTCAGTCTCGGCAGCGCGCGCGAAGGCTTCCATCCGGCTGAAGGGCTGATTGACTATTTTCAACCGGGCTGGAAATTCGGCGAGCATCGCGTCTGCCGCGCGGACGGCGGTGATATCGCGATCGAACGCCAGCACGCGGCAGTTGGCTGACGCCAATATCGCGCGCGTATATCCGCCCGCGCCGAAGGTGCCGTCGATGATGAGCTGTGAGTCTGCTGCGGCTAGGCTCTCGACAACTTCCGAGAGCAGCACGGGGATGTGGCGGTCGCGCTGCGTATCAGTGCTGCGAGGAGCGCCCCCCGGCACGCCTGCCCGCCTCATTCCCGTGCTCCCCCGTCGCCGCTACTGCCATCGCTGGCCGAGCGGCTCCCTGCTGCGAAGAGTTTTCGTGTAACTTGCACTTTGTTGCGGGCCTCTTGGCGGCGCTTCTCGAAGCGCTGAGGTTCCCACATTTGAAACTTGTCACCAAGGCCGACAAACGTGACTGCGGCGTCGAGGCCGGCGTGCGCCCGAAGGCCTTCAGGAACGACGATGCGACCGTCGCCATCGATTGAGAGAATCTGGACGTCGCCGTAGAGCGCGACAGAGAGCTCATCGCGCTCGTCCGAATAGTCCGGCAGGCCCGAGAGAAGCCCGTCGATCTTTTGCGCAAGTCTTTCGCCGCCCGCATCGAGCGCAGGAGCGTCGAGCGAGGGGTAGCAGTAGATGCCGCCGGCGTAGCCGTCGCGCTCAAGGACGGCGCGGAAAGACGCTGGGACAGAGACCCGGCCTTTGGCGTCGATCTTATTTGTGAATGTCGAGACAAAGCGGTCCATCCCCTCAGCCAAACCTCAACTCGTTCACAATTACGCGCTCACACGGCGCCAGACGCTTCGATGAGGGAGGCCGTGGCGGTCGCTCAGGGCTGGGCCCTCTTCCAGTCCGGCGCCCTGCCACGGATCCTTACCCGGTGCGGTCGGGCAGAAATGGGATATCATGGGATGCTATGGGCGTCAATGGATTATTAACCTTTTGCAACGGGCGTGCATTCCTTTCAATCCCACATCTGCCCAGACGCCGCGACGAGCGCCACAACGCTTCCGACCGGCAAGACGTGAGCGCGTACGCCGCATCCCTATTCTGCCGGAGCCACCTTGCGGGTCGATTAGTCGTGCCCATCTGTCAGTCATGAAATGACGCTGGCGCCCCGGGCTGTTTGCCGGCTGGGTGCGGCCCCTCAAGGCCGCCATCGCAAACAGCGGACGTCACTGAGACCAGAAAGTGAGGCAAACCATGAGATCAATGTCTGCAATAGCGGCAGCCGTCCTGATTGCCGGCCTAGCGGCAAGCGGTTCGGCTTTCGCTGGCAATGGCGCTGTCGGCCATTCGGTAGGAAACTTCGGCGGCGCCGGGCGCGCGCCATCGTTTAGCGGGAACGTCGGCCGCAGCTTTGGCGGGAACGTAGGCCACAGCTTTGGTGCGAACGCGGGCCGCAATTTTAGCATGTCGCCGGCGCATATTCGCTCGCCGTCCGTCGGACCAGCGTTTGCACGCCCGTCCCATAACTTCGCGCCCCGCCATATCTCAAGACCAAGCAACCATATCGCTAAGCCGTTCACCAACGGCGCCAACAGATGGCAAGGCAAGCCTTATTCGGGCAACCACATAGGCAATCACGGCAATCACCATTCCGGAAACCACCATAACGGCCATCATCGCAGGCATCGCTACGCCTATTGGTATGGCGCGCCGTTCGTGTTCAACGATTTCGGCTATTCGAACGATTATTATGATGGCGGATGCTCGGTATATTGGAACCGCTACGTGCGGACCGGCAATCTGAAATGGAAATATCGCTACTACGACTGCGTCGATTAACTTGCGTTTCCCTAGTCGACCTTTCGAGCCCGGCCCAAGCGGCCGGGCTTTTTTTTGCGCGTCCCATATCAAAAAAGCCCGCCGCGCTGGTGCGCGGCGGGCGGACATGTCGAAGACTGTTAAGACGCGACCTTAGCAACCGCGGCGATCTACGCAGCGATAGAATGAGCGCGTACCCCAGCCATAATCGTACCCGCACGAACGACGGACGTGACGGCAACGACCATAGCGGTGGCCATATCCATATCCGTAGCTTGGTCCGATAATGATGCGCGGGCCGCGCCAATGGTGGCCGCGCCAATGATGGCGATTATGGCGAACTTGCACGACGTCGCTGCCGGTATCTACTGTGACCGAAACCTTCGGTACGATGGGCGCTGCGACCGAAGGCGTCGAAACAGTAGCGATGCCGAGGGCCATTACGGCGCCAGCAATCAAGGTGGCAATACGCATGAGCGGGACTCCTTCTCATTTCCACGATATGCACGCCCAATAACTTGCGCGTGTTGCCGATAAAATCGCAGATCCAAAGTGAACCGACAATGAACGATCGTCCATGTTGCCGAAATTGGTTATCTTTGGCCACTTTGCGCCCAGTTTTGGAACACGTCAGCATAACCTAAAGGCGCGCGGAGACCATTGCGTTGTACACGCAGCGATAGCGCGCCACAGACAGACAACTCCGCTGGATTCGGCAAACGTTGTTCTAGAGACGCATTCGAAATGCGGCGTATCCGCGGAACGCAAGTCGCCCGGCTGCACCCAACATGATCGGGGCAACAAGGGTCCCGCTCACTGCTCGAAGTAAGGATGTTGCGCCTGCGTGACCAATGCCCGCGCAGATCGCACGCAGCTAGTGCCCTGACAGCACCAGCGCCTTGACCGGCAGCAACAAAGCTTGCGCGCGCAGAATGACGGCATGGACGACGCCAACGGCATCGACCATGTGCAGATAGAGGCGCGTAAAGATGTTCATGGACTCGTTTGCAAGCCGATCATGATTGCTCGAATAGGCATTGGCGATGCAGCTGCTACCCGGCGTCACGCCTTCCAAACCGCCTTTATAGAGCGGCACCAGATGGACGAGCAGCGTTCCCGGCTGCGCCAACTGCTGCGCATCCAGCAGTTGCTCACCGGCGCGCACTTGCCCGGCGGCGATGAAGTCCTGCACGTCGCTAACCACCATGGGAATGACGGTGAGCGGCTTTGAAATGCAGATGACTTCGGCAACCATGCCAACTTTCATGACTTGCGCTTCGATCTGCGCGAACCCGGCTTGCAATCTGTTCCGACCGGCATCATCGGGAATCAGAATACCCGCCGGACGCATGAACGGGTTGACGACGTCACCAACCCTCAAAATGAACTGTTCGACGTGGCCTGAGACGCCCGCATAGACGACAGTCTTGTCGAGCTCGACCTGCGATTGCTTCAGTGCCGCTTCGGCGCTGGCCTTCTCGGCAGGAAGCAACGTGGAGATGCGTGTTTCGGCGGCCTGTTTCACCGCTTCGGCTGCGGCGACGCCACCCTTGCCAACATCAACCGCATTCTGGAGCTTCTCGAGATCGCGCGTCGCGACCACGCCAGGGTTGCGCTGCTGCAGATCGCGCTTAGTGTTCAGCTCATCGAGTGCTTGCTGGAGCGAGCCCTTTGCCTGCTGAATTTGAGCGTTAGCTGCGGCAATATCGGCCTCGGCCATCGTCATCTGCGCATCGACTTCGGCGATGCGCCGCTTCTTGGTATCGACATCGGCTTCTTGTCTCGTGCTGTCTAGGCGGAACAGTCGCGCGCCCTTCTCCACGACGTCGGTTGGCTTGACGTAGATCTCGGCGACGCGGCCATTGGTTTCGGGCACGATCGGCATGGTGCGGAACGACGAGGTGACATTGGCCGCTGTTGGATGATTGTAGAAGATGATCGCGATCAGTAGGACGGTCAGCATCAAGCAACCCGTGATACCCCAGCGCAATTCGAACCACACCGAATAGAGCGTGATTTCGTGGCCGATACGCTTGCCCTGACGATAGTGGCGATAAAGGTAGTCCGGCAGAATCGTAACAAGGGAGCACAGGAGAACTTCCAGCATCAGCTTATACTCCCGGCTTGGGTTGTGGCGGCATCGGCATGGGCGGCTGTGCGGCCGACGGCTT
Source organism: Hyphomicrobium sp. (assembly GCA_016716675.1). Lineage (GTDB taxonomy): Bacteria > Pseudomonadota > Alphaproteobacteria > Rhizobiales > Hyphomicrobiaceae > Hyphomicrobium_B. Next base: position 209,185 of record JADJVG010000005.1, read on the forward strand.
CGAGCTAGGCTCTGGCCCCTCTTCTGGCGGCGGTTCGATGCCGGCCTGCTTCTCAAGCGACGCCGCGATCCGCTTCAACGGGCCGGTGAAATCCGGCAGATCAACGAGCGCGAGCAGCAAAGCCGCAACCCAGAATGCGTGCACATGGGTGAACAGCGACAGCAGGCCGAGCACGGCCACGATTTCGAACTGCAGCTTTTTATGGCCCATTCGTTCGGGCAAAGAGTGTAGCCGGAAAAACAGGACGCCGAGCACCAGCAGGTTGAAAGTGACGACAAATGTCGTGAACACAAAAAGTATGTCGGTGTCGCCCGGCGCCGTGATGAACCACGGCAAAACGTGCGGCGCGATGGGATTTTGCTCGACAGCCATAGCAGGTCCCTCTCAAGAAAATCCCGAGTTACTGACTTTTGATAGAGGTGAGTGTGCGGATCATAACTTAACAAACGTCTTAAAATTGAACGATGCGCGAGCAACGCAATCGATGAAATCGACCCTATTGAAATCAGCTTCGAGCCCAATGGTACAGTAGAAAATCAAATTTCGTACGGTTGCGCGGAGATGAAGATCGAAGGGAATGGGTATGTCGCGGCACCTCATCCCATCATGCCAGTCCACCTAGACCATCATCCCGACAAGGGCGGGGACCGTCGACAAGCTTAAACAAGAACGACCTATAGCGGCGTGGATGGATCGCCAGTCACACGGTGATGACGGTTGAGAAATTGCACTTCCGATAATTCGCGTACTGACGCACTTGCACTCACTGCATGGTTAATGCTTTATTAGCATTTGTTATGAGTGGCGTTGTGTTTGGGGCGTGCGATGAGCGGCACATCTTACGATTGGTTCGTTCAGCTATTTCCGTGGATCGCTGACGTTGTGCCATGGCTCGTTGCAGCCAAAGGCTTTTTCGACAAAATTGAAAGCTTAGCGCTGTTCCTAGGTCTTTTGTGGGTCGTGCGGTTACTCAAGAAGGAGCGCCTGAAACTCAGCAGTCTAATCGACGACCTCGGCCAGCGCGTCGACACCTCCGCTCAAATCGCGAATGCCGCGCGCGAGGCCGCCGAGACCGCTATGTCCCGACCGGCAAATGGTTCGATGCAAACTCAGGTGGGCAGCACAGCGAACTGGGAAATCATCCGCGAAGATTGGCAACAGACACGTGACCGACTTGAGCTGGCTATTAGCAAGATCAAACATAAAGCGACGCGCGCCAAATACGGAAAGATTAATCGATATTCCTATGCCGACGTTATCAATCAACTGCGCGAAGATGGTCAACTCAGATCGGAAAAAGCTTGGATGGCTTTGCTTAATATGAACCATCGATTTCTAGCTTTGCGAACGCGCACCAACAATATCGGCCCTCACGAGGTTCACGAATTCAAGTCTTGGCTGAGGGACGTTAACGGCCAATTGCCGAAGCTGCCGCACCCACCCGCGCCTCAGGCACAGGCAGGGCAGATGTTGCAAGCTGCTGAGTAACGCTCAGCGGTGCAGCTCCTTTCGGTTGAGAAATAGCCACGAGATCGACCGAGCCCCGCCCGAATCGGTGGCGACATATGCATCATGAAAAATCTTGCGACTTGGCTCGGAAGCCTGCTCTCGATGGTTCTCGCTGCCTTCTTAGGTGCGTATCTCAACTCGATTATTCAGACCGATATTTGGAGAAAAGATAAACTTTACTCCATGCGACTGGAGATTTTTGAAAAGCGAAATGAGCTCTTTCGCCTTCTTTCGGAAAACCTCGCTGAAAGTGCAAAATTTGCTTTTCAGTTGAACGGCGCTACCCCCGAGACCGATAAATTTTCACGTATGGTTTTCTGTGTCGAGCCCTCCAAACGCGCGGAGAATGCGACGTTCTGCAAAGACTTTTCAGCAACCGCCGACGAACAGGAGAGATTTCGAGAGTTCGCATTGAAACGCGCCCAGTTTCAAACGATGGCCATGATGGCAAACATATATTTCTGCAGAAACACCAAAGCAGCCATCGCTAGTTTGCCGTCTGGCGGATACTGGTGGAACCTGGATGAAGCAAAGAAGGCGGCGTTGCTGTCAGCCATGCAATCTGAGATGTTCTGCGCCATCCAGTTCAGCGACTTAGAATTGCGCTAAAGCCCTTACTGGCCCTACTTGCAACATCCCCGCTTCCCGCCTATAAACCTCCCACAGCCGCCCGGCGAGGCATGCCGTGGCGGTTGTTATGCTTTTGAATAACCAGCGGTTTCCGCAAAAAGCATCCCTTCGCAGGAGAGTGAAGGAGTCTCTGTTTGTCGCTTGCAACCCCTTTCCGGGAAGCCAGCCGCAGGCGACGGGACACCTCACTTAGGGCCGGAAACGGCCCTGGGCACGCAGCGCCTTGAAGCTCGCCACGGTCGCCGGGACGTCATCCCGCGCGCTTCGGCTTGTTTCATTCAGCACTGTGCAACGCCATCGCACTTCGGACCACTCGGTCCGAGGCAGCACGGCAGCCCGCGCCTTTGGCGCGCCCGCGGAGGGCCAGGATACGAAGCGCGCAAGCGCAAGTGTCCGGTGCGGCCCGTGAGCGAATATAAGGACACAAGCAAAATGCCTAAAATGAAGACCAAGAGCGGCGCCAAAAAGCGCTTCAAGATGACCGCCTCCGGCAAAGTCAAAGCCGGTCAGGCTGGCAAGCGTCACGGCATGATCAAGCGGACGGCGAAGTTCGTTCAGACGGCGCGCGGCACCGGCGTCCTGAACGATTCCGACGCCAAGATCGTCAAGAAGTACATGCCGTACGCTCGATGAGTCTTTGTTTGCGCCTTCCGACTCGCGTTCCGCGAGCCGGCCGGAAGGCGCGGAGCATCTCATCAGCCCATTCATTGAAGCACATCAAATTCTGAGGAGTTTCCTCTCATGGCCCGCGTCAAACGTGGCGTTACCGCCCACGCCAAGCACAAGAAAGTACTCAAAGCCGCGAAGGGCTTTTATGGCCGTCGCAAAAATACCATCCGCGTCGCGAAGCAGGCGGTCGAGAAATCGATGCAGTACGCCTACCGCGATCGCAAGCGCCGCAAGCGTAACTTCCGCGCGCTGTGGATCCAGCGTATCAACGCTGCCTGCGCGAGCACGGCCTGACCTACGGCCGCTTCATCAACGGCCTGACCAACCTTGGCGTCGAAGTCGACCGCAAGATGCTGTCGGATATCGCGATCAAGGACCCGGCAGGCTTCAAGGTGCTCGTTGACAAGGCCGCTGCAGCCGCAGCGTCTCCGGTTAAGCCCGGCGATACGCGCAAGGCTGCTTAATGATTTGTGCGGGCGGTTCGCCTCTGGCGAGCCAGCCGCCCGCATCGCCCTGTGGTGAGAACGGTGGCACGAACCTGTGGCACGAATTACATGCGGATGCCGGGCTCGGCGTCCGCATTTTTTGTGCTATAGGCACGCACGCTCAATCACTTAACGAACGTGGCACATCATGTCGAACGATCTAACAATCCTCGAAGCCGAATTGCTGGGCGAAATCGCGGGCGCGAGTGATCTTGCGCAAATCGAAGCTGTGCGCGTTGCAAGCCTTGGCAAGAAAGGCCGCGTCTCGGAGCTGATGAGCAAATTGGGCTCACTGCCGAACGAGGAAAAGAAAGCCTTCGGGCAGGCCGTCAACATTCTGAAAGCCAAAGTCACCGACGCACTCGACGCGCGCAAAGCTGTGCTCGAAACCGTCGCGCTCGACGAGCGCTTGAAAACTGAGCGCGCCGACGTGACCTTGCCGGTGCGGCTTGGTCCACAAGCCGAAGGGCGCATCCATCCGGTGTCACAGGTCTTGGATGAAGTCATCGAGATTTTTGCGGACATGGGTTTCGCTGTTGCCGAAGGGCCGGATATCGAAACCGACGAAATGAATTTCGACAAGCTCAACATCCCGGCCGAGCATCCAGCGCGCCAGGATCACGACACGTTCTATTTCAATCCGCGCGACGACGGCTCGCGGCTGCTGTTGCGCACGCACACGAGCCCCGTTCAAATCCGCACGATGGTCGCGAGCAAGCCACCGATCCGCATCATCGCACCAGGCCGCGTGTATCGCTGCGATAGCGACCAGACACATACGCCGATGTTCCATCAGGTCGAAGGCCTGGTGATCGACGAGACCACCAACATGGGGCACCTGAAGTGGGTGCTCGAAGAATTCTGCAAAGCCTTCTTTGAAGTCGATGAAGTGAAGATGCGCTTCCGCGCCTCGCACTTCCCGTTTACTGAGCCGTCGATGGAAGTCGATATCGGCGCGGAAGCGATCGGCAAGCCGGGGCAATGGCTGGAAATTCTCGGTTGCGGCATGGTGCATCCGAACGTGCTGCGCAACTGCGGGCTCGATCCGCAGAAGTATCAGGGATTTGCCTTCGGCGTCGGCTTGGATCGCCTGACGATGCTGAAATACGGCATTCCTGATCTGCGCGCGTTCTTCGCCGGCGACCTCAAGTGGCTGCGCCATTACGGATTCAACATGCTCGACGTGCCGACCATGGGCGGCGGGTTGTCGAGTTAAGGAGAGCACTTATGAAATTCACACTCTCCTGGCTGAAGGATCATCTCGCGACGGAGAAGTCCGTCGATGAGCTGGCGGCGAAGTTGAACGCGATCGGCCTTGAAGTCGAAAGCATTGAAGACCCGGGCAAGCGGCTCGGCGCCTTCACGATCGCCAAGATCGTCGAAGCCAAAAAGCATCCGAACGCCGACAAGTTGCAGGTCGTGCAGGTCGAAATCGCCAAAGGCGCTCCGCTGATGGAGGTCGTCTGCGGCGCGCCGAACGCTCGCGCCGGCATGGTCGCGGTGTTCGCGGCCCTCGGCACCTATATTCCCGGCTCCAAGATCACGCTGGAAAAGAAGCCGGTGCGCGGCGTCGTCTCCAACGGCATGATGTGCTCGGCCGCTGAACTCGAACTGTCGGAAGAAAGTGACGGCATTCTCGATCTTCCGGCCGAGTGGGCCAGCAAGGTTGGCGAACGCTATATCGATGCAGCGGGCCTCAACGATCCAGTGATCGAAGTGAAGCTGACGCCCAACCGCCCAGATTGCACTGGCGTGCGCGGCATCGCCCGCGATCTTGCCGCCGCAGGTATGGGCACGCTAAAGCCGGAACCGAAGCTCGGCGCGGTTGAAGGCAAATCCGATTGCCCCATCGCAATCGAATTGCAGTTCACGCCGGATACCGCAAATGCTTGCCCTGTGTTTGCGGGCCGTGTCGTGTCGGGCGTCAAGAACGGCCCGTCGCCCGCATGGCTGCAGAACCGCCTGACGGCCATCGGCCAGCGCCCCATCAATGCGCTCGTTGACGTCACGAACTACATCTCGATCGATCGCGGACGGCCGTTGCACGTCTATGACGCCAACAAGCTCAAGGGTACGGTGCGCGCCCGGCTCGGCAACAAGATCGAGAAGTTCATCGGCCTCGACGCCAAAGAACATACCGTCGATCAGACGATGTGTGTGATCGCCGACGATAGCGGTCCGCTCGGCTTCGGCGGCATCATGGGCGGGGAATCCACTGGCTCTACCGACGCCACGACGAACGTGTTCATCGAAAGCGCGTACTTCGATCCCGTGCGCACGGCAACGACCGGACGCAAGGCCGGTCTGCAGACGGATGCGCGCTACCGCTTCGAGCGCGGCGTCGATCCGGCGTCTGTGCGCCCCGGCCTCGATCTCGCGACAGACATGATTCTGAAGTTCTGCGGCGGCACGCCGAGCAAGGCGAACGTCGCCGGCAAGGAACCGATCACCCCGCGCGTCATCGCGTTCGATTTCGCACGCGTCGCGAAGCTATCCGGCATCAGCATCGCGGACGAAGAAACAAGAACCATACTCGAGGCGCTTGGCTGCACGGTGGACGGCAAGCCGAACGCCGCCAAAGTAACGGTGCCGACGTGGCGTCCCGATATGCATGGCGCTGCCGATCTCGTTGAAGAAGTCGTGCGCATTGCCGGGCTGGAGCGCATTCCTTCGACGCCGCTGCCGCGCATGCATGGCGTGACGACGGCGGTGCTGACGGAGAAGCAGCGGCGGGCACGGCGCACGCGCCGCTTACTCGCAGCCCGCGGCCTGACCGAAGCCGTGACGTGGAGCTTCATCACCAAAGATCAAGCCACCCACTTCGGCGGCGGCGCTGCGGCACTCGATCTCGCCAATCCGATTTCGAGCGAACTCTCGTCAATGCGTCCGGGCTTGCTGCCGGGTCTGCTGACGTCAGTCACGCGCAACCGCAATCGCGGCGCCAACGATGTAGCGCTGTTCGAGCTTGGCCAAAGCTATCGCGGCGAGAAACCGCAAGATCAATATATCTCGGCTGCCGGCGTGCGTGCCGGCACTGCAAAGTTGATTGGCAGCGGACGCCATTGGGATGGCAAAGCGGACAACGCCGGCGTGTTCGACGTCAAAGCCGACGTATTTGCGGCTCTGGCTGCCCTCGGCATTGATCCGTCTAAGGCGCAGATCACGCGCGAGGCGCCCGCTTGGTATCATCCAGGCCGGTCGGGAACGCTGCGGCTTGGCCCGAAGGTAATCCTCGCCTATTTCGGCGACGTGCATCCCGCGACGCTGAAAAAGCTCGACGTTGAAGCCCCCGTCGCGGCGTTCGAAATCTTCCTCGATGCGTTGCCGCCCGAGAAGAAGAAGTCGCGCGCCCGCGCGCCGTTCGCTGTTTCCGATCTATTGGCGGTCAAACGCGACTTCGCGTTCATCGTCGCGAAGGACGTGGCAGCGGGTGATGTGATCAAGGCTGCGCTCGGGGCCGACAAGGCCCTCATCCAATCGGTTAACGTGTTCGACGTATTCGAAGGCGGCAGCCTTGCCGCTGAGGGTAAGAAATCGCTGGCCATTGAGGTGACGTTGCAGCCCGCAGCCGAAACTCTGACCGACGCGGCGATCGAAGCGATCGTTCACAAAATCGTCACGGATGTAAAAAAAGCCACAGGCGGTGAGATTCGCGGCTAATGTTCGGGCCACCGCGGATCGCTGCTAACTCTCGGCGCTGACAGAGCGCGTTTTGACAGGTGCCACATGACAGAGATTCCTCCGCCGCCTGGCCTTGAACCTACAACGCCGTCGATCGTGCTCGAACGGCAGGACGATACGCATCATATCGTGATCGTCGGCGGCGGCGCCGGGGGCTTGGAACTTGCGACGCAGCTTGGCCACAAGCTCGGTCGCAAGAAGAAGGCGCATATCACGCTGGTTGACCGCTCGCGCACCCACGTCTGGAAGCCGCTGCTCCATGAGATCGCGGCAGGCAGTATGGATGTTGACCGCCACGAGCTCGAGTATCAGGCGCAGGGATACTGGCACGGCTTCAGGTATCGCTATGGCGAGATGATCGGCATCGACCGGTTTTATAAGCGCGTGCATCTGGCTAAGACGGTCGATGAAGACGGCCGCCAGATCACGCCCGACCGCTGGTTGCCCTATGATACGCTGGTCATCGCTATCGGCAGCGTATCCAATTCGTTCGGCACGCCGGGCGTTTATGAGAACGCCATCATGCTCGATACGCCTGAGCAGGCCGAGCGCTTCAACCGCCGCCTGCTGAATGCGTGCGTGCGCGCCAATTCGCAGGCTGGCCCCGTTCGTCCCGGACAGTTGCACGTCGCCATCATCGGCGCGGGCGCGACGGGAACGGAATTATCGGCGGAGCTGCATTCGACAGTGCGCGGTCTCGTATCGTTCGGACTGGATAAGATCCAGCCGGAAAAAGACATCAAGATCACACTTGTTGAAGCCAACAACCGCATTCTGCCGGCGCTGCCTGAGCGCATGTCGGCTGCCGTGACCAGCGTGTTACGCGGCCTCGATGTCGATGTGCGCACCAATGCGCGCGTGACAAGCGTGACGCCAGAGGGCCTCAATCTGGCGGATGGAACGTTCATTCCTTCCGAACTGGTCGTGTGGGCCGCCGGCGTCAAAGGTCCGGCCGTGCTCGCCAACCTCGACGGGCTCGATGTCAGCCGCTCGAATACGCTGGTGGTCAAGCCGACGTTGCAGACGACGAAGGACGACAATATTTTCGCAATCGGTGACTGCGCATACTGCGTATTGCCGGGCGAGACAAATCCATTGCCGCCGCGCGCGCAGACCGCACATCAAGAGTCGTCGCATCTCGTCAAACAGTTGCAGCGGCGCGTTGCCGGCGCGACCGATCTCGCGCCGTTCAAATACACCGACTTCGGATCACTCGTGTCACTCGGACACTATTCGACGGTCGGCAATCTGATGGGGTTTGTATCCGGCAAGTCGATGCGCATCGAGGGCTGGTTCGCCAAGATGATGTATCGCTCGCTCTATAAAATGCACGAAACCGCGTTGCATGGCCCGGTGAAAGTTGGGCTCGATACCCTCTCGCGGATGTTGACGCACCGCACCGAGCCGCAAGTCAAATTGCACTGACGCCAGACGTTCCGCGACCAGACGTTCCGCCGGATGCGGACCCGCACCCGGCAGTCAGAACACGCGCGTTCACCCGCGCCCGCGCAGGGCGTCGAGCAGGTCGGGCGTCGGATAGCTGTCAGCCGGGAAGCCGAGTTCCATCTGAACGGCCTTGACCGCCGCGCGCGTGCCGGCACCTATTTTCCCGTCAGCCGCGCCAACGTCAAAGCCGCGCTTGGTGAGCAGAACTTGCAGTTCCTTTGTCTGTTCGTAGCTCAGCTGATCAATCGGCTTGCCATTGCCGCGCGACAGAAACGGTGCGCCCGCCATACGGTCGGCGAGGTGCGCGGCTGTCGTCGCATAAGTCAGCGACTGGTTCCAGGACGTGTAGACAGAGAAGTTCTGATAGGCGAGCAGCGCCGGACCATTGCGCCCCATCGGCAGCAGAAGCGACGCCTTCATGCCGTCGGCGGGTAGGTTGCCTTCCCGCGCAACGACACCCCACTCCGCCCATTGCGAGCGCGGAAGCTGGATCGCGAGATCGGCTTGGTCCCATGGCAGCTCCTTGGTCAAGCGCACTTCCTGAAGCCAGGGTTCGCCAGCACGCCAACCGAGCGCCTTGATGAAGTTGGCAGTCGACCCGATGATGTCGGGAACGTCGCTAATGAGATCGCGGCGGCCGTCGTTGTCGTAGTCGAGCGCGAAGTTGTAATAGTGGCCGGGTAAGAATTGCGTCTGGCCAAGTTCACCCGCCCACGAACCGATCATTTCATCGGCTCTGAGGTCGCCGCGCTCGATGATCTTCATCGCCGCCTTCAATTCCTCGCGGAACAGCTCACCACGGCGGCAGTCCCAAGCGAGCGTCAACAGAGAGCGCATGACCGGCAGGTTGCCCATGCCGACGCCGAAATCGCTCTCCAGCGCCCAGAAGCCAGTGATGACCGGGCCGGGAACGCCGAATTCTTTTTCGGCACGGTCGAAGATTGCAGCGTACTTCTTCAAGTACGAGCGGCCGACCTGTTCGCGGCTCTTGGTTGCAAGCTTTCCGTAGAAGTCGATGAAACTCTGGGAGAAGAAGCCCTGCTTGCGGTCGCGGCCGATGACGCTCTGGTCGGGCGTCATACCACCGATATTGGCTTCCAGCGTCGATGCCTTGATACCGTCCGCGATGGCTTCTTTCTTGAAGTCCACGATCCAGCGCGAAAACGGCACGTCGTTGCGGCAGTTGCGATCGTTCGACGGTGGCGGCGCGGCGACGTGGCCCGTCTGCGCCGTAGCATGGTCGGTTATCGCGAGTGCGCTGAACAGCGTGAGGGCGGAAAGCAGGACGGACGAGCGCATAAAAACCCTTTGGTCAGTTGAAGCAGACCGGCACTGTGCCAGCCATAAGGACAGCGTCAAGGGAGTATGGCGCGAGTGAGGCTGAGGCCCGCATAACGGCAATGACGAAAATATCAGCGTCATCATTGGCGTGTTTCGCAATCTCCGATTCACCGCAGCCGCATGCGCCATCGCGACCATCGCCGCCAACCGATCTGAGGCGCCGATGTGTTTCCCTCCGGTTCAAAGCACGACGGGCGACGCGGCCTAAGCACCGCGTGCTGGGAAACGCGCTGCGATCGATGACGTTCCCGCTGGTATGCGCAAAGCCGCCAAACGCATCGCCCGGCCAGCCGCGCCGGGACACCGGATGCCGCCCGCAATGCATTGATTAGACAGTGCCTTATTTAATTTCCGACATTGAGCAGACTATGAATGTCGCAGCGCATCAAATCCATATTGCAACGCAACATCCATCAGGACTAGTATCGTCCAAGGTCATGACCTGGGTGCAGATCATTGCGTGGCTATTGAGAGCCAGGGAGCAATCGATGTCGAACCGTTACTTGGTCGTTGAAGATCATCCGCTGTTTGCTGAAGCGCTGCTGCTTATCCTGCGCGCCAACACGGCAGGAACAGTCGTCACGCATGTTCGCTCGATCGCGGACGCTAAAGCAGCGATCGCCGCGAGCGAACCGTTCGATATGATCCTGCTGGATTTGCGCTTGCCCGACTCCCACGGCTTTGGCGGTTTGCTCGAGTTGCGCAACCAATATCCGCGACTGCCAGTCGTTGTCGTCTCGGCGTTCTCTGGCGCAGGCGTGCAGGACAAAGCCATCGTATTCGGCGCGTCCGCCTTCATTGCAAAGTCCGCCAGTCGCGACGCTTTCCGGCGCGTTCTAGATCAAATCTGTGCCGGAGATGGGCAAGCCAGCGCCGAACGCGGCATTGTCATCGAAACCGGCGTGTTGCTGCCCGCCACATCACAGCAACGGCCCCTCACCGGCCAGCAGATGCGCGTGCTGCAAGCCATCTGCAACGGTTTACAGAACAAGCAGATTGCCACGAAACTCGACATCGCGGAAACGACCGTCAAGGCGCACGTCAGCGAGATTTTGCGCAAGCTGCACGTCACATCGCGGACGCAGGCGGTTCTCGAAGTCTCGAAACTCGAAGCGGCGATCGCGACCCCGGCAGGGCCTTCGCCCGCCGCAACCCGCAGCGCATTCAGCGAGTTTGTTTAACAGACTATCTCATCTGCCGAAGGTGCGCGGCAAACAGCGCACCATGATAGTGCACGCGTTGGCACCTGAAAAACGGCACGATCTCACGCGCTTCCGATGGCAATGCCGACTGCAAACACGATCAAGCCACCGATCACGACCTCAGTGGCGGCGCGCGTGAATTTCGAATCCATATAGCGCGCGCGGATCCAGGCGATGATCCATAGCTCGATGACCACGACCACCGCCGCCACCGCCGTCGCGGTCCAGAAATCCGAGATCAGATAGGGCAGCGTGTGGCCAAGGCCACCCAGCGCCGTCATCAGGCCGGTAATGGCGCCGCGCATCCACGGATGTCCGCGGCCCGAGATCATGCCGTCGTCGGACATCGCTTCCGCAATGCCCATCGAGATGCCTGCGCCGAGCGACGCCGCCATGCCGACGAGGAAGGTTTGCCACGTATTATGCGTTGCGAACGCTGCTGCAAAGATCGGCGCGAGGGTTGAGATCGAACCGTCGATGAGGCCGGTGAGACCGGGCTGCACATACTGCAGCACGAAGGCGCGCCGCTCGGTGACGGCTTCGCTCTCGATGGCGTCGGGCGTCAGCGCTTTATCGCCGATCGCCTCAGCTTGGCTGACATGTTTGTCTTCGGCGGCAATCAAATCGCCGAGCAGCTTGCGCGTTGCGGCGTCCGTCGTGCGCGCCAATGCCGACACATAGAACTGGCGGGTCTCGCGTTCGATGGCGCCGGCTTGCGCGCGGACCTTTTCAAGCCCGAGCGGGCGCACCATCCAGATCGGCTCATGGCGCACGAAACCCGAAACGTCTTGGCGGCGAATGAGCGGGATATGGTCGCCAAACTTGGCGCTGAACAGATCGATCAGCCAGCGGCGGTGCGCATTTTCCTCTGCCGCCATTTCGGTGAAAACCTGGGCCGACGCCGGATATTCGCCGGCAAGTCCGGCGGCGTATTCGGCATAGATGCGGCCGTGCTCCTCCTCCAAGGAAATGGCGAGGGCCAGGACCTCCCTGTCATCGAGATCAGAAAATCGGCGCATCCGGTCGCTCCCCCAGGGGAATAGGTATAGCCTGCCTAACTAGTTTAGAACACTTCTAAACTAAGGGTTCAACCATTGCAACTTGCTTTTGCTCAAGCAAGCCGCTGATCGGGATCACAAAATCGCGTGATTGTGTGAACGGGGGGAGCCAGCCGTTTAAGCGCTTCTTCACCGCACCGGATTAACATTTTCGGCATCCTCGTCATTTCAGGCCGAAAGACCATTCCATGATCGACTGGCTCAACCAAACCATCCTGTATTCCGTGGTCGGCGCTTTGCAGCCGGTGCTGGATTTTTTCGTCGATGGCAATTCGCGCTTCTATTGGCTGTACTGCCTGACCGGTATCGCGATCGCGGCCTACGGCTGGCATAAGCACAAGGAAGCCCGCAGCTTCAAAGACGCGCTGCTTGACAAAGAGATGTGGCTGTCGACCAGCGCGCTCAACGATTACGCCATCGTGGTGCTGACCCCGGTACTGCGCCTGACTGTGTTGTCGGCGCTGATGATCAATTGGGAGCCGGTTTCGGCTTGGGTTGTGTCAGTGCTGCACTCGGCGGGGGTGTCGGGAACGGTCAATGACAGCACAGCTATTTTGCTCGGCGTCGCGTTGACGCTGACGCTGTTCGTCGTCGATGACGGCCTGAAGTGGCTGGCGCACTATCTGTTCCATGCGATCCCAGAACTGTGGGAATTCCACAAGGTCCATCACTCGGCTGAACATTTGAACTTCGTCACTGCCGACCGTCATCACCCGGTCGAAGTGATTGCAACCGCCACCTTGACGACGATCGCCTATGGCCTCGTCAACGGGCTATTCATCGGACTGTTTGGCGACAAGCTGACGATCACGACGATCATGGGCGCCAACGTCTTCCTATTCGTCACCAACATCTGCGGCGGCGCGCTGCGTCACTCGCCGTTCTGGATTACGTTTGGTCCAAGAATTGAAAAGTGGATCATCTCGCCGGCCATGCATCAGCTGCATCATTCCGACAAGGTCGAGCATTTCGATCGCAACTACGGCGGCTCGCTGGCGGTATGGGACCGGCTGGCCGGATCGCTGCTGCTGGCGGGCGAAAAGAGCACCATCGATCGCTTCGGCATAGGCGAAGAAACCAAGGATTTCCGCTCGCTCGGCGTGATCTATTTCCGCCCGTTCAAAGCGGCAGCAAACCTCATGAGGAACCGTTTCAAGAGGCCGGAACCGGCGGCGGCCCGTTCGACCGGGCAGATATCGGTATAATCGGCAGACAACGCTTCAAGCGACAAATGAAAAGGCCGGAGACATCGCTCCGGCCTTTTTCGTTTTGCGCGTGTGGGCAGGCGAGCAGATCAGGCTGACTTGCCGTTGTTCGGCCCGGTGCCATGACGCTCGTGATATTTGCCTTCGAGCGTTTCCCAATCCATGGTCAGCGTGCCGCCGGTCGCCATGTGCTGCTTCTCCCAGTTGGTCAGCAGATCCAGGCAAGCATGATCGACATAATCGAGTTCGCCGAGGTGCACGTGAACGTCCGAGCCTGGCGTCAGCGCTTCGAGAGCGCGCGCCAGGATCGGCAGGCGGACCAGCGTCGCGGAGCCATCGAAATGCAGATCGATGCGGTTCTGGCTTACATCTTCATCCTTGCGCACTTCGAGGTGCGAGAACGCATAGAGCAGCTTGCCAAGTGACAGCACGAGGCCGGTGACGACGCCCTTCAGAAGGTCGGTCGAAACGATGGTCGCAATCGTAACTGCGTAGATGAAGACTTCCGCCTTGCCGTATTTGAGCAGCGCCGGGACGATCTTCGGATAGGCGAGCTTGTAACCGGTATAGACGAGGACAGCAGCGAGTGCCGCCATCGGAATATAGCCGAGCGTCCACGGTATGAGCACGACGAACATCAGCAGCCAGACGCCATGCAGAATGGCGGAGGCCCGAGTCTTTGCGCCGGCTTCGACGTTGGCGCCCGAGCGCACGATCACGCCGGTCATCGGCAAGCCGCCGAGCAGTCCACAGAGCGCGTTACCGATGCCCTGAGCCGAGAGTTCGCGGTCGTATTTGGTGCGCGGACCCGAATGCATCGCATCAACCGCCGTCGCACACAGCAGCGTTTCTGCGCTCGCAATGAATGCCACCGAGATCGCACCTATCAGCACTGCGGGATCAAAGATCCTGAGTAGGCTTTCAAACGAAGGCAGGGTTGCACCCGACCTCAAGTTTTCAAAGATCTTCTCGGGCACCACGACGTACTTGATGCCCTCAGGGCTTAGAAACGCCGCGGCGAGCATGCCGACCGCGACACCAACGAGCGGTGCCGGAATGACCTTCAACGATTTGGGCGCCAACGACGCCCACCCGAAAATCGCTGCAATGGTCAACACGCCGATCAAGCCGGCAGAAAGCGGTGCGCCACCGCCCGCGATTGCGTTCGCGACCGTCGCGGGCATGCCCAGCAAATTGGCGATGCCGCTACCAAGCGGCGCGCCGTCGAACATAACGTGGAACTGCGAAGCGAGAATGAGAATACCGATGCCGGCCAACATGCCGTGAATGACGGCGGGCGATACTGCGCGGAACCACTGGCCAAGCTTGAAGACGCCTGCAAGTATCTGAATGATACCTGCGAAGAACACGATGACGCCGACCATCGGAATTCCGAATTTCTCGACGAGCTGCCAGACGAGCACGGCAAGACCGGCCGCAGGGCCGCTGACCTGAAGGGGAGAGCCCGCCAGGAAGCCGACCACGATGCCACCAATAATGCCGGTGACGAGACCAGCGGCGATCGGCATGTTGGATGCGATTGCGATGCCCATGCACAGCGGCAGCGCCACCAGAAAGACGACAACGGAGGCGAGCAGATCGTGGCCGAACACGCTGGTCGCCGGATTTGTTGGGCTTATCTTCGGCGCTGTATCCAGTGATGCCATCAGCTTTTTTCGCGTCCGGCGGCTATCGCCCCGAACTGCGCCCCCTCTAAGAATTTTAATGAAGCCGCGTTACGCGCTGGCCCATGCCCCAAACGGGCGGACGATAGTCATTGTGCTTTAGGCTGCACGAAAGGTCGCGGTTTGGCCACGACCCACAGCCTCCGCGGCCAACTCCGCTCAGCCACAGCACCCCGCGCGGCCGAGCCGCACGGGGTGTTGCAAAAGGGCCTAGATCCGGCAGACCCGCGCGTCAGTTAACGTGGCGGGCCTTGTCCTCTATTACCGTCCCGAACCGGGCTTCGAAGCCCCGCCGGCACCGCCCATCATCGACTTCTGGGCGTCTGTCCAGGATTCCATGGCCTGCTGGAAGCTCTTTTGCCACATCTCGGCGGCCTGCATCCAAATCTGCATGGGCATCATCGGCACGTTACCCATCGCGCTCATGTCGGGCATGCCGGGGAACATCGACCCACCGCTACCGCCGCCGAACGACGGCATACCTGGGAAGTTCGGCATTCCGGGGAAGCCGGGGAACTTTGGCATTTCCATCTTGCCACCGGAATTGGCCGCGGTTGTCGCCTGCTTTTCCCAGACGTCCATCACCTGCTCAATGGCCTGCGACTGCATTTTGGTCACGTTCTGCATTTGCTGGCGGGTCATTTCAACGAATTCGGTCGGCCAGCCGAGCGACTTGGCTGCGCCTGACATCTTATCGAAAACAGCCGCGCTGTTCTTCTCCTGCATCGAACTGAGTTCCTGGCGCCAGTTCGACATTGCGTCGAATGCGGCGGTCATTGCCTTGCGCTGCTCCTCTCCGAGCGCGCTCAAAGCGGCCGGATTGAAGAAATTAGAGGGGTTATTCGACATGAAGCGGCTCCACTGCCATTGGGGGGATTGAAAGTAATCATGGCATAACGCAGCGGTCGGCACCAGGGTTGCCTCTGAACGAGTGGGCGCGACGCCTTGACCGCCTGAGGCGGCCCTCAGCGCCTGAGAAGCCCCTTTTGCGCAATGGGTGCAAATGCTAAGCACCGCCCCATGACCGACCTCAGCCAAATTCGCAATTTTTCCATTATCGCCCATATCGACCACGGTAAATCAACGTTGTCCGACCGGCTCATCCAGCTGTGTGGCAACGTGGCCAACCGCGATATGAAGGAACAAATTCTCGACTCGATGGATATCGAGCGCGAGCGTGGAATCACGATCAAAGCGCAAACCGTCCGCCTGGATTACAAAGCCAAGGACGGCAAGATGTATCAGCTCAACCTCATGGATACGCCCGGCCACGTCGACTTCGCCTACGAAGTCTCCCGGTCGCTGGCCGCCTGTGAGGGCGCAATTCTGGTTGTTGATGCGAGCCAGGGCGTCGAAGCCCAGACGCTCGCCAACGTCTATCAGGCGCTCGACAACAACCTCGAAATTCTCCCCGTTCTCAACAAGGTCGATCTGCCGTCGGCAGACTGCGACCGCGTCAAGCAGCAAATCGAAGACGTTATCGGCCTCGACGCGTCCGATGCCGTCGGCGTATCGGCGAAGACCGGGCTAAACGTCGAAGCCGTGCTCGAAGCAATCGTCGAACGCTTGCCGCCACCGCAGGGCGACGCGAAAGCTCCGCTCAAAGCCATGCTGATCGACAGCTGGTATGACGCCTACCTCGGCGTCGTAGTGCTGGTGCGCATCAAGGACGGCGTGCTGAAACGCGGCCAGAAGGTCCAGATGATGGCGACCGGCGGTCACTATCAGATCGAGCGCGTCGGCATCTTCAGGCCCAAACAGGAAATGCTGAGCGAACTCGCCCCCGGCGAAGTCGGCTTCTTTACCGCGGCCATCAAGGAAGTTGCCGACACCCGCGTCGGCGATACGATTACCGACGAAAAGGTGCCGTGCGCGGAAGCCCTGCCCGGCTTCAAGGAAGCGCAGCCGGTAGTGTTCTGCGGCCTGTTCCCGGTGGATGCCGCCGACTTTGAAGACCTGCGCGACGCGATGGGCCGCCTGCGCCTCAACGATGCATCGTTTTCATTTGAAACTGAAAGCAGCGCCGCGCTTGGCTTTGGCTTCCGCTGCGGCTTCCTCGGCCTATTGCACCTCGAAATCATCACCGAGCGGCTGCAGCGCGAGTTCAACCTCGATCTGATCACGACCGCGCCGAGCGTCATTTACAAACTGCACATGACGGACGGTTCGATCATCGAGATGCACAATCCGGCTGATATGCCGGATGTCGTCAAAATCGACCACATCGAAGAACCGTGGATTGAGGCGACCATTCTGGTGCCGGACGACCATCTGGGCGCGGTGCTGAAGCTTTGCCAAGACCGGCGCGGCCGCCAGAAGGAGCTGACCTACGTTGGCTCACGCGCCATGGTGATCTATGAATTGCCGCTCAACGAAGTCGTGTTCGACTTCTATGACCGCTTGAAGAGTGTGTCGCGCGGCTACGCCTCGTTCGATTATCACATCTCGGGCTACGAAGAAGGCGACCTCGTAAAGCTGACGATCCTCGTCAACAGCGAGCCGGTCGACGCGCTGTCGATCGTCGTGCATCGCTCACGCGCCGAAAGCCGCGGCCGCTCGATGTGCGAAAAGCTGAAAGATCTGATCAAGCCGCATCTGTTCCAGATCCCCGTTCAGGCCGCCATCGGCGCCAAGGTGATCGCGCGCGAAACCATCAAGGCGCTGCGCAAAGACGTGATCGCCAAGTGCTACGGCGGCGACATCTCGCGCAAACGCAAGCTGCTCGACAAGCAGAAGGCCGGCAAGAAGAAGATGCGCGAATTCGGCAAGGTCGAAATTCCGCAGGAAGCGTTCATCGCGGCGCTCAAGATGGATGAGAATTGAGGGCGCAGGTTCCTGCGGTTCAGATCGGCGTCGGCTTCATGTTGCCCACCAGTCTAAAGTGGGCCTTAGCGTCTGGACCTCACCGTTGCCGTCGGCAAACCGCGGCGACAGCACCGCCTAGCGTGACGAATATCCGTTCACCCGCCGCCGAGTCGCGTTGCGTTCGCGGAACTCGATATCTTCCTGGCGGTAAGACCCGGTATCGCACCACGGATTGCCGTAATAGCCGTAGCGCCCGTTGATCGGCGTGCAATCACGCTTCGCAGGTGACTGAGTTGGCGCCTGGGCGGTGGCGCGGGCAGGCTTGCGACCGGCGCCCGCGACAGCGGCCGAGGCGCTCGCAAGAATGACTGCCGTCAGAATTACGACGCCGGACGACAGAGCTAATGACATGATCGGCATCGATCTCACCCTTTCTGGCTTTCTGCGATCCAACATCTGAGACGCATCACCTCATGCACTAGAGAGATAAGCATCGCCGGAGCGATTTCAAACGGGCGCTCGCAAAACAAAAAAGGCGGCACAGAATGCACCGCCTTTTCCAGTTGAAAATCGAACACAATTTTCAGGGTAGGCGGCCGTAGCGGAAGTAGCCGTATAGCCATGCGGTGGCCGCGCCCCATCCCATCAGGATGACGATGACCGGCACGATTTTGCTGACGTCGCCACCGAAAAACGGCTCGCCGCCCTTCAAGAAGGGGACAACCAGGAACACGCCGATAATCGCCGGGCCGAACAGACCAAGGATCGCCCCTTGAATGGTCAGCGCCCCTTGCGGACGCGCACCAAGGATCACACCAAACAGCGAGCCCCACAGCCCACCCCAGAACATAGCGCTGATGATCTTCGGCACTTCCAGTTCCGGCAGAAGAATGTTGCTCACCGGCTCTTTGCTCCAGGACACCCGGTCCCAGCCGGTCCAGATGTTGGGATTGTTGAACAACCAGCTTATGAATTCATGCACGGTCAGCGTTGCAATGGCGCCGGCGATAAAACCCAGCACGATGCCTTTGATAAGGTTCATGGTTAGCTCCCTACGGTCCGTCGTGTTGTTTCCCCCGAGCCGTTCGGGGTGGACTATTTCACGTTCCATTTCAGATTTACAGGCGGTTCTGCCGCACCTTGCGCCGCCGCGTCGCAGCATGCCTTTGCAATCGCATATTGCCTTACTTCCGCCGTAAGGGTTTACTTTCTGTGCTGCACTGCACAACGGTCCATGGGTTCTTCCTTACGTTGGTCCGTCGCTTGGTCCCCGCCCATCTAGAGGCGCCGGGATTGCATGTGCAGCCGGGGGATGGCTGGCGCTCGCGGTCTCTCCTGTCCAAAGCCCCATAATTTGTTCTCGGGGCCCCGCGTCAGGGCGCGCATCCAACCGGTGCGCGATCGACCTAGGCGCGGTCTTCAGCAACATTCCAATGTATGAGGAGTTTCCATGCGTACCGTTACACTCGCCGCTCTGGTGGCAATGATCACAGTGTTCGCGCCTGCCGTCGCAGAAGCCAAGCGCTACAATAATGACGGCCTCAGCATGAATCAGCGGTCTTTGACCAACCGCAGTGCTAATAGTAACCGCAAATCCCACAGCAAGTACGCTTCGAAATCCCACCGCAAGCACGCCTCCAACGGCAGCGGCACCTCGCGCTCTTGCCTGACCGGATCGGCACGCGCCCTTCTTAACCGCATCGAAAGCCAGTTTGGCCGCGTCGAGATCATCTCGACCTGCCGCCCAGGCGCCCGCATCGCAGGCACCGGTAAGATCTCGAAGCACGCCTCCGGCCAGGCAATCGATTTCCGGGTACCGGGCAAAAAGGGCCAGGTTGTCTCGTGGCTGCGCAGCAACCACAGCGGCGGTGGCACGATGACCTATTCCGACATGGACCACATCCATGTTGACGTCGGTTATCACTTCGTCGCGCTGAACCGTCCGTCGCACCGTCGCGGCTAAAGTCGGCCTAGCAGATCAGGGGTGGGGGCGAACCGCTCTCACCCCTTCATTCCGCCCACTGCTCCGACGGCGACCGTCGGCGAGAACGGACAAGGTGCGGGGTTTGCCGGAATGCAAAAATCTAGGCAACAGCCGGGTTTGACAGCCGTCCCCCCTGCGACGTTCTTGCCTTTCCCCAGCAACCAAGGCATAAAGGCGCCGTCGAACACGCCTTGGCTAACTCTAAGACAGTGCCTACCGCCTGCCCTTAAGACGTCTCCATCGCGCGATTTGATTGTCTCCGGTCATTCAACCGGAGGACGCCTAAATGCTTTGGAGGCATGAATGTCTAACGGCACTGTCAAATGGTTCAACGGTCAAAAGGGTTACGGTTTCATTCAGCCGGAAGAGGGTGGCAGCGACGTATTTGTCCACATCTCAGCCGTTGAACGGGCCGGCCTGCAGTCACTTCGCGAAGGGCAGAAAGTTTATTTCGAAACAGAGCGCGGCCGTAACGGCAAAATTGCCGCCGTGAACCTGCGTCCGCTTTAAGCTTTCGACATCAAGGACTTTGGCGGGGAGCAGTTTCGTCTGCTCCCCGCTTTTCATATTGAAGGCCGCAGCGACACACCGTCAGACGACAACCGACAAGAACTGGCGCATAAGACGCTCACATGAGTTGGCGCATGATGCGCCTTTTCGACTTGGCGCAAATGGCGCCGTACGACTTAAACGGGCCGCGAGCGGCACCGAGGGGACGGAATGGCCAAAGAAGAAATGTTGGAATTCGAAGGCGTGGTGGACGAGGTGCTCCCCGACGCCCGCTGCCGTGTGAAACTCGATAACGGACACGAAGTGATTGCCTACACGTCGGGCCGCATGAAGAAGAATCGCATCCGCATCCTAGCTGGCGATCGCGTCACCGTTGAAATGACGCCGTATGATTTGACCAAGGGCCGCATCAATTTCCGGCACAAGGATGTTCGTCCCGGTCAGGGCGATGGTGGCGGCGGTGGCGGCTCGCGTCCCGGTGGTCCTCCGCGCCGTCCAGGCGGACGCTAAACATATCAATCAGATTTCAAACGGCGCCCGAAATGCGCCGTTTGACCATTGAGCGGACGTGAATCTGCCCGCCAAATAAACTCATCGTCCACCAGCACACGCAAAAAGCCGAGCTCCGAGCGCGGTGACGGCGAAACGGGCATTCGCGAAGCCCGTTTTATTCGGCGCTGTCTTTCGGATGATCGCGATGCGTGTGGCCAAGGTCACGCGCGGTCCACAGCCATAGCGCCACGAGCGGCATGGCGACGACCGCCACCAGCAGTGACGCAAAGCCCGCGCCGCCACTAATCGCCGCGAAGACCCATCCCGACGCCGCGTCGCCGCCGCGATAGACCACGGTGTCGATGAAGTTCTGCACCTTGTATTTCTCATCCGGCGCCGTCAGCGTGTACATGATTTTCACCGCCGGATTGGTCAGCGCAAAACCGATCACGCGTTCCGCCACCATGACGGCAGCAACCACCGCCAGCACAGGATCGTAACTGAGCGCCAGCACGCCTGCCGTCGCTGTCAGCGGCAAGGCGACGAGCGCGCCTGTGACGCCAAACCGATCGATCACCCGCGCCGTTCCGAAGACCTGGATGAGCAACGTCGCAACGCCGACGATCAGGTCCCGGTTTGCAAAAAACGCGACACGCTCGGCACTGTCGGAAATGGTCGCGCCAACGAGTCGCGACTGCTCCATGTAAAAAAACGTCACAACTAAATTGGTCAGAAAAACGTAGAGCGCGATGCGCCCGAGAAGGGGCGACGCGAACACCTTGGCCGCACCATCAAATATGCCGCCGCCCGCCGGTGCGCGATCATCTCCCGCGGCCCCCGGATGGACAGAACGCACCACGAGTGCAGCAATCATCGCCAGCGTCAGCAACGCGGCCGACACGAGCAAAAGATCGGCCGGGGCCAGTGACGCCACGAGGGTCTGCGTCAATGCGGGGCCAGCCAGCGAGCCAGCCGTGCCACCGGCCGCAATAAACCCATACAGCCGCTTGGCCTCTTCGTGCGACCAGAGCTCCGACATCAGGCTCCAGAACAGCGACACCACGATGAGATTGAAGACGCTCACCCAGACAAAGAACGACGCTGCCGTCAGTGGCCCGGCGCCGTTGCTTTTCAACAGAACCCAGAACCCCACGAGATTCAGCACGAAGATCAGATAGACGGCCGGCAAAACGATGCGGCGAGGAAAGCGCGAGGCGATCCACCCGAACACCGGCACGACCGCCAACATGACCACGAAGACGATCGAGAACAGGTAGTGAATGGCATCCTTGCCGACCGTCACGCCCATTTCGTCACGTACCGGACGCACGATGTAGTAGGCCGATAGCAATGCGAAGAACATGGTAAACGAGGCCAACAACGCCGACAGTTCGGCCGGCCGGACCGAAACAACGCGTTCCATCAGTGTTCTTCGGCGTTCTGGTTGCCCCGATTGGCTCGGCGTCATGGGATCTCCGGCGGCTCATTCTGGCCGCGCTGATTCGCTCAGGCACAGGACCATGCGCAAGAACATGCGTATTGGAAACCGTGATCCACATGCGCGACTTAGTCGTTAGTCGGAGAAAACCGCTGCATTCACGCCTAAAATGCACAGTGCGAGGTACTGCGTTAGGCAGACGAGCGATTTGCGCATTGTGCACGTCGAGAGTCGGCCTATACTTTCTGTGACATATCAGTGAATGTCTGCATCCATGGTGCAGAGCAGCGAGCGGGGAATGGCAGGTTATGAACTACTATGCCTATGAGATGGCCCACACATTGATGTCGCCCTGGCGCTTTGGCATGCAGGCGCTTCGGCACTCTCTGGAGTGGCCTTTAAACCCAGTCAGCAAGACGCCGATGGGCAAGAATCTGATCGCCGCCTGCGAGGTGTTCGAAAACATCACGCGGCGCTATGGCAAGCCCAGTTTCGGCCTCAAGACCACCCGGATCAACGGCGTCACGGTGCCGGTCGACGAACATATCGTGATGTCGAAGCCGTTCTGCAATCTGATCCACTTCGGCCGCGATGAAACGGTCTTTGGCCCGCACAACGATCCAAAAGTTCTGATCGTCGCGCCGATGTCGGGCCACTACGCCACGCTGCTGCGCGGCACCGTCGAAGCCATGCTACCAGAGCATGACGTGTACATCACCGACTGGGCTGACGCCCGCAACGTACCGATCACCGCTGGCCGTTTCGATTTCGATGACTACATCGACCACGTTATCGAGTTCACGCAGTTCATCGGGCCAAACACGCACATCGTTGCAGTGTGCCAACCCGCCGTTCCGTGCCTCGCGGCGACAGCCGTCATGGCCGCTAAAGACGACGCCTGCCAACCGGCGTCTCTGACCTTGATGGGCGGCCCCATTGATACGCGCCGCAATCCGACCAAGGTGAACGACCTCGCGGGCGCGCGCTCACTGAACTGGTTTGAGCAGAACGTCATCTCGGCGGTGCCGTTCCCGCATCCGGGCTTTATGCGCCCCGTGTATCCGGGCTTCATGCAATTGACCGGCTTCATGACCATGAACCTTGAGCGCCACATGAACGCGCATGTCGATCTGTTCAACGACTTGGTGCAGGGCGACTGCGACAGCGTCAAGCAGCACCAGGATTTCTACGAGGAATACCTGGCAGTCATGGACCTGACGGCCGAGTTCTACCTGCAGACGATCAAGACCGTGTTCCAGGACCACGCACTACCCGACAAGACCCTCATTCATCGTGATGTGCTTGTCGATTGTTCGCTGATCAAGAACACCGCCTTGATGACCGTCGAAGGCGAGCGCGACGACATCACGGGTATCGGCCAAACGCAGGCTGCGCAGGATTTGTGCACCGGAATTCCCGAAGCCGAAAAGGTGCATTACATGCAGCCAGGCGTCGGCCACTACGGCGTCTTCAACGGCACGCGTTGGCGCACCGAAATCCAACCGCGTATCCGCGATTTCATCCACTCCATCCAACACAAACGGGTTTCAGGTGGCGAAATACGCAAGCAGGCGCCACGCGTGACAGCGGCGGATACCGGCGTCGCCGACTGGAGCAAGTCGGGCAAGGTCAACGGCCACTTGAACGGCAACGGTCGCTCACACCCGCTGTCAGCCGCGGGCGAATGAAACCAAATGAGGCGGCACCCTGCCGCCTCCCCGCCCTTATCTAACCAAGCTCAATTGCAGTCCCCGCCGCAAAGGCACATGCCAGCGGCGGCCGTTATGCACGCGCCATCGCGGCAGGCGCTGCGGCACCTGCACAAGACCATCGCTATCCTCAACGCAGTGGTGCACTCTCAGAAGTACCCCCAACAGTGCTGCAGATTTGAACACTAGCGCCGGGTGCCGATCGTGACCCAATACTCGCGGGGCACGCAGATGCCGAGCTCGTTGCGAAAGCCTTCGTGGAAATTAATGAAATCCCGCCTCAGGTCGCTTCGCTTGGCGTCATCGAGGCAATTGACCAGGGTGCGCGTCGGACCATAGCCCGTTGAGAACGAGATCCAAGCGGCTTCGCCACTCGGCTCCCGGTAGAACGAGGTTGCTTTTTCAAAGCGAAGATCAAAGTTTGCACCCAACAACTCCTTTATACGCTCGGTTCTGCCCCACTCGAACGGTGATGGCGGCGGTGGCATCGCCGGCTGCGGCATGTATGGCTTCATCACTAGGAACATCTTAAAGAGGTTGCTGTCCGAGAGCCATGTCGTGAGCCCAATGCGACCGCCCTTCTTGCACACCCGCGCCAGTTCGGCCGCCGCTGCTTCGGGTCGGCTGGCGAACATGATCCCACACGTTGAAATAACGGCATCGAAGGTGGCATCGTTGAACGGAAGACACTCGGCGTCGCCGATCTCGTAAGCGATGCTCAAGCGTTCGGCCTTGGCGAACTCCGTGGCGGCGGCAATCAGGTTGGCACCAAGATCGACGCCGGTAACATAGGCCCCGCGCTGTGCAACCAAGCGAGACGTCCAGCCGGTTCCGGTGGCCAGATCAAGAATGCGCTCGCCGGGCTTGGGATTGAGCCGCAGCACGCAGTGCTCAATCGAATCTGCAATGCCGCGGCTGATATCTTCGTACTGGGCGCCCGCCGAGTTCCAGACTGCAGCCAATCTCTCGTTGTGCGGTTGAATTTTGCCCGGCATGTTTCCTCCTTCAGGCTTCAATATTGTTTTTGATCTGTTTCTATTTTTTTTGCGGAACCGCAAACCTACGCGCCTTTTCATGGGCTTCCCGCTTCCGCACACACGCTCACAATAAGGCGCCGACATAAAACGCCAGCTGCCAGTGGGGATTTGAGGCTTCTTGGTCGGTGGCCGCGCCCTATCGAGCCGACTGGCCGAACGTCGCATTTGGACACCAGACAGTCTTCCGTCCGCCGCAAATTCTGCCTGGGCGTGACCGGCGAAAGTTCGTCCCCAAAATGGAACGACAAGACAGTGCTGACCGGGCCAAAGTTTTCCATGGCCCGGAAGGTAGCAACACGCGATTCAATACGTCAATTACTTAACATGCCCGCTGTTTATACATTTAACCAACAGGCGCAATCCTCGCACCGCTTACGTCACGAAGAACGGCTAAGTTGGGCAGGCGAGCGAGCCGCGTTCAATTCGTCAATGCGCCTCGTCCCAGTTGGCGGCGGCCTTGGCGTCAACGTGGATCGGCACGGAGAGTTTCACCACCGGTTCGCTGGCCGTTTCCATGACGTGACGCGCGGTCTTGATGAGCTTTTCCGTTTCCGCGTCCTTCACTTCGAAAACAAGTTCGTCGTGCACCTGCAGCAGCATGCGCGCCGACGGCAAGCGGGCTTTCTCGAGCGCACCGGCATGCGGATCATGGCGCGGCGGATGATATCGGCGGCCGAACCCTGGATCGGCGCGTTGATCGCGGCGCGTTCGAGGAAGCCGCGCATCGACGGGTTCTTGGTATTGATCTCCGGGTAATGAATACGCCGCCCGAAGATCGTCTCGACATAGCCTTGCGCGTGCGCGGCCTTCTTCGTCTCTTCCATGTAATCGCGAATGCCTGGAAACCGCAGGAAGTAGGTCTTGATATAATCGCTGGCCTCTTCGCGCGAGATGCCGAGCTGGTTGGCGAGACCGAACGCCGAGATGCCGTAGATGATGCCGAAGTTGATCGCCTTGGCGCGGCGGCGCACCTCGCTCGGCATGTCCTTGACCGGCACGCCGAACATTTCGGACGCCGTCATGGCGTGAATGTCGAGGCCGTCGGCGAAGGCTTTCTTCAGCTGCGCAATGTCGGCGATGTGGGCCAGCACGCGCAGTTCGATCTGGCTGTAGTCCGCCGACACAAGCTGCATGCCGTTATCGGCGATAAAGGCCGTGCGGATTTCGCGACCCTCCTTGGTGCGGATCGGAATGTTCTGCAGGTTCGGTTCGGACGACGCCAGCCGCCCGGTGCTCGTCGAAGCGAGCGCGTAACTCGTATGGATACGCCCGCTCTCATCGATATGGGCGGGAAGCGCGTCGGTATAGGTTGATTGCAACTTGGTGAGCTGGCGCCACTCCATCATCGTATTGATCAGGCGGCGCGCGTCATCGGGCAACTCTTCATTGTTGGCGAGGTCGTCAAGCAGCCCAGCGCGCGTCTCCCATTGACCGGTTTTGGTTTTCTTGCCGCCCGGCAGCTTCAACGTATCGAACAGGAATTCGCCCAGTTGCTTCGGCGACGCCAGATTGAACTTGTGGCCGGCCAGCACGTAGACCTCCTCTTCGAGCCGCGCGGCGCTGCGCGAAAGTTCGAGAGGCGCGAAAGGAATGGCGCGATCGACCTTGATGCCCGCCTGCTCCATCGCCACGATGACCGGCACCAGCGGCCGCTCCAGCGTCTCGTAGACGTTAGTCATGCGCTCGGCCGCGAGCCGCGGCTTCAGTTTCAGCCACAGCCGCAGCGTGACATCGGCATCTTCCGCCGCATACTCCGTCGCTTTCGCCACTGGCACACCAGCGAACGTCTTCTCAGATTTCTTGGCGCCCGGCGCATATTCGATTGCCGCGGAAAACGGAATGCAGGTGTGGCCGAGGTGGCGCTCCGACAAATCATCCATGCCGTGGCCGCCGCGTCCGCCGTCGAGCACATACGACAGCAGCATAGTGTCGTCGATCGGCGCGATGGCGATGCCGTAGCGGGCCATGACCAGCATGTCGAATTTGATGTTCTGCCCGATCTTCAAAACACTATCGTCTTCGAGTAGCGGTTTGATCAACGCGATTGCGTCGCGTAGTGGCATCTGGCCGGGCGCGGCCCCGCCGCCGCCAAACAGATCGCTGGCGCCATCGCTGTGGCCAAGCGGCACGTAGCAGGCTTTGCCAGGCACAGTGCTGAGGGAAAATCCGACCAGACCGGCGCGGTGGCTATCGAGCCCCGTTGTCTCTGTGTCGAACGCGACGTGCCCGGCCTCCTGCGCCTCATCAATCCATTTATTGAGCGCGGCAGCGGTGGTGACCGTCTCATACTTGGCGCGATCGAACGGAATGTTGGCGATACTCGCGGCGGCGTGCGCGGTCGCCGCCTGCGGAGTGCCCGCGCCCGTATTCGGTTTATCCTTGCCGTGCGGGCTGTCAGATTTCGCTTCAGGCTTGGCGAGCGTCGACCCGACGGAAACTTCCAACGGCGGCGGCGGAGCAACTCCAAGACCTTCGGCAAATCGCTTGGTCAGCGTGTTGAATTCCATCTGCCGCAGGAAAGTCAGCAAGACGTCGGCATTCGGCTCCTGCACGCCAGCGTGTTCGATTTCAACATTGACCGGAACGTCCGTCTTCAGCGTCACCAGTTCGCGGCTGATGCGCGCCTGATCGGCAAATTCGATCAGCTTTTCGCGGCGCTTCGGCTGTTTGATTTTTTCCGCACTCGCCAGCAGCGTGTCGAGATCGCCATATTCGATGATCAGCTCAGCCGCCGTCTTGATGCCGATACCCGGCACGCCCGGCACGTTATCGACGCTATCGCCGGCAAGCGACTGCACGTCGATGACCTTCTCTGGCGGCACGCCGAATTTCTCGATCACCTCATCACGAGCGATACGCTTGGCTTTCATGCCGTCAAGCATGGTGACGCCCGGACCGATCAACTGCATCAGATCTTTGTCGGACGACACGATGGTCACGTCGCCACCGGCTTTGACAACATCGCGCGCGTAGGTCGCGATCAGGTCGTCGGCTTCATAGCCGTCCTGCTCGATGGCCGCGACGTTGAAGGCTTTGACGGCGTCGCGGATCAGCGGAAATTGCGGGATCAGTTCTTCCGGCGGCGGCGGACGCTGTGCTTTATACTTGTCGTAGATTTTGTTGCGGAAGGTTTCCCGCCCGGCATCAAAGATGACGGCAACGTGCGTCGGTGCTTCCGCCGCTTTGCTCTCGCGCAGCAATTTCCACAGCATCGCGCAGAAGCCGTGGACCGCGCCGACGGGCAGCCCGTCGGACGGGCGCGTCAGCGGGGGGAGGGCATGAAAGGCACGGAAAATGTAGCCCGAGCCATCGATCAGGTAGACGTGGCTACCCTTGATCACTGGCACGATTTCGCCCTCCGGCACGAAGATGCCGTTCTCGGAGGTGGTGCGCTTAGTCTTTGATGTATCTGTCATAGTTGCCGACTATAGGCGGTCGGGGACAGATCGTCAGCCGGTCATCACAGCGCCATGCACCGGCCACACAGCTTCGCTAGGAGCGTTGACAGGGCCTTTCCCGCATGGCTCAAGGTGTTGGTGGCACGCCGTTTCGGTGCCCGCTTGGCTGATCGCCGGTTCCCGGCCGACGGCCCGGTAGGTCGTCTGGCACCTGACGGATCTGACGCTTTTCTAAACCTATTGTGAGGGAGTACCCCATGGTCAAAATGGCCAAGTTCACGACGATCGCTGCTGCCGGTGCCCTCGCGTTTGCGGCCGGTTTGATGACCGCAACGCCCAGCGCCGAAGCGGACACCTGCAAACCGATGCTTCGCGGCTCAGCAACCGGACAGGGCCTGTTCGGCAAGGGCACAGCGGAAGCTCGCCGCCTCGCCCGCTATAACTGGGAATCGCGCGCCTCGATCGCGCATGGCGACGCCTACGGCAACTTCGACAAGGCCCGCCGCGTCACCTGGGATTGCAAGAAGGGCGCAATTCTGAAAGCCAAGTGCACGGTCATCGCCCGCCCCTGCCGCTAAGCACGCACCAATAGCGGCGGGCGCCAAGCGCCGTATTTTCAGGGCGGGGGAAGCTTCCCTCGCCCTTTTCCTCACGTCTTCCGCCGTCCAGATCGCCGCATTTGCTCCGCCAAGGCGAATGGGCTATCTAGGCGGTTCTGTCAGCACCCGTAGCTCAGCTGGATAGAGTGCTGCCCTCCGAAGGCAGAGGTCGCAGGTTCGAATCCTGCCGGGTGCGCCATTTGCGAACAAAACTGCGAACACCAGCATCGGGTCTGCCGCCGGCCAAAATGGCCTGCTCGACCGAACCCCTTACGACCGATTATCCGGATTTCTGTGTCGTCCACCTCGATGCGGTCAACGATCGAACCGATGTAAGCCTTTCGGAACTTAACTGCTCCCGTCGTTAGATTTTCGCGCATCGCCTCGCCAAAGCGCTGCACGGCAGATGGGCTAATTTCGATTGCACGATGGTACCCTACGCTTGCTGCGGCCATCCGGGCTCGGTCGCGGTCAGAACTCAAACGAGCAATTCGCTCTTTCAAGATATCGTCCATCACAGCTAGCCCGTCTTCCACCAGCTTGTAAAACGGCGTAGACGTTCCTCAACCTCAGCAGCCTCTCTTTGGAAGAATTGTGCGCCGAGTATCAAGCACAGCGGAATTTCTGGCGCGCATATCGGCAAGTGAAACAAGCATTTCCGTAAGTCTAGTTGGCGTCAACAGGCGTTCCGCCAGATGTTTGGTCACAAGCGTATCAGCTTGTCCATGGGGATCGACCTGCCTTTACATGCCGTCGGCCCCTGTCGTGCGCAGGTGCGGCGGGTATAGTAGCAAGAGTCATAGCTCCGCTGCAGGTGGCACAGACAGCAAGCCCGGGGAGCAATATCGGCCCGGTAACCACTCGTGGAGGTGTGACTTTGGGATTCTTCGCCTTCAAAAGGCGTTGCGTTTCCTCAAAAGTAGACAGTTCGACGATTGCAGGCACCTCTGCGAAAATTTGTTCGGTTTCGCTTTTGCGGCGCCGACTACGGGCCTCCGAACGATTGAAGCGCATCCGCCCAGCGTAGACTGGATTGCTCAGCATCACGTGCACAGGACCTATACCCCATGGCGCGCCGCCACGCGTCCGATAACCCCGCTCGTTGAGCCACCTAACCAAACCCTTTATTCCCAATGGCCCTGAGCCATCCACGCCCTCAAGGTACAAGCGGAACATCATTCGGATCGTTTCAGCCTCAATAGGCTCCAACGCGAGTTTCTTCTTGGTGCGCGATCCTCGACGCTCAACTTCAATTGCTTTAAATCCAAACGGGGGACGAGATCCGTTCCAATAGCCTTGTCGTGCATTCTCCTTCATTGAACGGAGGACATGCTTGGCATTTTCCTTGGACTGATACTCGTCAAATAGAGCGATTACCTGCCTCATCATCACCTGCGCCGGATCGT
>JADJVG010000006.1 GCA_016716675.1 Hyphomicrobium sp.
GTTGGCCCCGTCAGCAAAGGGCGACGGGTGGTATGACAATGATCGGCATTTTCCATTAGCGACGGTTACCACCACGCGAAATAGTAGAGGCTCAAACCGTTATCGATGGCGTTCATGGCCTTGTGGAGGAATACGAGATCGTCCTCGTATTCCGTTCCATCGGATTGGCCGAATAAAAAGCCTTGGGTTTCGGGGAGTGTTCCGCTGTCGACGGCTTGCTCCAACGCCCTAAGGTCTGACATTGTGAGCTTCAGACCAATCTGATTGAAATTCTCTGCCGTTCCGCCCTTTCGCCGGTAGAGCTGCTCCATCCAGCCATGAAGATTGGGATGCTTTCTCCACTGGTGGATCAAAGCATGGGCGGAATCAATTTTGACATCAATTTCAGTGTCGATTTCTTCGCAGGTTACCATTGCATACATATCGAGGCCCATAAGTATCTCCCTTCGCTGTTGCGGGCCGTCCCGGCGACGCCCCCTCACAAAGGACGGGGGATCGCCGGGATGCACGCGGAAGAGATTTGAATGGGTCTGTGCGTAGGGCTTCAGTAGCGATACACGGGATGGTCTGCTGCATTGCCGCCCCATGCGTGTTCGCAATGGACGTATCCGATGCGATTAACGCAATGCCAGCCCGGCAAGAGGTAGAACTGGCCGCCGTCACTTTCGACAACGGTCCAGAAGTGACGCGGGTTTGCATTCGGCCAGTCTATGTCCGAGCCGTCCCACAGCAGTGAACCGTCGGCTTTCGGTATGGGCTCGTAGATGTTTTCAAACGTCGCCCAACGGCGCGCACGCCGATAGAGTTTTGAGGGAGGGTCGATCACCATGACGCCACCTCCGTTTCATCTATCGAGAGCGACGCATGGCCCGGCGAGAATGCCTTCCGGGTCTATACGTTCGGCGTGCCACCAGCCGACCGCGATGACGACGATTTTCTGGAAGTCCAGCCCTTCGCGATCACACAGATGACCGATGTCGCAGACGAGGTCTTGAATCGCCTGCCGCGTGTCGTCGGCGTTGACGACCTCAGCGAATTTGGCGACGGCTTGCTCCGCACTGGCGGCACGTTTGAGATTGAGATCGGGTGTCATTTGTCACCGCCAATCTTTTCAACGTGAACGGCTTCGATCCCGCCGTCGCTGATGCAACGAAATAATTGCATCTGTTCATGCCAGAGGTCTTCGGTTTGCTTTATCGCGTCCGCGTCAGAAGCGGCGTTGATGGTCACCGCATAACGCAGTGTCTCGGTGATAATTCCAACGAATCGGTGTTTTGCTGGACGTCTCATTGGTCACCGCCTTGGCCAACGTGGCGTGCGCGGTGCAGGCACAGCAATGTCGCAAGGATCGAGGCCACCACGTTGATGTCGTCTTGGACGGGTAGCAGCGCACCTATGGCGCGATTGCGATGGCCGTGCGTTAAGTCGTCCAGTGCGAGCCGCGTCCCGTGGGCAGAAACCCTCAGCCTTTCGTCGAGTTCGCGCGCAAGTACGCGATACGTTTCAATTTTTGTCGATGTCATGAGAAATTTCCTTTCTGCTGGTTGCTTTTGTTGATTGCCGCGTCCGTGTACGGGCGCGTGCTGAGCCATCGGAAGATGGTGGTGGTCGACTTGTCGCCGTCTGGCTCCCATACCAACCAGGCGTAGCGATGGTTGGTGTCTGCCGGGTGGCCAGTCGTGGTTGGCCCTGTGGCCAGCCACGCACTCATCAGCGCGTGAATGACGCTCGGCGGCTGGCGCGTGAAACGCGGATCCTGTCTGGATTAGACTTGCAATATTGGGAAGCATCGCCACCCGTCCCGGTATGCCGAGTAAAGTTCAGCGCTTTGCTGACGAACGCATCCGCGAGACCCTTGCCGTAAGGCGGGTTTGTCACGATGTGTTTGGCACGGGGCAGGCGCTGATCCAAAAAGTTGAACCCGTGCCGCCCGTAGCCGTGGTCGACCAAGTCCGTCGATGTCGTACCCTGGGCCTCAGCACTTTTGAGATGGCCTTTTCCGCACGCCGGTTCCCAGATGCCATCATCGAAGGTTTCAGCACTAAGCAGCGCGCGTGGCTTCCGGTGGCGTTGGATGAGTTCATGGCGCCCGGAAGGGCGAGAACCTGCCGCCCGGTCCAGACCGGGCGCGGCTCCCGCGCTTGGAGAAAGCGCCGGGCAGCATCAGTAGCCACCATCTACGGTTTCAGTCGGGAACAGGAACATCACACCGTTGTTTTGCGTCAGTTCGATCGGGATGTGATCGAGCCTCAGGATGCCGCCCTTTCCATCTCGTCTCGGCCAGACGCTGCCGATTTCGCGTGCGGGTCCGAGTGTGTCGTTGCCCTTGTCATCAACTCCTGTCTTGCGCGCGAAGCTGACGCGATAGAGCGGACGGTTCTTGGGTTCTGATTTCTGGCTCATACATTCTCCTTGGTTTGATCGGGGCCGGACCATTCCTGCCCTTGGGCGAAACAGATCGCGGCGCTAGGGGCACGGGTGTTCAAGGAACACGAACGGTTAGACTGCCCCGGCCATAAGGACGGATGGGCGGTCTTCTGTTTGGGCTTCCTTGACACAGCGCGTGAGCGCGGCCGGGCGGCGCTGCGATAAGCCCGAGGCAAAGGCTGGAATTGGTCCTGATGCGCCGATGATGTTCCAAGGAGAGTGAGCAGGACATCCACCAAGTACCACCCACGGAGCTGCTTCTTTCGCGCCTCATGTAGTGATGCGCAAACAAACGCGCCCCGTGCGCATTGTTGTCGGTTGGACGAGACGAATGCGATCGCGGCATCATGATCAGGTCCGGATTAGCGGACTGAATTCTAACGCGAGGTGTATCGCGATGACCGATGCAACATCGAAGTTGGCTGATCTCATGACCGGCGTTCCGCGCGGCGTGGCACGCCGGAACGGTCAGGACCTGGCACTCGAAGATCAATCCATGCCGCTCGCATCATTCATGACGACGGAGAACGTCAGGCAGTCGCAGCAGCTGGTCGCTGCTCCTGCAAAAATCTTTCTGGGTGTCGTTGACGCTAAGATGACGAAAGTGGGTTTGGAGCCTCATGCCATGGACGGTCTGCCGATCGGGATCGGCGACGACCGTCATATGATCACCGTCGCGGGATCGCGGGCAGGGAAGGGGCGTTCGACCGTTATTCCGACATTGCTCTCATATGAGGGTTCAGTTCTTGCTATCGATCCCAAGGGCGAACTTGCCACGATTACGGCACGGCACCGGGCGACGCATCTCAAACAGCGTGTTGTCGTGCTTGATCCATTTGGCGTGGCGAAGGGCTTTGCCGCCAAATGCCGGGCAGGCTTCAACCCCATGCGGATGCTGAATGCGAAAAGTCCGACGCTGATCGAGGACGCCGGTTTAATAGGTGATGCATGCGTCCTGCGCGATGACGGCGGCAGCAAAGACCCGCATTGGGATGAGAGCGCTCGTGGGCTGCTTGATGGTGTCAGCGTTCATGCTGTTACGGCATTCGAGCATGGCGAGCGTCAGCACCTTGCCACTGTCAGGGATCTGATCGCGGGAAGTAAGGAGGTCACAAAGGGACAGGGACTGGATCGGCTCGAAGCAGAAATGCGTACCAATTCGGCGGCGCACGGTTTCGTGCAGGATGCGGCGGAAGATTTCTTTTCGAAGCCTGATGACGAGCGTGGGTCGGTACTCTCGACCGCGCGGCGTCACTTGCGGTTTCTGTCTTATCCCGCCATTCGGGAAAGCGTTTCAACAGGCGACCTTGACCTTGCTGATTTGAAGCGTCAGCCGATGACTGTGTATCTCTGTCTTCCTGCCATGCGGATGGGAACCTGCAATCGGTGGTTCCGACTCGTCATAAACATGGCGCTCGCGGCCTTCGAGCGTGAAGCGAAGAAGCCGGAGACGCCAGTTCTGGTCTGCCTCGATGAGTTCGCAAGCCTTGGGCATATGCGGACCATTGAGGATGCCGCCGGTTTGATCGCCGGGTTCGGTGTCAAACTCTGGCCGATCATCCAGGACATGGGACAATTAAAGGCCCTTTATAAGGAACGATGGCAGACGTTCCTGGGCAATGCCGGCGTGATCCAGCTTTTTGCCAATAGCGATCTGACGACACTTGAATATGTCTCAAAGCGGCTCGGAACAACGAGCGTGATTGTACGCAATCAAAGCGACGTTGCGGACCGCGATCAGACCGGCAGCGATCGGCGGGGGCGCGAACTACGCCATCCAGACGCAGCCTTTGCTCACGGTTGACGAGATTGCGCGTCTCTTTGCGCGCGACGATGCGCTTCAGCGTCAGCTGATCATCTGGTCAGGATATGACCCGATCATTCTGCAGCGCATCAAGTACGACAGTCACCCTCGCTTCGCAGGAGCCTTCGATGCGTTCGGCTAATCCTGTCATGACCACGCTTCGGTCGGATGCGGAGTGGTTGGTCTGCGCGCGTTATGAATGTCCGGAAGGACTTCGGCTGATCAAGTCACTTCGAGCGATGGCCACCATTGCGCTTTTCGCGCTGTACGCTTGGTCCGCCGTCAAAATGACGATGAGCTGGCCAGCATCGCTCAGTGATGGCGAACGCATGGTAGCGATCCTGACGATGCTCACGATTGCTTGGGGGCCTGCGCGATTGAGCGGAAGCCAGCTCGCAGCTGTCCGCTTTGGCCTTCGCGGCATTCTCGACCGGACAACGCGCGTCGCGATGAGCCGCGAAGCGGTTACGGTCGGCGGTACGACATACGCACGGGATCGCAGAATCGCGTTTACATCCGAACCGCACCGATTGGCCAAAGCCGAAGAACGCTCCGAGCGCGTTAGCTTAGAAACGATCCCTGAAACGTACCGCGCAGCGCACGAAGTGAAGCTGCAGCACGGCGAGACATTCATTGTTCTCGCCGAAGTTTCAGATGATCGCGCCGCCAATGCGATCGTGCGGCGCCTGCAAGTCGTCGACGAATTCGCAACGCGGGGAACCGGCGCCAAGGGCGCTGGGTTCGGCCCACGCCAGTCACCGGAGTAAATCATGCAGAAAACAGCCAGTCCCGGTCTCGCCGCTTTTATGTCCGTGGCCATGTTCTTGGTCGCCTGGAAGTTTGCGCCAGGGCCGGAATCACATGGCATGCTTTGGATCGTATCGGGAATGTTTGCGTTCAGCGGTGCCGTCTTGATGATCCAGTGGCTGAATGGCGCGGAACGCCGGCCATCGCCTTGGCCCGGATGGCTCGGCAAAATTCTATGGGTACTGCGGCCGCGATCATGGATGCTCGCGTGGGGCGCGATCTACCTGGCCACGTCAATTTACGGAACGCCGCATTTGGCGTGGGAGTATCCGCCGCGCACAGAAGGCGGGACGTGCATTTATGTTGGCATGGCGGGCGTCGTCAGCGCGAGTGCGGATGGTGGCAATCTAAATGGCTGCAGCCTTGTGCGCCTGCTGCGCGCCGCGCGGTAATTGCAAAGCCGGTGTGCGCCGAGTTCGCGCACACCGTACCTATCATGCCAGCTCCAGGGCGCTTGTCCGTTTGGGCTTCTTGAGCGCAAGTGGTCATTGATCAATGCAGACCGTACCGAGCCGTCAGTGATCAGATCGGACTTGATAAAATCGCACACGATCTCCTCGCACTGTCTGCGGACCAGGTAGACCGTCGGAAACTGAAACGAGGTTTTCTCCGGTTCAAAATGGGTCACATACCCCATCATCGAATTGATCCGGCGCGTTCTAAAATCGCGTAGCTGCGGTCTGATCGCGTAGAAATGTGCGGTCGCTTCCTGGCAATCCTCAATGGTCCGCAGCAGGCTGTAGATATATTCGCCCTTCGGCGCGGCGTATCCTTCTAGCTCAAGCGTATGCTCAGGGTGGCCGATGATGCCGGGTCTGTCCTGCAACTCGGTCATGAATATCGAGCAGTTTTTGGCGTTGTAGGCGAACGAAACACGTCCTCGACGCACATACCCCTTGGCTGTCGTCGAGACGGCGTAGGTTTGATAGTGACCCGCTATCGCTTCACCCACCGAGCTGATCTTGTTTTTGCGGCAGTAGAG
Source organism: Hyphomicrobium sp. (assembly GCA_016716675.1). GTDB lineage: Bacteria > Pseudomonadota > Alphaproteobacteria > Rhizobiales > Hyphomicrobiaceae > Hyphomicrobium_B. The sequence continues at coordinate 6,021 of JADJVG010000006.1, forward strand.
AAACTCGGTGATGTTCAGATACACCGGCTTGTTTTTCTCGGGCAGAAGCTCTGGATTTCGGGAGCGAACGAAATTCGAGAGAATCTCGCGCGTCTTCTGGCTGATGGGCTGACCCTTCACGGCATTCTCGACAGCTTTGTAAGAGAAGCTGGACGGCGCGTGGTAGGCGTTAGGATTGTTGACGATTTCCGAGTGGATGCCATAGGCACTCCAACGCCGGTCTTTGGCCTTTAAATCTGTCAGCGCAAACTTGAGTTCTGGACAGTCGCTCCCCTTCGGCATCTGCAAGCTCCATCAAACAGTGTTGTGTGTTTGGTGTGTGCCAGGCCCGGCTTATTTCTTATTCAGCATAATCGAGGCGAATAAAGGGCAAAAGAGTGCATATTTCTAATATAGATGCATTTCGCGAAATAGAGCGACCTGCTGCAATACCCTTCATGAAATATCCCGGCGAATTGAGAGTTCGGGGTATCTGCGTAAAGAAGGGTAATTGATGATGTCAGAGTCGAGAACGCAGTTTAATTCCCGCCTGCTCAATACGGTTTCATATACAGGCTATTTCTCAGCCATCGTGGCCGGTGGCTTCACCTTTGAATTTTTAGATGGTGGGCTGCAGGCATCCGGACTTGGCGGATTTGGCACCGCTCTCGCAGTTGGGGCCGCCGCCGCTATGACCCTCTGCTACGGCGGGTTCATCCATCTCTTGCAGAAGGGGGTTGCTCCGTTGCTGCCGGAAGAGCGCGTCAAGGCGCGCCCCGTGCTGATCGGCGGCACTGCGCTCATCATGCTGGGTTCGGCATATCCCAACATCATTGTCGCGGGCGGTGGTCTGGCAGCCAGCATTGAAGATCGCAGTTACATCGCCGCTGTCGCAGCGGCCGGGGACAGTCTTAAGGCAGCCGCTCAGTCGGGTGAGCAGATTGAAACGGTCGTGGCAGCAGGAGCGGCAAAGATCGCCGGTCTTGCGGTTCTGGAGGGGAACGGTGGACTGAGCGGATCGCCATCATCAGGCGCACTGGCTGATTTGATAGCCGCCAAGTCCCGCGCTTTGACCGATATGCAGTCCGAACTGTCCGGTCCGCGCGAGCGCGTTAGCGATGAGATCGGCCGCATCGATCAATCGACCGACAAGATGCGTTCATCCTTGATCGCAAAAGACCTGAAGCCGGACGAGCGACGCGCGGTCATGCAGCGTCACGGCGATGAGGCGAGGTCGGCCGCAATTGCCGTCCGGTCGTTTACGCCAGTTGCAGCTTTGCAGACACTGGCCGACGATTTAATGGGTCCGCAGATTGAGCCGAAATGGTCGCAAAAAGCCGATACACGCCGCAATCAGGAAGAAGGGTTTCGCAAGTACAAGGATGAGCTGAAGCGACTGGGAAAGTCCATCGCGCGGCACACCGACGACCTGCAGGAATCCCTGAAGGTCAAAGTGCCGGTCTATGACCCGCCGCCGACGTCGGTGCTGGTCGTGAGGCACTGGTCGGCACTTACGAATACATATGCGCTGGCATTGGCGCTCGATGGTTTGCCGCTCGTTTTGTATTTCATCGCGTGCGTCCTCTACGACGCTGCGCGCCGGGTGACGCGAGAGGCTATCGGCAAGGAAGCACCAACCCAGTCACAGACGACTGACGTCGATCTCGGCGCGCATCCGCATGCGACGGCTGCCCGCGCGCGCTCGGCCACGGCTGTTCGCCGCAACGGCCGTATCGAAACCGACGACATCCAGTGAGGGCGTCATGTGGGATAGTTTTACAGAAGTCATCCCGGCCCCGGTCTTGATCGGTGTCTGCTTGGTCGGCGGAAGCGCCTACCTGATGGCCCCTGAAGCAGGACGCCGGTTGGCGGACCTGACGGCGATGACGCAGTGCCGGGAAACAGCAGATGCCATTGCGTCTGATCAGCAGAATTCTCCGATGGATCGTCGGCTCGGCATGGCAGCTCTCTCTGCCATAGCCGGCCATTTTGAAGGCACGCTGATCGGCGAGGTCGGTGAGCAATGGGCAAGCCAGCTACAGTCAGCCGAAGGTCAGTCCATCTCCAATGTTGCTGATGTGTGCCGATGCCTTGTCGAGGAGGTCGTATTCGATCCGGCAACGCGGGCAGAGCTTACGGTCTGGCTCTTGTCGCTTCGCATGATTGAACAAAGACGCGTTGCCAATATCGGCAGCGAGTTGGCGACGAAAGCCAGGCTCGGACTGTGTCGCCGCGAGGTGGTGCGATGACACGGCCTGATTTCCAATGTGAAGCAGGCGGCTGCATTTTATCGGGCGGCATTCTGTCGACGCCAAAGCAAGTGTTCGTCTTACGCGATGTCGATCACGTCGAGTGTCGCCGTCCACTGATGGCGCTCCTGTTGCCGGTGGCAGCTGGCTTCAGCGCAATCGGCATTCGCTTCGCCGACATTCTACACGTCGACGAGCTGGCGCTGATGGTCGGTCTTCCGTCGGTAGGGCTTTTGATTGCCCGCGAGGTCGGGACTCTAAAAATTCATTCGCTGTCGCTGAGAGGCGAGAGAATCTGGGGGTCTTACCGGAACCTCTCAAAAATACGCGCCGCTATTCAATTGGCGATGCTCGAAGCTGGCCAAGCGCGCTCGTCGCGCAGGCCCGAGAATTTCAGCGCAACAAACGCGAACACGCAGAGTAGAAAGGATGTGTCCCATGTCGCTGAATGAGAAGGCGTATCTTACGACAGAAGAAGCCGCGCAATTTCTGCGGCAAGCCGCTCGTACGCTTGAGCGCCGCCGGGTTGATGGGACAGGTCCGGCGTATCTCAAAGCCGGTCCGGGTAAGCGCGCCAGGGTGCTGTATCGCCTCGCCGATCTAAAGGCCTGGCTTGAAGGCGAAACCTACCGATCAACGTCCGAATATATCAGCAAATAGGCGAGGCAAGCTGTGGCGCGTTGTAAGAAGAAGCGTAAGCCGTCCGGCGAGGTTCGCCAGAAAACGTGCGGCGTGCCGATCCTCGTTGGCGGTGAAGCCTGCACGATTGAGCTCGATCGTCTTGTCATTGAACTGGCAAAGGCGCTAGGCCGAATGGCGGCTCAGGAAGATTACCGGCAGTCAAAATCAACAGTCAAAATTCCCGCAGTTTTGCAGGTTGAGCGTTTGAGAGAGCGCAAGAGGCGGGGTAAGGTCATCCTGAGTTGAGGCCAGGTATTTGCCTGTGTTGGATTTGAGCAGGCGTTCCTGAGTAATGGAGTTGCCATATGCGTGCTGTCGTCTATGCCCGCTTCTCAAGCGAACTTCAGGATGCGCGCTCCATTTCAGACCAGATCGTTCTGGCAGAACGATATATTCAGTCGAGGTCGTTTGATCTCACCGGCCGGTACGAAGACGCGGCGATTTCCGGCGCTTCCACAATCAACCGGCCGGGCCTTCAGCGGTTGCTGGACGATGCGAAGGCCAAGCGATTTGACGTGATCGTAACGGAAAGTCTCGACCGCCTGTCGAGGAGCCAGGCCGACATCGCGATGCTCTATGAGCGGATGAGCTTTTACGGCGTGCGAATTGAAACGCTGTCAGATGGGGCTGTGTCCGAGATTCATGTCGGGCTCAAAGGAACGATGGCCGCGCTGTTTCTGAAAGACCTCGCGCAGAAAACGCGCCGAGGTCAGATGGGGCGCGTGCGGGCCGGGAGAATTCCAGGTGGCAAGAGTTATGGCTACGACATTGTCCGCGCCACGGATGAGCGCGGTATGCGTGCGGTCAATGAATACGAAGCGTCAGTCGTTCGGCGGATTTTTGAAGAGTATGGGGGCGGCAAGGGTCCCCAGCATATCGCCCGCGATCTCAACGGCGAAGGCATCGCCGGTCCGACGGGCAAGTTTTGGACAACGTCAGCTTTGCTTGGATCGCCCACGCGCCGCAATGGGCTTTTGAATAACGAGCTGTATCGCGGCGTCATCATTTACAATCGGCAGCGTTTCCTGAAGGACCCGACCACCGGAAAGCGGGTGGCCCGTGCAAATCCGGAAACGGAGTGGCAGCGCCGGGACGTGCCAGAATTCCGGATTGTCGAAGAAGAGGTTTGGAATGCCGTGCAGGAGCGGCGCGCAAAACGCGGCGGGCCGCACCTATATCAGCAGCGGCGGCCGAAGCGTTTGCTATCGGGATTGCTGAAATGCGGATGCTGTGGGTCGAGCTATAGCCTTGTCGGCAAGGATTATCTTCGCTGCACGCGCATGCACAACTCTGGTGCTTGCGAAAATCGACGTACGGTCCGCATGAATGAAGTTGAGGAACGCGTCCTGACGGTTTTGCAGACACGATTGCTTGCGCCCGACGCTGTCGAGGCTGCGGTCAAGGCGTATGCCGAAGAGCGCGCAAGTCTTGAAGCGGATCGGCGGCGTCGCCATACAGAGCTGACGCGCGACCTCGCTGCAGCAGAGCGCAAGCTCAAACACATCGTCGACAAGATCATCGAAGTCGAGATTGAAGAGGCCCGGCCGCTCTATCCCGAGATGAAGGCGTTGAATGCCGAAAAGGAGCGGCTCGAAGCAGAACTGGCCGAAGCACCGCGTCCCGATTCGATAGCGGTTCACCCACAGGCTGCAGCGCACTATCGCCAGAAGGTTCAGGAGATCCACGAGGCTTTGCGATCCGGCGACAAGGGCGGATACGAGGCAATGACCATCCTGCGCGACCTGATCGACAAAATAGTCGTCATTCCGGGCGGCAAAGGCCATCCATCAGAGCTGCAAGTCGTTGGAAACATTGCCGGATTGCTTGTTGAGTACAGTTCTGGAACGAACTGTTCGGAGTCGTTGGTTGCGGGGCTAGGATTTGAACCTAGGACCTTCAGGTTATGAGCCTGACGAGCTACCGGGCTGCTCCACCCCGCGTTACCAGTGGGTGCGTCTTCCGGGCCGTGCGCCTGGGGAAGAAAAAACCGCCCGTTCCCGAGCGGCTCCGATGCGTGTCATATAACATAGAAATCCGTCATGGGAAGACCTCGGGGAGCGATTATCCGTGGCGAGCTAATGTGCCTCAGGCCAGTGCCGTGGAGGCCCTGTTTTCACGCACAACGACCGCCCCGGCGTCGGTGTCGAACCCACACAGATGTGCCTGCAATGGCAGCCGATGTCACGCGGCCGGCGGCCGGCACGGCGCCATCGTTCATCCGGTCTGTCAATTATGTCATGAGCATATCGCCGAGGTCCGCACGACGGGGGGCGGCAATAAAAACCGTACCTTGCGGCTCGCGGCTTTGAACCGCCGGGCGGGCGGCGGGTGGCAAAGATATTTCGTGGGGCGTTTCTAGCCTTCCGACTAAAGTCGCGTTAGAAACGGACATGACATCCAGCATTCCTGTTCAAAGCAAATCCCGCTCAGCCAATCGCACAGCGGAGTCGCGCAAATGCGACAGTACCCCGATGCTCGCCGAAGGCTTCGTTCTGTTGGACAACAGCACGAGCCTGCACGCGGAATCGCTGCTATTCGAGCACCCGACGCGGATTATCCGTGCCGACCGCCCCGAAGAGGTCGCGGGCGCGCTGGCTGAACTCAGAGAGGCAACGGCTGCCGGGCTACATGCGGCGGGCTTCTTTTCCTACGAATTGGGCTATGTGCTCGAGCCGAAGCTGGCGGCCCTTCTGCCCGACAATCGCAGGGTGCCGCTGCTCTGGTTCGGTGTCTATTCCGAGCCGCGCTCAATGACCGGTGCCGAGGTTCAGAACTGGCTGACGGCGGAGGCGATCGGCAATCCGTCGCTAGGCGCCCTTGCGCACACCTGGGATGCGACCGCGTATCTCGAACGTTTTGAGGAAGTGCAGAACAAGATCCGGTCTGGCGATATCTATCAGCTGAACCTGACATTCAAAGCCAAGTTCAATCTGCAAGGCTCGCCGCTGGCGCTGTATCGCGACCTTAGGCTGAAGCAGCGCGTGGCCTATGGCGGTCTCGTCGATACCGGCGACGTCACCATTCTCTCGTCATCGCCGGAACTGTTTATCGAACAAGATGATCGCGTGATCGAAACGCGGCCCATGAAAGGAACCGCGCCGCGCGCCGGCACGCTGTCGGGTGACGACGAGGTGCGCAAGGCCCTGGCTGCCGACATCAAGAGCCGCGCTGAGAACCTGATGATCGTCGATCTGATGCGCAATGATCTTGGGCGCATTGCCGAGCTTGGGTCTGTCAGCGTCACGGATCTTTTTACCGTCGAGACGTTCAAGACGCTGCATCAGATGACGTCGGGCGTGCGCGCCGTGTTGAAGCCGGATATCGGTCTTGAAGACGTGCTGCAGGCGATTTTCCCACCGGGATCGATCACGGGCGCTCCGAAAATTCGGGCGATGGAATTGATCCGTGCGCTCGAAACCGATCCGCGCGGCGTTTACTGCGGCGCGATTGGATACTTCGCGCCCGGCGGCAATGTTCTGTTCAACGTCGCGATCCGCACCGCCGTCATCAATCGGGCTGGCGCCGGCGAAATGGGCATTGGCTCCGGGGTCGTCGCCGATTCCGATGGCGCCAAAGAATATGCCGAATGCCTGCTCAAGATGAAGTTCCTCACCGATCCCGTCCGCCGTTTTGAGTTGATCGAGACGATGCTTTACGATGGTGCGAACGGCATCTGGTTGTTCGAAGGCCACATGAAGCGGCTGGCCAGTTCTGCGAATTACTTTGCTTTCGCCTTCGATGATGCGCGTGCCCGCGAGGCCATCCAGGCGGCTATTGCAGATGCCGGAGACGCTCGGCTGCGCGTCCGCTTCTTGCTCGACGAAGACGGTAACGTCAGTGTAACGAAATCACCGCAGCCGCAATCGGCTGCTGATGCGGTCATGCGCTATGTGATCTCGGATACGAGACTGAACAGCAGCGATTTATTTCTCTATCACAAGACCACGCGCCGCCACCTCTACGATCGCGAGTGGGCGCATTTTTCTGAAACGTTGGGCGCCGATGAAGTCATCTATTTGAATGAGCGCGGAGAGCTCGCAGAGGGCAGCCGCACGACGATTTTCATCGAGCGCGCCGGCAAGCTCCTGACGCCGCCGCTCACTGCCGGCGTCTTGCCGGGCGTGTTGCGTCAGAGCCTGATTGAAGAAGGGCGCGTTGCGGAAGCGGTCTTGAAGATAGAAGACCTCAACCGCGCCGATGCCGTATATCTGGGGAATTCGGTGCGAGGCCTTATGAAGGCGCTGCCGCTGGTGCCGCGCCTGGCGACGGACAAGTCGTGAAAGCACGCCTTCCCGGTAACGAATGTCGGGATGGCAGCAAATTCAACCTAAGTCAGTTGGAGTTTAGAACGACACCGGCGCTGCTTTGTCCAGCGGCAGGGCGGATACCGGGCCCTCGATCGACACTCTTGAGTCTTTACTGTTCGGCGACGGACCGACGGCCGCAGCAATCGCCAGCAACGCTGCGCCGGTCAAAATCAGGGCCGCAGAAATGCCAGCTGTCGAAAGCCGCATGCGCCGTGCGATCTCTGGTGGGGTCTTTTCGCTCATGCCGTTGAGTAAAGGCAACTATCGCGAAAGTTTCCAGTTAAACGCGTGCCGCGCGACACCATCGCACAGGGGTGAAAGGGCAGTCGGCTCGCAACGCTTGTGTAGTGAGGAAACGCTCGAACGGGTTCACCCGGCCATCAAAAAAGTTGGCGAGTCCACCGTGTGCTCGATCGTTGCCAAGTCGGCAACGAGGATTGCAACGGCACGCGCACGAGCATGCTGCACAGCAGCATAAATTTAGAGGCCGGGAACCATGCAGCCGAGCATCAAAATGGCGTAGGAGGCGAGCAGCGCCCAAAGCTCGTTGCCCTTCAGGCCGGGTATGTCGGCGCCGAAGAATGTCGACATCAAAACGATGACGGCAAGGATAACGGATACCATAAACGTTATGATGCTCGGCGGCTTAAGACCCACGGTACGTACTCCTTGTTCGTTCTTGCTCATGAATCGCGCGCGCATTGGCTAACCCCCGCTCGACGGTCAAACGACCCCTAATGAGTCGCTTGTATAGCAGGCGGGCGCGGGCGCGGGACAAGGGTGACCGCGATCAGGTGTGGACATTCCAAACGTGCTGTTGCGCTGCGGTGCCGGGATGCATCATCCCGATGAAGCGCCGTCCGTTGGCGTGGCGCCGGGCGGCGGTGCGGCGGGCCTGCGCCCGAACAAGCGGCGCAACCACAGCACGAGAACGAGCACAAGACCGCCGCTCAGCGCGATGCCCACCGGATGTTTGTGCCACAGCAGCGACGGGCTGATCCGATCTTCCCAAGCCATGACAGCATCTTGGGCGAAAGCCCTCGGCGAAAATCCCGATGACGGCCGAAGCATCATGTCGGTGGCCGCCGTCTGGTCGGCGCTGGCGATAATCGCGTCCCGGACGCTGGCAGAGGCCAGAACCTGCATGCGGCTGGGCGTGGCGGCAACGGTGCGCAGCACCCGGTCGCGTGGGCCCGGCTGAAGACCGTTCAGATAACTGGCAAGGGTGCTGAGTTCGGTTTCCGAAAGGCTCTTGGCAAGAGACTTGAGCTCGGCCGTGTCCAGCCCCAGCAGCGCGTCGCGGGCGTCGCGCGATACGCTTGCCAAGCGCCCGATGGCGGTCCGGTCATCCAGTGCCAATACACGATCGAGCGACCCGCGTGAGAAATCCTCAGGCGCGGCGCGGCGGTAAATTTCATAATCGGTGACGGCCGGCAGTTTGTCGCCAGCCAGCGCCGCCCAGGCGAGCCCCTTGGCGATCGATTTAGTCTCGCGGGCGATCGTCAGGGCCGCGTCGGGCAAATTGTGGACGGCCTCGTTCAGCGAGCCGTCGGACAACCGCTTCAACACGCTGTCTTCGCCTTCGCTGGCGACAATCATGGCCACCACTTCGTCGAGGCGAGAGCGACGACGGTTTGACGCCGGCGAGGAATGTTCGAAAGCCGCCATCCGTTTCGGCAATCTTCAAGACCAGAGCGTGGGCGCGTTTGAAGCTCTGCCAGATCTCGATGACATGGTCGGCCGAAGCGCCCGCGATCTCTTTGACATGCTCGCCGATTTGCTCGGACATCGTTGCTGCGATCTCGTCCTGCACCTTGTCTTTGGTGGCCTTGGCCTTCATCTCGGATGCAATGATCGGCAACACGCCGTTGCGGAATTCCCAGATATCCTTGGCAATCAGCACCAGCCCAATGCCGCCGGCGGTGACGGAAACGAGGCGCGACAGCACGCTGCCGACGATGCGCTGGCCGACGCGCGCGGCAATCGTTGCCAATTGGCGGCGCACCACCAGGATCGTCGCGCCAGCCAGGCCGCCGCCGCTTTCCTTGAGCACGGCGCCCGGTGTGACGTCGACGCCGCCCTTTGAGGGATCGATCACGACATCGCGGCCTGCGTCGCCCGCAACCGCCTGCGAAACGGCAATGCCGTAGCGAGGGCCAACGAACGCCTTCAGGCATTGCAGCACGGGCTCGGAGGCATCAGAGCTCGCAAACTCGATGCTCTTGCCGATGTCCTTGGCGACTCCTGTTGCCATGTCTTCCATGGCGACCTTGACGGCATCCGAACGGTAGACGCGCTCGGCGACGGACGTCGCCAACTTCTGCGAGGCTTCTGAATTGGCGAGAGATTTAAGCCGTTCCGTCCAACTCGTTTCGCCCTTGACCTCATCGATCGCGAAATCGACGCGCTTGTCGATCACCTCGTCGAGATCGTTCTTGCGCCATTGGTCGGCAACGGCCGCGCGAAAATCGACGGTCTTCAGCCCGGCTTGCAACGCGGAGGTGGTGATTGTTGCGATCGCGGTTCGCAGGCCCGCTTCATCGCGCGCTTGGCAGCTCTCATAGTCGGCGCGCGATAGCTCTGCGGCGAATGCAGGGAGTATGGGTGCCAGCGCCAATGTGGCGGCAGTCACGGTCGTCATCACAATGCGCAGGGGGCGAACCAAGGATCACAGTTCCTCGCGACAGGGCTTCACTGGAAAACGCCAGATGATCCTCACACTTATAACGCGGGAAATATGAGTTAATAGCGGCTTTGCGGATCATCTGTAGGACAAGAGTTGCGCGTCAACGCTGGAAACTGGAGCGCGTTCAGCGGCCTTATTTAGGTGCAGATGCGCGCGCAACTCATCGGCTCGGCGCCACGTTGGCCGCCATTAGCCGCACGCCACTTTCTAGGCGGGAATTTACCATATTTATGCCGCAGTGCAGCAACCATAACTCCATGAAATGCTGCGATTTACAACTTTTGTGTGCACTGCGTCATTGCGCCTGTGTTTACCAAAACGGCAATCCCTAAACGGTAAACAACTGGCTATTTCAGCGGCTTCGTAATAGATAGATGATAGTCATATGAGCTCTAGAGGAATGCTGGAACGGCTGACTCTGCGGCAGCGCGACAAAGTTGCGTTGGCATTCTTAACTGCGGCGTCGTAAGTGTGTTAGCGTGAAGTAAGAGAGAGTCATCTTAAGCTTATGAAATCAGTGCATAAATTCCAGCCGCCACGCGGCAGCTTGTTTATTCCTGGCGGTTCGACGGGCGTGTTGCTGCTTCATTCGCTGGGCGGCTCTCCCTTGGAGCTCAAGTTTGTTGCTCAGTCGCTCGCGCGACAGGGCCACACGGTTTATTGCCCGGTTATTCCCGGTCTGACGTTTGGCACCGATGTGTCGGGCATGTCGACGTGGCGTGACTGGTATAACGCCGTGGAGCATGCTTTCGACGATCTGCGCACATCCTGCGATACGATCATTGTTGGCGGTGCATCGGCAGGCGCGGTTCTGGCGCTACGTTTGGCGTCGTTCCGGTCGGATGAAACGAGCGGCCTGATGCTGTTCGCGCCGACTCTCGCCGTCAACGGCTGGGCGATCCCGCGCTCGATCAAGCTGTTCCATCTCGTCAGCGATAAGTGGACGGCGCGCCTCTTCAAGTTCCGCACGCCGGCCCCGCACGGTATCAAGGACGAACGGGTCCGCAATTTCGCACTCGAAGCCATGAAGGGCGACGGTGCAACGGCGGCCGACATCACTGCGCGCAGTGGCGGCACCGTCTATGAGTTCATGCGCCTCGTGCGCAACGTCAAGCCGCTGCTCTCCAAGATTTGCCAGCACACGCTGATCTTTCATCCGCGGCAGGACGATCAGAGCGACATCAAGAACACCATGCACTTGCAGCGTAAGCTCGGTGGTATGGTCGAAGTCTGCGTCCTGGAAGACAGCTTTCACCTCGTCACACTCGATCGTCAGCGCGGCTACGTCGCGGATCGCTCGATCGATTTCGTCGATCGCGTACTGTCGCGCGTGCGTCCGGCTCAAAAGCCCATCGGCGTTCACGCCCAGAAGCCGAAGCAGTCGCACAGCGCTGCGGAGTAACTCAGGCTCTTTCGGCCTTGAAATACAAAACCGGCGCCCAGGAACTCCTGGGCGCCGGTTTTACGTTTGAAAGTCACACTGTTATTGGTTCGCCGGTGGTTTTGCCGGCGCCGTGGCGGGCGGCTTTTTGGCAGGTTTCGGTGCCGGCGCTGCATTGGCCGGTTTTGCGGCTGCCCAAGGCAATGTTTCCCCGCCGCCCTTTTTCGCCGGATCGGCTTTCGCTTCGACAGGCACGGCAGCGCAACTGGGCAATTCAGTTTTCGCACGCTTCCAAATGAAGGTCTTGCCGAGCAATTTCACGCCCTTGTAGCCGGTGACCGACAATTCATCCCGGCCCGTAAGCAAGATGGCGACGCTGAACGATTTGCCGACCTTTGGATCATACACCCAGCCGCCGTCATAGCCGCCTTCCGGCATGGCTTGCAGTTGGCCAAGAACCGGCAGGCCGCAAATGGTGCGCGTGCGCTGGGCTGGATCAGGATTATGCTTATCCGTCAGAATGTCGCCCTGGTCGTTGACGAGATCCTTCAGCCAGAAGATGCGGCCGCAGAGTCTTGCGCCGCACGGCTCGATCTTCACGGCACCTTTGCCGGTATCGTCGAACCAGACCCCGGTTTCCGGCGGAAGCGCGTTGCCCGCGAAACCTAACGAAAGCGCGGCGGACGCTAGCAATGCCGTGGTGGCAGGTGCTGCGGCTCGCGCGAGCCTTTTGAGTGGCGTTTTTTGCATGACAAAAGACCGCATGTGACTGTTGTACTTTCCCACGATTATGCCCTGAAAACGGCAAAACATTGAAGTTAGATCGAGAAATAGCATACGCGTCTACTTGCCCGAACTCACTTGGTTACTACATCCTCTTCAGTCATTAAGGCTTAAAGCGGCGCATTGGCGCTGAGCCACTTCGGAGAGTGGTCAGTAACTGTTGCCGGGTATATAAGCGCACGACGTATGCATGAGCGTTAATGCTGCCAAACAGGTCCCGGGGATGTCCGGGCGCGGCAAGCGCTGCTACCACGTGCACTATTCGTTTCGTGCCAATATCGTTTGAAGGTTCCGGGCGCCGCTGGTGGTGTGCCGTAAGAGATCTGGCTGATTATATGATCCTAACGCTCGCTCTGCGCAATCTCGTCCACGATCGTATTCGACTGGCCGTGACGCTGGTCGGAATTCTGTTCTCGATCGTGCTGGTTGCCGTTCAGCTCGGCCTTTATCTCGGTTCGAGCCGCATGATCACGGCCAACATCGACAAGGCAGATGGTGATCTTTGGATTACCACGTTCGGCGCCAAGTCTTTCGAAGACGGCGGCGTACTGCTCTCCGATCGCGACCGCCATCAGGCCTTGGCAACACCGGGCGTGCAGTCCGTCGTTCCCCTCGTTGTGTCGTTCGCCGAATGGCGCAAGCCGGCAGGTGGGTCGTCGCGTGTTGTGGTTGTAGGGAGTGATTTTGAAGATCATGGTCTTGTGCCCTGGTCGCTCAGCCAAGGCACGCTCGAAGACATCAAGGCGCCCGACGCGGTGGCCGTTGATCGCAGCTACCTCGGCGAACTCGGCATCAGCGGCATCGGCGATACCGCCCAGGTGGCAACGGGCCGCGTCAAGGTCCGCGCCCTGACTGAGGGTGTGCGCTCGTTCACGCAGTCGCCTTATGCCTATACGACACTCAATCGCGCCCGCGATTTGCTCGGCGCGGGCAGCGATGCAACCACATTCCTCCTCGTTAAACTGGCGCCCGGCGCCAAGCTTGAAGAGGTCCAGGCCAATTTGGCGTCGCGCCTTCCATCGGACGACGTTCTCACTAAGGACGAATTCCGCGCTCGCAGCTTGAAACAATGGCTGTTCAAGACCGGTGCCGGTTTGGCGCTGATCGGCGGCGCGCTGCTCGGCAGTCTCGTCGGCACGGTCATCGTTGCGCAGACCTTGTATTCGAGCACCAAGGACCACATCCATGAGTTCGCGACGTTGCGCGCGCTGGGATCGTCCAAGGGCTACATCCATAAAGTCATTCTTGCGCAGGCAGGCTTCAGCGCCGTCATTGGCTATGCGCTCGGCATGATAATCGCACTCTTGATTTTGTACGCGAGCCGGAATTCCGCCCTGCCCCTTGTCATGACGCCAGGCTTGGCGTTCTGGCTATTCGCCTTGACGGTCGGTATGTGCGCCATCTCCGCACTCTCGGCGATCGTCAAAGTCACGAAGATCGATCCAGCAACGGTGTTCTCAAGATGAGTGGCCCCCCCGTCCTCCAGTGTGAAAACGTCGTCAAGGAACTGGGCCAGGGTGCTGGCCTCGTCATGGCGCTCCGAGGTGTCAGCCTGGAACTTGTTCCCGGCGAGTTGACGCTGCTCATGGGCCCATCGGGTTCCGGCAAGACGACGCTTCTGTCGATTCTCGGCGGCATCATGACGCCGACGTCCGGCACTTTGAAAATTGCCGGTCAGCCGATTATCGGCCTGTCGGCAGAAGAACTGGCCAAGGTGCGGCGCGACCACATCGGCTTCATCTTCCAGTCGTACAATCTGTTCCCGACGCTGAACGCCATCGAAAACGTGCGCATCGCGCTCGACGTGCGCGGAATCAAGGGCTTTGCTGCGACAAGCCGCGCAGAGGAAGTTCTGCGCGACGTCGGTCTCGGCAATCGTTTGACCAATTTTCCGGGCAATCTGTCGGGCGGTGAGCAGCAGCGCGTTGCCGTTGCTCGCGCCATTGCCTCGTCGCCATCGATCGTCCTTGCGGACTAACCGACCGCCGCTCTCGACAGCGAGAACGGCAAAGCCGTGATGGAGCTTCTGTCACGGGTCGCGCGCGAGCAGAATCGCAGTGTTCTGGCCGTGACCCACGATAACCGGACACTCGGCTATGCCGACCGGATCATACGCATTGAAGACGGAAAGATTGTCGGCGAAGAGCGCCGGCCCGAGGGCGTCAACGCTCCCGAAATTACGGATTTGACCAAGAGGCGCAAGTTGCATGCTTAAGATTGATCCAACCATTGCCACCATCGGCCTTGCGGGAATACTCGCCATCGCCGGCGGGTTTGGTCTCAATGCGCTCGCATCGCGCGCCGGCCATGAGACGACGTACGTTTCCGGCTCGGCAATGGCGCAGACGTCAGCAGCGGTCCAACAGTGGGCCGCTTCCGCGACAGGCCGCGTCGAGCCGAAAAACGGCGAAGTGCGCATCGCATCCCAGGTGCCTGGCCGCATCGTCGAAGTTCTGGCGAAGACCAACGACGTCGTCCAGTCGGGGGATTTGCTGCTGCGTCTCGATGACCAGGAAATTTATGTCAGGATCGCTGCGGCGCTGGCGGAATCCGGTGTGCGCGAAGGCGAACGTGAAGAAGAAAAAGTCACCGGTCTTGCACTGGAACGGCGTAACGCCGAGGACGCCGTTGCCGATGCCGAGCGCACACTGTTTGGTGCGCGCGAAGCCTTTGATACCGCATACCGCGTCGAAAAGGCGGGCACCGGCAAAGCCGACGCCACAGAAGCCGCGCGCATGGCGCTCAGCAACGCCAAGATCCGCATGCAGCGCACGCGCGATGATCTCGCCGTAGTAAGCGCCAAACCGAACATGCCGCGCTACCAGCGTTTGGAAGCGTCCCTTCTTGCAGCGCGCGCCGAATTGTCGGCCGCCGAAATTGCACTTGAACGCACGCGCGTGCGTGCGCCCGACGATGGCACCATCCTGAACGTGATGGCCAAGGTCGCTGAGACGGCCGTTCCCTCGCCTGAAAGTGCGCTGGTTGTGTTCGGTGATTTGACCTCATTACGCGTGCGTGCCGAAGTCGAAGAGCGCGATGCCGCCAAGGTTGCCGTCGGCCAAAAGATTGTCGTGAAGTCCGACGCCTACCCCGACAAAGCGTTCGAAGGTTCGGTGACGTCGATTTCGCAATCGCTTGGTTCGCCGCGCATCGCGACGCGCGGTCCGCGCCGGCCGAACGAAGTTGAAGTGATCGAAGTCATGGCTGCGCTCGACGGCCACCCGCCGCTGTTGACCGGCATGCGCGTCGATGTGTTCTTCAAAGCCGATGGCACTTCGGCGGCTGCCGAAGCGCCGGCCGCTGCTAAGACCAACTGATCGCAAGCGATCCATCGCTGCCAAACGAAATAGGGCGCCAACTTTTCCAGTTGGCGCCCTTTCTGTTTCGTCTTCTGGGCCGGGCCGCGCGAAGTGCGGTCAGCGGGACGTTAAAAGCGTTAAGCCGCGGCACTCCGCGTCGTCGCATCGATGTGGGCGGCAAGCTTGTTATCAACGCCGAGCGCCGCAGCAAGAGCTGCAAGATACTGCCGTTCAGCCGCTGAATCCGGCTCAACTGCGAGGCGTGCCGCCGTATAGACCTGCACCGCTTCTTCCGGTGATGTAACGGCGTTCGCGAGGTCTTGGACGCTTGCTGGATTGTTCAGCTCCTGCGCCAGGAACTCTTCCGCCTCTGCATCGACGCCGGCCTGCTTCAATCCGCCGAGGATCTTGGCCTGTTCGGTGTTGTCGATGCGGCCGTCGGCGGCGGCAGCCGAGATCATCGCGCGAATATAGAGCGCCGCCGTTTCGTTGGTGACGGCTGCTGGTTCAAAGCCTGATCCCTGCGGTGCGATTTCCGCTGGCATCGCGCCGGTGATGAGCGGCCTGCCGGCCTGATAGTTCTGGAACGCCTTGTAAGCCAGACCACCAATCAGCGCCAAAGCACCGATGCGCGCGGCACTTCCCGCAACGGCTCGTCCCGTGCTCGTGCCGAGCACGACACCGCCAAGACCGGCAGCGGCACCCGTTGCAGCAATGGGATTGTCGCGCACGAGCGCCTTCAATTTTTCGAGCAACTCTTCGGGCGATTGACCACCCGTCACGCGGCCGAGGGCATCCGACGCGCCGGTCGCCTGACCGATCCGCGTCGCGCCTTCCTTAGCGCCTGACGTTGCCTGGCTGAGGACCTGTCCGAGGATATCGGCGATGCCGCCGCCGCCGGCAGCGCCGCCGCCAGCCTTGCCAAGTGTGTCCTTCAATTGGCCGAGAATATCGCCCAAGCCACCACCAAGGCCGCCGCCTGCGCCGCTACCTGCGTCCGGCGCGTCTATTGCTGCGCGCGGAGACGGTGCCGTGCCACGGCCCGTCTGGCTGCTTTGGCCGCCTTGACCAAGCTGGCGCTGTACTTCAGCGAGAATATCGGCGAGGCCGCCGCCCTGCTGGCCGCCCTGGCCGGAACCGGCACCGCCCTTCGGGTTCGTCAACTTGCCGATCTCCGAGAGAATATCGCCCAGACCGCCGCCCGAGCTGCCGCGCCCTTGCTGCGCGCCGCCGAGAATCTGGCCGAGAATATCACCAAGGCCCCCGCCGCCCTGCGGTGCCTGAGCCGGGCTTTGGGGCGCCGCTCCGCGCACGAGGCTTTCAAGAATGGATTTAGCGTCGAACATGGCAGCTCCTTCAGGGAAAACGGTAGACTGCCGTGTAACTAGGTACTCCGCGCCCTGATCACAATCGTTATGTGGAGAATTAATTTATTCTGCTGCGAGAGCACGCGGTCTTTCGTCCGCCTGTTTTGCCGGCGGCACCGCATCGATTTCGCTTTGCTCAGGCTCATCAACAGGGCCAATGAAGCCGCCAAACATGCGCGACATGAGGATGCCGAGGTCGTCCATCACTGTGAAGAAGGCCGGTACGAACACCAGCGATAGAACGGTCGAAACCAGCAAGCCGCCGATCACCGCGATCGCCATCGGAGAGCGGAATTCGCCGCCGTCACCGAAGGCCATTGCGCTTGGCAACATGCCGGCGGCCATTGCCAGCGTGGTCATCACGATCGGACGCGCACGCTTGCGCCCGGCATCGATGATCGCCGCATTGCGTTCGACGCCTTCTTTCATTTTCTCGACGCCGAAATCGACGAGCATGATGGCGTTCTTTGTGACAATGCCCATGAGCATCAGCAGGCCGATGTAAACCGGCATCGTTACGGCGTTGTTGGTGGCGAGTAGGCCGACGACCACGCCGCTGAACGACAGCGGCAGCGACAGCAAAATGGTGATCGGCTGCGTGACGCTTGCGAACAGCAAGATGAGCACACCGAGCACGAGCAGCAAGCCGGTACCCATAGCGGTGATAAATCCTTGCGCCACTTCGTCCTGCACTTCCGCGTCACCCGACGCTTGCAGTCTCACACCTTCAGGCAGTCCAACCTCATCGACGGTCTGCAGGAACTTCTCGCGTCCCTCCGAAAGCGCCAGTCCGCGCACGAGGTCTGTGCCGATCTTGGCGCTGCGCTCTCTGTCATAGCGCGTGATGGTGCTTGGGCCACGGCTGAATTCGACGTCGGCAACGGCGGCCAGCGGTATCGATTTGCCGGACGTGCTGGTCACGCGCAATTGCGCAATACGTTTGATGTCGGTGCGCGATTGTTCGGTCAATTGAATGCGGATCGGGACTTGGCGGTCGCCGGCGTTGAATTTAGCGAGGTTGGCTTCGATATCGCCAATCGTCGCGACGCGAACGGCTTCTGAAATCTGATCCGGTGATACGCCGAGCTTGGCGGCTTCATCGAAGCGCGGCGTGACTTTGATTTCTGGGCGCTCGAGTTCAGCTTCCGATGCCGGACTTCTAAAGCCCGGCACTTGGCGCAAGGCGCTTTCCACCTTACCGACGGCTTCGCCGAGGGCCACGCCGTCATGTGACAGCAAGTTGAACGATAGCGTGCGCTCGCCACGCTCGTTGACGAACCATGTTCTCACGTCAGGCGTCGCAGCCAACGCATGCTGGATATCGACTTCGATTTCCTTCTGCTTCTTCGTGCGCTGCGATTTATGCTTCAGCGTGATTTGCAGCGCCGCGCGGCGAATGTCGAGCGATCCCGTCGGGCTGGTGCCGCCGAGCACGAACACGGTTTCGATTTCAGGGATGGCCTTCAAGGCCTCGACCATTTTGTCGGTGGTCGCCTGCGTATCATCGAGCGTCGATCCCGGCGGCAATTCCACAGAGACGACGGCGCGTGAGCGATCCTCTTCGGGGAGGAAGCCGGACGGCAACAGGTTCGTCGCCCACACCGAAGCGACCAGCATGCCGAAGCCGATGATCAGCGGGCCGTAGCGGGTCCACCGGGGCCGCAGCATGGCCGTCAGCATGCGCGTGTAGGTCCGCATGATCCAGCCATCGACGTGCGGCTTCTCTTCGACTGGCCGGAGCAGATAGGCCGCCATCATCGGCGTTATCAAACGCGCCACCAGGAGCGATATGAGAACCGATGACGCCACCGTCAGGCCAAACTGTTTAAAGTATTGTCCGGGAACGCCGCCCATGAACGATACGGGCGCAAAGATCGCAACGATGGTCAGCGAAATCGCGATCACGGCGAGGCCGATTTCGTCGGCGGCTTCGAGCGCCGCGCGATACGGCGATTTGCCCATGTTCATATGGCGCGCGATGTTCTCGATTTCGACGATGGCGTCGTCGACGAGGATACCGGTGACGAGCGTGATCGCGAGCAGGCTGACGAGGTTCAGCGAGAAGCCGAGCATGCTCATGATTGCGAACGTCGGAATGGCGGCGAGCGGCAGCGCAATCGCCGCAATCAGCGTGGCGCGCATGTTTCTAAGGAACATCAGCACGACAAGAACGGCAAGCACGGAACCCTCGATCAGGGTTTCCATGGCGGCGTGGTAGTTGCCAGCCGTGTACGACACCGCATCGTCGATCTTGGTCATTGCGATGTCTGGATATTGCTTGCGCAGCTCGTCGAGCTTCTTGTCAACGAGTTGCTGCACCGAGATTTCGCTCGATCCCTTGGCGCGAAAAATGGCGAACGAGACGACCGGTTGACCATTCAGGCGTCCGAACGAACGCTGCTCGCTGGCGCCATCGACAACGCTGCCGAGGTCTGACAAGCGTACTTGCCGGCCGCCGCTGAGTTTGATCTTGGTATCGGCCAACGTCTGCACATCGCGGGCGCCTGCCAGCACGCGTATGGCTTGCTCCTGGCCCGCTACTTCACCGCGACCCGAGCCGAGGTCGACGTTGGTTGCGCGCAACTGGTGGCTCACTTCGGCTGCGGTAACGCCGAACGCGAGAAGGCGGTCGGGATCGAGCGACACGCGGATTTCGCGTTTTACGCCGCCATAGCGCTCGACCTTACCGATACCCTTGAGCCCAAGGAGCTGGCGTTTCACCACGTCGTCGATGTGCCACGACAATTGTTCGAGCGTCATGCCCGGACTTGAGGCCGCAAACGACAGGATCGATTGGCCTTCGACGTCAAGCCGCGAAACCAGCGGCTCGTCGATGGAGCGCGGTAAGTTCGGACGGATCTTGTCGATGGCGTCCTTGACGTCGAGCACGGCGCGGTCGGTATCGATCTCCAGGCGGAATTCGACCGCCGTCGTGGAGGCGCCGTCGGACACCGTCGACGTCATGTGTTTGACGCCGGTGATGTTGGCAATCGCGTCTTCGACCTCGCGCGTCACCTGGCTTTCGAGTTCGGCTGGCGTCGCGCCGCTCTGCGTCACCTGAACCAGAATAACCGGTATGTCGATGTTCGGGAACTTGGTGACCGGCAATCGGATGAAGCTGATGATGCCGAGCAGGCACAGCACCGCGAACAGCAAAATTGGCGGCACCGGGTTGCGAATGGCCCAGGCAGAAAAATTTATCCGCATCACTGGACCTCGCTGACCTTGTTGTTAGGTTCGACGGGGCGGATTTTGTCACCTTCGCGAAGGAACGTTCCGGCGCGGGCGACGACCATGTCATCGAGGGTTACGCCTTGGACGATCTCGACGAGATTGCCGGAGGCTAGACCAATTTTGACAGCACGGCGCTCGACAATGCCGTCCTTGACGATCTGCACATGCGGTCCATCGATCGCGTAGGTGACAGCGGTCGCTGGCAGCGCAATGCCGCTGGATTTTGCGGTGTCGATAGTGCCATGCGCAAATGCGCCGACCTTCAAGTTGGGTTGCACGCCCAGAAACACGCGCACCTGACCAAGGCGCGTAGTCTTATCGACTTCAGGCGATACGATTCTGACCGTTCCGGTGACCTTGCTGCCGCCGGCGCTCGTCACCGTTACGTTCTGGCCAATCTTGACCTTGACGAGGTCGGTCTCGACGACTTCGGCGTCAAGTTCGATCTCGCTGTTTTGAATGATGCGGAACATTGGTTCGGAAGCCGCACCTGCCAGTGCGCCAATATGGGCGCTACGGCGGCTGACGACACCATCAGCGGGCGCTTTGACTTGCGTATTGCTCAATCGCCATTCGAGTTCGCGGCGTTGCGCTTCGACCTGCGCCTTTTCGGCTTCGGCAGCTTTCAAACCGTCTTGGGCAGCTACGAGCTGCGCGTCGGCGGAGTCGGCTGCGCTCTCGCGTTGGTCGAAGATTGATTCCGACATATAGCCGGATTTTTTCAGTGGTTCGGCGCGGGCAAACTGGGCCGCAGCTTCCTTGGCGCGGGCCTGGGCTTGCACGATCTGGCTGTGCGCCTGGGCGATGGCCGCTTCAGCACGTGCGCGCGATGCGTCGTTCTGAGCGAGCTGAGCGTCGAGCTGTTCCGAGACGAGGCGGGCTAAAACCTGGCCCTTGTGCACCGTGCTGCCTTCGTCGGCAAACAGTTCGACAACGCGCAGCCCCTCGATTTCAGGGGCAACCAGAATCTCCTCACGTGCGACCAGCGAGCCCGAGACCATCACGGTTTCGTTGAAGTCCGCCCGGCGCGCCTTGACGACCGAGATCATCGGCGTGGCGTCTGCCAGAATGGTTGTGGCGGAATCAGGCCCCGTCGCGGTGCCGACGGCAAATTTCGGGATAAGTCCGTATTGATAGGCGGCCCCAGCACCGGCTGCCGCGAGCAGTATGACGGCGGTGATGACCTTGCGGCTCATAGGCCCGCCTCCTTTTTGCTCGCGAGCACGAGGGTCTTCGGCAGCGCTACAGGTTCAACGGGATTGAGCAGCGATCCGACCAGTTCGACGAGAACCGGCAAAATGGCGCGCACGTTGATGTCGGGCTCTATGGTGCGCCGCCAGAACATGCCATCGCCGATCACGTTAAAGACCTTCGCAAGCGTCTCGATGTCGATCCTTGGGGCGATGCGCCCTTCGTCCTTCAGTCTCTGGAACAGGGTCTTGAAACTGTCGAAGCAGAATCGGTCGACGGTCATGAAGATCTC
Source organism: Hyphomicrobium sp. (assembly GCA_016716675.1). Lineage (GTDB taxonomy): Bacteria > Pseudomonadota > Alphaproteobacteria > Rhizobiales > Hyphomicrobiaceae > Hyphomicrobium_B. Next base: position 27,470 of record JADJVG010000006.1, read on the forward strand.
TGAAATGCGTGGATTGCGGGTCGACTCGAGGCCCATTTCGATGACGAACCGCTGGCGATCGGGGCTTTCGTCGATGAAATAGTGCTCGCCGATCTGGCGGAGAGCGTCGAGAAAATCGGGGGCCGAGGCGACGTGTGAAAAGCGCTCGGCGAATTCCGCACGGTCGCGTTCGCATAGGCCGGCGATCAGGTCCTCTTTCGACGCAAAATAGACGTAGACCGCACCTGGACTGACGCCCGCTTCCTTGCAGATGGTCTGCATCGTCGTGGCGTGAAATCCGCCGCGCGAAAAGCAGGTCAGAGCCGCGTCGAGAATGTTCTCTCGCCGTGCGCGTTGCGTGTCTGGTTTCAGTTTCGGCATGTTCCTCGTGGTCTTCCGTCTATCCTCTGGCAGCGCTTGGGCGCTTTAGTTCGGCGACCCCATGTCTGACAGACAACCCATAAAACGAATACTCGTTTTTTTTGAAATTCAATTGTGGCGCTGTCAAGGAGAATGATCGTTCGCTTTGTTAACTTCAGATGAATTCCCACGGCTAGTCCGCTGCTCCCGATCTGTCAGTTCCCCCTGGAACAGTGCGCCGTACCGCAATGGACGGCGGTGCCCATCGTCTCATGGTTTGAGGGGGCGGGGATAAGTGCACCGGAGCAGATGCAACGCGAAGCTCCGCCGATCGGCCGTCGGGCACAGACGAAGCTTCGGGCTTCAGCGCCGCCGGTCGCGAGGGGTCTTCGTGGGTCGTGGCGGCAGGCCAGCCAATTCCGCGGCGCGGACCTTGGCGATCCGTTCGATCACGGCGATAGGCACCGGGTCGGTGTTCTCAAAACGGATGGTACCCTTGGACACTTTAAAGGCGGCGAGGTCGCCTTTCAGGGCGGCAAGCGCATCGGCACTGCCTGGATAGATGGCGTAGTGATCTTTCCATCCCGCGAAGTAGAGCAGCACCCGCCCGTGCAATTTATAGGCGGGCATTTGGTACGAGAACCCTTCCACGGCGTCTGGCACGGCCTTGCGAATGATTGCGCGCACGCGCTTCAGGTGGCGCTGCTGGGCTGCCGGCCGCGACGCGATGTAGTCCTCGACCGATGCAACGGAGGCCGCTTTCATGTGGTCATCATAGCAGAGCCAACGCCCGCCGTGCATCGTTGCGGCGGCCATCCTCGTTCGCGGATGGCCGCGCCGACTGTCAGGGCTGCGCGCTCTTTGCGAGCCGCACGAGGTTCAGGAACTCCGCACGGTAGCCGAACGGATCGTCGCCGCGTGCCGGTTGCGCCAGGGCGAGCACGTCGTCGAACGTATAGCCCTGCGTATAGGGCGCGCCCTTGAGCAACTGCGCGAACGCCGCGACGGCGACGGAGAAGCGTTGCTCGACGGGCACCTCGTTCATGGTCGCTTTGGCCAGATCGTCTGTCACGGGCAGCGAGATCAGTTGCGAGGTGTCGTCATTCGGTCGCTTGTAACGCAGTTTCAGGAAGCCGAGTTCGTTGGATACGGCTTTCGGTGCGGCGGTTGAGCTGGCGCCTGCGGGTGCGGTCTTCGAGCCGTAGCGCAGATCATCGGCCAGCGTTGGCGCACCGGCAGGCGTTATCTCGTAAATCGCGGTCACGGTATGGCCAGAGCCGATATCGCCCGCATCGACACGATCGTTGTTGAAATCTTCGCGGCTGAGGGCCCGCGTTTCGTAGCCGATCAAACGATACTCAGAGACGCGCGCCGGATTCCATTCGACCTGCGTCTTCACATCCTTGGCGATGGTGAATAGCGTCGAGGAGGCGTCCTCGACCAGCACTTTGCGGGCTTCCGAAAGCGTATCGACATATGCCGCCGTGCCGTTGCCGTTCTGGGCGAGCGTCTGCATCAAGGCGTCGTTGTGGTTGCCCTGGCCGACGCCGAGGATCGACAGAAAAATTCCCGACTGGCGTTTGCGCTCAATGAAGCTTTTCAATTCGCCCGTATCGGTGATGCCGACGTTGAAGTCACCATCGGTTGCGAGGATCACGCGATTGACAGCTGCTTTATCAAAGCCCGCCTCGGCGAGGCGATAGGCGTCCGCAATGCCGGCCGCGCCAGCCGTTGAGCCGCCTGCGCCGAGCTGCTCTAGAGCAGTCAGAATTTTTGCTTTGTCGGAAACCTTCGTTGGTTCGAGCGCGATGCCCGATCCCGATGCATAGGTGACAATTGCAACGGTATCGTCCGGCTTCAATTGATCGACCAGCAGGCGCAAGGCGTTCTTGACCAACGGCAGGCGGTCTTGCGGACCCATCGAGCCCGACACATCCATGAGGAACACGAGGTTCGCGCGCGGCCGCTCAGCGCTTTTGATGTCGTAGCCGTTGATGGCGATGTGCACCAGCTTGTTGGTCGGGTTCCACGGGCTCGGCATCACAGTCACCGTTGGTTTGAACGGCGTGTCGGCACTCTCCGGCGCGGGGTAGGCATAGGGGAAATAGTTGATCATCTCCTCGGGGCGCACTGCATCCTTCGGCGGTAAGTGCCCTGAATTCAAGGCGCGGCGCACGAACGCATACGACGCCGTATCGACGTCGATCGAGAAGGTCGAAACCGGGTCTGTCGCCACCTGTTTGACCGGGTTGATGTCGTGAGCGGCAAATGCATCGCGATGCTCTTCAGGCGCGATGATCATCGCGTCGGCTGGAAGCGCGTTTGGCAGAGTAACCGGACTGGTGGCGTCGGCTAACGTGCCCAAGCCAAGCCTCGACTGCATATGCCATTGCTTTTGAGTTTCAGGCGTTACTTTGCCGGCCACGTTGCGCATATCGCCTTCCGCCTTGTTCGAAGGCGCTGCCGCGGGCGGTTCTGAACTGACCATGGGCGGCGGCGGCGGAGCAACGCTCTCTGCTGTCTTGCGCGCCGCTGCGAAGCTCTCTTTGTCTTCTTTCGATTTCGCCAACTTGTCTTCGTGGGCTATTGTCTGGTCTGCCGCATTGCTGCGTGCTCGCCCGTCGTCAGCTTGGCGCGCTGTGTCCAAGCCATAGACGGGCGCATTAGCGGGGCTGCGCAATTCGGTTATCACCGTCACCGCTGGACCTTGCAGATCGGTGCGCAGGTGCTGGAAGGCAAATGGCGCGGCAATCACGATGGCCGCAACGGAGGCGGCGAGCGCCTGGGTGGAACGCGACGATATCAGCATTCGGAAACTCCTCTTGTGCGTTGACGTTTCCGTCTGACGCAGAGGCACGATGTTTCCTTTGGGCGCGTCCGTCTTGTCTTGCGATACGCCAGCGGCAGGCGCGTGACCGCTATGCGCGGTATCGAACGCAATGAGGGCCGCCTCCATGGCCGCGCGCTTGGCGTCCGCGCGCGCTGCCGGGACAGGCAATGTTTTCAAATTTTCGAGGTCGCGTTCGGTCATACCTCTAGCCCACACCTTTGAGCACGATCTTCAATTTCTTCTTCGCTTCATGGATATGCCAAGATACCGTCTTTTCCGAGCAGCCCATGATGCTGGCCGCTTGCGCGTGGCTCATGTCTTCGCCGTAGGTCAGCAGCACCGCGTCGCGCTGTTGCGGTGGCAGCGCCCGCACCGCCTGCCAAAGTTCCTCGCCGTCCACCGCGTCGCCAGTGGTGCGCGATGCGCTGCCGTCGATCAGTCTCTCGATCTCTGACGGTTCATAGGCGGTCATCCTTTGGCCGCTGCGGATATGGTCCAGCGTCGTGGTGTAGGCGATGCGGTGCAGCCAGGTCGTGAAAGCCGCGTCGCCCCGGTAGCCGCCGATGGCGTGGGCGAGTTTCACGCAAACGTCTTGCGCAATGTCTTCGGCCCTGTCGCGCGTGCCGGCCCATCGCCAAGCCAAGCGGAAGATGCGGTCGTAGTGGCGCTCGATCAGCCCCGCGAACGACGTGCGGCACCCGCCTGCGGCCAGCATGGCGAGCGTCTCATCCGTCTCCGCGGTGGCAGTCGCCGTCAGCACGTTTGGGCCCGCTTATGAATGCCGTCACCGCATAAGACGACGGGCTTATGCGTTTCCTTGGGCGGCGTGCAAAAATATTTTCTGTTAATGCCGGCTGCTTACGGCAGGCAGGGCGTGCCCGTGAAAATGCAGAGAATGCCGAGGGGGCCCGAAAGGCAACGCTCCTCAGTATTTTCGGCGCGCGCCCAGTTGGCATACTGGGCGCCGAGGTCCGGCGTGCGGCGCACCTTGCTGCGCCAGTTGGCCCGCGCCTTGCCTTTCGCGCTCCACATGTAGCGGGACTGCTCGCCGCGCGCTTCAATAGCAACGTCCGCGCAGGTTTTGGCAAAAGCGGCGACGGCACCGGCGCTGATCGAGACGGCTAAAACAAGCGAAATGGTCAGCAGGCGCGCGATCATAGCGGTCTCCGGAAACTTCGATGCCCGGTTATGCTATCAGAACTGCGATAGCATGTTGAGCGTGATGTAGGGTTCCATATCGTCCGTCGTGCCGCCCGTCATCGAGCCGGCGAAGCCGGCCGACACAGAGGTCTCGCCGCCCAACCACTCGTAGCGGGCGAACGTGCCGACGCGGCTTGCGTCGTCTTCGGCATTCCGGTCGTAGCGGACTTCCGGGCCAATCGACAGCGTCGGCAAAACCCGCCATCCGGCCCGCCAGCGCGCAGATCCGGTGCTGTGCGCCGTCGTGTAGAACAGATCCAGCGACGTCCAGCCGCGATCGCCGAGATTGAGCCAGAACTCAAGGGCGCCGCTGGCGCCGAAAGCCCGGCCGCGCACGTCATTGGTTGGATCGATCGTTGAAAAATCGTGCGAGACCATGGAGGCGCCGGCAAAGGCTTTGGCGGTCAACTCATCCAGTCGCATGTGATAGCCGACCAGGAGATCGGTGTAGGTCACATCGACATTAATTGTGGTTCGGCACACGCCGGCGGGATGATCGACGCAGTTCTGCCGATGATAGTCGTAATGATATTGCCCGTATCCGCTATTCGCGCGGAAGCGTAGGCCGTCGCTGTAAATGTCTTTGCTGAGCGGGGCCAGCGTAACGCCCGTATAGAGCAGCCAGACATCCTTCGTAGCGTCGACGCCACCCCAGACCTCGCGCCAGCCGTATTGGGGCTGCGGCGCGTCCGAGTGGTCATCGGCAAGGGCGCTGAGGGGGGAGCCGACCAGGGCCACCCCGAAAGCCAGCGCCAGTGTGCGGACGCTTAACCGAAGTGCGGCACGCCTTTGATGCGAAAACCCCTGACGCCTGTACAACCGCATTCCAAAACTCGATTGAGCATTGTGTGCTCTGCTTGAGTATTGGCTAAAGTTATCGCGTCCCGGGGGAGTGAGCGTCAATATAATTGCAGCACATGGCTGAAATTACTGCGGAATACTCTTAGGTTGCTCCAAATCATTAATTTCAACTTATAGTAGAAGATATACAACGGCAGGGTCTTTAGAATTCATTAATGCAACCCACCTATCGCATCAGCCCGATTGGCGGCGTTTCGCGGCGGTGTCAAACTGATTGCACATTTCTGTGAAATGCAACTGGCGGTCTGTCGTGATACTTTAGACGTACGCAAATTTTACGTTAATGGCGCCGGTTGCCGGTGCTGCAAAGCATAGACGCTATAAGGCGTTGTTGTGTTGGGAGGACGTTTTTATGAGTCAGGATCAGATGCGTAATTCTGCCGGGCCTTTGCACACCCAGGAATACTTTCAAATGCTGCTCGACGGCGCCGATATGTTCTCGTCGTTCTGGCAGCCGATGCTGAAATCGACCGGTCGTTGGCAACTTGAAGTTGCCGGACTGGCCTTTAAGCAGGGGCAAGCCGCGCTCCAGTTGTCCCGCGATCTGGCGCTCTGCCGGACGCCAGGCGATATGACGACTGCCAACATGCGCTTTTGGAACGCCACCACGCTGCAATATGCGCAGTCGAGCAAGCGTTTGGCGGCGAGCGTCGCACGCACCGTTGAAGCGCCGATCCTGTCCGAGTCCGAGGTTGTGTCGCTGCTGCGCAAGCCGCGGGGCCACGACGTCATCGAGTTGCCGAACGACGAGCCGGCGCGGCCAGCGGCCGTCGAGCGCAAGGTTGCTTAGCACCCCTTGACCGGCCGTTCCGGCGCCGCTGAAATTTCAAAAAGCCGCTGCTCTAGAAGGGTAGCGGCTTTTTCGTTTTGTGGTCCGGCGGGGTTGGCTCGGCGGATTGGAGCGAGTTAATGCTCGTGGCTATTCGAGAGCGGCCAGCGCGTCGCCAAAGCCGGCCAGCGAGATCGGGATGCCTATGCCAGCCTCCTCGGTTTGGAAAATGATGAAAATGGCGGTTTTCCCGGTCTTCAACTGCTCGATTAGCGGGTCCTCGACCACCACCTGGGCGTAACACGCAAAGTTATGACAGCGCAGGAAGGGGGCGTGGCCGACGTCCTTGTCGTCGATCTTCAGGCCCAGCCCGGGCGGCAACAGAACGCCGAGCGGCGCGAAGACGCGCAGCACGCGTGTGCCGTTGGAAAATTTCTGGAAGTAGACGGTCAGTCCAATGTTGTTCTTGTCTTCGGCGGTCACGCTCTGCACCAGCGCGCAGACGCCGTGCTTGGCGCCCGGCGGCGGGTCTTTGCAGACGACCTGCCAATCCCCGTGCTGCGATTTGACGGTTCCCTCGGGCGCATCGACCGCTAGGGCATGCTGCGCTGCCGCAAATGGTGCCGCCGCTACAACCAATCCCAATGTGAGGGGACGCAGCCAGCGCTGCGAGTAAGCACTAATCAGGGATATGAGGCGGCTGTTCACAGGCAATTCCTCGGCGGGTTCTGCATCCGGACGGGCTGATCCAAGCAATTCAGTGGCGCGGTCCGCGATGCTTATAAAGTGGTGCGTGTTATCTGGCGCGCGCTTACGTCAGCCAGGATTCAGGCGTAATTCTGTTCCGTTCAAAATCAAAGTTCCAAAGCAGCTGCTAGCCCCTCGTGGCGATTCGCGCATCTTTTTCGAGAAGAATTGCCGCACAAAACTTGACTTGAGGACTATAAGGCGGTTGTGCTCTTCTGGTGATGCGAAAGCGATGCGACGCTGAGCATCTCGGGGCTGGCCAATTGGGTGGCATCGAACAGACAATTTAAGCGCCGTGGCACCTACCGGTTCAACGGGGGCTGGTTCAACGGCGGACGTTGTGATCGGGAGACTTGCCGGGCCTTTCCGAGTGAAGGGCGCGAGCGAACTGGGAGCGATAGAATGTTGAGACGGATGTTTGGCGCGGCTGCCTGCTCGGCAGCTGCGTACTTTGCGGTTGCGATGGGGACTGCCGGTGCTGCATTCGCCGAGGTCGGACACCCGGTCGATGGCCAGCTCGGGCTTCAGTCACCCGGTTCCACGGGGATGGAGCAGATCGTCGGTATTTATGATGTCGTGAACATCACGATCATCGCCATTACGATCTTCGTTATGTTGTTGATGCTGTACGTCATGTTCCGTTTCAGCGAAAAGAATAATCCAACACCGTCGCGCACCGCGCATCACACGATGCTGGAAGTGGCTTGGACCATCGTTCCGATCCTCATTCTCGTCGGTCTCGCAATTCCCTCGTTCCGTCTGCTCTACGAGCAGTATTCGTTCCCCAAGCCAGACATCACGATCAAGGCGACAGGCAACGCATGGTTCTGGGAACATGAATTCCTGCTCGATAAGCAGGAAGGCATGAAGAACGTCACCGTCACGTCGAACGTCGTCAGCGACGAAGATCTGATCAAGGCAAGCATCGGCGCAGAAGCCTTCGCCCAGAAGTACGGCGAGCTTACAGGCGTGGCGCGCAACGAGGCGCTTTACGCGGACTCCGCTGCCCTTTGGGCGGCAAACATTGCGCCGCGTAAGCTGGCCGTCGACCAGGCCATTGCCGTGCCGGTCAATAAGGTCGTGCATATGCTTGTGACGTCGAACGATGTTATCCACTCGTGGACGATCCCGTCATTCGGCGTGAAGATGCAGGCCGTTCCGGGCCGCACCTCTGCGTTCTGGTTCAAGCCGACGAAGACTGGCGCGTTCCACGGCCAATGTTCGGTCCTTTGTGGCAAGTTGCACTCGGCCATGCCGATCTCAGTCTATGTCGTCGAGCAGGACGTCTACGATAAGTGGATGGCCGCGCTGCAGGCGAAGGACAAGAAGGGCGCCACTGAGATCTTGAAGGCGGCCGAAACCGCGCGCCTCCAGGCACTGAAGCCTGTTGCGCAGCTCAGCAACTAGGGATTGACGCGCAGCGCTGGGCGGCCATGCCGCTGGCGCTGCGCGTCCCATCATAAGCATCAAAGATCACAAACTTTCCGAGACAAGGGCTAAACACCATGGGTAGCACGGCACACGGAGCGGCCGATCATCACGACCACGCGCCGCCTTTTATTCAACGCTGGTTCTTCTCGACGAACCACAAAGACATCGGCACGATGTATTTGTTTTTCGCAGTTATCGCTGGCTTGGTCGGCGGTTTTCTGTCGGTCGTTATGCGTCTGGAACTTGAAAATCCCGGCTTGCAGTATTTCGCCGATGAAGGCGCCTACAACGTATTCGTGACCGGCCATGGCTTGATCATGGTGTTCTTCATGGTCATGCCCGCCATGATTGGCGGTTTCGGCAACTGGCTGGTGCCGCTCATGATCGGCGCACCAGACATGGCTTTCCCGCGCATGAACAACATCTCGTTCTGGCTGCTGCCGGCGGCGTTTGCATTGTTGCTGATGTCGATGTTTGTTCCGGGTACCGCTGACGCAAACGGCGTCGGTACGGGCTGGATCGTCGTCGCGCCGCTATCGAGTAAGATTGGGCATCCTGGCCCAGCGGTCGACTTCGCGATCCTGTCGATCCATTTGGCTGGTGCTTCGTCGATCCTCGGCGCCATCAACTTCATCACCACGATCTTCAACATGCGTGCGCCTGGCATGACGCTGCACAAGATGCCGCTGTTCGTCTGGTCGGTGCTCGTAACCGCATTCCTGCTGTTGTTGTCGCTGCCGGTTCTTGCTGGTGCCATCACCATGCTGCTGACCGACCGTAACTTCGGCACGACGTTCTTCGATCCGGCAGGCGGCGGCGACCCGCTGCTGTACGCTCACTTGTTCTGGTTCTTCGGCCATCCGGAAGTTTACATTCTCATTCTTCCCGGCTTCGGCATGATCAGCCAGATCATCTCGACGTTCTCGCGCAAGCCGGTGTTCGGTTATCTGGGCATGGCCTACGCCATGGTCGCCATCGGCCTCGTCGGCTTCATCGTGTGGGCACACCACATGTATACGGCGGGACTAAGCGTTGATACGCAGGCGTACTTCATGTTCGCGACCATGGTCATCGCTGTTCCAACGGGGGTGAAGATCTTCTCGTGGATCGCGACGATGTGGGGCGGCTCGATACAGTTCCGCGCGCCGATGATCTGGGCTTTGGGCTTCATCTTCCTGTTCACGATCGGTGGCGTCACCGGTGTGATGTGCTCGAACGCTGGCGTCGATCGGTCGATCCACAACACCTATTACGTCGTCGCGCACTTCCACTACGTGCTGTCACTCGGCGCCGTGTTCTCGATCTTTGCCGGCATGTACTACTGGTTCCCGAAGATGACGGGCTACATGTACAACGAAACGGCTGCCAAGATTCACTTCTGGCTGACGTTCATCGGTGCCAACATCCTGTTCTTCCCGCAGCACTTCCTCGGTCTGGCCGGCATGCCGCGTCACTACGCCGATTATCCGGAAGCGTTCGCCTACTGGAACCGGATCTCGTCCTGGGGTGCTTACATCACGTTTGCTGCGACGTTGTTCTTCGTGGCCAGCATGATCTACGCCTTCATCCGCAAGGAAAAGGCTGCCAGCAATCCGTGGGGCGTTGGTGCCACCACGCTCGAGTGGACGCTGCCGTCACCGCCGGCATTCCATTCTTATGAGAAGCTGCCGCGCATTGCGGCGACCGATCACCACTGATCGGACGTTTGACAAGCCACAATCCGGCGGGGAGCCGATAACGCTCCCCGCTGGCGCACTGCCCGCGTATTTTTAGAACGGTTTTCTGAACACTGGACCGAAGCACCACGATGACGATGCAAAGCGACATTGGCCAGGCCGAGGCCCTGCCGGACTTCCTGATAGAGCCGAGTGTTAGCGACTACATCCAGCTGATGAAGCCGCGCGTCATGACACTCGTCATTTTGACGGCGCTGGCTGCGATGGTTGCGGCGCCCGGCTCGTTGCATCCGGTCATCGGGTTTATTGCTATTCTGTCGATTGCCGTCGGCGCAGGCGCGTCGGGCGCGCTCAATATGTGGTACGACGCCGATATCGATGCGCGTATGGCGCGCACGGCGGCTCGTCCCTTGCCGCGCGGTCGCGTCTCTGGCACCGAGGCGTTGAGCTTCGGCACTGTCTTGGCCGTCGGCTCCGTCATGATGCTCGGCGTGCTCGTCAACTGGGCAGCCGGCGCGCTGCTGGCGCTGACGATCGCGTTCTACGTGTTTGTCTATACGATGTGGTTGAAGCGGCGCACGCCGCACAACATTGTCATTGGCGGTGCTGCTGGAGCCTTCCCGCCGATGGTCGGCTGGGCCGCCGTTACCGGCGACGTGTCGATCCAGAGCATCCTGCTGTTTCTCATCATCTTCATGTGGACGCCGCCGCACTTCTGGGCGCTCGCGCTGTATCGCTGCCGCGATTACGAACGCGTCGGCGTGCCGATGCTGCCGGTCGTGGCCGGTCTCCCTGAAACCCGCCGCCAGATCCTGCTCTACTCGGTGTTCCTCGTTCCGCTCGCCATTGCGCCCTATTTCGTCGGCCTCGGCGGCGTGACGTATCTGGCGTTCTCGGTGGTGCTGGGCGTTGTTTTCCTGTGGCTCGCCGTCAAGGTGTATCGCACCACTGAAGGCCGCGAGGCAGATAAGGTGGCAAAGCAGCTGTTCTGGTTCTCGATCCTTTATCTGTATCTGCTGTTCGCTGTGCTGCTCGTTGAGTCAGCCGTTATGCGCTATCTGGCAGCGGGAGTGGCGTAATGACGAGTTCGACCGATGTGACCAAAAACGATACTGACGCCGCAGCCCGTATTGCGCGCCGCCGATCGATTGCCATCGCGCTGACGCTCGGGTTCATGGTCGTTCTATTTTACGCGGCGACGGTCGTGCGTTTCGGCACCGTCATCGCAAACCAAGGGGCGATGAATTGACGACCGAACCGACGAGCCCTGAAACGAGCGTTGCAAAGAGCCCCGGCGCAGCGAAAGCTGCCGCGTCGTCGGGTAATCGCACCGTCGTTCTGTGGTGTCTCGGTGCGCTCGCCGTTATGAGCGGCGTGACCGCTGCATCGCCAACGCTCTACCAGATGTTCTGTCAGGCGACGGGTTACGGTGGCACCACGCAGCGCGCGACGTCCGCGCCGACCGAAATTGTTGACCGGATGATCAACGTCCGCTTCGACGCCAATATCTCACCGCAGCTGCATTGGAAGTTCGAACCGGTGCAGCCGACCGTGGACGTCAAACTCGGCGAACATACACTGGCGTTTTTCCGGGCGACGAATTTGTCAGACAAGCCATTGACGGGCACGGCCGCATTCAATGTGGCGCCTGAAGCGATGGGGCTGTATTTCAGCAAGATCGAGTGCTTCTGCTTCACCGAGCAGACGCTTCAGCCAGGCCAGTCGGTCGAAATGCCGGTGACGTTCTTCGTCGATCCGAAAATGCTCGAAGATCGCGATACGCGGCACCTGACGAATATCACGCTCAGTTACGTGTTCTATCCGGTAAAGGAAACGGCTGTGACAGCAACCGTTGCTGCGCCGCAGGTTGAGTAGGACGGCAACTGAGAAAACCCATTCCGCATCGCTTTGATGCGGCGAGACGAGACGACGGAGACATACGACGACCGGCGGTGCCGCGAGGCTCATGCACGGGGACAATAAACAACGCGAAATAATTGACTTCGGGGACGACGGAGACAGAAATGGCTGATACTCACGCAAAGCATCACGACTACCACCTTGTTGACCCAAGCCCATGGCCGCTTGCGGCATCGGTTTCGGTGTTTATCGCAGCCGTTGGCGGCATTGCCTGGATGCGCACGAACATCGACGGCGAAGGCGTGTTCGGCGTCACCGGACCATGGTTGTTCGGCGTCGGCATGGCGTTGCTCATCGCAACCGCCTGGCTGTGGTGGCTTGACGTGATCCGCGAAGCCAACCGCGGCGACCACACGCCCGTCGTGCAGCTTCACCTGCGCTACGGCATGATCTTGTTCATTGCCTCGGAAGTCATGTTCTTCGTCGCCTGGTTCTGGGCTTACTTCGACAGTTCCCTTTTCCCCGCAGGTGTCCACGAACTTGTGAACAACGCTGGCCAATTGGTCGGCCTCACCACCCGTAACGAAGTTTACGGTGGCGTCTGGCCGCCGATCCCGGCCGGTGAAGCCGGTTCGCCAGGGTACTTCGGTCATACCTTTGATCCGTGGGGCCTTCCGCTGGTCAACACGCTGATCCTGCTGACCTCGGGCTGCACGGTCACCTGGGCGCATCATGCCCTTTTGAAGAACGATCGCCGCGGTCTCATCCTCGGCTTGCTGTTGACAGTCATCCTGGGCGCCATCTTTACGGTGCTGCAGGCAGTCGAGTATAGCCACGCCGGCTTCAGCTACGCTGGCCACACCTATGGTTCGACGTTCTTCATGGCGACCGGCTTCCACGGCGCACACGTCATCATCGGAACGATCTTCCTGGCCGTCTGCTTGATCCGTGCGATGCGCGGCGCCTTCTCGCCAAAGCAGCACTTCGGTTTCGAAGCTGCGGCTTGGTATTGGCACTTCGTTGACGTGGTCTGGCTGTTCCTGTTCGCCTGCATCTACGTTTGGGGCGCGGGCGCCGTGACGGCCGCTGCCGGCCACTAACCCGGCTGACGGATACACTTTGCGCAAGAGGCGGCCTTGGTGCCGCCTCTTGTCGTTTTTGGGCGTGACCTTCTGGCCGCAAAGCCACCCGCCGTGGCGATGTCTCGCGTTGCCAGCCCCGCCGCAGCGGCCCATGGTCGGCCGAAATCGTTGCATCATTGCCTGCATGGAGGCTGCATTGCCGAACTCATCCGCGTCGAACTCAGCCACACCCGTCGCGCCGTTGACCGCTGGTATTCTCTGCAAGTGTCCGCGGTGCGGTAAAGGCCCGTTGTTCGTGCATTTATTGAATATGCGCGACTCCTGTTCTGGCTGCGGCCTCGACTACAAGTTCGTCGATACGGGCGATGGCCCCGCCGTCTTCGCCATCTTCATCCTCGGATTTTTGAGCATGGGCGCGGCGATGATCGCCGAGTTCAAATTCGGCGTGCCGTGGTGGGGCCATGTTTTGCTGCTCGGTGTCGCGATGCCCATTTTCGCGGTCGCGCTGCTGCGCTTTTTGAAAGCGACGCTGATCGCGTTGCAATTCAAGAACAAGGCCGAAGAAGGCCGCTTGCATAAGGATTAAGCCGCATATGCTCGAACGCTGGCGCGCCGCCGGACTTCTGGGACCCGCACTGCTGACGCTCGTTATGCTGCCGGTGTTGCTGGTGCTCGGCACGTGGCAGTTGCAACGGCTGGGGTGGAAACAGGATCTGATCGCCAAGCTCGAAGCGCGCGTCGCGGCCGAGCCGGTGTCGTATACGTCTGTTCTGGCAGAGTTCCATAAATCATCGCCCGACCTCAATACCGGCGACGTTGAGTATATGCGCGTGCGTGTGACGGGCACCTTCGATCATGCGGAAGAGCGCCACGTTTATGCGCCCCGCTCGTCGAGCCAGGGCTGGAACGTGTTCACGCTTTTGAAGCCGGAGGGTGGTCAGCCGCCGGTCTACGTCAATCGCGGCTGGGTGCCCGACAAATTCAAAGACCCGGCAACCCGCGCCGAGGGGCAAATCACCGGCCCGGTCACGATTACCGGACTTGTCCGGCTCGATGATCCAAAGACCATGTTTGCGGCGCCCAACGACCCGAAAGGCAACCGCTGGTACCAGCGCGACACCTGGGCAATGCGCTGGGGCGAAAAAGGACCGCCCTCGCCGGAAGAACTATCGCTGATGCGCTTGCAGGGCTACGCGCCATTCTCGATCGATGCCGAAGCCGAGCCAGCCAATCCCGGTGAATGGCCGAAGGGCGGCACGACCGAAGTCCATTTGCCGAATTCGCATCTGCAGTATGTCGTGACGTGGTACGGCTTAGCGCTGACGCTAATTGTGATTTTCGTGGTCTATGCCCGCCAAAGGCTGGCCGAATATGACCAAAAAAGCGCCTACAACCATAATGCAGCCTGTGTGTAGCATTGCCGTCACCCACAGCTAGACTTGTCCGGCGTGGATCATGGCACTAGGGTCCGCGCACTCTTACTTTAGACGTGCTGAGACTTGCAAAGAGGCCTGCCCTTTGAACTACATTTCGACACGAGGCACGGCGCCTGAACTCGCCTTCGACGATGTTGTGTTGGCTGGACTGGCGCGTGACGGCGGGCTGTATCTCCCGAAATCCTGGCCGGTGCTCTCCGCCGAGACGATCCGGGCGTTCAAGACCAAATCGTTCGCCGACATTGCCGTCGAAGTTATCTTGCCGTTTGTCGGCGATACGATCTCGCGTGCTGACCTGAAGCGCATGGCAGACGCCGCCTATGCTGGCTTCGGTGATCCCACCGTCGCGCCGCTCGTCGAGCTGGCACCCGGGCGCTACATCCTCGAACTCTTCCACGGCCCGACGCTGGCGTTCAAAGACGTCGCCATGCAGTTACTCGCTCGCCTCATGGATCACGTGCTCGAAAAGCGCGGCGCACGGGCGACCATCGTCGGCGCAACCTCTGGCGACACCGGCGGGGCGGCGATCGAAGCGTTCCGCGCGTCGAAGCGCGTCGATGTGGTGATCCTGTTCCCGGACGGCCGCGTCTCGGACGTGCAGCGCCGCATGATGACGACGCCAACCGAAAAGAACGTCCACGCCGTCGCCGTCAAAGGCACGTTCGACGATTGCCAAGCGCTCGTCAAAGCCATGTTCAACGATCATGCGTTCCGCGACCGCGTGCAGCTCTCGGGCGTCAACTCGATCAACTGGGCGCGGATCGTGGCGCAGGTCACCTACTATTTTGCAGCCGCCAGCCGCCTTGGCGCGCCTGACAAAGCGGTGTCGTTCTCGGTGCCGACCGGCAATTTCGGCGATATCTTCGCGGGCTACGTTGCGCGGCGCATGGGCCTTCCAATCAAGCAGTTGATCGTCGCGTCGAACGAAAACGACATCCTGCCGCGCACCGTGACAACCGGCGTCTACGAAATGAAGGGCGTTGTCGCGACGTCGTCGCCGTCGATGGATATTCAGATTTCGTCGAACTTCGAGCGCTATCTGTTTGAAGCGGCCGGCCGTGATCCCGGCGTGATCCGCGGTCTTATGAAAGACCTTGCCGACCGCAAGCGCTTTGAACTTGGCGCCTTGTGGCCCATCGTGAAAGCAGACTTTGCCGCCGCCGCCGCATCGGAAAGCGATGTCGCAACCTGCATCCGCGAGACAAAAGCGAAATACGGCTATGTGCTTGATCCGCATACCGCCTGCGGTGTGGTGGCTGCGGATCGTGTTGGCACGAGCGGCGATATGGTCGTGCTCGCGACCGCCCATCCGGCCAAATTCCCCGACGCAATCGAGGCCATAACGGGCGCACGCCCGGGCCTACCGGCGCGCCTTGCCGATCTCATGACGGACGCAGAACGCTTCGACGTGGTTGCCAACGATCTGGCAACGGTAGAACAGTTCGTCGAGCGCGTGGCTCAGGCGTCCATAAAGGCGGCAGGATGAGCACGAACGTCACGACACTGTCCAACGGATTGCGTGTTGCTTCCCATGCGATGGGGCATCTGGAGACGGTGTCGCTTGGTGTTTGGGTGGCGTCCGGCGCACGCCATGAGCGGCCGGAGCAGCACGGGCTCTCGCACTTGCTCGAACATATGGCCTTCAAAGGCACGTCCGAGCGCACCGCCCAGCGGATCGCAGAAGAGATCGAAGACATTGGCGGCGATCTCAACGCCGCGACCGGCCTCGATATGACCGCCTATTATGCGCGCGTGCTGAAGGGCGACGACCACATCGCCCTCAACATTCTGGCCGACATTCTGCTCAATTCGAGCTTCGACGCGGGCGAACTCGACAAAGAACGCACGGTCATCCAGCAGGAGATCGCGGCGGCTCAGGACGACCCCGACGACCTCGTTTTCGAACTGGCCCAGGAAGCGGCATTCCCTGATCAGGCGCTCGGCAGGCCGATCCTCGGCACGGAAGCCAGCGTCGGCGCGCTGCAAGCCAAAGATCTCAGGGCCTTCCTGGCCGAACATTATACGCCGGAAGCCATGATCGTGTCGGCAGCCGGCGCTATCGACCACGAAAAATTAGTTCGCCACGTTGAGGCCCTATTCGGTGGGCTCACTCGTCGGGAATCACGAGGAGAACAGAAGGCCCGTTACGAAGGTGGCGTGGCGGCCTCGGCGCGGCCGTTCGAACAAAGCCATGTCGTCATTGGTCTGCCAGGGCCTTCGTATCTCGAAGACGACTTTTACGCGGCGCAGGTGTTTTCCGGGTTGTTCGGCGGCGGAATGTCTTCGCGGCTGTTCCAGGAGATCCGCGAGAACCGTGGTCTCTGTTATGCGATCTATTCATCGGTCTGGGGATTGAGGGACGCCGGAATGCTTGCTGTGCATGCCGCCACTGGACCCGACAGAATTGAGCAACTCGCGGCGATCGTCGCCGAGCAGTTGAACGACATTGCCGGCGACGGCCCAAGCGCTGCCGAGCTGCAGCGTTCGAGCGCTCAACTCAAGGCGGGATTATTGATGGCGCTGGAAAGCTCGTCGGTTCGTGCCGAACAGATGGCGCGCCACCTGCTGACCTACAACGAATTGATCCCGGCCAAAGAATTGGTGGCGCGCGTCGATGCCGTCACCCGCGATGGCGTGCGCGATGTGGCCGAGCGTTTTGCGAGCTCAGTTCCATCCGTCGCGGTTGTTGGCTCCGGTAAGAAATCGCGATCACAGGCGCAACGGACCGCTGATATCATGACGCGGACCCCGCTTCGCGCCGTAGCACTGGGGACGTGAGACCAGCTCATGGCATTCCTGCGGTCAGCGCTGCCTGAGGATTACCTGGATACGATCCGGGGGCAGACGCTTGTTTTGCGGCCGCCGACCGTTGCCGATTATACGCAATGGGCGGAGCTGCGTGCGCAGAGTCGCGCCCATCTAACGCCGTGGGAACCGTCGTGGGCGCGCGATGATCTTTCCCGCCAGATGTATCGCCGCCGCTTGCGCGCTTACGCCAAGGATGTGCGCGACGACATGGGCTTCTCGTTTTTTATTTCCGATGCGGTGACCGAGGCGCTGCTTGGTGGCATCACGCTGTCGAACGTCCGTCGTGGCTCGGCGCAGACCGCGGTTCTCGGATATTGGATCGGCAAGCCCTACGCCGCCCAGGGGCGTATGACGGAGGCCGTCAGAACGCTTTTACCGTTCGCCTTTAAAACTGCTCGCCTGCATCGGCTGGAAGCAGCCTGTATGCCGGCCAACACCGCATCGATCCGTGTGCTCGAACGGAACGGATTCAGCCGCGAAGGGCTGGCGCGCTCGTATCTGAAGATCAACGGGCGCTGGGAAGACCACTTGCTGTTTGCAACCCTCGCTGACGACCACATTTTAGCGCCAAATTCAGGGGGGCGCTGATGACGCCGGGGGGCAACAGGGCACGAGGGTGGTGGAACTTGAAACTGACAACGGCCACGCGCTGGTTTGTGCGTGTTGTGGTGTCGTGTCTGATGACACTGCTTGCCGTCAACGCCGCCCATGCGTTGGACCCAATCGTCGTTCAGCCCGATCTTGAGCGTATCGAAGTCACCACGCTTGGCGAGGCCTACGAAGGCCGCGGCGATAGTCTGCAGGTCGAAACGGCCGCCGGCGCCGATGGCGTGACAGGCCGCATGACGGTGCGATCATCCGTGCCGGGCGCCAACCCAAATTGGATGGTGTTCGCGCTCTCGAACAAGACCGACAAGCAGATGGAACGGTGGCTGACCGCCGACCGCTACACGGTCAGCGGTTCCGGCACCGTCTGGCCGGACCTCGATGCACGCCGCATCGAGGCTGTGACGCCGTCGATCGGCTTTGTTCCAGAACGCATCAAGAGCGACAACGCCGACGTGTTCCGCATTACGCTGGAGCCCGGCCAGACCATCACCTACGTCGCCGAGCTTTCGACCGAGCGGTTCGCGCGTATCTATTTGTGGAAGCCGATCGACTACGAAATCAAAACCCGCGACCGCCAGTTGTTCAACGGGGCGATGCTTGGGTTGACTGGCCTTCTGGCCATCTTCCTGACAGCGGTGTTTGCCGCCAACCACAAGATCATCTTCCCTGCCGCCGCCCTCGTGTCGTGGTCGGTGTTGACATACCTATGCGTCGATTTCGGCTTCTTCCATAAGCTGTTCAACCTGCGACCCGAGGACAACGCGGTTTATAGAGCTGCAACGGAGTCGGCGATTGCCGCGAGCTTCGTCATCTTCCTGGCGACGTTCCTGCGGCTCAGCATGTGGCACGGCTTGGTGCGCATGTTGATCGGCGTGTGGATGGTCGCGCAATTGGCGCTGGTCGCGGTCGCGGTGATCGATCCGCGGTTGTCGGCAACGTTTGCGCGGCTGTCATTCATGGCGATCGGCGGCGCTGGCGGTATGTTCACGCTCTACCTTGCGGTACGCGGACAGGATCGCGCCCAATCGTTGGTGCCGACGTGGGTGCTGTTCCTGGTGTGGATCTTCGCAGCCGGCATGACGCTCTCCGGACGCTTGTCGGGCGACATGGTCGTCACCGGTCTGGTTGCAGGTTTGGTGCTGGTCGTCATTCTGCTTGGCTTTACGGTGACGCAATACGCCTTCCGCTCGCTTGACCCGGTTTATGCGGGCGCGCCGACGGAGTTGCAGGCGCGTTCACTGGCTCTTGCCGGTTCCGGCTCGATCGTGTGGGAATGGAACATCCGCCGCGACGAGTTCAAGGTCGGCCCCGAAATAGAAATGGCGCTGGCGCTGATGCCGGGAGAACTCTCGTGCAAGGTCGATGACTTCCTGCGCCATGTGCACCCGACCGACAAAGAGCGGTTCCGCGTCATGCTGGTCTCGGCGCAAGAGCGTGCGGGCGTTAAAATCCGCACCGATTTCCGCATGCGCCATGCCGACAACAGCTGGCGCTGGTTCGAACTCGAAGCCGCCAGCGTACCGAATGCCGATGGCCGGACGCTGCGCTGCGTCGGTCTCATTCGCGACGTGTCGGATGCCAAGCGCGCCCACGAACGGCTGCTGCATGACGCCGTCCATTGCAGCCTGACCGGACTTCCGAACCGCGAACTGTTTCTCGATCGCCTCAAAACGGCGGTCGCGCGCGCCAAGACCGATAGCACCATCCGGCCAGCGGTCATCTTCATCGACCTCGACAAATTCAAGAGCGTCAACGCATCGTTCGGCTTGGTGCGTGGCGATAGTTTGCTGCTCACCGTCGCGCGCCGCTTGCAACGCCATCTCGGCGCCCACGACACGGTTGCCCGCGTCGGCGGCGATCAATTCGCGATGCTGTTCATCGGCGAGCAGGATGCCCGCAATCTCGCATCACTGGCCGAGCGTGTCCGCCGGTCGCTGCGCGCGCCGATCCCGCTTGCCAACCAGGAAATCGTGTTGACCGGCTCGATCGGTATCGCGATCTGGGATCAAGAACACACCTTGGACGATGACCTGCTGAAAGAAGCAGAACTCGCCATGTATCGCGCCAAGCGCGGCGGTGCGGACCGCATCGAAGTGTTCGAGCCCGATATGCGGCGCGATCGCGATGATCGCGTGCAGATCGAGAGCGATTTGCGCAAGGCGCTCGAAAAGGGCCAGCTCAAGGTTTTGTATCAGCCGATCGTCTATCTGCCGACCAAGGAGCTGGCGGGTTTCGAAGCGCTGGTACGCTGGGATCATCCGAAACACGGCATGTTGAACCCGGTGGCGTTTGTGCCGGTTGCCGAAGAATCTGATCTGATCATCAAGCTTGGTTCGCACGTCTTGCTGCGCGCGGCGAAGGATTGCGCCAAGTGGCAGCAGGAACTGCCGCGTGCCGACCGGCCATTGTTCGTCAGCGTCAACGTCTCGAGCCGCCAGCTCTTCAAGCCGGAATCGGTCCAGGAAATTCGCCATATCCTCGGGCGCAATATCGTGCCGCGCGGCGGGCTGCGCCTAGAGATCACCGAGACGCTGGTGATGGAAAATCCGGAGCAGGCGATCGAGGTTCTTGAATCGTTGCGCGGAGCAGGCGCTGAATTGGCGCTCGACGATTTCGGAACCGGATATTCGTCGCTCGCTTATTTGCAGCGGTTCCCATTCGATACTATCAAGATCGACCGCGAACTCGTCCGCGCATCGAGCTCGGGTGGCGGCGCCGCCATCATGCGTTCCATCGTGGCACTGGCGCACGAACTGTCGAAGAAGGTTGTGGCCGAGGGCGTCGAGCAGAATGAAGAAGCGGTGTTCCTGCGCACCATCGGGTGCGAGTACGCTCAGGGTTACCACTTCGGCGAGCCGATCCCGGAACGCGACGTTCTGCAATTGTTGAAGATGGTGCGCCGCTCTGAAAAGCGCTTGCAGCCGCGCGGTTTCTTCCGGCCGACGAAGAAGGCAAAGAAGGCAGAAACGCCGGTGCACGCCACGATCGCGGCTGATGGTGCCGCCAAGGATCAGGCGGCGCAGTCATCCACGTCGCTCGTTGACGCCGTTCAAGGCAAGCCGCAGGCGCTGCCAGCCCGCTCGATCGTGCGTCCGCGCCAGAAGGCGCCGCCAGCCGCCGTTACCGCAAAACCAAGCGGCGCGCCGCCACCGGCGCCGCTCGGCCTCGCGCCGCCTGCACCGCGCGAAACAACGGGCGTTCCGTTCCCGGTTATCACGCCGCCGGTGCAACACGCTGCACCAACGCCGCTGATGCCGCCGCTGCCGCGTGCGCCGATGCCGATGGCAAACAGCAACGCCAATAGCAACGGAGTTGGGGCGAGCGCCGCCGAACGACCCGCGGCAGCGCTGCAAACGCAAATTCCGGCGATCCAGCCCATCACCACACCGCTGCCGCCGGCAATGAAGCACCCGCTAGCCGAGGCCTTGGCTCGCGCCGCTCCCGGCGTTTCGGCGGCCGCAGCCGTCACGCCATCCATCGCGGTATCACAGCCAGTCATGCCGCCGGTAAACCCGACCATGCCGCCGCTGCAGACGCCGCCAGGTATGCTTTCCGGTACCGCACCGCCGCCGTTGCCGCCGCCGCGCGCACCTCAGGCCGCGCCGGCACCGGATTTTTCAAATCTGCCGCCCGGCGTGGCAGCGAGCCTTGCGCGCTTGGCAGCCGGTGGCCGCCTTAGCACAACGACAACGGAGCCGGTCACTCAACCGGCGAGACCGGCGCAAAGCGAAAGCCAAAACGCAGTTGCGACGCCGCCGACGGCTAAAACCGGCGCGGCCTAGCGGTTCATTTTTTTGTGAAGTCAGAGTTCTGTGATGCTGGGGCTTTATGGCGTCAGGTTACTTGGCATCGGGTCGGTGCAGCGCCGCGCGTGTTCTGTTAAGCGTGACCGGCGTCGCTGACGAGATGTGACAGGTCGATGCCGATCTTGGCCATGGCGCGCGCATACTTGGCGTCGAGATCGTCATCGAAAATGAGGTCGGGATCGGCCGGACAATTCAGCCAGCCGTTGGCCTGGATCTCGCTTTCAAGCTGGCCCGGCGACCAACCGGAGTAGCCGAGCGCAAGGATCGCACGGTCGGGCCCAGTGCCTTGCGCAATGGCTTTAAGGATGTCGATGGTGGCGGTGAGGCAGACGCCCGGTTCAATGGCGAGCGTGGAATCAACCGCGAAATAATCGGCGCTATGCAGCACAAATCCACGACCCGTCTCCACCGGCCCGCCCACCTGGATCGACAGATCCATGATTGCATTAGATACGGTATCGTCTTGACCACGGGTCGAGATACCGAGCCGCTCGAGGAGATCGGGCGCTGACACGTTGTCGGCGCGCTGATTAACGATCAAGCCCATCGCGCCTTCGTCGGAGTGCGCACACGTAAATCACCGAGCGGGCAAAGCGTCGATCGGTCATCGACGGCATAGCGACGAGGAGCTGCCCTTCAAGCGTCCCGGCAGCGGCTTTTCCGCGGAGCTTCTTTCTTGGCACTTTCATGACACTAGAATAGCCCGGGACTCGGCATGCGTGAAGATGTTTTGGTTCGCCCGCCCCGAGCCGGCTGCGGCGCTGCCTATACCTATCGAGCATTGGCAGGCGCCGTCTGGAGCGGTACAAGTCAGACTATGCAATATACTGCGATCCGCCGACTGCTGGCGTTTACCCTCATTTCGACTTCTGCGACGTTCGCGCTGACGGGTTCCGCCGCGGCTGAGGGGGCGGCGTCGCCTTGGGTCGAGGGCTTCAATAACAAAGCCCGGCTGGTTGTCGGCGAAGCCCATCTTCCGGGCCAGAAGGATGGCCTGTTCGGCGCGCTCGAGATAGTCATGCCCGATGGATGGAAGACCTATTGGCGCGCACCGGGCGACGCTGGCGGTATCCCGCCCGAGTTCGATTTTAGCGCCTCCGAGAATGCGGCCGAGATCCGCGTGCTCTACCCCGCCCCGCACAGAATGGTCGATAAAACCGGCACGACGATCGGCTATAAGGATCGCGCGTTTTTTCCGTTCGCTGTAACCGCGAAAGATCCGGCCCAGCCGGTTCATTTGAAACTCAACGCCACGTACGGCATCTGCAAAGAGCTGTGCGTGCCAGCCGAAGCTGCGTTCGATATGGTGATCCCGCCTGATATGGGTTCGTCTGAGGTTATCGAGGCGGCGTTGCAAAGCGTTCCACGGCTGGTGCCGATCCAGGGAACCGATCCCGTCGTTTCCAAATGGCGCGTTGAAATGCGCGACGCCAAGCCGATCCTGATCATCGAGGCTGAAGATCCAGCAGGCGCCAGCGATAGCGGACCCGGCAGCGATGCCTTCGTCGATTCCAGCAACGGAACGTATCTGCCGTTGCCTAAGAAAATTTCGGACGCAAACGGCCGCGCGCTGTTCGACGTCGATCTGACCGACGGCGCCGAAATGAAAGACCTTGCAGGCAAGCCCATCAGCATCACGCTGGTCGGCCGCAAAGGCCAATCCGAAACGACGATCACGCTGCCTTGAGCGGCATGACAAACCAGCAGTGAGGATAGAAATGACAATTAAAGTTGGCGACAGCATTCCCTCTGGCAAATTCACGGTGATGGGGGCTGACGGTCCGGCAGAGCGCACCACGGCCGAGGTATTCAACGGCAAGAAGGTCGCTCTCTTTGCCGTGCCGGGCGCCTATACGCCGACGTGCCATAAAACGCACATGCCGGGCTTCGTCGATCGCGTCGCCGAGCTGAAGGCCAAGGGCATCGACACCATCGCCTGCACCGCCGTCAATGACGTGTTCGTGCTCGACAACTGGTCGAAGGACACAGGCGCTGCCGGCAAAATTGAGATGCTGGCCGACGGTTCCGGCGATTTCGCCAAGGCCCTAGGTCTCGAGATCGATCTTTCCGGGTTTGGCCTCGGCGTGCGCTCGAAGCGTTACGCGATGCTGGTCGACAACGGCGTCGTCAAGGTTCTGAATGTCGAAGACAGCCCGCCGGTTGCGGAGAAATCCAGCGCCGCCAATCTCTGCTCGATGATCGACCGCTCACTGTGAGCGCGTAGACTTGGCGCGCGCGGATGGCGCCTCTTTGAAGGGGGC
Source organism: Hyphomicrobium sp. (assembly GCA_016716675.1). Classification (GTDB taxonomy): domain Bacteria; phylum Pseudomonadota; class Alphaproteobacteria; order Rhizobiales; family Hyphomicrobiaceae; genus Hyphomicrobium_B. The sequence goes on from JADJVG010000006.1 coordinate 51,185, forward strand.
CATGCCTGCGCGTGCCAGTTCGTCGGCGCGCTCGTTTTCTGGGTGGCCGGCATGACCCTTAAGCCAATGCCATTTGACCTCGTGCTTGCCGCGCAACTCGTCCAGGCGCTGCCATAGCTCGGCGTTTTTGACGGGCTTCTTATCGGCCGTTTTCCAGCCGTTCTTTTTCCAGCCGTGTATCCACGCCGTAATGCCGTTTTTAACGTAGGCGCTGTCGGTCCACAGCTCAACGGAGCTACGCCGCTTCAAGGCTTCTAGGCCGGAAATCGCGCCGAGCAATTCCATGCGGTTGTTGGTGGTTAGCGGCTCGCCGCCTTGTAGCTCTTTGCGGTGCGTGCCGGAGATCAGCACGGTGCCCCAGCCGCCCGGACCCGGATTTCCCGAGCAGGCGCCGTCGCTATAGATGATCACATGAGGATGTGGGGTAGCGGGATGAGCGGTGGTCATGCCGGTGTTTCACCGCCGTAATCGGAAATCGACGTGGCGTTCTGGTGGAAGCGCAAGCGGCGCACGTAATCGAATGGGTCCTTGCGGGCCACCAGCGCGTTTTTCGGCGTATTCAGCCAGTCGTAACTGCGGGTCAGCAGAAAGCGCATGGCGGCGCCGCGCGCGAGTATCGGCATGGCGTCGCACTCGGCTGCCGTCAACGGCCGTTCGGCGTTGTAGCCTTTCAGCAATGCGCGGCCCTTGGTGACGTTGAACGCATAGTCGCTCTCGAAGCACCACGCGTTGATGCAGACGGCAATGTCGTAGGCCAGCATGTCGTTGCAGGCGAAATAGAAGTCGATGAGGCCCGACAAATTATTGCTGATGAAGAACACGTTGTCGGGAAAGAGATCGGCGTGGATGACCCCTTCGGGCAACGCTTTCGGCCATTGCGTTTCGAGATCGCTGAGTTCTTTGTCGATGAGCTTGTGCAGGCCGGGCAAAATCTCGTCGCACCGGTCAGCAAATTTTTCGTAAAGCGGCCGCCAGCCCGAGAGGCCGAGCGCGTTGTGGCGCGTCAGGGCAAAGCCGTTGGCCGCGATATGCATGCGCGCCAGGGCGCGACCAAGCTCAAGGCAGTGTTCTGCGGTGGGCTTTCGCGGCCAGACGCCTTCGAGAAACGTCACGAGGGCGGCATGGCGGCCACCAAGCTCGTTGAGGATGTTGCCATTGGCGTCGCGCACCGGCAGCGGACAGCTGACGCCGCGCGCCTGTAGGTGCTCCATCAGGCCGAGGAAAAACGGCAGATCCTTCGGATCGACGCGCTTTTCATAGAGCGTCAGAATGAACGTGCCGCCGGTTGCGTGCACCAGATAATTGGTGTTCTCGACGCCTTCTGCGATGCCCTTGTAGGACAGCAGTGATCCAAGCCCATAGCTCGCGATGAAGCGCGTAAGCTCGTCGTCGCTCACTTCGGTATAGACCGCCATGCAATGCCCGTTCTGAAATATCGAATGTCTTAGCCGGCGGCGCGCTGCCGGAATTCGCGTGGAAGATTAAAGACGACGCGCTCTTCGGCGGTCGTCACCACATCCACTGTCACATCAAAGCGGTCGCGGAAAGCCTCAATCACTTCATCCACAATGACTTCGGGCGCAGATGCACCTGCCGTCAGCCCGAGGCTGCGAATGCCGTCCATCCGATCCCAGGGAATGTTGGCCGCTCGTTCGATCAGCAGCGACATCGGGCAGCCGGAGCGTTCCGCTACTTCAACCAGCCGCAGGGAGTTTGAACTCTTCGGGCTTCCGACCACGATGACCGCATCAACCTGACCGGCAATGGCTTTGACCGCGTGCTGCCGGTTGGTGGTCGCGTAGCAAATGTCCTCTTTCACCGGGCCGGCGATCGAGGGAAAGCGCTCCCTCAGAATTGTGACGATCTCCGCGGTGTCGTCCAGGCTCAAGGTGGTTTGGGTGACGTAGGCGAGGCGGTTCGCATCTTTCGGTGTAAAAGTCCGCGCGTCATCTGATGTTTCGATGAGCATAACAGCACCCTCGGGCAGCTGGCCCATGGTGCCGATGACTTCCGGGTGGCCGCGATGGCCGACGAGGACGATTTCACGGCCCTGCTCAAAATGGCGGGCGGCCTCCATGTGAACCTTGGAGACGAGCGGGCAGGTGGCATCGAGCACGAACATATTGCGGGCCTGGGCAGCGGCCGGCACCGCCTTGGCGACGCCATGTGCTGAAAAGATCACGGGTTGCGTGGTTTCCGGGATGTCATTCAGCTCCTTCACAAAAATGGCGCCTTTAGCCTTGAGAGAATCCACCACGTAACGGTTGTGGACAATCTCGTGACGAACGTAGACCGGCGCGCCGAATTTCTGCAACGCCTGTTCTACGATCTGAATCGCGCGATCGACCCCGGCGCAGAAACCCCGGGGCGCCGCGATCAGCAGTCGCAGTGGCGGCTTCGTAGCAGTGGATGATGTGTGGTTAAGAGCGGACATGCCGTCAAAAAGTCCTTTAACTACAGTCGAAAGCTGGGGCGAAGTCTTTGGACGCCGCTGTGGCTGGATGCTACGGTGCTTTGCGGACAATACAAGGGGCTGGGGTTTGAACCCTGGGGGATCGCGTTGAAGACCACGAACATGAGCGGGGCCGGAACCACCGGTCTCAATGTTTGGCGCACTCGGCGCTTGTTTGCCGTTTTGGCGGCCGCGGTCGCGGCGTCAGCCGTTTCCGGCTGCGGAATGTCGTCCCTTACGTCCGGCCTTGGTGGCGGCATGTTCGGTGGTTCATCGTCGAAGCCCGAGGCGGCGTCCGTGTCTGAGGACCAGCTTCTCCTGGCCGCTAAGTCCAATGATCCGTCGGCGACGGGGAGCACGGCCGTCGGCGAAATTGCTGCGGGATGCCCGCGCTTCGTGATCGCGCCGCGTGACAACAACATCACCTTCTATGAGCCGGGCCGCGCCGGCGATGGTCTTGCCATCATGCATCGCGGAGAGATCACAAAGACCGCGCGCGAATGTCAGATCGAGCCAGGCCGTGTGACTGTGAAGTACGGCTTCTCGGGTCGCGTCCTGCTCGGCCCGAAGGGCAAGCCCGGGTCGATCTCATTGCCGCTCATCGTTTCCGTCAACGACAGCAAGCGTGCCAAGGTTGCGGGCGACACCGTCAACGTCGACGTGACGGTCGAAGCGGATAAGCCGATCGGCTATTTCTCTGCCGTGCGCACGGTCTCGTTCGATGTGCCTGAAGGCTCGCGAGCCGGTGAATTCGAAGTCATGGTAGGCTTCGACAACAAGGCCGCTGGCGCCGGCTAAGCCGGGCTGCGGGTTCACAAACTGCCTCCGTCATTTCCGCGCCGACGCGCACCGCCGTTATTCTGGAACAATCCACACCCACCGCTTCCCCGCGCCAACAGCCACCTATGTTCATCCCGGCATATATTGCCGGGATCTATCGGGCTTTGAGAATGCGAGCGCGGTCCGTTCAGCTGCCTCCTCCAGCGCTGCTGACCATTGGATCCCGAGGACAAGCCCCGGGCTGACGGCTGCAGTGTGGTCTTTCTTGGATGACGAGCTTGCGCTGGCCGGTTTGACCAAGCGCGCAACGCGCGCGGCCACAAAAAAACCGGGCGCAGGGCCCGGTTTTTTAAAAGCGTCGTGTTGGCTTGTCTTAGTTCAACTTGCCCTTGAGGCCGGCGATGGCTTCCTTGATCAGCGCTTCTCCCGTAGCGCCGGCGGCGCGCGTCTTGAGGAGCTGCTCGGAAGCGAACATCGCAGCGTCGACGGCGGCAGCGCGTACTTCGCTGACAGCCTGAGTTTCCGCACGTGCGATCTTGTTTTCCGCCATCTTGGAGCGGCGCTCGATGCTTTCAGCCAGCGACTTGCGCGCTTCAGAGGCCAGCGTTTCCGCTTCCCGCTTGGCGGCGTCGATGATGCTGCGTGCTTCGTCTTCTGCTGCGCGGGCCTTCCCCTGATAGTCGGCGAGAAGTGCCTGCGCGTCTTCACGAAGCTTGCGTGCGTCGTCCAGTTCCTTGCGGATGGCGTCAGCGCGAGAATCGAGAGCTTTGCCGATCACTGCCGGAACGCCGTAATAGGCGAGCAGGCCCATGAACAAGACGAACGACACCAGCACCCAGAAGGTCGTCGAGTGTGGATCAAGAAATTCGCTCATTTGTGATCCTCACTTGCCTGCGGTCGGTTGCAGAACTTTTTTGACGTCGTCCAGGCTGACGTCCTGACCGACCAGCTTGGCGATGACGGCGCGTGCCGTTTCCGCTGCGATGTCGTTCACGGCCGTCAGGGCCTTGGTCTTGGTCGCTGCAATGCGCGTCTCGGCATCGGTCAGCTTCGTGGCGATGTTCGCATCCGCACGGGCCTTCTCGGCATCCGTTTCGGCAGCGAGCTTTTCGCGCGTCTGCTTGGCGATGCCCGAGGCGTTGGCGCGAGCGTCGGCCAAAGCCTTTTCGTAATCGGCAAGCGCCTTGTCGGTCTCGGCCTTGAGACGGCCAGCGGAATCGATATCGCGCTGAATTCGCTCGGCGCGCTCTTCGATCACTTCGCCGACGCGCGGCAAAGCGATCCTAGACATCACGAAGAGCAAGACCAGAAACGTCACGACCAGCCAGAACAGCTGATGGACGAACGTATCCGGATTGAGCTGAGGCAGCCCGGCCTTCGAGGCTTCGTGAGCTGCCTCGCCTGCCGCCTCTGCGAGCACTGCTATGCTAGCAAACATGTCCGTCTCCAGTTGCTGTGACGCGTCGCCAATTCTCAACCGTAGAGGATGATGAGAGCGACGAGCAAGCCGAACAGACCGGTTGCTTCAGCGAGCGCGAAGCCGATCAGAAGGTTGGTGAACTGGCCGGGAGCAGCCGACGGGTTGCGCAGTGCGCCCGACAGGTAGTTGCCGAAGATGTTGCCGATGCCGATACCGGCGCCGATCAGAGCGAAGCAGGCGAGGCCCGCGCCGATGTACTTAGCTGCTTGAGCGTCCATTGTAGTCTCCCTTGCGTTTCGTTGGGTTGGATAAAAACTCGAATACCCTGCTGATGGCGCGGAGACTGAGCCCCGCGCCTGATCATCAGTGATGCATGTTCACCGCGTCGTTGAGGTAGATGCAGGTGAGAACCGTGAAAATGAAGGCCTGAAGGATACCGACCACGAATTCGAGACCCGTGAAGGCAACCATGAAGCCGACAGGCGCGACCTTGCCCCAAACCGGCAGCATGACAGCGAAGCCCGCGAACACTTTGAGCATCGTGTGGCCAGCCATCATGTTGGCGAACAGACGCACCGAGTGGCTGATGGGACGGATGAAGTAGGAAATCAATTCGATCGGAACGATCACCGGCAAAAGGATCAGCGGCACGCCTTCCGGCACAAACAGCTTGAGGTAGCCGAAGCCGTGCTTGGCAAAACCGATGCCCGTTGCAACCAGCCACACCATGGCGGCAAGTGCGAACGTGACGATGATGTGGCTCGTGACCGTGAAGCTGCCGGGGATCATGCCGAGCAGGTTCAGAACGAGAATGAAAATGAAGATCGTGAAGACCCACGGGAAGTAGGTCATGCCGTCCTTGCCGAGGTTCTCGCGAACCATCTTGGCAATGAACTCATAGAGCATCTCGGCAACCGACTGAATGCGCGTCGGCACCAGTGACCGGCCACGCATCGCGTAGATCATGAAACCGCAGATCACGCCGAGTGCCAAGACCATAAACAGCGACGCGTTCGTGAACGAAACGTCGTAGTCGAACAGTCTCAGATCGATGATCTTCTTGATCTCGAATTGTGACATCGGGCCATGTTGACCCGCACCTTCTGCAGCCAAGGTTTCCCCCTACCTGTCTTCGTCTTCGTCATCATCTTTGACCGACGGAGCCGCCCGTTGCAGGGCTTCGTTCTCCGCCTGGGCCTTCCTGGCTGACCGGATCAAATTTAGAAGACCCGCGGCAAAACCAAGAATAACTAGCGTAATCATAAGCCAGGGCGCTGTTCCAAACTGCTGGTCCAGAGCCCATCCGGAGTGTGCCCCAACACCCACGCCGACAATCAATTCGGCGGAATATTTGAAGGCTTGCCCGAAGGCCGTTTGGCGTGCCGTATCCAGTACCCGTTCAGCCTCCGCTCGCTTCGCGCTGACCGCGTCGAGTTTCTTGCCGAGTTCGGAAGACCGCTGGCGAATTGCTTCACGGTCTTGCGGACTGATCTGTCCATGTTCTGCTGCGTGCTTGGGGTCTTCGCCCTTGCCATCGGCAGACATGAATTGATCCGTCCATTTGAGAAAAGGAGGTCGTACACACCCTGATATTGTCGCGGCGGACCATAGTTAGGGGGTATGGGGATGTCAACGAATTGGGCTCTGCGAGCGACAATGCGAGGGTATGGCGAAACCGCGCAGGCGAGCGGCACGCGCGGATCGCTCGAATATGCAAAAAATCCGCCTCTCGTTTGGACGGCGATTGCTTGGAATAGTCAAGTTTTTCGGGACAAACTGACACTTCGGTCGCAGCCGCGTTAAGCCACTGACAACGCCCGTCCTCGGGCGCCGCACGTGCCTAGGGAGGGGGCTTGGAGCGTGCTCCGGAACGGGCGCTGGGGTCTTCTCTAGGGCCTGGCTGGCATGGCTGCAAAGTGGCTGCCCGCAGGTGGCTTAGCGGCTTGCCGCGTGGTCCCTATAGAGCGTTGCAGGCTGGTGCAGGAGCACCTTTGGCTTTTTATGTCGATCGAGCTTAGGCGCACACGCAAGGTCAGACACTCGCGACTGCCTTGTCTCGCGTCCGGTCCAGAAACAACTGTACGTCGTTCAATATTTGTATCGGAAATTTTCCCGATTCATGTCCGCCAACCCGCGCGCAAAATACGCCGTCGGCACGATTGCAACGGGCAGGACAATCAAAGGCGGGCGTTCGGCAATCGTTGGCGTTAGACGGCGACCTGGAAGCTTTGTGCGGTTTGCAAATCGACCGACACGAGTTGCGATACGCCCTTTTCGGCCATGGTGACGCCGAACAGCCGGTTCATGCGCGCCATCGTCATCGGGTGATGGGTGATGACCAGGAAGCGTGTGGCGGTGTCTTCCGCCATGTGCTCCATCAGGCGGCAGAAGCGGTCGACGTTGGCGTCGTCCAGCGGCGCATCGACCTCGTCGAGCACGCAAATCGGCGATGGGTTGGTCAGGAACACCGCGAAGATCAGCGACAGGGCCGTCAGCGTCTGCTCGCCGCCCGACAGCAGCGACAGTGTTGCGGGCTTCTTGCCCGGCGGCTTGGCGATAATCTCAAGGCCGCCTTCGAGAGGATCTTCCGGGCTCTCGATCATTTCAAGGCGCGCTTCGCCGCCGCCGAACAGGTGCGTGAACAACCGTTCGAAGTGACCGTTGACGGTCTTGAACGCCTCGTCCAGCCGCGCCTTGCCTTCCTTGTTCAGTTGTCCGATGGCGCCGCGCAGCTTGGCGATGGCCTGCTCGACGTCGCTGCGCTCGGCCGTCATGCTGTCGAGTTGCGAGGTCAGGGCGACCAGATCTTCGTCCGCCTGCAGGTTCACGCCGCCGAGGCGTTCGCGGTCGGCTTTCAGTTTAGTCAGTTGCCGGTCGACTTCGGCGAGGGCTGGCATCGGTGCATTGGCGGCAAGGCCCGCAAGCGACAGGCAGTTTTCCGGTGCAACCTCGAAGGTCTCGCGGATGCGGCGAGCTTCGTCCTGGCGGCGCTGGCGGGCGCTTTCAAGCCGCGTCTCGATGCGAGCGTTGGCTTCGCGTGCTTCTGACACCTCGCGCTGGGCAGTGCGCAGGGCTTGGGTCGCGGCGCGCATCGCATTGTCGGCGGCGCTCAGTGCATCGGCCGCATCCTTACGTTCGGTCTCGACGCGCGAAAGTTCAGAAAGCAGCGTTTCGCGCTGGGCGGCGATCTTCTCCGGCAGGCCGGCAAATGTCTCAAGCTCGGTCTTGGTTTCGCCAGCCGGCCTTGCAGGTTCGTCAGTTGGTCTTCTGCACTAGCCTGACGGCCCTTCCAGCGTGTGATCTCGGCGTTGGCATGGCGGATGCGCTCGGCGCGGATTTGCCGGTCGCGCTCGATGCCACCCAAGGCGACACGCGCTTCTGCAACGCGCTTGCGGGCTGCTTCAGCGTCGGCTTGCGCCGCTTTGAGCTGCGGTTCGAGATCTTCGCCCTGGCTCATGGTGACGATGTGCGCTTCGATCTCGACATGGCGCGCCTGGGCGGCGGTCAGGTCTTCATCGGCGCGGCCGCGCTGGGCAGCGACGGCTGCCAAGCGGGTTTCGCTTTCACGCGCCGATTTTTCCATGACAGTCAATTGCTGGCGGATCTGCGCAAGTTCCGTCTGTTTCTCGCGCCACAGCTGGCGCAGACGGCGCTCCTCGGCGTCGGCCTTCGTGGCAATGTCAGCGGCGGCGCGCTCGGCGTCGATTGTTTCCTTGGCGGCGGCCAGAACTTCCGCGGCTTTGCGATCGAGTTCGAGCAGGCGGTTTTTATGGGCAAGGCGCTGGGCCGCTGGCGTCACGCCGTCGGCGGCGGCGACAAACCCATCCCACCGCCACAGATCGCCTTCACGCGACACAAGCCGCTGACCGGGTTTCAAGTGCGGCTGCAAACGCGCGCCATCGGCGCGTGCGACAACGCCGATCTGGCGCAGGCGGCGTGCCAGCTCAGGCGGCGCTTCAGCGTGCATGACCAGCGGCTCGGCATCGGCAGGCAACGCCTGATCCTCGATCGAAACTTCCATCCGCCGCCAGTGAATGCTGGCCTCCGGCGTGATCGGCGCTTCGAGGTCATCGCCGAGTGCGGCGCCAAGCGCGGTCTCGTAGCCGGGCGAAATGCGGATGTCATCGACGACGGGCGGGAAATCACCGTCGTTGGCGGGCGCCAGAAGTTTCGCGATCGTCTCGCGTTCGGTTGAAAAGGCGTTGGCGGCAAGGCGCACGCGGGCGGCATCATCGCGGCGGGCGCGCGCGTCCATCTGCGCCGTCTTCGAGGCTTCTTCCGCCGCGACGGCCTGCGCTTCTATTTCGGTGATCTCCTGTGCCAGCTCATGGCCGCGCTCGGAAACCGCCGCGATTCTTTCGGCGTCCGGCGCCTTTTCCGTGATCTCGCGAATTTGTGTGTCGAGCGTCAGCAGTTGCTTGGTAATGCGCTGCACGATGTCCTTGCGCTCACCAAGAGCCGTCTCAAGGCTTCTGAGTTTGGCGCGGGCGTCGGCGGCCTTGTGCGTGATCTCAGCGAAATGTGCGTCCGTCGCGATGCGCTTTTCTTCCGCTGCCGCCACATCCTTGCGGGCGTTGTCTTCTTCGACAACGGCGTTGCTTTCGGCTTCGTGAATGGCGGCGAGATCGGCGTCGAGGCGAACCAGCGTGTCCTTGGCTTCGGTGATGAAACCGGTTTCGCGGGCGATGTCGGTTTCGAGCTGCTTGACGCGCGCTTCCAGCTCCTTGCTGCGGCTGGCCGCGCGTTCGGCTTCGCGGTCGAGGTTGTCCTGCTCGATTTTGAAGCGCGCCAGAATGGCGGCTTTTTCAGCTTCGGCCTGACGCAGCGGCGGCAGGCTTTCGGCGAGGCGAACCTCGTCGTTGAAGGCTTTGGATTCAGCTTCCGTCGCCGTGCCGAGCCGCGCCATCGCGTCGGTCAAGTTGTGCTCTTCCGTTGCAACCGACGTCTGCGCCTCCTGCCACGAGAGGTGCAGAAGGAGGGCTTCGGCGGAGCGGATTTCGCCCGAAATATCCTTATACCGCCGTGCCTGCCGGGCCTGGCGCTTCAAGGATTCCGCTTGGCTTTGCAGCTGGCCAAGCACGTCGCTCAAGCGTTCCATGTTGCCTTCGGCGGCCTTCAAGCGCAGTTCGGCTTCATGGCGGCGCGTGTGCAATCCGGCGATGCCGGCAGCGTCTTCGAGAATGCGGCGGCGCTGCTCGGGCTTCGCATTGACGATTTCGCCGATCTGCCCTTGGCGCACGAGTGCGGGCGAGCGCGCCCCCGTCGCCGCGTCTTCGAACAGAACTTTTACATCGCGGGCGCGCACTTCGCGGCCGTTGATGCGATACGCCGAACCGGCATCGCGTTCGATGCGGCGGGTGATTTCCAGAACGTCGCTGCCGTTGTACTCGGCGGGCGCCTGGCGATCGGTGTTATCAAGAAACATCGTAACTTCGGCGCTGGCGCGTTGCGGCCGCGTCGAGGTGCCGGAAAAAATCACGTCATCCATGGCGGCGGCGCGCATCGATTTATGCGACGTCTCGCCCATCACCCAACGCAGTGCTTCGAGCAGATTGGATTTGCCGCATCCGTTCGGGCCGACGACGCCCGTCAAGCCCGGCTCAATCACCAGCTCCATCGGTTCGACGAAGGATTTGAATCCGAGCAACCGGAGACGCGAAATTCTCATATCTTAGACGCCCTAGATGACAGCACCGCGTGATAACGCGCATCGGGGCGCGCTTCGGTGAGTGAGGGCGCTAAAGCACTGGCCTCTGTACAGGCCAGAGTGCCCAGCAGCTACTGCGCCGACCCCGTTGCCGCCGGTGCAACGCCACCGATTCGCGGCTCGACGAACGCTCGAATGTCCGCCATCGTCAGCTCCTTTTTGATGAGCTGATCGCCGACGAAGTAGTTCGGCGTTCCGACGATGCCGAGTTTGCGGCCGCGGTCCTTCACCCACTTCAGATTTTCGATCATGCCCTGATTCTCGCGGCAAGCGTCGAACTCGGCCCGTTTCATCCCCACCTGTTCTGCAACCGCAAAAATCGGGTCGAGGCGGACCTCTTGCGACACCCAATTGTTCTGCTGGTCCATGAACTTACCGTACAGTTCAAGGTACTTGTCCGGCGGCGCGCATCTGAGCGCGACGGTCGCCATGCCGGACTGCCGGCCGATCGGGAACTCGCGCAAAATGTACCGCACCTTGCCGGTGTCGATATAGGTGCGCTTCAGTTCGGGAAACGTCACTTCCTGAAAGTTGCGGCAGTGGCGGCAGGTCAGTGATGCATACTGCACAATCGTAACCGGCGCATTCGGGTCGCCCCATGCCATCTCGGGTAAAGGGGAGGGCGCGAAAATGTCAGCAAGTGTCGGCTTTTCAATGACTTCGCGGCCACCGGACGGCTTGGCATGTGGATCGCTGAGCGGCGAAGGCATCTCTTCCGCGGCTTCGGCGCTGACAGACGGATACGCCGACCCGGCAGCGGAACCATCTTTCGACAGGCTGGCAATCGGCGGCAGACCATCGGCGCCGCAGGCAGCCAGCGTCAAAGTCAACGCGAGCACGCCGAACGGCAACGGCTTCCAGCGTGTCATCGCTTTGCGTTTCCTAAATAGTTTGAACTATTTCGCAGCCAGCATCGGCTCGATGACCTTGTCGAATGCTTCCAGCGTCGGCGTCTCCATCAAGCGTTTGCCGTTGATAAAGAACGTCGGCGTTGCGTTGACGCCGAAGACTTCGCTGGCGCGTTTGCGCCCATTGGTGATGTTGTCCAGAAGCTTCTGGTCCGTCAGGCACTTATCGAAGCTTTCCTGCGTGAAGCCGGCCTGCTTGGCGATGTCGAACAGTTTCGGCACCGGGTTGCCGCTCGTGAAGGCCCAGTCGGCTTGCTTCTCGAAAAGCGTTTCGACCATCGGGAACACCTTATCGCCCCCGGCGCAGCGGGTCAGCATCGAGGCAGCGGCCGCGAGGTTATCGAGTGGAAATTCGCGGGAGATGAAGCGCACCTTGCCGGTATCGATGTATTTGGTCTTTAGTTGCGGGAAGACGCTGGTCGCGAACTTCTGGCAGTGGCCGCACGTCATAGACGCGTACTCGACGATCGTGACTTTGGCGTCTTTCGAGCCAACCGAGACATCCTCAAGTTCCGTCGGCTTCATCAGTTCTTCGACGGACACTTCCGCAGGACCCGTCTTCTTCTGGGCGAAGCTATCGGTGGCGGAGATGGCGAGCACGCCAGCCGCGGCCAATGAGAAGACCGCGAGGCGGCGGGTCAGGGTCGGGGCGCCGAGGGCTGTGGACGTGTCTTTCAAGGCAAACTCCTTATGTCTCGCCTGATGCGTGGCACGGTGTGGCGGCAAGCTGACCGGGCAAAATAGCCATCGTCAGCCCTGGGGCACCGAGCCATGGGCACCGAATTTCGGGTTTCGCCTAACACGGAACCACCACTCGATTAAGGCAAATCCCGCCTGAATAGCAACTGAATGGACCGTAACTTTTGACGCCTGCGCCGTTCAGCGCCGGGCGCGGTCGGCCGCGACACTGGCCCAAAGGGTCTCCAGGGCGGCTTTTAGCGGGCCTTCCGCCACCTCCGGAATGGGTGCTGGGCCGCTCGCCGCGGCAAGGTCCGCATCAAGGCCGAGACGGCCGCCCGCCGTATCTTTGGCCAACAGCGGCGCTTGGATCAGCTTGAGAGTGGCGACGGCCCGGTAGCCGAAGTAGCGATTGATGCGGTCGATGATCTCGGCGGACCGGTATTCGACATCGAGCGCGCGGGCGGGTTCGACCCGCAATACCAGCGTCGCGCCGCCGGCTGCCCCCGTCCCATCGGGATCCGCGGCGCCGCGCGGCCACTTGATCCGTTCCGGCGCCGTGAAGCCGGCGATCTCGGCGCCCGCAACCCGCGGCCATGCGGTCATGATCTCGGCGCTGTGAAAGCCGTACTTCTCAAAGGACTTGGCGGCGAGCTTAGGCACGAAGCTGCCGACCGCCTTGGCAAACGAGCCTTTGCCCGTCCGCCGGTCGGGCGGTAGCGGGCGAAACGCGTGTGGCTCTTTAGGTGTTGGCATGTCGGCGTCGGCCTCTGGGATGAGTTCCGGCTATCAAGCAAGAGGTCTACCATTGGTCAAACGATTCGGACGTCCCGCGCACGATTTAGATGGGGGACATGTGGGCGCTGTCGCACAAAAGCAGTTGCCGCTTCGGCCGGCGGGGCCGGAGACCGTGCGCGCGTTGCTGGCGTGGTACGGCGCCGAGCGCCGCGATCTGCCATGGCGCTACGGGCCGCGCAAGAAGGCTGACCCCTATCGCGTCTGGCTGTCGGAGATCATGTTGCAGCAGACGACCGTCAAGGCCGTCATTCCCTACTTTGAAAAATTTGTCGCGCGTTGGCCGACCGTCGGCGATCTGGCGGCCGCACCGGAAGAGCACGTGCTGCAGATGTGGGCGGGGCTTGGCTATTACTCGCGGGCGCGCAACCTGAAGAAATGCGCCGATGCCGTGGTGCGCGATTATGGCGGCGCATTTCCATCGTCGGAATCGGAACTGCAGAAGCTGCCGGGCATCGGGCCGTATACGGCGGCGGCGATTTCTGCCATCGCGTTCGGCGAGAAGGCGACGCCTGTCGATGGCAACGTCGAGCGCGTTGTGGCGCGCTTGTTTGCGGTGCGCACGCCACTGCCGCTGGCAAAGCCGGAAATCAAGCATCTCGCGGCATCGCTGACGCCAACGCGGCGCGCCGGCGATTTCGCCCAGGCGATGATGGATCTCGGCAGCGAGATCTGCACGCCGAAGCGGCCGTCGTGTCTGATGTGTCCGCTGCAACAGGATTGCGCGGCCAACGCCCACGGCGATGCCGACATGCTGCCGTTGAAATTACCAAAGGGTGAGCGCCCTGTGCGCAAGGCGGTTGCGTTTCTGGTGATGCGCGACGACGGCGCCGTGCTGTTGCGCAAGCGCCCGGAAGCAGGGCTTCTCGGCAGCATGCTTGAAATTCCGTCGACGCCTTGGACCGACACGCTGCCCAGCCGCAAAGAAGCGTTGCGCTCTGCGCCGGTCTCGGCGCAGTGGTGGGCGCTACCGGGCGAAGTGGTGCATGTGTTCACGCACTTCCGCCTTGAGATGACGGTTTATCGCGCGCTCGTTGCGGAAGATGCCAGCCTGACGCTGTGGGCTGATCCCGAACGCTGCCGCTGGGTGAAGCGCCGCGATCTGCATGGCGAAGCCTTGCCAAGCGTCATGCGCAAACTCATCGCTCACGGCCTCAAGGACGATTGAGCAGCACTGCGCGTCCATTCAATAATCAATGGTGACGATGACCGTATCGGTGTACGTGCCGGACGGTGGCGTGGCCTGCGCTCGGACGCGGCCATAGACGGGAATTGTGACCTCTGATCCCGTGCCTGTACCGTTGTAAACGTTCATGCCGATGTTATATCCCCAGCCCTGTGTGCGGCCGCTGTCGAGGTAAATGCCGTAGGACAACAGGTCCGTGCCGTTGCGCATGTAACGGACAGTCGGATCGAAGCCGCCGTTTGCACCGTAGTCCATGCTAACCGTGAACAGCGACTGGCTACTGCATCGGGCCGAGATCGATGTCTGAGCATCGACTACCAACGCTGTCGATGTCAAAGTTCCAAAGTTTAGCGGGTTGGTCGTCAGGTAACAGGCGGGCACATAGTCAGCACCGACCGAGGCTGCGGCCATCGTTGTGTTGGTGCTCACGGTTGAGCAATCGGTGTGGCCGGCCGCGTCATCGGAGGTGACGGTGACAACCGGAGCGTCAGTGTAACGCGTTGTCGTCTTCTGCGTCGGCGCCGTGGATTGGGGCGTCGCTATTGCACCGTAGACCGGCAGGTTAAACGTGCCTTCGCCGTTGGTGTCGAGTGTGATGACACCGCCCGGTGAGTTCGTTCCATTCTGCGAAGGCCAACTGGCGCCGCCGGCGGAAACATCGGACAAATCATAGGTGATGACACCCGATCCACCCGACCAGTGCAACTCGCGAGTTGCCTCGATGGCGACGCAGGCGCGCACGCTTTGTCCAGAGGTGCCGCCAGAGCACGTCACGGTGATGTTCGATGTGGATGTCTCATCGGGGTCGTCGAGGGCGTTGATATCGCCGAACTCCATTGTGAACGTGCCGGAACACGACAGCGCCGAAGCCGGTGCTGCGCTTCCAAAACAGGCCCACAACGCAACTATGGCCATGATCGCAATCTGTCTCATTGGCAGACCTCCGGGCCGATGACCGGCTGGATTTCGTTGGTAGGCGCGAACGCGAACTGCGCGGTGCAGGTACCCTTCTCGTGGGTGATGCGCACGGTGTTGACGGATTTCAGGTCCTTGATGAAAGCTTGGCCGTCATAGCCGACGACGAAGGGTTCATCCGAGCCTTCGAGTTGGCCTTCCGAACCGGGCGGAATGAATGCGCCATTGCCATCCTGCAGAACGACGAGTGCGCTCTGGGTTGCTTTCTTCACGTCAAAATCAACGTAAACGCCGCTTCTGAAGCTGGGGGTGATGTAGTCATACGTCGTTGCCGGTTCGGCGTTGATCGGCAGGTCCATCGGGTCGATCGAGATCTTGTTGCGCTGATAGGAATTGAGGTTGGGGATCATTATTTTGCCGTTCTCGTTGGTGGTGCCAACGACGACGTTCTCGCGTTCGACTTTGACGTTCGGCTCGTGCACATCGACGACGGCGAAAGCATCGTCGATGCGGTTCGAGGCGTAGACGTCACCACCGATCATCGACAACGCACCTTCGACTGTTGCCGACGCGCGCACGCCCGAGGCCCCCTGCGTCAAGCCGGCTTCAAGGCGGGCGGCCGAGGTGCGATAGCCGACGCTTGCCGTACGATACGGGTTGTCATCCTCCAGGTCTGTGACGCGCCAGCCCCAACTGCCGGGCTTCTGCTCCACCGGCTTGTTGGCCGAGATCTGAGCGCCGTAATCGCCACCGCGTCCGCTGAGGCCGCTGCTCACTGATACGTTGCCGTCGAGCGACATGCTGACACCGAGGTAAAAGCCGCTGTTGTTGGATTCGTTCAAATCGACGTAGCCTGTGGCGAGCAGGCTGGCTCTCTCAAGGATCGGGCGGGAGTAGGTGGCGGTGACAATTTCTGTCGGGTCGTCATCGTCTGCTTCGTAGCGCATATACGTGGCACTCACCGTCGCTTTATCGAAGGTGAGCGGCGTGCTCAGCGTCACCGAGTCGATGGCGCGCGGCGGCGCATAGCTGAAGAGGCCGGTTGAAATTCCAGGAATGCCGACGAAGTCGGGGCGGATTGGGTTTTCACGCGCTGTAAGCGACGCAATATCCTCGTAGTCACCGAGCGCATGTTGCGAGCGGCCGTTGATCGATACCGGGCCGACCTTGGTTTCAAAGCTGCCGTAGAGTTGCGCGCCCGAGCCTTCATCCGACGAACTGCCGCTGAGCGCTGCCGATACGACGGCGCGATCGAAGACGCGCGCTACCACACCTGCGCCGCCGTTCAACAGCTTCTCGCCGACTTCACCGTGGACTTCCCCTGTCAGCCAGTCGTTGATGCCGGCGCGCAGCGTGCCGGACGCAACGATGTCATCGCTGTAGGCATTGGATTCGATGCCGTAAAAAGCGCGTGAAAAGCCGGTCTCCATAGAAAAATCCAAAAGCCCCGGCTTCAGGAGCTGGGGCGAATTATAAAATGACACGGATTGTACCGTTTCCCGGCCAGAGGCATCCCGGGTGACGACTTGGGCGACCCCCGCGCCCGTCACCGCCGGAATGTTGTCGATCTGATATGGTCCTGCTGCCACGTCCTTCGAGAAGGATTTGACGCCATTGATATAGACGTCGACTGCCGTCGGCACAGCGGCCGATCCGCTAACGGCGGGCAACGGGCTTTTTACCAAATTCGGTTGCATCGAGAAGGCGCGTTGCACTTGTACGCCGCCCAACCGGACAGGACGTGACCAAGCAGTTCCGCCCGAAATGAAGTCACCGGCGCGCCAGCGTACCAGATCGTCTTCGTCTGAAAATGTGTACGTCGTATCGAGGCGCAGGGTCTCCGTCTCATCGGCAAGCGTCATGCCGATGATCGCGGAATTGTCGAGGACGCCGAACGGCGCGATCAAGCGCGTGTCGAGCGTTGCGTTGATGCCATCGAAGTTCGACGAGCGGAAACTCGTAACGCCGTCTTCGCCGCCGTGTGAGCCAAACAGCGTGTAGTTCAGTACTGCGCCGTAGTCACTTGGAGTGACGGTCGCTTGCTTGAGTTCGCCGCGCGCATCGTAGGTTTTCTTGATACGGTTGTTGTCGCCGGTCTCAATCGCGATCGCTTGGGCTGGCTCGTCATAGACGTAGCTCAGGCCCGGCAGATCGCTGAGCGGCACCAGGTCATCGGGGCTTTTGCCCGCGGGTGCTACAATGCCGATCTCACCGAGTTCACGCGCAGTCGCGGCGAGGCGGCTGTCACCGAGGTCGGTGAAAGCTGCAACCAAGCCGGTCGGCTGGCCGTTGATCGAAACATCGAGCTGGAGCGTAATCGCGGCGTTCTGTGTGCTATCAACGTCATCGGCTGCCGCGAACTGCGGCAGCGCAATGACAATCAGGCCAAGAAATAGCGCGCAGAACTTAGCGAGCGGAAACAGGTAGCGCTTGAGCATTTATGGGCCCGGAATCGCTCGCGGCCTTAATCAGAAGCGGCGTTGATGCCGTCTGTAAAGCTTGCGGCGCTACCCAACTCTTGCTCGAACGCGCGAGAACATATCCTGCCAGGCCCTTGGCGACTGTGACCGGTTTCCCCTGGGGGCCGGACGCAGTGAGGTCAGCGACGCGAACGCGGCGACCGCCAGTATTGGTGGCAGACACAAAGACCTTGCCTTCGCGCTTCTCAAGCGACCAGATAAGGTCACCCTTGGGGGCGGCGGGAGGCAGAAAGAACACGGGAACGGAATAGCGGAATGCCATCGTGATAGTGCCGGCACGGCGCTGCGACGGATCGACGATCTCATCGATCATCACGCGATAGGTTTCTTCGATCTGCGGCGGCTGCTTGGACAAGCGCACAAGCCGGACCGTGTAATCCATGTTAGGTTTGATGGTCGCGATGGGTGGGCTGGCGACGACATCCTTGGCCTGTTCGAGTTTCTCGACGCCGTTAACGTACGTCCAGCGGAAGACGCGGATCTGCGCTTTGAGAGGCGCGATACCCGAATTCTTCAAATTCATGGTCGTTGCATGGCTGCCCGACGTCACTTCCACCGTCGTTGGCGCAACCTGTAGAGACGCAGCGGAGGCTGCCGTTGACATCGCCAAAAGGGCGACTGAAACCATCGATGCACGTAGGCTGGTCCGCATCATCATTCTCCGCTGCGTCTCTAAAGGGATTGAAAATTAATATTGGAGGGTGACCGTCAGCGTGTCGCTGTACGAGCCCGAGGGTGGCGTCGACTGACTCGGGATCTCGCCCCAAATGGTGACCGAGTGTAGGCCGTTGTTGCCGGTCGCTGGGCTGCTGTAGTTATTTGGAGAGAGGTAGCTCGAAATCGGGCCAAATGGTGTGACGCCGTAGCCATCAATGGATACGGTGTACGTCAGGAGGTTGGCGCCAGAGGCCATGCGGCGCGTGGAGCCCGATGGGTTTGAACCATAATCGATGCCGATGTTGAACGGTGAATCCGTTGTGCAATCGACGTCGACCGTCGTCTGAACTTGGATCGGGGAACCGTTCACGTTGGTTAAGCTGCCGAAAGCAAGCGGGTTGGTTGCGAGTGTGCAACTGGCGTTAATGGTGGCTGTAACGGCCATCGTACCCGTTTGCTGGGCGGCAGACGCGCTGTGCGACGCAACGGCGGCGCCAACGACTGCAAGGCATGCGACTTTCTTAAACATAAGCGAACCCTTTCGCGACTCTACAAGAGACTAAAACTTGAAGAGGCTTCAAAAGCCGAACGCAAAACAAGCAGCTCGTTGATAGCCAACCCCGATGCGGTCCAACTGGATCGCATAGGTATCATTACGGAACAGTGTTAAAGAGACCGTTAAAGGACGTCGGGGTTGACAAAAGACTTATGGATTTTTTGCGGCCATAGAAAAAGGCGCGCCTGCCGGACCGGCAAACGCGCCTTGATGAGGGGGCGTCGGGCGGGAGATTTACTCAGCCGCCTCGACGAACGGCCGCTTGGTCAGGCCCAATTGGCGTTTGGCTTCCTCGCGCAAAAGGTCGATCGGCTTCAATTTCCCTTCCGCTTCGAAGTGCCAGTAGGTCCAGCCATTGCAGGCGGCCTTCCCCTGCACGATGGCGCCGAGGCGGTGGATCGAGGCCTGGTTGCCGTCGTGCGTCAGCGTGCCGTCGGCCTTCACTTCGGCGCGCACTTTGCGGCGCATATCGAACAGTTTCTGGCCTGGTTCGAGGATGCCAAGTTCGATGATCGTGCCGAAGGGCACGCGAGGTTCGGTGCGCTTCGAGGGCAACGTTTCATTGGCATGCGGGGCCAGCGGCTGCACGCGCGCAATGCGTTCCTCGGCGGCCTTGGCATAATCGGGATCGCGTTCGATGCCGATGAAGCGCCGGCCGAGCCGCTTGGCGACGGCGCCCGTCGTGCCGGTGCCGAAGAACGGGTCGAGCACCACATCACCGGGGTTTGTGCAGCCGATCAGGATGCGATGCAGAAGCGCTTCCGGCTTCTGCGTCGGATGCGCCTTGCGGCCACCGTCGTCCTTTAAACGCTCCGGCCCCGAGCAGATCGGGAACAGCCAATCGGAGCGCATCTGCAAGTCGTCGTTCGAGGCTTTCAGGCTCTCGTAGTTGAAGGTCACGCGCGATTTCCGGTTCTGGCCCGCCCAGATCAGTGTTTCGTGGGCATTTGTGAAGCGTTTGCCGCGGAAATTCGGCATTGGATTGACCTTCCGCCAGATCACATCGTTCTGCACCCAGAAGCCGAGATCCTGGATGGCAACGCCGAGCCGGAAGATGTTGTGGTACGAGCCGATGACCCACAAGGCGCCGTCGGGCTTCAGGATGCGCCGACACTCGCTCAGCCACTCGTGGCAGAATTTGTCGTAGGCAGCGAAGTCGTGGAACTTGTCCCAGGCATCGTCAACGCCATCGACGCGGGTGTTGTTGGGTCGCAGAAGATCGCCACCAAGCTGCAAGTTGTAGGGAGGGTCTGCAAACACCAGATCGACGCTGGTGCTTGGAATTTTGCGCAGTTCCTTGAGGCAATCGCCGACGCGAATGGAACCTGCGGGCGCGCGAACGCCCTTGCCTGACTTCACGCTCATGATAACGCAACTCGCAACTGAACTTGACGCGGAAGGATGACTTCCAGGCACGCAACACCACGTGCTGAGACTCCCTTTATAGAATCGCGGGAGTCCTGTGTAGGGCTGATGCGGGTATTCGAGTCCAAAGCGCGATATTTATTTTCGATTCGATCAGCAACTCGACCACCGGGTTGGATCGCTCAGCCGGCTGCACGATCGCGCCATGCTGGCACTGATGCCGTTAGTGGTGCTCGTAATAAACTCCTTCAACGGTTTCGTGCACGGAGTGTATTAACGTCGGCAAAACTTCGATTTTATATAGATTATTGACTTCTCGCGCTGACCATGTGTTGCAGTTTAACCCGAGGATTGTCAGTCCTTTAACTGACTGAGTTGCGCATGTTGTTAAGGCTCGGCCGCTTATTTTGGCGATATGGGTCCGTAACGTGCGTCGAGGTTTTCTTATGCGTTCAAAATTCTTGCCGGTGGTGGCATTTGGAAAAGATGACAAGGGCGGCATCGCCATCCTCTTTGGTATATCC
The DNA here is from genome assembly GCA_016716675.1 of Hyphomicrobium sp. Lineage (GTDB taxonomy): Bacteria > Pseudomonadota > Alphaproteobacteria > Rhizobiales > Hyphomicrobiaceae > Hyphomicrobium_B. The sequence goes on from JADJVG010000006.1 coordinate 71,608, forward strand.
CTCTGCCTCCTCATGGGTTTTGGCGCTCTCGCCATTGATTTCGCGCGCGGACAGAGCACCAAAAGTTCGTTGCAGCAGGACCTTGATGCGACGCTTCTCTATGTCGGTTCGGAGCTGACTAGGTCGACCCAAATCACCGATGCGCAAGCCATGGCGCAAACCTATTTCGATGGTCTTCGCCGGCAGCGGCAGGCCATTGGCGATGTGAAATTGGTGCTCGTGCAGCCTGACGCAACGTCGTTTCAGGCCACTGCCGACGCCAAGGTTCCAACGATGTTGATGGGTATCTTCGGCGTCAGTATGCTCGATGTGCAGGTAGCTTCCGAAGCTCAGGTCGGTCAGCAGCCGGTCGAGTTTGCGCTGGTGCTCGACAACACGCTGTCCATGGAGGGCAGCAAGTTGACGGCGCTGAAATCGGCAGCAAACTCTTTGGTCGATGCGATCTACCAGGGTCTTAATGCCGACCAGTTCGTCAAGGTCAGCGTCGTGCCGTTCGCCGAATACGTGAATGTCGGTCAGGCCAATCGCAATGCGGCGTGGATGTCGGTGCCGATCGATACGTCAACAACAACCAACGTCTGTCAGGACGTGCGGGAGGCGACGGTCGTGCCCGGCAGCTGCCATGATGTCAGCTACACCTATACGCAGGACGGCCAGCAGAAGACCGCCACCACACAGCAGTGCGAATACACGTATGGTCCGCCGGTCAATCAATGCTCGGACGTCACGACGACCGAGACGTGGAACGGCTGCGCCGGATCGCGTGACTACCCGCTCAACGTCAAGGATGAGAACTATTCGGTGCGCGTCCCGGGCGTGATGAACGTCTGGTGCCCAAATGCGATCACGCCTATGTCGAACCAGAAGGACACGGCAAAGGCTGCAATCGACGCGATGTATGCGACCGGTAACACGTACATTCCGGCTGGCTTGATGTGGGGCTGGGCAACGCTTACCAGCCAGGCACCGTTCGAAGAGGCCCAGGATACGGTGAACGGCAAGAGCGTTCGCAAGATCATGGTGCTCATGACGGACGGGTTCAACACGATCTCGCCGACGTTGCCCTACAACGGCTACCACTGGGGCTACGATACCGCCAAGGCGAACGAGTACACGACCGAGCTGTGCACCAACGCCAAGGCCGCGAACATCGAGATCTACACCATTGCCTTCGAAGTCACTGACGAGACGATCAAGTCGGTTCTCCAAGGCTGTGCTTCCGACTCGGGCAACTATCACGATGCGGCCGATGCATCGCAACTTGAGGAAGCGTTCGAAAAGATCGCCGCCGACTTCTCGCCGTTGCGTCTGTCTCGCTAGGGAACTGCCTAAAGCAGCCCGAGCGCCAGTTGCACGGGTTTGAAGGAGCGGCGATGCAAGGCGCACACGCCGAGCCGTGCAATGGCAGCCTGATGTTCCGGCGTGCCGTAACCCTTGTGGCGTTCGAAGCCATAGCCTGGATACTCACGCGCCAGCGCAATCATGATGCGGTCGCGCGTGACCTTGGCGATGATCGACGCCGCCGCAATCGACAGGCACTTGGCGTCGCCTTTGACGATGGTGCGTGTCTCGATGCTGATGCGCGGCGCTTTGTTGCCATCGATGAGCACCAGACGCGGCTTTGATTTCAAGGCCGCAACGGCTTCGCCCATGGCCCACAGCGTTGCGCCGAGAATGTTGTCGCGGTCGATGCGGTCCAGTTCGGCGATACCGACGCCGACGTCGGCGACCTTCATGATGCGGTTGTAGAGAAACGCGCGGCCATCTTCGTCCATGGCCTTGCTGTCGTCGATGTTGTCGGGAATGCGCGCCGGATCGAGAATGACGGCGGCGGCGACCACCGGGCCTGCCCAGGGTCCGCGCCCCGCCTCATCGACACCGGCAACCGGCGCCATACCGAGCTGCAGCTCAGCGGCTTCGAGTTCGAACGTCGGTTTGATGCGCGAATCGGCGATCTTCATGGTGGCCATGATTGCTGCCGCTTCGTGCGCTGTCAAAACAGCGTCAATTGTTGTCCCCTGACGGCAGGCCGCACGAACAGGTCGGTGCGCAGACCCAGGCGCTCGTCTTGAAGACCAAGCCGCCGCCGCGCGAGCTTGAAACGGCTAGCAATCTGATCGGCATAGGGTCCGCTGCCGCGCTGGCGCTGGCCGAAGGTTGCGGTGTAATCCTTGCCGCCGTGCATCGATTGCAGCAAACCGATCACCCGCTTGGCGCGATCAGGGAATTCCTCCGCCAGCCACTCGCGGAACAGGTCTTTGATTTCGAGCGGCAGGCGCAGCAGCACATATCCCGCGTCGCGGGCGCCAGCGTCGCGCGCCGCCGTCAGGATACCCTCGATTTCATGGTCGTTGAGGCCCGGTATGATGGGCGCGACCATGACGGTGACGGCAATGCCGGCTTCACTCAGTTGTCGTATGGCGTCCAGTCGTCGCGTTGGCGTTGCAGCGCGCGGTTCCATGGCGCGCGCCACATACCGATCGAGTGTCGTCACCGACAGCGCGACTTTGGCCAGGCCTTTGGCGGCCATCGGCGCCAAGATATCGATGTCTCGGGTGACGAGCGCCGATTTGGTGACGATGCCGACCGGGTGATTGGCCGCCGCCAAGACCTCCAGGATGTTGCGTGTTAAACGGCGCTCGCGCTCGATCGGCTGATAGGGATCGGTGTTGGCGCCAAGCGCGATGGTTTGGGGTGTGTAGCGCGGGTTTGCCAGTTCGGCGCGCAGCAATTCTGCGGCGTTCGACTTGGCATAGAGGATGGTTTCGAAGTCGAGCCCCGCCGAGTGCCCGAGATAGCAATGCGATGGGCGCGCGTAGCAATAGATGCAGCCGTGTTCGCAGCCGCGATAGGGATTGATCGACCGGTCAAATGAAATGTCGGGACTGTCGTTGCGTGTGATGATCGACTTGGCCGCGTCTTCCCGCACATCGGTCTTGAAGGCGTCGAGCTCGGCAAGGCTATCCCAGCCGTCGTCGGCTGCTTCAACGCGGTCGCTCTCGAAACGGCCCGTCACGTTCGAGCGTGCGCCCCGCCCGCGCCTGCGGTCTGCTGCAACGACGGCAGAGGCGGCCGCGTCCGGGCGGTCCACCCAGCCGTCGTCCTGGTCGATTTCGTAGTGTTCCGCGGCCTGCAGGGCCTGATGTGACGATTGTCCGGTCATGAAGGAACACTAGCGCGCTCATTAGAACAAATCAAGAACAATAAGACTTTGAACGCAGTGCGCATATGCCTGTTGTGTGGCGCCCGCGGTTATGACGAATTAGGGCACCACGCGAGGATTTGCGGTCATGATCTCCGTTGTTATTCCGGCCCTCAACGCCGAACGCCATCTGCCGGCTGCGCTGACTGCGCTGGTGCCGGCGGCGGTCAATGGCATCGTTCGCGAAGTGATCGTCGTCGATGGTGGATCAACCGATCATACGCGCCGGATTGCCGACCTTTCCGGCGCCGACGTCATCGGCTGCGATCCAGGCCGTGGGCTGCAACTAGCGCAGGGCGCCGCGCGTGCCCGCTTCCCGTGGCTGCTGTTTCTGCATGCCGATACCGTGCTCGAAGACGGCTGGGAGCGTGAAGCCGCTAATTTCATGCATCGCGTCGATATCGGGGAGCGTCCGCGCGCCGCTGCCGCATTCCGTTTCAAGCTTGACGATAAGGGGCTGGCGCCGCGCCTGCTCGAAGGAATCGTGCGGGCGCGCTGCTCGGTGTTGAGGCTGCCGTACGGCGATCAGGGCTTGTTGATCTCGCGGCGGTTATTCGATGAGGTCGGCGGTTACAAAGCGCTGCCGATCATGGAAGACGTCGACATCGTGCGCCGCCTTGGCCGCAAGCGGATTGCTGTCTTGAATGCCGACGCCACGACCTCGGCGGAGCGGTATCGCCGCGAAGGGTATGTGGCGCGCACCGTGCGCAATCAGACGTGCCTGGCGCTGTTTCATGCGGGGCTGCCGATCACCACGATCTCACGTCTTTATGGCAACGCGAAACCGGCGCGCTAAATGCTTTTCTGCGGCCCGAAAAAGCGGGGCGGTTTGAAGTCGCGTGCACAGCGCGCCCATGCGCCGCGCCCGTATGCGCCGCGTCTGGTCATCATGGTCAAGGAACCGGTTGCCGGTCGCGTTAAAACGCGGCTCGCGCGCGGCATCGGGACGGCATCCGCAACCGGCGTCTACCGCGCCATGCAAGCTTCAGTCGTTGCGCGGCTTGCCAGCGACCGGCGCTGGCAGACCATTCTGGCGGTCAGCCCCGACACCGCGCTGCGCAGTCCGATGCTGCCGGAACGCGGCGTGCGCTCGGCCCAGGGCGGCGGCGATCTGGGAGACAGGCTGCAGCGTCTGGCCGATACGCAACCAAGCGGACCTGTGGTGATCATCGGCACCGATATTCCGGCGATCACCTCTGCCGATATTGCCGCTGCGTTTCGCGCGCTCGGTTCGCACGACGCCGTGTTCGGCCCGTCGTCCGATGGCGGCTACTGGCTTGTTGGGCTGAAGCGTTTTCCGCGTGCGGCCAACGTTTTCGCAAATGTCCGCTGGTCCACCGCCGACGCGCTTGCCGACACGCGCGCCAACCTGATTGGCCGCCGCACGGCACTGCTGCGCGTCTACGATGATATCGACACAGGAGACGATTTGGCCGCACAGCGAGCGCTGATCGGCAGACGTATCCTGCCACGCGCGGCACGATCGCGTTAGACGTCGCGCTTGTGTTCTTCGAGGCGCGGCAGAATCTCGACCAGATTGCAGGGCCGGTGGCGCGCATCGAGCTGGTATTTGAGAATACCGTCCCACGCATCACGGCAAGCGTTCGGCGATCCCGGAAGACAGAAAATGTAGGTGCCGCCGGCAACCCCCGCACAGGCGCGCGATTGCATCGTCGAGGTCGCAATCTTTTGATACGAGATCATATGAAAGAGGATCGAAAAACCGTCGATGTCTTTTTCAAACAGCGGGCGGACCGCTTCCGGCGTGACGTCGCGGCCGGTGAACCCTGTGCCGCCTGTCGTGATCACGCAATCGATGTTGCGATCGCTGATCCAGCGCTGGACGGTCGCGCGGATCGCCGTCACGTCATCCTTGACGATGGCGCGCTCGGCGACTTCGTGACCTGCGAGCGTTATCAATTCGACCAGCAGGTTGCCGGACTTGTCGTCCTCGGCGGTGCGCGTGTCCGACATTGTAAGAAGTGCGATACGGATCGCGATGAATGCGCGGCTTTGATCAATGCCTGCCATGCGTAGTGTCCCCTGCTGACAACAGGGGCAGAGTCTGGCGTGTCTGAGGCCAGACGTCCAGGGGCGCTGGCGTTAAAGATTGCGCTCGGTCAAGCGGCTTCTTGATCACGGCTGGAGCGTTGAGCGGCCACCGGCACGCACACGTCGGCGCGCAGCTTGGCATCGTCGGTGCGGCGCGGGTCATCGAGATAAATTGTCACGATCGGGCGGCGCTCATCGAGTTTGAGGTCCCGCGGGGCCTCGAATTCGGCGTGCAGACCGCTGACGATTGCGCGAAGGCTGTCATAGCTCGTCGCCTGGCGCATGCGCGTATATGAGCCACCCGGCAACGTGATCAGGCCGAGTTCGCGCAGCGCGCGTTCTTCGATCAGCGGGTTGGCCTCGATGCACGCGTCATAGCGGCACTTGTCATGGCCGACCCGCTCGGGGTTGTCGCGCGCCAAACCATAGCCGCGTCCGGCGGGCGAACCGAGACCGCATTTGTCGTGCCATGCGAGCAGCCGGGACCATGCGTCCGGTATCGACGTTTCATAGGGCCCAGTGGCGCGCAGATATACGAGCCGCGTGGGGCGAAGATAAACCAGTCCGCTGTTCATAGGTATCGTACTCGTCGTTGCGACTGCGCTTGCTGTGAACGACAAGCCTACGTGGCCGGTCCCAGCGAACGCTTAAGTGATTAGATAAAATTCGAACGGATTGGTGCGCAGGGGTGCGCAAGTTTGATCAGAGTGGCGGCAGGGTAAACTTCGAATAAAGTTCAGCGGTCGAGACGCGCTTTGATGGCCAGTAGATCAAGCCATGCCTTCTGCTTTGCGTCAGGTGTGCGCAAAAGATAGGCAGGATGCAGCGTTGCGAGCGCGAGCACGGTGATGTTGCCTATTTTAATGTCGCGCCACTTGCCCCTGAGCCGCATGATGCCGTCTGATACGCCCAGCACTTCTTTGGCTGCCGAGCCGCCGAGCGCGACGATGAATTGCGGACGCACCAATTCAATCTGGCGTTCCAGAAACGGCCGGCAGGCGAGCGTCTCTTGCGGCGTTGGTGTGCGATTGCCCGGCGGGCGCCAGTAGACGACGTTAGCGATGTGTACGTCGGCTTCGGTGAGATCGATCGCCTTCAGCATTTTGTCGAGCAACTGTCCGGCGCGGCCGACGAAAGGTTTGCCTTCCAGATCTTCCTCGCGGCCCGGCGCTTCGCCAATCAGCATGAGTCGCGCCGTCGGCGCGCCGCGATAGAAGCACAGCTTGGTGGCTGTCGCCTTTAAGGTGCAACCGTCGAAAGCCGCGAGCGCGTCGCCGAGCGCCTCAAGCGACTCCGCCTTGCGGGCAATGCGGCGGGCGTCCGTCTCGGCTTCGCTTGCGGCGAGCGGAGTTTGTGGGCGCGGGCGCGGGTCGGGGCGCGGCTGTTCTAGGCGCGGCTGCTGTGGCGCGGGCGGTGTCATGCCGGCCGGAGGAGCGACCTCACGCGGCGCAGTTCCAGACGGCACAAATCCGGCAGAGGCCATGTCCGGCCGGTCAGGCCATTGAAAGCCTTGGCCCGGCGGCACGGGGCCGCGCGCCAGCCAATCGACCGGTTCGGCGGCCAGAGCCGCGTCCGCTCCCATGCTGCGATACCAATCGAGCAGGCCCAGAATTTCGGATATGTCGCGCGTTTCCGTCATGCGGGCGGGACATTAGTGCGCTCAGACGGCAATTGCACGCCTCGCGTTTTGCGGCGTGAAATGGCAGATCTCAGACGCTGCCGGTGGATCAAGCGGCAAACCAGCGCCTTGACGCACCGGCTCCCACAACCTAATCGGAAACCCCTGTATTCAGCAGCTGAAACCAGAGGTCTTGAATGGCAACCGAAGCAGCCGAATTGCCGCCGCGGGAGGCAATGGATTTCGATGTTGTCATCGTTGGCGCCGGTCCGTCCGGCCTCGCGGCTGCGATTCGCTTGAAACAGCTTGCAGCCGAAGCCGGAACCGAGATTTCGGTGGTGGTGCTTGAAAAGGGCTCCGAGGTCGGCGCGCACATTCTCTCGGGCGCGGTTATCGATCCGGTCGGCTTGAACCGTCTGATCCCCGATTGGAAAGCCAAGGGCGCGCCAATCGATACCGAAGTCACGGATGACGTGTTTCTGGTGCTCGGTCCGGAAGGCGACGTGAAACTGCCGAACTGGCCGATGCCGCCGTTGATGAAGAACCACGGCAACTACATCGTCAGCCTCGGCGCGCTCTGCAAATGGCTGGGCGAGCAGGCGACAGACCTCGGCGTCGAAATCTATCCGGGCTTTGCGGCAACCGAAGTTCTCTATGATGACAAAGGCGCCGTGGTTGGCGTCGCGACCGGCGACATGGGTGTCAGCCGCGAGGGCAAGCCGCTCGATAGCTTCGTGCGCGGCATGGAACTGCGCGGCAAGTACACGTTGATCGGTGAAGGTGCGCGCGGATCGCTGTCGAAGCAGCTGATCGCCAAGTTCGGTCTCGATAAAGGGCATGAGCCGCAGAAATACGGCATCGGCATCAAGGAACTTTGGCAGGTCGCGCCAGAGAAACACCAGCGCGGTCTGGTGCAGCACTCGTTCGGCTGGCCGCTCGGCAACGCCTGTGGCGGCGGCTCGTTCCTGTATCACTACGGCGACAACTTGGTGTCGGTCGGCTTCGTTGTCCATCTGAACTACGAAAACCCGTATCTGTCGCCGTATGACGAATTCCAGCGCTTCAAAACCCATCCGCGCATCCGCGATGTGTTCGAAGGCGGCAAGCGTATCGGTTATGGCGCCCGCGCGATCACCGAAGGCGGCTGGCAATCGATGCCGGACCTGACTTTCCCGGGCGGCGTGCTGCTCGGTTGTGCGGCAGGCATGGTCAACCTGCCACGCATCAAGGGCAGCCATAACGCCATGCTCTCCGGCATTGCGGCGGCGGAAGCGGCCTTCGCCGCGCTCGGCGCGGAGCGGTCCCATGACAAGCTCGACGCCTATGAAACGTCGGTCCGCGAGGGTGAAATCGGCTTGGACCTGCGCCAGGTCCGCAATATGAAGCCCTACTGGTCGCGGTTTGGCACGACGCTTGGCGTCGCGCTCGGCGGTATCGATCTCTGGCTGAACACGCTGCTACCGTCCATCGGCCTCGGCTACACCTTGAAGCACGGCAAAAACGACGCCGCGGCGACCGGCAAGGCGCGCAAATTCAAGCCGATCGACTATCCGCGCCCCGATGGCAAGTTGACCTTCGACAGGTTGACCAACGTGTCGTTCTCGGCGACGAACCACGAGGAAAACCAGCCGGTTCATCTGAAACTTGCCGATCCGTACATTCCGATCGACTTTAATCTGCCGGTCTATGCCGAACCGGCGCAGCGCTATTGCCCGGCCGGCGTTTACGAAATCGTGCGTGACGACAAAGGCAATGCGCGCTTCCAGATCAACGCGCAGAACTGCGTCCACTGCAAGACGTGCGATATCAAGGACCCGAACCAGAACATCACCTGGACCTGCCCCGAAGGCGGCGGCGGCCCAAACTATTCGGGGATGTAATTTCGGGTAGCCGAGCCGGATTCTGCGCGCTGCTGTCACGGGCGACCGCGCCGGGCGCGTATCCGGCGAGAGAACGAGGCTGTGGACAAGCGCCGCTGTCGAAGACGGCCTAAGACAGAAACCGATCTTGCTTAGAAAACAATGACTGGCTCTATGGTCGCGTGACGAGGACGCGCAGCGCGACGGCCTAGCTTTCCCCTATAATGTTGTTGCTTGCCGTATTTTAATGGAAAGCGTGTCGCCAACCGCGCAAATTGTTTGCTAGGGTTGAAGCAGAACAGCCCTCGCGGCAAAACAGCAAGGAATTTCACGGGATGCGCGCGAAGCTTGCACGGCTGGCGTCGGTGACGTTGGGCATGATCGGCTTGGCTTTCGTCGGCCTTGTGGCGCAGGCACCGGCCCGCTCAGCCGATGATGTGCCGGAAACCCATTCGCTGCTCGGCAACTATCTTGCTGGCCGCTTTGCTCGAGCTGAGCAGGACACGGAAAGCGCTGCGGCGTTTTACAGCCAGGCCCTGGTCAGTGACCCGACGAATGAGGTTTTGCTCGAGCAGACCTTCCAGATGGAAACGCTGACCGGCAACTGGGTGAAGGCGCTGCCGCTCGCTGAGAAGCTGGCCGCAACGCAGCCGACACACCGGATGTCGCATTTTTGCTTGGCGTCGCGGCCTTCAAGACCGGCAACTACGCGAAAGCCGACAGCCACTTCAAATCGGCTTCTGAAAATCCTATCGGCGAGTTGACGGCGGCCATCGCACGCGGTTGGACCAAGCTTGCGGCCGGCGATCCAGCTGGCGCGCTGGCCAGCGTCGATCTGCCGAAGCAGCCGGAGTGGGCGCAGTTCTATCTGCGCTACCATAGAGCGCTGATCGCCGACATCGCCGGCCGCAAAGCCGAGGCGCGCACGGCTTATGAAAAAATGTTCCGCCAGGACAGCCGCACCTTGCGCACCTCGCTGGCCTATTCGCAGCATGCCGCCCACTATGGCGACCTCAAACTTGCCAAGCAGGTGTTGAAGGATCAGCTCGACAAATCGCAGGGCGATCCACATCCCCTTGCCAAGGATCTTTTCTCCCGTCTCGACGGCAAGTCGAAAATTCCGTTACTCGTCACCACGCCGACTGAAGGCTTGGCGGAAGTTTTCTATGGTCTCGGCGAAGCCTTGACCGGTGAAGGCGGCGTCAGCCTCGGCACGCTGTATCTTCAGTTGGCGCTGTACGCCAAGCCGGACCACGCGTTCGCGCTTGCAGCCCTTGCGAGCGCTCAGGAAACGGCGCGCCGCTATGATGATGCGATTGCGACGTACGACAAGATTCCGCCGGGCAGCGCGCTGGAAAGCGCCATCGAAATTCGCAAAGCCTTCAACCTCAATTCGCTGGAACGCGACGCTGAGGCCAAGAAAATCCTAGAGGATCTGGCCAAGAAAGATCCGACCGATATCAGGCCGCTCGAAGCGCTCGGCAACATCGCGCGCTCGCGGAAGGAATACGCCGACGCGGTTAGCTATTTCACGCGCGCCATCGCGCTGATCCCGAAGTCTGATCAGCGGCACTGGAGCTACTATTACGCGCGCGGTACCGCCTATGAGCGCTTGAAGAATTGGCCGGCGGCCGAAGTCGACTTGAAGAAGGCGCTGCAGCTCGCGCCGGATCAGCCGCTTGTCCTCAATTATCTCGGCTATTCTTGGATCGACCAGGGCCGTAATTTGAAAGAGGGCATGAAGCTGATCGAGAAGGCCGTGCAACTGAAACCGGATGACGGATATATCGTCGATAGTCTCGGGTGGGCGCACTACAAGCTCGGCAACTATAAGGAATCCGTGCGCTTCCTCGAGCGCGCTGTCGAAATCAAACCGGAAGATCCGACCCTGAACGATCACCTCGGTGATGCGTACTGGAAGGTTGGGCGCGAGCGTGAGGCGCGCTTCCAATGGGGACAAGCGTTGTCGCTCAACCCAGAAGAGGAAGACGTTCAGAAAATTAAGGTCAAGCTCGAAGTTGGTTTGCCGCCGAAGGCTGAAGTGAAGCGGGTTCCGCGCAATCGCCATGTGCAACGCTATGAACCGAGCAAGCGCCGCAGCGAAAACCGCGCGCCGCCCCAGCAGATCCCGCAGCCGTTCGTTGTGGAGTAATGCCGGTGGCAGGTTGCCGGGATGCAGTGTTCGACGGGCGCTTCAGGCGCCCGTTTTCGCGAGCGGGCCATGACGTCACGAGCGGTCTATGACGATTTTTGAGGAACTGGCGCCTGCCAAAGTCAATCTGACGCTCGACGTGGTGGGCCGACGGACCGACGGCTATCACGCGCTGCGCAGCCTCGTCGTTTTTGCGCAGACCGCTGCCGATCGCGTGGTGCTTGACGTTTCCCGGCCCGTGGGAAGCGCGGTGACAGGGCCATTCGCGGCGACACTCAGTGGTAAAAACCTCATCGACGTGACGCTTGCCAAACTCGCGGCTGCGGATCCGGACTTGCAGCTCGGTCACGTGACCTTGACGAAAAACCTGCCCGTGGCGGCTGGCATTGGCGGCGGGTCCGCGGACGCGGCAGCGGTGCTAAGGGCTGTTCGCCGCGCCAATCACGAGCGGTCTCAGAGCGTCAACTGGCACGCGCTGGCGGTGTCGCTTGGCGCCGACGTGCCGGTTTGTCTTGCAGCGCATGTGGCCTGGATGACGGGCATCGGCGATGTCGTCACGCCGTTGACGGGTGTGCCGGCGCTCGCGGCGGTGCTTGTCAATCCGCTAAGCCCCATGCCGGACGACAAGACCGCGCAAGTGTTCCGAGCGCTTGCTGCGTCGCCAGCCGCAGCAGATGCCAGCGTCGCGCCGCCACCGCCGTTCGCGACGCGTAACGACCTGCTAGCCTACATGCGCGCCCACGGCAACGGCTTGGAAGCCGCCGCCTGCCGGGTGGCGCCCATCATAGCGGATGTGAAGCGGGCGCTGATCGCGACCCACGGGTGCCACTACGCGGCCGTCTCCGGCGGCGGGCCAACGTGCTTCGCGATCTTCGATGACCCCGATACCGCTGCGGCCATCATCCAATGGCGGCATCCCGATTGGTGGGTGCAGGCAGTTACGTTGCGTTGAAGGGATCGACGAGTCGGGCGCGCTAGTGCGTGCGGCCGATGCAGAACCCGATCACGTCCTGAAGCGCGTCTTTCTCGCGGCTGGCCGGGAAGATCGCCAGGGCATCTTGTGCAATGCCACCATAGGAGCGGGCCCGCTCGAAGGTTGCTTCAATCGCCTTGTGGCGCTTCATCAACATGATCGCATGTTGCGCCGGATTCAGCGGCGGAGGCAAACAAAGCGGCGGTCTTGGCATTGATAATTTCGAGATAAGCGTCTTCGGTGGTGGCGGTGTTCTTGGCGGCCGCCAATTGCATCACTTCGCCTTCGGCAATCGTCGCCGCCGCATTCGACATGATGCGCAGCACGGTCATCGAACCGACATCGACGAACATCTTGAAAGCCTGACCCAGCAGGAAATCGCCGACCAGCACGCTTGCCTGGTTGCCCCAGATCATGCGCGCCGTTTTCTTGCCGCGCCGCGTGCCGCTTTCATCGACGACATCGTCGTGCAGCAGGGTTGCCGTGTGCATGAACTCAACGGCTGACGCCGTGCGGATATGGCCGGAGCCCTGATACTTGCATAGCTTTGCCGCCGCGATGGCCAGCATGGGCCGCAGGCGCTTGCCGCCGCTGTCGATCAGGTGGTGCGCCAGTTGCGGGATCATGTCGACGTCGGACACAGCCTTGTCGAGGATGATGCGATTGATCGCTTCCATATCCTCGTTAACGATGTCGAGCAGCGGCTGCAGCGCCTGCGTGCCGTCACGAGCCTCTTCAATTGCAATAACGCGGCCCAAAGGAACCCCCAAATATCGACAACCCGTGATAATCATACCCGGCGGCGGTGAGTGCGTCACCGTCTGACCTGAATATGCGACGTTCTTTACCTGAAGTAGGGTTCATGCGCGAGTTGCTGATCACGAACGACCCGGTGCTTTTGGGGTATGTCCAGGTGCTGTTGGCCGACCAGGGTATTACGGCTCTGGTTTTTGACCAGCATATCAGCGGGCTCGAGGGGTCGATCGGCGCATTCCCGCGCCGCCTTATGGTCGACGGCGATCATTGGACGCGGGCGCAGCGGGTGATGCGCGATGCCGGGCTTTCCGATTGGGTGAAGTCTGATGAACGAGCTTGAGGACGAAACCGGCCCAGGCTCCGGCAGCAAGTCTGATACGACGCAGGATTATTTCCTCGGTGACCGTCTGGCCATTCGCCAGCCGGTGCGCGGCTACCGGGCTGGCATCGACGCTGTGCTCCTGGCGGCCACAGCCCTCGACGGCGACAGCCCGCTGCTCGATCTCGGCGCCGGCGTCGGCACGGTAGGCTTATGCGCGGCTGCCCGCTGCCCCGATCTGCGCGTCGTGCTGGTCGAACGCGAAGCCGAACTTTTAAACCTTGCGCGGGAAAACGTCGCCGCCAATCACCTCGAGGACCGCGTATCGGTTGTCGAAGCTGAGATCGGTGAAGCGCTGCCGGCCGCCGCCGCTCGCGTGCTGAAGGCCGACACGTTCGCGCATGTCGTCGCCAATCCGCCGTTCCACGATGAAGCAGCCGGAACCGCATCACTATGGCCGTTAAAAGCCGTTTCACACGCCATGACGGCGGACGCCCTTGAGCAGTGGGCCCGCTTCATGGCGCGCATGACCATGCCCGGCGGACGATCGACGATCATTCACAAGGCGGACGCCTTGCCGCGCATTCTGTCGGCGTTTGAAAATCGCTTTGGCGGCATCACGATTCTGCCGATTTATCCGCGCGATGGCGCGCCCGCGATCCGCGTGATCGTTGATGGCATCAAGGGTAGCCGGGCGCCGCTGGTTATCAAGCCGGGATTGATTCTGCATGGCAGCGGCAACGCATTCCAGCCGGATGTCGACGCGATCCTGCGCCGCGGCGCAGCGCTTCCGATCTAATGCACACTAGCGCCTGTTGCAGCTATCCGTTACAGGGGCATTCCCTGACGCGGAACGTTCCCCATATATTGCCGGACTGCAACTGTCAGACTGCAACGCTTGGAGACCCCTTCTGATGTGGCCTTTTTCGCGGACCCCCGTTGTGCCGGTGTTGCGCTTCACCGGACCGATCGGGATGGCGACGCCGCTGCGTCCCGGCATTTCATTGGCGAGTTATGCCAGCGCCATTGAGAGGGCGTTTGACGCCTCCAAACTGCCGTCGGTTGCGGTGCTGATCAATTCGCCCGGCGGCTCGCCGGTGCAATCCAATCTGATTTTCAAACGCATTCGCCAGATGGCGGAGGAAAAGAAAAAGCGAGTCTACGTGTTCTGCGAGGATGTCGCCACGTCGGGCGGATATTTTCTCGCGATCGCGGGCGACGAAATCTACGCTGATCCGTCGTCGATCGTCGGCTCCATCGGCGTCATTTCGTCGAGCTTCGGTTTTGTCGAGGCGATCGAGCGGCTGGGCATCGAGCGCCGGGTGTATACGGCCGGTCTGAACAAGAGCCAGCTCGATCCGTTTCTGCCGGTCAAAGAGGACGACATCGCGCGCTTGAAAGCGCTGCAACTCGACGTCCATGACGTGTTCATCGGTCTCGTCAAGGAGCGTCGGCTTGGCAAACTCAAGGCGCCCGACGCGGAGTTGTTTTCCGGCGCCTTCTGGACCGGTTCGAAAGCCGCCGAATATGGGCTGATTGACGGCATCGCCGATGTGCGCACGAAGATGCAGGAGCTGCATGGTGCCAAGGTTCGCCTGCGGGTATTCGAGCCGGAGAAAGCTGGTCTACTCGGGCGTATGCGCAGGCTCTCCAGCGCTGGGCCGGGCGACAGTGGCGGCCTTGCTTTTGCCGGCGATCTGGTGTCGGCTGTTGAAGCGCGCGCACTGTGGTCGCGTTTCGGGCTTTAACTGCACTCCGGAGGACTTAGGGCCATGCCACCGCTCGTCTTGCTCGCGCTTGTGGGCACCGGCTGCTACGCCGGATATAAGCTGTTCTCGAAGCTGATGGTTCAGGCTCAGACGCCGAGCAAATCGGAGACTGATCGCTTGCGTCGCGAGGCCGCCGCGCGTTCGGGCTCGACGCGCGATTTGGGCGAGCTTGAATTGGACGAGAAGACCGGCGTTTACCGTCCTAAGTCAGGCGCCTGAGCGCCGTCGGGCCGGATTGCCGCTAAGGTCAGCGATGCGGGCCAAGACTTCTATCGTGACAGGGGGCTTCGAACGCGTATAGTGCCGCGCAATTCGAACCCTGATGAGACGCGCTATGCCAACCGCCACGGCCTCCAAGCATTCGGCCGGATCACCTGCACACCACACACCCGTCCTTCGCCCCAGGCAATCCTTCCAGGATCTGATCCTGACGCTACAGCAGTTCTGGGGTGCCCAAGGCTGCGTGGTCCTGCAACCCTATGACATGGAAGTTGGCGCTGGCACCTTCCATCCGGCGACGACGTTGCGGGCGCTCGGGCCGAAGCCGTGGGCGGCCGCCTACGTACAACCCTCGCGCCGTCCGAAGGATGGCCGGTACGGAGAAAATCCCAACCGCTTGCAGCACTATTATCAGTTCCAGGTGATCATGAAGCCGTCACCGGCCAACATCCAGGAGCTGTATCTCGCCAGCCTCGACGCTATCGGCATTGACACCGCCAACAATGATATCCGCTTTGTCGAAGACGATTGGGAAAGCCCGACGCTTGGTGCCTGGGGCCTCGGCTGGGAAGTCTGGTGCAACGGCATGGAGGTGTCGCAGTTCACCTACTTCCAGCAGGTCGGCGGCTACGACTGCAATCCCGTCTCCGGCGAAATCACCTACGGCCTCGAACGCCTCGCCATGTACGTGCAGGGCGTCGACCGGGTCTTCGATCTCAACTTCAACGGCCGCACCGACGACCGCCGCTTGAATTACGGCGACGTCTTTCTGCAGGCCGAACGCGAATATTCGCGCCACAACTTCGAACACGCCAATACCGCGATGCTGCTTCAGCATTTCAAGGATGCGGAAGACGAATGCGTGGCGCTGCTTGCCAAGGGTGAGCATAACGACGGCCATCAAATGGCCCTTCCTGCCTATGATCAGTGCATCAAAGCCAGCCACGTTTTCAATCTGCTTGATGCGCGCGGTGTCATCTCAGTAACGGAACGGCAAAGTTATATTCTGCGCGTGCGTGAGCTGGCGAAAGCCTGCTGCGCCGCGTGGCTCACAACGGATGGAGGACGTGGATGAACCAGGATATGATCGTTGGTCTGTTGGCGCTCGGCGTACCGCTGTTCGCCGTTGGCTATTTGATGCTCCGCCAGAACGTCGGTGTGTTCCGCATGTTCGTGGCGATGCTGCTGATTGGTCTCGGCTATCTGACGGCCACTGGAGCCATCAGCGATATTGGCCGCAAGCTCATGGGTTCTGATGCGGTCGTGGTGCCGGTCGAGGCGCCAGCTGCAAACACCGCTCCTGCGGCTGATGCTCCGGCTGCTGAAACGCCGGCGCCTGCGGCTGAGACGCCTGCAGCCGAGCCCCCGGCCACAACCGATGCGGCGCCTGCCGCCCCCGCGGACGATGCCGCCGGCGAACCACCCGCCGAAGTACCGGCCGCTCCGGCTGATGATGCACCGCCCTCCGAAGGCGAGCCGGCACCGCCTGCCAATCCATAACAAACGCGAGCCTGCGCCCCTCAATGTTGTTGGGGCGCAGGCCACGTCCCACGTCCTCCAGCGTATGGTCCCGAATGTCTGAACTCTTGCTCGAATTGTTTTCCGAAGAAATCCCCGCACGCTTGCAAGTGAAGGCGGCAGACGATCTGCGCCGCCTGGTCACCGAAGGTTTGAAAGTGCGCGGGCTCGAAATCGGAGACGCAGTCAGCTATTCGACGCCGCGCCGCTTGACGTTGGTGGTTGCGGGTGTGCCCGCCAAGTCGCCAGCGATTTCGGAAGAAAAGAAAGGCCCGCGCGTCGGGGCGCCGGAACAAGCCGTTGCAGGGTTTTTAAAGTCAGCCGGGCTCGCGTCGTTGGCAGATGCCGAGATCGTCAAAGACGAAAAGAAGGGCGACTACTATACCGCCAGAATCGAAAAGCCGGGCAGGGCAGCACAAGACATCATCGCTGAAACGATCAGCGAGGTCATGCTCAAATTCCCGTGGCAGAAGTCTATGCGCTGGGGCTCGCAGCCGTTCCAGTGGGTCCGTCCGCTGCAATCAATCCTGTGCGTGCTGGGCGGCAAGGTCGTGGCGTTCACGGTTGCCGGTATTGAAAGCGGCAACGAAACGCGCGGTCATCGATTCCTCGCGCCCGGCAGCTTCAAGGCCAAGGATTTCGCCGATTACCAAGAGAAGTTGAAACAGCATCAGGTGATGCTCGACCCGGCGCTACGGGTGGCTTCCATCAGCCGGCAGGCACTCGCCTTGGCGAAAACCGCCAAGCTTGAACTGGTTGAAGACGAGGCGCTGCTTCATGAAAATGCCGGCCTCACCGAATGGCCGGTGGTGCTGATGGGCACGTTTGACGAATCCTTCCTCAGCGTCCCCGGCGAATGCCTGACCACGTCGATGAAGTCTCATCAGAAGTGCTTTTCGTTGCGCGATCCGAAAACCAAAAAGCTCGCGAACCGGTTCCTGCTGGTATCGAACCTCGTTGCCAAGGATGGCGGCGAGCAAATCGTGCAGGGGAACGAGAAGGTCATTCGCGCGCGTCTGTCGGACGCTAAATTTTTCTGGGATCAGGATCTCAAGAAGTCGCTCGCTGAAATGGCGATCGCGCTCGGCGGCATCACGTTCCATGAAAAGCTCGGAAGCCAGAGGGATCGCGTGGAGCGCATCGCCGAATTGGCTTTCGACATCGCAGGCGCTGTGGACGCGGTGCCGGAAGATGCGCGCCGGGCCGCCCAGCTCTGCAAGGCCGATTTGGTGTCCGGCATGGTTGGTGAGTTCCCCGAGCTGCAGGGCCTGATGGGCCGCTACTACGCGGACGCTGCCGGTACGAAGCCCGAAATCGCGCGCGCCATTGAACTGCACTACAAGCCGAAAGGCCCGACGGACGTGGTGCCGCGCGAAGAAGACGGAGATAGCGTCGCAATCGCGGTCGCGCTCGCTGACAAGCTCGATACGCTGGTCGGCTTTTGGGCGATCAACGAAAAGCCGACCGGATCGGGCGATCCTTATCAGTTGCGCCGCGCTGCTTTGGGCGTGATCCGCATAGTGCTGGAGAATGACCTCAGGCTTCCGCTTGGAAAGGTCATGTCGCAAGCGCTTTCGCTGTTCAAAAGCGATGGTGCTGGAAAAGTCGTCACGACGGAACGCATGGCGGTGAAGGCGATCGCGGGCGGTAGCGCCAAGAAGTCGGCGTCGGCCGAGGGCACCGCCGTCACTGTGATCACGGCCGTCTCGAAGGACGCGATTGCAGCCGACCTTCTCTCGTTCTTTGCAGACCGCCTCAAAGTTTTCCTCAAAGACCAGGGCAAGCGTCACGATCTGATCGACGCGGTGTTCTCGCTCGGCGGCCAGGACGATCTGGCGCTCATCGTGCGCCGCGTTGAGGCGCTCGATGCGTTCCTGAAAACCGACGACGGTGCCAACTTGCTGGCGGGCGTAAAGCGCGCCGCCAACATTCTCGGCATCGAAGAAAAGAAGGACAAGAAGTCCTACGCGGCGAGCTACGACCTCGCCCTTCTGAAAGACAAGGAAGAGATTGCGCTCGCCGCCAAGATCGAGGAAGTGAAGCAAGACACGGTTGCTGCGATCAACGTCGAGAACTTTGCAGGCGCCATGCGCGCGCTTGCTGAGTTGCGGCCACCGGTTGACGCGTTTTTTGAAAAGATCCTGGTCAACGCCGACGACCCGAAGATCCGTGAAAACCGCCTGAAACTTCTGTCTGAAATTCGCGCGGCAACCGCGACCGTCGCGGATTTCTCGAAGATTGCCGGCTGATCGCGGGCCAGTGTAGCGCTTTCCCGTGCGCCAACGCCGCCAACGCTCCCGTGACGTGGGCGTGGCGCACCTCAAGCAGAATCCGAGTCAGAGAGCCCACGTGAGACTGTGTCGGCGGGTCTTGTTCGGTGCGTGCCGCTCGGGTGGCGCTATCGCGCGTCCCAAGTGCTGAATGGCACACGCCATCCCCTGGACTGGCACCAAGTCATGGGCTCGACGGAGAAAAACCCAATAAAATCGCCAATGGATTGAAGGGAGCTGACGTGACAGACCATCAGGCCCTCACCAGATGGCGCGACACCCCGCGGCACGCGATCTCGTCAGCTCCCCTGAGTTCTTATTAACCACAGGCGTTAGCCCAATATACCGCCTTCAAGGAATAGGTGTTTCTAACGCATAATTAACGCAGGGTTTTAAACGACAAATTTCCCACAAAAAGATGTGGACAACGCGCGCCGCTATTCGCGCGTCAGCCCCTTTGCCGCGAGTTCTTGGAGATAGGTGGCCCAGCGGCTTTCTTTCTCGCGGCCGAGGACGTGCAGATAGCCCCAGGTGTAAAATCCGGTGTTGTGACCATCGTCGAAATTGATGCGCGTCGCGTAATTGCCGACCGGCGTCAGGCTGACGATCTTCACGTTCTTTTTGCGCGGAACGGTGACTCGCTGATCGGGAGAGTGGCCCTGCACTTCGGCGGACGGGCTCATCACGCGCAGCATTTCGGCTGGGTACTCGAACGTCCGGCCATCGGGGAATGCTGCTTTGAGGCCTTTGCCGTCTTTGTCGATATCGAGCTTCGGCGGCGGGGTGAGGGTACCTTGGGCGCGCTCAACCTCGGCCCATACTTTGGTGGCCAGCTCGCGGAAGATTTTGGCGTGCGGGCTATCGGGTTCCGTCACGGTCAAAGGTTTGCCGCTGTCGGAGGTTTCGCGGATGTCCATGTGCAGCGGCACTTCGCCGAGGAACGTCGCACCGAGTTTGGCTGCTTCATCGCGCGCTCCGCCGTGACCGAAGATGTCGGCGCGTGTTCCGCAACTCGGGCACAGGAAGTAGCTCATGTTTTCGACCACGCCGAGGATCGGCACTTCGACGCGCTTAAACATTGAGATGCCTTTGCGCGCATCGATCAGCGCAAGGTCCTGCGGGGTCGAGACGATGACCGCGCCGGAAAGCGGCACGTTCTGCGAAATCGAGAGCTGAATATCGCCGGTACCGGGCGGCATATCGATGACCAGCACGTCGAGATCGCCCGTCGTGCCGGCCCAATCTGTTTCGCGCAGCATCTGATTGAGGGCCGAGACGACCATCGGACCGCGCCAGGCAACGGGCGTGTCTTCGTCGACGAGGAAGCCCATCGACATAACCTTGATGCCCCAGCCTTCCATCGGCTGAATGACTTTGCCGTCCGTGACCTTCGGTTTGCCTTTGATGCCGAGCAAGCGCGGTTGCGACGGACCGTAGATATCGGCGTCTACCACGCCGACCTTGAGCCCGATGGCCTGCAGTCCGAGTGCGAGGTTTACGGTGACGGTTGATTTGCCGACGCCGCCCTTGCCGGATGCGACCGCGATGATGCGCTTGACGCCGCGGATCGCCTGCGCCGCCTTGGCTGCAGCATTGGTTGCCAACGCCGCCGCTTGACGCGGACCGGCGCCGTCGCCGGTGGCGCCGCCGGCACGCGCTGCCTGCACGCGCGGATGTTCTTTCGCTGCTCCAGCGGGTGCTGCCTGGCGCGACGCACCACCGCTGACATCGGCCGTCAGCACGGCCGTGACGCCTTTGACGCCGTCAATTTCCGACACAACCTTCTCGGCCGCCTTGCGCAACTGTTCGAGTTCTTCAGCGCGGCTCGCTGGAATTGTGATCGAGAAGTAGACTCGATCGTCTTTGATCAGGATTTCAGACACCAGCCCGAGATCGACGATATTGCTCTGTAGGTCGGGGCCTTTGACCCTTTGCAACGCCTGCAGAACCTGGGCCTTTTCAACGGACATGCTTGCTCCTCCCGGAAAGTGTCATTTGGCTTCATGTGCTCAGGCGCGAGGTCTGCTGCACGTGCCGCGTGTTCGTTAATTGGCTATACTGTCATGGCTGCGTGCGCGAAAGACTTAGGGCGCGCGGCTATTTTGCCGGCACGATCCGGCGGATCGTCGAGAACGCCTTGATTGCGTTGTTCGCGCGACCTAAACCGGCGCATGGCCGCAGCACGCGATAGAACCGAAAACCGCTGTCTCGGCGTCATCCTCGCGGGCGGCGCCTCCCGCAGAATGGGTGGCGGCGACAAAGCCCTTGCCGACCTCGGCGGGCGTCCGCTGCTGGCCCACGTCATTGCGCGGTTTCAACCTCAAGTGACCCGGCTGATCCTCAACGCAAACGGGCCGCCACAGCGATTTTCTCAGTTCGGGCTACCGGTCGTGCCGGATCTTGACGGCCGGGCTCTGGGGCCGCTTGCGGGGCTGCTGGCGGCCATGGAATGGGCAGCGCGTACCGACCCGGCTTTAACCGCGATTGCCGCCGTCACGTCCGACGTGCCGTTCCTGCCGCCGGACTTGGTTTCCCGGCTTGCCGTGGCCGCGGGCTCGGGGGTGGCAATAGCCGTCTCGAGCGGCCGCCGTCACCCGACAATCGGGCTTTGGCCGCTGGCGCTGAAAGCCGACATTGCAGCCGCACTGGCACGCGATGACTTAAGTGTGAACGCTTTTGCATCGCGACACAGTGCAGTTGAAGTCTCGTTCCCATTCAGCGAGACTGACGGCGCAATGATCGATCCGTTTTTCAATGCCAACACGCCGGATGACCTAGCGGAGGCGCGCCGCATTGTCGCGCACGCAATGTGAACTCGCCTTCAAATGTGACCACGCCTTCAACCCAAGAGAGAGACATGGCCAGCAGCATGAGAGCCACTCCGGCGACCACTCCCATCCTCGGCGTCGCGGGATGGTCGAATTCCGGCAAGACAACGCTAATCGAGAGGCTCACCCGGCATTTCACCAACAAAGGGCTGCGCGTCGCAACGATCAAGCATACGCATCACAAATTCGAGATCGATAAGCCCGACAGCGATACCGCGCGTCACCGCATGGCAGGCGCTGCAGAGACGGCCATTGTTTCTGGAACGCGGGTTGCCGTCGTTGAAGAAATCTATGCGCGCGGCGAACCATCGCTCGAAGACATTGCCAAGCGTTTGAAGCCGGCCGACATCATCCTGGTCGAAGGCTACAAGTCCGCTGCGATCCCGAAAATTGAAGTGCGCCGCGCGGCCGTCGCGAGCGAAAAATTACTGGCTTCGTCCGACCCGTTGGTGATCGGCATCGCTGCCGACTACGAGCTCGACGGACACGGCAAGCCGGTTTTCGCGCTCGATGACATCGCCGGTATCGCCGGCCTTATCGAAGAAGCTTGCGGTCCGTTCGACGCTCTACGGCGAGCCCAGGCCTAACAGACGCGTCACCGCGCGATTGATCAGGCCGTGGCGCCCGTTTCGGCCAACTCATAGGCTTCTGACGCCGCGAGCCACGCATCTTCGGCGTCGCTGAGGCGTTTGACGAGCATACCGCGATCTTGTGCCAGCTTCTGCGCCTTGCCCGGATCGCTGGTGTAGATGCCGGCATCGGCCAGCAGGCCATCCAGCTTGGCAATCTCATGGGTCAGTTTTTCTACGGTCTTTTCCGCCGTCTGCATGGCCTTCTTGAGGGGGGCCAATTCGGCGCGCCTGTCGGCGGCGGCGCGGCGTTGCTCCGTGCGGCTGACGATCGCCTCGCCGTCGTCGCGATCGCGGGCCTTCTCGCGGCTCTTGCCGCCGCGATCCGCCAGCAGTTCGTTGCGATAACTCTCCATATCGCCGTCATAGTTCTTGACCGTGCCGTCCTTGACGATCCACAGCCTGTCGGCGGTCGCCTCGACGAGATGCCGGTCATGGCTGATCAGGATGACAGCGCCGTCGAATTCCATCAGCGCGCGAATGAGCGCCTCGCGGCTATCGACGTCCAAATGGTTGGTCGGCTCGTCGAGGATCAGCAGATGCGGGCCGAAGAATGCGGTGAGCGCCAGCAGCAGGCGGGCTTTCTCGCCGCCTGAAAGATTGGCGCATTTGGTATCGGCCTTGGCTGCGGAAAAACCGAACGTGCCGAGCCGCGTGCGCCGTTGCGCTTCAGTCGCGTCCGGCATGACCTTCAACATGTACTCGTAAGGCGTCTCCTGCGGATTGAGATCGTCGAGCTGGTGCTGGGCGAAGTATCCGACATCGACTTTCTGCGCGCCGATAACTTTTCCCGTGAGCGGGGTTAGGCGACCGGCGATCAATTTAGCAAACGTCGATTTGCCGTTGCCGTTCTGGCCGAGCAGCGCGATGCGATCGTCCTGATCGATGCGCAGATCGAGGCCTTTCAAAATCGGCTTATCAGCTTCGTATCCGGCGCTCGCGCCTTCAAGCCGCAAGAGCGGACTGGCGATCATTTTCTGCGGCTGCGGAAATAGGAACGGGATGACGCGATCATCGACCTGCGCCGCGATCGGCTGCATCTTGGCCAGCGCTTTCACGCGGCGTTGTGCTTGTGAGGCTTTGCTCGCCTTGGCTTTAAAGCGGTCGATGAACTTCTGCAGATGCTTGCGCTGATCGTCCTGTTTCTTTTTGAGCTTGAGATCGAGGCGCTGCTTCTCGCGGCGCGTCTCTTCGAAGTCGTCATAGCCGCCCGTGTAAACGGTCAGCTTGCCCTTATCGAGGTGCAGGATGGTACCGACCGCGCGGTTCAAAAGATCGCGGTCGTGGCTGACCATCAAAACGGTGTGCGGATAGGTTTTCAGATGTGTTTCAAGCCACAGCGTGCCTTCGAGATCGAGATAGTTGGTCGGCTCGTCGAGCAGCAGAATCTCAGGTTCGAGAAACAGGATCGCGGCCAGCGCGACGCGCATCCGCCATCCGCCCGAAAACGCGCGGCACGGCCTGTTCTGGGCGGCTTCGTCAAAGCCGAGGCCGGATAGAATTTGCGCGGCGCGCGCAGGCGCGGAATGGGCATCGATATCGGCGAGGCGGATCTGGATTTCGGCAATGCGGTGCGGATCGGTGGCGTGCTCGGCTTCGGTGAGCAGGCTGGCGCGTTCCGTGTCGGCGGCGAGCACCCATTCGATCAGCGTCGCGTCGCCACCCGGCGCTTCCTGTGCAACATGGCCGATGCGCACGTTGCGCGGCGTGGAGATTGATCCGTCATCGGGTGCGATCTCGCCTTTGAGCAGGCGGAGCAGCGTCGTCTTGCCAGCGCCATTGCGGCCGACGAGGCCGACCTTGTGGCCGTCGGGTATGGCCGCCGTGGCGGCATCGAGGATCAGGCGCCCTTCGATTCTGTAGGTAAGGTCGTTGATATGCAGCATGGGGCCAGCCGATAGCGCGTCTGGCGCCGTCTGTCACTGAGGCGCTTTTGGAACGGCTAACCGCCTTGGCTGCGGACGGTTGTCAGCGGCCAAAAAGTTTCACAGCGCGATGCCGAAACGCCCGAGAATCCAGATCATCGCCAGATACGCCGCGAACGTCAGCGCCGACGAGACGGCGAGGCTCAGCCAGAAGTCGTGCCCTTGATTGATGAGCACCGGCAGCGCCAGAAAGAGCACCAGTGACGGCAGCACGTACCAGAAAATGCTGGCCGAAAGGCTGGCGATTTTCGCAGTGTCGCCGGTCTCGCCGTAAATCCAGACGAACGCCAGGAGCGATGTCAACGGCAGCGAGGCGATCAAGGCGCCAAGCGCACTTGAGCGTTTGCCGATTTCTGAAATCGCGACGACGAGCACAGCCGTGATGAGAACTTTCAGAGCCGTGTATAGCATGTGGCCGCCTAGCCCGAGACCACAGGCTTCAGCGTCTCGTATAGCAAGCGATCTTGCACGGCCTTATCCTTGATCGCCAGATGGGCAACGAACCAGTCGAGCACCATCTTGCAGACCTGCTCGGGCTGTTGCTTTGAAAGCAGGCGCGGGTTCGAGAAGGTTTTCAGGTCGTCTTCTTTCCAGCCGATCTTGGCGAGTTCCTTGATCAACGTGTCGTAGTCACTCTTGACCGCAACGTCGTGCTTGGTCGGCGTTTTGGTGCCGTCTGCAATCGCATCGAATACCGCGCCGATGTGAGCGTTGAAGGCCGTCGCCGTTTCCGGTGTCTGCATCATCTGAATGATAGCGGGGCTGTTTTCGCCCTTGGAGATAAAGCCGTAGCAAGCGCTGACGCTTTGCGATTGCAACGATTTCAAGTTCTCAAGAAATGCGCTGGCCATGTTGCGCAATTTGTCAGGGCTGGCCATCAACGCCTTGTCGGCATTCTGGCGACGCAGTGTTACGAGGCCTTGCGTCAGATGCGCAGAGACGTCGCTCTCAGGGCGCTTATCGGCGACCATTTTGTCAGCCGCGGCGACGTTGCCGATGTACCAGTCCGGATAATCTTTTTTGAGTTCGACCCATACCGGGATCTTCTGCAGGCGCGCGTCGAGTGCCGATCCGTCGATCGAGGGCGGCGCGGCTGGCGCCTCTGGCGGCGTCAGCGCGACCGTTTCGGTTTCAGCGGCAGGTGCGGCGGCATCTGCGGGCGCAACAGTGGCGCCGGCGGTTGCGGTATCGCCAGCCGGTGGCAGCGGATCGGTAGGCGGAGCTTCTGCTGCGGGTGCCGGATCTGCGGGCGGCACCTCCGCGATGCTCTCTGCTGGCGCTTCGACCTTCGCAGCCCGTCCGCCCGTGAATAACTGCATGAGCGGTTCTTGGTAGGTTGCGAGCGCGAACGCGCCGCCTCCGATGACCGATATGACGGCCGCGGCGGTGGCGAGCTTGCGTGCCATGCTGCGCGGCGGCACGGCATCTTCGGCCTCGCCGTTTTCGAAATCTGAGGTAGGCGAAATTTCTGCTTGCGGCGCCGGGCTTACGGGCTGTTGCGCAACGGGGGCAGGCTGTGCGGGCGCGGGTGCTGGAAACACTGCAGGAAAAACCTGCGTGGCGGGCGTCCACTCGGGCATGCCGGGGCGCCAGATGAGATCCGACGGCCGCAGATAGCTGTGCGCCACGAACGTGCGCATCTCGACATCAGTCAGCGGCCCGTGCTGTTTGCCGTCACGGGCGATGTACCACTGGGTTTCCGTCACTGGTCCGTTCATAGCCGCATCTTCGCACACGCTTGGCCCACTTCGCCCACTGGCATCCGTGCACTTTCGGGCAAACTAACACTGCTCACAGCAATTCCCTTACGTCAATTGGGCTGAAACAGCTTATCAACGCAGGTCAACCCCCTTGTGCGATAAGCAACTAATACCCCGCCCTTCAGCAGCCGTCATCCTGCGGCTTGAGCGCCCTTGTGGGTGCCATGGGGCGCCGGTATAACGCCCGCGAATACAGCTAAAACCGTGAAAGTGAGACTGTCTTATGGCCATTGAACGCACGTTCTCCATCATCAAGCCGGACGCGACCCGTCGCAATCTGACCGGCAAGATCAACGCCGTGATCGAAGGTGCCGGCCTCAGAATCGTTGCCCAGAAGCGTGTCCAGTGGACCCGCGCTCAGGCCGAGAAGTTCTATGAAGAGCACAAGGCACGGCCTTTTTACGGCGAACTTTGTGACTTCATGACGTCCGGCCCGATTGTTATGCAGGTGCTTGAAGGCGAAAACGCGATTGCAAAATATCGCGAAGTCATGGGCGCCACCGATCCGAAAGAAGCCGCTGACGGCACGATCCACAAGCTGTTTGCGGAATCAAAGGGTTCGAACTCGACCCACGGTTCGGACAGCGCCGCCGCCGCCGATCGCGAAATCGGTCTGAACTTCCGCCTCGACGAAATCGTCGGCTAATGTGACGACGGATAGAGAATTTTCAAAGGCCCCGGAGACGGGGCCTTTTTTTATGCGTTACGCGCCGGCCAGTGCCTTGCGGAAGGCGTCCTCGTCTAGCGCCCGCTCAGACTTCGCGACAACGATGGTTGCCACGCCGTTTCCGATAAGGTTTGTCAAGGCACGCGCTTCCGACATGAAGCGGTCGATGCCGAGGATCAAGGCGATTGACGCAACGGGGATCGTGCCGGTGCTCGCGAGTGTCGCGGCCAGCACGATGAAGCCCGAGCCGGTCACGCCAGCGGCACCCTTGGAAGTGAGCAGCAGCACACCGAGAATGCCGAGCTGTTGCCACAGCGTGAGGTCGGTGTTGGTTGCTTGCGCGAGGAAAAGCGTCGCCATCGTCAGATAGATGCAGGTGCCATCGAGATTGAAAGAGTACCCGGTTGGGATCACGAGCCCCGCAACGCTTTCCTCGACGCCGGCCTTTTCCATTTTTGCGATCATGCGCGGCAGCACCGATTCCGACGACGACGTGCCAAGCACGATGAGCAGCTCTTCCTTGATGTAGGCAATGAAGCGGAAGATCGAGAAGCCGGAAAAGTAGGCGATGGCGCCAAGCACGCCGACGATGAACAGGATACAAGTGAGATAGAACGCGCCCATCAGAAACGCCAAGCTCTTAAGGCTTGCCAAGCCGTATTTTCCAATGGTGAAAGCCATCGCACCGAAGGCGCCGACAGGCGCGAATTTCATGATGAAACCGACGATCTTGAACAGCACGTGGGCGAGCTGCTCAATGAACGCGAGGAGGGGTTTCCCGCGCTCGCCGGTAGCTTGCAGTCCAAAAGCAAACAGCAGCGCGACGAACAGAACTTGGAGAATGTTGCCGTCGGCAATCGCGCCCATCATCGTCGTCGGAATGATGTCGAGGAGGAACGCGGTCGTGCTCTGCTCTGACGATTTGGCGACAAACGACGCGATGTCTTTGGTGTCGATGGTCGAGGCATCGACATTCATGCCGGCGCCGGGCTGCACGATGTTGCCGACGATTAGGCCGATGGCGAGCGCGATGGTCGTCACGACCTCGAAGTAGATCAGCGCTTTGGCGCCGACGCGGCCGACTTTCTTGACGTCGCGCATCGACGCGATGCCATGCACCACCGTCACGAAAATAACCGGCGCGATGACCATTTTGATCAGCTTGATGAAGCCATCACCGAGCGGTTTCAGCGCTTCACCGGTGCTTGGATAAAAATGACCGACCGCCACCCCGGCCGCGATCGCGATGAGCACTTGAACATAGAGATGCGCGTAGAATGGTTTGCGCGCTTCCGTTGGATCGAGCGCGTCAATGCCTGCGTCCATAAAAGCTTTCCCCCGTTCGCGCATTTGCGCGCCCAAGTGTTCGCGCCCAAGTGTTCATAAGGGGATGTGGCAGCTCTGTCAGCGGGTGTTGGGGCAGGGGCTGTTGAGACGGTGGACGCTTTGGACCAAAAAATGGCGCAGCCCTCGAGGAGGCTACGCCACCGCTCCACAGTTGGCGCGCGACGGGTTTGCGCCATGTGCCGGTCAGAGACTGCGGGCATATCAGGGGGAGCGCAGTTCGCGGCTAAACGTGGAGTGTTTCCGTCTCTCAAACGTGGTCTAGAAAATTTTCAACCAACATTGCCTTGAAAAATGCCGGTACATGAAAATACAGGCATTTTTAAAACCGCGCAGGGTCTGACGTCCGCGCGGCTATGCATCTGCGGCTTAGGCCGCTGCGACCCAGCTCCCTGACACGAAACCGAATGCGACCGCATCAGGATTGCGGCGCGCTGTTTCGAGCAGTTTTTCAGGAGATTCAACTTCGAAGCTGGTGTCTTTCTTTCTGCTGGCACGTGTGCCGGTCAGCAGAATGACGCGCTTTCCTAGTAAAATGGTTCTTACAGACTCCATGGTGGGGGCCTCCTGGAGTTAATGCACTGACCGAAAATCGTACTCATTTACAAATTCACGCCGCCCAATGGTTCGACGTGTATCAGAATTAATACTTAAGCATTATGACAGGCGAATGACCGGTTGACGACAGGGTAGCTTCGCATCTGCGAGCCTCCGGAATCCGGCTTCAAATAAAGTTGAGCAAATCGCCACTTCTAAATCTATACCGCATCGCACTGCCAGCTGTGGATAACTGGCGTGGACGCTTCGTCATTAGGCGCGATCAAAGGCTGCGCAGCGTACCGCGCAGCCTGAAAATCACTCAGATCAGCTCAGCTCGCGAATCCGGAACGGCAGGCCGCCCTTCGGGGTCAGCGTAACCGTGGCGTTGATGCCTGCGGGGTTCGGTCCGACGTACTCCGGCCGGAACCGGCGCAATAGCAGCGACAAGGCAAGCGTGTTCTCAACCTGGCTCATTGCGCCGCCGATGCACGAGCGCTTGCCGGCACCGAACGGAATGTAGCTGTATTTCACCTGCTTCTTGGCGTTGCCCGCCATCCAGCGCTCGGGGCGGAACTCTTCCGGATCTTCCCAGAACTTCGGATTGTGGTGTGCGCCATAGTTGAACAGCACGACGCGGTCGCCCGGCTTGATCTCCTTGCCGCCAATCACGTCGGCTTCAACAGCCACGCGGATGAGGCCCCAGACGGGCGGGTAGATGCGCATCGTTTCCTGGATGATCGCGCGCGTGAAGGCGAGTGCCGAATAGTCGTTCGCCGTCGGTTCGCGATCGCCATAGACCTCGTCCGCCTCGCGGCGCACGCGTTCGGCAAGCTCGGGATGGCGGGAGATCTCATACAGTGCCCAAGCGAGCGTGAGCGCGGTCGTCTCGGTGCCGGCCCACAGATACTGCTTGATTTCGTCAATTGCCTGCTGGGCGTCGAACTCCGGAAGCGCCGGGTCGGCCTGTGCCGCCTGGATCAGCTTCAGCAATGTCTTTTCGCGGTCGTCATGCGGATTTGCGGCCATCACGGCTGGCGGCACAGACCACCAAGCGCCGACCGCTTTGGCGGTGTCTTCCTCAGTGATCTCGACGACTTCGCCGGCCAGTTTGCGCAGACGCAGATCCTTGTGTTCCATCACGTCGGTGTAGGTCTTCACGTACTTGAAGATGACGTGCGGATTGAACGGCATTTCGCGATCGAACAGCGCCTTGCAGATCATGTCGGCGGCGAGCGTCCACGTCTGCTCGACCATCTCTACGGTTTCGCCGGTCTTGGCGAGCTTCGACCACAGATCCATCTTGGTGTGGATCGCATTGATGAAATACGGAATGTATTCGGCGAACATATCCGGATGGAACGCCGGCTGCTGCGGCATGCGGATCTTTTGCCACAACGCACCGTCGTTGGTGATCATGGACTTGCCGAAGATCGGCTTCAGCCCGTCGAAATACTTGATGTAGTTATCGACCTTCGTCACCAGCACGTGCTTGAAATATTCGGGTTCGGAGATCAGCACGATCCGTTGGTTGGCGAGGTTGACCGGGATGACGGGGCCATAGCGCTCAGCCATGTGCATAAGAATCCGCATCGGGTTCTCTGGGTCACCGCGCAGGAGCGGTGTCAGCTTGAACCAGATGCTGTTTTCGTCGCCGAGGCCCTGTGTCTGGCTGGCGGTCGTGGTCATTCTCTATTCTCCAATGCTCGGCCGCAGGTGTGATGGGGCGCACGAACGCGGACAATCCGCCGGGTGCGTCGCGGTCTGGTATCTGTAATCCAGAAGTCTTGGCAAAATCCCACCACGATCAGGCGCCGAATATCCAAGGTCACAAGGGCCATGTCTATGCGGCGACCCGCCCGGGTCATTGATATAAATCTACCTTCAGTTCAGACTTTCGGCGAGAATAGTGAGGAACTGTCGTTAACATCCTCAAAAATTGAGACTTTTTCGCCTTCCACCCGAGCCCGACCCAAGGCAACAAGCCGCAGGGCGGCGGGGTAAAGCCGATGCTCGGCGGCCAGCACCCTGGCGCCTAGGGAGCCCGGAGAATCGCCCGAAAAGACGGGCACGGCGGCCTGCGCGATGATCGGACCGGTATCCATTTCCGGGCGCACGTAATGGACCGTGCAGCCCGCGATCCGAACACCCGTCTCCAACGCTCGTTCGTGCGTATGCAACCCTTTGAAGCTCGGCAGCAGGGACGGGTGGATGTTGATCATGCGGCTTTGCCAGCGCCCGACGAAATCCGGCGTCATCAGCCGCATGAAGCCCGCGAGCGCGACGATCTCAGCTTTCGAGGCGACAAGCGCCTCGTCGAGTTCGGCTTCAAAGGCTTCGCGCGTCGCGTAGGCTTTGTGGTCGATAATCACCGTCGCGATGCCCTGCGCCTTGGCCCAGGCGATGCCGGGAGCGTCGGGCCGGTTCGAGATCACGGTGACGATTTCAGCCGGATAGCCGGGTGCGCGTGAAGCTTCGACAAGGCTCATCATGTTGGAGCCGCGTCCTGAGATCAAAATCGCGGTGGGTGTCTTGTGTTGGCTCATGCGTTTGCTCGAAGCTGACCTTCGACTTTGACCGCGTTGGCTTCACCCTTGCCCTTGGCGTCGGATTTTTCGCCCCACGGCGCAATCACGTCACCGATGATGACGGGTGCTTCGCCGGCGGCCTTGAGCGCGGCCATGACATCCGGTGCGCGCGCCTTGCTGGCGATTGCGACCATGCCGATCCCGCAATTGAACGTACGCAGCATTTCGGTGTCGTCGAGACCGCCGGTCGCTTGCAGCCAGCCGAACACGGCGGGAGCCGTCCACGACGAGAGATCGACGCGGGCCGCCGCATGATCCGGCATGATGCGCGGCAGGTTTTCGGCCAATCCGCCGCCGGTAATATGCGATAGCGCTTTGATGGCGCCGTCCGGACCCGAGCCGCTGGTAGCGCGAATGGCAGCGAGCAACGGCTTCACGTAAATGCGCGTCGGTTCGATGAGCACATCGGCAAAGGTTTTGCCGGGCGCGAAGGGTGCCGGTGTCTCCCAGGTTACGCCGGCGCGTTCGATCAGTTTGCGCACGAGGCTGTAGCCGTTCGAATGTACACCCGACGACGGCAGACCGATCAACACGTCGCCAATGGCGATGTCGGTGCGCGGCAGGATCTCGCCGCGTTCGACGCAGCCGACGGCAAAACCGGCGAGGTCGTAGTCTCCCGATTTATACATGCCAGGCATTTCGGCGGTCTCGCCGCCGATCAAGGCCGCGCCCGCTTGTTTGCAGCCATCGGCAATGCCGGCGATCACATCGCGCGCGGTATCAACCTCGAGTTTTCCAACCGCGAAGTAATCGAGGAAGAACAGCGGTTCGGCGCCTTGCACCACGAGATCGTTGACGCACATTGCAACCAGATCGATGCCGATGGTGGCGTGCCGTCCGGTGTCGATCGCAATTTTGAGTTTGGTGCCGACGCCGTCGTTGGCCGCGACCAGGATCGGATCTTTGTAGCCAACGCGCTTCAAATCGAACAAACCGCCGAAGCCGCCGAGATCAACATCGGCACCCGGCCGGCTGGTGGCTTTGGCAAGCGGCTTGATCGCGCGCACGAGGGCATTACCGGCGTCAATATCGACACCGGCCTGGGCATACGTCAGCGGAGATTGTGGCGGCGTTTTGGGAGCGGACATCGATCCTCGTGGAGATAGCGGCGGGGATGGGCAATAGGCTGCCACATCAGGGCTTAAACTCACTTTTGCCCCATTGCCAGAGCGTGTTGGGGGTCGTAGCAGCTGGAGGTCGCCGCGGCAACGTCCGGGCAGTGCTGGCGTGTGCGGCGCGTTACCGTGCCGGGTAAAATTGTCGGGTCAGCCGTTGGGGCGCAAACGCGCGGACATTCCGCCCGTCCAAGCAGCATGAAATCTGGGGGAAATCACCGTGCGATGCAATGGAACGCCGCTGTTGGTAGTGGGTCTTGCGTGTTGGGCGAGCGTCGCCGCGATCACGCCCGCTGCCGCAGCTCGGGCCGAAGCCGCGTACACGGTTGGCAACTATCCCGTCGATGCCACTGACAAGAACGCTGTGGTCGCCAAAGAGAAGGCGCTGGCTGACGGCCAGAAGGCTGCGTTCCGCTCACTTCTGAAACGCATCGTTCCGGTCACCGCCTATAAACAGATTTCGCGCTTGTCTGGGGTCAACGCCGCCAGCCTCATATCCGGCGTGTCGGTCAGATCGGAACGCAATTCATCAACTGAATACATCGCGAACCTCGATTTCTCGTTTCAGCCGGATGCCGTGCGCGCCGCTTTGCAGAGCCAAGGCGTTCCGTACGTCGATAGTCAGGCGCAACCGGTGACCATCATACCGGTTCTGAGCCAAGGCAATCCTGCGGAAGCGAAGTCCGACACTGGAACGTGGCGCGCGGCCTGGGCGGGACTTGATCTCGATCACACGTTGACGCCGGTTACCCTCGAAGCGCTGAAACCGGTCATTCATAACGACACCGTGAAAATGCTGACCAGCGGCGATGACAGCGCGCTGCGCATTCTGTCGGGTGAATATAACAGTGAGCGTGTCGTACTGGCGATTTTCGAACCCGACCTTGCCGCCAAGAAAGTCCTGGTGACGTTGGCCGGCCGCGACGCCGTTGGTCCTCTGTTGCTGACGCGCACGTATCGCGTGACCGATGGGGATTTCGCCTATACCTCGCAGCTTGCAGCGATTGTGGCGCTTGGTGTGCTTGAAGGCCGTTGGAAAGCGATTTCAACGGCGGCGACCACGGCAGCCCAGACGCCTGCAACGCCGGCCTGGTCGGCGGACGGACCAGCAAGCAGTCAAAATGGCGGCGAACCGGTTGCGTTCATCGTCGAATTCAACAGTCAGTCGCAGTGGAACGACATCCGCACGCAAATCCTGGATACGCCCGGCGTCAACGACGTCAGCATTTCAACGATGACGGCGCGTAGCGCAGATGTCGCGCTGCAATTTCCCGGCGGCGCCTCGGCCCTTGCCAATGCCGTCGGCGGCCGCGGGCTGTCGCTCATCAATGTCGGCAGTGGGTGGGTGCTGCGGCCGAGCAATTAGCAGCCCGAACGGCGCCGGATGCGGCAGAGTTTGTTGCGCTGCGAAATCTTTTGCTACGTTTCCAGCGCTATCCATTGATATAGTGCCGCAATGCTCTCGACGGCGCAAAGCCGGAGCGGGTAGTGTCACCTTTCGAGGCGGTGTAAAATTTCAATCAGGCAACGGTGCACTTTGGTCCGCACTGGCCTCTTTAAAGACGGGAACGACGCGGCGTGAGCATTCCGAACCTTATTACGCTCGGCCGGGTTATACTTGTTCCGATCGTCTTTTGGCTGCTTCTCAATGGCCAATTGCAAGCGGCTTTCCTAGCGTTTGTGGTCGCTGGCATATCGGACGCCGTCGATGGCTTCCTCGCCAAGCGTTTTGGCTGGGAAACCGAACTTGGCGCTTATCTCGATCCCATCGCCGACAAGCTGCTGATCGTCTGTATTTTTATCGCGCTCGGCGTCACTGCCCGGCTGCCGTCGTGGCTGGTGATCGTCGTCGTCTCGCGTGACGTGCTGATCGTGATCGGCGTTTTGCTGGCGTGGCTGCTCAATCACCCGACGCCGATGAAACCGTTGGCGGTCAGCAAAATGAACACCGTTGCACAACTTGTACTTGCCGCCACCGTGCTTGCGGATGAAGCTTTCCAGCTGCGGCTGGGCGGCCCCGTGCAGGTGCTGATCTGGGTGACGGGCGCGACCACGCTCGCGTCCCTTGTGGCTTACTTGCGCATCTGGCTGCGCCACATGACGCTCTACGAGTCGACAGAGTCGAAATCCTGAACCGAGCCTGCTAAGCCAGGGCGGGGATTTCTGCATTTACCGCCACTGGGCAACGAGGGGGAGGCATTCTCATGCAATTCGAACGGCATGCGCTGTTTTGGATCGTGGCCGCGATACTTTTCGCCGGTCTGCTGCATCTGCTTGCGCCGGTGCTGTTGCCCTTCGTGGTTGGCTTGACGCTGGCCTACTTCCTCAATCCGCTGGTCGATGGTTTGAGCGGCATGGGCATGCCGCGCTGGCTGTCGGCGGCGATCATTCTGCTGCTGTCGATTGTTTTTATCAGCACGCTGTTCGTGTTCCTCGTGCCGGTGCTGGTGGCCCAGACCGATAGTCTCATCGCCACGCTGCCCGGTGAAATCGAACGCCTCAGAACCTTGCTCGAAGGCTTCGCGCGGGAGCGTTTGGGCGCACGCTTCCCGGAAGCGGAAGCCGCCGTCACCAGCGGTTTGAACAGCATGCAGGCGGCGCTGCCCGGCATGCTTTCCGACTTCGCCAAAGCCGTCTGGAGCCAAGGCACAGCAGCCTTCAGCTTTGTCTCTCTGATGCTGGTGACGCCGCTGGTCTTTTTCTACGCGCTGGTCGATTGGCCGAAAATGCTGAACAAGGTTGATAGCTGGCTGCCGCGCGAAAATGCGGCCGTGATCCGTTCGCTTGCCAGCGAGATCGACAGCCGCGTCTCGGCCTTCATTCGCGGGCAAGGCATGGTCTGTCTGGTGCTCGCTGTCTTCTATGCGTTGGCCTTGAGTTTCCTTGGCCTGCGCTATGGGCTGCTGATCGGTTTGCTGACCGGGCTCATGAGCTTCATTCCATTTGTCGGTTGGGCGCTGGGCCTCATCACGGCAACGGCGCTGGCCGTCGTGCAGTTCTGGCCGGACGTGACGAGTGTGCTGCTGGTGCCTGGTGTTTTCCTTGCCGGGCAGGTGCTGGATGCCTCCATTCTCAGTCCGCAGATCGTTGGCCAGAAAATTGGCTTGCATCCGGTGTGGCTGATTTTCGCGCTGCTGACGTTCAGCTATTTGTTCGGCTTCCTCGGCCTGCTCGTCGCAGTGCCGGTGGCTGCTGCGATCGGCGTGCTGGTGCGGTTCGCGTTACGCACATATCTCGACTCATCCGTCTATCACGGCCACGATGCGGCCAAAGGCTAAGGCCATCTCCACGGTTATGATCGACCCTCCGCAGCAACTGGCGTTCGAGCTGCCGCACCGGCAAGCCCTCGGCGTCGAAGACTTTCTCGTATCGCACTCCAACGACGCAGCCGTCGCGCTCGTCGATCGCTGGCCGGAGTGGCCCGTCGGCGCGGCTGTCATTGCGGGGCCAGCGGGTTCCGGCAAAAGCCATCTCGCTAATGTCTGGCGGTTGAAGTCGAATGCCGGAGTGGTCGATGCCTGCGACTGCACCATTGCGCGGGTGCCAGAGCTTGCGGCCCATGGCGCGCTGGTCGTCGAAGACATCAGCCGCACCCGAGACGAGCAGGCGTTGTTCCATCTGCTGAACTTGGTGCGCGAGCAGCGCCTCGCGATGCTTCTGACATCAGACGCGGCACCGGGCGATCTCGACATTGCGCTTCCCGATCTCAGGTCGCGTTTGAAGGCGCTGCCGTTCGCTTCCATCGCGCCCGCCGATGATGGGCTTTTGCGCGTCGTTCTGGTCAAGCTGTTCGCCGATCGCCAGCTGACCGTCGATCCGCAGATCATCGCCTATCTGTTAGCGCGGATGGAGCGCTCCCTGGAGGCGGCCCGCCAGTTGGTCGCCGAAGTGGACCGCCAAGCGCTGATGATGAAACGCGGCGTAACCCGCGCCGTGGCGGCAGCGGCTTTCGAATCTTTAGGTATCTCGGAAAAAAGCCGGTAAACGCGCCTTTTAGCCGTGGCCCGGCACTGTCATGCGTGTGTTACATTCGGCAACGATCCCTGGTCACGCACAGGGCATTGGAGAAGCATTATGGCAACGGCACGCAGCAAATCCGGCGATAAGAGAGCGGGGGCACCGATCCCGATCGGACCAGATCGCTTCTACAACCGTGAACTGTCGTGGCTGCAGTTCAACCGGCGCGTTCTGCAAGAGGCCGGCAATCCCAGCCATCCGGTTTTGGAACGCCTGCGCTTTCTGTCGATCTCAGCGTCGAACCTCGACGAATTTTATATGGTGCGTGCGGCCGGTATCTACGGGCAGGTGAAGGCGGGCATCACCACGGTGTCGCAAGATGGCTCGACGCCGATGCAGCAGCTCGCCGCGATCAATAAATTCGTGGCCGGCCTCGTTCTCGAAAAGCAGGCGGCGTGGACCGCGCTGAAAGCTGAGATGTCAGAGGCGGGACTGCATGTGGTGCAGCCCGAAGAGGTGACGGCCAGCGAGCGAGTGGCGCTCGAAAAGCTTTTCATGACCCATATCTTCCCGATCCTAACGCCGATCGCTGCCGATCCCGCCCATCCGTTCCCGTTCATTCTCAACAAGGCGCTGACCATCGCCGTTGAAATGAAGCGTCGTAGCGACGGCAAGGCCATGAACGGCCTCATTCCAATCCCTGGCCAGCTCGAGCGCTTCATCCGTCTCGAAGCCGACGAGGCCAATCCGAAGAATATCCGCTTCATCCAGCTTGAAAGCATGATCGGTATGTTCCTCTCGGAACTGTTCACCGGCTTTGCGATCAAGAGTCAGGGTGCCTTCCGGCTGCTGCGCGATAGCGACATCGAATTGCAGGAAGAAGCCGAAGATCTGGTGCGCTCCTATGAAAGCCAGCTGAAGCGCCGCCGCCGCGGCAATGTCATTCGTCTTGAACTCGAAGCCCGCATGCCGGAACGGTTGCGGAAGTTCGTTATCGAAGAACTCGAAGTGCGCGACGAAAGCGTGTTCGTGAAGGACGGCCTTCTGGCGCTCGCCGACACGGCGCAATTGATCGTGGCGGACCGTCCCGATCTCGTCTTCAAGCCGTTCACGATCCGCTTTCCCGAGCGCATCCGCGAATTCAGCGGCGATTGCTTCGCCGCCGTGCGGAAGAAAGATATCGTTGTCCATCACCCTTATGAGAGCTTCGACGTCGTGGTGCAGTATCTGCGCCAGGCGGTCGCCGACCCGAATGTCATGGCGATCAAATGGACGCTGTATCGCACCTCGCGCGACAGCCCGATCGTGCAGGCGCTGAAGGAGGCGGTGGAAGCCGGCAAATCCGTCACCGCCGTCGTCGAACTCAAAGCTCGCTTTGACGAGGCGGCCAACATTCGCTGGGCGCGCGATCTTGAAAGCGCCGGCGTGCATGTCGTCTACGGTTTCACGGAACTGAAGACGCACGCCAAGCTCGGGCTGATCGTGCGCCGCGAAGGCGCCGACCTAACAACGTACTGCCACATCGGCACTGGCAACTATCACGCGCAAACCGCGCGTATCTATACCGATCTGTCGCTGTTCACCACCGACCCGGCGATTGCGCGCGACGTCACGCGCATCTTGAATTTCGTGACCGGCTATGGAGAGCCCGCTGAGCTCGAATGTATGGCGGCGAGCCCGCACGGCATCCGCAACCGCATCATGACCCACATTCTGGACGAGGTGAAAAACGCCAAGGCCGGCAAGCCCGCGTCGATCTGGATGAAGATGAATTCACTCGTCGATGCGCACATCATTTCGGCCCTGTATGACGCGAGCAACGCCGGTGTCGAAATCGACCTCGTGGTGCGCGGCGTGTGCTGCCTGCGCCCTGGAATACCGGGCCTGTCGGAAAATATACGGGTGAAAAGCATCATTGGGCGCTTTCTGGAACACGCCCGCATTTATTGCTTCGGCAATGGTGAGCCCTTGCCATCCCCCAATGCGAGCGTCTACATCAGCTCGGCCGACATGATGCCGCGCAATCTCGATCGCCGGGTCGAGGCGATGCTGCCGATCATAAATCCGACGGTCCACGAACAGGTGCTCAATCAGATCATGGTCGCCAACCTCAAAGACAATCAGCAGAGCTGGCGCATCAATGCCGATGGTTCGTCGACGCGGTTGGCGCCGGCTGCCGGCGAGGAGCCGTTCAACGCCCACCAGTATTTTATGACCAACCCGTCGCTCTCCGGCCGCGGACGATCTCTGAAAGAGAGCTTCCCGCCGCGTTTCGCACCGTCAGCGTGAGCGCGGGGATCGTTCAGTGACACGCCTTAAAGAACTGGCCAGCACGCATAGGCACATGTCGGAACTCGAACCGATCGGCGTCATTGACATTGGTTCGAACTCGGTGCGCCTCGTGGTCTACGAGGGCGCCGTGCGCTCGCCGACGCCGCTGTTCAACGAGAAAGTGCTGTGCGGCCTCGGCCGGTCGGTCGCAACGTCGGGCAGCCTGGCACCGGACGCCGTTGAGCGCGCCATTCACGCCTTGCGCCGCTTCCGCACCATCGCTCACGTCCTTGGCGTCAAAACGGTGATTGCCATCGCCACGGCGGCGGTGCGCGAAGCCAAGAACGGCCCGGAATTCCTGAAGCGTGGCGAGGAAGCTGCCGGCTGCCGGATTGAAGTGCTATCGGGTGAGACCGAAGCGCGGCTTGCCGCCCAGGGCATCATGATGGGCTTTGTCGATGCCAATGGCATCGCCGGCGACCTCGGCGGCGGCAGTCTGGAATTGATCGATCTGGCCGGCGGCAAACTCAAGGATGCGGTGACGCTGCCGCTCGGCGGGTTGCGCCTCATCGACACCACCGGCAACAAGCTGGAGAAGGCGGTCGACATTATCGATGCGGCCGTCAGTGGCGTACCATGGATCAAGAAGGCGCAAGGCCGGGCGTTCTATGCGGTTGGCGGCACGTGGCGCTCGCTCGCTAAACTCCACATGGAGTCGATCAACTATCCGCTGCGCGTCATGCAGGGGTATTCAATTGCGCCGCGGACGGCGCTCGAATTCTGCGAGCAGATAAGACGCGCGAAAAAGTCCCAGGCGTTTCCAGGCATTGCAGGCGTGGCCCGGGCGCGCCGCGAGGTGCTGCCCTACGGCGCGCTGGTACTTGAACGGCTGCTGCGCCAGTTGCAGCCAACGGCAGTCATTTTCTCGGTATTCGGCATCCGCGAGGGTTTGATTTACGGGTTGCTGTCGGAGTTTGAAAAGGCGCGCGATCCGCTGCTGAGCTTTTGTGAAGATTATGCAGCGATGCGGTCGCGTTCGATCGAGCATGCTCACGAGCTTTGCCGCTGGACGGATCAGATTTTCACGAACCCTGAACTTGCCGAGACGCCGGATGAACGGCGGCTGCGTCACGCCGCCTGTCTGTTGTCAGATGTCGGCTGGCGGGCGCATCCCGATTACCGGGGCGAGCAGAGTCTCAATGCCATCGCGCACGCCGGTCTCGGTGGCGTTGATCATCCGGGCCGCATTTGTCTGGCGCTGGCGGTATACCATCGCCATGAATTGTCAGAAGGCGGCGGCAACGGGCTGTCCGAGCGACTGCGCGCCCTCGTCTCCCGGCGGGCGCAGAAGCGGGCACGCATCATTGGTTCGGCCATCAGAACAGCGCATATGCTGTCGATCGGGATGGCCGGCGTCATTGATGACACGCCGCTCTCCTATTCCGGGGAAAAGCTGGTGTTGACCATTCCGAAAGTCTACGCTGGGCTGGATGGTGAGCGGCTGCGCCGGCGGTTTGAGCAGCTGGCAACGCTGGTCGGCAAGACGGCCGCCATCAAACTGCTCCATTAGCCTTTGTAATCCCCACGCCATGGGGTCCCAGACGGCAACAGGCCGGTAGATTCCTGCTAGACTACCGTTGAACTTCGCCGCCAGCGCAATTAGATCGGGTCCATGTCAGACAACCTTTACGACATACTCGGGGTTTCGCGCCGTGCCTCGGAGGATGAGATTCGCCAAGCTTTCCGTAAGCTGGCGAAGGAGCATCACCCTGACTTGAATTCCGGCAACGCCGCCGCTGCCGAGCGCTTCAAGAAAATCTCGGCCGCTAACGAGATCCTGTCCGATCCCGATCGCCGCCGCCACTACGATGCCGGCGAAATTGACGGTAAAGGCGATCCACGTGGCCCGCAGTTCCGCCATAGGCCGGGCGCGCAGCAGCGCGGCCGGGGCAACAATGCCGGGTCGTTCGACGATTTCGGCTTTACCGACATCTTTTCCGACGTGTTCGGCGGACGCAGCGGCGCGGCTGGGCCCGGCATGGGCGGGTTCGCAGGCGCGCGGGGCGCACGCGGGTTTACGCCGCGCGGCCAGGACCTGCGCTACACCCTCGAAATCGATCTGGTCGAAGCGGCCACCGGCGCCAAGAAGCGCGT
Source organism: Hyphomicrobium sp. (assembly GCA_016716675.1). Classification (GTDB taxonomy): domain Bacteria; phylum Pseudomonadota; class Alphaproteobacteria; order Rhizobiales; family Hyphomicrobiaceae; genus Hyphomicrobium_B. The sequence continues at coordinate 112,090 of JADJVG010000006.1, forward strand.
TACCCTTCCCGAAGGCGGCACGCTCGATCTTACGGTGCCTGAGGGCGTGACTGAAGGCCAAGTGCTGCGCCTCAAGGGCCGCGGCGCGCCGGGGCCCGTGGGGGCGGAGGCCGGAGACGCGCTCGTCGAGATCAAAATCAAGCCACACGCTCTGTTCAAACGCCAAGGCGACGATATTCTGGTCGAGATACCGATTACGATCGATGAAGCGGTGCTGGGCGGCAAGGTTGAAGTGCCGACGCTCACCGGCCGCGTTCAGCTGTCCATTCCCAAAGGCACCAGCTCAGGGAAAACGCTGCGCCTCAAGGGCAAGGGCGTGAAGGGCAAAGGCGGCGTCAGCGGCGACGAACTGGTGACCGTGCGCATCGTGCTGCCCGACACCATCGACGATAATTTGTCGTACTTCTTTGAAACCTGGCGGCAGACCAAGGCGTATGATCCGGGCCGGAAATAACGCCGCGCTGGTGGCCTTGTCGTCGTTTAGCTTGGCGACGATTATTTGGGCGACGGCACCACACGCACTTGGCCGTTGACCAGCGTGAGAGCCAGTTCGCCGCGCTTCAGGCGCAGAGCGTCTTCGCCGAACAGCTTGCGCCGCCAGCCCTGCAACGCCGGAATATCGGGCTCCGCTTCCGTCGCCAGAATCTCAAGCGCCTCACTGTCGGCAATCATGCGCGGCGCCACGCGATGTTCGGCGGCGGCCGACTTCAACAGCACTTTCAGCAATTCGAGCGTTGCTGTGGCCTCAGCGGAAAGCGATTCACTGCGTTCGAGTTTCGGCAAGGTTCGCGGATCGCGCGCCAATCCGGCTTTGACAACATCGACGATTTCCTTGGCGCGCGACGAGCGGCCGAAGCCATCGGAAAGCGTGCGCAACTGGCCGAGCGTTTCCGGCGTCTGCGGTTGCTGGTTGGCAATGTCGTACAAGGCTTCGTCACGGATGATGCGGCCACGCGGCACGTTCTGATCTTGCGCCAAACGCTCGCGCCACTTGGCAAGCTCGACCAGCACGGCGAGTGCCTTCTTGTTCTTGACGCGCAGCTTCAACCGCTGCCACGCCTTCTCCGGATCGGTGTCGTAGGTTTCGGGGTTGGTCAGCGTTGCCATTTCTTCCGATAGCCACTCGGTGCGGCCCGACGTTTCGAGGTCGGATTTCAGCGCTTGGTAGACGTCGCGGAGATGCGTCACGTCGCCGAGGGCATACACCAGTTGCTTTTCAGAAAGCGGCCGGCGGCTCCAGTCTGTAAAGCGCGACGACTTATCGATTTCGACGCCCGAAATGCGCTTCACTAAATTGACGTAGCTGATGCTCTCGCCAAAGCCGCACACCATGGCGGCCACTTGCGTATCGAAGACCGGTGCCGGAACGAGCTTCGCCTGGGTGTAGACGATTTCGATATCCTGGCGGGCGGCGTGAAAGACCTTCACGATACGCTGGTCGGCCATCAGCTTATAAAACGGCGCCAAATCGATGCCGGGATGAAGCGGGTCAACCACGGCTTCCGCATTCGGCCCCGCCAGCTGAATGAGACAGAGCTGTGGCCAGAACGTCTGTTCACGCAGGAATTCGGTATCGACGGTGACATGATCACTGTCGCTGAGCTTTTCGCAGAGGGCTTGCAGATCGGCTGTGTTGGTAATGACGTCCATGGGCAGGCCTATAGCGCATGGACTCTGCCTTGTCGCTGGGGAATAGCGGCCTTAGGGGCGTGAAAGGCTCAATTTTCTGAAAAGTCCAGTCCGGCCGGGAAACCATGTTGCGCGCGCCACCAACATAATTGCCGAATTGCGCGGCATTTTAACGAATTCTTCAATGGTGTCTTAGGTCAAGGCCCGCACACTCCGAACAATTGTTTTTTCTGTCCTGAAATCGGCAACCGCGCTCGGTTTTTAGTGGTTCGTGAGGGGTTTGATGGCTGCGCTCAATGCCTACGAGCAACTTCTGCTGGAGTTGATGAACCGGGCGCGGCTGGACCCGGTGGGAGAGGCTGCCCGCCTCGGCGTCAGCCTTAACTCTGGGCTTGCGGCTGGCACGATTTCGACGGCCCCCAAGCCGCCTCTCGCCCCCAATAGCGCCATCGTAACGGCGGCGCGGGCGCACAGCCAGCACATGATCAACACCGATCAATTCGATCACGCAGGGATTGGCGACGGCACCCCGACCTCCCGCATGCAGGGGGCTGGCTACGCGTTAACCGGTTCCTGGCGCACAGGCGAGAACATTGGCTGGACCGGCACGACGGGCACCGTTAACGCTATCGCCTTCACCACCGAGATTGCCGATAACCTTTTCCTGAGCGCCGGGCACCGCGTTAACACGCTCAATCCGGCGTTCCGCGAGGCTGGGACCGGTGTCGTGACCGGCACCTTCAAATCCGGGGGCACGAACTATAAATCGGTCATGGCGACGGAGAACTTTGCGCTGAGCGGCAGCAAGATTTTCCTCAGCGGCGTGGCGATCAACGATAAAGATCGCGACAATTTCTATGATGTCGGTGAGGCTCGCGCCAACGTCAGCGTGAGCATTACAACGGCTGGCGTGCTCGACGGCACGGTCGTTACGCAAGCGGCCGGTGGCTTCGGCCGGGCGGTCGCAGCGGGCACGCACGTTGTCACGTTTTCGGGCGGCGGCCTTGCAGATTCGGTGACCGCAACGGTCTATGGCGGCAGCATCAACACCAAGGTCGATCTTTCCGGCAGCAATGAAATTCTGAGTTCGGTCTCGACGGTACTCGGCAACGGCGCCAAAGATTTGGTGCTTTTGGGTGCTGTCAAAGCCAACGGTTCGGGCAACGACTTGGCCAACGTCATGATCGGCAGCAAAGGCGTCAACCAGTTGGCCGGTGGCAACGGCAATGACACGCTCTACGGAAACGCCGGCAACGACACGCTGATCGGTGGTGCCGGGCGCGATATTCTGACGGGCGGCGCCGGCGCCGACCGCTTCGATTTCAACGCCATCTCGGATACCGGACCGACCACTCTAGCGCGCGATATCATCCGCGATTTTACGCATCACAACACGCTGGCGCTATCCGACCGCATCGACTTGGCGACGATCGACGCCAACGCCGCGCTGGCCAACGATCAGGCGTTTTCCTGGAAGGGCACCGCTGCCTTCAGCGGTGTCTCCGGACAGTTGCGCTATTTCCAGGAAAATCTCGCCGGCACCGCCTCCGACAAGACCATTGTCGAGGGCGATATCAACGGCGATAAGGTGGCTGATTTCCAGATCCAACTTGCCGGGCTCAAGACCTTGGCCGCGGCTGATTTTATCCTCTAGGCGGCGTGCACCCCGTCAGCCCTTTCCGCCGTGGCGTTCGGCGGGCGCGACAGCGTGGGACAATCGGCCCCGCGCCTTGACTTTCCGGCCGCAGCGTGCGCTTTTCCGCCTCGATTTCCCATGAATTCGATAAGGATTTCCGGCAATGGCCGAGGCTGAACTGCATCGTTATCGCTCGCACACCTGCGGCGCGCTCCGCAAGAGCGACGTGGGCAAGGCTGTGCGCCTGTCGGGCTGGGTCCACCGCGTGCGCGACCACGGCGGCGTTCTCTTCATCGACCTGCGCGATCACTACGGCCTGACGCAGATCGTTGCCGATCCGGATTCGAAGGCCTTCAAGACCGCAGAAGCCGTGCGCTCGGAATGGGTCATTCGCGTCGATGCCAAGGTGCGCGAACGCCCTGACGGAACGACCAACGCCGACCTGCCGACCGGCGATGTCGAGCTGTACGCGACCGAGATCGAGGTTCTCTCGCAGGCCAAGGAACTGCCGATCCCGGTGTTCGGCGAGCCGGACTATCCGGAAGACCTGCGTCTGCAATATCGCTTCCTCGATCTGCGCCGCGAGACGCTGCACAAGAACATCATGAAGCGCTTGGCGATCACGGCGTCGATCCGCCGCCGCATGACGGACGCTGGGTTCTTTGAATTCTCAACGCCGATTTTGACGGCGTCGTCGCCCGAAGGCGCGCGCGACTTTCTGGTGCCGAGCCGCATTCATCCCGGCAAGTTCTATGCGCTGCCGCAGGCCCCGCAGCAGTATAAGCAGCTGCTCATGGTCTCGGGCTTCGACCGCTATTTCCAGATCGCGCCGTGCTTCCGCGACGAAGACCCGCGCGCCGACCGCCTGCCGGGCGAGTTCTACCAGCTCGACGTCGAGATGAGCTTCGTGGAGCAGGAAGACATCTTCCAGGCCATGGAGCCGGTCATCACGGGGCTGTTCGAGGAGTTTGCCGAGGGCAAGCCGGTCACCAAGAACTGGCCGCGCATTCCCTATGACACGGCGATCGCAAAGTACGGCTCCGACAAGCCGGACCTGCGCAACCCGATCGAGATGCAGGACGTGACCGAGCACTTCCGCGGCTCGGGCTTCAAGGTGTTCGCGGGCATGATCGAGAAGGACCCGAAGGTGCGGGTATGGGCTATTCCCGCACCGACCGGCGGAAGCAGAGCGTTCTGTGATCGCATGAACTCCTGGGCACAGGGCGAAGGCCAGCCGGGCCTTGGTTACGTGTTCTGGCGCGAGGGCGAAGAAGGCGGCGCCGGACCGATCGCCAAGAACATCGGCCCGGAACGCACGACCGCAATCCGCGAACAGCTCGGCCTCAAGGTCGGCGACGCTGTGTTCTTTACGGCTGGCGATCCTGCCAAGTTCTACAAGTTTGCCGGCGCGGCGCGCGATCGCGCGGGTTCTGAGTTGAAGCTGATCGACGAGAACCGTTTCGCCTTCGCCTGGATCGTCGACTTCCCGTTCTACGAATGGAACGAGGAAGACAAGAAGGTCGACTTCTCGCACAACCCGTTCTCGATGCCGAAGGGCGGTCGCGCGGCGCTGGAATCGGCTGAGAAGGAAGGCCGCGACGCGCTGCTCGCCCTCAAGGCCAACCAGTACGACATCGTCTGCAACGGCTTCGAGATCGCGTCGGGCTCGGTGCGTAACCACGTGCCGGAGACCATGGTCAAAGCCTTCGAGATCACCGGTCTGACACAGGCTGATGTGGAGTCACGCTTCGGTGGGCTGTATCGCGCCTTCCAGTATGGCGCCCCGCCGCATGGCGGCATGGCGGCCGGCATCGACCGCATGGTCATGCTGCTCGTCGGCGCCAAGAACCTGCGTGAGATCTCGCTGTTCCCAATGAACCAGCAAGCCAACGACTTGCTGATGGGCGCACCCAGCGACGTGATGCCCAAGCAGTTGCGCGAGCTCTCGCTGCGCGTGATGCTGCCCGAGGCGAAGAAGGTCTAAGGCGCGCTGGCGGGCAACGTCTTGATTGTGCGGTGGGGCGGTATCCGCCCCACTTGCCATGCTGACATCAGCAAACTTGCACGCATGCGCTCCCGGTTCCCCATGGAACAGCGCGGCGTGTCATGGCGGCGTAGCATTGCGGTGACATCAGGATTCACCCCAACGCGATAGAGCCGCCCATGATTCCGCTTGCTCCGAAGATCATGACCATTCTGCAGAAGTACATGCTCGAGCCGCACACAGCGATCAGCGCGACGACGGCGTTGCGCGATCTCGCGATCGATGGCCTTGATCTACCGATGATCGTTCTCGACATCGAAGACGAGTTTGAGGTGCAGATTGCCTACTGCGATGAGACAGACCAGACGCTGACGGTCGGACGGCTCATCGCGTTGGTTGCTGTCGGGCTCGCCGCCAAGCGCGAACAGGCGATGCGACCCGCGGCCCGCCGCCCGAAGCGCACCTGGATGTCGACCGGTGCCGATCGCTGACGCAAAACGGTTCCGCATCTCCTCTTCGTCCGTTCAGGGCCATAAAGGATACCGCTTGCCTGGCCGTCTGCTACGCCGGAGCGGGGAAGTGGGGGGGACCATGTCGCCAGCCATGCACTGGACCAATCGCATCAAGGGCGTTGCCGCACTCGATAGCGCGACGCGGACCGCGCTCGAAGCCGCTGGCCGCGTCGTCGCCATGGCGCGCGGCAGCCAAATCTTCGGACCAGGACAAACACCGCAGAACTATCTGCTGCTCATTTCAGGCGATATCCGCGTCAGCCAGATGTCGGAAAGCGGCCGCGAGATCGTGCTCTATCGCGTCCTGCCCGGCGAGAGCTGTGCGTTGACCACGATCTGCTTACTGGGTGGCGACGACTATACGGCGGAAGCTATCGCGGAAACCGACATTGAAGCCGTCATCATTCCGCGCGCGGCCTTTGATGATCTGCTCGTGCGGTCGCCGCCGTTCCGGCAATTCGTGTTTGCGGCATTCAGCCACCGGGTCACCGATCTGTTCAAGCTTATCGATGAAATTGCGTTTCAGCGCGTTGATGTCCGTCTCGCCCATAAACTCATCGAACGTGCCGGCGGCAGCGGCGAGCTGGCGATCACCCACCAGCAGCTCGCGTCTGAACTTGGCACCGCGCGCGAGGTCGTCAGCCGTCAATTGCAGGAATTTCAGAGGCGCGGGTTGATCGCGTCAGCGCGCGGCAGCATCACCTTGCTGGACAGCACCGCGCTCGCCAGGTTGGCCAGCGACGACAGCTAAACGCTTGGAATTACGGTCTAGGAAGCGGCTCGGTGACTAGATTACATACCGCGATGGGGCGCCGTCATAAGGCTTCGCAAATCGGCCTGGAGTTTGAGGAGGTGAGGGTTTGAGACCCTACAGGAGGTGTTATCATGCTAGCAAATGTTGGTTCGATCGATCGTGTTCTGCGCTTCGTCGTTGGGCTCGCGATTTTGAGCCTTGTATTCGTCGGCCCGCAGACGCCGTGGGGTTGGCTCGGTCTGATCCCGCTTCTGACAGCGGTTGTCGGTTACTGCCCGGCCTATTCGATCCTCGGCGTCAGCACTTGTGCCGCGAAATCGAAGTAGGCCGACGCAAATCGCAGATAAGAAAAACGCCCCGGAAAATCCGGGGCGTTTTTTTCATTTCGAATGGTGCTGCTAGCCCCGCAGACGAGTGCGGACGATGCGTGGGAACTCTTCGTCGTCTTCCTGCGCGCCATAGCTGCCTTGCGAGCGCTGCTCAGCGATGTGCTGGCGGCCTTCTTCGAGGCTCCACCAGCGATCTGCTGGCGCCTGCGCGCCCTGAGCGGGAGCCGGTGCCTGCTGCGGCGCGGCGGGCGCTTGCTGCTGGGCCTGTTGCGGTGGGCGGCCGTAGGCCGGCGCACGCGTCTGTGCAGGCTGCGCCGAGAACCAAGCTTCGACAAGATCAAGTTCATCGGCCGACAGGCTGAGGCCCTGGCTGCGGCACCGTGCAACCACGAAATTGCGGAAGCGGCTGGCAAACAGATTTGCCGAAGCACCCTGTTCAAACCACGGGTCGCTTTCGCTGACGACTTCGAGGATGAAGCGCAGGTCGTCACGCTTCAAGTCGAGGCCGAACTCGCGTGCGCGCTGGGTAACGTTGACCAGCGTCTGCGTGCCTTGCAGGCCGTTCGCCGTGATTTCCTGGGCCATCACTTCAAACAGCACGCGGTATTCAGCGGGTGCAAGAGCGGGCGCCTGGCAGGCATCATGGATGCGCGCGATCGACTGCTGGATCTGGGTTGCCTGATCGGCGGTCCGCGGTGCGGGCGGCATGGGCGGCGGTGCCGAAGCACGCGGCGCTTCGCGACGCGCTTCGATCGGTGGCGCAGACTGCTTCGGCGGTGCCATTTGAGCCGATTGCGCCATCGGTGACTGACTGATGGGTGACGGGCTCATCGGCGCTTGCGGAGCATAGTGCTGCTGCTGCGGCGGTGCTTGGCGTTCCGGTTCAGAACGCTGCAGTTCGGCGCGCTGATAATCCTGGCGCGACGGCATCTGCGGCGCTTGCTGCTGGAGAGCAGGAGCCTGATCGAGAGACCTGCGCACCGGTGCGGCTTGCGCAGCGGGCGCGAACGACTGCTGCGACGGGCGCGGCGCGGGTGCAGGCTGGAAGGCACGCTGCTGCGGCGGCTCCTGCTGCATCTGCTGCGGCATGCGCTGCGGAACGGCGGTGTTCTGAACCGACTGGGCTTGGCGCGTCTCGACAGCAGGCGTCAGCAGTTGCGGAGCAAGCAATCCGTTGGCGGTGATGTGCCGGTTGGCATCGAACACCGTGTAAGGCGCCGTGTCGCTGAGGTGCAGGTCATCAGGCAGGTCGGACAACAACAGATCGCGGAAAGATCCGAAGCCGCCCCAGTTCGTGCCGACCGTCTTGTCACGGCCGACAACGCGCACGGCGCGATCGGCAAGCGTTTCAAGCGGCACGGCTTGCGGCGCGGTGCGCACGAAGTTGACGACTTCTGCAACGATCGCGGCGCGCGCGGCTTCGATCTCGGCGGCCGTCAGCGGTGCCGGTTCGGGCGCTGCGAGCTCGCGCCGGCTCGTGTCGACCGTAATGGTGTTGGTGTTGAGCAGCAGCGCGATCAGATTGGACTCGCGGATTTCGCCGTCGCTGATTGCCGTATAGGGCTGTGCCGTCTGTTCGTTCGCATAAACAATCGTGCGGCGTGCGTGCGCGCGCAACCGGTGGAGAACAGGAGTGAAATCGGCGTCGCCCGATAGAATGATGAATTCATCGAAGAACGTGTCGTGAGCGATGATATCCCGGATATCCATGACAATGCGGATATCGGCGGAATTCTTGAGCTGCGCGGTCAACGGCGGGCAATCGATAACCTCGAAACCGGCGCGCATGAAATGGTGGCGCACGAACGGGAACGAATTCATATCGGTCGAATTGTCGTGCGCGTTGCGGCGCGGCTGCGAGTTACCATAGCAGCGGTTCATGACGATGCGGCGCTCGCCGTCTGGCGTGAAGCCCGACGTCGGCGTCATCAGGTCACCGGTAATCAGCCCCTGTAGCCAAACCGCGCTGTCTTTGGCGAAGCGCTTGGCCGCGTCCTCGTTCTTACGTTTCAGCGACAGATAGATGTTGTCGTAGTCGACAAACACCGTGGACAGGATGGGCCCTGCGGACTCGCGCTTCATTTGACGGCAACCCCCGTAATCCAGACTCGTGATTCGAACCCACTTGTTAATGAGTCGTTACCCCTCAGCAAGACAACGCACCTGCCGCCGTTGGGGATGAAGAAATTATCTCGCGCCTTGAAGACGTTCGCGCCACGCTTCGCGGCATTGGAGCTGTGGATGGAAGCTGTTTTCAGCGAAGTCGCCGATGGGGTGTGGCGATCATGCCGCGTCAGGCACGCATACTGAAAATCGCGAAACGGTCTTTTAGCAAGGGTGTTGGTGCAAGTTGAAAGTCGGCGTCTGGTGGCATCGTCGTCAATGCGTGCATTGCCGGGGCACCCGTTGCCTGATCCTAGGCTTTGTTCTTGAGTTCGCGCAGGCGTGCAAAGACCTGCCAGTCCGGCACGCCGCCAAGCCCCAGACGGGCGCGGATGGCGGTCGAGTGTGGCCGCAGGAACGGATTGGTCGCTTTTTCGAGGCCGATCGTGGTCGGCAGCGTCGTCTCACCGGCAGCGCGGCGGGCCTCTATCTCTTTGGCGCGCGCCACCAGGGCCGGATTTTCCGGCTCGACCGACAGTGCAAAGCGGGCGTTGGCCAGCGTGTATTCGTGGCCGCAGTAGATCTCGGTCTCGTCTGGAAGTTGCGCGAGCTTCTTTAAAGACGCGAACATGGTCTGTCCGTCGCCCTCGAAGAGCCGGCCACAGCCGAGTGCAAACAGGGTATCTCCGGTGAAAGCAACGCGGCTTTCTGGGAAGTAATAGCTGACGTGCCCAAGCGTATGTCCGGGGGTGTCCAAGACCTGAACGGCGTGGCTGCCGAATGTCAGGGGCGTGCCTTGCGCAACGCCGCGCGTTAGTCCGGGAATGCGCTCGGCTTCAGCCTCGGGGCCGATAACGCGGCAGCCATAAAAGGCTTTCAGAGCTAAGCACGCTGCCGTGTGATCGTTGTGATGGTGAGTGACAAAAATATCACTTAGTTGCCAACCGCGTTTGCCGAGCTCGGCTTTGATCGGCTCAGCCTGCGGCGCGTCGATGACAATCGTTTCGCCACTCTCGGGGGCGTGCAGCAGTACGGCATAGTTATCCGCAAGGCAGGGAATCTGAACGATGGTGGCGCGTGGCATGCGGAGCAGTCTCAGAGGGTTTGAGGAGCCTGTCAAAAGAAACTTATGCACGCAAAAGTTGTAAAATTTTGACGGTTCAAGTAGTCTGTTTGCCGGTAGTGGCCCCGTAAGCTAATCCGCCCTCGGCTAGAGGGCGATGATTCTTCATGGTTTTTGCGTAACAGTTTAGCTCCAGCGTTCGCAATAAAGCGCGTTTAATATACTGTTAGTAACCATTGTAAGGTAGTTATGCACAATCTCCGCGGTTTTGATTCGCGGTTGGTCGCGGGTGGTTGAGTCGTTCGCAGTGGCGGCACCGAGTAGCGTGCGCTTAGGGGCATCGTGGCCCCGGCTGTCGGGAGTTTGGTTGCTTTTTAGCGTCTCGTGCGTGCTCAATCTAAGGCCCCAAACATCCATGTCGTTTCGCCTGCATCATATGCTCGTTCTGTCGCTGTGCGCGGTGCTCAGTGGGTGTGCCGTTTATCCCACACCGCTAACGGACGTCGAGCTGCAGGCCGCCGCGACGACCAACGAAAGCCAGGTGACTGCGGATCAGGAGCCGGTGAATGGCGCGGTGTCTCTCTACGAGGCGATGGCGCGGGCGCTGAAATACAATCTCGATCATCGCGTTGAAGAGGCTGAGGCCGCCGTTCGCCTCGCGGAACTCGACCTGTCCCATTACAGTCTGCTGCCGAACATGGTGGCCAATAGTGGTTACGCCGGGCGTGACAACTATAATGCCTCGTCGAGTTTGAACCTCACCAACAACACCCAGAACTTCGGCGCATCGACGAGCCAAGAGCAAGAAATCAAATCGGCCGATATTGGTTTCAGTTGGAACGTCCTCGATTTCGGACTGTCGTATGTGCGCGCCCGGCAGGATGCCGATAAGGTGCTGGTGCAGGAAGAGACGCGCCGCAAAGTCATTCAGAGGATCGTCGAAGATGTGCGGTCGGCGTATTGGCGCGCGGTCAGCGCCGATCGCTTGATGGTGAAACTGACGTCACTGGAAGGCGAGACCCGCGTCGCACTCGCTGAAACCCGCAAGCTTTATGACGAGCGCCAGACGTCGCCGATCACGGCTTTGACGTATGAGCGTGAGCTCGTCGAGATCAAACAGAAGATCGGTGAAATTCAGCGCGATCTGAATACGGCCAAGGCGCAGCTCGCGGCATTGATGAACTTGCAGCCGGGCACCGAATTCAGGCTGGCTCATGAGAGCGGCAAGCAGGGCTCGCTGGCCTTGAAAGCGGGCCTCGACGATATGATGTCGACGGCTATTTATAACCGGCCGGAATTGCGCGAAGTCGAATATCGCAAACGCATCAACGTTCGCGAAGCCGACGCTGCGTTGCTCGAAATGTTACCCGGGCTGCAGGCTTATGCCGGTTCAAACTTCGACAGCAATAGCTTCCTGCTGCATAGCGACTGGATCAACTGGGGCGCCAAGGCAAGCTGGAACCTGCTGAAGGTCTTCTCGTATCCTGCGCGCCGCGAGGTTGTGGCGCTACAGGATGAGATGCTGCATCAGCGTTCGCTGGCCCTGACAATGGCGGTGATGACTCAGGTTCACGTCTCTCGGATTCGTTTTCTTCATGCCAATAAAGAGCTGAAGACGGCGTCCGAATATCGCGACGTTCAGCGCCGCTTGCTGGAACAGATGCGCGCCGAGGCGGCTGCCGATCGCATTAGCAAACAGACCTTGATCCGCGAGGAAATGAATACGCTCGTGGCCGAAGCAAAATATGACGTGGCCTACGCTCAGTTGCAAAACGCCTACGCCAACTTGTTCTCGTCCATGGGCCTCGATCCTTACAACTGGGAAGTCGATCGCAATCAGAACGTGAAGAGCCTCGCCAATTCGCTCAAAGACCTCTGGTTTGAGCGGGGAGACCTCAATGCCGGGTGGGCGAAGCGGCTGGCTTCAGCGGAATAAGCCCACGCGGGCGCGCCAACGAAGGGCCGTTGTTGCTGGCGCGTCAAATGTGACGAGCTTTTTTTACGGCGCGCTAACGCCGGGCAGCCAAGAGTTGAGTGGCGCTGCCGCAGTGTAACCTGCAGAATTTTCACGAGTTGACGCCGACTGGAGCCGAGATGCGCTGTTCTGTACGTTTGCTGATGGGAGCGTTCGTGGCCAGCGCGATGCTGGTGGCGCCCGCGCGCGCAGCTGAACCGCCGGCTGCCGTGAATGGGGAAGCCATGCCGGTGCGCGGTGTCATTCGCGCCATTGATCAGGCGGCGCTCTCCACGGATTTGCAGGCGCGCGTCATGCAGATCGGTTTTCGCGAAGGTGAGACGTTCAAGAAGGGCGATGTGTTGATCTCCTTTGACTGCGAACGCTACCGGGCCGAAGCGCAATCGACCGAGGCCGTGCCCCGCGAAATGCGCTTGACGCTGGAGAGCAACCAGCAGCTTGAGAAGTTCCGCGCGGTTGGCAAGCACGACGTCGAGATTTCGCGGGCGCGGGTGGATAAGGCAGAAGCCGAGGCGCTGTCGCAGACGACCCGCTTGAAGCAGTGCGAGGTCTTTGCGCCATATGATGGCCGCGTCGCAGAGCTTTCGATCAATCAATATGAGCAGCCACAACCCAATAAGCCGTTTCTGGTGATCGTCAGTCAGAGCCGGTTGGAAATCGAAGTGATTGTTCCATCGTTCTGGTTGAGCTGGATTAAGCCGGGTGTCGCGATGACATTCCAGGTTGATGAAACGCAGCGCGACTACCCTGCCAAGATCGTGCGGATCGGGGCGGCGGTCGATGCTGTCAGCCAAATGATCAAGATCATCGCAACCTTTGATGAGGTGGCAGATGACGTGTTGCCGGGCATGAGCGGTGTCGCCCATTTCGTCCGGCCGAATGGATGACCGCCCGATGACAACAGTGCAAAAACCTGTGCCACCGGCGCCGACAAATCCGAAAGCCGCATCCGGCCAGATTACTGCATCCAAGGGTGTGTCGCCGCCCAAGCCCCAGATCGCCGATAACCAGGCGGCGCTTCTGGCGCTTCTGAAGGTTGAAACAGATGCACGAGATGCCGCCACCGTGCGCGATCTCGTGCTGTTGATGGCCAATGAAACCCGCAAACTGACGCGCGCACGCCAGATCTTTGTGGTGATGCCGGGGCTCAACCGATCGCTGGAAGTTCGTGGCGTTTCGAGTTTGCCCGTCGTCGATCGTAACGCGCCGCTGGTCAGCTTCGTTGAGCGTTTGGTGCGTTCGGCGGACAAGAGCAAAGCACTTGATGGCATCCATCGCCTTGCTATGCCGGCTGTCGGCACCGACAGCGTGGCTGATACCTATCCGTTCAGCGATCTCGTCTGGCTGCCGTTGAAGCACAAGGCCGGGCCGCTGCGCGGTGGCCTAGTATTGGCGCGCGAAGAACCGTGGGCCGAGCAGGACCTCATTATTGCGGGACGGCTTGCGGCCGCCTACGCGCACGCCCTGCAGGCCTTGAAGGGGCCGGAGCGGCACTACGTCCGCAAGCTGTTGACCCTGTCACCATGGCATGCGGCCGCCGTCGCCACGCTGGCGATTGCATTGCTGTTTATCCGCGTGCCGTTGTCAGCTCTGGCGCCCGTCGAAATCATTGCACGCGATCCCTTCGTGGTGGCGGCTCCGATTGATGGTGTGATCGACTCGATTGTCGTCGAGCCGAACCAGAAGGTGTCGAGCGGCGATGTTCTTGTGAAGCTGGCGGACACCACGCTTCGTAATCGCCTTGAAGTTGCGTCGCGCGAAGTGCAGGTTGCCGAAGCGCGTCTGAAGCAGAGCAATCAGGTGGCGTTCTCTGATCCACGCGGCATGCATGAAATCGGCATCGCACGCGCCGAATTAGCGCTGAAGATTGCCGAGCGTGATTTCGCCCGCGACCTCCTGGAAAAATCGGAAATTCGTGCGCAGCGCGACGGGATCGCGATGTACTCCGATAAGCGTGATTTGGTTGGCCGCCCGGTGGCGGTCGGCGAACGCATTCTCGAAGTGGCCGATGCGTCGGCGCTTGAAGCGCGTATCGATCTGCCGGTGGCCGATGCGATCACGCTGTCGACAGGCGCGCGGGTGCGCTTGTTCCTCGATAGCGATCCGTTGAGCCCGTGGGGTGCCACTGTGCGCCGTGCCGACTATAAAGCCAAAGTCGGGGAGAGCGATGTCGTCGCCTTTCGCGTCGTCGCCGACATCACATTAGAGACGGATCGGCCGTTGCCGCGGCTAGGCGTTCGCGGAACAGCGCAGATTTCCGGTGATCAAGTCTCGCTGGGCTACTTTCTTTTCCGGCGGCCGATAACGGCGATGCGCCAGTGGCTGGGTCGCTGATCATGGCCCAGGCACCTGGAAGTCAAACGCCGGGAACGCAGACGCCGGGAGCGCAGGCACCGGGAACGCAGTTGCCGGGAAATCAGCCGCCGCCGAAGCTGCCCGAACTTCGCCAGGAACTCCGCATTGAGCCGGGCGCAGTTGGCCCCGATGGGGCGCCGACATGGCTGGTGATCGATGCCGTTCAACACCGCTACGTTCAGATCGACGGCCGTGCCTTTCATCTGCTCTCGCGCTGGCGCGCCGGCGCGACGTACGCCGAACTTGCCGCGCGCGTTGCCGCTGATCTCGGCGAATCCCTGAGCCCGGAAGAGATCGAGCAGTTCGTCTGCTTCGTCAGCGATAACAATCTGACCATCGAGCCGGCCTCGGGCGGTTGGCAGCATTACGCGAGTGTCGCCGACCGCGGCAAACACAACTGGCTGATGTGGATGATCCACAATTATCTGTACATCAAATTGCCGATCTTTCGACCCGAGCCGTTTCTGAAGGGCACCTTGCCGTGGGTTGAGCCACTCTACACGCGCACGTTCGCCTACATCGTCGCGGTCATGGGCCTTACAGGAATCTATCTCGTATCCCGCCAGTGGGACGTATTCTACACGACGTTCCAGCACTTCTTCTCCTGGCAGGGCGCGGCTGTCTATGCATTGGCGCTCGCCCTCATCAAAAGCGCACATGAGTTGGGCCATGCTTATACGGCCGTGCGGTTTGGCTGTCGCGTGCCCAGCATGGGTGTCTGCTTCCTCGTTATGTTTCCGGTGCTCTACACCGATGTGACCGACGCTTGGCGGCTGCGCGATCGCCGCGAACGTCTTCTGATTGGTTCGGCTGGCGTTGCCGTCGAGCTGATCATCGCGTGTTGTGCGACGTTGCTATGGTCCTTCTTTCCAGAAGGCATAATGAAAAGTCTGGCGTTTTCGCTGGCAACTGTCGGCTGGGTGATGAGCCTTGCGATCAACCTCAATCCGCTGATGCGTTTCGACGGGTATTACCTGGCATCCGATGCACTTGGCGTCGACAATCTTCAATCACGGTCGTTCGCGTTTGGCCGGTGGCGGATGCGCGAATTTCTATTTGGACTAGGCAAGGAACCTCCCGAGCGGTTCGCGCCGCGCATGACGGCGATCCTCACTGTCTATGCCTATGCGGTCTGGACCTACCGCGTGATCTTGTTCACGGGCATTGCGCTCCTCGTCTATCATATGGCGTTTAAGCTGCTCGGAATCGTGCTGTTTGCAATTGAGATCATCTTCTTCGTTCTGGCGCCGATTGCACGCGAGGTTATGCTGTGGTGGAAGGAGAGAGACCAAATACGCGTCACTCGGCGCTCGCGCATCACGGCTGTGGTGGCTGTGGCGCTCCTGGGGCTGCTGCTGTTCCCGTGGTCGACACGCGTCTCAGTGCCGGCTGTCATCGAGGCAGCAGATATCGCGCGGGTTTACCCGCAGCGCGGCGGACTGGTTGAGGAAGTTCGTGTGAAGGCAGGCGACAAAGTTGCTGCAGGCGATGTGCTCGTGCGCTTGTCGTCGGCCGAAACCGATTACCAGATTGCTCTGACAAAAGCGAAAATCGCGCTGGTGCGCATGCGACTGGCGCGGCGTTCAAGTGACGCCGAAGATCTCTCGCAGAGCTTGATCATGGAGCAGGAATTGCGTTCGCTGAACGCGTCGCTCGATGGCCTCAACAAGGAACGCGCCGATCTTTCAATCGTTGCGCCGCAATCCGGCGTGGTTGCTGAGTATAATTCCGCAGTCCACGTCGGGCGTGCGATCGGCCGGTCGGAATTCATCGCGCTTATTCGCGGCGGCGACCACCTTGTGGCGCGGGGCTATATTTCTCAAGACGATGTGGCCCGCCTGGGTCAGAGCAACAATGGCCGGTTTGTGCCCGACGTGCCGGCGCTTCCGAGCATCGGCGTCACGCTCCTGGACATAGCTCGGGCCGGCGCTACCACAATCGAGATGCCCGAACTGGCGTCTCAATATGGTGGGGCGATTGCCGTGCGGCCTTCTGGTGCGGGCGGTCATCGCCGATTAATTCCTGTTAAGGCGAACTACCTCGCAACCATGCAGGTGGCGCCCGAGGCGGGGGTTCCGGCGTTCTCTATGCGCGGCACGGCCGTTCTGGATGGCGACGCCCAGAGCCTTGCCGGCCGTATATGGCGACAGATCGCGGCCGTCCTGGTTCGCGAAAGCGGATTTTAATCCCACCATTTCACACCGAAATGCCCGGAAATGCTGGCGGGAGCCGGCAAATCGTGGCTGTCGGTACGCCAGTAATACGATAATTTCCTTATATATTTGTATTTATGAAAATTGTTTATTTCCGGGTTTTGAATTGATTAAAGCCGTCGTCATTTAGATCAATAGCTTCATTTAAAAGAAAGATCTTTTCGCCCAATCGTCCAATTAAGTGGCGCAATTAAAGACTTTAAAAATGAATATCAGTGGAAATGGGGCCACGCCGAATTGCGTCTTGTTGGCGGTTATCCCCATTTCTGGATTGGTATCATGAACAAGCCTGTTCGCCCTGAAGATGTCTCCGCGTCGCCCACGAAGAAGAGCGTCGATGAGTTGTTGCGGGGGATGAAAAGCGGGATCTCATATCGTGCTCTCGAGCCGCGCATCGCCTTCGATGGCGCAGCGGTCGCGACCGCGGTCGTTGTTGCGGATAAGACGGCGCCGAGCGGTGACACCAACACCACAGATACGACGCAATCCAGCGACGCGGCATCCAGTGATACGACGACGACCGATGCGCGCACAGTCGATAACGCGGAAGCAGCGCCGACGGATGCGCCGACCGATGATACATCACTGCTGCTCGATGCAGCTGCTGCGATGTCTGAGACGGCACTTTCTCAGACGTCCGTCGCCTTCATCGATCAGAATGTCGACGATATCGCCACGATCGTTGCGAACATCGATCCCTCCGTCGAGATTGTTCTGCTCGATGGCTCCAAGAGCGGCATCGATCAGATTTCTTCCTACCTCTCCGGGCGCACGGATGTCGGCTCTATACACATCTTCTCGCATGGCGAGGCTGGCCGTATTTATCTCGGCACGGATACGCTGTCTCTAAACTCGCTTTCGCAATTCAGCGAACAACTGCAGGCGATCGGTGATTCCCTGACGGCCGATGGCGACATCCTGATCTACGGCTGTAACGTTGCCGAAGGTGAGGGCGGCGCGGAATTGGTGCGCGCGTTGGCAAACGTAACGGGCGCCGACATTGCGGCATCCGACGACGCAACCGGTGCTAGTGGTCTGGGTGGCGACTGGACGCTGGAAGTCAGTGCCGGCCACATGGACGTCTCATCGATCGCGGTTGTCAATTGGGAGCATTTGATGGCTCCTATCACTGTGACGGCGATGGACGGTACGACCGTCACGTCGAACACCTTGGCGGACACGATCAGCGGGTCTGGCATCACCGTCGTTAGCACCTCGTACTCCGGCGACAATTCGCAAGCCGGCACCTTTACGAGCGCAACCGGTTATTCCAGTGAGTGGCTCGCCTATGATTCAGGCGTGGTGCTGTCGACGGGAAGCGCCTCATCACACATTGGCGCGAATACGAGCACCAGCACCACCATTGATGCCCCAGGCACCGGAACGGATGTAGACTTCTCATTGATCGGTGGCGGCACGTCTTTCGATGTATCGGCACTGACGATCAATTTTATTCCGAACAGCAGCCAGATTACGCTGCAGTTCACGTTCGGTTCGGAAGAATACTTTGAATACGTCTATGCGGCGTTTAATGACGCGATCGGCGTTTGGGTCAATGGCGTCCATGTCTCGCTGACGCCGGCCGGTCAAGCCATCGCCATCGACACCATCAACCAGGCGGGAACCTACAATCCGACGAACGGCAATCAGGCGAACGACCCCAACCCGACAAATGGCGTCTTCGATTCTGCCAGCCCATCGTTGTACATAAACAACACGCCGAACGCCGGCACCTATACCACCGGCATGGACGGCTTTACCGTCACGCTGTCGTTGGTTGCAAACGTCAATGTTGGCGTCGTCAACACCATCCGCTTGGGCGTCGCCGACATCGGAGACGCAAGCTATGACTCTTGGCTGTTCGTGAAAGAGAACAGTCTACAATCGACAACTATCGCCAACACCGATTTCGCGACGACGACCACGAATACCGCTGTGACCATCGACGCCCGTGCGAACGATTGGGACATGCAAGGCGATACGTTGACGATCACGCACGTGGCCGACAAACCGATCACGGCAGGCGGCCCTGCGGTGACGCTCGCTACGGGCGCCACGGTGCAGCTGACGGCGACCGGCCAGTTGCTCTATACGCCGGCTGCCGGCCAAACCGGCGTCGAGAACTTCAGCTACACGATTTCCGATGGTAACGGCACGACGGCCGTTGGCTTCGTGAACGTAACGATTGGCACGAACACCCCCCGGTTGTCGATCTGAATGATGGTGGAACGACGGCCAGCCGGGACAACACGGTGACGTACACGGAAGGCGGCACGGCCGTTTCTATTGCGACCAGCACCGCCAGCGTGATCGACCCCAATGATTTGAGTATGGTGACCGCCACAGTCTCGCTGGGTGGCTTCCAGACGGCCGGCAGCGAAATTCTGACAATCGGCGGAACCGCTTTCACATACGGCACGGCGCAGACGAGCGTCGTCGTTGCGGGCATTGTGAACGTGAAGGTCATCTACGACGGTGCCTCGACCATTTCATTCGCCAACGCAGCGCCCGACTCGGAGATCCCGAAGGCGTCACTGGACAATTTGATTAGGTCGATGACCTACCAGCATTCTGGTGACAACGTCGCGACGGGTGATCGCACCCTCAGCTTCACCGTTTCCGACGGCCAAGCAACGTCGAATACCGCTGTTGCGACCATCGCGGTGACCGGCGTCAACGACGCGCCGGTCAATACGTTGCCGGTCAGTTACACCGCAGGCTCATCGGCGCCAGTCGCCCTTACGGGTCTTGCCATCACAGACGTCGATGCACGTGGTGCTGCCGTCACAACGACGTTGTCGGTGTCGTCCGGCACGCTGACGGCAACGTCTGGCGGCGGCGTAACGGTGACCGGCAGCGGCACCAGCAGCATCGTGCTGACAGGTACGGTCGCGCAGATTAACGCATTCCTCGCCAGCACTGCGCCGAGTTTCACGGCTTCGAGCGTCGGCAGTGTCACGTTGACGATGGTGACTAATGATAACGGAAATACGGGCAGCGGTGGCGCCCTGTCCGACACCGACACGTCAACCATCAACGTCGTTGCCGGGCCTCTCGTCGATTTGAACTCGACGCCAACCCCGTCAGTTTCGATCGCCACTGTCACGAGCAATCTCGTGACGGGTGGAACGTTTGGTACAACGGCGTCACCGGCCCCGGCTGCGCCTTGGATAGAGGGCGGTCCTGCAAATTCGGGCGCGGTTGTTGCCTCGGGCGGCAACGGACGTTTTGATTGGACGACGTCGCCAACGAGTACACTCACGCAAGCCATCACGGTGCCTGCAGATACTTCGGTCACGACATACACGGCGACGTCGACGACGGTTGTCACGACCCACGACGAGGTGACCAGCCTGTCATTTGATCTTGGCTGGCAGAACCAGGACGCTCTCCGATCGAGCACGCTTACGGTGTCATACGCCGGCGTAACTTATGCAACGTTCACGACGCTTGAAGGTGGCACCGCCAACGTTGCAGGGCTCACAGGAACTTGGACCTATTTCAATGGCGCTTCCGGTCCGGCGACAACGGCTTCTATCGCCGATGAAGCGGCTGGTGCGCTGACGGCGATAAGCATCACGATGCCGAGCGGCGTTAGCACGTCGGGCAATCTTGTGTTCACTTATGCAGCCGGCACGGGTACTGGCACGGCTTACGACGACATCGCTATCGATAACGTCGCCGTCACCGCGACGAAGACCACGACGACGACCACGACGACCTCCGATACCGCAGACAACGGCTGGACCGCGACCTATCAGGAAAATGGAACGCCCGTATCGATCGCCGATACCGACAGCTCGATTTTCGACGGTGACTCGGCCAACATGACGTCGGCGACCATTACGCTGACGAACGCCCAGACCGGAGACCGTCTCCTGGTCAACGGCTCTGCTGCGTCATCCGGAACGATTGGCGGAATCACCTGGACGCGCACCAATACGACGGTGACGTTCTCCGGCACGGCGACGAAAGCCGAATACGCCAACGCCATCGAGATGATCCAGTTCGAGAATTCCAGCGAAACGCCGTCGACCACGCCGCGCATCATCCATACGGTTGTGAGCGATGGCACCTCCAGTTCGAATACGGCTGTCACGACCATCAGCATCGATCGCGCACCAGATCCGGTCGACGACGCCTACACAGGCAACGAAGACACGGCCATCACGGGTAACGTACTGACGAACGATACCGACACCGGTGACGGTCCGGGTGCGACGCCGCTTTCAATCGTAAGCGGCCCAGCAAATGGCGTGCTGACGTCATTCGATACGACGACCGGCGCCTTCACCTATACGCCGAGCACGAACTTCAACGGCAGCGATACATTCACGTACCGCTATACGGACGCCGATGGCGACAGCAAGACCGCAACCGTGACGCTGACGATCAATCCCGTCAACGATGTGCCGGTCAACACGGTGCCGGCGACGATCGGCCCGGTTGCCGAAGACAGCACATTGACGATCACTGGCCTTTCAGTTGCAGATGTCGACAGCACAACACTGACGACGACGTTGACTGTTGCGAGCGGAGTGCTCAACCTCGGATCAACCGGTGGTGCGACCGTCACGGGTGCTGGCAGTGGTACGGTCGTGTTGTCGGGCACAGCTGCTCAGATTAACGCCGCCCTCGCGACACTCAGCTTCGTGCCTGTTGCAGATTTCAACGGAACCGTTGCGTTCCAAATGGCGACGACAGACGGGGCGCTGACCGATACGGACAATCGCACCATTACTGTAACGGCGGTTGCCGACATCAGCAACGACACGGCGACGACGAATGAAGATACGGCGGTAACGTTCGCGCCGCTCGGCAACGACTCGTTCGAGAACGCCGGCCGTACGATCACGGCGATCAATGGCACGGCGATCACGGCGGGTGGCGCCGGTGTTGCGGTGACGGGCGGCGTGGTGACACTGTCGGCCTCCGGCAACCTGACGTTCACGCCGACAGCCAACTACAACGGTACCCCGTCGTTCACGTATACGGTGACCTCGGGTGGCGTGACCGAGACGGCGACGGTCAACATGACGGTGACGGCGGTCAATGACGCGCCGACACAGAGCGTCCCGGTCGCACAGACGACCACGGAAGATACGGCAGTCGTAATCTCTGGCGCGTCGGTTGCCGACGTTGACGGCGGTACGCTGACGACGACGCTGTCGGTTCCGGCTGGCACGGGCACGCTGTCGGTTGTGACCACGGGCGGCGCCACGATCACGAACAACGGTACCGGAACGGTGACGATCGCCGGTACGGGCCGCACAGATCAACACGGCCATCGCGTCGATCACCTATACGCCGCTGGCCGACTATAATGGCTCTGCAACGCTGTCGATGTCGACCAGCGACGGGTCGCTGTCGGCGTCTGGTACGGTCTCAATCGCGATTACGGCGGTTGCCGACATCAGCAACGACACGGCGACGACGAATGAAGATACGGCGGTAACGTTCGCGCCGCTCGGCAACGACTCGTTCGAGAACGCCGGCCGTACGATCACGGCGATCAATGGCACGGCGATCACGGCGGGTGGCGCCGGTGTTGCGGTGACGGGCGGCGTGGTGACACTGTCGGCCTCCGGCAACCTGACGTTCACGCCGACAGCCAACTACAACGGTACCCCGTCGTTCACGTATACGGTGACCTCGGGTGGCGTGACCGAGACGGCGACGGTCAACATGACGGTGTCGTCGGTCAATGACGCGCCGACACAGAGCGTCCCGGTCGCACAGACGACCACGGAAGATACGGCAGTCGTGATCTCCGGCGCGTCGGTTGCCGACGTTGACGGCGGTACGCTGACGACGACGCTGTCGGTCCCGGCCGGTACGGGCACGCTGTCGGTTGTGACGACCGGCGGCGCCACGATCACGAACAACGGTACCGGAACGGTGACGATCGCCGGTACGGCCGCACAGATCAACGCGGCCATCGCGTCGATCACGTACACGCCGCTGGCCGACTATAACGGTTCTGCGACGCTGTCGATGTCGACCAGCGACGGGTCGCTGTCGGCGTCTGGTACGGTCTCAATCGCGATTACGGCGGTTGCCGACATCAGCAACGACACGGCGACGACGAATGAAGATACGGCGGTGACGTTCGCGCCGCTCGGCAACGATACGTTCGAGAACGCTGGCCGGACGATCTCGGCCATCAATGGTACGGCGATCACGGCGGGTGGCGCCGGTGTTGCGGTGACGGGCGGCGTGGTGACACTGTCGGCCTCCGGCAACCTGACGTTCACGCCGACAGCCAACTACAACAGTACCCCGTCGTTCACGTATACGGTGACCTCGGGTGGCGTGACCGAGACGGCGACGGTCAACATGACGGTGTCGTCGGTCAATGACGCGCCGACACAGAGCGTCCCGGTCGCACAGACGACCACGGAAGATACGGCAGTCGTGATCTCCGGCGCGTCGGTTGCCGACGTTGACGGCGGTACGCTGACGACGACGCTGTCGGTTCCGGCTGGCACGGGCACGCTGTCGGTTGTGACCACGGGCGGCGCCACGATCACGAACAACGGTACCGGAACGGTGACGATCGCCGGTACGGCCGCGCAGATCAACACCGCGATCGCGTCGATCACGTACACGCCACTGGCCGACTATAATGGCTCTGCAACGCTGTCGATGTCGACCAGCGACGGGTCGCTATCGGCGTCTGGCACGGTCTCAATCGCGATTACGGCGGTTGCCGACATCAGCAACGACACGGCGACGACGAATGAAGATACGGCGGTGACGTTCGCGCCGCTCGGCAACGATACGTTCGAGAACGCCGGCCGGACGATCACGGCGATCAACGGCACGGCGATCACGGCGGGTGGCGCCGGTGTTGCGGTGACGGGCGGCGTGGTGACACTGTCGGCCTCCGGCAACCTGACCTTCACGCCGACAGCCAACTACAACGGTACCCCGTCGTTCACGTATACGGTGACCTCGGGTGGCGTGACCGGAGACGGCGACGGTCAACATGACGGTGTCGTCGGTCAACGACGCGCCGACACAGAGCGTCCCGGTCGCACAGACGACCACGGAAGATACCTCAGTCGTGATCTCCGGCGCGTCGGTTGCCGACGTTGACGGCGGTACGCTGACGACGACGCTGTCGGTCCCGGCCGGCACGGGCACGCTGTCGGTTGTGACCACGGGCGGCGCCACGATCACGAACAACGGTACCGGAACGGTGACGATCGCCGGTACGGCCGCACAGATCAACACGGCCATCGCGTCGATCACGTACACGCCGCTGGCCGACTATAACGGTTCTGCAACGCTGTCGATGTCGACCAGCGACGGGTCGCTGTCGGCGTCTGGCACGGTCAGTATTGCGATTACGGCGGTTGCCGACATCAGCAACGATACCGCGACGACGAATGAAGACACGGCAGTGACGTTCGCGCCGCTCGGCAACGATACGTTCGAGAACGCTGGCCGGACGATCACGGCGATCAATGGCACGGCGATCACGGCGGGTGGTGCAGGCGTTACGGTGACGGGCGGCGTTGTGACGCTGTCAGCCTCCGGCAACCTGACGTTCACGCCGACGGCGGACTACAACGGTACCCCGTCGTTCACGTATACGGTGACCTCGGGTGGCGTGACCGAGACGGCGACGGTCAACATGACGGTGTCGTCGGTCAACGACGCGCCGACACAGAGCGTCCCGGTCGCACAGACGACGACGGAAGATACGGCAGTCGTAATCTCCGGCGCGTCGGTTGCCGACGTCGATGGCGGTACGCCCTACGACGACTCTGTCGGTTCCGGCTGGCACGGGTACGCTGTCGGTTGTGACCACGGGCGGCGCCACGATCACGAACAACGGTACCGGAACGGTGACGATCGCCGGTACGGCCGCACAGATCAACACGGCCATCGCGTCGATCACCTATACGCCGCTGGCCGACTATAATGGCTCTGCAACGCTGTCGATGTCGACCAGCGACGGGTCGCTGTCGGCGTCTGGCACGGTCTCAATCGCGATTACGGCGGTTGCCGACATCAGCAACGACACGGCGACGACGAATGAAGATACGGCGGTGACGTTCGCGCCGCTCGGCAACGATACGTTCGAGAACGCTGGCCGGACGATCTCGGCCATCAATGGTACGGCGATCACGGCGGGTGGCGCCGGTGTTGCGGTGACGGGCGGCGTGGTGACGCTGTCGGCCTCCGGCAACCTGACGTTCACGCCGACAGCCAACTACAACGGTACCCCGTCGTTCACGTATACGGTGACCTCGGGTGGCGTGACCGAGACGGCGACGGTCAACATGACGGTGTCGTCGGTCAATGACGCGCCGACACAGAGCGTCCCGGTCGCACAGACGACCACGGAAGATACGGCAGTCGTAATCTCTGGCGCGTCGGTTGCCGACGTTGACGGCGGTACGCTGACGACGACGCTGTCGGTTCCGGCTGGCACGGGCACGCTGTCGGTTGTGACCACGGGCGGCGCCACGATTACGAACAACGGTACCGGAACGGTGACGATCGCCGGTACGGCCGCACAGATCAACACGGCCATCGCGTCGATCACCTATACGCCGCTGGCCGACTATAATGGCTCTGCAACGCTGTCGATGTCGACCAGCGACGGGTCGCTGTCGGCGTCTGGCACGGTCTCAATCGCGATTACGGCTGTTGCCGACATCAGCAACGACACGGCGACGACGAATGAAGATACGGCGGTAACGTTCGCGCCGCTCGGCAACGACTCGTTCGAGAACGCCGGCCGTACGATCACGGCGATCAATGGCACGGCGATCACGGCGGGTGGTGCAGGCGTTACGGTGACGGGCGGCGTTGTGACGCTGTCGGCCTCCGGCAACCTGACGTTCACGCCGACAGCCAACTACAACGGTACGCCGTCGTTCACGTATACGGTCACCTCGGGTGGCGTGACCGAGACGGCGACGGTCAACATGACGGTGACGGCGGTCAACGACGCGCCGACACAGAGCGTCCCGGTCGCACAGACGACGAACGAAGATACGGCTGTCGTAATCTCCGGCGCGTCGGTTGCCGACGTTGACGGCGGTACGCTGACGACGACGCTGTCGGTTCCGGCTGGCACGGGCACGCTGTCGGTTGTGACCACGGGCGGCGCCACGATCACGAACAACGGTACCGGAACGGTGACGATCGCCGGTACGGCCGCGCAGATCAACACCGCGATTGCGTCGATCACGTACACGCCACTGGCTGACTATAATGGCTCTGCAACGCTGTCGATGTCGACCAGCGACGGGTCGCTGTCGGCGTCTGGTACGGTCTCAATCGCGATTACGGCGGTTGCCGACATCAGCAACGACACGGCGACGACGAATGAAGATACGGCGGTGACGTTCGCGCCGCTCGGCAACGATACGTTCGAGAACGCCGGCCGGACGATCACGGCGATCAACGGCACGGCGATCACGGCGGGTGGCGCCGGTGTTGCGGTGACGGGCGGCGTGGTGACACTGTCGGCCTCCGGCAACCTGACCTTCACGCCGACAGCCAACTACAACGGTACCCCGTCGTTCACGTATACGGTGACCTCGGGTGGCGTGACCGAGACGGCGACGGTCAACATGACGGTGTCGTCGGTCAATGACGCGCCGACACAGAGCGTCCCGGTCGCACAGACGACCACGGAAGATACGGCTGTCGTAATCTCCGGCGCGTCGGTTGCCGACGTCGATGGTGGCGCCCTGACGACGACGCTGTCGGTTCCGGCTGGCACGGGTACGCTGTCGGTTGTGACCACGGGCGGCGCCACGATCACGAACAACGGTACCGGAACGGTGACGATCGCCGGTACGGCCGCACAGATCAACACGGCCATCGCGTCGATCACCTATACGCCGCTGGCCGACTATAATGGCTCTGCAACGCTGTCGATGTCGACCAGCGACGGCACGCTGTCGGCGTCTGGCACGGTCTCAATCGCGATTACGGCTGTTGCCGACATCAGCAACGACACGGCGACGACGAATGAAGACACTGCAGTGACGTTCGCGCCGCTCGGCAATGATACGTTCGAGAACGCAGGCCGGACGATCACGGCGATCAATGGCACGGCAATCACGGCGGGTGGCGCAGGCGTTACGGTGACGGGCGGCGTGGTGACGCTGTCGGCCTCCGGCAACCTGACGTTCACGCCGACAGCCAACTACAACGGTACACCGTCGTTCACGTATACGGTCACCTCGGGTGGCGTCACCGAGACGGCGACGGTCAACATGACGGTGACGGCGGTCAACGACGCGCCGACACAGAGCGTCCCGGTCGCACAGACGACGAACGAAGATACGGCAGTTGTGATCTCCGGCGCGTCGGTTGCCGACGTCGATGGTGGCACCCTGACGACGACGCTGTCGGTCCCGGCCGGCACGGGTACGCTGTCGGTTGTGACCACGGGCGGCGCCACGATTACGAACGACGGTACCGGAACGGTGACGATCGCCGGTACGGCCGCACAGATCAACACGGCGATCGCATCGATCACCTATACGCCGCTTGCCGACTATAACGGTTCTGCAACGCTGTCGATGTCGACCAGCGACGGCACGCTGTCGGCCTCCGGCACGGTCAGTATTGCGATTACGGCTGTTGCCGACATCAGCAACGACACGGCGACGACGAATGAAGACACGGCGGTGACGTTCGCGCCGCTGACGAACGACTCGTTCGAGAACGCTGGCCGGACGATCTCGGCCATCAATGGTACGGCGATCACGGCGGGTGGCGCCGGTGTTGCGGTGACGGGCGGCGTGGTGACACTGTCGGCCTCCGGCAACCTGACGTTCACGCCGACAGCCAACTACAACGGTACCCCGTCGTTCACGTATACGGTGACCTCGGGTGGCGTGACCGAGACGGCGACGGTCAACATGACGGTGACGGCGGTCAATGACGCGCCGACACAGAGCGTCCCGGTCGCACAGACGACCACGGAAGATACGGCAGTCGTGATCTCCGGCGCGTCGGTTGCCGACGTTGACGGCGGTACGCTGACGACGACGCTGTCGGTTCCGGCTGGCACGGGCACGCTGTCGGTTGTGACCACGGGCGGCGCCACGATCACGAACAACGGTACCGGAACGGTGACGATCGCCGGTACGGCCGCGCAGATCAACACCGCGATCGCGTCGATCACGTACACGCCACTGGCTGACTATAATGGCTCTGCAACGCTGTCGATGTCGACCAGCGACGGGTCGCTGTCGGCGTCTGGTACGGTCTCAATCGCGATTACGGCGGTTGCCGACATCAGCAACGACACGGCGACGACGAACGAAGACACGGCGGTGACGTTCAACGCCATAACCGGAACGAATGGTGCAACCGCGGATTCGTTCGAGGGAACGCCGTCGGTGACAAGTGTCACGCAACCGACAAATGGTAGTGTGACATTCGCTGCAAACGGATCGATCACGTACACGCCAAGCAGCAATTTCAACGGCACAGATACGTTCACCTACACCGTCACATCTGGTGGCGTGCAGGAGACCGCGACGGTGACGGTGACGGTCGCTGCCGTCAATGATGCGCCCGTAAACACTGTTCCGGGCGACCAGTCGACGAACGAAGACGCCAACCTGGTGTTCAGCGCGGCCAATGGCAACGCGATCACCATTGCCGACGTTGATAGCACTGTAACGACGACCTTGACCGTGGCGAATGGCTCGCTCACGCTCGGTTCCATCACTGGTGTTTCGGTGACCGGAAACGGCACGGGAACAGTGACCATCACGGGTAGCGCGAGCGCGATCACCGCCGCGCTGAGCGGGCTGGCGTTTGCGCCGACGGCGGATTGGAACGGTGCGACGACACTCAACGTTTCGACATCGGACGGCTTGGCGCCGGCTGCGGTCAATGCGGTAGCAATCACTGTCGCGCCTGTGGTTGATATTGCGACCGACAGCGTTACCGTGACTGAAGACGTTTCGCAAACATTCAATGTGCTCACGAATGACAGCTTCGAGAACGCAGGCGCAACTGTCTCCTCGGTGACGCAGCCAACGCATGGCGTCGTCTCAATCGGGTCGGGCGGCAATGTTACCTACACGCCGTCGGCGAACTATAATGGAAGCGACAGCTTCACCTACACGGTGACGTCGGGCGGTGTAACCGAGACGACGACGGTGACGTTGAACGTCACGGCGGTCAACGACGCGCCTGTGGCTGACGATGAGACGGGTACGGCAACGGAAGATACGACCCTCACCGTTCCGGCGGCCTCTGGCCTGCTGGTCGGGGATACGGATGCAGACAACAACCCGCTGACGATCACGCAGTTCACCGTTGATGGTGTCGCGGGTACGTTTACGGCAGGCTCGCCGGCTTCGATCCCGAACGTTGGTACGCTCACGATTAATGCCGATGGCTCGTACACGTTCGTTCCGGCTTCCAACTTCAATGGCCCGGTTCCGGCCGCGACGTATACTGTCTCGGATAACAACGGCGGCTTCGATACCGGCACGCTGACGCTTGCCGTCACGGCCGTCAACGACGCCCCGGTTGCGGTGGATGACACTGGTCTTGCGGAAGAAGACACACTGTTGAGTGTGTCGAATGTGGCCGGGTTGTTGTCCAATGACGGCGATGTCGATAGCAGTCCGCTGACGATCACGCAGTTCACTGTTGCTGGCGTCTCTGGCACGTTCACCGCGGGCTCACCGGCGTCGATCCCGAGTGTCGGCGTGCTCACGATCAACGCCGATGGCTCGTATACGTTCAATCCGGCGCTCGATTATATCGGCGCCGTACCGGTCGCGACGTACACCGTTTCCGACGGCAACGGCGGTCTCGACACCGGCACGCTCACGATTGCGGTCAATCCGGCCAATGATGGCCCGGTCAATGCCGTGCCTGGCGCGCAAACCGTCGCCGAAGATGTGGCGACTGCCATCACGGGAGTATCCGTTTCCGACATCGACGGCGGCACGCTGACGACCACGCTGACCGTTACGAACGGTACGCTCGCCGTCACGCTCGGCGGTGGTGCAACGATCACCGGAAGTGGCACGGGCACCATTACGCTCACCGGAACGGCGGCCGAGATCAACTCGGCGCTCGACGGCCTGATGTTTACGGGCACCGCTGATTACAGCGGACCGGCGATCCTCACGGTGCAGACCAGCGACGGCATTGAAACGGATACGGACACCGTTGCTATTACGGTGACGCCGGTTGCCGATATCACAGCCGATACGGTTGCCACCACGGAAGACAGCAGCATCTCGTTCAATGTGCTGACCGGCACCAATGGTGCAACGGCCGATACGTTCGAAGGTACGCCTTCTGTCACCGCATACACGCAGCCAGCCAACGGCACGGTCACCATCGCCGCCAATGGCAGCGTCGTCTATGTGCCGAATGCAAACTTCAACGGCACGGATACGTTCACATACACCGTCACATCAGGCGGCGTCACGGAAACCACGACGGTCACCGTCAACGTTGCTGCGGCTAACGACGCGCCGGCGCAGACGCTGCCTGGGGATCAGAGCACGAGCGAAGACACAAACGTTGTCTTTAGCGGTGCAAACGGAAACCAGATCATCATCGCCGACATCGACGCGGCGGCAAGCGTCACTACGACGATCTCGGTTCCGGCGGGTTCGCTCACCGCGCTTGCAACGGCTGGCGTGACGATCACCGGCAACGCCACCGGCACAGTAACGCTGACAGGCGCACCGGCCGCGGTGACGGCTGCGTTGAACGGCCTGACGTACACGCCTGTCGCCGACTACAATGGCGCGATCACGATGAGCGTCTCAACGACAGATGGCGTCGCGGCGCCGGTTTCTGGAACTGTTGATATTGACATCTCGCCGGTGGTCGACATTCAAGCGGATACGTTGTTGGCGACCGAGGATACGGCCGCCACGATCTCGGTTTTGTCGAATGACACATTCGAGAACGCAGGGCGCACCGTCACGTCGGTCACGCAGGGCAGCAATGGCTCGGTGGCCATCAACGGCAATGGCACGATCACATACGTCCCGAACGCCAACTTCAACGGCACGGACTCGTTCACGTATACCGTGACGTCGGGTGGCGTGACGGAAACAGTGACTGTATCGGTGGTCGTGGCTGCGGCCAACGACGCTGTCACCCAGTCGGTTCCTGCGAGCCAGACCGTCGTTGAGGACGCTGCGCTGACGTTCAGCGCAGCGAACGGCAACGCAATCACCGTTGCCGATATCGACGGCGATTCGTTGACGACGACCATCTCGGTCACGAATGGTGTGATCGATCTCGGATCTATCACTGGCATTACCGTCTCGGGAGATGGAACAGCAACAGTTGTCATTACCGGCTCTGCAGCGGCCATCAATGCCGCGCTCGAAGGTATGACGTATTCGCCGGTTGCCGACTACTACGGTGCGGCAGGTATGACCGTCAGCACGACGGACGGCGCAACGACGGCGAGCGGCACGGTTCCGCTGGCAATTACGGCCGTTGTCGATATTTCGGACGACGCGCAAACGACAAGCGAAGATACGGCAGTCGTTTTCAATGTCCTGAGCAACGACACGTTCGAAGGGTCTTCGGAAGTCGTTTCTGCTGTGACGCAGCCGGCCAACGGCAGCGTTTCCATCGGCGCTGGCGGGCAAATTACGTACACGCCTAACGCTAACTTCAACGGCACCGATACCTTCACGTATACGGTGACATCAGGCGGCGTCACCGAGACGGCTACAGTTGAGGTTATTGTCACGCCGGCAAATGACGCGCTTATCGCCAGCGTGCCATCCGCCCAGTCCGTCAACGAAGATACGCCGCTCGTCTTCTCGAGCAGCAACGGCAACGCCATCACGGTTTCGGATATCGATGGCGACACGATCAATATGACGCTTTCGGCGACCAACGGCGTGTTGACCCTCGCCGCAACGGCCGGACTGACGATCACCGGCGACGGCACAGGCACGATTACGCTTTCTGGTTCGGCTGCTGCGATCACCGCCGCACTCGAAGGCTTGGAGTTTGCGCCAGACGCTGATTACAATGGTGCTGCCGTGCTCAGCATCTCGGCCACCGATGGTACTGCGACGACCAGCCAAACGGTTCCGGTAACGATCAATGCCGTGGCGGATATCGTCGCCAATACGGTGTCGACCAACGAAGACACGGCCGTAACATTTAACGCTCTCGCGAACGATAGCTTCGAATCGAGCGGACGCGCCGTGACCAGCGTGACGCAAGGCGCCAGCGGTTCTGTCAGCTTCCTGGCCGATGGAACGCTGGTTTATACGCCAAACACGAATTTCCATGGCGTCGATACGTTCAGTTACACCGTGACGTCGAACGGCACGACGGAAACGACGACCGTTACGGTCAACGTCGCCGCCGTGAATGACGCCCCGACAACAACCGGCATCACAAACGTCAGCAACGTTGATGGCGCCACCGTGCTCATCGACGTAACCTCATCGTTTGCGGACGTCGATAGCGGCGATGTTCTCACGTATGCGGCGTCAGGTCTGCCGGCTGGTCTCGTCATTGATAGCGCGACGGGTGTCATTAGCGGCACCATCGATAAGAACGCGTCGCAATCCGGCCCCTACACGGTGGTCGTGACGGCGAGCGACGGCAATTCAGGCGGCACCGTGTCGACGTCGTTCACGTGGACGGTGACGAACCCTGGTCCAACAGCAAATAATGACGCCATTACTGTAGCAGAAGACGCCGCGCCGACGACCATCAGCGTGCTTGCCAACGATACGGATCCCGATGGCGACGCATTGTCGGTGACGGGCGCGACCGCCAGCAACGGCACGGTGTCGATCCTGCCAGGTGGCACAATCAGCTATCAGCCGGCAGCCAATTTCAATGGCACGGATACGATCGTCTACCAGATCAGCGACGGAAACGGCGGCGTATCGACGGCAACGGTCACTGTTACCGTCACGGCGGTCAACGATGCACCGGTGGCAGACGATGAGACCGGTACGGCAACCGAAGATACAACCCTCACTGTTCCGGCGGCTTCCGGCCTGCTGGTCGGCGATACGGACGCAGACAACAATCCGCTGACGATCACGCAGTTCACCGTTGATGGCGTCACGGGCACGTTCACGGCCGGTTCGCCTGCGTCGATCCCGAATGTCGGCGTTCTCACGATCAATGCCGATGGCTCGTACACGTTCGTGCCGGCTGCCAACTACAACGGCGCAGTTCCGGTCGCGACGTATACTGTCTCGGATAGCAACGGCGGCTTCGATACCGGTACGCTGACGCTCGCCGTCACGGCGGTCAACGATGCGCCGGTGGCAGACGATGAGACCGGTACTGCAACGGAAGATACAACCCTCACCGTTCCGGCGGCTTCTGGCCTGCTGGTCGGCGACACGGATGCGGATGGCAATCCGCTGACGATCACGCAGTTCACCGTTGATGGTGTCACTGGCACGTTCACGGCCGGTTCGCCTGCGTCGATCCCGAATGTCGGCACCCTCACGATCAACATCGACGGATCGTATACGTTCGTGCCTGCCGCGAACTTTAACGGACCGGTTCCGGTCGCGACGTATACCGTCTCCGATAGCAACGGCGGCTTTGATACCGGTACGCTGACGCTCGCGGTTACCGCGGTCAACGACGCACCGGTGGCTGATGATGAGACCGGTACGGCGACGGAAGATACAACCCTCACCGTTCCGGCGGCTTCTGGCCTGCTGGTCGGCGATACGGACGCGGATAACAACCCGCTGACCATCACCCAGTTCACGGTTGCTGGCGTTGCTGGCACGTTCACGGCGGGTTCGCCTGCGTCGATCCCGAATGTCGGCGTTCTCACGATCAACGCCGATGGCTCGTACACGTTCGTGCCTGCTGCCAACTACTACGGCCCGGTTCCGGCCGCGACGTACACCGTCTCGGACAGCAACGGCGGCTTCGATACTGGTACGCTGACGCTCGCCGTCACGTCGGTCAACGACGCACCGGTGGCTGACGACGAAACCGGTACGGCGACGGAAGATACAACCCTCACCGTTCCGGCGGCTTCTGGCCTGCTGGTCGGCGACACGGATGCGGATGGCAATCCGCTGACGATCACGCAGTTCACCGTTGATGGTGTCACTGGCACGTTCACGGCCGGTTCGCCTGCGTCGATCCCGAATGTCGGCGTCCTCACGATCTACACCGATGGCTCGTATACGTTCGTGCCGGCTGCCAACTTCAATGGCCCGGTTCCGGCCGCGACGTATACCGTCTCCGATAGCAACGGCGGCTTCGATACCGGCACGCTGACGCTTGCCGTAACGGCCGTCAATGACGCGCCGGTGGCTGACGATGAGACAGGCACGGCGACGGAAGATACGACTCTGTCGGTTCCGGCGGCTTCTGGCCTGCTGGTCGGCGATACGGACGCGGATAACAACCCGCTGACCATCACCCAGTTCACGGTTGCTGGCGTTGCTGGCACGTTCACGGCGGGTTCGCCTGCGTCGATCCCGAATGTCGGCGTCCTCACGATCTACACCGATGGCTCGTATACGTTCGTGCCTGCCGCGAACTTTAACGGACCGGTTCCGGTCGCGACGTATACCGTCTCCGATAGCAACGGCGGCTTCGATACCGGTACGCTGACGCTCGCCGTCACGTCGGTCAACGACGCACCGGTGGCTGACGACGAAACCGGCACGGCAACGGAAGATACGACCCTCACCGTTCCGGCGGCCTCTGGCCTGCTGGTCGGGGACACGGATGCGGACGGCAATCCGCTGACGATCACGCAGTTCACCGTTGATGGTGTCACTGGCACGTTCACGGCCGGTTCGCCTGCGTCGATCCCGAATGTCGGCACCCTCACCATCAACATCGACGGATCGTATACGTTCGTGCCTGCCGCGAACTTTAACGGGCCGGTTCCGGTCGCGACGTATACCGTCTCCGATAGCAACGGGGGCTTTGATACCGGTACGCTGACGCTCGCGGTTACCGCAGTCAACGACGCACCGGTGGCGGCCGACGTCTCGCAGACAACGACTGAAGACACGCCCGTCAGCGGCACGCTGACGGCAACAGACGTCGATAGCAGCACGTTGACCTTCACCAAGGCCACCGACCCAAGCCATGGCACGGTCGTCGTCAACCCGAACGGCACGTACACCTACACGCCGTCGCCCAACTACAACGGGCCTGACAGCTTCACCTACACCGTTTCCGATGGAAACGGCGGATCGGTTACGCACACTGTCACCATCAACGTCGCTGGCTTCAACGACCCGCCGGTCGCTGTGGATGACACGGCGGAAGGTGCGGAAGATTCGATCATCACGGGTGACGTCACGCCGGGTACACCCGGTCAGGATAGCGATCCTGAAGGCAATACGCTGTTGGTCGTCGATGCCGACGGCAATGCGCTGAATGGGCTGACGCCGGTCTCTGGTCCGTCGAACGGCACGGTTGTCTTGAATGCAAACGGCACATTCACCTATACGCCGAACGCCAACTACCATGGCACCGACAGCTTCACCTATCGCATCAGCGATGGAATGGGCGGCTTTGCGGAGGCGACCGTCACGCTGACGATCAA
This sequence comes from Hyphomicrobium sp., assembly GCA_016716675.1. GTDB lineage: Bacteria > Pseudomonadota > Alphaproteobacteria > Rhizobiales > Hyphomicrobiaceae > Hyphomicrobium_B. The sequence continues at coordinate 147,196 of JADJVG010000006.1, forward strand.
TCCGGTGAACGACGCTCCCACCGCTACGAATGGTTCGCTGACGACACCGGAAGATACCGTCTTCTCAGGCACATTGCCTGTCGCAACCGATGTCGACGGTGACGACTTGACGTACGCTGCGGGAACCAACCCTGCGCACGGCACGGTCGTCGTCTACGCGAATGGCACGTATACATACACGCCGGCTCCGAATTACAGCGGCTCGGATACGTTCACGTACACCGTGTCGGATGGCAAAGGCGCGGTCATCAGTCATGCCATCACTGTGATGGTAACGCCGGTCAACGACGCGCCGGTTGCGGTCGACGTTTCCAAGGTAACGGCTGAAGATACGCCCGTCAGCGGGATACTGACGGCGACTGATATCGATGGCGACACCCTGACGTTCTTGAAGGCGTCAGATCCGGCCAATGGCACCGTCGTCGTCAACGCCAATGGCACGTACACCTACACGCCGAACGCAAACTATGTTGGTGGCGACAGCTTCACGTATACCGTGTCCGACGGCAAGGGCGGTAGCGTGACGAAAACCGTCGCAATCACCGTGACGCCTGTTAACGACGCGCCGGTTGCGCAGAATGTCTCGACCATCACGCCGGAAGAAACCCCGGTAAGCGGCGTCTTGACGGCGACGGACATCGACGGCGGTGCTCTGACGTTCACGAAGGCGTCGAACCCGGCGCACGGCACGGTCGTGGTCAACGCCAACGGCACCTACACCTACACGCCAGCTCCGAATTACAACGGCCAGGACAGCTTCACCTACACCGTCTCTGACGGCAACGGCGGAACAGTGACGCGGACGGTTGCAATTACTGTGACGCCGTTGAACGACATTCCCGTCGTCTCTGAAATAAAGGCGCCGCCTTCGGTGGATGGCGGCAAGGTTACGTTCGACGTATCGAAGGTGGTTGTCGATGTCGACGGAGACGCGCTGACGTACTCAGCAACCGGCTTGCCACCCGGCTTGTCGATTAATCCGACGAGCGGTGTCATTACTGGAACGCTGCCGAAAGATGCGTCGCAATCCGGTCCCTACACCGTGACGTTGACGGTTGATGACGGAAAGGGCGGCGTTGTCACCAAGACGTTCACCTGGCCGGTGACGAACCCCGCGCCTTCGGCGACGGATGATAGTGCATTTGTCAAAGCCGGTGAGGCCACGACAGTCAATGTGCTGGCCAACGATCGCGATCCCGATGGCGACGCTCTGACGGTCACGAAGGCGCAAGCGGCCAACGGCCAGGTGCAAATCCTGGCGGACGGTTCGATCAAATACATCCCGACTGCCGGCTTCGTCGGAACGGATCGGATCACGTACGTTGTCAGCGACGGCAATGGCGGCTTCGCTATCGCGTCGGTGACGATCAGCGTGGCCGAGGATGGCTATGACGAAAAGACCACGGAGTTCGGCTTCGAAGGCACGGAAACGCCATTCGAAAATGGCATCAATGGCAGCGGCACAGGCACATCGGCAGGCATAACCGCCGAAGGTGCCGTGGTCGATGCGGTCTTCGATATCGGCATGTTGCGCAGTCTCGCAGGCCAGCTCGGTGAGAGCGGTGCTGTGCTTGCCGCTGCAAACGGCGTGCGGTCACTCGATGGCGTCGCGCGGATGACAACAACCGGCGTTGTCGTTGATACGATCCGTGCCGAGCGGGCTCGCGAAATGATGTTCAGCGCTGGCTTGAATGGCATAGATCAACAGGTTGGCTTTGACGGGCTGGCCGGGTTCTCGATGCGTAACAACGTACCGGGTAATCTCGGTGGTCTCAGCGCCCGCGAGCAGGTGGTCATCGAGAGCCTCGTGCGGAAGGATACGCTGATCATCCAGATCTCCAACACGCTGGAGAGCGGATCACGGCAGATTATCGACTATCGCATCATGCAGATCGATGGAAAGCCGTTGCCGCAGTGGTTGGATCGGGCAGGAAAGGACCTGTTGATCGGGCGCCGGGATGTCGGCACCGAAGTCCTCATGCTCAAAGTCGAGGCGGTCTACTCCGATGGCTCGGTGATCGTGCAGGAGGTGCAGATCGACACCGCAACTGGCGAAATTCAGCCTGTTATCGTTGCCAACCGCGACGTGCCGGCTCCGCCCATGTTCGGAGATCAGCTGCAGGCGCCGTCTCAGCTGACGATCGACCAGATCGAAGGCTTGGGCGTGGCCATCTCCCGGTAAAAAGGGCGGTTAACAGCCGCCACGTTTCAGCCGGGCCCGTTCAGCGGGCCCGGCTTATTTGTCAGAAGCGCCAAATGGCGTACACAGTGGCGTGTCACCATGATTTGACCGGGGCCCCGCACTCGACAATGCAATTCGACGCCAAGGATCTCCGCGATTTCTACCGCACGCCGCTCGGCCAAATTGTCCGTCGGCAGCTGGCGTCGCGCATTCGCGGACGTTGGAAACGCTTGAACGGCCAGACGCTCGTCGGCGTCGGTTTCGCCGCGCCGTTTCTTGGGTCGTTTCGCGCCGAAGCAGCGCGCGTCGCCTGCTTCATGCCGGCCCGGCAGGGTGCGCTGGTGTGGCCGCAGGGCGCACGCTGCCACTCGGTGCTGGTTGAGGAACATCTCTGGCCGCTGCCCGACAACAGCGTTGATCGGCTGCTCGCGGTGCATTGCATTGAACAAGCCGAGCGTGTTGGACCTTTGCTGCGCGAAGCGTGGCGGGTGTTGGCACCGGACGGTCGCCTTCTGATTATCGTGCCGAACCGGCGCGGGCTGTGGTCGCGCATTGATGCAACACCGTTCGGACAAGGTCTGCCGTTCAGCCGGACGCAGCTTGAGCGGCTGTTGACCGACGGATTGTTCACGCCGATCGAATGGAGCGAAGCACTCTACTTTCCGCCTTTTGACAAGCGCATGCTGCTGCGCATGGCGCCGACACTGGAGCGATCGCTGGCGCGCATGTCGTTCGGAGTTGCCGGCGTGATCATCGTCGAGGCGCGCAAGGAAATCATGGCGCCTGTCGGTGGTGGATTGAAAGCTGAAACCGTGCGCGTTCTGAGGCCGTCGGAAAGCATCAACCGGACGCCGCGAGTGGGCGTCTGACGGTTTACCTGGCTGTGTCCGTGCTCTTCAGTAGAAACACGGCCTGTTCACCGAACATGTTCTGCATCGACAGCGACCACTTGATCGGCAGACGCTTGCCGTAGGCGTTGAATGCCACCGCTTGCTCAACGTCGGCGTTCACATGGCCGCACAGATCGGCGAAATCGCGGATCGTGCAGAGGTGGGCGTTTGGGCTCTCATACCAGTTGTCGGGCAGGTTATGCGTCACCGGCATGCGCCCACCAAACAACAGCCCGGCGCGAATCCGCCAATGCCCGAAATTCGGAAACGAGACGATCGCGCGCCGTCCGATGCGCAGCAGATTTTCTAGCACGGGCTTCGGGTGGCGGGTCGCCTGAATGGTCAGCGATAGAACGGCATAATCGAAAGCCTGGTCGGGATAATTGGTGAGGTCGCGGTCGGCGTCTCCCTGGATGACGGAGAGCCCGCGCGCCACGCACGCATTGACCCTGTTGCGATCCAGCTCGACGCCGCGCCCATCGACGCCGCGGCGCTCTGTCAGAAGCTGGAGCAGCTCGCCGTCGCCGCAGCCAACGTCGAGCACGCGCGAACCAGGCTCGATCATTTCGGCGATCAGCTCATGGTCGACGCGGATCGAAAATGGCGTTTGTGTTGTCATTGGGCGGCCTCGAGCCCGCGCTTGGTGGCGGCCGCATTCAGGAAGCCGCGGATGGTCGCGAAGAAGGTCGGCTCTTCGAGCAGGAACGCGTCGTGGCCCTTATCGCTCTCGATTTCGACGAACGAGACGTTGGCCGCGACCGCGTTCAAGGCTTGCACAATCTCGCGGCTTTCGCGTGTCGGGTAGAGCCAGTCTGATGTGAACGACACCACGCAGAACCGCGTCTTGGTTCCGCGGAAGGCATTTGCGAGTACATCGCCGAATTTGGTTTTCAGATCGAAATAATCCATCGCCCGCGTAATGTAGAGATAGCTATTGGCGTCAAAGCGATCGACGAACGTCGAGCCCTGATGGCGCAGATAGCTTTCCACCTGAAACTCGGCGTTGAACGTGAAAGCAACGTGCGACCGGTTCTGCAGACTGCGCCCGAATTTGCGGTGCAGGGCTTCTTCCGAAAGGTACGTAATGTGGGCAGCCATGCGCGCCACCGCCAGCCCGTTGCGCGGGATCTTGCCGGCCGCATAGTAATTGCCGCCCAGCCAATCCGGATCAGCCATGACGGCTTGGCGGCCGACTTCGTGGAAGGCGATGTTCTGCGAGGAATGCCAAGCCGCCGTCGCGATCGGCGCGGCTGCGAAAACCCGATCTTTGTAGCGTGCGGCCCAGTTCAGAACCTGCATGCCACCCATCGATCCGCCGATCACGGCGAACAACTGGTCGATGCCGAGGTAATCGATGAGGCGGGCCTGCGCATCGACCATGTCGGAGATGGTGATGACCGGGAAATCTAGGCCATAGGGTATGCCGGTCTTGGGGTTGATCGAGGCCGGGCCGGTTGAGCCCATGCAGCCGCCAAGAATGTTGGAGCAAATAACAAAGAAGCGGTCGGTATCGACCGGTTTGCCGGGGCCGACGAGGGTTTCCCACCAGCCTGCCTTGCCGGTGACCGGATGGACGTTCGCAACATGCTGGTCGCCGGTCAGAGCGTGGCAGATCAGAATGGCGTTGGATTTGGCGGCATTCAGCGTGCCGTAGGTCTGATAGGCAATGCTGAACGGTGCTAGGCTCTGCTGGCAGGCAAGGTGTAGCGGCGCGCTCTCGTCAAAACGCACGACGGCGCTTGAAGGCGTGTGGACCTCATTCAACCGGTGAGGCGATTGTGCACTTTGATCAGATGCCGCGGAGTTCATACAGTCGCTTTGATCCTACCCCGGCGAAGCCGTGTTTGCTGGCTTGAGTCGTGTGCTAGGCTCGCGCCCCGCAAAGTCAACTTTAATCTTTGATTTCAAGAGGGCTAGCCCCTATCACTACGCCGGAATGCCGCGCCCACCTGGGCCAGCCTGCCGCCCGCAACAACAGAGATCAGCCATGCCGACCCTCGGCCCTGCCGCACGCCCCGGAATCCTGGATATTGAGGCCTATGTGCCGGGCGAAAGCAAGGTACCTGGCGGGGTTACGCCCGCCAAGTTGTCGTCGAACGAAACCCCGCTAGGTCCGAGCCCGAAGGCCATCGAGGCTTTTAAAGCCGCGGCGCACGATCTGGAACGCTATCCTGACGGTCAAGCGACCCAATTGCGAACCGCCATCGCCCGCCGCTATGGGCTCGATGCGTCGCGCATCGTGTGTGGTTCGGGCTCAGACGAGTTGCTGGGGATGCTGGCACGCGGCTATCTCGGACCGGGCGACGAGGCGATCTACACAGCCCACGGCTTCCTCGTCTATCGCATCGCTATCCTGAGCAACGGCGCGACACCCGTCGTCGCGCCCGAGACCAACCTGCACACTGACGTCGACGCCATCCTCGCCTGCGTCACGGACAAGACGCGGGTCGTGTTCGTCGCCAATCCCAATAACCCGACCGGCACCTACATTCCGATCAGTGAGGTGCGGCGGCTGCGGGCCGGCCTGCGCGACGACATTCTGCTGATCCTAGATGCGGCCTATGCCGAGTACGCCAGCAACAATGATTATGAAGCCGGCATCGAGCTCGTCGCCTCGACGAGCAACACGGTGATGACGCGCACCTTCTCCAAGATCCACGGGCTCGCCGCGCTGCGCATCGGCTGGGCCTATTGCCCGCCGGGCATCGCTGACGTGCTGAACCGTATACGTGGTCCATTCAACATGTCGTCGCCCGCGCTTAGCGCAGGTGCCGCCGCCATGGACGATGTCGCGCACGTCGATGCGGCCAAGGCGCACAATGATGTATGGCTGCCGCGCGTTTCAGCAGAGTTGCAAGCGCTCGGATTCAAAGTCACGCCAAGCGTCGCCAACTTTGTTTTGTTTCACTTCCCCGAAGGGTCTGCCAAGACGGCCGAAGGCGCCGACCTGTATCTCAAATCGCAAGGCGTCATCGTGCGCAAAGTTGGCGCATACGGTTTTCCCAACGCATTGCGTATGACGATTGGATCGGAGAGCGACAACAAGCGCGCGCTGGCCGCGCTGAAGGCCTACATCGCGGGAGCTGCAGGATGAGCGGGATCATGTTCAAGCGCGTGGCGCTGATCGGCATTGGTCTGATTGGCTCATCTATCAGCCACGCCATCCGCCGCGCCGGTCTGGCTGGCGAGATCGTCGGGTCATCATCGACCGCCGCGACCCGCGAAAAGGCCGTCGAACTCGGTTTGGTTTCGCGCGCCTATGAGACGGCAGCGGAAGCCGTGAAAGACGCCGACCTCGTAGTTCTATGCACGCCGATCGGCGCCTATGGCAAAATTGCCGAAGAAATCCGGCCGCATCTGAAACCCGGCGCGATCGTCACCGACGTAGGTTCCGTGAAAGCGTCCGTTGTGCGCGATATCGTTCCGCACATCCCCGAGGGCGTGCATTTTATCGCCGGTCACCCCATCGCCGGCACCGAACAGTCAGGCCCCGAAGCGGGCTTTGCGGAACTGTTCGACGGGCGCTGGTGCATTCTGACGCCGGAGCCCGAAGCGGATCGCTTGGCGGTCGCTCGGCTTGAAGACTTTTGGCGCAAGCTTGGCTCGCAGGTCGAGATCATGACGCCGGAACACCACGATATGGTGCTCGCTATTACTAGCCATGTGCCCCATCTGATCGCGTTCAACATAGTCAATACGGCAGCCCATCTTGAGCGCGTGACGGACAGCGAGGTGATCAAGTTCTCGGCCGGCGGCTTCCGCGACTTCACGCGCATCGCAGCCTCCGACCCCGTGATGTGGCGCGACGTGTTCCTGAACAACAAGGACGCGGTCCTCGAAATGCTCGGGCGCTTCTCAGAGGATCTCGTGACGTTGCAGCGCGCCATCCGGTTTGGTGATGGCGAAACGCTGGAACGGCTTTTCACGGCCGCGCGTGCGGTGCGCCGCGGCGTCATTCAGGCCGGCCAGGATACCAACGATCCGGATTTCGGACGTCGCGGCAAAACCGATAAAGCAAGCTGAGGATCAATCCATTGCAGGACGCGACACCAGATCTGTGGGTTTTTGCCTACGGTTCGCTGATGTGGCGCCCAGGTTTCCCCTTCGCTGACGTTATGCCCGCGAGGCTCACCGGTTGGCACCGCCGATTCTGTATTGCGTCGCGCATCCATCGCGGCACGCATCGCCGCCCGGGGCTCGTGCTCGGTCTCGATCGCGGCGGTATGACGGATGGCCTCGCCTATCGTGTTGCAGCCCAGGACGCGGTCGCGGTCCGCAATTATTTGCGGGTGCGCGAACAATCGAGCGGCATCTATCGGGAAGCGCGCGTCAAGATTTGTCTGCTTGGCGCAGAACGAAGCGATCAACGGGCACTGGTCTATTTGTCGGAGCCGGCGCATCCCGGGTTCACGCGCCGCGTGCCGGTGCAGCGCCAAGCGCACATCATCGCGGGCGCCAATGGCGGCTCCGGGTCGAATGTCGATTACCTGATCAGCACGCTTGCGGAATTGAAACGGCTCGGCATCCGCGAACGCGAACTAGAGCGCGTGCGGACCTGCCTCGGCGCCATCCGGGGGCGGCGCGGGCGCACGCTCGTATCACACTGCGCGTTGAATGAATGGCCGCCAAACCGCCGCCTGAAGGAAGCGGATATCAACCGCTTCACTCACCGCGCCAATTGGCGCTGATCGAGGCGGAAACGCTGCTTAGCGCGCGCGTGCGGCGAACTGAGCGGTGCGCAGATCGACCTCGACCGCCTGACATTCGCTGAGCGTTCCAACGAGCAAATGGACGTGAACTTCATCGGCGCCAAGCGTTGCGGCGCGCTGACGGATTTCCGCAAGGTTCAATGAGGCCTGCTCGTGTGACAGACGCCCGATCGCCAGAACCGAGCGCTCGGTTTTATTGGAGCGGCGCACGAGCACGTAGCTCGCAAGGCCAAGCGGCGGACAATCAAACAAGCTGTAGACGGTGTGGACGTAACGCTTGCCAGAGGCTCCGTCCAGAAATGGAAGCGCGGGCAGGTGTCGGCCGGCACGTTCGTCTGTCCTTCGGCGTCAACCTCGATGTAGCCGGCGCGGCGCGCACGGTAGTCCGCCAGTCCAATAATTTCGGCACTCATTACGCAACACCCCTGCACCGGCCCAAAGGCCGTATGGTCATATTCTTATTCCTCTTTCATACCCCGCTAAGGTGAACGATCTCGATCCATTGAAGCTAGAATTTGACCCGATTGGAGCGCTCCAGGGGCAAGTCCGCGCTATGGTCAATGAAATGTTGAGAAGTGGCCGTTGCCGCAACACTCTGGGCGAGTATTTGGCGGGCGCGCGGCGGCGCGTAAAGATCCGTCAACGGTTGCGGTTGAGAGGCGTGTTCGGAGTGCGGCGGGCATGGCCTAGCCGCAGTGCGAATACATGCAGTCCGAGCACGTCCAACATCCCTCGACGCGGTACAGGCTGCGATTGCCGCAATGCGGACACGTGCGCCCGAGCGGTCCTGGTCCTGGTCTTTGTTCTGCCCCCGCCGTTGGCTGGCGTTCCGAGCGTGTAGCCTGGCCACCCGCTGTGCCCGGCGGCTCGGATGAGCGCGCGGTGGGCTGGTCGATTGCTATGAAATCCGAGTCCAATGGATCTGACGCCGCGGCGCTGCTCTTGCGCCTCACCCCGTCTGACGCCGTGTCCGCTTCAGGAACCAGAAACCCGATCCGGATCATGTGGCCTTCGATGACGTCACCGATGGCGGCCAGCAGGCTTGGCACATAGCGTCCGCCCATCCATCGGCCCCCTTCGGGATCGAAGACCGCCTTGAGCTCCTCGGCGACGAACGTCACGTCGCCGCCCCGGCGGAACACCGCGCTGATCATGCGCGTCAGCGCAACCGTCCAGGCATAATGTTCGAGGTTCTTGGTATTGATGAAAATTTCGAACGGCCGGCGGCGCCCTTCGCGCTCGATGTCGTTGATAGTCACGTAGAGGGCGTGCGGACTAGCGGGCCATTTGATCTTGTAGGTGAAGCCTTCCAGCGCCGCGTCGCGTTCGAGCGGCTTGGTCATATAGACGACGCCCGGTGATCTGCCGTGTCCGCCATCAACCGCAGCTAGTGCGGCTGGGCGCGCTTGCACACCAGCCGGTGGCGCGGCTGGCACCGGCGCATGCGACAGCACTGCCCCGGTCACCAGGTTGGGCCGGTAGGTCGTGCAGCCTTTGAGGCCCATCGCATAGGCGTCGACATAGATCTCGCGGAACGCCTCGAAGGCTATGTCTTGCGGGCAATTGATGGTTTTGGAGATGGCGCTATCAATAAACGGCTGCATTGCGGCCTGCATTTGCAGATGCGCCGCGGGCGTCAACTGGTCAGCAATCACAAACGATTGCGGGACGTGATCACCCCGTCCGGTGCGCGCCACGAAAGTTTTGAAGGCGAGGTCTTGCACCTCTTCTTCGCGCGAACTGCCGTCGGTCGCCAATACGCGCCGCTGGTAAGTAAAACCAAAAACCGGCTCGATGCCACTCGACACGTTGCCGGCCAGAAGCGAAATCGTGCCCGTTGGCGCGATCGAGGTCAGGCAGCCATTGCGCAAACCGTGCGCCGCGATGGCCGTCCGCACGCCGTCGTTCAGGCGCTTGACGTTGGGCCGCTCCAGAAACGCTTGACCGTCAAACGCTGGGAATGCGCCCTTCTCCTTGGCGAGGTTGGCGCTTGCCGCATAAGCAGCGTTCTGGATCGCCGCGATCCAGCGTCCGGCCATGGCGCGGGCGGCATCAGAATCGTAATTGAGACCGCAGAAAATCAGCGCGTCGGCGAGGCCTGTGATGCCAAGACCAATGCGGCGCTTGGCTTTGGCTTCTCTGGCTTGGGCCTCTAGCGGATAGCGCGATAAATCGATGACGTTATCGAGCAGGCGAACCGCAATCCCAACGCGCTCGGCAAGCTTGCGGTCGTCAAGCCCGGCTGTCGGTGTAAACGGCTGATCAATCAAAGCCGCCAGATTGATAGACCCCAGCAGGCAGGCGCCGTAGGGCGGCAACGGCTGCTCTCCGCAAGGATTGGTGGCGGAAATCGCTTCACAATACGCAAGGTTATTCTGGGCGTTGATGCGATCGATGAAAATCACGCCCGGTTCCGCATAGTCATAGGTCGCGCGCATCAGCGCATCCCAGAGCTTGCGCGCCGATAGCGTTTTGTAGACCTTGCCACCGAACACCAGATCCCAAGGCGCATCGGCTTTGACGGCTGCCATGAAGGCGTCGGTTACGAGCACGGAGAGATTGAAATTGCGCAGCCGTTTGGGATCGGCTTTGGCGGCGATGAAATCCTCGATGTCAGGATGATCGCAGCGCAGCGTTGCCATCATCGCGCCGCGCCGTTGCCCTGCCGACATGATCGTGCGGCACATGGCATCCCAGACGTCCATGAAACTGACCGGGCCGGAGGCGTCGGCGCCGATGCTTTTTACCAGCGCGCCCTTGGGCCTAAGGGTCGAGAAATCATGGCCGATGCCGCCACCTGCTTGCATGGTCAGCGCCGATTCTTTGACGCCGTCGAAGATGGCGCTCAGGTCGTCTTCGATCGTGCCGAGCACAAAACAATTGAAAAGAGTGACGTCGCGCCCCGTACCGGCACCCGCCAGAATGCGGCCGCCCGGCAGAAAGCCAAAGTCGGCCATGGCTGCATGAAAGGTGCGCGCCCACGTTTCGCGCCGCGCCTTGCCGCCCTTCTCAACAGACGCCGCCGCGCGGGCGACCCGCCAGAAGGTGTCATCAAGGGATTGATCGGCCGCCAGATCTCCAGCGCCACCGAAACGGTACTTGCGAGACCAGATCTCCTCGGAGATCGGTGCCAGGAATGACGGCTTGCCAGTCATTGCTGCTTCAGGCTCCGGAACACCACGACGTCACCCGAATATAAGCGTGCGCTGTTCCAGCGTCAATTAAATGTTCTTAAAAAGTTCCCGTTATGTTTAAGTTGAGGCAAGTGCCTAGCTTATCGGTGCGTCGCCGCTGGCGAGGCGGCTTTTGCTTGCTCGAAGAGGCGCCCTGAAGCAGCCTCAAGCTCCGCTTCGATCTGGCGGCGGAAGGCGGCGCGCGGCAGACCCGGTGGGATCGCCGGCAGGAATTCGACGACGATCGTTCCGGGATAACGCCACAGGCTGCGCCGCGGCCAGTAGACGCCGGAGTTCAGCGCCAGCGGCACCGCGGGCACGCCCAAGGCCTCGTAGAGCGCGATGTAGCCCGGCTTGTAATCGGGCGGTGCGCCGGGCGCGGTGCGCGTGCCTTCCGGGAAAATGACGATCTGCCGGCCCTGAGCCACGCGCGCCTTGGCATCGCGGATCAACGCTTTCAAAGCTGCTGATGCCTTTTCGCGGTTGACCAGAATGTGCTCGAATTTGACGCAGAACCACCCGTATATCGGGATCCACTTCAGTTCTTCCTTGAGCACGACCGCCGGATCATCGAAGAGCGGCATCAAAGCGAACGTATCCCACGCCGATTGATGCTTCGAGATAACGAGGCAGGCTCCCGCCGGCTTGTTCTCTTGGCCGCGAATTTCGAGCTTGGTGCCGCAGATCAGACGCAGCAGCGCGACGCAGGTCCGGCCGTGCAGTTTGAGACCCGCCATGGCCCATCGGCGCGGGGCGAGCAGCAGCCAGGACCCGAGCACCAGATAGACGGCGGTCGTCAGATAGAAGGTGGCTGCGTAGGCAAGCGACCGCACCACGACAGCGACGGAAGGGCGCGGCATTGCGGGCTCAGCCATCGGTGCGCTTCGGCTCGACAACGGCGATCGCGCGATCTTCTTTCCAGTTCATCACGCGTTGTGCGGTGAGACGGGCGACGGCCGGGATATACTTGAGATACTCCGACAAAAGAATCCGCGTGGTTGCAACATGCAACCACCAACCGCTGACTGGGAAACTGCGCGGCGTGACGGCATGCGGAATGAGTTGCCTATCGGGCATGGCGAGTGACAGCTCGGCAAGGCCGCGCGGCATGTGATAGCTCGATGTCACTACGATCAGTGACGTATAGCCGTGGGTGTTGGCCCAGGTGCGTGTCTCATCGGCGTTGCCGACTGTATCGAGTGCCTCGTAGCCAAGATCGACGCAGCAGGTGAACGATTTGAGATCGAGCCCTGAGATGCGCTGCACGTCTTCGCGGCGCGTGCGCCGGTTGACGCCTGAAATAAGCAGACGCTTGCCGCGCCCTTCGGCGAACAGACGCGCGCCTTCGACGACGCGGTTATCGCCACCCGTCAACACAACGATCGCGTCGGCACGTTCGCCGCCGCCAAACGGGCCGCGCATCACGGATGTGGCGAACAGCACAAAGCCAAACGCCAGCGTCGCAGCAGCGAGGGCCGCAATAACAACAAAAGCGCGGGCGACAAGCTTCATGCTTTCGGCAGCTCACTTAAAAAATTTGTACCAGTTTATAGACGTATCGAATCCGGCATCGATACTTACTCGAAACTCTTAAATCAATGCGCTTACAATAGGGGATCGGTACACGGCGGCAACGGTTTCAAAGCAACACTTAGGCTGCGAATGCGGTTAATGCTTGCCATGCAGAATGCGATACACGCCAATTCTGGACGTAATCATGCATAATGCCGCGATAATAACGACAACTATGCCCAGCAGAACGTAGCCTGCGGGGTCGAGAGAGCCGGTGCCAATCAGTCTTTGCATTTCAACAGCACTGACCGCACCGCCGCCTAGCAGCACCATGATGGCCGGCATGCCGAGGAACACCAGCATGGCCAGCACCGCGCCGACGATGCCGGCTTTTATGCCGAGGCGAAGGAAGTGCTTCTCAAACTCGCGTGAAATGAATTTGTCTGTTGCGCCAACGAAATGCAGCACTTCCACGATTTCGCGGTTTGAGGCCATCGCGCTCTTGGTCGCTGAAACGATGATGGCCATGGTCGCCGCAGCCACAAGCGCGAGGATCGCCAAACCTCCGAGGGCGAACGATCCGGTGACGGCGCGGATCTGCTGCTGCCACCGGCGATGATCGTCGAGGGTGACGCCGGTGAAGTCGCGTCCGAGCGCAGTACTGATCGCCGTCAGATCTGGCGGCTCGGTCCGGTTAATTTCGATCGCGATCAGGCGCGGCACGGGCAATGACTTCAACGCATCCGATGAACCGAGCCACGGCTCAAGCAATTCCGATGAGGCTGCAAGATCAAGCGGCTTGGCGCTGACGATGCCGGCTTGCTTCTCAAGGAAGGTCGCGACGTCGGAAACGGATTTTTCGATGTCGGTCTTGTCCTGGGGCTCGACTTGAACGGTGACCTCGCTGGCGATGTCTCTCAGCCAGGCGTCGGCCGATTGCTTGATCATCCACACGGCTCCTGCCGTCAGGCAGGCGAGGAAACACATGATCGCGACGACCAGTGTCAGCGAGCGTCCGGTGACCGAGCCAGGCGGCACAACCGGTGCGGTGGTCTTCATCTTGCGGCCACGGTCGCCGTCGCGCGAGGGCGCATAGAGATCGCGCGGCGCGTCGTCGAGTGGCGGCGCGAGGAGGGTGGGTTCAGGTTCGGGTGCAATTGCCGGAGGCGGAGCATATCCAGTGGGGTGTCCTGCAGCGTGCGGCGCAAAATGCGCGCCACCTGGAGCACCCGTCATGCCGCCACCGGTCACGTTGCCTCTCGACGCGCCCGGGCCAGGCCCGGTCGCGGGGCCGGTCACCGGCGTCGAATAGGGGTCGAACGCGGTCGCCTGAGGTGGCGGCTGCGGGCGCCCGGAAAAGCGGTCATATGATCCGGACATGGCCCTTGTGCACCTCGATGCGCGGCGCTTTGAATTGCCGCATCAATTGATGATCGTGGGTCGCGATGACGACCGAAGTTCCAAGCCTGTTCAACTCGACGAACAAACGCAACAGCCGGCGCGCCATTTGCGGGTCGACGTTACCGGTCGGCTCGTCGGCGAGCAGAACCTCAGGCTTGCCGATGACGGCGCGTGCGATGGCCGCGCGCTGCTTTTCCCCGCCCGAGAGCACCGAAGGATTAGCATACATCCGGTCGCCGAGGCCAACCCACTGCAACAAGTCTGTCACGTCTTCTCGATAATCCGATGGCTTCTTGCCGATGACCTGCAACGGCAACGCAACATTCTCCCAGATGGTCAGATGATCGAGCAGGCGAAAATCCTGGAATACGATGCCGATGCGCCGGCGCAACTGCGCCCGCTTCTGCGGGTTGACCCGGCTGATGTCCTCACTGAACATCTGCAACTGACCGCGCGTCGGATGGAGCGACATGAACATAAGGCGCAGCAACGACGTTTTGCCCGCGCCCGACTCTCCGTGAAGGAAGTGGAACGAGCCGGGGCGCAGATGAAAATTGACGTCCGAGAGCACTTCCGGGCCCCGGTCATATTTCAATCCAACGTTCGTTAAGCGAATCACTGGGGGTTGGCCTCAGCGGCAAATTGGTCAAGACTCAGAAGGCGTCCGGTGTCTGTATAGACATAGGATCGTGACGTCGATCAATCGATCACGATTATGGCAGGGTCGTGTGCACAATTTCCTCGGGTTTTGCCAGTTGCGGCAGGGGGTGCCGGGCGCCCAGACATCCACTAGAATCGGCCGTTCACCAGAAAAGGACAGGATATGCCGGAAACCGAAGCAGGGCTCAAAATTGAGACGGTTTATGCCGCCGACGAGATTGGTCGCCGCCTAGCGAGCCTTGCGGGGGAAATTGCCGCCAAAAAGCCGGAAAACCTGCTGGTCGTTCCGATCCTCAAAGGCAGCTTCGTGTTCGCCGCCGATTTGCTGCGTGCGCTGCATGGCGTTGGGCTGACGCCCGAGGTCGATTTTCTGACCCTCTCGAGCTACAAAAAAAGCCGCACCTCGTCGGGGCAGGTGACGATCCTGCGCGACCTGGATCTGCATGTTGAGGGTCGCCACGTCATCCTGGTCGATGATGTGCTCGATTCAGGCCGCACGCTGGCGTTCGCCAAGGACCTGATTTCGGCCCGCGGGGCCAATGTCATAGAGACCTGCGTATTGCTCAAGAAGAATGTCGCCCGCGCCGTCAACATCGAAGCGGACTATCACGCCTTTACATGCCCAGACGTGTTCGTTGTTGGTTACGGCATGGACGTGGCCCACCGCTACCGCGAATTGCCGTATGTTGGCCGCATCGTGGACTGACGACAGCAGAGCCGAAGCTTGGACAAAGGAACGCGATATGGCCACCATTCTGCTTGCCGATGACGATGCCGCCGTCCGC
Organism: Hyphomicrobium sp.; assembly: GCA_016716675.1. Lineage (GTDB taxonomy): Bacteria > Pseudomonadota > Alphaproteobacteria > Rhizobiales > Hyphomicrobiaceae > Hyphomicrobium_B. The sequence continues at coordinate 162,508 of JADJVG010000006.1, forward strand.
GATCTGGTCCGCCGCGCGTTGACCGCCGAAGGCCATAGTGTCCACGTCACCCAAGATGGCGGCGAGGCGCTCGATTATCTGACGGCCAATTCTAGCAGCATCGATCTGCTGGTCACCGATGTCGACATGCCGCAAATGGATGGCGTGGCGTTGGTGCGTGAGGCGGTGGCGCTGAAGCCGTCGCTCGCCGTTGTTTTAATGTCGGGTTTTTCCGATCAACTCGATCGCGCGCATGGCGTCAACGCGCGACGCTTCGCGGCGATCTCAAAGCCGTTCACGCTCGACCAGATCAAGTCGGCGGTCAGGGCGATCCTGGCTTAGATTGTCTTTGCTTTCAGGCGCGCGGGCTGATCGCGTAGGCGATCGCCAGCGTGATCAGAGCCAGCGCCACGAACGGCAGCGCGAATAGCGATCCTGCTGCCGCAAATCCGGTCGCGCCTGCCCAGAAGATCGACGAGAACGCTTCGGCAAACGTTGACGTCTTAGAGGCCGTCTGGCGGCGGCGGAACTGGCTACGGGTTGCCGTCACGCGGAACCACAATTGAATGGCGATAGCTGAGACGGCAGCCACTGCAATACCAGCAGCGGTTGCGATGGCGCCGCCGATCGACACGATGGCGACGCCGCCCACCAGCGGCAGCGCCACGGTTGCTATCGCCATGAGCACCGCTTCATTTTTGGCACGCATGATCGCGCGGCGCGGCAGCGGCGCGGTGGCCACCAGATCGGGCGCATCTTCACCGGAAATCGCCAGCCACGCCAAACCGCCGGCAAGTTGACCGAAGGCCATGACGAGCACAGGCGCGAGAATGACGTGCACCTGCGTATTGGCACCCATGTCCCGCCACAACAACAGCGCAGGCGGCACGAGATAGAGAATTTGCATCAGCGTTTGCGACGCGAGCCAGGGATCGCGCTTCAGTAGCGTCCACTCCTTGGCGCGCAGCGCTTGCTTGGCGGTCAGGCTGCGGAAGGGGCGCTGGGCGCTGCCTTTGGCGTCGGTGTGGTCCGACACGCCCGCTGCGGCGATCGCATGGCCGCCGAATTGGTTGGAATAGTGGGCGATGACTGTCGCCAGGAACGCACCTCCGGCAATCATCAGCGCCACGATGGACAAGGCGTCGCCCAAAACGGCGTTGGCGGGCAGCCAGAACAGGCTCGACGCATCTGGCGCCGAGCGCGCGATGAGATCGGATTTCAGCACATCGAAGCGTGACAGGTTACCGTACAACATGATGGCCGCAACCTGCAGGCCGATGAGCAGGGCAGCGCCGACGACGGCTGCCACGATCTGAGCGATCAGGCGCGTGCGCTTTGGACCGACAGATTTGAACAAGGCGATGGCGCCGATGACCGCGAGACCGGTTGCCAGCATGCTCATAGCGGCGATCACGGCGTAGGCCGATAGAAAGTGCGCGCCATTGAGATAGGTGGCCATATTGATGAACGGCGCGGTTAGCAGCGACGTCATCATCGCACCGGCGACGGCGATGGAGCCGATGCGGATTGCGAACAGATGTTGAGAGGAGGCCGGCGACGACAAAATCAAATCGAGATCGGAGCGGGCGTAGAATGCGCGGGTAACCTGTTCGATCGCTTGCGACATCATCATCGAGAAGGTCAGCAGCAGCGTCGCGGTGAGCACGATCAGTGCTTGCTTGCTCGCCAGCATTTCGGGTTTCAGGATGGGCGCGAGGATCGCATAAGCAAGCCAGTGCAGCAGGCCGATGAAGAACAAGGCGCCGATTGTGACTGCGCGCTCGCGCTTCGTGCGCCCGCCCGCCATCATGGCCGCCCAGTCCCGCCACGCCAGCGTCAGTTCATGGCGCGCGAACCACGTCAGGGTTGCTGTCGCGTTCATGCCGCTGCGCTCTCGGCTGAGGTGAGGCTTAAGAAAATTTCTTCAAGGTTGGTGCCGCCGTGACCGGCTTGCACGCTCAATTCGGCCAGCGTGCCTTCGGCGATCAGGCGGCCCTGGGCGATGACGCCGATGCGTTCGGCCATGCGTTCGGCGACTTCGAGAATGTGGGTGGTCATGATGACCGTGGTGCCGTTGGCGACGCGCTGGCGCAGCACTTCTTTCACTTGCCGCGCGGACGCTGCATCAAGGCCCGTCAACGGTTCGTCGAGAATGATCAACTCGGGATCGTGGATGAGGGCGCCGGCCAGTGCCACCTTCTGGCGCATGCCTTTTGAGAGGCCCTGGCAGCGCGTGTTGGCGTGTGGCTCGAGTCCCAGAATGCCAATCAGCTCGCGGGCTTGCGTCTCGGCGCGCCGGGCGTCCATGGCCCAAAGCCCGGCGACGAATTCCAGATATTCCATTGGGTCGAGCTTGTCGTAAATCATCGGCTCGTCGGGCACCCAGGCCATCACCGATTTGGCTTCGACCGGAGACGTGCGCGCGTCGATACCGCAAATGCAAATTTGGCCGGCATCCGGCTGCAGCAATCCGGCGACCATGCGCAGTGTCGTGGTTTTTCCAGCGCCGTTCGGTCCAAGCAGCGCGTAAAACTCTCCGCGATGAATGGTCAGCGATAATCCGTCCACTGCAGGCCGTGTGTAGGATTTGCGGAGATCGGTGATTTGCAGGGCAGGCGCTGACGATCGCATGGGGAACGCACCAACTATAGCTAATAAGCCGTAAACAAACGGCCGACATGCTGAACGCTAACAAAAGCATATTGAGTAAGAGTGAAGCTGGCGGCAACCTAACGGCACAGTGCGCGGGGCGAAGCCGCGCTTTTACTGGGCTTTGTGGAGCTGGCGCTCGCGATGCAACGTATAAAGGCCAGCAACCGACAGAATGATGATGCCCGCAGTCTGGAAGGGATCCGGCAAGGCGTCCCAGAAAATCCAACCTGAGATAATCGCGAATACGATCACGGCGTAACGGAAGGGCGAGACGATACCGACGTCGCCATGGCGCATGGCAATCACGATCAGCGCATAGGCAATCGTCAGGAAGAACGCCGCAAGCATCAGCAATCCGGCCTGATACGCCGTCGGCACGATCCAGGTTTCAAACGGCCACAACACGACGCCCGAAAAGATGCTGACCGAAGCCGACATGGCTGTGAGCGTCAGCGTCGGCACCTCGCGAGAGATCGCGCGCGTCGCCAGATCGCGCAGTACGATGAAAGCAACCGCCGCCAGAATCAGCAAGGCGGCCGGTGAATACGACGCCGTGCCGGGCTTGATGATCAGCAACACGCCGATGAGGCCGAACACGGTCGCCAGCCAGCGCCGCCACCCAACGTGTTCTTTCAGGAAGATCGCGGCCGCCGCGGTGATCGCGATCGGCGTGAACTGGCCGATCGCCGTCGCGTCGGCAATCGGCAGCAGCACGAGGCCTGAGAGAAAGAACAACGTCGAGAAAAATTCCGCCATGAGCCGCAATCCCAGCAGGCGCTTGGGTGGATTTTTCGGCAGCGTCAGTCCGCCGAAAATGGCGGCGAATAGCAGGATGTAGAGCGTTGCAGCGCTATTGCGCAGCGCGATCAACTCGCCGAGCGGCAGCGTCTCGCCGATCAGCTTCACGCAGGTGTCGTTGGCGATAAACGCAGCCATGGACGCCAACATGGCGGCGATGCCGGTGATGTTGGCGCTGCGTGTCGTCGCGGGCCTATTGGTCGTCATTGGATATGAGCGACGATCATCCGCCCGTCACGCTCATATGGCGTGCGACGGCCGGCTTCTGCGAGCGCCGGTCGATAACGAAGTCATGGCCTTTCGGCTTGCGCGAAATGGCTTCCGTAACAGCCGCGTCGATGAGGTCATCTTCTGCTGAATCGCGCAGCGGCTTTCTGAGGTCGGCGGCGTCGTCCTGGCCGAGACACATATAGAGCGTGCCGGTGCAGGTGAGGCGCACGCGGTTGCAGCTTTCGCAGAAGTTATGCGTCAACGGCGTGATGAACCCGAGCCGCCCGCCGGTTTCCTTGATGGTGACATAGCGCGCCGGGCCGCCCGTGCGATGGGCGCTGTCTTCCAACGTGAAGGTATCCATCAAGCGTGCGCGCACGACCGACAGTGGCAGATACTGGTCTGTCCGGTCTTCCTCGATTTCGCCGAGTGGCATGGTTTCGATCAGCGTCAGATCGGCGCCACGTCCATGCGCGAAGTGGATCAGATCGACGATCTCATCTTCGTTGAAGCCCTTGAGGGCAACGGCGTTGATCTTGACCTTGAGTCCGGCATCTTGGGCGGCGTCCATGCCGCGCAGCACGTTGGAGAGATCGCCCCATCGTGTGATCGCCTTAAACTTTTCGGGTACGAGTGTGTCGATCGACAGATTGATGCGCTCGACGCCCGCTGCCTTGAGATCGCGGGCGTGCTTGACGAGTTGGCTGCCGTTGGTGGTTAGCGTCAATTCATCGAGGGTGCCGGTTTGCAGATGGCGGCCGAGCTGGTTGAACAGCCAGATGATGTTCTTGCGCACGAGAGGCTCGCCGCCGGTGATGCGCAGCTTGCGTACGCCGCGACGCACAAACGCCGAGCACAGGCGGTCCAATTCTTCGAGCGTCAACAAATCGTGTTTCGGCAGGAACGTCATATGCTCGGACATGCAGTAAACGCAGCGGAAGTCGCAGCGGTCCGTTACCGATACGCGCAAGTATTCGATCGACCGGCCAAACGGATCGATCAAGGGCGCGGAGGTGCTGGAACTGGCCGGTTCGCCGGTCATGGGCGCGTGTCTCCTAGCGGGCATCTCAAGACGTCAGAGATCTCCCTTTTTGTATCGGACGAAGTGGACCTCAGGGCAAGGCCTTGTGTTTCCGTTTCGCAAACCAGTGGGCGACTGAAAGTCGCGAAATTCTTGACATTTGCAGCTGTAATCGCGCGGGCTGCGTCATTCGAGCCAGAAATGCCGGCGCGGGTCAGCAATCCAGCCGCCGCGCGTCGTGTTGGCCTTGCCGGGCGATGCCGCCGCCAGAGCCATGATCCGGCTTTTCAGTTCGGCAACGGTGACCTCTGGTTCAACCGCTCTAAGGCGCGCGGCCAACGCGGTTATGCGAGCAACCGCGGTCTTCGACGGCGATGCCGCAGGCGTTGTGTTGGAACGATCCCAGACGCCAGACGTCGTCACTGCAAGATCAACAGTGGATGAGCCGCTGTTGGCGGACGGCGTTAACGTGCCCTGTGCGTCGGCGCTGGTGACCACGACGACATTTTCGGGAGCTATATGAGCAGGCGATTGCGCATCGAGATCGAGGCCGTCATCACCGGCTTCCAGGATGAACAGATGGCGCGGAAACTTTCGCGCTGCCGCCGCGATGACGGTGGCGACCTCGCGCGTCGAGATGGGCGCCAGAATAGCAATGATGGAGGCCGGGCTTTGCGTGGCATATCCTATGGCGCGAGTGAGCGAGACGATCTGGCGAACGTCGGCGCGGATCGCCACCACAGTGGCGGCTTGGCCCTCGCCGATCACGATTCCGGCGGCGTCCGTATCCGGGCCGGTGCCGAATGGCTGGCGGTCGTCGTCGATGAAGTCGTAGCCGATGATTTCGCCTTCGCCGTCGCGTGCCAGCATTTGGGCGAGCGGCCGCTGGGTGTAATCAAAGCCATCGCCGATAACGGCGACGGGAAATCCCCCCGGGTTGCGGCCCGCCGGAACAGGGGGATCTGCGGGACCTGCAGCCGCCAAAACGGGGGCCCAAAGGAGCGGCGCCATCAGCACGCCCAAGGTACCCAGGAGGGCACCCAGGGTAAGCCGCGCCGTGCACCTTGGTCTCACCCCGTGGGCGCATTCGCGTCTCAAATTCCATGGTAGAAACGCGGCCATGACGCCAGCCTTACATCGCAACATCATTCCGCTCATCGTCGCGACCGCGCTGTTCATGGAAAACCTGGACGCGACGGTGCTTGCCACCTCGCTCCCGGCCATTGCCAAAGATCTCAACGCCAATCCTATTCACTTGAAACTGGTGCTGACAACGTACCTGTTGGCGCTCGCTGTGTTTATTCCGGCTTCGGGGTGGATGGCCGACCGCTTCGGCGCCAAGAACGTGTTCAGGGCGGCGATGCTCGTATTTGCGGCCGGCTCGATCGCCTGCGCGTTATCGACGGGGTTGGGGTCTCTGGTCGCGGCGCGCGTTCTGCAAGGCATGGGCGGCGCCATGATGACGCCCGTCGGCCGCCTGATCGTGTGGCGGGCGGTGCCCAAATCCGAGGTCATCAACGCGGTCGCATGGATCACCATTCCAGCGCTTATCGGCCCCGTGCTCGGGCCGCCGCTCGGCGGCTTCATCACCACCTATTTCGATTGGCGTTGGATCTTCTGGATCAACGTGCCAGTCGCTTTGGCGGGCGTCGCGCTGATCACGCGCTTCATTCCCGATCTGCGCGAGGAGGGCCAGAGCCAATTCGACATCACCGGCTTCCTGATGATCGGGCCGGGCCTGTCGCTGTTTCTGACCGGCGTCACGCTGATCGGGCTCGACCTTGTCAGTCAACAAGCGGTGATCTGGATCACGGCCACCGGCGCCGGCCTGCTGTTGGCGTATGTCTGGCACGCGCTGACCACCAGTTCTCCGATCATTGATCTTCGGTTGCTGAGCAACCAGACGTTCTGTGCCGGTGTCGTTGGCTGTTTTCTGTTCCGAAGTGGGCTCGGCGCCGCGCCGTTCCTTCTGCCGTTGCTCTTTCAGGATGGCTTCGGCATGACGCCGTTTCAGTCGGGCATGCTGACCTTTGCGTCCGGGATCGGCGCAATGTTCATGAAAACCCAGGCCGCCGCGATTCTGCGACGCTTTGGTTACCGGCGCGTGCTGATCGCCAACGCGCTGGTCTCGTCGCTCTTCACAGCTATCCCAGCCGTCTTCAGCACGGCAACGCCGGTGCTGGTCATCACCGGCCTGTTCCTGATTGGCGGGCTGTCGCGTTCGCTGCAATTCACGTCCATCAACACGCTCGCGTTTGCCGACGTGCCACCCGACAAGCTCAGCCGCGCGACCAGCTTCTCATCCGTCGTTCAGCAGCTCTCAGGGGCGGTCGGTGTAACGGTGGCGGCGCTCGGGCTTGAAATCATGCAGAACCTAACCGGAGGTGGTCAGCTCGATATGGCCCATTTCCCGCCGGTATTCATCGCGATTGGCATGATTGCCGGGCTGTCGTCGTTGATCTTCTGGCGCTTGCCGACCGACGCAGGTTCGGCGTTGTTGGCGCCCGTCGAAAAAGCCGGCGGCGAAGCCTTGCCACAGCGCACATAGACTTTTAACGGGGTTGGCTCGCGCCCACGGCCGGCGCCACGAAAAACGCGCCCGGCGGATAGCCGGGCGCGTTGTTTTGTTAGCGCTGTATCGTGAACGTCGCGGGCTACTTAAAGGCGCTTACGCGGCCTTCGCCTTGCGACCGCCCTTGAAGCTGCGCAGACGGGCAGAACCCGGCTTTGCAGACTGCGCCACGGTCGCCTGCGCAACGGGCTCACCGCCACGCTGCAGAATTTTGACCGATACCTCACGGGCCGCAAAGGCCTCGCGGAGCACTTCAACGCAGCGCTGCGGCTTGGCTACGCCACCCATGAACACGTCGAAAGCGGCAAAGCCGGTTTCCGAACGCGCCTGGACGGAAATGTGACCGTCGTCGAGCACAGCGGCACCCGATACGTCGCCGTCAGCGGCGGCGCGCAACAGGTGGACATGGGCCAAGCGGATGCCGGACACGTCCGCGCAACGCTTCAGCGTCCGCTCGATGTGCTTGACGTCATCCAGGCGCTTGGCGCCATAGAGGTCGATAAGAACGTGATAACCTGCGTGACTGGTGCTTTCTCGTTGAGAACCCGTCGAACCACGAACAGAGTGCTCAGCAACAGAAACGGCGTGCGAAGATCTTCCTTTTGGGCGGTGCTTGAACGAGTCAAGTCCATCCCCAATTGGAAGAGGGTGTCATTAAAGGCCATATGACCCTCCCCAACCAGTAGACAGCGTTTGACCCGCCCGCTCCTTACCTCATTGGTTCTGGAAAACCTCGACCATGTTGGCAGGTGGACAGACGAGAGAACGTGCATATGAGGCCTACGCCCCCCCTACGCAAGAATTTTTTGTCCCCACGCCCAAATATTTTTTGTCGCGGCTTTACCGTGATTTAACAGCTCGCTAGTCACGCGCGTTTTCGATCGGCGCAGAGACGTCCGCTGACGCAAAATTAGCGCACCGCTGCGACGTTCTGGCATCGCGCCGCTGCGCACTGAAAGTGGCGGAAATGCTGGCCTACTGGGGCTTCAAGAACTTGTTGAGCAGATCCTTAGCGCTGGCCTTGGTATCCGATTGCGTGCCACTGCCGTTCTTTCCGAGCAGATCGTCAACAATCTGCTCGGCGTTCTTGCCCTTGAACTGTTTGCTAAGTCCCTTGACCGCCTCGATCGCCTTGCTGGGGTCGGCGAGGACGCCTTTGAGGTCCGGCTCGAACTTCGGCTTGTCCCAAGAGCCGACGATTCGCACGGGAATCTCGAGGCCGCTGAGCCCTTGTGCCCCTTGCTGCCCTTGCAGCGACGAAACAACCTTCGGCTTGACGATGTAGTCGACGGTGCGGGCGGGGATCTGCACCGTACCGCCGCCGGTCACGCGCAGCAGCGGGCTGACCAACTGGAGGTCTTGGTTCTTCGCCTCGCCGTTGACGATGTTGAAGGATGCGCTCAGCTCGCTGAAATCGGTTTTTTCCGTCGGTGCCGCCTTCAGGCCCGACAGCTTGCCCTGCGAGATGCCGCGGATGGCACCCGGCACGTTGAAGCCGACAATGGCGCCGTCGTTGAATTTGAGCTCGGTTTTGCCGTTCATGGCTTCCAGAAGCTGCAATTGGCTGTTGCCGCTAGACGCCAGCTGAAGGCCGACTTTGGCCTTGCCGGAAAGCCATTTCATGTCGGCAGCGTCTGTCAGGAATGGCAGGGCGGAAATGTCTTCGAGCGCGAAATTGGCGCCGACAGTTGCCGCTTTCCCGGTCGCATCGACGTTAAGGAAGCCTTTGCCGTGACCCTCATAGAGCTGAACCTCGTCGAACGAGGTTTTCATAATCCGGTTTTTCAAGGCAACCGTCAGCGATGACTGCCCGACCTTGATGTCGTCGAAGATGAGCCTGCCGACTTTGAGCTTGGCGTCCGTATCGGCAACGCCGAGCAACGCCATGTTGAACGGCTCGCTCGACCAGCCTTTCCGCTGAGCATAGCCGTAGACTTTGGTCGGCGGCGCCTTCAGGAGGTTCTCGATTGCGTCGCCGCCATTGGGCGCACCGGCCGCGGGTGTCTTCTGCGCCTTTTCAGGGGCCTGCTCAGGGGCAGGTGCTGCTGGTGCCGGCGTGCTGCGCGCCGCGCCCGCGGCTCCGGTCATGTACTTGTTAAGATCAAGTTCGCTGATCTTCAGGTTGGCCTGAACGTAAGGTCTGACGCCGCCCGTCGTCACCGCGACGGTGCCAGTTGCCGTTGCACCATCGAGGCCGACATTGGCGTTGGACAGACTGGTGACGTTGCCATTGGTCTTCAGTTGCCCGCTGACCGACAGCGGTCCGAAGCCCGGAACCACCGGCAGCGCCGTTCCCAACCACTGGGCAAGGTCGCGAACGGAGCCGGACTTCGTGGTGATCTGGCCTTCGAGGTCAGCGCCATCCTTGACCAGCAGGTTGCCATCGAAGCTGGCGTTGACGAAGCGGTTCTGAGCGGCAAACACCAGCCGCGCGGGTTGCTCTTCCAACACGGCCTTGGCGCTTGTCAGCTTGGCGTTGAAGTCGAGCTTCTCTCCGTGCCAGCCGAGATCGCCTTTGACCGTCATCGGGGCCTGCAGCGACTGCAAGGCCAGCTTGACGTTGATGGCTTTGACTTCCTGGCTCTGGCCGGAGCGCTCATCGGTGAAACGCACGGTGCCGTCTTCAATGCGCACATCGTCGAGCTGCAAGTGATCGACGTCGCTCAGCGAGCGCGGCAGAATTTTGCGGCGTTCTGCTGCGGCCGGTTCGGTGACGGCATCGCTTGCCGTGCCGGCGGCGCCGGCTGCCTGGGCGTAACGCACGGGCGAGCCCAGCTCTGCAAAATTCCAATTCTTCTTGCCGGATTTGTCGATGCGCAGATCAAACACGGGCTGGCGCATGATCAGACGGCGCACTTCGACGTTGCGATTGATCAGCGGCATGGTTTTGATGTTGACGTCGAGCGCCGCCGTCGTGGCCAGCTTATGTGAAGAGCCGGGTGGCCCCGAAAGCGATACGTCTTTCAGCGAAACGCCAAGCCCCGGATAGAATGAGAATGCCGCCGGTCCAGCGACGATCAGATCACGACCGGTCTTTTCTTTGACCTGCCGTGCGATGGTCGTGCGGATCAGTTCGCTGGGCGGATTGACGATCAGATAACCGATGCCTGCGCCGGCCACGATCAAGATGAGCAGGAACAGATACATCAGGCCGCGCAAGAAGCCGCCGCCACTACTGCGCTGTTTCGGTTTCGGACCGCGCGGGCGCCCGCCGCCGGGAGGAGGAGGACCGCGACGCGGCGGCTGTCCCGGTGGCCCGCCACGTTCAGCACTCGGCCGGTAAGCGGCGAGAGGCGGCGGAGCAGGGGGGCGTTGCGGTGTCATCGTGTGCCTCAAGTCAATCAATCGCCATCGGCCGGCGCAACTTTCAGCGCCGGATGCAATCGCGCATCACTATTGCCGCGGATTATGTCACTTCAAAGCCACGCCATGCCAGCCCGAAGTGGCTGATTTCCCCCGTTGACGGAGGATTGATTGTTTCTCTCCGCGCATGGCAATCGCCATAGCGGGGCAAAGACCGGCACTCTACTGTTGAGTTGGCTTATTTTTGAGCAGCGATTCTTTCATCCGCACGATTCGCACCCACCGATAGAATGCAGTGATGGCGGCGAACTGAAAGCCCGTCATGCCGCCGGTAAAATGCGTGCGCACAAAATAATACTTCAAGAAATTCCACGGCAGATCGACCAGCAGCCGAGCATTCAGCGCCGGCGCGGATTTGGGCTTTGAATGGGTGGCGTTGTAAGCCGCGCGTTCATCGCACTTGCGGATCAGATCATCGAGCGAGCGCACCGAATAATGATCGAGCCCGCCCGGCAGATCGCCGACGCGCTCTGCGCCAGGATCGACGGAATCATGCAGGGTCGAATCTTTGAAGCGCACGCGCTGGCGATCATAGAGCCGCAGGCAGTAGTGGTCTCTCGCCCACATGCGCGGCTTCGACCATCCCGGATAGACGATGTTGACCGGCGTGCCGTAGGCGGCCAGCATCGGTGGCCCGCCTTGAAAGAGATTGGAGATCGCAAGCCGCAGCAACGGCGTGACGACTTCGTCGGCGTCGAGATTGAGCAACCAATCGTTGCGGCACTGCTCTTCGCCGAAGCGCTTTTGCTGACCAAATCCAGGCCAAGCGTTATAGATCACCTCAGCGCCTGCGGCCTGAGCCACGGCAACGGTATCATCCGTGCTGCCGGAATCGATGACGATAACTTCATCAACCCAATCGGCAACCGACGCGATCGTGCGGGCGATGCGATCGGCTTCGTTGAACGCAATAATGAAGCACGACACCGGCAGGCGATGGGTGTTGAGGGTCGCAGCAGAATCGGTCACTGCGCTCTCCTGCGGGCCAGAACGGTATCGTAGACGGCGAGCGTTTTGCGGGTCAGTTGTTCAAGCGTAAACCGCGAGCGCACATGCGCGGCTCCACGCGCGCCGCACGCTTTTCTCTCGGCAGGTGTCCACGACAACATGGTTGCGATGGCGTCGGCGGTCGCTTTGGCATCGGCATACGGCACCCGCAGGCCGGACGCATTTTCAAGCGTAACATCCGGCGCGGTCAGCGCTACTTCGCGCCCCGGCCCGGTATCTGAGACGATCATCGGCACGCCCATCGCCTGGGCTTCGATAGCGACGCGCGGCAAGCCTTCCTGTTCAGAGATATTGAGCGAGATGTCGGTGATTGCATAGGCAGCCGCCATATCCTTGACGTGACCGGGAAACCGCAGTGCTTCAGCAACACCGAGTTTTGCGGCTTGCGCTTCGAGCTGCGCCTTAAACTCCGGCTTCTCGATTTCGCCGGCGAGCACGCAAACAACGTCGGCTGCTCCGCGCTGTTTCAACAGCCCGAGGGCATAAACCAGATACTGCTGCGCTTTGCGCGGCGTAATGCGGCCCGCCAGCAAGAGCACCGGCTTCGATCCGTCCGCATTCAAATCCTTGCGCACTGCCGCGATGCGCTCGGCCGTCACGGCGGCGGGTTCGAACTTCGCGGGGTCGAAGGCCCGATGAATGATGGCGATGCGCTGTTCTGGCGTGTGGTAGCGGGTGCGGATCAGGTGGGCCATGTAGTCGGATACTGCAATGACGGTGTCGCTGCGGGCCATCACACTATTGTAGAGATTTTTGAGTTTGCCGCGTTCGGAATATTCCGAGTGATAAGTCGTGACAAACGGGATCTTGGCTCTGCGCGCTGCAGCCAGCGCGCTCCACGCCGGGGCGCGGCTGCGGGCGTGAATGATTGCAACATTCCTGCTGCGAATGAGGTGTGCAAGGCGTCTGGCATTGAGCGCCAGCGTCACCGGGTTCTTGGTCGCAACCGGCATCTCGATGTGTTCGGCACCGACGGCACGCAACCCCTCGACCAGCTGGCCGCCTTGCGACACGACGATGGCGCGGTTACCCGCTTTGACGAGCGCTTCCGCGATCTGCAGGCATCCTAGCTCCGCGCCGCCGGCACGCATGCGCGGAATGACTTGCAGGATGGTCAAACCCTCGGGCACTGTAGCTCCTGGCGTCAAGCCTCGCTCGCGCGACATGCGCCAAGGCAATTGTGAAGAGGTTCTATAAGGTGCAGGGCAACGAACCGCAAACCGGAACAAACTATTTAGACGTCGGCAGTGGTGAAATGGCCCGGTCGATCGCGTATCGGCAGACGCCGGGCGCGACAGTCGGCGCTACGGGGCTGTTCTGGCTGTCAGGGTTCATGTCGGATATGGCATCGACCAAGGCGACGGCGGTTGTTTCTTGGGCAGGGCAGCACGGTCTGGCCGCCACGGTTTTCGATTATTCCGGGCATGGCATATCGAGCGGAAAATTTACCGACGGCACCCTCGGCAAGTGGCTGGAGGAGGCGGCGGCGGTCTTCACGCGCGTCACCCGCGGGCCCCAGGTGATCATCGGCTCCAGCATGGGCGGGCACATTGCCTTGCTGTTGCTGCGCAAACTCGCGAAGGAAGCCCCCGAGCACGCCGCGCGCATCAAAGGTGCGGTCTTAATCGCGCCGGCGTGGGACATGACCGAAGAGCTGATGTGGAAGAAGTTCCCCGACGACGCCCGCCGCGCGCTTCTGGACGATGGCGTCTATCTGCGCGCCTCGGCCTATAGTGAACCCTACCCGATCACGCGCGCCTTGATCGAGGACGGTCGTGCGCATTTGCTGGCCCGCCATCCGTTCGATCCGGGCTGTCCGGTTATCATCCTGCAGGGCCTGCTCGATGCGGACGTGCCCGCCGAACACACGCGCCAACTGCTGACGTTTTTGAAAGGGCAGCCGGTGCGCCTCGTCGAGATTGCGGACGGTGAACATCGCCTGTCGCGGCCCGAAGACCTCGACAAACTCTATGCCGCGATCGCTGACTTGGCGTGACGCCTATTTGTCGGAATCGCGCGCCACGTCCTGGTGCGGCAGGTTTTCAGCGATGGCATCTTCGATGGCCGGTGTTCCCGCCGCTTTGGCGGTCGCTTCAGGCACCACCCAAACTTTAAAATCCGGCGTTGCGATTGGGTTATTGCAGGTCAGCACACCAGCCGCTGCCTTGCACGATGCATCCGGCTCTGTCAGGTACGTGCGCGACGGATCGTTTGAGGCGGAGCCCAATTCGATCAGCTGCAGCAGCGCACCTTTCTGCAAGGCGACATTGCGATAGGCGCAGGCGATCTTGCCTTTGCATGACTCGCGGCTGATCTCGGCCGTCGATTTCAATTTGAGCGCGTCGCCCTTGCTGATCTTGACGGCGTCGGCCGACAAGCCAGCGGACACGAAGCAGGTCTCCGCAAAGCAGATGATCGGATCGTGGCTTTGGCCGGCGTTTTCAGCGCTTGAGGCGCTGTCGAGTTCGATCGATAGCAAAATGGTGGCAGGCTGCGTCGGCGCGGCGACGGCCGCAGGTGGCGCTGCAGGCGCTGCTGTCTCAGCCTTGGCGACATCGGGTTTCGGCGATGGAGCTGTCTGAGCCGGCGCCTCCACGAGCTTTTGCGGTACGGGTGCGGGCGTGACTGCCGGTGCGACCACCGGTATCACGGCTGCAGCGCTCGGTGGCGTCTTGGCACTCTGAGTTGGCGGTGGTGTGACGGGCGCAACGGCCTTTTTCAGGCTCGGCGCAACGGGCACCGGCGCACTCGGTGCAGGCGCCACTTTTTCGAGTTCGGCTTGCTCGGCGCGGGCGCGGCGGAGCATGTCCATTTCGTAGTCGAGGGGCGGACGCTGCGGTGTGGTAGCCGTCTCGGCAACGGCTTTCGATTTGGCGAACGGCGCCACTACAGGTGTTTCCGCCACCGGCTGTTTGGGCGCGACTTGCGGCTTCGGCGCTATTTTCTCAGCAGGGTTCTCTGCGAATTTCTGGGCGATGACCTGCGCCGCGCTTGGCGGCTCGGCAGCCGTGGCGGGCGCTGAAAAGACCGGGTGAACAACGGCCAAGAACGCCGTAGTCAACGCGACAGTGCAACCAAACCCCAACCCTCGCACCATGATGGCCCTCGATGCCCAAACTGCAATATAGACTTCGTGCGCTCAAAAAGAAGCGCGCCGCTCCCCGTCACGCTGCGCCCGCATTCGGGCGGAATGGCGGATACCGTGTGACGGCGGCAAGGAAAGCATCAGCCGCCCCCGCGTAAAATTGCCCGCAAGCCGTCGCGATAACTCGGGTGCCTCAGCGTTACGCCCAGTTTGCTTTTGAGCCGCGTATTGGAAACCCGCTTACTCTCTGAATAAAAGCTGCGCGCCATGGGGGTCAGCGTCGTTGTTTCAAAATCCAAATCCGGCGGTACGGGCAACCCGAGCAGTTCGGCGCCGAAGGCCACGACGTCCTGCGGCGGCGCCGGTTCATTATCGGTCACGTTATAGACGCTGCCGGCGTGCGGCATGGCGATGCCGGCTTCGACGGCTGCGGCAATGTCTTCGACGTGGATGCGGTTGAACACCTGTCCAGATTTAACGATGCGGCGCGCTTCGCCGGAGCGCAAATCGTCCAGCGTGCTGCGACCGGGGCCGTAGATCCCAGGCAAGCGGAAGACCATGATAGCTTTGCTGGCGCGACCGCCCAAACTCCAGCCAAGCGGTCTCGGCGTTAAGACGCCGCTTGCCGCGGTCGGAAGCGGGCAGCGCCGGGGTGTCTTCGTCCACCCACCCGCCAGCGGTATCGCCGTAAACGCCGACCGTCGAAAAATAGCCTATCCACGAGATGCTGGGGCTTGCCGCAATATCTTCGCCGAATACGTTGAGCGCCGGGTCACCCGCCGCATCCGGCGGGATGGAGAGCAGCACATGCGTTGCCGACTGCAGTGCAGCCGCGATTTCATCAGTATGAGTGCGGCCATCGAAAACGAAGCCGTGATAGCCGCGCGCATTCAACTGCGCGGCGCCTTCGGCGTGCGTCGACGTACCGGAGATGCGCCAGCCGAGTGCAGCCAGATCTCGGGCGACATAGCCAGAGCTGTAGCCCAGTCCGAAACAGAATAGATGCGTCATGCAGTGAGATCACTCGAGTTGCGCTGCCATTCGGCAATGACGCCGGGATCGGTCTCGCGGGGCTTATAGGTGCGGCGTAATTTGTCAGTTTCTGCGGTCTCGGCAAGTATTGAAATTGCCCAAACGGCCATGGCCCGCACCAGCGGCGATGCATCCTGCAAAAGTTCTTTTGCGGCAGGCACATGGCGCGCGTCGCCGGAATTCGCGGCGGCGATCAGCGCGTTGCGCACGATGCGATCGCGGCCGGTGCGCTTGACCGGGGTGCCCGCAAAGCGCTTGCGAAACGCGGCATCGTCGAGCGCCAAAATTTCGGCGATCGAGGGGCCGCGGTCGCGGCGGTCGCTGCATATTTGGCCTCGCGGGACACTTCCGCGAATTTGTTCCACGGACAGACCGCCAAGCAATCATCGCAGCCGAAAATGCGGTTACCCATGGGCGCGCGAAATTCTTCCGAGATGTGGCCGCGATATTCGATCGACAGGTACGCGAGGCAGCGGCGGGCATCGAGCTGATAGGGTGCAGGGAAGGCGCGCGTCGGGCAAGCGTCCAGGCAGCGCGTGCACGAGCCGCAATGATCGCTTTCCGGCGCATCCGGCGGCAGTTCAGCCGTCGTCAGTATGGCGCCAAGGAACAGCCATGAGCCATGCTCGCGCGACACCAGATTCGTATGCTTGCCCTGCCAGCCAACACCGGCCAGTTGCGCCAGCGGCTTTTCCATCAACGGTGCGGTATCGACGAAGACTTTCACATCAGCTCCGGATTTGCGCGCGAAGCTAGCAGCGAGCGTCTTGATCTTGCCTTTCAGAACATCATGGTAATCGCGGCCCTGGGCGTAGACGGAAATCATGCCACGTTCGGGATCACTCAGCGCGGCCATCGGATCGCTGTCGGGCGCATAGGAATGACCAACGATAATGGCGGTGCGCGCCTCAGGCCACAGCACACGCGGATCGGCACGCCGGTCGGCGGTCGTCGCCATCCATTCCATATCGCCGTGCCGACCTTCGTCGAGAAACGTGCGCAGGCGATCGTGTTGCGTAACGCCGTCAAGCGCGGCAACGCCAACAGAGCTGAACCCGAGCGCGCGCGCTTGCTCTGTTAGAAAAGCTTTCAAAGCTGCGGAAGTGGGTTCAGGAACAGGCACCAGGCGCACACGCGGTTACAGTGATTGGGCGTTTTAGAAGTCGAGATCGGCGTAGGTTGCCGATGGCGGCGTCCCCGGCACGCGGTCGGCAAGCACGGATCTGAACGATGGCCGCGATTTAATCCGTTGATACCACTCTTTTGCGAGTGGAAAGTCCACCCATGGCAGTTCGCCAAGGTAATCGACGGTCGAAATATGGCCCGCAGCTGCCAGATCGGCAAAGCTCAATTCGTCACCGGCCAGCCAGCGGCGCGTGTCGGAGAGATACGAAATATAAGAGAGGTGGTAGCGCAGATTGGCACGCACCGCCCGCAGCATCTCAGGGTCGGGCGCCGCGCCCGTCGGCCGCATGCGCTGGTAAACTTTCTCAAACAGTAAATCACGCGTGACCTCGCGGTCGAACTTGCCGTGAAACCAATCGACGAGGCGGCGAACTTCGGCGCGCTCCTCGCGGTTGCCGGGAACAGTTCCGGCAGGCGCGACGACCCAACAGGCGGCGCGGCGGCCAGCTCTTCGGCAATATATTCGGAAATCGAGTAGGCGCCGCATAGCGTCATGCCGTTTTCCAGGTCGAGCACGGGCAATTCGCCAGCCGGGTTCTTGGCCAGAAAGGTTTGTCGCCACTCCCACGGGTTTTCTTCCGCCAGCAGCGCCTCAAAGCTGAATTCTCCGAAGGCCAGCCGGATTGAGCGCGACCGCGGGCACAACTTGTAATGGGTTAGTTTACCAATCATCGCCCGCTCTTCGTCGATTTGTCAGCGGTCTTATACGCTGTCGTAGTGATTCGGCCTGCATAACGCCGCCATGAAAGTGCCATCAGGCTCCTCGTCGTACAGGGGAATTGGGGTGCTGGCCGGAATCCTGCTAGGGCACCCATATCGGGCGCCCTCCGGTGCCGTTTGAGGAATGAAGACGATATGCAACCATGGCACGCCATCCTGCTCGGGTTTATCGAGGGCCTGACGGAATATCTTCCTGTGTCGTCCACGGCCCATCTCCTGCTGACCGAACGACTGCTTGGGGTTACGTCGCCCGGGCGCACGTTTGAAGTGTTGATTCAGCTTGGCGCCATTGTGGCATTGCTATCGGTTTATTCGGCAAAGCTGCTGCGGATCGCCGCCGACGTCGGCCGCGATGTGCGTACGCAGCGGTTCGTCATCGGCATTATTCTGGCTTTTATTCCGGCGGCATTGGTCGGCGTTATGTTTCACTCGTTCATCAAGAACGTTCTGTTCGAGACGCCGTTGGTCATCTGCTTGTCGCTGGTGATTGGCGGCATCGTGCTGCTTGTTGTCGATCGGATGACGTTCAAGCCGGTCTACAAGGATGTGATGGATATTACGCCGATGACGGCCTTGAAAATCGGTGTCTGCCAGTGTCTCGCTTTGATCCCTGGCGTCTCGCGCTCTGGTTCGACGATCGTTGGCGCCATGTTCTTCGGCGCCGATAAAAGAACGGCTGCTGAATTCTCGTTCTTCCTGGCCATGCCGACGATGGCCGGCGCGTTCGCGTACGACCTCTATAAAAACTACGACAAGCTCTCAATTGACGATGCGTCGCTCATCGCACTGGGCTTCATCTCAGCCTTCATCTCTGGCGTGATCGTCGTGCGCTACATTCTGGATTTCATTTCCGCGCGCGGCCTGTCGTTCTTCGGCTGGTGGCGCATCATTGTCGGCGGGCTGGGGCTCGCCTTGATTGCATCCACCGGACTATAAGAAGCGACGGGTTTGAATTACGCCGCGTGCGACGTCACCGGTATGGTGAGCACGCGGCGCAAATCTTCAACGTCGATTGCGGCGCGCAGGTGTTCGAGTGTCGAGGGATCACGCACGAGGCGGGAAATGCGGGCGAGCGCCTTCAGATGATCGCCGCCGGCATCTTCCGGTGCCAGCAGGAAGAACAGTAGATCGACCGGCTCGCCGTCATGGCTGTCGAAGCTGACGGGCTTCGCAAGGCGCGCGAACACACAGGTGATCGCTGAGACGCCGGGCATTTTGATGTGCGGAATGGCAATGCCACGCCCGAGGCTGGTTGAACTCAGCCGTTCGCGCTGCAGCAGGGCGGCGAAAATGTCGTGAACGTCGAGACCGGTTGCGGCACCCGCGATGTCCGAAAGAGCCTGCAACGCCTGCTTCTTGTCTTGCGCCTGAAGGGCCGGAATAATTCCGTCCTTGGCCAACATATCAGCGAGATTCATATGTCTTCTTTCTACATCGTCTCTAGGCCAACGCTTACCTTGGGCCTGCCAAAACGCCCGCTGGCAATTGCCAGACGGTTAAGCGATTGCGCCACAACGCAGCTCTAATCAGTTTTTACATGCGTAGCCATTCAGCCGGCTTTCGGCTGACTCGCCCCATTAACGCCTGACTGTGACAATGGTTCGGCATCGATCCAGCCAACGTGACCATCGGCACGGCGATAGACGACGTTGATGCCGCCATGAGCCGCGTTGCGGAAAACCATAAACGGCGCTTCCGTCACGTCAAACCGCATCACGGCGTCGCTGACGCTCAACTCCACGATCGCATGCGGCGTTTCTGCAATGATCAGCGGTGCGGCCGCCGGCGCTTCCTGGTGATCGTCGTCTTCCGCCACGCCGACGACGTAGTCGCGGCCGTCGAGGTCGCCTTTACGCCGGCCCGTAGGCGAGGCTGCGGCGGAATGTGATTTCAAGCGGCTCTTGTAGCGGCGCACACGGGTTTCAAGCCGCTCGACCGCGCTGTCGGCGCTGGCATAGGCGTCGCCGCCTTCGCCCTGGGCTTCAAGCAGGAGGCCGCTGGCAAGGCGCACGGAGCAATTGGTTTTGAAAAGTCCGCGAACCTTCTCGAGACGGACATGGCCGTCGTACTCGCGGCCCAGATATTTCTTCAGCACTGTCCGAATCTTATCGGAGACGTAGGTCTGATAGGTGTCGCCTGCGTCGACGTTCTTGCCGGTAATTTGCAGAGTCATGATCTTGCCTTATCTGGTCTCGACGTCTGTGCTGAATCCGACGCCACGGATGTATTCAAAGCCGGGAACGCGCATTCGGATCGTCATCGTTAGGCATTCGGCAGCACCGTGTCAAATTAAGGATGGCACCCATTTATATTGGCAAAATCTCCTTATTTTTAGAGGGTTACGCGGTTTATTCGACCTAAATCGTGGATCCAAGGCGCTCGCCCATGCGCTTATCGCGGCGGCGCTGCACGGAAGATGGGATGCGGAGTGCCTCGCGGTATTTGGCGACCGTGCGGCGCGCGATGTCGATACCTTCGCCACGCAGCCTGTCGACGAGCTGATCGTCCGACAAAACGTCGTCGGCACGTTCGGCGTCGATCATCTGCCTAATGCGGTGGCGGACAGATTCCGACGAATGCGCTTCGCCATCCGACGATGACGCGATCGACGACGTGAAGAAGTACTTCAATTCGAAGATTCCGCGCGGCGTCGCCATGTACTTATTCGACGTGACGCGCGACACGGTGCTTTCGTGCATCGAAATGGCGTCCGCGATGGTTTTCAGATTGAGCGGCCGCAAATGCTGGACGCCATGCATGAAAAACGCATCCTGCTGGCGCACGATCTGCTCGGCGACGCGCAGAATGGTGCGCGCCCGCTGGTCGAGGCTTTTAACCAGCCAGTTTGCCGTTTGCAGGCATTCCAGAATGTAGTCCTTGTCTTTCTCGGTCGCGGCCGACTTCGAAATGCGCGTGTAATAACTGCGATTGATGAGAACGCGGGGCAGCGTGTCGCTGTTGAGTTCGACGTGCCATCCACCATCGGAAGCGGCGCGCACCAGCACATCGGGCACGACAGGCTGCATCTGCACGGCACCGAACTTCAAGCCGGGCTTCGGATTGAGCCGTTTGATTTCCTGGATCATGTCGATCAGGTCATCCATGTCGCCGCCGACGGCCTTTTTCAGCGCCGTCAGATTGCGGCTGGCGAGCAGGTCGAGGTTTTCGAGCAGCCGCGCCATCAGCGGATCGTAGCGATTTTGATCTTTGAGCTGCAGCGCCAGGCATTCGGCCAGTGAGCGCGCAAAGATGCCAGGTGGGTCAAGCGTCTGGAGTTTGGCAAGCACGCCCTCGATCATCGCAAGCGGCGCGCCGAGACGCTCGGCCAAGCTTTCGAGATGCGGCGGGATGTATCCGGCTTCGTCGATCAGATCGATGAGGTATTGGCCGATCAGACGCTCAGCGGGCGTCTCCAAGGTCAACGGCATCTGTTCGCTGAGATGCGTCCGCAGCGATACCTCGCCGGCAGCCATATCTTCGAAGTCGCCGTCCTGGTCGCTATGATTGTGCATGCGCTGGGTCACGTTGGACCAGCTCATGCCGCTGATGGCGCCGTTGGTATCCGGCTCGCCTGTGCCCGGCTCTTGGAACACGTTGCCGAAATCGGCGTCCAGCCCGCCGGCGTGATCGGAGACCGGCTTTCTGAGATCCAGCCAAGCGTCGTCGGCGCGTTCAGCGGTGCCATCGGCTGCGGCGTCAGAGGTTTCTTCCGCGGGCTTAGGGGCGGAGGTCAGCTCTTCGCGCTCAAGCAGCGGATTGCGTTCAAGTTCGGAATCAACGAACTCGTTCAGCTCCATGTTGGAGAGCTGCAAGAGTCGGATGGCCTGCTGCAGCTGTGGTGTCATCACCAGCTGCTGGCCTTGCCGCATCTCTAATTTTGCTGAAAGCGCCATGCGCTATCCTGCTGCTCCGCACTTCACGACTAGCGGCCAGCTATACTCAACGCGTGTTAACGAACATATCGCCGAGGTACACCCGCCGCACATCTTCATTGGCTATGATTTCTGAAGGCTTACCTTGTGTTAGAACTTGACCATCATAGATGATATATGCGCGATCGATGAGACTTAAAGTTTCTCGCACGTTGTGGTCCGTAATCAAGACCCCAATACCACGCTCGGTCAGATGGCGCACCAGCTGTTGAATATCGCCCACTGCAATCGGGTCGATACCGGCAAAAGGTTCGTCCAGCAACATGAAAGACGGGCGTGACGCCAGCGCACGGGCAATTTCGCACCGCCGGCGCTCACCGCCCGACAGCGCCATCGACGGCGATTTTCTCAACCGCGTGATCGTAAACTCCTCAAGCAGGCTGTCGAGCTGTTCTTTACGTTTTTTTTTGTCGGGCTCCACCAGCTCCAGCACGGCCATGATGTTCTGCTCAACCGTCAATCCCCGGAAAATCGAGGCTTCCTGTGGCAGATAGCCGATCCCGAGGCGAGCGCGCTGATACATGGGCAGCGGTGTCACGTTTTCGCCGTCGATGGTGATGCGGCCGTCGTCGGCGGGCACCAGACCGGTGATCATGTAGAACACGGTGGTTTTGCCGGCGCCGTTCGGGCCGAGCAATCCGACCGACTCGCCGCGCCCAACGGCGAGACTGACGCCCTTGACGACCATCCGCTTGCGATAGGATTTCTTGATGTCGTAGGTCGTCAACCAGCCTTCGGCGCCAATCGCGTGCGGATCGTCCGGTGTGGCGGCAGCTGCGGCGCGCGGGGCTTGACCCTGGGTCGTGCTGCGGGCATCGGCCCGCGCGGCAACGGCGCTCTTTGCTCTCGACAACAATGGAACCGCTTTAAACACGCACGTCCTTTCGGCCACTCAACGGCACAGAGTCTAGGCTTCATATCTGTAGGCATTTTTTGCAAACGCCGGAAGAGGTATCCGAACCAACTGACCCTTAAGGATTAGGTCGCGCTTGCCACCCATCCGTGGCTTTGGATTTTTTCTTGTCGGAGTTGGCTTTCATTTCACCGGGATAGAACACCGCGCTGGGCCTGCTGGAGACGCCGGTCGCAGCGGTGGCGGTGCCGTCGGCTGAGACATTCGGCCGGCCGTCAGCCAAGGCTTCGTTTTTGATGACGGTTTCACCGGTGTTCATGTCGATAACCAGTTTTGTGCCGCGCACCACGTTCTTGCCTTGCGTCAGCACGACGTCGCCGCCGAGCGTTGCCGTGTTGGCTTTGGGATCGAAGTCCGCCCAATCGCCGGTGGCGCTTTGCCCGTCCTTGGATGTGATCTGCACTTTCGTTTTGGCTTTGATGCGCGAAAGTTGTGCGGCCGCCTGTTTGGTTGCGGCCGTATCGGCGCCATTGAGTCCTGCGGAGCCGGTATAGGCTGCGGTCAACTCGGCGGCGCGAATGACGAAATCGCCTTGCACGGCGCGAACGTCGCCGGTGAACACGGCCTGCTTTGCTGTATCATCGACGTCGAGCCGCGTTGCTTCGACCTGCACCGGCGCACCGGGATCGGTCTTGAAGGATGCACCGAACGCGATGCCCTGTTCGCGCGGCTTCTGCGGTTTGGCGGCGGGCGCGCTGCTCTTCGACTGATGGAACAACGCTGAGATGCGCCCAGCGGCTCCTGTGGCAGCCGGCGACGTCAACTGCATTTTGCTGGTCAGCTGATTGAAAACTAGGCGTCGGCCCTTGATCACGTTTTCCGCCTGGGCAACGACAACGTCGCCCGTCAGAACGATCGTCTTGAGCGCCTGATCGATTTCGGCCCTATCGGCGGTGGCGCGTTTGTCGGGCGCCTGGGTCATCACGACATCGCCGTCGAGAACCGCGCGTTGGGCAACAGGGTCGAAATCGGCCCCCCTGCTGGTGACGGTGTCGCCGTTGGCTTGCGTCATCGAAACCGGGTTCTTGGCCATGATGCGCTTCAGTTTGCCGCCAGCGCTGGTGTTCGGATCACTTTCGCCCTGCGGCGTGGCGCTGCCCTCATACGTCACTTCAAGTTCGGGCGTGGTCAGCGTGCTGCCGTTTTGCGCTTGCCGAGACGGTGCCGGTGAAGACTGCGACCTTTGTTGCATCGTTGACGTCGAGCCGGTTCGAGGCGATCTCGACCGGACCGGTGGAGGTGCCGATCATCTGATCGTTCGCGGGGGAGACTGCCACTGCTGCGGCCGCTTCGTCGCCGGGCTGCGGTTGGCGCGCGTTCAGATGCGTCCTGACATTTTCGACGAAGGTGTATTCCTTGACCTTCTGGCGCGCGGTCATCTGGTTGGCCGAGATGGTGCCGGCGGCCATCGTGACGGTGACCGGCTCGTTCGAGGTGATGATGTTTTCCTTGGTATCGATCGTTGCGCGCGTTAGCTTGGCACCCAGCCCGGCGTCGCCCGCGACGTCGATCGCATCATAGAGTTCAAGCACATTGGCTTTGTTGTCGAAGACGCCGCGCGCCGCCGCGAGTGTGGTTTTTTGTTTCTTGGCATCGGTGATCTCGCCAGTGATGCCGGTCAGCTTGATGAGGCTGAAATTCTTCAAGTCCTGCTGCGCCGATTCGGCTTTGACCCAGTAGCGCCCGCCGTCTTTGTTGAAGCCCTCGTAGTGCGGGTTCTGCATTGCCAGATTTTCAGGCAGGATCTGCGGTATTTCGAGTTTCGGAATGGCCGTACCCCAGCCCATCGTCTGCATGACAGACAGGCTATAAAGTCCGGCGACCACGAGAGTGCCGAGCGGCAGCGTCCGCTTCAATAGCCGCACGTTGCGCGAGTGGCGGTGCGCGGCGACCCGGTTTTCGGTGCGGTCGCCAGCCAGCACAATACCGCTCGCAAGCGTACCTGCGGACGCGGAAGTGACGGTGCTGTCACGTGCCATGGCCATTCCAGCCCATCGGAATCGATAATCCCCCTCTAGCACCGGTCAATGTCTCCGCCAATTGGGGAGACAATGGGACTGGGGCCGGCGCTCTGCCCGATTTTAAGAGTGATTTTGCCTCAGGTTGGCCGTCTCTCGGCGGCTGACGGGCGTCAGTGGGCGAACAGGTCGGCCTCGCCGAAGCCCGCGAGGTCCAGTTTTGCGCGCACCGGCAAAAATGCGAAAGCCGCCTGTGCAAAGTCCATCCGCCCCTCGCGGACCAGCATTTCATCAAGCCGGGCCTTCAAGGCGTGCAAATAGAGGACGTCGGCTGCCGCATAAGCGAGCTGGCTGTCCGACAGCTTGGCCGCACCCCAGTCAGAACTTTGCTGCTGTTTCGACAGTTCAACGCCCAACAGTTCGGCGGCAAGATCTTTCAGGCCATGGCGGTCGGTGTAGGTACGCGCCAGTTTGGAAGCGATCTTGGTGCAGTAAACGGGCGTTGCTTCGACGCCGAGATACTTCTCCAACACGGCCAAATCGAAACGCGCGAAGTGGAAGATCTTCAGGATTTTTGCGTTGCTGAGCAGCGCTTTGAGGTTGGGCGCGGAATACTTGTTGCCGTCGAACTTGACCAGATGGGCCACGCCATCACCGCCCGACAATTGCACGAGGCAAAGGCGATCGCGGTGCGGATTGAGGCCGAGCGTTTCGGTATCGATTGCGACGCCGCGGGGGAATTTCAGTCCGGCGGGAAGGTCGCCATGGTGCAGCTTGATCGAAGTTTCGGCCACGTGCGGCCTCCTGTCGTGCGAAGAGAAGAGGCGGCGATCTGCGAGACCGTGGAGAGAAACACTGCCTGAGTAATTGAAAGTATGGTGCCCAGAAGAGGACTCGAACCTCCACGCCTTGCGGCGCTGCTACCTGAAAGCAGTGCGTCTACCAATTCCGCCATCTGGGCCATTCAGGAGGGTGTCAGGTAATGCCAAGGCAGACGGAAGTCAATTGCGCTCTCGCCTCGGCCCCATATAGCCCCCAACCAGCGCCGTTAAGTCCCCTTCACAGGCGCGGGGGCTGCCGATACAGCTATGCTGGGAGTCTGCAATTCAGGACAAAGCACATTACGGGTAATGGCAAACTTGCGGTTGTTTTTGGCGGATCGGGCTTTGTGGGACGCCACACCGTGTCGGCGCTTGCAAAGCGCGGCTATCGCATCAGGGCGGCGGTGCGCCGGCCGGATCTTGCGGGCCATCTGCAACCCATGGGCGCCGTCGGCCAGATTTTTGCGGTGCAGGCCAACCTCCGCTTCCCAGACTCGGTGCAACGCGCGGTCGAGGGGGCCGATGTCGTCATCAATTGCGTCGGCGTGCTTGCCTCGACCGGCGCCCAGACGTTCGATGCTATTCACGTGAGCGGTGCCCGCGCGGTCGCCAAAGCGGCGCGCGATGCAGGGGTTCAGCGCCTGATCCACGTCTCAGCCATTGGTGCCGACACGAAGGCCAGCGCCAACTATGCCCGCACCAAGGCTGCCGGCGAACAGGCAACGCTGCAGGAATTTCCGGGGGCCGTCATTTTGCGACCGTCGATCGTGTTCGGTCCGGAAGATGAGTTCTTCAATCGCTTTGCCGCCATGGCGCGCTTGTCTCCGGCGATGCCGCTGATCGGTTCGGGGGTGACGAAATTCCAACCGGTCTATGTCGGCGACATCGCGGCCGCCATGGCCAACATCGCCGACGGTCAAGGTGTGCCCGGCAAAGTTTACGAGCTTGGCGGTCCGGAGACGCTGTCGTTCCGCCAATTGCTGGAGCGGACGCTCGAATATTGTGGCCGCAAGCGCATTTTTGTGCCGATGCCGTTCTGGCTGGCAACGCTGCAGGCGCTCGCCACCTCGCCGCTGCCCAACGCGCTGCGGCCCATCACCGTCGATCAGGTGCGCTTGCTGAAGTCCGACAACATCGTATCGGCTGCGGCGCTCAATGAGGGTCGCACGCTGAGCGGACTTGGCGTTGCCCGGCCAACCGCGATTGCGGCGGTTGTTCCGGCCTACCTCGAACGCTTCAATGCACGTGGCCAGTACGCGCACTACCGAGCTTGATCGGTACCATTTGTCCCTAGCGACGGAGCAGGTTAATGCGTTTGCTAGCGCTTGGTGATAAAGCGCGGCTTTACGGCTATGAGCTGCGTTTTGCGCGCAAAGCCGTGCCCGATCCGCGCCAGCGCTGGGCCTTGCTGCGTCATACGCTGGCGTTTCATTGGCAAAATGCGCGGCGCTCAAGCCGGCGCACGGGCCAACCGTTCGATCTCGCGCTGACACTGGCGGGCCCACAGAACTCGACCTACGCTGCGAACGTGCAGTTGCGGCCGGGCACGGGCGATCTCGCGATATTCTATGAGATATTGGCGCGCGAAGCGTATGCCGTGCAAGAGGGCGTTGTTGATGCCGATGCGCCGCTCACCATCGTCGACGCCGGCGCCAACATCGGCATGACTGCGCTATATTTCGCATCGCGCTATCCGCAGGCGCGCATTTTTGCGATCGAACCCAATCCTGACAATTTTGCACTTCTCAAACGCAATACAGCGTCCGAGCCGCGCATCACCGCTCTCCAGGCGTGTGTCACGCCGCTGCCGCGGCAGACAGTCTTCATCGAAACCAGCGGGCCGGCCTGGGGCTTTCGCACCAACAGCGCGCAGCGCGGCGTGCCCGTGCGCGGGGTGAGCCTCGCAGAATTGATGGACGACTATGGTCTCGCACGGATCGATTTTGAAGATCGATATCGAAGGCGCGGAACGCGACGTATTCGCGGAGGGCGAGTTTCTAACGCGCGTCAGCGCAATCGTCGCCGAACTCCATGGCGGCTACACTCTTGCCCACCTCAATCGCGATCTGGCGGCTGCCGGGCTGAAAGCGCATGTCAGTCCGTTTGCTAATGATCCGCAGGTTGTGATCGCCTCACGCGCATGAGAAAGCCCCGGCCTTGCGGTCCGGGGCTGTGATTTCTAAAGCTGTCGCGTAAGCGCCGCCGTTAATGCAATGGCGCGACCGAAAGATCGTCTTCGGCGGCATGACCAAGCGCCGCCTGCATCGTATCGGTCAGCGCAATAGGCGTGCCGTCCGCGGCGTGCAGCGAGAACAGGTTCATGTCTTTCGGCAGCCCTTCGATCATCGGGAACATCTTGGTTGCCTGATCGAACGACAGCGTTTTGATGTAGGCGACTTCACCGCCGCCCAGATGCGCGAACTCGATTTCGCTCATGACGGGAGGCATGCCGCTCCCAGTGTTGCGCGATTTTGCTGACGAGTTTCTATTCATGACGCTCTTCCTCCTAACAGGGGTGAGGTCGGGTAGTGAGAACTATGCCCAGCAAATACGGCGAGGCCGTGCAGTCTCCGGGGTGTTTTCTCGTCACCAATCCTCAATTGATTCGTGCCATCTGGCTGTGACTCCAAAAGCTCAGATCAGGCGCGGTTTTTGGCGCCGCCAATTTCTATGCGGCGCACGAGGCGCTCGGGTTCCAACCGGTGCAGGTCGATGGACAGCAGGCCGTTGCTGAGATCAGCGCTCTTCACCTCGATGCCATCGGCAAGAACAAACGTGCGGCTAAATTGGCGCGCCGCGATGCCGCGATAGAGAAAATCGCGCGCTTTATCGTCTTGCTGTTTGCCGCGGATCATCAGCTGGTTGTCTTCCAGTGTGATCTCAAGCTGGTCGCGGGTGAAGCCCGCAACCGCGAGCGTGATGCGCAGCATCTCCGCAGCGTCGTCTTTGGCAATGCGTTCGATATTGTACGGCGGGTATCCGTCACTCGAACCTTTTCCGGCCCGGTCGATCAACCGCTCGATTTCCTCAAATCCCAGTAGAAGTGGGTTCGAGAGCATGGTCATGCGAGTCATTTCGCGGGTCCTTTTCCTAAAGCGACCTAGTATCGGTGGAAGCCCGAAAGCCTTCCGCTTGGACGCCGCCTCGGTATCGAGCACGGTTGCCTTGCTATGCGGATATAGGGGGGGGCTGCCGGTCATTCAAGAAGCTGGCAAGAAGCTGGCAAGAAGCCGGAAAGTGCCGGTCGGGCGCCCGACCAAGACTGTGCCCCGGCAGGAAGCCCCGGACGCCGCCTTCCAGTTTGGCCAGCCCCGTGGTATGGGTGCCGCGCCTTAGTCCTGCTCGACTTCTACCTCATGGGAGCACCGTACAATCACATGTCCTTTGCTGGAGCCCCCATGACCCTTGTTTCCCGCCCAACCACAGCTTTCGCGGCCCTGACGGTTTTGTCCGTTCTGTGGGCTGTGCCGCTCGCCGCTGAAGACGTAGCCGCGCCGCCATCCGCGCCAGCAGCTACAACCCCAGCCGTAACCCCTTCCGCGCCAGCGGCGGCGACCCCGGCCTCACCAGCGGCCACCCCGGCTCAGGATAAGCCGGATGAAAAGGTGTCTCTCAGCACGCCGGATATTAACCTCACGCCCGAGGAAAAGGCCGAGAAGGAATCGCGCAAGGCCTGCAAGGCCGACATCTGTTCGGCCTTCCGCGGCAGGCAGGCAACGGGCGGTGATATTTCGTGCAACGTCGTCAAGAGTTGGCGCAAGGAACAGTTGTCCAAGCTGGTCGGCAAGATGAAGGTCTCCTGGCCCTATGGTCCGGTCAGGTGCACCTCAAAGGTCATGCTGAAGCGCGCCGAACTGATCAAGGCGATGACCGACGACAAGCTCGAATTGCAGCTCGATAAGCACTCGGTTGCTTGCGTGGTCGAACGCGAAAAGGAAGACCCGACCACGATCACCTTTGATTTTTCCCCGAAGGTTACGTTCGAAAAGGGCAAGGCGACCAAGGCCAAGATCAATTGGGGCAAGGTCGAAGCACCGACCCTGGTCAAGGGCGCGCTGTGGACCGCAACCGCGGCCGACAACACGATCAACCTGTTGTCCGGCACGCTTATCGAAGACATCAACGATTTCATCGACAAGAAGTGCGACGAAGTGAAAGACGAGTGGTCGAAATAGGAGGGAAATCGAGTGCCCGCCCCCCGATCTTGGCCCCCGCCTACCGCCCAGTTCACGACCCATGTCACGGTGCCATCACAAAGCCGTTACCCGGCGATAACTTCAGCTGATCGCGGAGATTTAGAGAAGCGATTGGCCGTTATTAAGCCTTTCGACTAAGCAAGCGTTCGTGGTGAAACTGACAACGTAGAAATCTGGAGGATACATTATGAAGATCTGGTCCAAGCCGGCCGTTCGCGAACAGGAAGTTGGTCTCGAAGTCACCAGCTACCTCCCGGCTGAAATCGACGTTATCTAAACGTCAAAAACTCAGTTCCTGAGTTTCATGAAAGCGGTGGTTGAGACATCTCAGCCGCCGCTTTTTTGTGTCTCGTAGCGGCTGGCGCGGGGCGCTAGACGCCTTCGAAGGCAACGCGCAGCTCTTCGAGTTCCAACCATTGCAATTCGGCGGCCTCGAGTGCCGCTTGTGCCTTAGCAAGGTCGGCGGTTGCTTTATCGAACGCCGCGCGATCTCTGGTGTAGAGCGCCGGATCGTCGAGACGCTTCGATAATTTGGCGATGTCGGCTTCCAGCTTGGCAATGGTCTGCGGCAGGTTTTCCAGCGCGTGCTTTTCCTTGAAACTCAATTTGCGCGGTGGTGCGTTGGCGGCCACCGGCGCGGCGCTCTGCGCGCTGGCCTTGAGTGCAGACGATCCATCATCGCGATCACCGATCGATTTCTTCGGTTCTTCGCCTTGGCGCTGGATCAGCATGTCGGAATAGCCGCCCGGATATTCACTCCAGCTGCCGTCGCCTTCAGGGGCCAGCACGCTGGTCACCACGCGGTCGAGGAAATCACGGTCATGACTGACGAGCAGCACGGTGCCCGGATAATCGGCCAGCAACTCCTGCAACAGATCAAGCGTCTCAAGGTCGAGATCGTTGGTTGGTTCGTCCAGGATCAGCAGGTTTGACGGTTTCGCCAGCGCACGCGCCAGCATCAAGCGGGCTCGCTCGCCACCCGAGAGCACGCGCAAGGGTGTGCGGCGCTGTTCGGGCTGGAACAGAAAATCCTTCATGTAGCTGGCGACGTGCCGCGCCTTGCCGTTGATCACGACCTGATCGCCGCGTCCGCCTGTCAGGGCTTCGGCAACGGTCCAATTGGGATCGAGTTCATCGCGCTTCTGATCGAGCGACACGAGTTCCAGATTGGTGCCGAGGCGGATGCTGCCGCTGTCGGGTTCGAGTGCTCCAGTCAGCAGTTTGATCAGCGTTGTCTTGCCGGCGCCGTTGGGGCCAACGAGGCCGAGGCGGTCGCCCCGCATGATGCGGATCGACAGATCCTTGACGATTGGGCGGCCGCCAAAATCCTTGGCCATATGCTTGGTTTCGGCAACCAGCTTGCCCGACGTGCCGCCTTCGGCGACGTCCAGGCGGACATTGCCGGTCACCTGCCGCTGTTCGCTGACCTCGCGGCGCATGGTGCGCAATTCGCGCACGCGGCGGACGTTGCGTTTGCGCCGTCCGGTCACGCCGCCATGCATCCATTCGTTCTCACGCACGATTTTGCGGTCGAGCTTGTGGCGTTCGATTTCTTCCTCTTCGAGCACCTTGTCGCGCCAATCCTCAAAGGCGGCGAAGCCTTGTTCGAGGCGGCGGGCAACGCCGCGGTCGATCCACACGGTGGCGCGCGACAGGTTTTCGAGAAAGCGCCGGTCATGGCTGATCAGCAAAATGGCGCCGCGCAGGCGCTTGAGTTCGTCTTCCAGCCACTCGATGGCCGGCAGGTCGAGATGGTTGGTCGGCTCGTCGAGTAGCAGCACGTCGGGCTTGGAGACGAGCACGCGAGCGAGCGCCGCGCGGCGGGCTTCGCCGCCCGACAGGCTGTGGGGGTCTTCGTCGCCGGTCATGCCGAGTTCGTCGAGCAGCGCCTGCGCCTGGTAGGGATCGTCGGTCGGCCCCATACCGGCTTCGACATAGGCGCGCACGGTTGTGAAGCCGGTGAAGTCGGCTTCCTGCGGCAGGTATTGGATGGTAGCGCCGGGGTGCGCGAAGCGTTCCCCCGTATCCGGCTGGATCATGCCGGCGGCGATTTTGAGCAGCGTCGACTTGCCCGAGCCGTTGCGGCCGACGAGGCAGATGCGGTCGCCGGGGGCGACCGTCAATTCCGCGCCTTCGAGCAGCGGCGTGCCACCGAACGTGAGGTGGATGTCTTTGAGCGTCAAAAGAGGTGGTGCCATGCGGATGCTCTTAGCTGGCGCGGGCAAATCGTCAATGCTTTAGCGGCGGTCATACGGGCGCAGGAGGCGGGAAGTTGTTCAGGGCCGCCTTTCCGCGACGGGTTCCGAGGCTGCCGCCGAGCGCCGGGCGGGGGGAGTGCCGTTTCGGAGGGGGCGAGGGCGGGCGCGTTAACGTCTGTGTTAACGGAAGGTTGTCAGTCTCGCGGCATAACGGAGGAGACAGCAAAGACCCGTGGCCCTTGAGATCTCCATGTTTGAACGCAACCGCGTCGATAACCGTGCCGAAACGTTGATCGCCGTCGAGATCGCACTGGCCGATGGCAGTGCCATTGCGGGTCGCGCCGTTCTGGCGCCCGGCAAGGGCGTTCACAAGCTGCTCGATGGCGACGAAGGCTTTATTTACATCGACACCTTCGATGGTGAAGGCCGCTTTGTGCCGAAGGGCGAGATCCGTGGCCTCAAGGTGATCACATCGATCAAATCGCAAACGGTTGCGCTGCCTATTCCCGACGCGCGCAACTTCGAGCCCTATCGCGTTCTGGGCCTTGAGAAGGGGGCATCCTTCGATGAGATCCGCGACGCTTATCATCGCCTGTCGAAGCTCTATCACCCGGATCGCTACGCAAGCATCGAACTGCCGCGTGAGGTGAAAGTCTACCTGGAAGCCATGGCGAAGACCATCAATGCCGCTTTCGTGGCACTCAAGTATATCGGCCAGAAGGCGCAGCCGATCTATACGCGCGGCGCATAACCCGTTCACGCAACTATCGAACGTGCGTAACGCGGCCACGCGCTGCGCTATGGCGCAGTGCCACGGCGTTGCGCGGCGGGCGTGAACCGACTAGCACAAGGGCTCGCGTGTTTGCGACAATGAGGATGAGATGCCGCTGCTTCGTTTTGATCTGATTGAAGGCCGCACGCCCGCCGAACTCCAGGCCCTGTTGGATGCTGCGCATCGCGCCATGTTGGCCGCCTTCAAGGTGCCGCCGGGCGATCGCTATCAGATCGTCAATGAGCATCCGGCAACCCACATCATCATTGAGGATACCGGGCTTGGGATCGCACGCACTCGTAACGTCGTGTTCCTGCAAGTCACCACCCGGCCGCGCGGCAAAGAGCTGAAAGAGCAGTTCTACAAGTTGCTCGTTGCCGAACTCGAAAAGAGTTGCGGCATCGCGCCGTCGGACGTCGTCGTCTCGATGGTGTCGAACACGGATGAGGATTGGTCATTTGGCCTTGGCCGCGCCCAGTTCTTGACGGGCGAACTCTAGTCGCAGTGCGCCGCTGATCCTTCGATCTTCACGCATGCGGGAACGGCGGCTTCTGGCGGCGCTTCCCCGATGCTGACGATACGCGCAATGCGCTCGCGGCTGCGGGTGCGCGTTGCGGCGTCGAACTCGCCGTTCTGGTCGGCAGCAAGCAGCACCGACATGACGGAATCGAGATGCTTTTCCATGTATGAGACGAGCACGATGTCGACCCCGGCATTGAGTGCCTGTACTGCAGCCCTGCCGACGCCGGGCTTGCCGCGGGTAATGGCGCCCATGCTGAAATCATCGGTGATCAGCAAACCATCATAGTGCCAAGCCTTGCGGATCAGCGTGTCGATCACCGGTTTCGAGTACGACGCCGGTGTTGTCTTATCGATGACGCCAACGCGCACATGGCCGAGCATCGTGACGGCGTTCGGCTTGTGCATCACGCGGCGGAACGGCACCCAGTCGTTGAGTTCCAGCTGGCCCTCGCTCGCAGTGATTTCGCCTGTCGTGACATGGGTGTCGCGCGTCACGCGCCCGAGGCCCGGGAAATGCTTGAGCGTACACATGATGCCCGACGTGGCGATCGCATCACAGTACCACCCGGCTACTTTGGCGACCAGAAACGGGTCTGACCCAATGGCGCGCATGCGCAGCCGCGTCTCGCCGTCGCGTGTATTCTTGGGGTTGAGATTCAAATCAACGACAGGCGCGAAATTGAGCGTCACGCCGAGCTTCTTCAATTCAGCGGCTTGCGTCTCTGCGAAGGCCTCGACGATCTTGCGGCGCTCGACATCGTGCTCCACGCCTTTCAGCATTTCGGCAAGCGACTTCTGCCGCTTCAACGGCGGCGAAAGACGAGACACCGCCCCGCCTTCCTGATCGGCGGCGATGATCAACGGCGGCAATCCTTGCGCCACGCGGATGGCCTGCAGGGCATCGATATCGGCTTTGACGGCGGCGGGGGTGCGGCCCTTGACGTTGTGGTCGGTGATGAAAACGCCGGCGATGGCGCGATGTTCGACCAGGGCTTTGACTTGCGCGTACGAATGATAGCCGATCATGAGGTGACGGCCGATGCGGGCGAGGCGCTCTGGATCAGAGGCCAAGATCTGCGCGCGATCCAGTAGCCGCACGCCGGTAGCCTGTGCATCGGACTGTGTTACCGCGGGACTGGTTAAACTACCCGCGGCCGGTGACTTCGCGGCCATCGTGACGGCCCGGTCATGCGATCGCCGCGGCTGAGCGCTGGCCGGGGCCAGCACACCGCTGGCGGATATGAAAAGCGCACAGAGGCTGGCTGCGACCGTTACAGATCGAAACGTAATCGTTTCGTAAATTGGTAATTTCTGCGGGGGCGCGATCATGTGCATGATTAGTCCCTATACAGAGAGCAGGGCAGCCGCACCATCCTCAAACTGGCAATTCAGTAAATCCGTACCGG
The DNA here is from genome assembly GCA_016716675.1 of Hyphomicrobium sp. Classification (GTDB taxonomy): domain Bacteria; phylum Pseudomonadota; class Alphaproteobacteria; order Rhizobiales; family Hyphomicrobiaceae; genus Hyphomicrobium_B. Next base: position 196,851 of record JADJVG010000006.1, read on the forward strand.
GAAGTAGCGCCGGACCAATTCTTCAAATCGGCCGGATGCGCGCACGCGCTTCAGAGCTTGGTTTAAAAGCCGGCGGACCTCTGGATCGGTCTTGGGCACGGCAATGGCGATGCCGTCGCCGAAGAACTTTGGTTCCAGGTAGGGGCCGCCCTTCATTTCACAGCATTGTCGCGACAATGTGCCGTTCAGCCAGAATGCCAGAGATATGCCGTCACCAAACACATAGTCGGCGTTGCCAGCGGCGAGAGCCTCGCGCGCCAAATCGGCATTTTCAAACAACGCCAGCGGACTGTCGCGGAAGAAGGCTTTCAAGAACGCTTCATGGGGCGTGCCTTTGGCGACAGCAATGCGCTTGCCATCCAGACCGGCTGGAGAAATTTCAACGTCGGTGCTGTCTTTGCGGCCCGCGAAACGCCCCGGCGTATGAAAATAGCGATCCGTGAAATCGACAACCTCGACGGCATCGGCGGTGACACGATGCGCGGCGATCACGGCGTCGGCTTCTCCACTCGTCAGGCCCTTGAACAGGTCTTCCCACGGGCGCGCTTTGATATCGCACGACGTCTCAAGCTCAAGACAGATCGCGCGCGCCAGATCGACATTGAAGCCGACGAGCACGCCATCCTCGTCGTAGAAATTGAAGGGCGGAAAATCGCTATCGGTCAAAAAACGGATCACGACCCGCTTTGCTGGTACATCGCCAGCAAGCGGCGGTGGTGCTCCAGCGCTTGGTTGGGTGTCGCTAGTTTCTGCCGCAACCGATGGCATATCGGCGAACGCGAACCACAGACCAGCAAGCACCGTGACACTCGCGAGCAGGCGCACACTGCCTTTGCCAAGATCACGGACGTTGAAGGCCATGCCGATTCCTCTCTGCTGCGGCGGCGCGGGTTTCATTGCCGTCAGTAAACCAAATGCTGGCCGTCCGCTACTAACGCGGCTACAGTCGTCAACGGAGTAAGGCGTGCCGCTCGGCAGCCACAGATGGGAATGACGACGGGACGTCATGGCGTCAAGCGTGTTGGGCGGCAGCCTGGATAAAGTGCGGAAGGACTCCGCGCCAAAAGACGGGCCTTTGCGCCTGGTACTGCAACTCGATCATGCGGTAAACGCCTTGCGGCGTGATCGGCCTGCGATGTCGGCCGGCAATCCACTGGTTCCTTGGCAGCGTGCAGCAATTTATGGCGTTAGCGTGGTGATGCCCGCAGCGGTGGCCTTGATCGTTACGGGGCGTGGAGATGTTATTGCCTTGGCGTTGACGGCCCTGTTTGCCGTGATCGTTCTGGTGCGGGTTGCGGCGCTCTGGCAACTCGTCTTTCCGAACGCCGCGCATAGCGCCGCCTATAACCCCATTCCTGATGCAAACCTGCCGCGCTACAGCGTTCTCGTTCCGGTGTTTCGTGAAGTGGCGATCGCGCCGGCGCTCGTGCAGGCGATGGGGGCGCTCGATTATCCCACGGACAAGCTGGAGATCATTTTCATTACCGAGGCGAGTGATCCGCAAACACGCGCGGCACTCAGTGCAGCGTCTCCGCCCGCGCATATGCAGATTATCACCGTGCCTGCCGGCCAGCCGCAGACCAAACCGCGGGCCCTGAACTACGCGCTCCAGGCCGCAACCGGCGAGTTGATTGCGGTGTTCGATGCCGAGGATGTTCCGGACCCCCAACAGTTGCGCAAAGCCGCCGCCATGTTTGCGACAGGAGGCTCCGAACTCGCTTGCGTGCAGGCTCGTCTCAGCATCTACAACCCCGAAGTCAGTTTTTGGACGCGCCAGTTCACCCTCGAATACGCAGCGTTGTTCGAGGCGATCCTGCCGGCATTGGAGCGGCTGGGATTGCCGATCCTGCTCGGCGGCACATCAAACCATTTCCGCCGGTCGGCGCTTGCCAAAGTGGGGGCGTGGGACCCGTTCAACGTGACCGAGGATGCCGACCTCGGCGTGCGCTTGGCGCGACACGGCTATCGCGTCGATATGCTCGACAGCGATACCTGGGAAGAGGCGCCGCGCACTGTTTCGGCGTGGCTGGGGCAACGCACCCGCTGGCTGAAGGGCTGGATGCAGACGTATCTCGTCCACATGCGTCATCCGCGCGAACTCTTCCGCGACCTCGGCGCATGGCGGGTCTTCGGCGTGCAGGTGATGCTGGGCGGCATGATTTTATCGGCGCTGGTGCATCCCTGGTTCTATCTGGTGGTGACCGGGAAGATGATGCTGGGGCATCCGATGCTGCCGGAGAGCGGCAGCCTGTGGATGGTGTGCTGGTTCAATTTCGTCGTTGGTCACGCTGTGGGTATTGCCCTTGCTTTGATCTCAGCGTGGCGCAGCCAAGGCCGCGTGCCGCTGGGCTCGGCGCTGCAGGTTCCGGGCTATTGGCTTTTGATCTCGATCGCCAGCTACCGCGCCCTCTGGGACCTGTATACGCGGCCATTCTACTGGCAAAAAACCGCTCATGCCGCCCGCCCGGTAACATCAACCCACGCTCCAACGTAGATGACTGGTCATCATTGGAGGGGTTATGGAGCTTGCGATACTGCTGGTCGCCGCCACGCTGTTTCTTGCCTACAGCAATGGTGCGAATGACAACTTCAAGGGTGTCGCAACACTCTATGGTTCGCAGACAACGAGCTATCGCAAGGCTTTGCTGATCGGCACGGCGGTCACGTTTGCCGGGTGTCTCGCGTCAACCGTCCTTGCCGAAGCCTTGCTCAAGGCGTTTTCCGGCAAGGGCCTGGTGCCTGGTCACGTGGCAGAGTCGCAGGACTTTCTGGCGGCCGTTGCTCTGGGCGCAGGCTTCACCGTGATCCTCGCGACGCGGCTTGGGTTTCCGATTTCGACCACCCATGCGCTGACGGGCGCGCTTGCTGGCGCGGGGGCTGTGCTGGCGGGTTCCGCATTGAACCTATCCGCCCTTGGCACGGCGTTCTTTGCGCCGCTGCTGATCAGCCCGTTGTTGGCCGTCGTCGTAACGATACCGTTCTATGCGTTGGCAACGCGATCGGTAGTGCGGCTCGGGCTGCAGCGCCAGAGTTGCGTCTGTATCGCGCCAGGACGGTTCGTGCAGGCAGGCCCGGTTGCCTTGGCGCCAGCCAATGCGGCAATGGCCGGTACGATGACTTACGCTCCGCTCACCGTCGGCACCGCCCCCCAATGCGTCGCCAAGTATTCGGGGCACGTCTTCGGCATCACCGCGCAGCGGCTGGTCGATACGCTGCATCATGTCTCGGCAGCGGCACTCAGCTTCGCGCGAGGGCTCAACGATACGCCAAAGATCGCCGGGCTACTGTTGTCTCTCAAGGCCATCGATATCCATGTCAGTATGGTCACGATTGCTGCCGCCATGGCGCTTGGCGGCCTGCTGCACGCGCATCGCGTTGCCGAGACGATGAGCAAGAGAATTTCGCGCATGAATGACGGTCAGGCACTCACCGCGAATATAGTCACTTCGCTGCTCGTGATTGGCGCCAGTGGCAACGGTCTTCCGGTTTCGACGACGCATGTCTCGGTGGGTGCGATCTCTGGCATCGGTGTGGTGAACGGATCGGTCGATAAATCCGTATTATCCTCGATCCTGATGTCGTGGGTGCTGACGCTGCCCATTGCCGCGGCATCGGCGGCCATCGCAGCAACGGCTTTGGCGCGATAAAAGCAACGCAATCATTCTAGGGATGGATCGCAATGGATCACACGACCACGCATGACGTTTATCGCGAGGCGGCGCTTAATCCCGACAAAGGGTTGTGCTGCACGACGACGCCGGTCTGGCAGCTGCCGGACCTTAAAATTCCACAGATCATGCTGGATATGAATTACGGCTGCGGCTCGACGGTCAATCCGCGCGATCTCGGTGGCAGTCCGTCGGTGCTCTATGTCGGCGTCGGCGGCGGCATGGAAGTTTTGCAGTTCGCTTATTTCAGCCGCCGGCCGGGCGCCGTGATCGGGCTGGATGTGGTCGATGAAATGATGTCGGCCTGCCGCCGCAATCTCGATGAGGCCGAGACGCAGAATGCGTGGTTCCAGTCGAACTTCGTCGATCTGCGCAAGGGCGACGCGCTACAGCTTCCGATTGCCAGCGAAACCATCGATATCGCGGCGCAGAATTGCCTGTTCAATATTTTCCACGACGATGATCTGCGCCAAGCATTGTCGGAGATGTATCGCGTATTGAAGCCGCGTGGACGGCTGATCCTATCCGATCCGGTGTGCGACGTTGAGATGCCTGACGCGCTCAAGAACGACGAGCGGTTGCGCGCGTTATGCTTGACCGGTGCGATTCCTTTGAGCGCTTATATCGCGCGCCTAACGAGCATCGGCTTCGGCACCATTGAAGTGCGCGCCAAGCGGCCGTATCGACTTCTGTCGCCGCGCCACTATGCAACCGATCACCTGATCCCGGTCGAAAGCGTCGAGATCTGCGCCATAAAAGACCCAGTGCCGGCCGATGGTCCGTGTGTGTTCACCGGACGCACCGCCATTTATTTTGGTGAAGCATCTTTCTTCAATGATGGAAGGGGTCACACGTTGGCGCAGAACCAGCCACTGGCGGTGTGCGATAAAACGGCGGGCGCGCTGATAGGCCTAGGCCGCGACGATCTCTGGGTTTCGCCGTCGACGTATTTCTATGACGGCGGCGGCTGCTGCTAACGACACAGCCCTCCGCCGCGTTTCGGCAAGACCGTCAGCCGCGCATTACGGCTTCGGCTGCTTGGCCTCGGCGAATTGCTTGTAAGCCTGCAAGGCATGGCTGGCATACATGACCGATGGGCCAGCGCCCATGTAGACCGACATGGCGAGCGTCTCCGAGACTTCCTCCTCCGTCGCGCCATGATCGACCGCCGCCTTGGCGTGAAAGGCGATGCAATCGTCGCAGCGTGTCGCGACGCCGATTGCGAGCGCGATCAGTTCCTTCGTTTTGGCGTCGAGTGCCTTCGGCGCCAGCGCCGATTGCGCCATGGCCGAAAAGGCTTTCATGACGTCGGGCGATCCAGTTCTCAGATCGCGCAACATGCCGCTGAGGTCGCGGGTCAATTCCGGCCAATGTCCTGGTTTCACGGGGGTGCTCTCCTTGGTCAGTCAAAATGCTAAACGTGACGGCGCGGCGACGTTTTGGCATACTAATCGTACTTGCGCAAACACGCAAATATATTTATTTTCCCAACCACCGTTGGTCAGGAGTGCCCGATAATGACTGGACTATTCAAACCCGCTAAAGCCCAAACGATTTCGCCAGCGGAGGCGAGCGAGCGCCTGAAACGTGGAGAGATCCACCTCATCGATGTCCGCGAAGCCAATGAATGGGCGCAGGTGCACATTCCTGGCGCCATTCATATGCCGCTCTCCAATTTTCCGGCATTGGTCGATCAGCTGCCGACGGGTAAGCCTGTCGTATTTCACTGTCTCTCGGGAAAACGCTCGGCACGCGCGCTGGAGATCTGTCAGGAACACGGTAAGCCGCACGACACCCACATAGCGGGCGGTATCACCGCATGGCGGGCCGCTGGGCTGCCAGTGAAACCATGATGATCTTACCGGCCATCAGTCCGGGCAATAAATCTCGCGCAGGGTCTGTAGCACGCGCTTAATCTCAGGACTCGCAAGACGATAGTAAACGCGCTGCGCGTCCTTGCGTGGCGCAATCAAGCCTTCGAGGCGCAATTGTGCGAGTTGCTGACTGGCCGCTTGTTCACGAATTCTCAACGTGCCGGCGATTTTGCCGACAGGCATCTCGGCCTCGGCCAGCATGCACAGAATGCGCAAGCGCACGGGGCTCGCCATGGCTTTCAACAATCCGGCGGCTTCTTCAGACGCTTCGATCATGGGATCGACAGGTTCTGGACGGCTCTTGGATTTCGGCGTTGCCCGCTTCATGGTGATCAAATAATCGTAACTGCGCAAATTCGCAATTAAATTATGCAAGGGCACGTTTGTCTCATTGGCTGTGACGACTTGACCCGCCGGTGTCGGGGAACGCAGATCTATATTTTGGCTTACGTCAATGTGCCGTCGGGATTGATGTTGCAGCACTAAGACTATTTTGGGCTGTTGCGCGCGCACTGCGCTCCCGCTTTCCGCAGGGCCGTTCAGCGGCATGGGATGGCCGCAACGGAACTGGAGGTAGGCAGTCAAAATGCTCGATAATCCGCCGAAATGATCAGAACATGCGCAGAAGACCGCGGCGCGGCCGAGCCCTTCCGGGTTCTACTGCGAGCGTGTTCTCGACATTCAGCATTATACCGACAAGCTCTTCAGTTTCCGGACAACGCGCACGCAATCATTCCGCTTTCAGAGCGGGCAATTCACGATGATCGGTCTTGAGACCGAGCCCCGCCCGATCCTGCGTGCCTACAGTATGGCGAGCGCCGTCTATGATGACTGGCTCGAATTTTTCAGCATCAAGGTGCCCGACGGCCCGTTGACGTCGAAGCTTCAGCACATCGTTGTGGGTGACGAGATTCTGGTTGGTGCCAAACCGACAGGCACGTTGCTGGCCAGCAATCTGCAGCCGGGCAGCCGCTTGTTTCTGTTAGCGACCGGCACCGGCTTTGCGCCGTTCGCAAGTATTCTGCGCGACCCTGAAATTTACGAGCGCTTCGATACCGTGGTTGCCGTTGAAGGCTGCAGACAAGCCGCCGAACTCGCCTACGCGACGTCCGTGATCGAGGATGTGCGTTCCCACGAATTCCTCGGAGAATTGGCAGCCGGTAAGTTGCTCTACTACGCAACCGTTACGCGTGAGCCTTATTACCACCAGGGGCGCATTCCCGATCTTATCGACTCCGGAAAACTGTGTGACGATCTCTCCATCGCGCCGTTCAATCTAGCGACGGACCGCGTCATGCTGTGCGGCAATCCGCAGATGCTCGCCGATCTGCGCAAGCTGTTTGCCGGTCGTGGCTATGCCGAAGGCAGCAGCGGCAAGCCCGGCGACTTCGTCATTGAAAAGGCCTTCGCCGAGCGGTAGCGATTAAGTAACAGGCCAGTCGCGCAGTCGCGGTGCAGGTCCGCGGCGGGGCCAGATTGTTGGCAAAATTTACGCGCTGCACGACAGACGCGAAACAGCTGAAGGCTGAACGACTCCTGCGCGATACTGCGTTGGGGCCGTATGACGGCGATGTGACGGCTCGCACGCGTACGTCCAATCACGAAGACAGATAGATCAAGCTCCGCGAAATTGCTGACGCAACGCAGGGTCTCTTCATCTGCCATCATCTCCAACGGCCAGAAGTGACCAATCGCGCCCACATGCATCACGCAAGCGGCCACGGCTAGCTTGTATGACCTTGGACCGCGCATGCACGGTTATGTGCTGACTCAGTCCGCAACCAATGACTGTGAATGTCTGCCTAAGCCACACTGCAAATTCAGACCGCAGATCAATATGGTGTCGGTGGCAAGGCATTTGTCGTTGCTTACCGCGTATGTTCATGTTCAATGCATACACGATGCATCTTTTGGAGCACGAAGACGCTGTGGGGACACTACTATTTATAGATAAGCAACGTGGTGTTGTTGAGGCTTTGATCGCTGATGGATTGCTGGGGAAGGCAGAGTTTGCGTTAGCGTCCGACTGGCGAACTTCGAATGAACTCTATGCCGCTGTTGCGGCCGCCGACTTGAAGACTCGCGTAGTGAGTTGTGAAGCGGTGGACCTGGAGATCGATGGTAGGCTGAAGCGGTCTCTTCAGGAGACTGTGACGAAGTTCGCGAGGAATCTGCGCACGGAGGATGGCCGCCCGCTTGTGCCCGAGACCGCTGTTCCTGGACTCGTTGCCACTCTGCGGAACCAGCTGTTTTCAGCAATACGTCCATATCTGATGCTCCTCAAACAGATACGGGCACTATCCCCGGAGCGTGTGGTTGTTGCTGCTTTGCCGTCTTCGAAGCATGCAGCGATCTATCAACTTTTGGGGGAGGTGGGTGTCTGTGATCGCCAAGTGATTAGATTTAGTAAGGGTTCATTTTCTACCGTTCAGATTCAGGAACAAGAGCAGACTCTTGTGGATGTGCCTGATCGCTACCGGCCACACCCGAACTTCGAGGGCAACATCGGACGCGATGGCGATGTGCTTGTCATCGCTCATGTGAAAGACGATCGTTCTGCTGCAATCATACTTCCTCTGATTTCGGGACTTCAGTCGCGCGTCTCTGTGACGTGGGCGATTCCAGCGCCTGTTAACGACAGTTCGTTGGAACGCCTCAAAGACTATTTTGGCGTCTGTGATGACGTCAGAATTGTTAAAAAGGGGCCCGGGCACAGTCTGTGTTTGCTTGACAAAGGGGTTCAAGAGGCCATCGCTTCTGCAATCGCGCTGATCAGAACGGACGCGGAATTGGGGCAAGGTGGTGAAAATCGCTTCATTGCGACCTTGGTTGTGGATGGCCTCAAACGATCCGCACGGATGATCGAGTTCGCGCGAAAGTACGACCTCTACTGCAAAGAGTGCCTTTCTCGAGTGGTGGCGGTCGTGGTTAGCCCCTGCGAGACGCTCGAAGCGTCGATCGCAGTAGAGAACTGCCACTGCCTAGGCATTCCCACCATCGAGGTTCAGCGGGGCCCGATAGCTAAGGCGACAATCATTGCACCACCGGAGGCAGATCACATTCTGTGCATCGATGACGCGTCAAAGGCAGTTTACGCTGCACTTCGGGATGCAAGCCCACATCAGCTTTCTGTTGTGGGGAATGTGCGTCAGGACGTAGAGATTGGCCGTCTCGAAGCGGTTTCCGAGGATGTGGCACGGCGCGCTGTATCCGGCGCAGAAATCGTAGACTCTGATCGGGTGGTCTTGCTGATTGGGCAGCCAATTGACAGGCAGCTCATGCGGAGCGTCGCTCTAGTGGTTTTTAAAGCCGCCGTCGAGCTGGACGATGTATTCGTTGTTGTGAAGCCTCACCCAGAGGAGGACCTCTCTGGCAGAGATATTTATCGCGCCCTGGCCGACGAAGTTGGGCTTGCTAAATTCGCCGTCGATGACACGAGCAACAGCATCGCTAGCGTCATCGCTTCAACCTACGTTGCGACGTATTATAGCAGCGTCGGATTGGAGGCCGTTGGGCTTGGAAGGCCAGTCATCAGCATCAATCCTTTTAGGGAACCTTCGCCGTTCGATTTGGCGGCCATTGGTCTAGCCTCGCCAGTCAGCACTGCAGAAGATCTCATTCGGCTGCTGCAAAGCCAAGAGGGATTGTCCGTGAAGTCAAGTGACGGTACTCAGATTTATACGGACGGCCGCGTTAAGGACCGAATGGTGGAACGCGTGCTGGAGGTCATTGGAAGACCGTCAGCACCTTTGAATGACGGGGAGAGCATTCTCACCGTTCGACAACTGCAATTCCGGGTTACTGCAGTGGCAGATGAAAGAGGCCCGGAAGCGGCGTTGAGCCTTTTGCGTCAGGCGTGTCAGTTTTCGGACAAGGACCGCAAGTGGATTGGGGCATATGCGGAACTGGCCAAGGGCTCAGTTGAGCCTGCGCTAGAAGGGTTTAGCTACCGCACGTTGATAGACCGTACGGTTACCGTCCCTGGCTCACTTGAACCGTGGCTGGGCCAGAAGGTGCAGGGGCGGATACTCGTCTGGGCGCAAGTGGGGATCGGGATCGGCGCTGAAATCATGCACTTGGGTTTCCTTACTGCGTTGAGGCCGATGTGGTGGCGGCTGCATTTGATCTGCGATGACAGGCTCGTGCCTTTGGTCCTGCGCTCGTTTCCTGGTTTAGCGGTTCAGGGACGGGATGAGTGGGAGAGGCAGCCTTCCATCATTGTCGAGCGTAAGGGACTTATGGAGCGAGCCATTAGAAGACTTATGCCGGGTCTGATTCCGGATCGGCCATTTACCCATCATTGCTCAATCATGTCGCTCGGTTGGCTTGCACATAAGCTGATGGGGACGTCTAAGCGTGGCGAGACCTACTTTAAAACGGTCAAAAAGCACTCACGACACCTGCGCGTGCGATACGCTACACCTTCCCGACGCGCGTTGATCGGCATCAGTTGGAAGACTGGCAATCTCACCAAAGGCAGGCGCAACGTTCCTGACTTGGGGCAATTCATCAAAGCACTGAGTAAAGATGACGCGCAACTTGTGTCGCTTCAACATGGTGCGACGGAGGAGGAAATCACCTTGCTGCGCCGCAACGGCGTGATTGTCGATGATGCGATTGACCCAGTCCAGAACATCCCTTCGCTCCTCGACCAAGTCGCCGCTATGGATCTTGTCGTCTCGGTACCGAACTCGGTTGTGCACTTTGCGGGGTCTGTAGGGGTGCCGACAAAGCTTCTCGTTTCTCAGGGCATGGCGCCCGAGTGGCAGACGAAGTTATCCGCTCGATACTGGTATCTGTCGGTGGATCCAATCTACTACAATGCCGACAACTTCGATGGCCTCTTACGAGACTTGCATTCCGTCTGAGAGCCAGCGCTCAGGACCGCTCATCGCGTGGCTCCGTTGGCCTAGGTTCTGGGGTTATTCGCCCCACCATCTCCATGGGACAGCCTAGGCGTTTTGCCATCTCATGAACGAGAGTGGAACGAACTGGAGGGCCTACTTGGCGTATGCGGGAAAAGTTTCGCAGTGAACGTTTCTCGCACCTCTGTTTGGATGCAGCAGAGACAGGGCGCGCTCTGCTGATAGCATTGCGCAATAATGCCGTATCGGAAACAGGGCCTGTCGGCGCGAAAAGCTGTTCGAGACGAACGCCGACATCAGCAATGAGTTCTGTGTTCTTTCTAGTATTACTCTCGAATGGCGCCAGTTTGGCGTTCATCCAGGCTCCAGCGATGAGATAATGGAACCGGCCGCTGATCAGAAGTGACCCATCCAGCGCTTTGCAGAAGTCGAGGAAGGTTTCGGTTTCATCCAGCGCAAGGCCTGCGATCTCGTCAGACATCGCCTCGTGGAACTGCCGTTCGAACGCGTTGTATTTGGCCGTTCCTCCAGAAAGGTAGCCGACATGAGGCCGCGCTCCGATCGTACGAGCGATGGTTTTAGATAATTCCTTAGCCTGGGTCGGAGTGCAGCCCGCAGAGGCGGTCAGTAGTATACGCCCGTCGCGAGGCGAAAACTGTGAACGTGGCAAAGCCCTTGCGAGCAGCGGCAGACAGTCAAAACCAAGAATGGCTTTGCCTCCTAGCTCCTCGACATTGGAAAAACTGGCGCGATCCCTAACCACGACGGGCCGGTGGCCCAAGGCATGAAGCGTTTCTGCATAAGGCGCGTGACAGTCGACCGAGCCAATGCCGTCGAAGGGGGTAGGGTAGAAAGCTGTATTGATGAGATAGACAGGGCGTTTTAGATATTTCCGGGCATAGAACATCAATGCAAGAAGATTGAGCGATGATGGGCGCACGCCATGAAGCGTTCCTTCTCCGTTGACGACTACGATGTCGGCCTCTCCCATGGCCGTAACTATTTGCGGATTTCTGGCCTCGAAAAGCCTGAACGCGGCAGAAGACTTCATCTCGTCCCATGCCTGTTGTTCAGGGAACAAGCTTGCGATTTCATTCACTGCAAGATAGTCGGCGTCGTAGCCTTTCTCTGCTAGGCCCATGGTGACGGCCATGGATGTGCCGTACATGCCCCAATGTCCGAAGAAGCCGGTAAAATTGATGATGTAGGCTTTCGGCATCTATTGCTTCTCGACACTGACTCCAGAGGATTTTGTATCATGACCAGTAATAGATGCCAGCAGGGCTATGGAGCCTACAGACCACATTCATGATGCGGTAGTCGCATCGCGTGCTTTACACTGTGCCGGCGTCGCCGGACCGCCTCGATGCGCCGCTCCACTCGCGGTGGTGCGCATTCTCGATTTGGGGTAACTGACCAACGAGGAGAAATGCCGCAAGATGGCGGATGTCATGGGCATCGATTTGGTCGCCATTCCCGCCCGGCCCGAGCACATGCCGATTGTGGTGACGAACTTCTTCGACGGAACGGAGCGCGGCATTGCCACCTCGAAGCGGGGCAAGTACTTCGGCGCACAGCGCACAGCGCACAGCGCACAGCGCATGCGCGCAAATCGCAGCGTCGCTACCGCGTGCTATGTTGAGTTGGCAAAATGTTAAAGTATGTCATCGTCGAACGGGATGTAACAACCAGCGCAGCCGGGGCGTATTGGAGAAGAGCTTGGGGGCCGGCATGTCGGCTTTTTCCGAATTTCGCCCGGCCATCGGAGCCAATATAATATTGGGAATTATCAAAAAGTTGGAGCGGACGATGGGAATCGAACCCACGTATGCAGCTTGGGAAGCTGCCGTTCTACCATTGAACTACGTCCGCCTGCCCACTGGGGTGCGATATTGGCCCGTCTAACACACCCACCCCTGTTCGCAAAGCACCCTGAGCGGTATGGACAGCGAAGCTTTGGTCAAGGAAGGTTTGAGAGTGCCCGCTGAAGTCTTAGATGCCGTGGCGTTAGCCCAAAAGTTTCAAGACCCTGATTGGACGGCGAAAGGCGAGCGGCGCGCGATGGTCGCGCTGGAGCGGCTGACGACGTTGTGGATCAACACCGGTACGCTCTGCAATATCACCTGCCGCAATTGTTACATCGAGTCGAGCCCGACAAATGACCGGTTGGCCTATATGACGGCCGCCGAAGCCATCACCTTCCTCGATGAGGCAAAGGCGCTCAGCGAAACCGAGGAGATCGGCTTCACAGGCGGCGAACCGTTTTTGAATCCTGAATTTCTCATCATGCTCGAAGCCGCTCTTGATCGCGGCTTCAGCGTGCTGGTCTTGACCAACGCGATGCTGCCGATGCAGCGCCCGCATATCAAAGCCGGATTGCTTGCTCTCAACAAGCGCTTCGGCAAACAGTTGACGCTGCGCGTCAGTCTCGATCACTTTACGCAAGAGCTGCATGAGGTCGAGCGCGGCGCCGCCACGTGGAGCAAAACCCTCGAAGGCATCGACTGGTTGGCGGCCAATGGCGTCAATATCGCGATTGCCGGGCGGACGTGTTGGCACGAAGACGACGCGACGGCGCGGGCTGGCTATGCGGCGCTAATCGCTGTGCACGGCTGGAGCGTTACGCCGTCGGATCGCAAACAGCTGGTGCTGCTGCCGGAAATGGACGCCGGTTACGACGGGCCAGAAATTACCACCAAATGCTGGGATATTTTGCACAAGAGCCCGAGTGACATGATGTGCGCCTCGTCGCGCATGGTCGTGAAGCGCAAGGGCGCGGACCGTCCGGTCGTCTTGCCGTGCACGCTTCTGCCATATGATACCGCCTTCGAAATGGGTGAAACGCTGACTGAAGCGGCGCGCGCCGACGGCGGGATGTTCGCCATCGGCGCCGTCAAGCTTTGCCACAAGAATTGCGCGAAGTTCTGTGTGCTCGGCGGCGGCAGCTGCTCGTGATGAAGCGCATAAAAAACCCCGGGTGATTAGCCCGGGGTTTTTCAGAGACGTATGTCGCTAAGCTTAGCGCTTGGCTAACAGATCGCGGATTTCCTTCAGATAGACTTCAGCCTGCGGCGGAGCGGCAGGGGCTGCAGCCGGAGCCGGCTTCTTCATCGAGTTGAGCGCCTTGACCAGCAGGAAGATCGCAAATGCTGTGATCAGGAACTTGATCACGGCATTGAGGAACAAGCCGTACTTGATGGCAACGGGTCAGTCGGTGTCGGCAGGTTGACGGCGAGGGTTGAGAAATCGACGCCTGCCATCAGGTAACCGATCGGTGGCATGATGATGTTGTCAACCAACGTCGCGACGATGGGGGCGAAGGCGGCACCCATGATCACGCCGATGGCCAGATCGACGACATTCCCCTTCATGGCAAATTCTTTGAATTCTTGCATCATTCCCATTAGTCTGTCCTTCCCAATTGCTACATTTGTCCGCGAAGCTGGCGCCGTTTTTTTTATCGTTTCTGACCGCCGAAAAGCGCCAAGCGATTCGCGCACGGACTTTATGAAAATAGTTATGCAGCTACAATGCCGTGGCAGGAGGAGGGGGTAACGTTCAACGGACATGAGTTTCCCCCATGGGCGCGAAATCGTTAGGTGCACAAATTTGCGCCGTAACCGGACTTTAGACGGGCAGCAGGATATCCAGGTACCGGACCCGGTACCGGCAGTGAAGGGCGGGACGGCACGATGATCGAGCGGAAAGAGCGCAAACCCTATTGGCGCCATACCAAGTGGCAAATGCTCGCCAGCCTCTTGCCCTTCGTCGCTGTTATGGTGGTGTTGCCGTTTTACGCCGAGCAGCTCAATCAGAACCGGTTCATTGGATTTCCGCTCGGCTACTTTCTAGCGGCACATGGCTTTTTCGTCGTCGCCGTCGTAACCGTGGCTAGCTATGTCAATCGCCAGAACGCGATCGACCACTGGCACGGCGCGCACGAAGATACCTGAGGAACGGATTTCGAATGGCGTTTTCAGCCCGCTCGCGATTGGTCAATCCGCGCCTTGGCACATATTTCAGCATCTTTGCAGCGCTGTTTGTGGCGGCCTTCCTGCTTGATTTGATTTTCGAGCAGTTGGGGGTCAGCGACGGCGTGTTGCGGATCGTATTGCTGCTGGCGCCGTTCGCCCTTTACATGGCGATTGGCGCTTCAACGTATACGCAGGATGTCTTGGGCTACTTTGCAGCCGGCCGCCGAGTTCCGTCGGGATATACGGGGCTGGTGCTCGCCATGTCGGCGACGGGCGCGACCTTCCTGGTGACGGCAACGGGTGCGTTTTTCTTCGCCGGTTTCGATGCGCTGGTCTTGCTGATGGGAGGCTTGGCCGGATTTGTCGTGATGGCCATGGTGCTAGCGCCGTTCTATCGCAAGTTCGGTGCGTATACCGTTCCCAGTTATTTCGGCCGCCGGTTCGAGAGCAAAGCCTTGCGCATCGCGACGGCCATGGTTGCCGCCGTGCCGGTATTGCTGGTGCTGGCCGCCGAGCTGCATCTGGGCGCCGGGATCGCGTCTCAGCTCAGTGGCTTCAGCGTCTATGCCATGGTGTTCGTATTCATTGCCGTGATCTCGGTTTGCGTTGCGCCGGGCGGCATGCGCTCGTTCACCTGGACCGGCGTTGCCCAGGCGATTGCCATGATGCTCGCCCTGATGATCGCAGCCACCGCCGTCGCCGTGCTGGTCACGAGTTTGCCGGTGCCGCAGTTGACCCATGGCCCATTAGTCAGAAATCTGGTGCGCAACGAAGTCGCGCAGGGGCTGCAGATGGTGCAGATCTGGCCATTCGCGTTTGATCTGCCGGGCGAGGGCTTTCAAGCGATCAGTAAGCCATACACCCAACCGTTTGGGGCGGTCGGGTCGCTCGGATTTGTGAGCGGTGTCATCATGATTGCTTGCGGCATCGCCGCGGCACCGTGGCTTTTGCCGCGGGTCGCGGCCGCACCCGGCGTCTATGAAGCGCGCAAATCGTTGGGCTGGGCGACGGTCTTTTTCGGCTTTGGCATTTTGACCGTGTCGTCGGTTGCAGTCTTCATGCGCCAGTTCGTTCTCGATATTACAATGGTCGATCGCATCGGCCCGTTACCGCAATGGCTGTTTACCGCCGCCGCCCAGGGCTTCGTGCAATTCGATTCAGCGCTGACGCGCCTCAGCTTCGATACGCTGCAGTTTGACCGTGACAGCGTACTGTTCACGTTGCCGGTGGCAGCGGGATTACCGCAAGCCTTCGTCTATCTGCTCATGGCTGGCGGCATTGCAGCGGCGCTGATAGCAGCGAGCGCCACCACCGTTTCGCTGGCCGCAATCCTGGGTGAGGACATCGTGCAGGGTCTGTCGTGGGACACGGCATCGAATGAAAACCGCGTCTGGATCACGCGAGTGTTCGTTGTAATTGCGGCCTGCTGTGGCGGCATCGTTACGCTCATTGCGCCCACTGATCCTTTGCGACTGGTGTTGTGGGCGCTGGCGCTGACGGCGGCCAGCCTGTTTCCGATCATGGTACTGTCGATCTGGTGGAAACGGCTGACGTCACAAGGCGCGCTGTTCGGCGTTGTGGCTGGGTTTGGCATCGGCGTATTCGCGATCTTCGCCAGCGAAGCAGGGATGTTGTCGATCCCGAGCGTCATTGCCGGCTCGTTCGGCATGCCGTTTGCGGCGGCTGCCGCGCTGACGCTGAGCGTGTTGCGCCCTGAAGCCAACCGTCACGATCTAGAAGTGGTGCGCGATATCCGCGTGCCCGGCGGACAGATCATCTACGATCGCGAAATGCAGCGCCTGCAACTGAAAAAGCAGACCCGCGCTTAACCGCGGGCGCTCAGTTTCGGTGATCCGCCACCTACAACGCGCCGGAGCCGCCATCGCCTGTTTTGGGTTCGGGCGTCGGCGTGGGTGCTGGCTGCTCCAGTTTTTGGATGCGGTCGCGCAGCTTTTTATACATGCGCTCGACGTAATCGAAGGCTTTGTCGATTTCTTCTTCTGTCGGCAGTTGCGAGACCGCGCCACCCGGCGGCTCGGTGGGCGATCCACTAGGTGGTGTGGCGTCTGCTGCCGGTGGCGTGGCCCCTTCGAGTTTCTTGAGCTGTTCCTTGAGAGCTTTATTTTCATCTTCAAGTTTCGCGCGGTCTTGCGCGACGGCCGTGCCGTCCTTGACCGGCTCGCAGGTCCAATTGTCGTCTTTGCCGGTGCACCGCGCCACAGCGCCCGTCTCGCTGTCGAGCCGGATAAACCCGCCCTCAATCGGGGTCATGGTGTAACGGCCATTCGACTGGGGCGCGGGCTCGGCGCTTAAATGCGCGGCGCTCAACAGGAAGCCCGATGCGATCAGGAGGGCGGTGGGGAAGCGGCGCATGGTGTGGTCTCCGGGCGTCAAAGCATTCGGCCAATTGATTTAGTGCTCGACTGTGGCAGCCCAGCGATCTGAGCCGCAAGACCGAATCAGTTGTTGATCTGACTTCTGACGGGATTCCGGCTTCCTACTTTTTCACCGCATAACTATTTGAAATTATTGTATAAAAAATAGAAATCAGCAGATTAACCCCGCGTTTACTGGCGGCTGAGACTGTCAATCCACAGCTTCACTTGTACCGCGTTCGGCATTGATCCGTTTTTTCGCTGCGCGCGGCCATGGGCTTTTTAGCCGTCCCATCCGTATTGCCAGCGGCGCATCAAGCCTGCGGCACTGACACGACCGAGGGATTGAGATGGCGGGCATGGATTCTAGTCAGCAGTATCGCCAAGGCGCCGATGCGCTTGGTTACGACGACGGCGGCCCCACCCCGCCGGGATGCCAGGCCGGTGATCTCAAAAGTCTTTTGAACGCCATCGTTGAGCAGATCACCGAGGCCGACCGCCGTCATTCCGATACGCTGCAGCAGCTGCAAGAGCGGTTGAGCGGCATCGGCCGGGAAGCCAAAGCCATCAAGCCGCGCGTGCCCGATCAATATGCTGCGGCGTTCGAACGGATTGAAGCCGGCATGGCCGAGCTGGCATCGCGGATAACGGATGCTGGCGCCGGCGTTCCGGCGTACAGCCACCATGATACCGATCCGGTTTACGAAGAACCAGCCAATCGGGCGCCGCTGGCAGCACACGGCACGCCAACGATGACGTCCACGTCGGCGATGTTTGCCTCGCATCCGAATTTCGCCGAGCCACCGGCCGCGCTTCGTTCGGCTTCCGACGTCAGCAGCCAAGTCACGCATCGGATGCACGCGGGCGTCGATACGTTCGACGTCATCGAATCGAGCATGCCGCCGAACGTCTCCGATCCTTGGGACCGTGATGCCGCCGAAGCCTTGACGGGCCTCTATGAATCGGGCGCCGTTGGCTTCAAGTCCAAGTCGTTTGCGCCGTCGCCTTCAATGCCGCAAGCCGATGCAATGGGTTCTGCGGCACCAGCCGTACTTGCCGGCGTCGACCATGTTTGGCTTGAAGCGCGCTTTGCCGACGTTTCCAAGCGCATTGAAGAATCGCTCAACGAACTGCGTCCCGACCAGGGCTTCTTCTCGCTCGGGCAGCGCGTTGATCAACTTGAGCAGCACTTCAGCAACCTGATGGAAGACGTGGCCACACGGGGCGACGTCGAAGGTGTGCGCCTGATCGAAGCGCACGTCAGCGAACTGGCCGGTCATCTCGAAAACGCTCACAACCAGCTGATGCGTCTCGATGTAATCGAGGATCACCTTGCAGGTATTGCGAGCAAGCTCGATGACGTCCACCGCGCCGCTGCGGCCGCGACGGACAGCGACGTTGCTCCGGTCGTAATGCAGCCCGAAATCGATATGGATGCGTTTGCGCGCACCGCCGCTGAAGCCGCCGCCCAACAGTTTGCCAAGATGCAGCCGCCGGCCTCCGCCGCGGCGTCGGCTGACACGTCGGAAATCAGCGATATGCTGCGCATGTTCATCGCCGAATCGCGCCAGGGCGAAGAGAACACCAGCGTGCTTCTTGACACCTTGCAGCAAGCGATCATCCGCCTGCTCGATCGCGTCGATGCCATGGAAATGTCGACGCTGCAGAGCGTTCAGGCGCAGGTTCAGGCCATTGCACAGGCGCATGCGCAGGCAACCCCGAACGATTTCGGGCGTGCCCAGAACCGCTTTGCCTCTGACGCGGGCGCTCGCCCAAATCCGGGCCACTCCGAGCCGGGTGATCCACTCGACGCAGCGGTGGCGGCGGTTGCAACTGCCCGGTCATCTGCGCCGTCCTATGGACCAAGCAGCGGCAGCGATTATGGCGCCAGCGCCAGAGCGGCCCGCCCCGACCAAGCGGCGGAGCAGGCGGCGCAACGGTCGCCGGAAAAAATGCGTCAGGATTTTATTGCCGAAGCGCGCCGCGCAAAGATGCGGCTGGCGGCGGAGAGCGACGCGGAAGGCGGCGTGACGCTATCGCGCCCTGATGCGCCGCTGGCGGTTGAACCCACCAAGTCGTCCACCCAAGCGGCGCGCGGCGCTGCCAAGACGACGGTCGCCGCTCCCGAAAAGAAAGCAGCGTCCAGCGGCGGCGCACCGCGCATTAAAGTGCTGGCCCTGTCGGCCATCCTCGCCCTCGGCGGCGTTTGGCTGGCCAAGGAAAGCGGCATGTTCTCAGGCGAGCCGGTGGTGGCGACAGTGCCGCTGCAGGAAACGGCTCCCGGGACCGCTGCAACGGCGACGCCGGCCGATCCGTCAGCAGCCTCTGGCACGGCGGCCAGCGATCCGGCAGCGCCAGCGAAAGAGGGCGGCGTTGGCGATCTGAAACTTCCTGAAGGGACGCGCGGCGAAATCGTTGCTGATGATATCGTCGTCGGTTCAACGACTGTTCCGCTCTATGGGGTGACGGTCGATAGCGAACGGCAGATGACGGCCGCCGATTTAACGCGCGCGCGCCGCGAACAAGCAATGGCCGCTGTCTCAAGTCAGCTTGGTGAAGCTGCACAACGCAATGCGTCGGCGCTCGCGATTCCGGCTGCGATCGACCCGAACGCGGGCGACGGAGCCAACGCTGACGTCAATGGTGGCCAGACGTCGGTTACGAAATCAGGCATGTCGCAGTCGGCGGCGCTTGATCTGCCGCCGGCGACCGTCGGGCCGCTGTCTCTGCGCTTGGCCGCCGCCAATGGTGACCCGTCGGCCGAGTTTGAAGTCGGGGCACGCCTCGCCGAAGGCAAGGGCACGGAGCAGACCTTTAAAGACGCCGCCAAATGGTATCAGCGCTCGGCCTCGCAAGGTTTGGCGCAAGCGCAGTACAGGCTTGGTACGCTCTATGAACGCGGCCTCGGGTTGAAGGCTGATCCGCAGCGCGCCCAGGAGTGGTACACGCGCGCCGCCGAGCAGGGCAATATCAAAGCTATGCACAATCTTGCCGTGTTGAGCGCCAACCAGTCGAAGGGTGCGCCTGACTATACAACTGCTGCCATCTGGTTCGAGAAGGCTGCCGAACATGGGCTGTCCGACAGCCAGTTCAACCTGGCCGTGTTGAACGAGAATGGCCTCGGCGTGGAACAGAACATGGTCGCCGCCTATAAGTGGCTGTCCCTTGCGGCCAAGAGCGGCGACAAGGAAGCCATCCGCCGCCGCGATATCTTGAAGGGCAAATTGACCGCCGAGCAGTTGGCCAAGGCCGATGGTCTGGTCGCGACTTGGCGGGCTAAACCGCAGATTCCGGATGTCAACGACGCCCGCAAGGCTGGTGAAGCCTGGAAGAAGAACCCTGAGAACGGCATCAACGGCTAAGTCCGACGCTTAACTGGGCCCAGTGAGAGGCGCGACTTTTTCCAGGGTTGTGATTAGGGCTGAGTTGGTGTCCGATAGGGCTTCCTGATAAGGTCAGGAGATCAGCTTCAAAGCCGGAAGGCCAACCGCGGACGCCGTGATGCACGTCTATTTGCCGATCGCTGAAATGTCGGTCAACGTGCTGGTCTTTCTCGGTCTTGGCGGTGCCGTCGGGTTCCTGTCGGGACTGTTCGGCGTGGGTGGCGGATTTCTGCTGACGCCGCTTCTCATTTTCCTCGGCATCCCCCCGGCCGTCGCCGTCGGCACGGGCGCGGCCCACATCGTCGCCTCATCGGTGTCGGGCGCCATTACCCAATATCGCCGCAACAACGTCGACTTGAAAATGGGCCTCGTCATGTTGGTGGGCGGCCTCGTCGGCACGTTCATCGGCGTCGAAGCCGTTCGGCTGCTGCGCAAGGCCGGACAATTCGATCTCGCGGTGTCGCTGATTTATGTGACGTTCCTCGGCGTCATCGGCACGCTGATGTTGGTCGAAAGCCTCAACACCTGGCGCAAGGCCAGCGCCGGTGCGCCGACAGTTTCGCGGCGCAGCGGCCAGCATAGCTGGGTCGATGGTCTGCCGCTGAAAATGCGCTTCATGCGCTCCAAGCTGTACATCAGTGCGATCCCGCCGGCCTTCATTGGTATGTTTGTCGGCTTTCTCGCCGCCATCATGGGCATCGGCGGCGGCTTCGTGATGATACCGGCGATGATTTATCTGTTGCGGATGCCGGCTTCCGTGGTGGTTGGCACCTCGCTATTTCAAATCGTGTTTGTGGCGACGTTCGCCGTCATTCTGCAAGCGGTGCAGAACCGCACGGTCGATATCGTCCTGGCCATGCTGTTGATTTTGGGTGGTGTGCTCGGCGCGCAGTTCGGTTCGGTGGCGGGCGACAAACTACGCGGCGAACACATGCGCACGCTGCTTGCCGTGCTTGTCATCATCGTCGCGGTGCGCATGGCCTATGATCTGGTCGTGACGCCCAGCGAACTGTTCTCGTTCGGCGGGAGGGTGTGATGGGCTTGAAGGCCATCGTCCTCGCAAGTGCCGTCGTCGCTAGTGCGACGATAGCATGGTTGGCGGCCGTTGCCCCATCTCAGGCCCAGAACGCGACCCTGCCGGTGGAGAGCGTCGAAGCCGACGTTTCGACACGCAGCGTGTCGATCACCTCCGGCTTTACCGGCACAGAGATCATCATTTTCGGCACGGTTGAAAACAGCCGGCAGCCGAGTGCGGAAGCGGGCACCTACGATGTCGTCGTGGTCGTCGAAGGCACCCCGGCGCCGGCCGTCGTGCGCAAGAAGGCCCGGGTCGGTGGCCTGTGGATCAACACGGAATCCATCCGCTTCGCGTCCTTCCCATCGTACTACGCCATTGCCTCGACACGCCCGATCGACGAATTTGCTGAGCCGGACGTGCTCAACAAGAACGAAATCGGCTTTAGCCACATCCGCATGGTGCCGTCCGGCCGCGCCTATATCGGCAATCCCAATCCCAAAGAAGCGCTGGAGTTTCGTGATGCGGTGATCCGGCTGAAGCAGCGCGACCGCCTCTATGTGACGGCCAACCATGGCGTGATCTTCATTGGCCGCAGTCTGTTCCGCTCAACGATCACCTTGCCGCCGAACGTGCCGGTCGGGCCGCTGACGGCGCGCGTCTATCTGCTCAAGGATGGCGTTTTGCTGTCGTCCTATCAAAGCAAGGTCGACCTGGAGCGTGCAGGGCTTGAACGCTTCCTGCACGATGCCGCGATCGAGCGCCCGCTGCTCTATGCGCTTTCGACAATCCTGCTCGCGGCACTCGCCGGCCTCTCGGCTGCCTTCGCCTTCCAGCGGGCCATGGCGAGCTGATTGATCGACCGCCGTTCAGTCGTCGCGCAACAGGCGAGTGGCAACCGGATAGAGACCCTCCTGGCCGAGCATCCAGACGGACACGCCATCCAAGCCGAACAACGGCTCGAACGCGGCGTCGAGGATATTTAATCCACCGGTGAAGGCGCCGAACGCGGGCATCACGAGGCGCAGCCCGTTGCTGATGAAGCACGGCCGGCGGAGCGCGGTGCCATGCACCACGAGGCGCGCGGCAGGATGCATATGGCCGGCAATCTCATGCGTCACGGCGCCAGCGCGCGGCTCATGCCTCAGCGTCAGGCCTTCGACCGTCAAGCCCGGCAGAACGTGACCGCCGAGGATTGGCGCGACGTCGGGATCATGATTGCCGGTGATCCAGATCCAGTCGCGGTTGTCTTGCAGGATCGCCAAGGTTTCGAGATCTGCCGCATCGATGCGGGCCGCGGCGGTTGCGTCATGCAGGCTGTCGCCGAGGGCGATGACGGTTTCGGCATCGTACATGTCGATCACTTCGGCGAGCTTGCGCAGTGTCTCGCGGGTATCGTAGGGCGGCAGCATTTGGCCGCGGGCGGCGTAGTGCGAGCCTTTTTCGAGATGCAGGTCCGAGACGATCAGCGCGTGCTCAGCCGGCCAGTAGAGCGCACCCGACATGTGGGCGCGAAACGCCTTGCCGCACAGCGACAGTGGCTGATCGCGGGCATCGTTGAGGTCGAAGCGTTCCGGTCTGAGACTGCTCATCGGGTCTCCCTGTTGATGATCGCGACCATCACAATCATGCGGCGCTCTCGCCGGTCGCTTCGCGGATTAGAAGTGCGGCGGCGTCGCGTAAAATCGAATCCTGCGCTTGTCCGTAAACCTGTTCGCGGCCGATCTCCAAAAGGATCGGCACGCTGAGGGGAGAAACGCGCGTTAACGGTTGATGCCTGATTCGGCCGCGGATGCGGGCGAGAAACTCGCCTAGCCGGGCGATGTCGAGCAATCCTGTGGCCGCATCCGCCCAGGCGGCTTCCAGCAGGATGTGGCCGGGATCGTGGCGGCGCAGTACGTCGTAAATGAGGTCCGTTGACATGGTGACCTGCCGCCCGGATTTGACCTTGCCCGGATGGCGGCGCTCGATCAGCCCGGCGATCACGGCGGCGAGACGGAACGTCCGCTTCATCAGGCTGCTTTCCGCCAGCCATGCATCTAGATCGTCGCCGAGCATGTCCTGTTCGAACAGCTGTGCGAGGCTTAAGCGTTCCTCTGTAATCGCCGCTGAAACGTCGCCCCGGCACCAGATCGACAGCGCGTAGTCGTTGGCGACAAAACCGAGAGGCTCCAATCCGGCGCGGTCGAGGCGGCGCGTCAGCAGCATGCCGAGCGTCTGGTGGGCAAGGCGGCCTTCGAACGGATAGACAACCATGTGATGGCGGCCATGGTGCGGGAACGTCTCGATCAGCACGTCGTTCGGCCCCGGAATGATGGAGCGTTCGGCCTGCAACTCAAGCCAGTGCGAGACGGCCGCGGGAAGAGCCCGCCAGGCTTTGGGGTCGGCCAGCATGGTGCGCACCCGCGCCGCGAGGTGCGTTGACATAGGGAAGCGCCCGCCGCCGTAACTCGGAATCATCGGATCGCTGGCAGTGGCACGCGATACGTAGACCTCAGTCTCGCGCAGGCCTTCAAAGCGCAGCACTTCGCCGGCGAACACGAACGTCGCGCGCGGCGGCAATTGCTCGACGAAATATTCGTCAAGTTCGCCGAGCACGCGCCCGCCTTGTAGCGCGCTGATCTTTGCGCCGCGCTTGCCGGAGATAAGCCGCACTTTCAGCATCGGCGTATCGACAATGGTGCCAACGTTGAGCCGGTACTGCTGGGCGATCCTGGCATTCGAGATGCGCAACGCGCCGCCATCCGCTGGCCGCAGTTTGGCAAAGCGCTCGTAGCTGCGCAGCGCGTAGCCGCCGGTCGAAACGAAATCGACGACGCGATCGAAGTGTTGCCGTGTCAGGTCAGCATAGGGCAGCGCCGTGCGCACTTCGCTGAACAGCGCGTCGGGCTGAAACGGTGCCGCGCACGCCATGCCGATGATGTGCTGCGCTAATACGTCGAGGGCGCCGGTGCGCGACAGCATCGCGTCCTGAGCGCCCGCTTCGGCGGCCTGCATCGCGGCACGGCATTCGAGCACTTCGAAACGGTTGCCGGGCACCAGTACGGCGCGGGATGGCTCATCCATCCGGTGGTTGGCGCGGCCAATCCGCTGCAGCAAGCGGCTAGCCCCTTTCGGCGCGCCGATGTGAATGACGAGATCGATGTCGCCCCAGTCGATACCGAGATCGAGTGTCGAGGTGGCGACGACCGCGCGCAACTTGCCAGCCGCCATCGCGGCTTCGACTTTCTTGCGTTGTGCGGCATCAAGAGAACCATGGTGCAAGCCGATCGGCAGATTGTCGTCGTTGCCGCGCCAGAGCTCCTGGAACACATACTCGGCCTGCATGCGCGTGTTGACGAACACGAGCGCCAAGCGACTTTTGCGGATCGCGTCATAGACCTCGGCCATGGCGTAGCGGGCGGTATGGCCTGACCACGGAATATCAGCTTCGGCAGCGAGGATTTTGATGTCCGGCTTTGCGCCACCCTTGACGGTAACGACGTCAGCCAACGCGAGCGTCGTATCGGGTTCTGTCTGCGCCATCAGATAGGCGCGCAGTTCTGTCGGGCGCGCAACCGTCGCTGAAAGCCCGATGGTCATCACGGCGGGTGCCAGTGTGCGCAGACGCGCGAGACCAAGCGCCAGCAGGTCGCCGCGCTTGGAGGCGGCCAGCGCGTGCAATTCATCAAGGATGATGGTGTCGAGATCAGCGAACAGATAGCCGGCATCGGGATGGCTTAACAGCAGCGCGACTTGCTCGGGCGTTGTCAGCAGAATGTGAGGGGGATGCGTGCGCTGCCGAGTTTTGCGCGCCACCGACGTGTCGCCGCTGCGGGTTTCAGTGCGGATCTTAAGGCCCATCTCGGCAATCGGTGTTTCGAGATTGCGGGCGACGTCGGCGGCAAGCGCCTTCAACGGCGAGATGTAGAGCGTGCGCAGACCGGCGCCCTTTTTTTCACGCTTGCCGGAGGAGAGTGCGACGAGGCTCGGCAGAAATCCGGCGAGTGTCTTGCCGGCGCCGGTCGGTGCGATCAGCAAGGTTGAGCGCCGGTCGGCGGCGGCTTGGAGCAGAGCGAGCTGATGGGCGCGCGGAGACCAGCCACGGCGCGCGAACCATTGGGCGAATGGCTCCGGCAGCACGACACTTGCCGCATCCGCCCGTCGCGCCTTGGGGCTTGCAGATGATCGTCGTCGTTCTGACATAAGGCCTATTACGCTGGACGGCGCCCATTGGCTCGCTTTCAAACACATCCCTATGCTAAGCGATGGCGGCGGACCAGATGCTGTGATCGAGACGCTAGTATGGCCGGTCCGGTAGGCAATGACGAGGAGAGCGGCGGAATGAACATGCGGGATTTTCTTGGCGGCTCGCCGCTGGGCGTTATCATCCGGCTGGCAATTCTGTCGGTTCTCGTCGGCGTGTTGCTTTCGGTGTTCGGCATTACGCCGCGCAACTTCTTCTACGTCATCGATGATTTCGCGCGCCGTATCTACGATCTGGGCTTTGGCGCGGTCACCTGGATGCTCGACTATATGCTGCTCGGCGCCATGCTGGTCGTGCCGGTGTGGTTGGTTGTTCGCCTGCTGAGGGCCGGGCCTAAAGATTCGGCCTGATACTTATTCGAGATACTTATTCGAGCGGACGGCGTGCCCAGTCGTCCGCCTTTCGCCCGCGCAGTGCTGCCAACCCACCGGGGCCAGCGCGGCGCGCTTCCTCAGCAAGCTTGCTTTTGATCCTGCCGATCAAACCCGGTCCTTCATAGATCAATCCGGTATAGAGCTGCAGCAGAGTTGCGCCAGCTTCGATCTTGGCGACGGCGCTCTCGGGGCTATCGATGCCGCCGATGCCGATCAACGGTATTTGGCCGCCGGTTGCGCGGTAGATGCGGGCCAACATCGCGGTTGAGCAGTTGAAGGCGGGGCGGCCCGAAAGGCCGCCGGTTTCTGAAGCCCTGCCATCGGTCAATCCAGCGCGCGACAGCGTCGTGTTGGAAACGGCAATGCCGTCGACGGCGTGCGCCATCAAGCGATCGACAATCGCGGCGATGTCATCCTCGGCAATGTCAGGTGCGATTTTCACGATCACCGGGCGGCGCGGCGCCCCGCGCGCTTCAATGGAGGTACGCGCAGCCATCACACGCCCCAACAATTCGTCGAGGGCGGCGGGGGCTTGCAGGTCGCGCAGTCCCGGCGTGTTGGGTGACGAGATGTTGACCGTAAAATAGCTGGCCAAGTGATGAAACGTCTCGATGCCCTTGACGTAATCAGCGGTGCGATCAGTCGAATCTTTGTTGGCGCCGATGTTGACGCCGACGATGCCGCCCTTGGCGCGCCTGGCTTCCAGGCGTTGCAGGGCGGCGATGTGGCCGCCGTTGTTGAAACCAAGGCGGTTGATCAGTCCGTGATCGGCAACGAGGCGAAAGACGCGCGGTTGCGGGTTGCCCGGTTGCGGCTTCGGCGTCACCGTGCCGATTTCGGCAAATCCGCAGCCGAGGCCGAGTACGCCATCGGGCACGCGCGCGTCCTTGTCGTATCCGGCTGCGATGCCTACGGGATTGGGAAACGCCAATCCGAACACGGTCTGCGCCAGGCTGGCATCCTCGCGACCGCTGGCGCGAGGATAGGCGCCGCATTCGAGCGCCTTCAGCGACACCTCGTGAGCCGCTTCAGGCTCAAGTGCAAACAGTGCCGCGCGTGCAACCGGATAGAGTGCTGAGAACATTACAGCTTGTCCTTATCATCGACGTGCGGGATGCCATCGGGGCCGAGGCGCAACGGCCGTTGCCAAAGGGCCAGCGTGACCGGGAGAGCACCGTAGTAATGCGGGAATAAAGCTCCGCCACGCGAGGCTTCCCACTTCAGCGCGCCGCCTAGGTCTGCACTGCTGAAGCCAATCAACAGCAAGTCCGGCTGATCGCGAAAATACTTGGCGAGTGTCCCGGATAATTGATCAGCGTTCGACAGATGGATAAAGCCATCGCGCACGTCGTCTGCCGAGCCCGTAAAAAAACCTGCGGTGCGCGCGTTGGCCCAGTGCGCTGACGGCATGACCTTAAAAACATCGGCGCGGGTCTCAGCGGAACGGATGTCCGTCATAGGTTTTAATCCGAAGTGGTGCTTTGCTGCGTCAAGCGAAGAATGCGATCGGGATACTTTTTTTTAATTTGACGAATGTCCTACTTGATTGCGGGTCGAGAGAGCATGGTAGGACAATAACTCGCCATTCGCAGATGCTGGTATCGGCTCTGCGCCCAAGAGACAAGTCCGCGATGCCGCACTGGTGCATACCGGTGACCAGCGGCTGTCAGTCAAGTGAGTACTTTCGTGTTAGCGACCGCATGGCTCAAGCTTTCGGAAATGTTGTCCGGTCCATTTTTGCTGAGCGTACCCCCGTATCAGCGGCCCTATTCATGGGGTGAACAACAGGTTGAGCAGCTCCTCGACGATCTGACGGAGGCGGCCCGCCTGGGGTCGTCGAAGGTCGTCGATGACAGTTATTTTCTCGGCACCATTCTGCTGATGGATCAGCCCGGCAATCAGACGGTGCGGATCACGCCGAAAATGGCACCGCGTGAGTTCGATATCATCGATGGCCAGCAGCGCCTTGTAACGATGATGACGATCTTCTGCGTGTTCAGGGATCTCGACGCCGCGCAGAAATCGGCGATCGGCAAGCGCGTTCAGGCCATGGTGTTGGCCCAGCACGGAAAACCGTTTTTCCGGAGCGAGCGGTTTCGGATGCATCTGTCGAGCCGCGAGAGCGCGGTTTTTGAAAAGTTCGTGCTGGCCCCGGGCGGTACGATGCGCAAACCGGAATCGCCCTTCCTGTCGCCGTCGGAGCAGGCCCTTTTGGCCATGCGCGACCGGGTTGTTTTAGAATTGCAGAAGCTGACGAGCCGCGAACGCGGCCAGTTGTTCCAGTTCATTGCCGATAAGTGCAGCGCGGTGGTGATTGTCAGTCACGACATCGACCGGGCGCATCGGATGTTCGTCGTTCTGAACGAACGCGGCAAGCAGTTGCAACGCGACGATATTCTGAAAGCCGACGTTCTGAGCCGCGTGCCGCAATCCGACGTCAATTGGATTGCTGAAACGTGGGACAAGACGGGCGCCGAACTCGGCAAGGATTTCGAGGTCTTCTTCTCCCATGTCCGCAAGATCTATGGCTATGACAACCGTCAAGTCGTGTCGGGGGTGCGCGCCGTCATTGCCGATGCGGGTGGCGCGGAACCCTTCATCTCAAACGTTTTTGTGCCGTTGGCAAAGACATACCAGCTCATTCGGAGCGTCGACGCGACCGAACTTCCCGGCGACATCCGGCGGCGGTTGATATATCTGAACCGGCTAGCCGATGGCGATTGGGCGCCTGCCGCCATGCTGGCTTTGAAAGACTGGCAAAGCGACCCGGACCGCGCCCGGATGTTGATTTCTGAAATTGATCGCATGGCCCACATCATGCGCCTGTTGTGTGCGGGCACCGGCAAGCGCGTGCGCCGCTTCAGCGATATTGTCGATGCGATCCGCTCCGGCGTGGCGATTGACGAAAACCATCCGGTTTTCCAGGTGACGCGCGAGGAAACCCGTTCAATCGTTTTCCATTTGAAGGACTTGCACAAGCGCGGGCCGAAGATCTGCAAACTGCTGCTGATGCGGCTCGGCGATTCCCTTGGCGGGCGATCTTACGACATCGATCCGGAACTCTATACGATCGAACATATTCTGCCGCAGCGCCCGTCCGCGACCAGCGAATGGCGGCGCTGGTTCCCGACCGCGGAGGAGCGCAGCCAATGCATTGAAAGCCTGGGCAACTTGGTGCTGATCACCCAGGAACAGAACGATAAAGCGCGCAATGCGTCGTTCGAGGTCAAAAAGGCGATCTATGCTGAGGTGACGGGCAGTGTGCCGCTGCTGCCGATCACGGCTGATGTTCTGGCTGCGATGCGCTGGACGCGCGAGGAGATCGACGGGCGCGAGATCAGGCTGCTGAACATGATCGCCAATATGCTGCGCATCGATGTGCCAATGCCGAAGTTGGAGCCACCGGCTAGTAGCGGGAGCGGCGACGTTGCGGCCGCGCCGTTGACCGGTCCGGCAATTGAACAATCGAAAGCGCGCGCCGCCTCTCGCCGCTAAGATTATGCCGCTGAGAGTTGGCCGGCGCGGGCCTTGGCGATCAGCGCGCGGGTTTCCGGAACGCCGTACAGCGCGACGAACGTGCCGAGCCGCGGACCGCGTTCGAGGCCGAGCAGCGTCTCATAGATTGCCTGGAACCAGTCGAGCTTGACGCCGGGGCCGCCGTGCGGGCCGGTCTTGGTCAAATCCTGATAGCGCGGGATGGCGCGGCCGACATCGAGAATGGCGTTCTGAATGACGTCGGCAGTGGCGTCGGCCGGCAGCGCCGCAAGCGTCGTGTCGAGGGACGCAAGGGCGTCCTGTTCGACGTCGTCAGGGGTGCGGTACTTCTTGGTGGGGCGCACGAAATCGTTGAAGTAGCGAATGGCGTAGTCCGACAACTTATCGAGGATCGGATTGGCTTCAGGCGTTGCGCCGGGGCTGTAGCGGCGGACGAAGCCCCACAGCACGTCCTTGTTCTCGGCGTTCGACACCGAAACGAGGTTGAGCAGCAAGCCGAAGGTGATCGGCAGTTCGGCCTTTGGCGGATGGCCGCTGTGAATATGCCAGACCGCGTTGTCGAGCTTTTGCTTGTCGTCCTGCTTTGGGAACGCCGTCAGGAATTGCAGATATTCGTCAACCGCGCGCGGGATCACGTCGAAGTGCAGCTTCTTGGCGCTGCGCGGCTTCTGGAACATGTACAGCGACAGACTTTCGGGCGACGCGTAGGTCAGCCATTCGTCGATCGTCAGGCCGTTGCCCTTCGATTTCGAAATCTTCTGGCCGGTTTCATCGAGAAACAGCTCGTAGACGTAATGCTGAGGCGCAACGCCGCCGAGAATCTCGCAAATGCGATCGTAGATCACGGCGTTGGTCTGGTGGTCCTTGCCGAACATTTCGAAATCGACGCCGAGGGCTGCCCATCGCATGCCGAAATCCGGCTTCCACTGCAGCTTCACATGGCCGCCGGTGACCGGGAGCGGGAGCTCGCGGCCGTCTTCGTCGTCGAAGGTGATGGTTCCGGCTTTCGCATTGACGGCCTTCATCGGCACGTAGAGGACGCGGCCCGATGTTGGCGAGATCGGAAGGAAAGGGCTGTAGGTCGCTTGCCGTTCCGCGCCGAGCGTCGGCAGCATGACGCCCATAATGTCGTCGTAACGGGCGGCGGCGCGCAGCAGCACCTCGTCGAACTTGCCCGCTTTGTAATATTCGGTGGCGCTGGCGAATTCATAGTCGAACCCGAAGGTGTCGAGGAAGCGCCGCAGCATGGCGTTGTTGTGATGGCCGAAGCTCGCGTAGTCGCCGCCGAACGGGTTGGGCACGACGGTCAACGGCTTGTGCAGGTGCGGCTCCAGGAACGCCTTGTCCGGCACGTTGTCCGGAATCTTGCGCATGCCGTCCATGTCGTCGGAGAAGCACAGCAGCCGCGTCTTGCGCTTGCCCTCGGTCAACACCTCGAAGGCGTGACGCACCATGGTGGTGCGCGCCACTTCGCCGAAGGTGCCGATGTGCGGCAGGCCCGACGGGCCGTAGCCGGTCTCGAACAGCACCGTTTTGTACTTGCCGCCGGGAAGCTTGTCCAATCGCTGGATCAGGCGGCGAGCTTCCTCGAACGGCCAAGCTTTGGCGTCTTGGATAGCTTTTACGTCGGAAATGGCGGCGAGGAGAGGCTTGTCAGCGGCGGCGGACGACATTGGAGCAGCAATCTTTTCGGTTTGTGTGGAGGCCTCCGGCAGAACGCCCCAGGCGGCCGCACCGTAGGGTTGAGGGGCGGCCGCGTCAATGTTTGCTAGAGCCGCGTCCGGACGAAGGTGGCAACCGCGTCGGCCGCGTCCGCAAGGTTACCGGTGCGGGTGAAACCCGATGCCCCGCGCGGCCCGAAATCGTGGTCGCCGTCGCCGATCCAATGCACCTGGATAGCCGGTGAAAGCGCCAGCGCTTCGACCTCGGGTTGGCTGCCGAACGGGTCGCGCGTGCCCTGTACGATCAGTGCCGGGCAAGCGAGCGTTTCGAGATGTGCGGTGCGCAGTTTTTCAGGCGTCGCCGGGGCGTGGAACGGATAGCCGAGGCAGACCAATCCGCCGATCCGGCCGGCGGCATACTGATCGCCCGCAATCAGGCTGGCGACGCGGCCGCCGAGCGATTTGCCACCGATGACGAGGCGTTGCCGGTCAGCTTTGCGCGCTGTAACGGCGGCGATCATGGCGGCGTATTCCTGGGCGAGAACGTCCACTTTCGGGGGCGGACGCTTGTTGCCGCCGTCGCGCCGCTGCGCCATGTAGGCGAACTCGAAGCGGGTCACCGCGAGGCCGCGGACCGCCAAGAGGGAGGCCATCGCCTCCAGGAACGGAAATGTTATCCCCGCCCCCGCGCCATGAGCGAGTATGATGCGGTGGCTCGCGTTTTCGGGCCCATTGTCGAGGCTGTAGGTCATGCCGCCCGTTCCTAGCGTAAAGCGCTGCCGTTCGCAGCGGCGAACATATGCGGCACGGGCAGAATGAAAAGGAGAAGGTGGATTGTCTGACGGCGCGCTGTTTGCCGGGTTAAGCGCAGGCGAAGTGCGCTTCGGCGTTTTTGTGGTGGTGTTCGCCGTGCTGGCCGCCTTCGAGAGCCTGCGCCCGCGTCGGCGCCTGACGGCCAACAAGAACAGGCGCTGGGCGACCAATTTTGCGATCATCGGCATCGACGGTTTGGTGGTGCGCGCCATGGCAATGCTGGCTGTGCCGCTGGCCGGCACCGCCGCTGCGCTGTACGCCGAAGCCAACGGCATCGGCCTGTTGCAGCTCGTCACTTGGCCAGCGTGGATCAAGGTCGCGATTGCCATCGCCGTGCTCGATCTAGCGATCTGGGCGCAGCATGTCGCAACCCATAAGGTGCCGGTGCTTTGGCGGCTGCATCAAGTGCACCATGCCGACCCCGATATCGACGTGACGACCGCGATCCGCATTCATCCGGGCGAGATTGCGCTGTCAATGCTGTGGAAAATCGTCTGCGTGATGGCGCTCGGCGCGTCGTGGTGGGCGGTCGTGCTGTTCGAGATCATTTTGAATGCCGGGGCGATGTTCGCGCATGCCAATATTCGCCTGCCGCTTTGGCTCGATGGCGTTCTGCGGCTCGTTATCGTCACGCCCGACATGCATCGCGTTCATCATTCAACGATCCAGCGCGAGTATGACAGCAATTACGGCTTCAACCTGTCGGTGTGGGACCGGCTGTTTCGCACGTATTGCGCCCAGCCTGAAAAAGGTCACGATGCCATGACGATAGGGCTCGAGCCTTATCAATCGGATGAACCAACCAGACTGGGGTGGAGCCTATTTCTGCCGTTCCGGACGGGGCGTGAAATCCCCAAAAATCGTTGAGTGTCTGATTTTTGCCGTGGACGTGCTTAATATGGAGCCGTGATTTGGAGGACTGTGGAGACCAATGGGTCTGAGGCGCTGGCTGACAACGATGTCGTGTTTGACGGTCGCGGGTATTGTACTCGAAAGGCCGGAAGCGATCGTGCGTTTGATGCCGAGCTTCGTTGGCGCACTGCGTGCCGAACAACCGGTTGCGGACGGTGCGACCGAGGCTTTGCCGCATTACATTCCCGGCGGTCGAGAACTAACATTCAAGAGCGACGGCAAGGATGACGGCGGCGACGGCACCAGTGACGAAAGCTCCACCGAAGGCGACGGCGGCAGTCCACCGCCAGACGCTGTAAGCGCAGATCCCGCTGCGCACACGACAGCAGCAATTGCACCGAAGGACGAGACGCCGCCTGGCACGTCAACGGCCGGTGCAGCTTCAAACAACCCGGGCCTGCCCGTTGAGGCAGCACCTCCCTCCGCGCCATCAGCCGCCGCGATTGACCCAATAGCGCCGCCGGCGGCGAAGCCCGTCGAACCGCCACCGGTGCGCAACGCTGCGATCACCATCGAGCCGGATCCGACGCTGCCGCAGCCGGCACCCGCAAAGCCTGCGCCGCCGCCTGTTATTCCGGCAAAGAAATTGTTTGGCGCGGCCAAGGTGCCGGCGCCGCTTGCTGCGCGTGCGATTGGCACGTACGCGCGCGGCTGTCTTGCGGGCGGGGTTGCGTTGCCCGTCGATGGACCCGCGTGGCAGGCGATGCGCCTATCGCGCAATCGCAACTGGGGGCATCCGTCGCTCGTTAAAATGGTTGAACGGCTGGCGCTTGAATCGAAGCACGAAGACGGTTGGCCGGGCCTTCTGGTTGGCGATATTTCGCAGCCGCGCGGTGGACCGATGTTGACCGGCCACGCCAGTCACCAGGTTGGACTTGACGCCGATGTGTGGTTGACGCCGATGCCCGACAAACGCCTGTCGCGCAAAGAACGCGAAGTGTTGAATGCCACGTCGATGCTCGATACCACGAGCCTTGCGGTCAATCCGAAGGTTTTTTCGGAGCGTCAAGTCAAGCCGCTCAAACGCGCGGCGGCGTATCCGGAGGTCTAGCGCGTGCTTGTGCATCCGGCGATCAAGAAGGCGTTGTGTGAAGGGGCGGGGACCGATCGCGGTTGGCTCGCCAAGGTGCGCCCGCTGTATGGGCATTACTATCATTTCCATATCCGCATCGGATGCCCAAAGGGTTCGGGCGCGACCTGCAAACCGCAGATTCCGGTGACGGGAGAAGATGGTTGCGGCAAGGAAGTCACCGATTGGTTGGCGCGCGTTGTTCCTGCAAAAGGTCCGCCGAAACCGAAACCACCCGGCTATAAGCCGCCGCCGCCGAAGCCGCCGATCACGCTGGCGGGCTTGCCGCAGGAATGTACCGCGGTGCTCGAAAGCGGCCCTAACGGCGTGCCGGTGCCGCCGGAAGCCAAGATCGATCTGAAAGCGATTGCCAAAGCGCCGGCAGCGTTGAAGCCGCACTTGCGCAAAATGCATCACGCCAAGAACTAATGGCGCCGCGTCTTCGGTGCGTGCTTACAACCCCATGCGCTTACAACGCGCAAGCGACGCCGGTGCCTTTCAAGCCGCAATAGCCGTGCGGCACCTTCGCCAGATATTGCTGGTGGTAGGCTTCCGCGAAATAGAATTGCGGCGCTGGGCCGATCTCTGTGGTGATGGCTGGAAAGCCGCGCGCTGCTATGGCCGCCGCATAGCGATCGCGCGACGCCTTCGCGGCTGCCAGTTGGGCATCCGTGGTCGTAGAGATGGCCGACCGGTATTGCGTGCCGACGTCATTGCCTTGGCGATAGCCCTGCGTCGGGTCATGCGCTTCCCAGAACGTCTTCAGCAATGTCGCGTATGGCAGAATGGCCGGATCAAAGACCACGCGGACGACTTCGGCGTGACCCGTGCGGCCAGAGCAGACCTCTTCATACGTCGGGTTGGGCGTGTATCCGCCAGCGTAGCCAGCAGCCGTGATCCAGATGCCGGGACCAAGGTTCCAGAACAACCGCTCGGCGCCCCAGAAGCATCCGAGGCCGAATTCCGCTACTTCAAATCCTGCCGGATAGGGTGGCAGCAAGGGACGCGACAACACAAAGTGCTCGGTTGGCGGCAGGATCGGCTCGCCGCGGCCCTTGGGTGCGGTGGCGGCATCGGGCATCGCGCCGACGTGACGGGAAAAAATCATGACAGAACTCCGACGTGCAACCCGGCGGTTGCTCATGTGTTCGTAGATTACGCCAATTGGTTGGGTTGTGTTGCATGGGCGGCGCCAAAAATCGTCGCGCCCGAGGCTTAATTGATGAAGATGTGAACCTCACGGCGCGGCCGGCCGGCAAATCCGCAGAGTGCGGCCAAAATCATGAAAACCACGAAGGCTGGAAGATCGAGGACGATCCTCAACAGCGGGTCCCAGGCAAATTCGCCGAGGGTGCGCACAATGAAGTTTCTCGCTGACGTGACGATGGATGGAGCAAAGTCAAACAGCCGGTCGATGAGCGCCGTAGTGTGAAATGCCGTTCCAGTGGCGCGGGCCGCGGAAAAATCGCCTGCAAACGCGAACAATGCGAACGTCGCGAACAGTGCCGCGAGGAACTGCAGCACAATGCGCGGCCGCGTCTGCTTATTGACCATGAACAGCATGAACGCGGCGGCTGTTGCGGCCATTGAAGCACGGACCAACCAGGGCGACGGCGGCTCGCCGCTCCTGCGCCAAGCATAAACTGCCGCCAGCCCCGCGATGAACGCGGTAAGCGCAAACAGTTTCATAAGGTGCTGGGTGTTCATGGTTTCGCCCGATAGCAGCACGGCCCGCCTGTTTTGTGGCGCTCGGCGGCACGGGTCAAGCCATCTGTGCGGTTCTCCCGGGTGCGGTTTGGCCGAGCAGGGCCAAGCAAGACCAGCGCGAGCGGCCAGAATTTCGGCAGGCGCGGCACTTTTGCGCTTCGGTTGCGATTCAGGCGGGTATGGGTATAGTGCCGCCCGTTCCGGGCAATTTGCGGAGGGATGGCCGAGTGGTTGAAGGCGCTCGCCTGGAACGCGTGTAGGCTCGTAAGGGTCTCGTGGGTTCGAATCCCACTCCCTCCGCCACATCCAACATTCAACTAGTTGATTTTGTTGGGAAATTTCCAAAAAAACGGATCAGAATAGGCGATTCGCACGAAAATGTACAACAAGCTTCTCAACAATTAGGGGGTTATGCCCAACAATGCGCTGACAGCGGCAGCATCTATTTATCCAACACCGTATCCAACAAAGGACGAAGTTTCGTTGGAAGATTGGTGAGTGGAGGTCTGCAAATGCCGGCTCATCGCCAACCTGCAAAACCGCATAAGCGACTAGGATATTGGTATCTGGTTCGCCGCGTTCCGAAAGAATTTCGGAGCTTCGATAGACGAAATCCGGTGATGATCAGTACGGGCATCCCTATCGTGGATGATCCTCACGGTCTCCGAGCGCGGAAGGAGGTTGCGAGACTCGATGCCGTGTTGGAGCAGGAGTGGCGAGTTCTCAAAACCCCGCCTGACGTAGCTGCTGAAGCCCGCTTTGAGGAGTATCGGTCGAAAGCGGACAAAATGGGTATCGACTATGTTCCCGCAGATGAACTTGTCGATCTGCCACTGGATCAAATTATGAAGCGTTTGGTGCTCTTGGCGAATGAAAAGAATGCGTCGGATCGTTCCGTTCGGTCTGCGCTCTTGGGTGTTGCTCCTCGCCCCACGCTCATGGTTTCACAGCTTCTGAAGGAATATAATTTGTCGTCCAAAGTCGCGGCAGAAGATCAGCAGGGAATGGTGCAAGCTTTTAAGGTTTTTAAAAGTGTGATCGGAGGAGACCGTCCGCTTTCGAATTTGACTAGGCGCGATATTGTTGCTTACCGCGCGTATTGGGAACGCCAGCTCGAACAAAACGAGCGACCGTCAATCGGGCGAACAACCACATCAATCACATCAAGAGAATCTTCAAAGAGATCCGAGAATGCCGTGCAATGAGATTTGAAGAATTGCTCCATCCCATTATTTAAGGGCTCTTATTATACAGAAGCGGACATCGACGTTCTCATGGCCGGCGACGCCAAGGCCTTCGCCGACCACGTCTGCTTAGCGGGGTATTGCGTTAGATGTCGATCTTCTCCGCGATCTCGATGGCATCATCAACCTCGATACCGAGATAGCGCACGGTGCTCTCGATCTTGGAGTGCCCAAGCAAGAGTTGCACGGCTCTGAGGTTGCCAGTGCGCCGGTAGATGAGCACTGCTTTCGTTCGGCGCAGTGAGTGCGTACCGAATTTCGCGGGATCGAGTCCGATGCTGGCAACCCACTCCTGTACGAGCCGTGCGTACTGGCGGGTTGTGAGACCACGTTCGCCGTTACCACGTCCCGCAAAGAGGACCTGACTTGGCTTCCGCCCCGTGAGACGGAGGTACTCGTCGATCGCAAGACGTGTTTGGTCCGTCAGTTCGAAGCGGACCGGCCGGCCGGTCTTCTTCTGCCGTATTGTGGCACGATCCATCGCATAACCGCTGGGCGCCACGTCATCAACGCGAACGGCAACCACGTCACAGCCGCGCAATTTGCTGTCGATGGCTAGATTGAACAGGGCAAGGTCACGCTTTTTGCCCTGCATCTGAAGTTTGGTGCGTATCGACCAGACATGGCTGGGCCGAAGTGGGGGCTTGGCTCCGATCAGTTTGCCCTTGTTCCAGGGCGTTCTCTGCGTCTGCTTTTTATCTGTGCATTCTTGATCCTTTTCCATGGTTTGTCTCCTTGTTAGAGAGACAAACCAGCATGCACCCGCTCAGCCCAATCCGTTGATACGACGTCTGGTTTCGGTGAATTTCTTCGGCAAGTTGGTTACTAGCCTTCGAGTTTGACCCTGAGCGGTCCTTGTCGCGATCAAGTACGTCCTATTGGCTCTGCCTTCGAGAGATCAATCGTTACTTCCCGTCGATGTAGATCTACGCAAAGCCAATTAGTCACATCATCGGGAGGGAAAAGCGCTTCCCAAGGAACATCGCCAGCAACTGACACACCATCGGGCAGGGCCATGGTGAATCGCATCTTACCTTCACCGCGACCACCTAGTATCCAGGCAACGCCAACGATATAGGTACGGCCGTTCTGTGTAGATATGGTTTCGCCGAGAATGCCGTCGCACCACAAGTGGCGCAATGTGACGTTGGGCATTTCTCCAAGTTCAACGCAAATTCGCCATTCTAACTTCCCCCAAAACTCTTCCTCGGTCATGGTCACTCGTCCGATGAAATCGTCAAAAAGCCAAACAGGGCCAGATCATCACATAACAGCGTTCGGCATATGACTGCCAATTGGTGCCACGTCCGTTCTTGGCCCAAGGCGACGCCCCGCTGGCTGCGGCTATCGGACCATTGCTGCCGTGCCCTTGTTTTTGGGGGGCATCCGACGTTCGATCCCACGAACGGACATCGTCTCTCGCCGACAAGACGGGTACGGAGCGCCCGTCGTTGATGTCCGGAGTCGAGGACATCGCGTAAGCAAGGTTTCGGGGTGATACCTCATTGGCCCGGTTCGATCGTGACGGACCACTCTGGAATCCAACTCTGGTCGGCTGGTCTCGACCGATGAGAAATCCCAGATGCGACCGTCATATGACGGGTCGATCTGCGGGTGGCATCAATGTTGTCACGTGTGTCCGAGATCGCAGGAACAGCCACCTCGCGGCAGTGAGAGCGGTGCAGAGCCTCGTGCATTGCCGCAAGATTGCCAGTTGTCCATGTTGTCCCCCAACTCGCGCCGCCTTGTCGGCGGGCGCCGCTCGCTCTTCTGATGGCAGCGACGGGAAGGACGTATTTGGGCATGCTGTGAATAGTGATTCGATTGAGACAGGACGCATGATGGACGAGGACGTACAAAGCGCGACGCGGGTACTGGACGCCGGACAGCTTGTGCGTATCGAAAGTGTTCACCGCGGCTTCCTTTATCAGCATCTTTATGCCGTCGGTTGTTTGCTGAGAGCACAACAGAGCGGTGTGACGGCAGTACTCGTCGAGCGCGATGAGGATATTGAGGTCGTTTGGCCCGATCGCCGGATCTACGTGCAGGTCAAATCCCGCTCGAAGCCACTCACATGGGCGGACATCGAAAGCGCATTGCAGCGCTTCGATGGAATTCGGAAGGAGCACAGATCTGGAGCGCGCGCAGGAACGGCGCAGTTCGTAATTGCGACCAACGCTACACCAGGACCGCAGCTTACTGGGCGCATGATCGCGCAAGACTGGCCAATCGTGTGTATTCACTGGCCCGCGATGGATTGGGAAATCGATGCTGCACTGCCGCTGCCTCAAGCGGATGTAACAGGAGCACTCGCCGACAGCGCGGAATCGCCGCCCAGCTGCCGTTTGCACGACTGGCTCCGGAAACATTGGTGTGGAAACTCGCGGGAGCGGTGACGGGCGCATCTGCCGGCAATCCGCCGCGCATCGATCATGCGTTCAGGTAGACGAGCTTCTTGCTCTTTTCGAGCAACTGGTCGTTCAGCTTCACGACATTCCTGCGCCTCCTGTCACATATCGTGCACATGCGGACGAACCTGCGCTACAGAGCGCCGAGCGCGTCCGGATCATCACAGGCTGGTCGGGGGCCGGCAAGACAGCGTGGTTGGCGCAAGCCGCGGTCCATGCCCAAGGACACGTGATCTACTTCGATGTCACGGAAACGCCGGGTCCGATAGTCGCGTCATCCGTCGCGCGCGAGGTTGCGGCACGGCTGTTTGGCAAGAAGGGTGGCGTGCTCGGGGAAGTTCTGCTGCCGGGAGCCACGGGCTCAGAGATTCTGCAACTGATCGGCAAGCGTATCGCAGAGACCGGCGATGACGTCACGATTGTCATCGACAACGCACATCGCATTCCGCCAAGCGATCTCGTGCGGCTCGTCCACAACGGCGCAGCGTTTGGTTTCGTGCTGCTGTGCCAACCTGACAGGAATGTCGCCGAACTTGAAAGTGTGCTCCGCCTCAGAGCCGAGCGGCTGCGTGGTTGGTCGACGGACACCATCGCACGCGAGGCGTCGATGCGGGGCGCGCACGGTGATTATGTTGCGTTTGCGCGACTTGGTGACGCGACGGGCGGAATGCCACTTTATGTCCAGAACGCCATTGGCATCGCAGCGTCGGAATACGACGGCGATATCCGCCGATTGTGCGACGAGCTCGACGCTCAGACGCATGGCGTCGAGACGGCTCAGGAGCTGATCTTGCGCCGGGTGTTTGAGAACTACTCGGAGAATGAGCGGCGGGCAGTTGGCGTACTCAGCTTCTGCGACGTGGCTCTCGATCAGGCGGACATGGTGGCGGCCGTCGGAGCGGCGCTCAACTTTAGCGATCGGCAAGCGATCGGTGCGCTGCGGCAACTCCGATCGCGCGGGTGCATTGAGATCTTCGGTGCGGGCCGAACCAAGATTCACGATTCCATTCGCGTGCTCGGCCGTGGCTATTTGGCGGAGTGCGGTAGCGACCTCGTGGACGCCGCGCAGGTGGCCTTGCGCGATGCCGTCAAAATCTCCCTACTGCGGGAGTGGGACGTAGCCAAGGTTCATCTCTACCTCCGCCTGCTGGCGGCAACCGGTGACGTCAATACGCTCTCGCAGCTGGCGAGCGACGAGCTGTTTCACGAGATGGGATTCTTGTCGGAAACCCTCGGGTTTCTAGATGAGGCTGCCGCATCAGAGGACAATGCCCCGCACGACCGGTTCTGGGCCTTGGATGGTTTGGTGCTGTCGGAGATGAA
>JADJVG010000007.1 GCA_016716675.1 Hyphomicrobium sp.
CTGGCGGGCAGCGTGATCGTTGCGCAGAACCGCATTGCTGATTGCACGTATACGGCGGTGCGCGGCAACGGCGCCAACAACATCCAGATCATCGCCAACAGTTGCGAACGCCTGGGCGAAGTCGCCATCTATTCGGAGTTCGGATCGGAAGGCGCACTGATCGCCAACAACATGATCGACTTCGCGGCGACCGGTATCTCCGTTACCAACTTCAACGAAGGCGGCAGGCTCGCCGTGATCCAGGGCAACCTGATCCGCAACCTGTTCCGGCGCGAAAAGGAACCGGAAGACAAACGCGGCGAAGGCATCGGCGTCGAAGCTGACGCGGTCGTCTCGGGAAATACCATTGAAAGCGCGGCGACCGTCGGCATTCAAATCGGCTGGGGCCCGTTCATGCGCGACATTGCCGTGACCGGGAACGTCATTCGCCGCTCGAAGGTCGGCATCACCATCACCGCGGCGCCCGAAGCCGGCACCTGCCTGATCGCCAACAACGTGATTTCGGAATCCAAAGACGGCGCCATCCGCACGATGATGTTCGGCGTCACGTCAGGCCCCGATCTGGCGCGCGACGGCACGGCGAACCAACGCATCAACGTTGCAGGCAACGTGGCAATCTAATCGGCAAATTTGCGGAATGGTTTGGTGGGGGGCGGTCCCGGCCAGACCGGGGGGATGGGGGGATGTCTGGCCGGGCACCGTCGATGTGGAGCACGGGGGGCGTATCTCCAACATGCAGACATAATAGCTCTCGCAAGATGAACTGAGGCTGAACGGCCACAAGACAATGCAAGACATCTGCAAAAACGAAAATTTGTTCGACTTTTCAACGGCTTTACTTTTCGACATCGGACAACGAGATCACCGGCCGCCTGCAGAATCACTCTAGAGTTGCTGATCACATCTGTTGTTGATCAGGAATGCTGCCGATGCCGGCCCGCGCCGCGCCCCTCGCTTTGCTTGAAACCACCGGCGGCCACGACCCCACAGCG
This sequence comes from Hyphomicrobium sp., assembly GCA_016716675.1. Taxonomy (GTDB): domain Bacteria; phylum Pseudomonadota; class Alphaproteobacteria; order Rhizobiales; family Hyphomicrobiaceae; genus Hyphomicrobium_B. Next base: position 993 of record JADJVG010000007.1, read on the forward strand.
CGACTGATGGCCGAAGCGCTGGCCAAGCTCGAAGACGTCTTCGGCTACAAGAGCTTTCGGCTGCATCAAGCGAAGATCATCGAGACGCTGGTCAGCGGCGGCGATTGCCTTGCCCTCATGCCGACGGGCGGCGGCAAGTCGTTGTGCTACCAGATCCCCGCGCTGGCGCGCCCCGGCACCGGCATCGTCGTCTCGCCGCTCATCGCGCTGATGCAGGATCAGGTCGATGCGCTGCGCGACGTCGGGGTGAAAGCGGCGTTCCTCAATTCGACGCTCGATCGCGCCACGCAGGACAGCATTGAACGCGAATTTGCCGGTGGCGCACTCGACATGCTGTACGTCGCGCCCGAACGCCTCGTGCAGGAACGCACGCTGTCACTGCTCGGTCGCCATCAGATCGCGGTCTTCGCCATCGACGAAGCGCACTGCGTTGCGCAGTGGGGGCACGACTTCCGGCCCGAGTATCGCCAGCTCAAAATTCTGGCCGAACGCTTCCCGAATGTGCCGCGCATCGCGCTGACCGCCACGGCGGACGAACGCACCCGCCAGGAAATCATCACCGAACTCTCACTGGAAGACGCGGACTGCTTCATCGCATCGTTCGACCGCCCCAACATCCGCTACACGATTTCCGAAATGGGCTCGATGAGCGGACGCGAGCGGCTTTGGCAATTTCTCGAAGCCGAGCACCCGGGCGATGCCGGCATCGTCTATTGCCTGTCGCGCAAGTCGGTGGAGGAAACCGCCGCCTGGCTCAACAGCAAGGGCCGCAAGGCGCTCGCCTATCACGCCGGCCTTGAGCCGCACATCCGCGCCACCGCACAAACCAAGTTTCTCTCCGACGATGCGCTGATTATCGTAGCGACCGTCGCCTTCGGCATGGGCATCGACAAGCCGGACGTCCGCTTCGTCGCCCATCTCAATCTGCCGAAATCGATCGAGGCCTATTATCAGGAAACCGGCCGCGCTGGCCGCGATGGCGAACCGGCCGACGCCTGGATGGCCTACGGCATTCAAGACGTTGTGCAGTTGCGCCAGTGGATTGCCCAATCGGAAGGCTCGGACGCCTTCAAGCAGGTGCAGCGGCAGAAGCTCGACGCGCTGATCGGTCTCGCCGAAATGCCGGGCTGCCGCCGCCAGGCGCTGCTCGCCTATTTCGGTGAGCGCCTCGCGGAGCCTTGCGGCAACTGCGATAACTGCTTGAACCCGCCGCTCACCGAGGATGGTACGGTGATGGCGCAGAAAGCCCTCTCAGCCGTCTACCGCACCGGCCAGCGGTTTGGCGTGACCTATGTGACTGACGTTCTGCTCGGCAAAGCCGAAGAGCGCGTGATCCGCAACAGCCACGATAAGTTGTCTGTGTTCGGCATTGGCGAAGATATCTCTGCCGCCGCCTGGAAGGGCCTGTTCCGGCAACTCATCGCATCGGGATACTTGAACGGCGACGACGATGGCCACGGCACGCTGGCGCTAACCGACCGCGCCCGGCCGCTGCTGCGCGGCGAAGATAAATTCCTGATGCGCGTGACGCGCGCCGCGCCGAAGAAAGCCAAGCGCGACGCTAAGCCTTCGCACAAGGTCGCGGCTGAAAGCCAGACGCTCTACGACGCGCTCAAAGCCTTGCGGCTCAAGCTCGCAACAGCTGCCAAGCTGCCGCCCTACGTCATCGCCCAAGATCGCACGCTCGTCGAGCTTGCCGAGAAGCGTCCGGCCAACGAGGAGGCGCTGCACGAAATTACCGGCCTCGGCACGAGCAAGATTGCGCGTTACGGCAAAGCCTTCCTGGAGACGATTGCGAGTTTCAAAAAACATCCGGCGCTGACCAACCGGCTGTCATCGTCGGTCAATCAAACGATCGCCGCCCACCTGCGCGGTCTGGATGCTGACGCCATCGCCACGGAGCGCGGCATCGAAGTCTCAACCGTCTATGGCCACTTCGCGGACGCCATCGAAGCTGGCGTGATCGATCCGAGAGACGTGCTGACGCTCGACGCCAGCGAGATCGACGAAATAGAAAGCGCGTTCGAGCGCTGCCACACGCTTGAAACCGGCAAACTCGGCGCCGCCCATGCGAGTCTCGAAGGCCGCTATGATTACGGCATTCTGAAATGCATGTTGATGGCGGCACTGCAAAAGTGAGTGGCGCACGCCGCGCGCATTAGCCGCTCGCCGAGTGTTGCATCGCCTTCACGATTTGGGCGCGAACAGCTTCCAGCTCCGGCGTCCATTGTGCGGCATTCGTCGCCAACAAATTGGCTTCCGATTTCAAAATGACGCCATCGTCGAGAATTTTGAGACCGTTGGCGCGCAACGTTTCGCCCGTCGTCGTGATGTCGACGATCAGTTCCGCAGTGCCGGACGAGCAGGTGCCTTCCGTCGCGCCCAGGCTCTCGACGATGCGATAATCGCCAAAGCCTTTTGACGCAAAGAAGCGGCGCGTCAGGTTCATGTATTTGGTGGCGACGCGCGGCCAGCGGCCATGCACGCGGCGGAACGGCAGGCTTGCGGCTTCCAGATCGCCAATCGTTGCGACGTCGATCCACCACTGCGGCACGGCGACGACGACATCAGCAAACCCGAAGCCGAGCTTCTTCAGGAACAGCAAACGCGTGTCGGCATCCGACATGCTTTCACGCACCAGGTCTTCACCCGTGATGCCCATGTGGACGCTGCCGCTCTTCAGCGCCGCCGCAATCTCCGACGACGAGACGTAGGCCACATCGACATCCGGCAAGCCAACGATTTCGCCGCGATAGCCGCGCGCGTGACCGACCTTGCTGACGGTCAATCCAGCCCGGCCGAACATCTCGGTCGTCTGTTCCATCAGGCGTCCCTTGGAGGGAATGGCGAGGGTCAGCTTGCTCATGAGCGGCCTCCCTTCAGGACCGACAATAATCGTTCGGTGTGGATGGCGCCGCCGACGGCGGTTACATCGCGGTCAGCGCCTGCCGCCCGCATCAAGCCGTCATAGCGGCCGCCACCAGCCACGGGGCTGACGGCGCTGAGGCCGGGCGCGTGCACTTCGAACACGATGCCGGTGTAATATTCGAGGCTGCGGCCGAACTCGGCGGAGAACGTCACGCGGTCGAGCGGTATGCCAGCGTTGGCAAGCAGCGCCAAGCGGCGATCATAAGCATCGAGCGCCGCGCCCGTGCCGCCTTTGGCACCGGCGAGAAGCTTGGCGATCGCCTCGCCCGCCGACTTCGCCGGACCTTTGACGCGCACATAGGCTTCGATGAGCGCCGCCGAAGCGGCATCAAGCGGCGGCGCCGAGCGATCGGCGATCACATCCAGCAGGCGCTCGGCCATTTCTTCAACCGTGCGCGTGCCGATGACTTCGATGGCCTTGGCGTCGAGATACTGATGGATGCCGGCAGCACTGGCGGCGATGTCGCCGGCTTTCAAAACGGCAACGAGATCGGCGGGCACCGCCTTGGCGGCTGCACCGGGCGCAGTCGTCAGGCGTTGCAGTTCGGCGCGAAACGCGTCCGGCTGCCAGAACACGTCGCTCAAACGCTTTTGCCAGCGCACGGGCATCTGCACGGCATCGAGCACAGCGCGAAACAGACCGAGATCGCCGATCTGCAACGACCAGGATTTCAAACCCGCAGCTTCGAGAGCCTTGAGGATCAGTGCAATCGTATCGGCTTCGGCGGCGGCGGCATCACGATCACCGAAGCGTTCGACACCGGCCTGGCGGAACTCGCGCGGGTGCGTGTCGTCGGCGCCTTGCGGCTGAAAGCGAAAGGCGGGGCCATTGTAGCAATACTTGGCGGGCGTCGCCGGATCAGCATAGCGCGCGATGTGCAGGCGGCAGGCAGGCACCGTCAGATCGGGGCGCAGGCACAATTCCGCGCCATCGGGATCGGTGAACACATAGGTGCGGGCGCGCAGGCTTTCGCCAATCACGTCGAGAAACACGTCGGCAGGCTGGATGACAGACGGCGCGACCGATTCATGCCCGGCCTTGGTGAAGACCGACATCAAGACCTGAGCCTGAGCCTCAAGGGCTGCGAACTGTTGCGCGGATTCAGCGGCCATGGCGTATCAACTCGTATGCCGGTCGATGATCTTGCGAACTTCATCGACGAGGTTGGCTTCGGGCACGGCAAGTTGCGCCGGGCGCGCCGCTTTCCATTCCTTATTGTCCTTGATGGCGGCGGCGGCCTTCGCGCCTTCGATCAGGTCTTTGAGCGTAACTTCGCCCTTGGCGCGTTCGTCAGAGCCTTGGATGAGGACGCACGGCGCATTGCGCTTGTCGGCGTATTTCATCTGCGCCTTCATGCCGGATGAACCGAGATACATTTCGGCGCGAATGCCGGCGTCGCGCAGCGTCTTGACCATTTTCTGGTAGCTGGCGATTTCAGCTTTATCCATCACCAGCACGACGACGGGGCCGAGGGCGGGTTGCGGCTTGGCGCCGATGTGGGCAAGCGCCGCCTGCAAGCGCGAGACGCCGATGGAGAATCCGGTTGCCGGAACTTTCTGGCCGGTGAAGCGGGCCACCAAATCATCATAGCGGCCACCCCCGCCGACGGAGCCGAAGCGGACGGGCTGACCGTCTTCGCCTTTGACCTCGAACGTCAGCTCGGCCGCGAACACGGGGCCGGTGTAATATTCGAGGCCGCGAACGACTGAAGGATCAATTTAATTCGATCAGACCATAGCCCGCAGCCTGCGGCCTCACAAGCGCGGCAAGCTCTGGCGAACCCTCAGCCCAGTGAACTTGCAAAGCGCCGTCTTCCCAATTTCGATAAGTGGTGCGATTTTTTCGTGCCACTGGCGAGAGCTGCCAGTCCGGGTTGCGCCGACATCCTGTGAAGGCCAAGACGCGATCAATGCCTCTGGCGTCCAGACCGTGCTCCTTGCGTGAAATCACCGCCTCATCCTTGCGCCCGGCCCCAATAAGCTAGCAACGCCTGTTGGGCCGAGGCGATCCAACTTATCGACGGCACGCAAAACAGCCAGTCGCTTACTGCCGTCGCCATCCGTTGCAGGCGTAATGCCGATCGAAGCCAACACGGCGTCCAGCAACTTCCGGCTATTCACCTTGATCACATAGTCGCCGCGCTTGACGCCGAGCGCCTCAAGCGCGTCCGCCGCCAACATGCACATCTCGGCGTCCGCCGCGACGCTTTCGGCGCCGACCGTATCGGCATCGAACTGCATGAACTGGCGGAAGCGGCCGGGGCCTGGCTTCTCGTTGCGATACACGGGGCCGAACGCATACCGGCGGAATGGCTTCGGCAGCTTGTCGAAATTCTGCGCCACGTAACGGGCGAGCGGCGCCGTTAAATCGTAGCGCAGGCTCATCCACTGCTCGTCTTCGTCCTGGAACGAAAACACGCCCGCGTTCGGCCGATCCTGATCGGGCAGAAACTTGCCGAGCGCGTCGGTATATTCGAGCGCCGGCGTTTCCAGCGCATCGAAGCCATAGGTCTCGTAGACGCCGCGGATTGTGTGCAGCATCTGGTTGAGCGCCGTTAACTCCGCCGCTTCGGAATCGCGAAACCCCCTTGGCGATGCGCGCAACTGGCAAGGCTGGCGTCTGAGACGCGGAAAGCCCGTCTTTCTTGTTCTGTGACATGACTATTTGAAAGTTGCTGAGGCACCAATAGCGCGCCCCAAAGGAATGTGCCCGCCTTATAGCGGAACACAGCCGCACGCGAAAGCCGCCTTCAGCCGCCCCAAAGCCGCGCCACGCTGCGTGCAAATGCCCGTAATCGCTGATTTTTACGGGCGCGGCCCTTCACGCGATGGAAGGTCGCGCTCGGCACGGCGGCAAGGTCGCGGGCGACGATCAGGTCATAGAGCGGAACCTCATCTGCGCCGAACCCGCGCTTGAAGGGGTTATCGCCAAGACCGAGGTCAAAGCGGTGACAATCGCGCTCGACGAAATAGCGCATCACCTCGATGCAGATCAGCCGCCCCGGCGAGATGTGGCTCCACGCCTCTCCGGCATCCGCAATGCGCAACATCGTGAAGGTGCCGTCGTGCAGCACACCGAACAGCGTGGCGATGGTTTCGCCGCCCGCTTCGAGATGGAATAGATGGCCGAGATCAACCTCGCTGCCATCCATGACGAGGCGTTCGTAAAACTGCCGATAGGATTCCTGCTTCAGAATATACTTGCTGCCGAGCGCCGCGTGACGTGCCGCCTGTTGTTCCTCGAGCACCGAATAGACGCGGGCGATCTCATCGGGATCGGTGGCGCGCGCAAAGCGCGGCGCGCCTTCCTTTTCCCAAAGCCGCGTGCAGCGTTCGACTTCCTTGCGGTACTTCTTGCCGCGACCGGCGATGTATTCGTCAACATTGCCGGGAACGTAAATGACCGAGCCGGTCCGGCGTGACGGCGCAAGCCCCGAGCGCGTGATCAACGGATTGGCAATTCCGCCAATCTCGGCCGGCATGTTTTCCAAGCGGATCAGATCGACATCACGCAGCGCGTGGCGAATGGCCCGCCATGCACGGCGGATCGAGCGGCGCTTTTTCAAAAGCGCCGGCCCAAGGATCGGCGCGCCGTAATCCGCAACGCCGAGATCCGCGAAGCGCGCCACGCGCAGCGTCCGTTTTCTCTTGATCACCAGCGGAAGAATGAGAGCAACTTCGCCGGAGTTGCGTTCCGTCACCACAACAAGGCGCGGCCTAGCGCGGTGCTTCGGCGCCAGCTCCTCGTAGAAGACCGTCAGCCAGTTGAGTGTTTGAAACGCCGTCGAGGTTAGAGCGCTCTGCGAGGTCAATCCGCCTTGAACTGCTTCGAGCGCCGCGAGCGCTTCATCCGCGCCATCGAAAACCTCGACGAAGAAACGCGGACCGCGCCACCAGCGGGCGCGCGGTTTAACTTCACTTTCTTCGAGGGTGCCGGCGGTATTGAAGCTTGCGAAGCTCATGTGCACCCCCATCGCGGGAGGGCGCGATACGGCGCGCGCGCGGAAACCGACGGTCCATTAGCGCAGCCGCACATCAAAACGGCACGCGTCTTCCAACAGTCCAAAACGCCATACGCATACGCATTACTCAACGCTCTACTGCACGACGACAGCCCCGCACTGGCCGACAATCGCGTTTACGCAACTATCTAGCATAAGAGTGAAACGTCAATGCAGAAGAGTGCAATTGATATACTTCAAGACTAACCGGGACCGGCAATCACCGCCGCCGCCGCGACCAGAAACGCCGTTTCAAACACCTGTTCGATGGCACCCAGTACGTCGCCCGTATAGCCACCGATCAGCCGGTGCGCCTGGAAGGCGAGCAGCGCCGACGCCACGCAGGCGACAACAAGAGAGATCGTTAACGTCGTCAGACTGAGCAGTAAAAGCCCAGGCAACAGGCCCAATATTACGGCAACGCCGAGTTCTCCGCCACTGACGGCGGTGGCCAGCGGTTTGACTTTCGCGGCATCCAAATCACCCGCATAGGGCATGGCGCGCACAGCCACGACGGTTGCTAATCGCGCCGCTGCGTGCGCTGCAACAAACGCCAGGATCATCTGGATCGGCCCAATTTGCATCAGCGCCGTGGCTTTGATCGCCAGCATGGCGACGAGCACGATCGTGCCATAGGTACCGATGCGGCTGTCTTTCATAATCTCAAGGCGCTGCGCCCGCGTCTGCCCGCCGCCGAAACCGTCGGCCGTATCGGCAAGACCATCTTCGTGGAAGGCTCCCGTCGCGGCAATAGCCGCTGCCATGCCGAACAGCATCGGCAACGGCTGCGGCAGAATCGGCGTCGTCGCGGCGATGACAATGCCACCGATGACACCAACGAGCGCGCCAACGAGCGGAAAATACTTAGCCGACCGGTCGAGCCATTTGGGTTCGAAACCGTCGAACGATTTGACCGGAATGCGCGTGAGAAACTGCACTGCAACCAGGAAATATTTGATCTCGGCAGCGATCATGACGGATGCTCTCCCGGCAGATCGGCCATGTCACGCAGCAGCGCTTCAGCGGCGCGCACGATGGGCAACGCGAGCGCCGCTCCCGTGCCCTCGCCGAGCCGCATGCCAAGGTCGAGCAGAGGCGTCGCGCCAAGATACGCGAGCAGCGCCCGGTGGCCAGCTTCAGCGGAGCAGTGCGCGAACACGCAATGGCCGGCAACGCCCGGATCAATCGAGATCGCCGCTGCCGCAACCGCCGTGGCGATGAAACCATCGACCACGATGATGCAGCCTTGCTCGGCGGCTTCAAGCATGGCGCCGGTCATCATGACCATTTCGAAACCCGCGAACTGACGCAAGGCTTCCGCCGTGCGCGCCGGGTTGTCTCCGTACCCTAGCGCGGCGCGGGCGAAGGCATCGCCAAGCACTTGCCGTTTATGATCGAGGCCGAGCGGCGGAATGCCGGCACCGGCGCCGACCAGTGTTTCAAGGGGGATGCCGGTGATGGCGTGTGCCACCAGAGACGCGGCGCTGGTATTGCCGATGCCGACTTCACCAAAGGCGAGCAGCTTGCTGCCGGCCTGCGCTAGATCGGCTGCGATGTCGCCGCCCGCGGCCATGGCATTTTCAAAGTCCCGGCGATCCATGGCCGGGCCGTGGCGCGCATTGGCGGTGCCATTGCCGATCCGCCGGTCCAGCAGATTGGGGTGATCGTCGAGCGGCGCCAGCATACCGGCATCGACCAGTAGGACGTCGGTTGCCGTCGTGCCGGCGCAGATGTTGATGCCCGCACCACCCGCCAGAATGAGCTTGGCGATCTCACGCGTCACCACCGATGGATAGGCCGTGACACCTTCGGCTGTCAGCCCGTGATCGCCTGCGAAGACGACGACTTTTGCCGACCCCAGATCCGGCGTCAGCGAACCCGTCACCATGCCGATCTGTATGGCGAGCGCTTCCAGCCGCCCCAGCGATCCGGCGGGCTTGGCCTTGCCGTGGACGCGCGCGACCAGCGCCGCCCTGAGCGCGTCACGTCCGGCATCCTGATCGAAAGACACGGTCATGCGGAAATATAGTCGTCAGCGGTGCGCTGCGGCTGGGGGACCGAGGTCGAAAATTCAGCGAGACTTTCGAGGCCCTGCGGCACCGGTCCGCCATGGGCCCAGTCGAGAAGTTCGACCGTGTGGACGACGGGATAATCGAGACCCGATTGCAGCTGTTGAATGCAGCCGATGTTGCCGGCAGCCACGACGTCAGGCCGCAAGGCCTTGATGTGATCGGCTTTGCGGTCGCGCAAGTCGGTTGCGATTTTGGGTTGCAGGATGTTGTAAACGCCGGCTGACCCGCAGCACAGGTGGCTTTCCGGAATATCGAGGACGGTGTAGCCCGCTTTCTTGAGCAGCGCTTTCGGCTGGAACGTCACGCGCTGGCCATGCTGCAACGAGCACGCCGCATGATAAGCGACTTTCAAACTCGTCCAGCGCTTCGGCGCGCCGATGTCGTGGGTCGTCAGAAATTCGGTGATGTCCTTGGTGCGCATCGACACTTGCTTGGCGCGCTCGGCATACTCGGGATCATCTTTCAGGAAATGCGCGTAATCTTTAATTGTAGTGCCGCAGCCCGAAGCGTTGATGATGATCGCATCGACGTTGCCGCGCGCGATTTCCTTCGACCACGCATCGACGTTGCGCTTGGCCGAGACGAGCGCCTCGGCTTCCATGCCGATGTGCTGCGTGAGCGCGCCGCAACATCCAGCCCCCGCCGACACGACCACGTCCACGCCGCCGCGCGCTAAGATACGGATGGTGGCATCGTTGATTTCAGGCCGCAGCACCTGCTGGGCACAACCGGCCAGCATCACGACGCGCGCCGTCCGTTCGGTCTTCGTGGCGGCCGTGCCGGGGCCGACGAAGCGCGCCCGCTTGACGCGGCGTTGCGGCGCCAGTTCGGCCATCGCCGCAAGTTCGCCCATGCCCATGCGTTTGAACAACGGCCCCAACCGGCGGCCGATCGGCGCGACTTTCAGCGCCAAGCGGAACCGCCCGGGATACGGCACGATGGCCGCCAGCATGCCGCGCAAGGCGCGTGATTTAAAACTGCGCCGCCCTGTGGTCTCGATGTGATTGCGGGCAATTTCGACGAGATGCATGTAATCGACGCCCGACGGGCACGTCGTCATGCACGAAAAACACGACAAGCAGCGATCGACGTGGGTCGAGACTTCAGGTTTGGAGTCGATCCCCTTCTCCAGCATGTCTTTAATGGCATAGATGCGCCCGCGCGGACTATCGCGCTCATCGCCGAGGAGCACATAGGTCGGGCACGTCGCCGTGCAAAAGCCGCAATGGACGCAGCGCCGCAGAATTTTCTCGGCTTCCGCAATCACCGGATCTTGCAATTGCGCGGCTGTGAAGTTGGTCTGCATATCACTCGGTTTCAGTGGCGTTTCGGGATCGGCAACGCAGCCACACATTACAGGTTGGCGTACATGCGGCCACGGTTCAAAAGTCCAAGCGGATCGAATGCCGCCTTCATGCCGCGCGTCAAGCGTTCGACTTCGGGCTTCATCGGTTCAAAAACATCGACAATGGCGCGCACTTCAGGTGCGGCGCGAATGAGCGTCGCATGGCCACCGCGCACCGCAACGGCGCGGCGCACGTCAGAAGCGCCCGCATCAGCGGCGGCGGGCACTTCCAGCCAGATCAGGCCACCCGACCAATCGTAAAATGCCTCCGCCGGCATGAATTTTTTAATAGCGGCGACGATTTCCGGCGCCTTCGTCGGCACTGTCGAAATCCGCCATAGGCTGGTTTCCGTCGCATACGGCATGACGGAAAGCTGGCGCAGCTCATTCCAGATCGCCCAGGTGTCTTCCGACCCGAACTCTAACGGCGTTCCGAACACTTTTAGCGCGTCGATCAGCTTATCTTTGCGATAGGCAATGGAGGCTATAAAATTTTCGAGCCGCAACAAGGTCAACGATTGGCCGAGCGCCTTCAGCTTGGGATGCCGCAAGCGAACGGCGGCGCCCTTCGGCAGGTGCACCGCGCCGGTAACCTCGAACGGCGTGCCCATCGCCGTCGTCAACGCCTCGATTGCCAGATCATCGGGCAGATTGCGATAGACCAGGGTCAGCATGGATTCCGGCAGCGGCACGACTTTGAAGGTCAGCTCGGTCAACACCGCAAGGGTTCCCCAACTGCCGGTCAAGCCGCGCGCCACGTCGAGACCGGTGACGTTCTTCATCACGCGCCCGCCCGACTTGAACAGCTCGGCGCGGCCATTCACGCCGCGCACGCCGAGAAGGTGATCGCGCGCGCTCCCCGTTGCTATCCGCCGGCTGCCCGACATGTTGGTTGCAAATACTCCGCCGATCGATAGTGCGCCCGCTGGCGCACCCGTCGTCGGGGCAAGGTCAACCGGCTCGAAGGGTAGCATCTGACCGCGCGAGGCGAGTTCGGCTTCGATTTCCAACAGCGGCGTGCCGGCGCGGGCCGACATCACCAGTTCGGTCGGCTCATAGAGCGTTACACCCCGCAGCGATGCGGTCGAGATCACGATCTCGGCGGCCGACGGACGGCCGGCATTCCGCAACGCCCCGTGCCCCACGATTTCGGCAGGCATTTTCTGCGCCGCCAACTTCGCGATAACGGTTTGCAGTTCCCACTCAGCGGCGGGGCGAACTAGTTCAGCCACAGGATACTCCCGCGAAAGGGAACACGTAGGATCATGCCGCGCGCGGCGCAGCAGCAGCACGTTGATCTGTGTGCGCGGCGCTGACGTCAAGCGGGAAAACCTTGGCCGGGTTCAGCAGCCAACCGGGATCAAACACCGTCTTGATGCGCATCTGCACCGCAAGATCGGTGGGCGAGAACTGCACCGTCATCAGATCGCGCTTCTCAATGCCGACGCCGTGTTCACCGGTCAGGCACCCGCCGACTTCGACGCACAGCCGCAGAATGTCGGCGCCCGCAAGCTCAGCCTTTTCCGCTTCTTCGGGCGAATTGGCATTGTAGAGGATCAGCGGATGCAGGTTGCCGTCTCCGGCGTGGAAGATATTGGCGACCTTCAAACCATAGCCCGAGCAGATCTCGCCGATGCGCGTCAAAACATGCGGCAACTGCCCAAGCGGAATGGTGCCGTCCATGCAGTAGTAGTCGGAGATGCGCCCAACCGCGCCGAAGGCTGCCTTGCGCCCGGCCCAGATGCGCGCGCTATGGTCAGGGTCCGTGCTGATGACCATGGATTTTGGCTGATAGGCCGACGCGATTTCAGCGATGCGATTGAGCAGCACCCCGATTTCGGTATCCGATCCTTCCACCTCGATGATCAAAAGGGCTTCGACGTCGAGCGGATAGCCGGCCGGCGCGAAAGCCTCGCAGACTTCGATAGCTGGTTTGTCCATGTACTCGATGGCCACCGGTACGATGCCAGCGCCAATGATGCCGGATACGCAGGCGCCCGCCGACTCGGGCGAGCCAAAACCGACGAGCATCGGGCGCGCGCCCTCCGCAGCCCTCAGTATCCGAACGGTTGCTTCCGTGATGACGCCGAGCTGACCTTCCGACCCGATCACATAACTGAGCAGATCATAGCCCGGCGCATCGAGGTGCGCGCCGCCAATATCGACGACCGTTCCGTCGATCAAGACCATGCGCACGCCGAGCACGTTGTTTGTGGTGACGCCGTATTTGAGGCAATGGGCACCGCCGGAGTTCATGGCTAGATTGCCGGCCAGCGTGCACGCAAGCTGCGACGATGGATCGGGGGCGTAGAAGAAGCCGTTGCCCGAGACCCGCGCGGAAATGGCGAGATTGGTGATGCCGGATTCAACGCGCGCGCAGCGGTTGGCATAATCGACGTCCAGGATGCGATTCATTTTCGAGACGCACAGCACGATCGCATCTTCGGCGGGCAGTGCGCCGCCGCACAGCGACGTGCCAGCCCCGCGCGGGATGACCTTGAGACCGTTGTCATGGCAATAGCGCAGCACCTTCGACACATCTTCCGTGGTGCGAGGCAGTACCACCAGAAGCGGCACGCGGCGGTAGGCCGTCAGGGCATCGGTTTCAAACGCCCGCCTGCCGTCTTCGTCGGCGATCAGGGCGTCCCGGCCGATCAGGCGGGCGATATCTTCGATAATGGCGGCGCGCCGGCTAATGACCGCCTGGTCTGGATCCGGCAACCTGAGGCTTGTCATGGCGACTCCTTCAAGGCCCAGAACCGGCGTGATCGCATCGGCCCCAGGGCAAGTGCTGCGCGCACGTTCATCAATATTCTACTTTGCAGCGATTTGTACGTACTCAGATTGGCAATCGGTTAGTAGTCAGCTTACTCTGATTTGTTACAACAGTTGTTCCCAGACCGCAGTTAAGCGAAGCACCTTCGTCTGGCACAACACCATCAATGGGTTGAATCAATGAGTACTCCCAGACACGCGACGCCGAGAGACCCCAACGTGACTGCGATCAGCGACCTCGATATCTTTGCACGCGTCGCCCGCACCGGCAACATGTCCATGGCGGGTCGTGAGATGGGTTTGTCCCCGGCCGTCGTCTCGAAACGCATCAGCCTCCTCGAAGACCGGCTCGGCGCGCGCTTGTTCCAGCGCACCACACGCCAGTTGACCCTGACCGAAACCGGCGAAGGGTACTTCAAGCGGGTCGTCGATATTCTAAGCCTCGTCGAAGAAGCCGAGGATTACGTCAGCCGCCGCAACACATGCCGCGCGGCGTTCTCAAGATTTCCGCGCCGACCTCGTTTAGCCGGTTGCATATCACGCCGCATTTGCCGGCGTTTCTGGAACGCTACCCTGACATCGAAATCGACATGCAGTTGACCGACAACTTCGTCGACATCATCCGCGAGGGTTTCGATCTGGCGGTCCGCATTGGTGAACTGGAAGATTCGTCCCTCGTCGCCAAGAAATTGGCCAAGGAGAACCGGGTCATTTGCGCGGCACCGAAGTATCTGGCCAGCGCCGGTACGCCGAAAACTTTAGAAGATCTTGATGCGCATAACTGCCTACTGGCAGGCGCCCAGGATATGTGGCGTCTCGACGGCCCCGATGGTCCGTGCGAAATCCGCGTCAAAGGCAATATGCGCTCAAACTCAGCAGATTTCATCCGCTCGGCGGTGACCCAGGGCCTGGGGCTCGCATTGCGTGCCACCTGGGATATCGGGCCCGAACTTGAGCGCGGCGAACTCCAGATTGTAATGCCCGACTACAAGGGCTCGTCGAAGAATGCGATCTTCGCCGTCTATCCGTGCCGCGAGTTTATGCCGTCGAAGGTCAACGCTTTTATCGAGTACTTCGGCGAGATCCTCGAAAAGAACCCGGCATGGATCAAGGCCAATGCCACACCGGCGTTATCGGCGGCCAGCGCCGCGGCTGCAGCATCCAAACAGCCGAAAAAAACAGCCACCAAGCCGGCTTAGCTGCAATCCAGCACCGCCAACAGTTTCAGGTTCAGCAGCGCTCGATGCAGGCTTGAAGCTGCGCGTCGCAATTGGGCGCGGAGATTGATTTGGCCGCCATGCGGCACTGATTATGGGCGGCACGGCATTGGGCAACGCAGGTATCCTGCTTGGCCAGTTCCACATCGGGAACACTAGCCGTGACGATGCCCAAAATCATGGCACTCGCAAGCACGTATTTCATCGTTATCCGGGCCTCCCGCTGCCCCTAAGGGGGCGGCATTAACGGCCGGCCGTCGCCAAAAACGGCAACGCGACCAACCGGAGGAAATCTCTTACCGCCGCCAGCCTGAATGAAAGCTGAACCGGACCGGATGCTCGGGTAACGTCTTTAATTAGAAAGCGAATTCCTCAAAAACATGGTCGATCTGACCGTGCCACGCACCGTTGTAGCGCTCGAGGAGTTGATCCGAAACGGTCCGCCCGGTGCCGGCAATCACGTCCAGTGGCGCGAGGTAGAGCGTCTCGTCTTGATTCTTGTCGTTGATACGGGCGCGGTTCTTGAGCCCGAGACGTGATCCGCAGTACCTCGCGGGCGATCTCTCCGACGGTCGTCGTCCTGAACGGAGTTTGCAGCGCCGTCTTTGGCACCGCGTTGCGCAGCGCTTCGCGTTCCGGCGGCGTCCAATCCTTCACGAGCTGCCACGCCTGATCGAGTGCCGCCTCATCGTACAAAAGCCCGGTCCACAACGCCGGCAGCGCGGTGATCGAATTCCAGCGGCCACCGTCGGCGCCGCGCATTTCAAGGAACCGCTTCATGCGAACTTCCGGGAATAGCGTGGTGAGGTGGTCCGACCAGTCATCGACGGTCGGCAACTCGCCTTCGAGGCCCTTCAATTTACCAGCCAGGAAATCGCGGAATGACGACCCGGCGACGTCGATGTATGTGCCGCTGCGATAAACGAAGTACATCGGCACATCGAGCGCGTAATCGACATAGCGCTCGTAGCCCATGCCGGATTCGAAGGCGAAGGGCAGCATGCCCGTGCGCCGCTTGTCGGTGTCGCGCCAGACTTCTGAGCGCATCGACTGAAAACCGTTCGGCTTGCCTTCGGTAAAGGGTGACGATGCGAATAGCGCTGTCGCGATCGGCTGAAGCGCCAGCGAAACTCGCATTTTCTTGACCATGTCGGCTTCGTTCGCGAAGTCGAGGTTCACCTGCACGGTCGCTGTGCGATACATCATGTCGAGACCGCGGCTGCCGACCATCGGCATGTAGCGGGTCATCACGTCGTAGCGCTGCTTCGGCATGTGCGGCACTTCATCGAGCCGCCACTTGGGCGAGAAGCCAACACCCAGAAACCCGATCTGGAGATCTTCGCCGACGTCGATCACTTCGATCAAATGGGTCTGCGTTTCATCTGCCGTCTCGTGCAGCGTCTCAAGCGGCGCGCCCGACAACTCGAATTGTCCGCCGGGCTCAAGACTGATCGTGCCGCCCTTCTCGCCATCCGGCCGCTTCAGCGCGATGACCTTGCCATTTTCGGAAATCGCAACCCAGCCGTAGCGGCGGATCAGCTGTTCCATCAGCGCCTGAATGCCGTTTCCGCCTGCGTAGGGGACGGGCGCGAGCGTGCCGGTCTGGAAGACGAACTTTTCGTGTTCGGTGCCGATCCGCCATTGCGGTTTCGGTTTTTCACCTGCCGCAATCCAGCGGACGAGATCATCACGCGTTTCAACCGTCGGACTCAGCGCGCCTTGTTCTCTCGTCGACATGCGCGTGCGCCCTGATCTACTTTTCGAAGTCCACGAACCACCGTTTGGTGACTGCCCGGCATTATGACCAAGCTCTCGCTATATGGCCGTAGCGAAGAACCACGGCAAGTGGCGAGAAGAACTAGCGCCAATCGCCTCGCGTTGCATTAACCAGAGTCAACGCCGCAACCGCCGCCGTGTCGGCCCGCATAATGCGCGGCCCCAACCAGATGGCTGTGACGAAGGGCTTGGCCAGCAGCACCTCGCGCTCGACCGAATCGAACCCGCCTTCCGGACCGATGAGGACGGCAAGCGGGCCGTGTGGCAGCGCAGCCAGCGTGTCGAGCGGGGACTGCGCGGCGGCCGCCTCGTCACAGAAAACCAGCGTCCGGCGTTCGCCCTGCCCCGGCTCCCCCCACGTCGCCAGCGCCTTGTCGAGCCCAACCGGATCGAGCACTTCGGGCACGCGCAAAACGCCGCATTGTTCGGCGGCCTCGATGGCATTGGCACGCATGCGATCGAGATTGACGCGCTCGGCAATGGTCCGGTGCGTGAGTACCGGACGCAACCTAGCAACACCCAGTTCGACGGCCTTCTGCACCATATAGTCGAGGCGTGATCGCTTCAGTGGGGCGAACAGGTAATCGACGTCCGGCCCCGTGGTCTGCGGCCGCGTCTGCGTCTGAACGGCCAAGACCGCCGAGCGCTTCTTGATATCGCCCAGTTCGGCCAGCCATTCGCCGTCGCGGCCATTGAACACCAGCACCTGGGCGCCGGCGGGTAGCCGCAGCACGTTGGCCAAATAGTGCGCCTGTGGTTCGGCAAGCGTCAGCCGCGCACCGGCGGCGAGCGGAGCATCGATAAACAAGCGTTCGGAGGTCAAATCGCGGATGGCCATGCCAGACCTATAGCGGTGCCAGTGATCCTCAGCAAAGCCCGACTGCGGCCCAGCGCGGGGTTGCAGTGGCACAATCGGCGCACTAGCGTCAGGCGTCGCCAATTCCGGAGCCTGATGCTTGGACACGGACCTCTCACTGCAGCAAACCACATCGGGCAGAAGCCATCCGGACCGGGTTGCAGATGCCCCGCCATCGAATTGGGTCGATCGATACGCGCCGGCCTTCCTGCGGCCATACCTGCGCCTTGGCCGGTTTGACCGGCCGATTGGAACGTGGCTGCTGCTGTTCCCATGCTGGTGGTCGCAGACGCTTGCAGAACTCGGCACTGGCAAGCCCTACCCGCGGCTCGACTACCTCGCCTACTTTGGCATCGGCGCCATGGCGATGCGCGCTGCCGGCTGCGCCTTCAACGATTACATAGACCGCGACATCGATGCCAAGGTGCAACGCACGGCGTCGCGGCCTATCCCATCGGGCCAGGTGTCGCCCATCGGCGCGCTACTTTTCGTCGTTGCCGCCGCGCTGGCTGGGCTGGCGGTCCTCGTGCAATTCAACACGTTCACGATCCTGGTGGCCATTGCGTCTCTGGCGCTGGTGCTCGTGTACCCCTTCGCCAAGCGCTTCACCACCTACCCGCAGCTTGTTCTGGGCCTCGCCTTCAATTGGGGCGCCCTCGTCGGCTGGGCATCGATCAAGGGCTCGATCGGTTGGCCGGCGGTTGTGCTGTATATCGGCGGTGTCCTTTGGACCGTCGGCTACGACACCATCTATGCCCACCAGGACAAAGACGACGACGCCCAGCTCGGACTGGGGTCAACCGCGCTCCGCTTTGGCGACAACACAGTCTCGTATGTCGGCGCCTTGTATGGATCGGCGGTGGTGCTGTGGCTGATCGCGGGGGCAATGGCCGGCACCCACCTCATCTATTTCCTGGCTCTGACGCTGGTCTTCCTGCAGATGTCGTGGCAGGTCGCGACACTCGATACCGCCAATCCTGCCAATTGCCTGCGCCGCTTCCGCTCAAACCGGGATGTCGGCATTGCGGTGTTGACCGGCCTTGTGCTCGACATGACACTGTCGTGGTTTGCCGGCCTCAATTAACCCCAGCAATGCCCATAAACAGCTACGGCGTGGAGGTGGCCTCCACGCCGCGCCGACATGCCTCACTGTAAACTTTTCGAGCAGCCGTTCCGTACGGCCTTCCATTCAGATTACACTCTTCCGCTTCCAAACCGGTTAAGACACAGCGTAAACAACCCCTTGTCGTTCTGTCCCGAACCAGGACAATAGCCGGGAAAAGCTGCCTTTCCCCCTGGCTTGTGGTGCACAAGGTGGTATCTGTGCGCTTTGGCGGGCAACGCTCAATTTTATTATGCTGGCAATCAGCACTGCGGAGACACCGTGCAACACAAGACTTCGAAACCCAACGAGGCGCAACGCCTGCACCTCGTTTTCGGCGGTGAGTTGACCGAACTCGACGGCCACGAATTTCGTGACTTCAACCATCTCGACGTCGTTGGCATTTTCCCGAACTACGATGCCGCCTTTGCCGCCTGGAAGGCCGCCGCGCAGCGCACCGTCGATAACGCGATGATGCGCTACGTGATCGTCCACCTGCATAAGTTGCTGGAACCGGAAGAGGACAAACGGCAGGCATCGAGCGCCGGGGCCGCGTCGAAGCCGTGAGCATCGAGCCAGCCACGCCCGCGCCACGCAAAAAGCGATCGAGCTTCCGTCTCGATGACGCCTCGCGCGCACTGCTCAAGCGCTTCATGGACGATTGGGTGTGGCCGCGCTGGCGCGAAGTCGTCACGACCATTGCGCTTACCACCTGCTTAGCCGCGGCAACGGGCGGATACCCGACCGTGATCAAGATGTCGTTCGACAAGCTCATGGAAGGCGACAAGGGCGGGACGTTGTGGTTCGTGCTGGCGACGATTATCGGCATCACCCTGCTGCGGTCGACGTTTCTGTATTTCCAGTCGGTGGCCACCAACCGCTTCGTCTTCCGCATCACGACCGACATGCAGAAGCAGGCGTTCGCGCATTTGATCGCGGCGGACTTTGCCCGGCTGTCACGCGACACGACCGGCCGCCTCGTCTCTAAACTCACCAACGATATCGGCTTTATCCAGACGGCGCTGACCTCCGGGCTCAACTCGGCGCTGCGCGACAGCCTGTCGGTGCTGGCGCTGGTTATCGCCATGCTCTACCTCGACTGGATGATGACGCTGATTGTGCTCGGCGTATATCCGCTCGCCGCACTCCCCGTGGCGATGATCAGCGAACGGTTACGCCGCGTCGCCAAGCGCACGCAGAACGAACTTGGCGATATGACTTCGCTGCTCACGGAAAATCTGTCCGGTGCGCGCCTCATCAAGTCGTTTCGCCTCGAAGATTACGCCGCCAAGAAACTCGATAGCAGCTTCGATCAGGTATTTTCGCTGCGCATGAAGGCCGTCAAAACGCGCGCCCGCCTCGACCCCATGCTCGAAGCCTTGGGCGGTGTCGCGGTGGCGGGCGTCGTGGCGTTTGCTTACCTGCGCATTTCCAGCGGCATCTCGACGGTCGGCGACTTTATGGGCTTCATCACGGCGCTGCTAATGGCTGCCCAGCCGATCCGGGCACTCGGCAATCTTGCAGGCCGCGTACACGAGGGCCTTGCCGCGGCCGAGAGCGTCTATGGCATCATCGACGAAAAGGCGAGCATCATCGACAAGCCTGACGCCAAGCCGTTGCAGGTTGGCACCGGCGCGATTTCCTTCAAGTCGGTGTCGTTCGCCTATGATCCCAACTCGCGCGAACGCGCCGTCTACGATTTCACGCTCGACGTTCCGGGCGGCAAAACCGTGGCACTCGTTGGCCGGTCAGGCGCCGGCAAATCGACGATCGTCAATCTCGTGCCGCGCCTGTTCGACGTGATCAATGGTGCGATTTTGATCGATGGCCAAGACGTGCGCGACGTGACGATTGCATCGCTGCGCGATCAGGTCGCAATCGTCAGCCAGGACATCACGCTGTTCGACGACACCATCGCCGCCAACATTGCGCTCGGCCGGCTGTCGGCAACGCAGGATGAAATCATCGCCGCGGCCAAGGCCGCCGCCGCTCACGACTTCATCATGGCGCAACCGCAGGGTTATCAAACCATCATCGGTGACCGTGGCGGCAGGCTGTCGGGCGGTCAGCGCCAACGCTTGACCCTCGCCCGCGCCATCCTCAAAGATGCGCCGATCCTGTTGCTCGATGAAGCGACCAGCGCGCTCGATACCGAAAGCGAGCAGCTGGTGCAGGAGGCGCTGGCTAATTTCACGCGCAATCGCACGACGCTGGTGATAGCGCATCGCCTTACCACGGTGCAACGCGCCGATCTGATTTGTGTGATGGAAGCCGGATTCATCGTCGAGTGCGGCACGCATGCCGAACTTCTGGCGCGCAACGGATCGTATGCGCGTCTCGCTGGAACCGTTTATGCCCCTGCGCCGGCACTTGCCAATTGAGCAAAGCACGGTGAACGCGCGCGTTGTTATTCCCGCCTGAGAACACCGTTGACCAAGCGATTGGCCCAGCCGTTGGCGCGGAATGTGCGATTGATTTCGGCCGGGTCATAGACCGTTTCGATCCAATCCCAAAACGCGATCGGCGAGGCAGCGTTGTCGGCCAAATAGCGGTCGAACACGTAATCGAGCACGCCGGTGTCGGCGTGGCGCACGTGACCGAACCGCAGCGACAGTTGTTTCCTAGCCTGCTCAATCGGTACGCCGTGGTGCACGTGCAGCGCCAGCACGCTCATCAACCCGGCGCGATCAGCCCCTGACTTGCAGTGCACGAGAATTGGAAAAGTTACAGCGCTCAGCGCATTGCGCACGGCGTGGAATTCTTCGCGGTCAGGGGCAGCTCTCGACCGCAGCGGCAGATCAACAAGCTTCAGCCCATGGCGCTTGCAGGCCTGCTCTTCGAGCCAGCGCGTGCCGAACGACTGATCGCGGGAGCCTCTGAGATTGACGACGGTCTTGATGCCGCGCGTCGCTGCCCACCTCAGGTGGTGGGGGGCGGGCTGTGCCGAGCGCCAGATGTCGCGGGCGATTTGGTGGCGGTTGGCGAAAATCGTTCGCGTTATGCCGTAATCGACCAGGAGCATTTCGGCATAGCACAACGCGGGCGCCACGGAGCGCTTCAGCCACGACGGAGAACTGTGGATAGCGTCATGCAGGAACGCCCCACTCCGACGCCGCAATCCCCGCTTGGCTTCTTTGAGAATTCCTGCCATTGCGCGACTTATCGCGATCCTGGCGCAAGCGCTAGCCGGTTGCGCGGATATAAGCCGTTGATTCGCGACATGTTACCCGTCAAACCCCAGGGATTAAGCGCAATTGCACTGGCTCATTATTCGCTATAGGTACGAGCCGCAAGGATATTTACCTATCCCCCGGACCCTGAACACCCCTCCCGAGACTCAAGGTTGAGCTACGTATGGCCGGAATGAAGACATCGGTCACGCGATTTGGAGGGCGGTCTCTTGCCCGGCTGATCGGCTACGTGGCCAGTTCGTCGACCATCGTTTTCGAACCGGCCGACCTGCGCAAGCGCCTGCGCGCCACGCACCCCTGCATCATCGCGTCGTGGCACGGACAGTTCATGATGCTGTGCCAGCTGCACCCGGGCGACATCACCGTCTCGGCCATGGTTGCCCGCCACGGCGACGCCGAGTTCATTGCCGAAGCCATGCGCCACTTCAAGACTGACCTGATCAGGGGCGCGGGCGCAGGTGATCGCAAACGCGATCGCGGTGGCGCGGCCGCATTACGCGCAGCCGTCAAAGCCCTGAACGATCAATCGTCCCTCGTCATGACGGCGGACATCCCACCGGGTCCGGCGCGCGTCGCAGGCATCGGCATTATCACCATCGCGCGCATGTCGGGCTGTCCGATCGTGCCGGTGGCGGCGGCGTCCTCGCGCTTTGCTTCGTTCGACACCTGGAGCCGGATGACGGTCAATCTGCCGTATTCCAAGCTCGCGTTTGTTGGCGGCGATCCAATCCACGTGCCCCGCGACGCCGACGCAGAAACTCTGAAACGCTTCGCAAGCAGCTTGAAACT
The DNA here is from genome assembly GCA_016716675.1 of Hyphomicrobium sp. Taxonomy (GTDB): domain Bacteria; phylum Pseudomonadota; class Alphaproteobacteria; order Rhizobiales; family Hyphomicrobiaceae; genus Hyphomicrobium_B. The sequence goes on from JADJVG010000007.1 coordinate 23,045, forward strand.
CAATTGAATGCCGCGACGGTCCGCGCCTACGAACTGGCGGGCGCCGACATCAAGCGCGCGACGCCGCTCGATCATCTTGCCGCGATTTCGCCGCCGCCGCCCAATGCCTACCTCAAGATCTACGCAACCGCGCTCTCCTTGTTGCGCCCAGGTGTGCCACTGCTACTCAACAGGCGCGAGCGTCAGGGCAAAGAGGACGCGGCGCGGCGCGGCGAACGTCTCGGATTTGCAGGCCGCCGGCGCCCCGTTGGCAAACTGATCTGGGTACACGCGGCCAGCGTTGGCGAGACGATCGCCGTCCTGCCGTTGATCGATGAATTGCTGCAAGCCGATACATCCGCCCATGTGCTGCTGACCACGGGCACCACGACATCTGCCACACTCGCCGCCCGCCGCTTGCCGGAACGCGCGTTTCATCAATTCGTGCCGCTCGATGTGCCGCAATATTGCGCGCGCTTTCTCGATCATTGGCGGCCCGATCTGTCGATCTTCACCGAATCCGACATCTGGCCAAATCTGGTTCTTGCCATCGCCGAACGCGCTATTCCGCTGGCGCTGATCAACGCGCGCATGTCGCCGCGTAGCATGCGGCGCTGGCGCAAGAACGCGCGCATCGGCCGGCCGTTGTTTTCGCGCTTCAACGTGGTGCTCGCCCAGAACTCCGGGGTTGCGCGCACGATCAAGCAGCTGGGCGCGCCCAACGTCATCATCGCCGGCAATCTCAAGATCGATGCGCCGCCGCCGCCCGTTGACCCGGCAGCACTCACCGCACTCGAAGCTGCGACCGAGGACCGCCCCATCCTTCTTGCAGCAAGCACGCATCCGGGCGAGGAATCGCTCGTTGCCACGGCGCACGCCGAAATCGCAAAGTCAATTCCAGCCCTTCTGACCATCATCGTTCCGCGCCACCCCGATCGCGGTCAGGCGTTGGCCGCTGAAATGGCGGGACGTGGACTAGCCACCGAACGGCGCAGCCAGACGCCTTTGCCATCGCGCAACGCCCAGGTTTATATCGCCGACACGATCGGCGAACTCGGCACGTTCTACGCCCTGTCATCGGTCGCGCTCATCGGCGGATCGCTGGTCGAGCACGGCGGGCAAAATCCGATTGAAGCCATTCGCCACGGCGCCGTCGTGTTGACCGGCCCGCACAAACACAATTTCCACGAGATCTACGATGAGCTGCTGGCCGCGAAAGGCGCGACCGAGGTTAAATCCGCCGATGAACTTGCAGCGGTGGTCAAACGGCTTTTGAGTGATCCGAGTGAAGCTGCAAAATTGCGCACGGGCGCCGAAGCGGCGCTTGGCCGGCTTGGCGGCGCGCTTGCCAAAACGGTAGCCGCTTTGAAGCCATTTCTCACGAACGCAGGACCCTGACGTGGCGCAATCCGAACCATCATGGTGGTACGCCGGTGGCGCAACTTGGCAACGCAACCTTTTGCGTCCCGTCGCCAGCCTTTATGGCCGCATCGCCGCTGCACGCTACAGCGCCACCACGCCCGAGCGCGCGGCACGCCCCGTCATCTGCGTTGGCAATTTTACAGCCGGCGGCACCGGCAAGACGCCGATGTCGCTGCTGATTGCCGATCTCGTCGAGCAGAACGGCGGCGCGCCGTGGTTTCTCTCGCGTGGTTATGGCGGCCGGCTCGATGGCCAGGAACGGGTTGATCCGGCGCGTCATACAGCGGCCGAAGTCGGCGATGAACCGCTGCTGCTGGCCGCCCGCGCTCCAACGGTCACCTCGCGCGACCGGCGTCTCGGAGCTGAATTCATCGCGCGGCAAGCCCCTGCCAACGCGGTCATCATTATGGATGACGGCTTGCAAAACCCAGCGCTCGCCAAGGATCTCACCATCGCCGTGGTTGACGCCGCGCGCGGTCTTGGCAACGGCGCCGTCATTCCTGCCGGACCGCTGCGCGCGCCGCTCGCCTTTCAATTGGCGCGCACCGACCTCGTGGTCATCAATGGTGCATCGGGCACGCAAGCACGCGACCAGCTCGCAAACCTCGCTGCGGCGAAACACATTCCCATGCTGTCGGCGGCACCGGTTGCGCGCGGCGATACCGCGTGGCTGGCGGGATTGCGGGTCGTCGCCTTTGCAGGGATCGCCAATCCGCAACGCTTTTTTGCGCTGCTCGAACGCCTCGGCGCGACGGTCGTCGAGCGCGTGGCCTTCGCCGATCACCAGACGTTATCGGATACCGCTGCCGAAAATCTTGTCGCGCGCGCTGATGCCAGCAACGCGACGCTTATCACGACGGAGAAAGATTTTGTCCGCCTCGCGGGACTCGATGGTGCGCGGATTGCGCTTGCCGCGCGGGCCAAGCCGGTGGCTATTGAGTTGCAGCTGCCGGATACCGATCGCGCCTTGCTTGGTCAGCGTATCGCAGCGCTGATCGGCTGAGGGTTCAGTCCTGCTGACCCACCGGATGGGTTTCGAGATAGCGCTTCAACGACGCTTCGGCCGTTGCATAGGCTTCCTGCGCGTCGACGCTCCAATATTTGAGATCGGTGAGCGGGATCATTTGTCCGGTGACGGCGCAACGTACGAAGTCACCTGGTGCCGCCACCTCGAATTCGCCGTCGAGATAGCGAAGCTTCGCTTCGCTCTTGAGGCCGAAAAATTTTTCGATCCGGTTCATAGTGATCCTGGACGGCGGCGGCCTTTGCGGGGCCACTTCGATAACAGCGAGATTGCCAATTGGCGCGGCTGCGTCAAGGGCCGCGAGTTAAAACACCGCAGCGGTTAAAAAAGTGACCCTTGTCCGCCGCGACTTCCCGGTGGCGATTTCGGGCGCGCGCGCTTCACGCCGGGATCAGGCGCGGGGCCGGACGTGCCGCTTGTCCCTCCGTTGACCTCTGCGCTGATCTGCCCATCGGCGAACTCGATGGAAATGCTGGCGCCCGTCAGAAGACCGGCGGCACGCCGCACCATGCGCCCATCAGCGTCGCGCACCAGCGCATAGCCGCGCGCCAGCGCGCTCTGGTAGCTGAGCGAGTGCAGCAAGTGGCCGGTTCCCTCGAGCCCGCGGCGGCGCACGGCCAAGCGATTGGCGAGCGCCTGACCGGCGCGAGCATGAACGGAGGCGAGCCTCTCTCCAGAGCGGCCAAGCCGCTGCATCAGCGACCCGGGCGTAAGCCGCGACCCCGTTCGCGCCAGACGCATGGCGTGGGCGCGGGTGTTGGCGAGTAACGCCCGGCCGAGCCGCTTGTCGGCTTCATCGAAGCGCTGGCGTGGAAAGGCGATGAGATTTTCAAGCTTTGGCAAGCCACGCGTTGCAGCCTTCAAGTGCGTACGCGTCTCAGCAAGAAAACGCCGGACAGAGCCGCGTTGGCGCGCACCAAGATTCTCCAATTGTTCAGTAAGTTCGCTGAATTTCGGAACCGCCCATTCGGCGGCTTTGGTCGGCGTCGGCGCGCGCGCATCGGCCACCAGATCGATCAGCGTCCAGTCGGTTTCGTGTCCGACCGCGGAAATCAGCGGTATCTGGCTGTCGGCGGCTGCGCGCACGACAAGCTCGTCGTTAAAGCCCCAGAGATCTTCGAGGCTGCCGCCGCCGCGCGCCACGATCAGCACATCCGGGCGCGGCACCGGACCACCCGGCACAAGCGCGTTGAAACCGCGAATGGCAGCGGCCACTTCAGCGGCACTGCCCTCGCCTTGCACACGGACCGGCCAGACGATGACGTGCGCCGGAAAGCGCTCGTTGAAGCCATGCAGCATGTCGCGAATGACGGCGCCGGTCGGCGATGTCACGATGCCGACCACCTTCGGCAGAAACGGCCGCGCCTTCTTGCGCGCATCGTCGAACAGGCCTTCGGCGGCAAACTTTCGTTTGCGCTCTTCGAGGAGCGCCATCAGCGCGCCCGCACCTGCAGGCTCCAGCGCTTCGATGACGATTTGATACTTCGATGATCCGGGGAACGTCGTGATCTTGCCCTGGGCGATCACCTCCATGCCCTCTTCGGGCTTGAAGCGCAGACGGCCAAACACGCCCTTCCAGATGACGGCCTCGATCTTGGCCTTGTCGTCCTTAAGTGCAAAATAGCAGTGGCCGGAGCTATGCGGTCCGCGATAGCCAGATATCTCGCCCTTGAGGCGAACGTAGCCGAAGCCCTCCTCGAGCGCCCGTTTGATGGCGCCCGACAGTTCGGACACGGAAAATTCAGGCGCATTGCCGCCGGGGGCCCCGCCCGCCGGGGTGCCCGCCTTGCCGCCAGATGTTGAAACTGTGTCGCTCACGGGAGTCCGTTCTTGCCTCGCTGGCGTTCGATGCTACACCAACGGCTGAAATGCAACAGGCGCCCTCCTCCATGAACGTACTCTTGATCGGCTCCGGTGGCCGCGAACACGCGCTCGCTTGGTCTTTGAGCTCCAGTCCGCTGCTCACCAAGCTCTATTCCGCACCTGGCAATGCTGGCATCGCAGAGCTTGCCGAATGTGTGACGCTCAACGTCAGCGACCATGACGCGGTGATCGCGTTCTGCCGCGGCCACGACATTACGTTTGTGGTGATCGGACCGGAGGCGCCGCTCGTGGCCGGGCTCGGTGACGCGCTTGCGGAAGCCGGCATTCGACATTTCGGCCCAACCAAAGCCGCAGCCCAACTCGAAGGCTCCAAGGGCTTCACCAAAGACTTGTGCCGCGAGTTCAATATTCCAACGGCCGCTTACGGCCGCTTCAAAGATGCCGCCAGCGCCAAGAGCTACCTCGCCACGCAAACCATCCCGATCGTCGTCAAAGCCGATGGCCTCGCGGCCGGCAAAGGCGTGATCATCGCGACGACGCGTGAGGAAGCCGAGGCTGCCATTGACGCCTGCTTTGCCGGCGTATTTGGCGCGGCAGGCGCGGAAGTCGTCATCGAAGACTACATGGACGGCGAGGAAGCCAGTTTCTTCGCGCTGTGCGACGGCAACACCGCGCTCGCGCTAGCAACCGCGCAAGATCATAAGCGCGTCGGCGATGGCGATACTGGCCTCAACACCGGCGGCATGGGCGCGTATTCACCAGCGCCGATCATGACGCCCGAAATGATCGAACGCACGATGGCAGAGATCATCCGTCCGACCGTTGCTGGAATGCGCAAACGCGGCACGCCATTCACCGGCGTTCTGTTCGCTGGATTGATGATTACACCTGCGGGACCGAAGCTGATTGAATACAACGCGCGCTTCGGCGATCCCGAAACCCAAGTGCTGCTGATGCGGTTGAAGTCGGATCTGCTTCCAGCACTCATGGCGACGTCGGACGGAACTCTCGATAAAATCACGCTCAAATGGGCGAGCGACGTCGCGCTGACGGTCGTCATGGCGGCACGCGGTTATCCGGGCACGCCGCTGAAGGGCACCGAAATCAAGGGCCTCGCTGCGGCCGCAAAAGTCGAAAGCGTAGAAATCTTCCACGCCGGCACCAAGCGCGACGGCGGGCGGCTGATTGCCGACGGCGGCCGCGTTTTGAATGTTACGGCGCGCGGCTCAAGCGTTGCCGAAGCACAGGCCCATGCCTACGCAGCGGTCGCGCAGATCGATTGGCCTGAAGGCTTCTGCCGCAAGGACATCGGCTGGCGCGCGATTGCGCGTTAATAACGGTTGCTGCAAACGAAACCATCCTGGCCGCGTGGCATTTGCAGGGCGGCAAAGCTGGTTATAATTGGCGATATTCAATACGACTGCGGTTAGGTTCAAGGCGCCCTCATGAAAGCCAAAAAGCCCCTGACGACAGCGCCTTCTGCCTCACCAGTATCGCCTCCCCTCAGCAGCCGGCCGCCGATCTCCATAGGATTGGCACTTGGCGGCGGCGGGGCTCGCGGTCTTGCCCATATCGCGATGCTGGAAGCATTCGACGAACTGGGCATCAAACCAAGCATCATCTCCGGCACGTCCATCGGCGCAATCTTTGGGGCGGCCTATGCCTCAGGTATTTCCGGCAAAGATCTAAGAGCACATTCGAAAGAGGTGTTGTCGAAACGCTTAGGGCTGGTGCGCGATCTGTTCAACGCCCGCTCGCAGCCGTTTCAACGCATGCTGAACCCGTTTGCGGCGCGCACCGCCATTCTCGATCCGCTCGCCATGCTCGGCCTAGTGATGCCCAAGGCGATCAAACAATCGTTTGAAGACCTCTCCATTCCGCTGAAAGTCGTTGCCTCCGATTTCTACGATCAGGAGCCGACGATTTTCTCTGCAGGTTCGCTACTTCCGGCGGTTGCCGCCAGCATGGCGCTGCCGGTGATTTTCCAGCCCGTCATGTTTGAAGGCCGTGCCATGATCGATGGCGGCCTGACGAACCCGCTGCCGTTCGACATCCTTACCAAAGACGCGCCGATCATCGTCGCGATCGACGTTACCGGCGCGCCGATCCCGGATCCGAACCGTTCCTCGCCAACCGCGTTCGAAGCGCTGTTCGCCAGCGCGTTCCTGTTTGAAAACTCGATCGTGCGGGAAAAGCTGAAAGCTTCGACGCCCGACGTTCTGATCAACGCCGGTACCAGCAATTTCCAGGTTCTGGATTTCCTCAAGGTTGACGAGATCCTTGCCGCGGCAGAACCCGCCAAGGAACGGCTGAAGGCGCAACTTGATCGGATTCTATCGGTCGAAACGCTGGCCCAGATCGAACACCGTGATGAAGTCGCCGCGCAGCTCGCGGCACCGAAACGCCGGCGCGGATTGCTGCGCCGCCGCGTCACCCAGTCAAATGACTGATCGCTGCTCATCCGGCCCGTTAATCCGACCGGCGCTCTGCGAAGAACGTGCGCAGCAAGACAGCTGCGTCGGGCTCGCACAGTCCGCCATAGACTTCGGGCTTATGGTGGCAGGTTGCTTGGTTGAACACGCGCGCGCCATGCTCGACGCCGCCGCCCTTGGGGTCGCTGGCGCCGTAGTACAGCCGGCGCACGCGCGCAAACGAGATCGCGGCCGCGCACATCGGGCAGGGTTCCAAGGTGACGTAAAGATCGCAACCCGTCAGCCGTTCAGCACCAAGCACCGCGCAGGCAACTCTAATGGCCAGTATTTCGGCGTGCGCGGTCGGATCGTTGCGTTCGCGTGTCCTGTTACCAGCTATGGCCAAAATGGCGCCTGAAGGCTGCACGATGACCGCGCCAACCGGCACTTCGCCGCGCGCTGCGGCGGCACGTCCTTCGGCAAGCGCCAACTCCATGTGGCTTAAGCCGTCGCCCAATGTCATAACCACGCCTTCACAATTGGGACCACCAACGACCGATGGCCAAGCCAACCAACACATTTCCCGGCGCCCGCAAGCCGCTGCGCAAGCCAGGCTCGACAAAACCGGGCGCTGCGAAGCCTGAGGCTTCCAAGGACCATTCGTCAAAGCCTCATTCGTCGAAGCCTCATTCTGCAAAGCCCCATTCTGCAAAATCGGGTGCGCCGAGGCCCGGCGCATCCCAGGCTGGCCGCGCGACGTTTGGCAACCCGAAAGCCGGCGATGCCCAGAGCCGTAGCGCAAAACCGGACGCCGCCGCCAAATCTGCCCCGCTTGGCGCGCCCACCGGCGAACCGATGCGGATTGCCAAAGCGATGGCGCGCGCAGGCCTGTGCTCGCGACGCGAAGCTGAACGCTGGATCGCAGATGGCCGGGTCAGCGTCAACGGCAAGCTGCTGAAGACACCGGCGTGCGAGGTCGGACCGTCGGATAAGGTTATCGTTGACGGCCGCCCACTGCCGTTGGCTGAGCCGGTCAAGCTGTGGCGCTATCACAAGCCGCGCGGCGTCGTGACGACCCACGCCGATCCGCAGGGCCGCCCAACGGTATTCGAGAAAATGCCGCCCGAGATGGAGCGCGTTATCTCCATCGGGCGCCTCGATTTCAACACCGAAGGCCTGCTGCTGCTGACAAACGATGGCGGCCTCGCGCGCTTCATGGAATTACCGGCGACTGGCTGGGTACGCCGCTATCGCGTGCGTGCCAAGGGCCGCGTGACGCCGCAGGATTTGGAAAATCTCAAACAGGGCGTTGAGGTCGAGGGCGTTTACTATGGCCCCGTTGAAGCCGCCGTCGATAGCGTGCAAGGCGCCAATATGTGGCTGACGATCGCCATTCGCGAAGGCAAGAACCGCGAAGTTCGTAAAATCCTGAGCCACCTCGGCCTCGAAGTGAACCGCCTCATCCGCACGTCGTTCGGACCCTTCCAATTGCTCGACCTCGAGCCGGGCTCTGTGGAACAGGTTAAGCGCCGCGTCTTGGCCGAGCAGCTCGGCCTGAAAATGGCGCAAGACCTCGGTCTTGCCGAAAGCCCCGAAGAGCGCAAGGCCCGCCACACGCGCGGCAAAGCGGCAGCGGCTGCCAAACGCGACGAGTACGACGAATGAGAATTGTCGCCGGAAAATTCCGCGGCCGCGCCATTGCAGCGCCCGCGCATGAGGGCGTGCGCCCGACATCCGATCGTGTGCGCGAAAGCGTGTTTAACATTCTGAGCCACGGGATTGCCGATTTCGACCTTCGCGGCGCCCGCGTCATCGACCTTTTTGCCGGAACCGGCGCGCTCGGCCTGGAAGCCATGTCGCGCGGCGCCGCCTACTGCCTGTTCGTCGAAGACAACGCCGATTCACGCGCGCTTATCCGCACCAATGTCGAAGCCTTCGGATTAACCGGCGAAACCCGCATCTTCCGGCGCGACGCCACCGACCTCGGCCCCGCCGGCAATATGGATAGCTATTCCCTGGCGTTTCTCGATCCGCCCTATGGCAAGGGCCTCGGCGAAAAAGCACTCGCCATTCTGAGTGAAGGAAAATGGCTAACGTCCGGCGCCATTGTCGTATTCGAAGAACGCGCAGGCACGGCCGTTAATCTCCCGGCCGCCTATGATCTGTTCGATACCCGCACCTATGGCGATACGGACGTCAGATTACTCCGTTATCGCTGACCGAACGACTGCTGCCGACGAGAACGGGCGCACAGCATGCTTAACGCGATAGCCGCGTTTTTCATCGATTGCGAATACACTGCATTAGTATTGAACCAATTCAATTGATTTCGAACGACGTTCTTAAGACCTCATTCATTGCGCAGCATATACCTCTAATCACATCAAATTTTGTGATAAAATTGAGGTATCCGCCGTGCGTATCTCTGCAAAGCGTATCAGGTCATTCAGCTCTGACGAGCGCGGCACCACTGCGATCGTTTTCGCACTCTGCCTGACGATGTTGTTTTTCGTGATCGGCGTCGCGATCGACTCTGCTCGCGCATGGAAGACACAGAGCGTACTTCAGGAAGCGCTGGACTCTGCAGCCCTCGCAACAGCGCGTGCCATGCGCCTTGAGGGGCTGAACGACGCCGAATTGAAAGAACGCGCCGACAGCTTTTTCCAATCGGCCTACACGAGCCGAACGGGCGGCAAAGCTCCTGTCCAAAATCTGACTCTTACCATCGACCGTAGCACCACCACAGCCACGCTCTCAGCAGATGTAATGCTGCCAGCGTATCTCGCGGCCCTCATGAACGTCAAAAAATTCGATATCTCTGAGGTTTCAATCGCCCGCTTCGATGCCAAAAACGTCGAACTTTCGATGACGCTCGACGTGAGCGGCTCGATGGCTGGATCAAAACTCTCCGACCTGAAAGCCGCCGCAAGCGACCTTACCGAAATCATTCTCGACCAAAACAATAACGGCGCCCATCACCGCATTGGATTGGCGCCGTATTCGACGTCGGTCAACGCCGGACCTTACGCCGCCATTTCGACCGGCGTTTCTACCGGCCTTCCTTGCGTCACAGAGCGCCCCACGAGCAACATCCTAAAAGATGCAAACCCCAATGCCGGCATATTCGGCAAGAAGGCCAACTTCTGTCCGCAGAGTGCAATCTTGCCGCTCACCGACGACAAAGGCGTGATCACATCCCACCTCAACGGGATGGTGGCCAACGGCATGACGGCAGGTCACCTGGGCATCGCCTGGGGCTGGTACATTATCTCCCCGGACTGGGCGTCCATCTGGCCGAGTTCAAGCACCCCCGTCGCCTATCGCGATGAGCAAACGATGAAAGCCGCGATCATCATGACGGATGGCATGTTCAATGCCGCCTACGAACCGCAGAATGGCGATTCGATTGCGCAGGCGAAAGTGCTGTGTGACGGCATGAAGGCTCAGGATATCAAGATTTTCACGGTCGGCTTCCAGGCTCCAGCCTCGGTACTGCCGCTGTTGCAGTACTGCGCGTCATCTCCCAACGAGTTTTATGACGCCCAGGACGGCGATGCGCTGCGCAAATCGTTCAGGCAAATCGCCAACCAGTTGACCTCTCTGCGGCTGACGAACTAGTCCGCCTCAGACTTCGGTTGCCGAGAGCCGGCCTTGTGGATTGGCGCTAAGGCCGACGCGGTATCCGCGTGCTCCATAGTACAAAATGAACAGGTAACTCGGTATGGCGAGCGCCGCATAGGCCAACTGAAAATCAATATGCTGTTTGAGGACCGCAAACGCATAGGGAAGCAGTGCGCCACCCGCGATGGCCATGATGAGCAACGCCGAGCCGGTCTCGGTATGCTTGCCCAGGCCCCGGATCGCCAACGGGAAGATGGCCGGCCACATCATGGCATTGGCAAACCCCAGCGCCGCGATGAAGGCGACGGACGTGAACCCACTGGTCATCACCGCGCCGATGCTCAGCACAACGCCTAACAGCGCCGATAATGCCAGATAACTCTGCTGCGATATGAAGCGCGGAATAACCAGCAGACCGGCGATATAGCCGAGCAGCATCGCAACCAGCGTGTACGACGTAAACAGCCGCGTTTCACTGAGTGGCAGCCCAAAACCTTCGCCGTAGATGCCGATGGCATCGCCAGCCATCACCTCGACGCCGACATAGAGAAACAAGCACACGACGCCAAGCCACAAATGCGGCGACGCCAACATAGTACGCACGCTACTGCCATCGTCAGCCCGCTCATTGACAGCTTCGGATGCAATGTCCGGCAGCTGCGACCGCGCGATCCACACGGCCAGCACCGCCAATAGCGCGGCCATGATCATATAGGGCCAATAGACCTGCGATGCGAAGGCGTTCAGCAGCCCTTCGCGAACTTCGGGCGATTCTGCGGCCTTCACCCGGGCATCAAAGCCATCAAGCCCGCGCAACACCAGCGCACCGAAAACGACGGGTGCCAGCACGCCAGCAAACTTATTGCAGATGCCCATGAAGGCTATGCGCTGCGCGGCGCTATCGATCGGCCCGACAATGCTGATGTAGGGGTTGGACGCCGTCTGCAGGAGCGCCAATCCCGAGCCGATCACGAACAAGCCGGCCAGCGCCCCCGGATAATAACGGACCGTCGTGAACTGACCGAACAACACCGCACCCGCCGCCATGACAAGCAGACCGAGCGCCATGCCTCTTTTCATACCCGTTTTGCGCAAGACGGCTGCCGACGGCAAAGCCAGAAAGAAATACGACAGATAAAATGCCATCGGGACCAGGAAGGCGTTGACGTCATCAAGGTCGAACGCCAGCTTGACGAAGGTGATCAGCGGGCCGTTCAACCACGTCACGAACCCAAAAATGAAGAAGAGCACGCCGATGGTGATTGCAGGGCCGAGATGGCCGCTGCTGGTGCCGCGTGCCGCAAAAGCAACGGCCCCCAGGCTCACAACCGCCAATACCGCAAGTAAGATTGTAACTGTCGTCATCGCCCACCCCCACCCATCGGCGCTGAACCTACTGGAACGACGTGACGATTGCACGCCGCGCGGGCGGGTCCGGGGAGCCTGCCAACCGGCCTTTTTGGGAACCTCAGCCATGGCATTCTTGGAAGTTTTCTAAGAAAGCCCGCGACAACCCCCACCTTGACGACGGTAGCATTTTTCGACCAAAATCATGGTTAGACAAGACTGCTGTCCGATAATGGGGCCTTGAACCCCGTGCCATTGGAGCTCGTTAGGTGATCATCTGTTCCTGCGCCGTTATCTCGGATCGAGATATTGACCGCGCCGTCATCGAAATCATGAGTGCCGGATCGGCGTTGCTCCCGACGCCCGGCGTGGTTTTCAGACATCTCAACAAAAAGATGAACTGCTGCACATGCGCGCCTGTGGCGGTCTCCGCCATTTACGCGGCCATGGATCGCTTGGCTGCAGATACGCGCGTCTGCCCCTATGCCCTCGCTGGCGCCCGCGCCAAGTTGATCCGCATCGAAGAACGGCGCCTCAACAGACAGCGCCGCATTGGAGCTGGCCGCGCGGCCGCAAATCTGTCGGCTGTCACCCACCGCCAAAGCGCCTGAACCAAGACAAACCATGTACCGGTCTTCGCTGATTTTCCGCGCCAGCGCCCATTGCCTTGATCGATAGCTTCCGACGTACTAGACCATTTAAAGCAGCAGAAAATCAGCGGAGCAAGCACATGAAGGGCAACAAAGAAGTCATTGCGCGGTTAAACGAAGCCCTGAAATTAGAGCTCGGCGCCATCAACCAGTATTGGCTGCATTATCGCTTGCTGGCCAACTGGGGCTACGCGAAGCTCGCCAAGAAAGAGCGCAAGGAATCCATCGAAGAGATGGGCCACGCCGATAAAATCGTCGATCGCATCATTTTCCTCGACGGGCATCCGAACCTTCAGCATGTCGCGCCGCTCATGATCGGTGAGAACATCAAGGAAGTGCTGGAGTGCGATCTCAAGGGCGAACATATGGCCCGTGAGAGCTACGCGAAATCGCGCGACGTGTGCCGTGAGCACAATGATTACGTGACCATGCAGCTCTTCGAAGAACTGCTCAGCGACGAAGAAGGCCATATCGACTTCCTCGAAACACAGCTTGATCTGTTGAAGCGCATCGGCGTTGAAAACTACGGCCTGCTCCAGTCGGAAAGCGCCGACGATGCCGAGGGCCATTGAGCACTCAGGCTCAGGATCTGGTTGCAGGGCGTTCGTGCGACGGCTGCACGATGTGCTGCAAGCTGCTTGCGATCGACGTCTTGCAAAAGCCGCGCGGCGTGTGGTGCTCGCACTGCGACCAGAAACACGGATGCACAATCTATGAGTCGCGGCCGGATCCGTGCCGTGGCTTCTATTGCGGCTATCTGAGACTTCCTCAGATCGACGACCGCTGGAAACCGTCGAAGGCCAAATTCCTCATCAATTATGAGGATGCGGCCAACAGGATCGTCATTCACGCCGATCCGGCGCGGCCTGACGCTTGGCGGGCCGATCCGTACCTCAAAACCATCCGGCAGTGGGCGGCGTCCGCGCGCCAGCAGGGCGGCATGGTGCTGGTGTGGGCCGGATCACGCGCGACGATCGTGCTACCGGACCGCGAGATCGAACTTGGCACAGTGCGTGAGGACCAGCTTATCGTTCCGGTCGAGCGGCGCACGCCGCGCGGCATCGACGTCACATTCGAAGTGCGTGATCCCTAGAGATTGGTGGCGGCTGCACGGTTCTTATGAATGCAAGCGCGTCGCGAGCGGCCAAGCTACCGCCGTCCGAACAGCCGCTCGATATCCGACAGCTTGAGCGCGACATACGTCGGGCGACCGTGATTGCATTGCCCCGAGTAGGGCGTCGCTTCCATATCGCGCAGCAGGGCGTTCATTTCATCAACCGTTAGGCGACGGCCGGAGCGCACGCTGCCGTGGCACGCCATGCGCGACGCGATCGCCTCCAGACGATCCTTGAGCGCGCGCGAGGTGCCTTCGGCGCGGATTTCCGCGGCGATATCTTTGACCAGACCGTCGATGTCGGTATCGCCGAGAAGGGCTGGCGTTTCGCGGACTGCAACTGCGCCGGGGCCAAACGATTCAATCACCAGGCCGAGTTCGGCGAGTTGTTCGGCGTGTTCGCACAAGGCTTCTGCGTCGTCGGCGTCGAGGCTGATGATGGCCGGAATTAACAGCCCCTGCGTCGCAACCCTGCCCGCCGCGAGCATCGCCTTCATGCGCTCATAGACGAGGCGTTCGTGCGCCGCGTGCTGGTCAACGATGACGAGACCATCGCGGGTCTGCGCGACGATGTAATTTTCATGGACTTGCGCGCGCACGGCGCCAAGCGGCCGGTCGAGCAGCGCGTCGGGCATCGGCGCTTGCGCCGCCGTCGCGTCTGCGCTTGGCTGACTGACGGCCGAGAACGGTGCCTGCCGGTCTTCACTGAACGTCGAGCCGTAGCTCCATGATCCGCGCGGTGCGTGCGCTGTGTTTGGCATCATGCCGCTGGGCGCGGTCCATTGCCCGCCTGTGCCGCTATCGCCCGGGGCCGCAGGCGGCGCCATCGACGGCAATACGCCAGGTTCGAACGTCTCGAGCGTCAGGGCTCCGCCCTGGGCGGACGCGCGATGCCCGGCCGCTTCGAGCGCTTCGCGAAGCGCGCCGATCAGCAAGCCGCGCACCCGGCCTGAATCGCGAAAGCGCACCTCGGCTTTGGTCGGATGAACGTTGACATCGACATCGCCCGGCGCGACGTCGACGAACAGCGCCAGCAATGGCGAGCGCCCGCGCGGGATCAGATCGCCATAGGCCGCCTTGACCGCACCGATGAGCAGCTTGTCTTTGACCGGGCGGCCATTCACGAACAGATACTGCTGGCTCGAATCCGGCCGGTGCAGTGTCGGCAATCCTGCGAAACCATAAACGCGCATCGCTCCGGTCGCGCCGCTGCCACCACCTTTGATTTCCAGCGCGTCCGCCATGAACTCCGCGCCCATGATCGCGCCCAGCCGTTCGAGCAGGCCGCGTGCGCTGGCCTCGCACTTCGGCAGATGGATCGCCTTGCGCTCGCCGGAGGCTATCGTGAAGCCGATGTCGGGGTGCGCCATCGCCAAGCGCCGAACGATCTCGTTGACGGCCATCGTCTCGGCGCGCTCGGACTTCATGAACTTCAGCCGCGCGGGCGTTGCCGAAAAAAGATCACGCACCTCGACGACGGTGCCCGTGTTCAGCGCGGCTGGACGAACGGCGCTCTTTGCGCCGCGCTCGACGACGATGCCGTGGCCGTCCGCGGCGCCGCGCGCTTTCGACGTCACCTCGAGGCGCGCAATCGATCCGATGGAGGGCAGCGCCTCACCGCGAAACCCGAGGCTCTTGATGTCGAATAGGTCTTCTTCCGAAAGTTTCGAGGTGGCGTGCCGCTCGACCGACAACACGAGGTCGCCGGGGGCCATGCCGTGTCCGTCGTCGGTGACGCGGATGAGCGATAGGCCACCGCCGGTGACGACGACTTCGATGTCGCGCGCACCGGCATCGACGGCGTTCTCGACGAGTTCCTTGACGACGCTCGCCGGGCGCTCGATCACCTCTCCCGCAGCGATGCGGTTGATCGTTTCAGGTGAAAGCTGGCGAATGGCCAAGGCGTCGCTCCAGGGGCTTACGCCCCGTTGGCGAGGCGCTCTTTGGTCAGTATCTTCGCGAGTTCGACGGCGGGCTGATCGAACGGATCAACACCCAGCAGGCGGCCGGCGAGAATCGTTTCGATCATAAAGTGCATCAGCAGCGCGCCGAGCGTCTTTTCGTCGAGTTTTGCAAGATCAAATGTCCGCACCGGGCGGCCAGCGCGGGCAAGAGCGGCGGGCACGGCATGCGCCTGCGACCGGCCATGAAGTCGGCACCGGCCAACCGCGCCAATCCGGCATCAATCGTCGGGCCCGCGCCTGCGGTCGGCACCCGCAGAACCGTCATCATATGGGTGCGCGGACCGTCCATGAACAGCTGTAACTGGCTGTGCTGATCGAGCGGCCCGAGGCAGGCAACCGGGCTGGTGCCCTCGCAGTTCTTGCCGAGGCTCTCAGCCCAAAGCTGCACGAACCACGCCGACAAGCGGCCGAGGCGATCGGCATAGGGCATCATCACGAGCGTCGAAATTCCCCTCTCTTTGTTGAGGCCGACAGCAACGGCCGCGCCGATGGCGGGCGCAAACTCTTCCGGCGATTTGGCGTCTAGCAGCGCCGTGATGACGCTGTGCGCACCGGCACGCAGCGCCAGTGGATCAAGGCCGCGCGCGATCGCCGGCATCAGGCCGACGTTTGTGAGGCACGAGAAGCGTCCGCCGATGCCGGTATGGTGCTCCAGCATCGGGATGCGCAGCGACGCAAACAACGTCCGCAACCCGTTGCTCTTGCCGGGCTGATCGGGCTCCGTGATGCCGAGAAACATCTTCGGGATTTGGGCTTCGAGGCCCGCAGCCTTGACGGCTGAGAGCGTGGCGATGACTTGCGCTAAGGTTTCAGCCGTACCGCCCGACTTCGACGTGACGACGAAGCGGGCCGTCGGCAGATCGAGATTAGCGAGCGCGCCGGCGAGCGTGGCGCCGTCCAAATTGTCATAGAAGCGGGTGCGCGGACGCAGGCGCTGCTTCGGGTCGGCGCCGCCCGGAATGTTCCAGCCGGCAAGCTGCGCCAGCGTCTGCCCACCAAGCCCCGATCCGCCCGTGCCGAAGAAGATGATCGTTGACGCGCCAGCCGACAGGGCCTTCAACGCCGCTGTGGCATCCGCGGCGTCCGCCGTCTCTTCGGCGATGTTCAGCAGCGGCAATCGCTTCGCCGCGTAATCAGCCTTTAGGGCTTCGATGTGCGGCCAGGTTTTCTTCAGCCACGCTTCATAACTGGCGCGCGGCAGACCGTGCTGGCCGATGGCGCCTTCGAGGCACCCATCGATCGATTGCGTGACGGCGGAACCCGAGCCAGCAAGAGCCTGCTCAGCCGTGCGATGTGCGCCCATGACGTTCCCTCAGACGATACGTGAAAAGCCGAGAGGCGGTGAGCCCCCCGGCATGTCGATGTGGTGCCGCGGCGCCGTTTGCCGCCCTTAGCCTGTCTTTTAGCCTGGATTTGCCGATTTGGCAGGCGCGACGGATGCGCCCCCTGCCGGCGCCGACTCAGAGGAGGGCATTTTAGGCGCAACATCCAGACCGAGACCAGTCGGTTTTCCGACCACGGTTACGATCAGCTTATCAGGATTGAGAAAACGCTTAGCAACGCGCTTGGCGTCATCCATAGAGACCGCTTCGACGAGCTTGTTGCGCGTATCGACATAATCGGTGCCGAAGCCTTCCACCTGCAGCCCGAGCAACTGCGAGGCGATCTTCGCATTGGTATCGAAGCGCAGCGCATAGGAGCCGGTCAGATAGTCCTTAGCGGCCTGAAGGTCTTCTGCCGTTGGACCGTTGTCGGCCATCTTTTTCATTTCTGCGCGGATGATCGAAAGGCTTTCGGCCATCGCCTCGTTCTTGGTTGCAACGCTGCCCGACAGGATCGACGTGTGCTCATAGGGTTGCAGATAGCTGTAGACCGAATAAGCAAGGCCGCGCTTCTCGCGCACCTCTTCCATCAGCTTGGATGAGAACCCGCCGCCGCCGAGGATGTGGTTGACGACGAACGCCGCCATGAAATCCGGGTCCTTGCGCGCCATAGCCGCAAGCCCGAACACCGCCACAGACTGCGGCACGTTCATCTCGATGACTTTTTGCTGCCCGCCGATCGGCTCGGTCATGGGAACGGGCAAAAGATCGGCTTCATCCGGCAAGCCGCCGAACACATCGTCAAGCATTTTACCGAACGTGGCGGCGTCGATGTCACCAACGGCCACAACCTTCAAATTGCTCTTCGCGAACGTGCGCTTGTGAAAGGCGACCAGATCGTCGCGCGTGATTTTGCTGACGGTCTCGACCGTACCATTCGAAGGACGCCCATAGGGATGTCCCGCAAAGGCCAACGCATACCATTCGCGGCCCGCAACCTTATCGGGGTCCTTGTCGGCATAGGCGATATTGGCCAGCAACTGCTGACGGATTCGATCGACGGCATCGGCATCAAAGCGCGGCTTCTGAATAGCGAGCTTCAACAGGGCGATGGCTTTATCGCGATTGGCGGACAGCGTTTCAAACGAGCCATAAAGCCCGTCCTTGCTGTCGTCGAAGCTCATGCGCATGGCGATGTCTTCCATGCGCTCCTGGAACTCGGCCGACGGCACATCGCCCGCGCCTTCATCCATCATCGCCGTGATGAAGTTCGCGACACCATCCTTGCCAGTCGGGTCTTGGCTGTTGCCGCCGACAAATGCAAAGCGCAGCGCCATCAGGGGAACGCTGTGTTCTTCAACGAGCCAGGCTTCAATACCACCGGGGCTTTTGATCGTCTGAATGTTCATGGCTTGGGCCGGGCGTGAAAGGGTGACGGCAAAGACGATCGCAGCGAACGCAATCGTGAGGCGGGACGCGATGTGCGCGACGGAACGAACCGCAATCGCGCCAGACATTGCAATAGGGGATATCATCATCACTGCACCACACTTCCGGCAGCTTCTGGCGCGCTACTGTCGGCAACGCCGCTCTTATCGGGCAGCAGATACCCGGTCACAGAATGGCGCACGTCGAGATATTCGGCGGCAACCTTCTTGATGTCATCGAGGGTAACTTTCGAGATCGCAGCCGGCCAGCCTTCGACGTCGGCGACGGTCCGACCAACCGCGAGGTTCCAGCCATAGCGCCGCGCCAGCGTAGCCTGATTATCGCTCTCGTAGACATAGTCGGCGAGGTAAGAGCTCTTGGCGCGTTCGAGTTCAGCAGCCGTCACGCCGTTTTTGACGATGTCATTAAACACTTCGTCGGCGAGGGCTTCGGATTTTTCGAGCGGCACGCCGTCGGCAGCGATCGCGTAGATCGAGATCGTGCCGCTATCGAGGCCGCTGCCCGAATAGTCGCCACCGGCGCTCGACGCGACCTTGGCGTCTACCACCAGCTTTTTATACAGGCGGCTGGTCGAGCCCGACGCTGCGATCTTCATCAACAGGTCGAGGGCTTCGGCTTCGCCCGGCTTTGCCGTGGTGTAGCTCGGCGTCACGTAATCGCGGTGGAACGAATAGTTGCCGGCGCGCGGGTCTTTCAGCTCAAGTTGGCGCGCAACGATCTGCGGCGGATCTGACGGCCGCACGCGCTTGGTCTCAATTTTCGGGTTGGCGGGAATCTTCCCATACGTCGCCTCTGCCATCGTCTTGACTTCATCGGCGGTCACATCGCCGGAGACCACAAGGATAGCGTTATTCGGCGCGTAGTAGTGCTTGTAGAACGTCAGCGCGTCTTCGCGCGAGAGCTTGGCGATCTCGTGATACCAGCCGATGATCGGCACACCATACGGGTGGTTGAGGTACAGCGCAGCGTTCATCTGCTCGTTCAATTCCGCCGACGGGTTGTTATCGATGCGCGAGCGGCGCTCTTCTAGAATGACATCGCGCTCGGTCAGAACTTCCTTCTCGTCGAGCCGAAGGTTGACCATGCGGTCGGCTTCCATTTCCATCATCTTCGGCAGCCGGTCTTTCGACACGCGCTGGAAGTAGGCGGTCGCGTCATTGCCGGTGAAGGCGTTGTCTTGCCCACCGAGGCGCCCGACAATCTTGGAAAACTCGCCGACCGGAATCTTGTCAGTCGACTTGAACATCAAATGTTCGAGGAAATGGGCGATGCCCGACTTGCCGCGCACCTCGTCGGCGGCGCCAACGCGATACCAAATCATGTGGGTTACGACAGGCGCCCGGTAATCGGGAATGACGACAACCTGCAGTCCGTTGTCCAGCTTGAACTCGCTGGCGCGGGTGGCGCTTTCAGCGGCGTAGACATGCGAATTGAGTGCGAGCATTGGCAAAGCCATCATCAAAGTTGAGAGGAGCAGGCGAAGCGGATTGAGCATCGGTCGTCCTTCGGTCACGTCAGCATAGGGGCGGTCACGTCTTCATAGGAGCGTCGCCGCCGGAATCTTGGTCCGTCTCTGAGGCTGTGGTCGGGACGTCGCAACGACGCCCGCTTGGCCGAGCCTACTGGCCCTGAATAGACGCAGACCACCTGTCGAAACCGGGCCCTATGCCCGGCTCTGAGCCGCCTCAAGAGATCGGTGGTTGATGAGATAAAGTCAAATGACAAGCTAGTCATGTCGGCCGCGCCATGACGGCCGAAAAAATCAATAAAATTTATTATTTTCAACGCCTTAACGGGCGCACTTCGGCGGCGCGGCGGCCTGTCACTCGGCCTCTTCCTCTTCCGGCGCATTCCATTTCTTGATGGCCGACAAGACCGACGAACGGCACGGCCCGAGTGGTCCCGTTGCCAAATCGGCGTCTTGATCGCCCAGCGCCTTGGCCTGCTCGTAATGCACCTTGCAGTACGCGGCCTGCTGGCGTTCGAGGTCGGCTTTCGAATTCTCGCGCGTCGCGTCGTAGTCTTTGACCTCAGCTATACCGTTGGCCATGGCCGCGCCCTGCGAGCCGGGCTCCGGCAGCTTGTCGAGGCCGGGCGGCACCACCAGCGGCGAGCGCTCGCGCACCTTCACTTCTTTTTTTACCGATCCGGTGCTGTTGACGCCCATCGCGTCGAAGATCTTGCCGTTCAGTTGGATGTCGTCGGCACCGCAGCCCGATAGCGCCGCTACAGCCAGAATCGCGGCCGCGCGCAAGGCATTTTTCGCGTATGTTTTCAACGACATAGGTTTCCCCCGGTCAAACCGGACCCGATTTCCCCAACGAATTCAATAAGGCGCGTTTGCGGCGCTATTACGACTCGCCTCTCAGGGAGTCATACAAGAGGCCGACGACGCCAGCAACGATGGCCATGTCTGCAATGTTGAAAACGTACCAGTAAAACCCGAAGGCGTGCATTGAAAAGAAGTCCGCGACGCCGCCGATCAGCACCCGGTCGATGGCATTGCCCAACGCGCCGCCGATAATCAGGGCGAGGGACACGGTCATGAGTCGCCCGGTCGAGGCCTTGTTCAGCCACCCCCACATCAACGCGCTGACCACCACGGCAAATGCCACCAGCAGGTATTGGCCGAACGGACTGTCCTGATTGAACAGCGAGTAGCTGATGCCGGTGTTCTTGACGAACACGAGATCGAGGAACGGCGTCACCGACACGCGGCCCCGCGACACGATATCGTAGACGTACAGCATCCAGAACTTATGGGCCTGATCGATCACGAGCGTCGTCAGCGCCACCGTCGCGGCCAGCCGCGCGTGTTGGCTCCACAGCCAGGATGGGCGAGCTGGGGTATCCATCAGGCGCCGGCCATCGAGTCAATCTCGCGGACAGCGGCGGCATCGCGCGCCGACAGATCAGGGTATGCGGGGTCCGACCCGACATCCTGCGTGATGCGCCACGACCGCGCGCACTTGGTGCCTTCGGCGCGTTTTACGACCACGCCGACGCCAGGAACGCTCGGCAACATGAACGCGCCTTCGGGCACGGCCTTGTCGCTGACCTTGATCGCCGACGTGATGCAGACCTCCGCCATATCGACACCCTCAAGCCCGACCATCAAATCGGGATCGGTGACATAGACGTCGGGTGCGGCTTCAAGCGACGAGCCGATCTTCTTGTTGGCACGTTCGACTTCGAGCGCGCCCGTGACGGCGCTGCGGACTTCCTTCACCCGATCCCACTTGGCGGCGAGGTTATCATCGCGCCAGTCGCGCGGGATTTTGGCGAAGGCAACGAGATGCACGCTCTCCTCGGCGTTGGGCTTGTAGAGCATCCAGGCTTCTTCTGCCGTGAACGACAAGATCGGCGCCAGCCAGCGGATCAGCGTATCGCACAGATGATCGACAACGGTCAGCGCCGCGCGGCGCTTTACGCTCGATGGCGCTTCGCAATACAGCGCATCCTTGCGGATGTCGAAATAGAACGCCGACAGCTCGGTGTTCATGAATTGCGTCAGCACCGCCACGACTTTGCGATAGTCGTAGGTCTTGTAGGCGTGCTGGATTTCGTGATCGAGTTCGGCAAGGCGATGCAGCATCAGGCGTTCGATTTCAAACGGCCACATAGCTTTGAATGCCACCGCATCGCCCGGCTTGAAATGGGCCAGCGCGCCGAGCATCCAGCGCAGCGTGTTGCGCAGCTTGCGGTAGGTTTCTGAGAAGGTCTTCAGGATTTCCGGACCGATGCGCAGATCGTCGGAATAATCCGATGCCGCAACCCACAGCCGCAGAATATCGGCGCCCGACTTGGCCATGACGTCCTGGGGCGCAACCACATTGCCCAAGGACTTCGACATCTTCTGCCCCTTCTCGTCGAGCACGAAGCCGTGGGTCAGAACGACGTCATACGGCGCGTGTCCGCGCGTGCCGCACGATTCGAGCAACGACGAATGGAACCAGCCGCGATGCTGGTCCGAGCCTTCAAGGTACATGACCTTATCCTGGCCACCATCGACGCGGCGCGTCAGACCCTTTAGGCCCGGGAACGCCACGTCGTCTTCGAGCGTGAAGGCGTGCGTGCAGCCTGAGTCAAACCAGACGTCGAGCACGTCTTTGACCTGCTCCCACTTCGGCAAGTCGGCGTCCGGTACGAGCCCCTTGAGGAACCGCTGTTTCGCGCCTTCTTCAAACCAAACGTCCGCGCCGTTCTCGGCAAACGCCTGTTCAATGCGGGCCATAAGCTCGGGCGATTGCGAAGCGTGCGCGCCGTTGCCGGGCAGCACTTCATCTGTTTCGACGTTACGAAAAACCGCAATCGGCACACCCCACGCGCGCTGACGCGACACCACCCAATCGGGGCGATTGGCGATCATGCCCGTGATGCGGTTCTCGCCGACCTCCGGCACCCATTCGGTCTTTCTGATTTCGGCAAGCGCAACGGAGCGCAACGTAGCTGCGTTGTGACCCGATATCCCCTCTCCCCGTTCCGGCGACGCGCCGGACGGGGCGAGGGGGTAATCCATACCGATGAACCACTGTGGTGTGTTGCGGAAGATGACCGGCTTCTTCGAACGCCAGGAATGCGGATATTGATGCTTCAGGCGGCCGCGGGCGATGATGTTGCCAGCCTCTTGCAGCGCTTTGATCACCGCATCGTTGGCATCACCCTTGTCGCCGTTTTCCTTGAGAACGCGCTTACCTTCGAATCCGGGCGCGGCCTTCGTCAGCACGCCATCGGCATCGACGGTGAACGGCACAGTGGTGTCGATGCCGCGCTCCCGAAGCGCCTTCTGGCTGGCGGTCCAGATGTTGTAGTCGTCGGCACCGTGCCCCGGAGCTGTGTGCACAAATCCGGTACCGGTGTCGTCGGTGACGTGATCGCCATCAAGCAGCGGAACATCAAAGTCGTAGCCGAGCGATGCGAGCGGATGCGCGCAAACAGCAGCCTTCAGGTCTGCCGCATTCACGGTCGCGCGCTTTTCATAGGCTTCGACTTTCGCAGCCTTCATCACGTCGGCAGCGAGCTTATCGGCGAGGATCAGCTTGTCGCCGACTTTGGCCCAGTTGTTTTCCGCAGCCGCCGTTACTTCGTAGAGGCCGTACGCGATCTTTGAATGGAAACTGATGGCGCGGTTGCCGGGGATCGTCCAAGGCGTGGTGGTCCAGATGACGACGCTCGCGCTTTGATCCCCGAAGCGGGCCGGAAACTTCACCCAGATCATATCCGACTGATAGTCCTGATATTCGACCTCGGCTTCGGCGAGCGCCGTTTTCTCAACGACGCTCCACATCACAGGCTTCGAACCGCGATAAAGCAGACCGCTCGCGGCAAACTTCATGATCTCGCGCGCGATGATGCTTTCCGCGCGGTATGCCATCGTCGAATAGGGATTATCCCAATCGCCGATCACGCCGAGACGCTTGAACTCGTCGCGCTGCACGGCGAGCCAGTGCTTGGCAAATTCGCGACACTCGCCGCGAAACGCGTTCATTGCTTTCGGATCGGAGAAATTCGGCTTCTCCTTGCCCTTGGCGCGATATTGCTCTTCGATCTTCCATTCGATCGGCAGGCCGTGGCAGTCCCAGCCCGGCACGTAGTTGCTATCGTGGCCAAGCATCTGCTGGCTTTTCACGACCAGGTCTTTCAGAATTTTATTGAGCGCGTGGCCGATGTGAATGTTGCCGTTGGCATACGGCGGTCCATCGTGCAGCACGAATTTGACGCGGCCCTTCGATTGCGCGCGGATCTTGTTGTAAAGCCCGATCTCATCCCAGCGCTTGAGCAACTTCGGTTCAAGGTCCGGCAGACCGGCGCGCATTGGAAACGGCGTCTCGGGCAGATAGAGCGTCTTCGACCAGTCGCGGCCATCCCCCGCGGCTGCCTCAGCAGCGCCAGCTTGGCTCTTTGCAGGCTTGGCGCTCACGGACGTCTGCGGCGCACCCTTGTCCTTGGACATGTCGTTTCGATCTTTCACTTCAGCGAATAAGGTTCGCCGCTTCTAGCAAGCGGCTCTGAATGACGCAATTTTCATCGCCGCCCGCGACCGCCATACCCGCAGGCAGGAAAGAGAATTCCGCAGGCGCGGAACCCAAAAGTGGAAATGGCAGCCAGCGGCGCGCTACCCTGCCGCCAGAATGGCGCGGGCCTGGGCGACATCGACATCCATCTGTTGCACAAGCTCCTCAGGCGACGCGAACTTGCGATCGCCGCGAATGAAGCCGATGAACTCGACTTCCATTTCGTGACCATAAAGATCGCCGTCGAAATCGAGCAGGAACACTTCGAGCACCGGCATGCCGTCGTCGAACGTCGGGCGTGTGCCGAGATAGGCAACCGCGTCATGCCTCTTGTGGTCAACGTGGGCGCGCACCGCGTAAATGCCATGGCCTAGCGCGGTCCCTTTTGGCAATGGCAGGTTGGCGGTCGGATAGCCCATGCCGGTGCCGCGCTTCGCGCCCCCGACGACCTTACCCAACACGCGCCAATTTTCACCCAGCATATGGGATGCCCCCTTCACATCGCCTTGCGCCAAATGCAACCGCACACCGGATGACGAAAAAACTTCACCTGCTTCCGCAACCGGCGGCATGATCGACACGCCGAAACCGAACTGCTCTCCGGCCTGCGCCATCAACTCAGGATTGCCGCGGCGCTTGTTCCCGAAATAGAAATCGTAGCCAATGACCACGTGCGACACGCCAAGACCAGCGACCAGCACGCGCTCGATAAACTCTTCGGCCTTCATCGCCGCAAGATGCTGATCGAAGTGTTCGACGAAGGCCACCTTGAGGCCGAGCTTTTCGAACAGAGCGATCTTGCGCTTCAGCGGCGTCAGGCGAAAATGCTGCTCGTGGGGGTGAAAAAACTCGCGCGGATGCGGCTCAAACACCATTGCGCCCGATGGACGACCGAGCGTCTTGCCCTTCGCGACGGCCTCGTTGAGAAGCACGCGGTGCCCCAGATGCACGCCATCTAAATTACCGAGCGCGATGGCCGCGGAGCGCGCAGTGATTGGCACGTGAGTGTGGCCGTGAACGACTTGCATGCGCGAAGTGCCTCTCGCGGTTTGACTGAGCCCGCACGGGACACAGACCTTCGTCCGCTCCCTACTTCGGCCGGGCCGGAACCATCAGCACGGCCTCACCGGTGAGCACCGGCTTGCCAGCAACCGTGCAAATGCACTCGAACTTGGCGCGGCGCTTTTCGGGGATGAGTTCAATCAATCGCACAAGGCTTTCGACACGGTCATCGATTTTAACCGGACCCTTGAAGTTGAGGGTTTGCGAAATGTAGATCGCGCCCGGACCCGGCAGCTTCATGCCAAACAGCGCTGAGATATAGCCGGCCGACAATATGCCGTGAGCAATGCGCTCCTTGAAGATCGTCTCGGCCGCATAATCGGAATCGAGATGTACCGGGTTATAATCGCCGGAAAGGGCCGCATACGCCACGATGTCAGCCTCCGAGACGACACGAGACATCGACGCTTCCTGGCCGACTTCCAAGTCTTCAAAATATTTGGTCCGGCCGGCCGTCGCGAGCATCCGATTGCGTCCCTGCTTGAAAGCGCTTGCCGGGGGCACTCCCCGCCATTCACGCGCCGAGACACTATCCCCTTGATCTAACTATCGCAACCGGCCCTCGAGACGCATGGCTGCGGCCTTGTTTCCGGACATTTAAGCAAAATCAGAGGTTGCTTCAGGCGGCAAAGCAGCGCTATAAGGCGGCTTATCCCTTATTTTACTGGTTACCACCCTTAGCGGCCCCTGCCGCCGAGGTCCGGAGAAGGACACCCCGGAGAACAGACGCCCCCGAGAAGGATGTACCATGAGCGACCGCCGCCCCCTGATGCCCAAGGCAACCGCCGTCTGGCTGGTTGAGAACACAGGTCTGGCCTTCGATCAGATTGCCGAGTTCTGCGGTCTGCATCCTCTTGAAGTTAAAGGTATCGCCGATGGCGACGTGGCCCAGGGCATCAAGGGCATGGACCCGATGGCCTCGGGCCAGCTGACGCGCGAGGAAATCGCCCGCGCCGAGAAGGATCAAGGCTACAAACTGAAACTCGCCGTTAGCAAAGTCGAAATCCCTCAGGCGGCGCAGACCCGCAAGGGACCGCGCTACACGCCGGTTTCACGCCGTCACGACCGCCCCAACGCCGTGCTCTGGCTGCTGCGTAACCACCCGGAACTCAAGGACAGCCAGTTGATGCGTCTCGTCGGCACGACCAAGCCGACGATTGCTCAGATTCGCGATCGCACGCATTGGAATTCGGCACAGTTAACGCCGCAGGACCCAGTGACACTCGGTCTGTGCTCGCAGGTTGATCTCGACGCCGAAGTTGCCAAGGCCGCCCGCCGTCTCGACCGTGATCGCAAAGACGGTGCCGGTGCCGACAAGGCAGGCACGCTTCTGGCGACCTCTGAAACGACGGCTGCGCCGGTCTCCACGAACACGGCTGAGATCCTGGCGCCCAAGGAAGCCGCAGCGGCACCTGAAGAAACACCCGAGCAGGAACAGGCCCGCGTGCTTGCCAAGCTCAAGGGCATGTCGGCCAAGGAAGACGACGAGCCGGCGTCGGAGGAATAACTCAGCCCTCGCCTGCGTGCCTCTTGCCGGCGACTGGCCACTCTCGGGTTCAGCTTGCATATAGACTGATATACCGGCTGGGAGGCCAACCGGCAGGCGATGAGCCGCGCCCCGCTGATCGCGGCGTGCATGAGCGCCATGCGTTGCACGAGCGTGGTTGTCGCCGCGACGCCGACATGGCTATCGTTTTCGGCAATTCAGAGGGTTGCACCCCTGCAATGAAACACGGTTATCGACGAATAGACCGTTGCTGGATCGGTGTGCATTCGATAGCGTTCGACACCATTTTATCATTGTACGGACCCGATGATGCTGTCGAACCCTTACGAACAGAACCTCGATAAAAGCCCGGCCAACTTCCAGGCGCTCACGCCCCTTTCGTTTCTTGAACGAACGGCGACGACCACGCCGAACCACACCGCCATCGTTCACGGCAACAGCCGCTTCACCTACGCAGAATTCTATGCCCGCGCCCGCCGCCTCGGCTCAGCGCTCGCCATGCGCTACATCGGCCCCGGCGATACCGTCTCGGTCATGCTGGCCAACACGCCGCCGATGCTCGAAGCGCATTTCGGCGTCGCCATGACGGGCGCGGTGTTGCACACCATCAACACCCGCCTCGATGCCGCGATCATCGCGTTCCAGCTCGACCATGCCAACACCAAGGTGTTGATAACCGATCGCGAGTTCAGCGCGACCATGAAAGACGCGCTGTCGCGCTGCCGCGTCAAGCCATTCATCATCGATTACAACGATCCGGAATTTCCGCAGACCGGCGACGCGCTGTCCTACGACGACTATGAAGCCTTCATCGCCAAGGGCGATCCGAACTTCAAATGGCGCTGGCCGGGCGACGAATGGGACTCGATTTCGCTCAACTATACGTCGGGCACGACCGGCAATCCGAAAGGCGTTGTCTACCATCACCGCGGCGCGGCGCTTATGTGCTACGCCAATACCATTGCAACCGGCATGACGCGCCACCCCGTTTATCTGTGGACGTTGCCGATGTTCCACTGCAACGGCTGGTGCTTCCCGTGGTCCATCACATTGGTCGGCGGCACCCACGTCTGTCTGCGATGGGTTCGCGCCAAAGCCATTTACGACGCGATCGTCGATCATGGCGTGACCCATATCTCCGGCGCGCCCATCGTGATGTCGACGCTGCTGAATGCGACGGACGCCGAGAAGCGCGAAATCCCGCAGGTGGTTGCGTTCAACCACGCGGCCGCTCCACCGCCGGAAGCCGTGCTGTCGGCCATGACGGATGCCGGCTTCATGCTTACCCACCTCTACGGACTGACGGAAACCTATGGCCCCGCCACGATCAATGAGTGGGATGCGGCCTGGAACGACCTTCCGAAAAACGAGCGCAACGCCAAGAAAATCCGGCAGGGCGTGCGCTACGTCGCGCTCGAAGGCTTGACCGTGATGGACCCTGAAACCATGACGCGCGTGCCCGCAGACGGTGAGACGCTGGGCGAAGTCATGTTCCGCGGCAACATCGTGATGAAGGGCTATCTGAAAAATCCGAAAGCCACCGAAGAGGCCTTTGCCGGTGGATGGTTCCACTCCGGCGACCTCGGCGTCCTACACCCCGACGGCTACATTCAGCTCAAGGACCGCTCGAAAGACATCATTATTTCCGGCGGCGAGAACATCTCGTCCATCGAAGTCGAAGACGTTCTTTATAAGCACCCGGCGGTCGCATTCTGCGCCGTGGTTGCCAAGCCCGACGAGAAGTGGGGCGAGACGCCGTGCGCCTTCGTCGAGTTGCGCTCGGGCGCCAACGCCAGCGCCGAAGAGCTTCTCGAATGGTGCCGCGCTGGCCTTGCGCGCTACAAGGTTCCGCGCCACCTCGTGTTCGCGGAAGTCCCCAAAACGTCGACGGGCAAAATCCAGAAGTTCAAATTGCGCGAAATGGCCAAGGAGGCTTAAGCGCCCTGTATCATCGGCTCACGGATAGGGGTGGTAGATCCCCAACCGCTGCAGGGATTTGCGCACCACCAGATTGAACGAATTGATCTGCAGCGCGCGTTGCAGATCGGAGATGGCCTTCTCACGCTCTCCGCGTCGTTCCCACATGTCGCCGCGCGCCACAAATGCCCGGATAAAGTTGGGATTCCTGGCCAACGCCATTTCGAAGTCAGCGAGGGCGTCAGCAAGCTTATCGAGTTTATCATAGGCAAGCGCGCGGCCGACGTAAGCATCGGCGTTGCTGTCATCGAGTTCAATAGCCTTCGTGAAATCGGCAATCGCCGCCGGATGGTTGTCGGTCGCCGCGAAGGCGTAGGCGCGGTCGCGGTAGGATTCCGCGTTTCCGGTGTTCAACGCGATGAGCGCCGTCCAATCCTTCACCGCCGCCAGATGATCGCCGCGCATCTCGTGAGCGCGCGCCCGCCCCCGCGTCGCCACCAGATTGTTGGCGTCGAGTTCAAGTGCATACGTAAAGTCGGAGATCGCCGCCTCGGCGTCGCGATCCTTGACCCAGGCGCTGCCACGCCATGTTAAGATTTGCGCCTTGGGCACGGCATCACCCACCCCGCTGTTGAGAAGGGTGCTACATGACCGGATGACGATGGCTGAAAAATCGCTGTGCTGGCAATCGTGCAGCAATTGCTCCTGAGTTGGCGGCGGCGTGCGCTGTGTGCCTCCGCCTGCGGACTGAGCGAGAGCAAGCTCAGAGACAAGCGTGACGCCAACGCCCGCCAAGGCAAGCGATCTTGCAAGATTGCGAAACCGGGCATGGCGCAGGCGCTGCACACTACCGTCCATCGCTGCCCCTGGCCTCACATGACAAGTCTTCTTACTCGGCTGACGACCTATGCGCCCGTTTACTTAGCAATGACGGCAACACCCCAAGGCTGCTGACCAACCTTCAGTGATTTGACGGCAGCGAGTGTATCGGTGGCAATGATCGTTGCATCGTTGGTGCCGCCGTTCGCCGAGATCAGTTTGCTGCCGTCCTTCGTCAAGGCCATGTGCCAGACGCGACCGCCGACCAGGATGTACTTGGCCACTTCCCCCGTCGCGACGTCCACGGCCGCAATCCGATTGGCCGGACCGAGTGCCACGAAAGCCCGCGTGCCATCGACCGAAAAGACGATTCCAACGGGTTGGATTTTATCGGGCAGCACCCCGTTGATGGCGAACGATATCGTGCGCTCGACTTTGCGCGTTGCGATATCGACGACCGAAATGATGCCGCCAATCTCGGACGAGACCCACAGCTTCTTGCCGTCCGGAGTGAATGCCGCATAGCGCGGGCGGGCGGCAACGAGAATGTTGTCAGCGATCGACTGACTCTCAGCGTCAATCAGATGCACCATATTCGTGGTCTCGGACGTGACGACGACCAGCCGGCCATCCGGCGACACCGAAATACCTTCCGGCTCGACCCCGACGGCGATGGTTTTGACAACAACCCTCTTCTCTAGGTCAATGATGCTTACCGCATTCGCTTCTTCATTGCTCACGTAAAGCAAGCGTCCATCCGGTGACAGCGCCAGCTGCTCGGGATCGTCAACATCGCTGATCTCTCCGATGCGATCGCCCGTCGCCGGATTCACAATCTGAATGCTGTTGCTGTCGCTCGCGCACACATAAATGACCGACCCGTCATGCGCAGCAAGAATGCCGCGCGGCCGCTTGCCGACCTTAAACTTGCGCGCGGCGGTGAGCGTTTCGGTGTCGATGACGGCAACTGTATTGTCTTTCTCGCTGGTGACGAAAACCTCGTCCGCCGACGCCGCATCGATCGCTGAGCCTCCGGCAAATGCACACGTCGCAAGCGCCAAAACGGAGATGGCCTTGCTCACGCAGCCCGACAATCGAACGGCTATCTGACCGATCCGCGACGGATGTTTGTAGCCATTAGGTCGGCGCGACGGCTTCATCGTCATTCGGGCGGCAGGCTTTTGACATAGACGATGATCTTTTTGATCTCGTCGGCCGTTAGATAATCGTTCCAGGCAGGCATGCCTTTTTCGACGCGGCCGCTCTGGATCGTCGCAAACATTTCGTAGTGGTCACCTTTGTAACGGCGCAGATCCGGGATCGTGCCGCCCGAGACGCCGTTTTCGCCATGGCATTTGTAACAAGCCTGCTTGTATAGCCGGCGGCCCTTGTCGATGGTCTTCTCGTCATTTGGAAAATCGGCTGCTAATGCTTCGGCCGAGTGTGCCGCGGGTGCTGCGCTCTCATCCTTCGGCTTTGCAGGTTCAGCGGCCGGCGCGGCGTCCGCAGGCTTGGCCTCGGCAGCAGGTTGAGCACCGGCAGCCGCTACCGCGAGCGCCGGAACACCATATTTGGCGCGGATTTTCTCGATCGTTCCGTCTTTCTGCAGCGCTTCGATCGCGGCGTCGATTGCCGCCTTGACGTCCTTTTCCTTTTTGCGAACGCCAAAGCCCATCGGGTAGATGAAGGCTTTATCGGTATCGGCCAGTACGCGCAGACCGGATTGTTCGTCCTTATAGACAGCCCAGCCCGCTTCCAGCGCCGGCACAACAGCGACATCGATTTCCTTGTTGTGGAACGCGGCCATCACCTCTTCGAACGAGCGATAGAGTTTGCGTTGATATCCGCGCTCGAACAGGCGGACGTCTGGCACGGTCGCCATGATGACGCCGACGCCGCTCGCTTTGTAGTCGGTAAGGGTCTGGCTCTTGGCATCTTTGCGGACCAGTGTCGCAAAGCCGCCGTTGTAATAGGGGCTCGTCACATCCAGTTTGAAGGCTTCGTCTAGGAAGCTTTCGTCGCGCGGCAACCCCATGAAGAAATCGCATTCGCCGTCGTAGAGATTGCGAAGCGCGCGGAAGCCTTTCATCGTCACCACCCAATGCATGGTGGCATCGAGACCCATGTGCTTGGCAACAGCCTGCGCCACTTCAACATCGAAGCCGGGCGGATTCATTTTGCTGTCGGAATGGGGAAGAAACTCCGCGTCGGCACACAAGCGAATATTCCCGCGATCCTTTAGAACCTGCATCGGCATAATCGTGCTTTGAGCGCTCGCATATCCGCTCGACAGGGCGAGCGCTGTCAGCACAAAAACATATGCAAAAAAAGCAGAAGAGGTCGTCCACAATCTGGTCACGTGTCGCTCCAGGTCTTCCGTCACGCGGAGGAATAATGCCGAGGAGAAGAAGTCACCTGATGGTGGCTCCTCCTCCCCTGTGCATCAACTTGACGTCACATCATCCTTTGTTATTCGCCAAGTTCGAAAACGTTCAGAACCGCGCCTTTGTTGACGCTGTTCTTGATGTGATCAGGCACGCCCTTGCCGGCCCACAGCGGGAATGCACCGCCGTAACCCGAGACCACGGCGATGTACTGCTTGCCGCCGCTGCCGAACGAGATGGTACCACCGACGATACCTGACGGCGTGCGGTAGTTCCAAAGTTCCTTGCCCGACGTCTGGTCGAGCGCAACGAGGTTGCCTTCCAGCGTTCCGACGAACACCAGACCGCCGTCGGTCGTCAGTGCGCTGCCAGCCTGCAGAGGCGATGGGTTCGGCCAGCTCCACGCGACCTTGTTGGTCTTGAGGTCAACCGCCGTCAGAGCGCCCTTGCCCGGACCCGTCATCTCGCCGCTGGCGCCGAGATACATGGTGCCTTTCTTGTAGGACGTTTCTTCGTGATCCATGGTCACGCACATATCCATGGTCGGGATGAAGGCCATTGCCGACTTCGGATCGACCGCGAGATGCGCCCAGCCTTTGCCGCCGAAGAACGACGGGCACAGCGTTGCCTTAACGCCGACGCCTGGGCGCTTGCCCGGCAACACTTCCATCTTGCCTTGCGCGTTGACAGTGCCCCAATCGACGTTCGCAAACGCAACGGCCTGCACGAACTTGCCGTTCGTGCGGTCCAGTGTGTACAGGAAGCCATTCTTATGGGCCTGAATGACGCCTTTGACCGGCTTACCATCCTTTTCGAAGTCGATTGTTACGGCTTCGTTCATCGAGTCCCAGTCCCAGGCGTCGTTCTGGACGTGCTGGAACTGCCAGACTTTCTTGCCGGTGTCGGCATCAAGGGCCAGCAGAGACGTCGAACCGACGTTGTCGCCCGGGCGCATCGCTGCGTTCCACGGAGCCGGATTGCCGGTACCCCAGAAGGTCAAGTTCTGCGCCGGGTCATACGTCGCCGTCAGCCATGACGCTGCACCGCCGTATTTCGTCGAGTCCAGGCCCCACGTGTCGTAGCCTGGTTCACCTGGCTGCGGAACGGTCGAGGTCTTCCAGACTTCGTTGCCGGTTTCCGTATCGAGTGCCAAGATCTGACCGGTTATGCCGAATTCGCCACCGGCAAATCCAACCATGACCTTGCCCTTCACAATGGTCGGGGCCATCGTGATGGTGTAGCCGCTCTTGTAGTCTTCGAGCTTCTTTTCCCAGACGAGCTTGCCGTCCTTGGCATTCAAAGCGATGAGGCGCGCGTCAAGCGTGCCGAAGAACACCTTGTCGCCGTAGAGCGAGGCGCCCTTGGTGACGCGGCCGCAACATGCGAACTGGTCGATGTCTGCCGGAAGCGTCAACTCGTAGCGCCACAGGCGCTTACCGGTCGCGACTTCAACGGCGTCGATATACTGGTGCGAAACTGCCAAAATCATGATGCCGTTGTTGACCACCGGCGTCACTTCCTGGCCATCCAGCGATCCCAGCGCAATCTGATAGGCCGGCTTCAACTTGGCAACGTTCTTGGTGGTGATCTGCGACAGCGGGCTATGGCGCTGTGCACCATAGTTGCGGCCATAGAGCAGCCAATCGTCGGGGTTTTTGTCGGCATTGAGGAGCCGGTCCTCGGTCACGTCTTTCCAATCAAGGGAAAGCGCGGGGACAGACGTGCTTGCGAAGGTTGCTGCAATCAACGCCGTGCCAAGTAGCAGTCTTTTCGTGGTCATTCGTTTCCTCCTCAAGCGGCCCATGAAACTGGGCCAGAAACCAGCATGCGTCTCGTCGCAAGACCGGCGTGGGAGGGATCGATTTCTCGAAGTTCAAGCAAGTTTCAAAAATACAGAAAGCCGCGCGACGCCGTCGGGTGTCACGCAATCCATCGGCCAGCGACCTGAAACTTTGAGCCTTGCAACCTTCGCGTCTCCCTTCACGCCACGTGAGCGGCGCAGCTTCGGTTGTCCCGAAGTCTGATGCCTTCATTAAGCAAGTCATGTGCCAAGGGTTTCGGCCTGCGAAGTCGCGCGAATTCGCCACAGCTCCGTTCGACTGCGCACAGAGCTGCGACAAGCGTCGCAACATCGCAACATCGGTCGCGACACTCATGCAAACATGTTGCTGTGCGCCATAAGGGACTGCGCGACGCTAGTCGCCGTCGCGCAACTGGCTCATTTCGATGAGGAACTTCTGGCGGAAGGCACGAGCAAAATCATCATAACCCGCAGCCGGCATTAAAAACGCGCCGATCCCGCCGATGACATTTTGTTCGTACCATTGCTCGAGATCGGCCGCCGTCTCGCCTTCGAGAATGGGCAGGCCATTGATCGTGGCGCCTCCATTGACGAGATCCGTGCGAGACGCTTCCAACAGACCGCCTGAATTGCAGTTGTCGGAACCATCGCCCGACACATCGATGATCGTCTTTGTGGCCGGTACCGGAAGGCGCACAAGCACTTTATCGGCCACAAAGCGCATCATCTTGGCGAGACAGGTGAATTCGCCGTCTTGTTGCGGCAGGGCTCGGACCTTGGCGGCGAGTGCTGTGGCATCCGCCTGCGATTTGACGAGCGTGAACGGCACCGCAATGCGCGCATGGTCGGCCCACGTCACCACCGAAATCATCACCTGACCGGCCGGGCCGCCAAGGATCGAATTGATGACCTCGCGGTCTTCCAACGCTTTGGCGATGCCTTCCAACTGCAGATTAAAACGCTTTTCATTGACCGAACTCGAAACATCAATTGAGACGACAAGGGCCGTATCGACGCCAGAACCTGAGGGCGTCATTTCTCCGGCAAAAGCCGGCGCGCACGACACAACGAGCAGTGCAGCCAAAAACGCGACGGCTGTCGCAACCAGCTGCCGGACCGCCCGAAACTGTCGAAGCACCGTTCTCATCTCACCGACCGTCGAACCTCTCACTAGGGAAGATCTGCGCACGGCGACCGCAACGGCAGTTCACATTCCTCGCGGGGCCCTTGAGACGATACTTTTGCCGTCCTTGCAAGCCTACTCGTGCGCCCGACCGGTTACGACGCTCAAGGCTCAGGCGCCAAACAAACTCTGGCGCCTAGCCGCTTCGCCATGGCCATCCCGATGACGGCTATTTCTTGAGCTTTGCCCGGCCCTCTTCGCGCAGATAGGCAATCACTTGCCAGACCTGATCGTCGCTCAGCATCCCTTCAAACCCGCCCATGATGGTTCCTGGACGGCCCTTGCGGATGACTTCGTAGGCGAAAGGCACTTCCGAATCCCGGCCGGGCTTGAACATGCCCTCGACGAGATTAGGCGCGCGCGCGCCGACGCCCTTCGGGCCATGGCAGAACAAACATGTGTTGCCGTAGATCTGGCGCCCGGCTTCAATTGCCGCCGCATCGCCTTCGAATTTTCCGGCTTCCGGGACAGCCGCCGCATCAGCGGGAGCTTCCTCCGCGCGTGCACCGCTGAATTGTGCCGTACCCTGAAGCATAACCACACCCAGCGCGATCACACCCATGCACAGCGTCGCCACTTTCGTTCGTCTCGGCATCGCAACTCCCAGTCTTATCCGTGTCGATCAACGTTTAGATTGATTGTCGAAGAAAAAGGCCGGCGGATGTTACGCCGCCGGCCCATTGATGTCCTAGCGCCCGCAGATTTTATTTATGCAGACCGAACACGTACATGCCGCCACCCTGGGTGTGCGTCTTGAACCAGTCGCCGTACACCAGCGGCCAGAGGCTGCCGCCGCCCGGACCAACGAGAATGGCCACGTACTGCTTGCCATCGACCATGAATGTCGTCGGGCTGGAGTGAACGCCTGAGCCGACATTGTACTGCCACAGCGTTTCGCCGGTTTCGTCGTTGATGGCGCGGAAGATACCTTCAGCGTCGCCGTTGAACACGAGGCCGCCGGCAGTTGCCAGCATGCCGCCTGTTGCAGGCGTGTTGAGGGTATGCGTCCAGGCCAGTTCGCCGGTGGTGCCGTCGAAGGCTTTGATGAAGCCGTTGCCGGGGTTCATGCGCAGCGTTTTCGTGCCGAGGAACCACTGTCCCGGCTTGAATTCCTGCTTCTTGGCCCACAGGTCCATCGACTCGTTACGGCCAGGAACGTAGATGTAGCCTGTACGTTTCGAGTACGCGGCCGGCACCCACTCCTTGCCGCCGTCAAGGATCGGCGCGATATCCTTCGTTTCCTTGTCGTAGTTCGGCACCTTGTCCGGGTTGACCTTCGGACGGCAATTCTCGCCGAAGCCGGTCACCCAGTTCGCGCGCTGCATCGGCACAACCCAGTTGCACTTGAAGTTCGTGCGGTCGATCGAATAGAGATGACCGTTACGATCGGCGTGCAGCCAGGATTTACGCTTCTGCTTGTCAGTGATGATGATGGATTCGTTGGTGCCATCATAATCCCAAGCATCGTTCGGCGTGTACTGGAAGTGGCCCTTGATGGCGCCTGTATCGGGATCGATTGCGATCGTCGATCCGGTATAGAGGTTGTCGCCGGGACGCACGTGCGGATCGAAGTCCGGCACAGGGTTGCCGACGCCCCACAGGATGTAGCCCGTTTCCTTGTCGTAGGAACCCGGCAGCCACGGAGCGCCGCCCGCCGTCTTCCACGAGTCGTTGCCCCAGGTCTTGGCAATGTCTTCCTTGCCGGTCACCGGAACGGTGTTCGTCTTCCAGGCCTCATTGCCGGTTTCCGGGTCCATCGCGTAGATGGTGCCGGCGTTGGCGCCAAGGTCGCCGCCCGAGTTGCCGATCAGCAGCTTGCCCTTAACGACCATCGGCATGGACGTGAAGATTTCACCCGTCTTGTAATCGCCGAGCTTCTTTTCCCAAACGACTTCGCCGGTCTGGTTGTTCAGCGCCACCATGTGGGTGTCGAGCGTCGCCATGTAGACCTTATCGCCATAGGCGATGACGCCGCGGTTTACGCCGCTGCAGCACAGCTTGGGTCCGAGATCGCTCGGCAGTTTGCGCTTGTAGCTCCACAGAATTTTGCCGGTCGTGCCCTCGAGGGCGAACACTTGGTTCTGGCTCGATGTCACATAGAGTCGGCCGTTAACGGCGGTGACCTGCGAGTCCTGTGCATCGATCACGCCGAACGACAGGTTCCACTTCGGAACGAGGTCCGAGATATTCTGCCCGTTGATCTGCCGCAGTGGCGAGTAGCGCGTGCTTTCATAGTCGCGTCCGTACATCAGCCAGTTGTTGGGGTCCTTATCAGCTTCCAAAAGCATATCGTCAGTCACGTTGTACTGAATATGCTTACCGTCCAGCGTATCGACGCCGAGACTGAAAACCTGCGTTGAGACGCCAGCGAGCAACGCCGCCGTAACCCCAACAAACAAGCCCACTTTCTTCGTCACCAAAGCCATAGAGTTTCTCCCCTTTTCTTTTCTGAGCTTCACTCGAAGGAGGACCTACGCAAACGTCGCGCCGCTTTGGCGATGCAGCCTGTCAATTTTTTTTGCCAACACTTTCATAAGGTGCATTGCGATAAACAGTATTGCACAGCACGCAATTCGCATCACACGCCGCATCAATGCGACAATTGTCGCGCGCACAAGAACGCCGCCCTGCGACAGCTGGGCGGCGTTTGCAGATCGAAGCCTCGCGAACGACGCGAAGCCTACATGTGGATCGCGCGCCCTTCGGACGATAGCGCACTTTCATGGATCATTTCCGACAACGTCGGATGCGGGAAGACCGTATGGATGAGGTCCTGATCGCGTGCACCCATTTTCAAAGCCATGGCGAAGCTGTGAATGAGTTCCGTCACCTCCGCACCGATCAGGTGGGCGCCCAACAGTTTACCGGTCGCGGCGTCGAAGATCGTCTTTACCAAGCCGTCCGGCTCGCCAAGCGCGATAGACTTGCCGTTGCCGCGATTTGAAAACCGGCCAATGCGTATATCGATGCCTTTTTCTCGCGCAGCCGCTTCCGTCAAGCCGATCGATGCGATCTGCGGATTGCAGTAGGTGCAGCCGGGAATGAGATGCCGCTCGAGTGCGTGCGTATCGAGACCCTTGATCGTCTCGACGCAGATGACGCCTTCATGCTCGGCCTTGTGCGCCAGCATCGGCGGACCCGCGACATCGCCAATCGCATAGATCCCGGGCACGCTGGTGCGGCCAAAGCCATCAGTCGCCACAACCCCCTTCGGCATGGCGACACCGAGCGCAACCAATCCGATATTCTCGACGTTCGCGACCACGCCAACCGCGAGGATCAACTTATCCGCGCGCAGCGTTTCCAACGGAGCATCCCCGCGGGCATAGCTGACGGATACGCCGTCACTATACGACGCTACGTTCGACACCTGCGCCCCAGTGATAATCTTGATGCCCTGCTTCTCGAACGCCTTGTGGGCGAGTTGCGAAATTTCGGCGTCCTCGGCGGGCAGAATGCGCGGCAGCGCTTCAACAACAGTCACCTCAGCACCAAGCGTCCGGTAGAACGAGGCGAACTCGATGCCGATCGCACCCGACCCAATGACGATCAGCGACTTCGGCATTTCAGCCGGTTTCATGGCTTCGAAATACGTCCAGATGTTTTGCCCATCCGGCGCAATGCCCGGCAGAGTGCGCGGCCGCGCGCCGGTCGCGATAATGATGTGGTGCGCGCCATAGGTGCCGGCGCCTTTGGCACCGGCGGGCACTGCATGCTGCGGCTCCACCGCTTGCCGCGTTGGTGCGCTAACCGTCACTTCGCCAGGCGTAGCCGATGCCGGATCCGGCGCTTTCGCGATCAGCGCTTCGCCCCAGATCACGTCGACCTTGTTCTTCTTCAACAGGAACGCCACGCCCTTGTTCAATTCGCCCGAGACTTTGCGCGACCGGCCGACGATGTCCTGAATTTTGAAATCGAGCTGTGTATTGGCCGCAAACCCGTACTTCTGCGCGGCAGCGGCCAAGTGATGAACTTCAGCCGAGCGCAACAACGCCTTGGTCGGGATGCATCCCCAGTTCAAGCAAATGCCGCCGAGGTGCTCGCGTTCGACGATCGCAGTTTTCAGTCCGAGTTGTGCCGCGCGGATCGCTGCCACATAGCCGCCGGGGCCGGAGCCGATAATCAGCACATCGTAGATCGTTTCCATCGGTCGTATGTCCTCAAAGTTTGGTCGCGGAATAAAAAAAAACCGGCCGAAGCCGGTTTCAAGTCGTCGGTGGAAAACCGATGCGGCCACCAGAGCACCGCTCAGCCAACCACCTCACCTAGGGATAATCAGATGAAGTCCCCGAGAGGGTCGTGTGGGGAAACACCAGGCTGCCGAATAGGAGACGGGAAGCACCTTCAGCCGGCCTAGTAATTTCCCCACACGTGCGTGGGGGTAATGAACCCACTTTCTTTAGCGATGCTCTTAGAAGAACACCGCGCCACCGAGAGCGAAGATATGGAGATCTTCGAAATCAGGCGAAGCACCGTTCTGGAGCGTGATGTCTGCGCTGTAGTTCTTGTACTTCAGCCAGACAGCCATCGAAGCAGCGTCGATTTCCTGCACGACGCCAACGCCCCAACGGGTCATTTCGGAGTCGGTTGCCAGTGCGCCGAAGAAGCCGACGTTGCGAGCGCCTACCCCGAAATCAAGCGGAGCATCGCGGAACACGTTGCCGCCGTTGAAGCCGTTGAACATGTCGTCGTCTTGGCCGTATTCGCCGTAGAATACGGTGCTGCCGAGAGCGTTCAGCGAGGTGCGAACACCAGCCTTCAGGTAGAGCTGCTGCGTATCCGGACCGTTGTCCTGCGTTTCGCGACCCCAGTGGACGCTACCGAAGATGCCGGTTGCGGTGTGCAGGAATGCAGCGTTGACTTGGAAGAGTTCAGCGTCGTTGACTACGCCGATGCGGTTATCACGGTTGGCCTGATAGCCCGCACCGAATGCGGTCTTGAAGCCGCCGAACTCGCCGTTGTGACGAAGAGCAACGTCATAGAAGTCGTCTTCACCCCAAGAGGCCGAAGCAACGAAGCCAGCAATTGTCGGCGTGTCGTAACGCACCGAGTTGGTACGGTCGCCGCCGCAGTCGCCGAAGATGCCGACGCCGGTGGTGGCGCAGGTTGCGATATCACCCCACGTTGCCGTGGTGCGAACGCCGTTGCTGACGAGATTGAAGTTCTGGCCGTCGAAGATAACGAGGTTGGCGGCAAAGATGCTGCCGGCGCCCGAAAGGTCGACCCAGACGTCGTCTGTTGCGTGGCTCTGGCGACCGAGCGAAACCTTACCGAGGCGTTCGCTCTTGATGTACCAGTACGAGTTCAGAACCGAGACCGGACCTTCGCCACCGTTGTCATTATTGGCGTCCTGAACGAAGCCGTTCGCACCATTGACGTCGAAGCGGAGGCTGTAACCAGCCGAGAGGTCGTTGTCGATCTTGGCGCTGCCATCAAAGTGAAGACGGTTGCCAAGGTCGTTCAAAGACGTGCCGACGTAAGCATCGGTGTCGAGGCCGTCATCCCAGCCCATGATCTGTTCCGTAACCCAACCCGAAATCGTCAGGGATACCTTGCGGTTACCCTTGCGAGCCGTGGTGGCTTCCAGTTCAGCGATGCGTTCTTCGAGATCTGCGCAGCAATTGCCGCCCAGGTCGGCAGCGTTTGCCGACATTGGTGCAGCGAGTGCACCAGTCGCCAGGATGGCTAGCGCCAAACCCAACTTCTTGTTTGAACCCCCGTCCATATTGTCTTTCCCCTTATTGCTGTTGTCTTCGTAGTGTTCGTTCTAGAACACGAGCGGTCGCGTCTATTTCCCAAACTTTGCGGGCGGCTACATTCGAATCACCTCCGCAAACGCTCACGCCTCGTATTTCATAGTCGCTAGTCTCTCCCCTTCTTCAAGCCATATCCGCATCAAAGCTCACCCTTTCCCAACTGTGTGGCCAAATACTCTGCCTGGCGTATCGCCAAAGCCACAATGGTCAGGGTTGGGTTTTCGGCGCCACTGGAAGCAAACTGACTTCCATCAGACACGAACAGGTTCTTGATATCGTGAGTTTGACCCCACTTATTCACGACCCCTTCGCTCGCCTTTTCGCTCATCCGGTTTGTCCCCATATTATGGCTCGCCGGATAAGCGGGGAGATTATAGATTTCTTTTGATCCAACGGCCCCATATATCGACGCCATTACGCGATAAGCGTGATTGCGCATATTCGTGTCATTGGGGTGGTCCGTCTTATAAACCACAGGCACCGGCAAGCCGTACTGATCCTTCTCGGTCGCGTGCAGCTGAATGCGGTTGATCTCCTGCGGAAGGTCTTCACCGCAGATCCAAACACCCGACATGTACTTGTATTTCTCGAGCGCGCCCGACACCTTGCGTCCCCAGCCGGCAGGACCGGGATCAAGGAATGCCGACAGGAAGGGCAGACCGAGAGACAGCTTTTCGAGCGTGTACCCGCCAGCAAAGCCGCGGGCCGTATCGTTGTGCGCTTCATCCGACACGATACCGGCAACAGCCGTGCCGCGATGCATGTTCACTTCGCCCGGCATCACGCCATACACACCGGCGGTCATGTGGGTCATGTAGTTGCGACCGACCTGCCCTGAAGAGTTGGCCAGACCGTCCGGATATTTGCTCGACGCCGAGTTGAGCAGCAGGCGCGGCGACTCGATCGAGTTGCCGGCGACGCAAACCACGCGCGCTTTCTGGCGCTGTGTCTTGCCGTCTTTATCGGCATAAACGACGCCAACAACCTTGCCCGTTGCATCGTGCTCGATTTGGAGAACCATGCAGTCGGTGCGGATTTCACAGTTGCCAGTGGCAACAGCGCGCGGCAATTCGGTGTACAGCGTCGACCACTTCGCGCCGATCTTGCAGCCCTGCATACAGAAGCCGATCTGCTGGCAAGCAGGACGCTCGTCGCGGTCGACCGAGTTGATCGCCATCGGACCGGCTTCGATCTTCGAGTAGCCGATACGGCGCGCACCTTCAGCGAGCACCTTAAAATCGTTATTGTGTGGCAGATGCGGCATGCCGGTGGTCTTGCCGGTAACGCCCATCTTCAGTTCGGCTTTCTCGTAGTACGGCGTCAGCTCTTGCAGCGAGATCGGCCAGTCGATGACGTTGGCGCCATCGATCGCGCCGTTCGTCGTCTTCATTTTGAATTCGTGTTCCTGGAAGCGCAGCGAAACGCCGGCCCAATGCACCGTCGAGCCGCCAAGACCTTTTACGATCCATGCCGGCAAATTCGGATGATTTTTCGCACCGTGCCAGCCGCCAGCGGAATAACGCTTATCAGCCAGGATATCTTGGAGAACATCGCCCATTCGTCGTTCTCGATATCATCGAGGCTGAGCGTTTTTCCCGCTTCCAATACGACGCTTTTAATACCCTTCTGCGCCAATTCATTTGCCATCGTGCCGCCGCCCGCACCGGAGCCGACGATTACAACGAGGCTATTGTCATTTAGGTCGAATTTCGTGGCCATTGATCGCTTCCCCTTGGAATATTTTTATTGAGTTACAGCCAATCGATGTCGTCGAAACCACGACCGATGTAGCCACCTTTTTCCCAAGAAGAGCCCTCGTAACCGAACTTCGGCCAAAGCGCCTTATTGTCGTAAATTCCCATCAGAAGCTCGCCACGGAACTTCTGGAAAAAGCCGCCCATTTGAATGGTGCGCAAAAGTGCTTCGCGCTTAAACGGATCAGCAATGGCGGCATAAGCCGAGCCAAATGTCTTCTGCGCCCGGGCTTCGAGATCGGCGAGGCCGGTCGTCACGAGGGTCTTCGCTTCGTCGTCGCCATCGGCCTGCTTCAGGATCTTATCGACCGCCGCGACGTAGGGCGTGTCCGGCAGGAAATCATCGTGGGGTAGATGTCGCGCGACATACGAATGAGCGTCAGCCGCTGATCGGCAGTCATCCCGGTCGCCGCCCAGGCGCCATACGGCCCAACGGCCGGTGCCGCGGCCAACGCGAGAAACGCCGATGACGCGAGGAGCGTTCGACGACTAAGCGCGACGTCCGACGCTTTCAGCGCGAGCGCCTGACGGCCCTTCAGTAAGCTCAAGTCGAACAACATTCGCAAACCCCTCCCGTCACCTTGGCCGCTCCCTAGCGACACGAATTCTTCAGCGTGCGCTCATGTGAGTGGCGCTCGTTGACCATCACTTAGCAATGGGTGTGCCAGTTCGAGCTGTCGCCTCACGGCCATACACTTCGGCAGGATCGGCAAAAGCCGGGCCATCAACGGTAAACGACGCTTAACATATTGAAATATTGATATTTTATGAATAAACTCGGCGATTACTTAGGGGCGTTCAATTCCTGCTCGACCGGCCATTTTTACCAAAAACAGCACCTAGCTGTGGCGTGGCCGCAACGGTTTTCTGCCGGCGAGAGGCGATTTTTGCCATGCGAAGAATGCATATCAAACAAACTTGTCGCGCATGCCCGCAACAGCTGTCGCAAGCAAGTTACGAGACGCGCGTTCAGTGATGCTACTCTTCAATGAAATCAATGGCTGGCACGACCTGGGTCCAAGGTATTTCGGCCCCCAAAATCTACAAACCTGACCGCACGATTTGAGGCCGTCCGCGCTCTTGCGGCTCGCCCCAAGCACCCGCGGACGCCAGCATGACGAAGGCTGGCGGAACTTGCCCGGGCGCCTCGGTCACCAACCCATCAAGCAGACGCGCACCAAGACGACCTTGAGAATGCACAAACGAAGCGCGACGGCCC
The DNA here is from genome assembly GCA_016716675.1 of Hyphomicrobium sp. Classification (GTDB taxonomy): domain Bacteria; phylum Pseudomonadota; class Alphaproteobacteria; order Rhizobiales; family Hyphomicrobiaceae; genus Hyphomicrobium_B. The sequence continues at coordinate 66,588 of JADJVG010000007.1, forward strand.
ACACCATGGTAACGAAACCATTATCGCGATTGCGACACATTGTCTGGAGAATGCGCCACACGTGTCGCATCGGCGAGACAGATCACGAGCCGAATGGCGCATTTGGGGCGATTTTTGCGATGGCATAATGCTTGCGCTCACGCATTCACCACGGAGCTGATCCCACCGGCTCGCGGACAAAGCACGTAACGAATGCACAGGAGGAAGCAAAGATGGGGAGTGTTCGCAATTTTGCGACAAGAGCAGTTTTCGGAGGCGTTCTCGCAGCGTTTGCCGTCTCTGCGGCGCCTGCAATCGCCGAAGAGAATCCGAATGACTGGCCGAAATATTACCGCGACGACAATGCATGGCGTTACAGCCCGCTGGAACAGATCAACAAGGCGAATGTTGGCAAGCTGAAAGTTGCTTGGATCCATCAGCCGGGCGACATTCAGATGGGCCTTCAGGCCACTCCGATCGTCGTTGACGGCGTTGCTTACTACGTCGGTCCGAACAACAACGTGTTCGCCGTCGATGGCGCAACGGGCAAGACGATCTGGAAGTACAAGCCGGAACTCGACCCCATCGTTGAAACCGTGTTCTACGTGGCCGCAAGCCGCGGCGTCACCGTTGGTCACGGCATGGTGTATCTCGGTTCGCTCGATGGCCGCTTCATCGCGCTCGACCAGAAGACCGGTGCTGTGAAGTGGGAAAAGCAGATCACCGATCTGAAATCCTGCTACGGCTGCCTGTTCTCCTCACCTCCGCAGTTGGCTGGCGACATCCTGTACGGCGGCACGACCGGTGGCGACCAGCCGATCCAGGGCAAGATCTATGCAGTTAACGCCAAGACGGGCGAGCCCGCTTGGACGTTCAACACCATCAACGAAGACGGCAAGAGCTGGCCGGGTGATTCCGGCAAGGTCGGCGGCGGCGGCGCATGGTTGCCCGGCGTTTACGACAAGAAGACCGATAGCATCCTGATCGGTACCAGCAACGCCGCCCCTGACTTCTTCCCAGATGGCCGCAAGGGCGACAACCTGTACACGGCAACGATCCTCAACATCGAAGCCAAGACAGGCAAGCTGAAGTGGCACTACCAGGAAGTGCCGCATGATACGTGGGACTACGACTCGCCCTACGAAATCATGACGATCGAACATGAAGGCAAAGAGCTTCTCGTTCACCTGAACAAGGGCGGCTTCGTGTTCGTCCTCGATAAGGCGACCGGCAAGCCGGTCAACATCTGGCAGTTTGCGCAGAATGTGAACTGGACCTCGGGCATCGACCCGAAGACCGGCGAAATCAAAGACCGCAACGAACCGGAAGTTGGCAAGGAAAAGACCCTTTGCCCGTACCTGCTCGGTGTTCGCAGCTGGAACGCTGCAGCCTACAACCCGAAGACCAAGCTCTGGTATTCGAACGCCATGGAAGTCTGCAACACCGTCGTTGCTGCTCCCCAGGAAGTCGACAAAGTCGGTATCGCCGGACTCTACCTCGGCGTCTCCAAGCTTGAAGCCGTTCCGCCGCCCGGTGGCAAGGCTTCGGCTCGCCTCGATGCACGCGACCCGATCACCGGCAAGGTGAAATGGTCGGTCGACTATGAATTGCCGGGCCTCGGCAGCGTTCTCACGACCGCTGGCGGCCTTGTGTTCAACGGCGACGTACGTGGCAACATCAACGCTTACGATGCCGACAACGGCAAAGTGTTGTGGTCGTTCAATGCCGGCTCGGGCATCCGCTCGGGTCCTGTCAGCTACTCGGCTGGCGGCAAGCAGTACATCCTCGTCCCGACGGGTCTGGGTTCGCACGCTCCTGGCTTCATGGCCAGCGCGTTCCCGGCCATCAAGGGTCTTCCGGGTGGTGCCGCTCTCGTCGCTTTCACGATCGACTAAAGCTGACATACATTGAACGCTGTTGTTACTATAAGTCGGTGAGGGGCCCTAGTGGCCCCTCATCTGCCCTCTGACCACAGGAGCTTCACTTGCGAACTTATACGCCGCGCACACTCGCTGGTGCTGCGATCGCTTTTTCCCTTTTCGTGCTGACGGCCACCACGCTCGCATTGCCGGGTCATGCAGAAGTTCCTGCAACGCCTGCTGCTCCGGCAGCTGACGCCGCTACACCGCCAGCAGCACCTGCAGCTGCACCGGCTGCCGCCGCAGCCGCGCCAAGCGGTCTACCACCGCTCGGCCAAGAAGTTCTGGCCGCGCCCGACTCCGCCAAGATCGCCGAAATCACGTTCGTCCAGAATTGCGCCTACTGCCATGGCAACCAAGGCAGCGGCGGCAAAGCACGCTCGCTCCAGTGCCGCGACATGAAGCCTGATTATCTTTTCGAAACGATCAGCAACGGCAAGAAGCGCGGATCGCTGGTCATGCCGCCATGGAAAGAATCGATGGACGAGCGCACGCGGTGGCAGCTCGCAGCTTACATCATGAGCCTCAAAAACCTGCCGAGCTGCACGAAATAAGTGGCCCGGCACGCTGTCAAACAGACCTCATAAAACCACGCACGAACTAAGGAGCTTGATCTCGACGCCAACCATCGGCGCCCCGCAGATCAAGCCCCCGCGCGGGCTCTCAAACCGGAAGACAAGAACCACATGGCTGAAGCCAACCCAGGTCACCTCATCGTCGATCTCGCCTTCGGATTCGTGCTATCCGGCGCGCTGGCGACCGTCGCCAAATTCGGCATTTCGGACATGCTTCGTGAAGCCCCCCAAACAAGCGAGCAATTGGCCGCGAAGCTCGACGTCGATGCGCCGTCGCTGTATCGCGTGATGCGATCGCTCGCCAGCGTTGGCGTGTTCACGCAGGACCCTCAGAACCGCTTCCATCTGCGCTCTGCCGGCCAGTTGATGTGTACCTCCGAGCCCGGCTCGCTGCGCGACGCGGTTCTGATGATCACCCAGGACATTTTCTGGAAGCCGGTCGGTCAGCTCGATCACGTCGTCAAGACGGGCACCAACGGCATGGTCGAAATCTTCGGCGCACCGTTCTTCGACTATTTCAAAATCAACGAAGACGCGGGCAACACATTCCATCGTGGTATGTCGAGCTTGTCGGATCTCGAAAATGCGCCGATCGCCGGCGCCTATGACTACAGCGGCATCGACACCATCGTTGATGTCGGCGGCGGTCACGGCGGCTTCTTGATCGAAGTGCTGAAGTGTGCGCCCAAAGCCCGCGGCATCAACTACGACCATGCGCACGTGCTGGCAGAGGCCCGCGTCAACGAGCTGCCCGGCCGATGGTCATGCGTTGAAGGTGATTTCTTCAAATCGGTACCACCGGGCGATGCCTACCTTCTCAAGCGGATCATCCACGATTGGACGGATGAGGATTGCATCACGATCCTCAAGAATATCCGCCGCGCCATGAACCCAGGCGCCAAAGTTCTGATTGTAGACTGCGTTATTCCTGAGGGAGACGCAGCGCATGGCGGCAAGCTGCTCGACATCCTGATGATGTCGGCGCTGCCGGGACGCGAGCGCACCGAAGCGGAATTCAAAAGCCTGTTCGAGAGAAGTGGGCTAAAGTTGAGCCGGACGATCACAACACCCGCATTGCTCAGCATTACGGAAGCTGTTGCTGCCGAAAGCTGACATGAACTGGAGCCGCAGACGGATGAAAGCACTCAGAACAGTCCGCCAGGGTTTGGCTGTTGCAGCCACCGGCGTGGCGGCGCTCGCTGCTGCAGCATCTGCGGCCCAGGCCGGCACATTGGATTACGTCCACAAGCGCGGCGTATTCGAAGTCTGCGCCAGCCCGGACGCGATGCCCTTCTCGCAGCTTCGTTCGAGCGGCGGCCCTATTGGGCTGCACATCGACCTCGGAGAAGCGCTAGCCCGCGAACTGGGCGTGAGCGCCAAATTCTCGTTCGTCAATTTCCGCTTCGAAGCGCGTCAGACAAGCTGCGATGCCTTCATGAGCGTCGGCGTGCTGCCGAACCAGGAAAAAGGCCCAATCAAACAGACCGTTCCGGTTCTGCAATACGATACCCTGATGGTCACCAAGCCGGATCGCAAGATCACGCGCATCGATGACCTCGACGGTCTGAAGGTTGCAACGCAACAGGGCACGCTCGCACACGTGACGCTGCTCAAGCGGCCAGTTGATATTCGCGTGAGCCTGCTGCGCGAAGACGATATGCTGAACGCTATCGATCGCGGCGACATTGACGTCGGGATCGTCACGAATTTTGGCTACTATTGGTACCTGAAGAACAATCCGTCGAAGACGTTCAACGTTCAGGCGGCGTCGATCGTACAATCGACAACCGGCTACCCGATGGCGATCGGCTTACGCAAAGCCGACGATAAAATTCTGGAAGCTGCGAACGCAGCTATCGGGCGCCTGCAAAAGTCAGGCGAACTGGTGACGATCCTGAAAAAATATGGTTTGGAGTCCGCGGCAGCGACACCGTGATCGTCTGACCTTGACCGTAACTCCCTGATTACCTGGGCACAAAATGACAGTTTTTGCCCTGCATCTCATCGCACGCCTGCCCAAGGATTTCGCCGTGCGTGCTCCGCTGGGGCGACATACACAGTTCCGACCTAACGCACTTTGCTGACGATATTGACGGCCCTACCTCGGCGCCAGATGCTCCGTGTTGGGGGCGCTTCGGTTGTGGCTGCTCCCATGTCCATGCCCCTCACATTCATCAACCCTAGCGAGCCGCATGCGCCGCTGCGACACGCGTCGAACGTGCACGCGGGGGCGGTCGCGACATCTGTCGCAACCGTGAATCGCTCGTCGCAAATTAGCGTTGCCGAACAGCTCGAGCGATTACTCAATCCCCGAATTTTGGTGCAGATTCCATAAATCGCAATTGGCACGATGAGTGCTTAACAAACAGTAGTGGCAATTGAACAGTTTTCCGGAACGAAGGTCAGTTGCAACCAGCCGAAACGCTGGCCGCATGAGACGTCAAAAAAAGAAAACGTGTGGAGGGGAACGTGACGCCGACAAGAGACCAGAAATTCTGGATGTACGAGAAAATGGTGATCAGCCGTTATCTCGAAGAATCGATCGAAAAAATCTATCTCGAGGGCAAGAAGCCCATTTTCAACATGGCCAACGGGCCAATCCCCGGCGAAATGCACTTGTCCAATGGACAAGAGCCGTGCGCCGTCGGTGTTTGCGCCCATCTCAAGCCATCGGATGTCGTGACCTCGACCCACAGACCGCATCACGTTGCTGTCGCCAAGGGCGTCGATCTCAAAAAGATGGTCGCTGAAATCTTCGGAAAGCGCACCGGCTTGAGCGGTGGCCGCGGTGGCCACATGCACATCTTTGATCCGTCCGTGAACTTCGCATGTTCGGGCATTATCGGCCAGGGCATGGGTCCGGCGGTCGGTGCCGCGCTGTCGCGCAAGATGCAGGGCAAGGACGGCGTCGCCGTGGCCTACATCGGCGAAGGTGCTGTCAACCAGGGCGCCTTCCACGAAGCCCTGAACCTCGCCGCGGTTTGGAAGCTGCCGTTCATCACCATCATCGAAGACAACGCCTGGGGCATTTCGGTTGCCAAGGCGCAATCGACCGCGGTCCCGGATAACTCGGTGCGCGCGCAGGCCTATGGCATGCCGGGCTATCAGGTTCGCAACAACGACACCTACGAGATTTTCCGCGTCGCTGGTGAAGCCATCGAGCGGGCTCGCAACGGCGGCGGACCGAGCCTGATCGAAATCGAGACCTCGCGACTTGCCGGCCACTTCATGGGCGACGCCGAAGGCTATCGTCCCAAGGGTGAGCTGCAGGCGTTGCGTGCCCGCGACCCAATCCCGGCGATGCGCGCCCGTCTGATGGCCGAAGAAGGGCTGTCGGAAGCGGACGATGCGATGCTGGTTGCGTCTTATCGCGCGATCGTCGACGAGGCCGTGGCTTTCGCCCGCAATAGCGAAGACCCGGCTGGCGAAGAAGCACTCCAGCACGTTTTCGCCTGACCTCGCGATTGTTCACATCTGCACGGACGCCCCCGCGCGCCCTCAGTGCAGGCATCACAACTCATAACTCAAAAAGAATGCTCAAGGGAGAAACAGGTCTATGACCGCACAAGCCGCCGCCCCGGCCAATGAGCGCCGCCTCACTATTGCGCGAGCAATGGCTGAGTCGATCGCGCAAGAAATGCGCACCGATCCGAGCGTCTTCGTCATGGGCGAAGACATCGGCCAACTCGGTGGCGTCTTTGGAAACACCCGCGGATTGATCGAAGAGTTCGGCAGCGAACGTATTCGCGATACGCCGATTTCCGAAACCGCCTTCATGGGTGCCGCCGTTGGAGCCGCCTCGGATGGTATGCGCCTCGTCGTTGAACTGATGTTCGTCGACTTCTTCGGTGTCTGCTTCGATGCGATTTACAATTCGATGGCGAAGAACGTCTACTTCTCGGGAGGCAACGTTAAAGTTCCGGTCGTGCTCATGACATCGACCGGCGGCGGATACAGCGACGGCGGCCAGCACTCGCAGTGCTTGTACGGCACCTTCGCCCATTTACCAGGCATGAAGGTCGTCGTGCCCAGCAACGCTTACGATGCAAAAGGCCTGATGACCTCGTCGATCCGCGATGACAGCCCCGTCATCTACATGTTCCATAAGGGACTGCAGGGCATGGGTTGGCTCGGCACGGAACCAGGTGCAACCGTTCACGTTCCCGAAGAAGCCTACGCCATTCCGTTCGGCAAGGCTGCCGTTGTCCGCAAGGGCACCGACGTGACGATCGTCAGCGTCGGCATGGGCGTGCATCAGGGCCTCAAGGCTGCGGAAAAGCTCGCCGCTGAAGGCGTGCAAGCCGAAGTCATCGACCTACGCACGCTTGTGCCGCTGGATCGTGACACGGTGTTCGACTCGGTTGCAAAAACCGGTCGCCTGATCGTCATCGACGAAGACTATAAGAGCTACGGCCTATCGGGCGAGATCATCGCCACCATCGCCGAGCGTGACATATCGGTTCTGAAAGCTTCACCTCAGCGCGTTGCGTATCCCGATATCCCTATCCCGTTTGCCCGGTCGATGGAGCAATACGCATTGCCCAACGCCGACAAAATTGTTTCTGCATTCCGCAACATGAAGAGGACACGCACATGGCGGTGGCTGTAAATGTTCCCAATAATCTTTGGGAAGAAGATTCTGAAGCCGTGATTACGAACTGGCTGGTTGGTAATGGCGGCGCTGTAGCTGAAGGCCAATTGATCGCTGAGATCATGGTCGAAAAGGTGCAGCACGAAATCCGCTCGCCAGCGAGCGGCACGATCACGATTGGGAAGCCGGCTGAGTCCGTCGTTTCCAAGGGTACTGAGATCGCAACAATTGCCTAACGTGTTGCCGCGTTGATCCCCGGCGCGGCCCCACGAACTTTTGACACTCCCGTATTCCAAGAAACGTCTAGAACCCAAAGGAGAGACCAGTCCCGCAAGTTCCAAGCTCGCGGGGCTGGTCTTTTAAATCTCATGAACACCACGACCGAAACACCGGCCGCCGCGACGGAAGACAAAGTCATCAAGCTCTCCGGCATGCGCGGCATGATAGCCAACCGCATGCTCGAAAGCTTGTCGACGACGGCGCAGCTTACCCACCATGCCGAATGCGACGCGACCGCCATGATGGCGCAGAAAGTCCGCCTTCAAGAGCAGGGCATCAAAGCATCCGTTGAAGATCTGTTGATCGACGCCGTCATCAAGACGCTTGCCCGTTATCCGGGCCTGAACGCCACGTTGCAGGACAAAGAAATTAAGGTCAGCAGCAAGATTAATCTTGCCGTCGCCATTGCGCTCCCAGGCGACTTGCTTGTTGCGCCTGCCATTCTCGATGCAGGGGCAATGACCCTAGAAAACCGCATTGCGGCGCGCCGCGATGTCGTTGAGCGGTCGCGCATCAACAAGCTGTCGGTCACCGAAATGACGGCCGGCACGTTCACCATCACCAACATCGGATTGACGCGCGTGCGTTTCTTCACGCCAATTCTCAATATTCCGCAAGTCGCGATCCTCGGTGTCGGTGAAACATCGCTGCGGCCGTGGGTCGTCAATGGCCAAATCGTTCCGCGCCCAATCATGGGACTGTCGCTGACGTTTGATCATCGCGCCGTGAACGGCAGTCCGGCCGGACAGTTCCTGACGGATCTGTGCACAGCCATCGAACAAATGGCGTGAAACTGTAATGACCGCCGCCGCGCCAAACTTGCTGCTAGGCACATCCGGCGCGGCGGCCTTCACTCCCATCACATTCGAAGCCGCGCTGCAGATGGAGCGCAACATGCTGTCGGGTGCACTGCCGCCCGATACTGCACTTTCGAACGCTTCACAAATTGCGGTATGGACGACGCATCAAGCGCTCATCGTACCGTCGGGCATGCCGCGCATCACCAACTTCGATTCCGCCGCGGCCGTCCTGGCGGCACAAGGTTGGCCGGTGCTGGAACGCGATACCGGTGGAGATTTGACGCCGCAATTTCACGGCATGCTCAACCTCTCGATGTCGTTCACGCTCAAGGACGATGAGCGAAACATCGCTGCTGCTTATGGCCGCCTCACCCAGCCGATCATCGCATTTTTAAAAGACGAGTTTGCAATCGACTCGTATGCGTCGTCGATTGCCGGCGCCTTCTGCGATGGCGCGCATAACGTCGCGATCGATGGACGCAAATTAGCGGGCACCGCGCAACGTTGGCGGCTGATGACGCAGACGCCCGATCGACCGAGCGTAACGCGCGTACTCGGCCACATCGCCGTTGTCTGCAGCGGCGATCTCGACAGCGCACTCGACGCCGTCAATGGATTCTATCGGGCTGCAAAAATGGATCGCGAAGTCGTTCGCGATGCACACATCTCGCTGCATGAATTGATCGGCCGCGAGGCAGCGCAACCGCAAGCCATCGCACAGCGCCTCAGCGCGTACCTTGCGGGCACGGCGACTTTCAAAACGTCAGAATAATTTCAATCTTGATTGTTCGGCGACACGATGCCGAATTTGCGGATCTTGCGATGCAAGGTTGCCCGGCTGATACCGAGCTTACGCGCCGCATCCGTCACGTTCCATTTAAACGCACTCAATGTTTCGACGATCATAGCGGCTTCGGCGGCCTCATTGGCAGCCGCAAGTGTTTGCGAACTTGTATCGACTTTCGCAGCGACAGCGGGTTTGGCGGAGCGCGGAGCTCCGCTTGTCACAGTCGGCTCGTTACGGTCCGCATTGCCGAATTCGCCCCATTGGAACATCTCATCCGGGAGATGATCGAGCGTCAGCAACTGATCAGAATGCACCGACAGAAGCAGGCGGATCAAACTGCGCAACTCGCGGATATTGCCCGGCCACGGGTATTGGCGAAACATCTCCAACACGTCGGGCGCGAATGTGGGTGGCAAACGTCCGGCAGCAGCCGCTTCATCTGCCATGATTCGTGAAGCAACCTCATCGATGTCGGTGCGATCGCGCAGGCTTGGCAGCGTGAACTGAATTCCGCGAATCCGAAAATACAAATCGCTTCTGAAGCGACCCTGCTCGACGAGTGTCGGCAACTTGCAGTGCGTCGCGCAAATGATGTGCAAATCAACCGGAATAGAATCGGTGCTACCGAGCGGCGTCACCATCCGCTCTTCTAGTACGCGCAATAGATGGGCCTGAAGATCCAGCGGCATGTCGCCGATTTCATCAAGGAATAGCGTGCCGGAACTGCTGGCTTGAATTTTACCGACGCGACCGGTGCGCGATGCACCCGTGAAGCTGCCGGGTGCATAGCCGAACAGTTCGCTCGCCAATAGTGTTGCGGGAATAGCAGCGCAGTTGACCGCAACATACGGCCGCCCGTTGCGTTCGCTCTCGTCATGCATACAGCGCGCGAGCGTATCCTTGCCGACGCCCGTCTCGCCGAGAATGAGAACAGGCAGATCCTTGTTGATGATCTTGCGGCACAAACCGACGATGTTGCGAACCGTCGGATCGCCTGTATCGACCCGATCCAGGTGCCGAGTTTCACTCACCGTGCGCGCGGGAATCATAGCAACTCGCTTAAGACCGGGTTTAGTTGCGCTGCGTTGATGGCGCATGTCTGGCAAAAAGGTTGTTGCGTAGGTTGTTGCGCCGTCCTTGAGTTTTAGCGGGATGTTGCGCGCGCTGAGCGGCTGCAAATCCTGAATGGAAACCTGCCAGATATCCTGCAACGAGCCGCCGCCAAGATCGCGCAACTCCGGAATCCCGAGCAGCGCGAACGCTTCAGGCGTCGCACCGAGAATTTTGCCATGCTCGTCAGCCGCCACCACGGCCCGGCTTTTCATTGGCATGGGGATCCGGTTCGCTCGACAGCGCAATCAGGCAGTCCGCCTTATGCTGCTTCTGAAACAAAATCATACTTGCCTGGGCTGCCGCCTCGCGCACGAAATGGTCGGCAAAGCGGTACTCGGACGACTCGTCCCCACTGGCGCGGCCCGACAGATCGATCACCGCGAGAACGCGGCCATCGGATGCGAAAATCGGCGCGGCGGAACAGGTGAAGGAGCGAAAATGATTATTGAAATGCGCTTTGCCATAAACGGTGACGGGCTGACGCGAAACCAGCGCCGTGCCGATGCCATTGGTGCCGACCATATCTTCGTTCCAGACGGAACCGCGCGTCAGGCCTTCAACTTCAATTTCTTCGCCCTGGACGGAATCTGCGAAGCTTTCGAAAACCACCCCAACGGGGCTGCTCAACAACAGGACATAACCGACATCCTGTGCGATGTGGCGGATGCGCTTGATGACGCCCTGCGTGTCGTGAACGACTTCTTCCAGCGATTGGCGAATTTCATGCACCGTGCTCGCGCCGGCCATGGCCGCGCTATGGCGTGACGACGGATCCAGCCTATAGTCGGCAAGGCACCGCCGCCATGATGCGCGCAGCAGGTCGTTTGCCAAGGTTCCTTGCAGCAAATCGGGCCCTAAGAACTGTTCGTTGTTCTTGTTCATTGGTGATTTTTGCCCGACTTCAAGAAAAGCTCCCTACACTACAAGAAACGACCCAAAATTGCATCACAATTCTTGGGATTTCGGCTTATTTTTCAGGTTAAAATCAGCGGCTTCCAAGGCGACTCGCGACGGCATTTGCCGCGGTCTGGACAAAAGGTCACAAAAACCACCTGCGCATTTGGAGAATCTGAAAAACCAACGTCGTGGAGGCGGCAAACACCGCAATTTTGCGCCCCAAAAGGCGGCGCAATTCAGCAAGCGCCACTCGATTCAGCAGCCGCGCTTCCGGGCGCTTTGCCTAAGGCGTGACCGGCCAGCTTTCTATCCGACGATAGTCGAATAAAGCGATGCGAATTCCACAAAATCGGGTTAGCATGGCAGCGCCGTGATCCCCTGACGCCCCGATATCCGCGCTGAACAAGGCCAACGCAGGTCTGGTTCGTGCGGCCTGCAATACACCCCCGACCGCTGGCGGTTCGGGGCCAAATTTGCGTTGATGCGTCGGTGTTACCACACGAAATGAAGCAAGATCGCCCATTCGGCGCTTTGATTGAGGCTTGCAAGGATTGTATCCAATGCCCGCCTCAGGTTAAACCAAGGCCCACCGTCTCGAAGCCCACCGAGAAAACACCCGAACCTAGGATTTCTAATGCTCCGCCGATTGATCATTGTCGCTCTCCTGGCCACAGGTCTGCCGGGACCGTTGTCCGCACAGGGCGGCCCGCCAGCGTTGAGCGTTACGGTTGCCCCACCCCTCTCCAAGCGCATCAAGGCTTGGGACGAATATTCCGGCCGCTTTGAAGCGGTCGAGCGCGTTGAAGTGCGCCCGCGCGTTTCTGGATTCATCGAGGAGGTGAATTTCAAGGATGGCTCGCTTGTAAACGCCGGTGACCTGTTGTTCACGCTCGATAAGCGTCCGTTCGAGATCGCCGTTGAAAGCGCGGCTGCAGAAGTTACGCGCCAAGAGGCGCAAGTTCTCCTGGCTGCCACCGAAGTCGAACGTGCCGAACCACTGGCACGCTCCAAGGTCATGAGCGAACAGGTTTTCGACCAGCGTAAAGCTTCGTTGAAGGTTGCCGACGCCCAATTACTCGCCGCCAAGGCCGCCTTGGAAGCCGCTAAACTCAATCTCGAGTGGGCAGAAGTGAGGGCACCAATTTCGGGGCGCATTTCCGACAAGAAAATCGACCCCGGCAACCTCGTATCTGGTGGACAATCAGACTCGACGCTGATGGCGACGATCGTCACGATTGATCCAATTCACTTCGAGTTTGACGTCGCCGAGTCCGACTACTTGCGTTACTCCCGCTTGAACCTATCCGGCGAGCGCGTGTCTTCGCGCGAAACCAACACTCCGGTTCGCTTGCGGCTCGCCGACGAAAATGATTTTATGCACGAAGGCAAGATGGACTTCGTTGACAATGCCCTGAACGAGCGGTCGGGAACCATGCGTGGCCGGGCACTGTTCGATAACAAGGATGGCCTGCTTGCGCCCGGCGTGTTCGCGCGTCTTGCGCTGTTTGGCGGCGAGTTTGACGCGTTCCTCGTGCCCGACTCGGTCATCGTGTCGGACCAAGCTCGTAAGATCGTGTTCACCGTCAACGCCGAAAACGTCGTGACGGCTACGCCCGTTGTCCTCGGAAAACTTTCTGACGGCCTTCGTGTGATCAAGAGCGGACTGAAGGCGGACGATCGCGTCGTGATCGAGGCCATTGCAACCCCGATGGTGCGCCCTGGAGCGAAAGTCACTCCAACACCCGGCACGATCACCGAGACCGTAGCCGAAAACAAGTAATTCAGCGACACCTTAAGGCGTTTGGAACCTAAATATCATGCGATTTTCGCACTTTTTCGTTGACCGGCCGATCTTTGCGACAGTCGTGGCGCTCCTGATTGTGATCGTTGGTGCCATCGCGCAGATGGCATTGCCGATTGCCGAATACCCTGACATCGCGCCGCCGACCGTCAACGTGCGCGCCACCTATCCAGGTGCCTCCGCCAAGGTCGTCGCCGAGACCGTCGCTACGCCGCTGGAACAGGAAATCAACGGCGTCGACGACATGCTATACGTGCAGTCGCAGTCGACCGGCGACGGCCAGTTGTCGATCAACGTCGTGTTCAAACCCGGCACCAACGTCGATCAGGCGCAGGTTCTCGTGCAGAACCGCGTCGCTGTCGCCGAGCCGCGTTTGCCGGAAGATGTTCGCCGCGTCGGTGTCGTGGTCCGCAAAGCGTCCCCCGACCTGATGATGGTCGTGCACATGAATTCGCCCGACGGCACCCGCGATCAACAGTACGTTTCGAACTATGCAACGCTGTACGTGAAGGATGTGCTGACCCGCATCGACGGCGTCGGCAACGTCAACGTATTCGGTGCGCGCGATTTCGCGATGCGCGTTTGGCTCGATCCTGCAAAGCTTGCCGCTCGCAATCTGACAGCGGGCGACGTCGTCGCGGCGCTGCGTGCGTCGAACCTGCAAGTGGCCGCCGGGTCAATCAACCAGCCGCCAGCACATTCCGACAACGCATTCCAACTGCAGGTGACCACGCTTGGGCGTTTGACGACCACCGATCAGTTCGAGGAAATCGTCGTGCGCGCAGAAACCGACGGATCGCTGGTCCGTTTGCGCGACGTCGCTCGTGTCGAGCTTGGCGCACAGGATTACCTGGTCAACGCGTATCTCAATAATAAGTTCGCGACCGGCATCGGTATCTATCAGCGCCCCGGCTCTAACGCTCTCTCCACCGCCGACGCGATCAAGGCGACCATGGAGAGCCTGAAGAAAGATTTCCCGCCGGGCGTCGATTACAGCATCGTCTACAATCCGACGGACTTCATTCGATCGTCGGTTTCGGCCGTTGTTACGACGCTTTTTGAGGCGGTTGCACTCGTTGTGTTGGTCGTCATCGTGTTCCTTCAAACGTGGCGCGCGGCCGTTATTCCGATTGTCGCGATCCCTGTGTCGCTGATCGGCACCTTCGCGATCATGGGCGCCGTCGGCATCACCTTCAACACGCTGTCGCTCTTTGGATTGGTGCTTGCCATCGGCATTGTCGTCGATGACGCGATTGTCGTCGTCGAGAACGTCGAGCGATGTTTGCGCGAGGGCATGACGCCAAAAGAGGCAGCCCACAAAACCATGGATGAGGTGGGCAGCGCCGTGCTCGCGATCAGCCTCGTGCTCATCGCGGTCTTCATTCCGACGGCATTCATTTCGGGCCTGCAGGGCACGTTTTATCGTCAGTTTGCAATCACGATTGCGGCGGCAACGGCAATCTCCGCACTTGTATCGTTGACGTTGTCCCCGGCACTCGCAGCGCTGCTGCTGCGGCCGCATGTCGAACACGACGAGAAGACCGGCGTTCTGCACGCGCTCGGTGCGCCGCTGCGCTGGTTCTTCCACGGCTTCAATCGCATGTTCGACCTCTTTTCGAGTGGTTTCGGCTGGCTGACTGGAAAACTGATCCGGCTTGGAGCGATCATGCTGCTCCTCTATGCCGGATTGCTTGGATTAACGTGGCACCGGCTTGAATCTACGCCGACCGGACTCATCCCGCAGCTCGACCGAACGTATCTCATCGTCGCATTTCAGTTGCCGCCGGGTTCGACACTCGCGCGCACGGATGCCGTGATCCGCAAGGCCGCCGACATTCTGAACAGTCGCAAAGGCGTTTACGCATCCATTCAATTCGTTGGACTGGATGGCGCGACGTTTACGAACGCTCCAAACGCCGGCGTGATCTTCTTGCGGCTTGATAGCTTCGAGGAGCGTGCCGCTGAGGGCCTCACCAAGGATGGCATTCTGAAAGACGTCCGCACCGAAATGGCCAAGATCAAAGAGGCCTTCGCCATTGTGATCGAGCCACCGTCGGTGCCGGGCATTGGCACAGGCGGCGGCATCAAAGGCTATGTCCAAGACCGCGCCGGGCGCGGTCTGCAGGCGCTTGAAGCCGCAACGTTCACTGCTGTCGGCGCGACCAACCAAACCCCCGGTTTCGCGCAAGCCTTCACGCTATATAACACGCGCACACCGCAGATTTTCGCCGACATTGACCGCGTCAAAGCCGAGAAACTGGGCGTGCCCATTTCGCGGGTTTTCGACACGCTGTCGGTGTACATGGGATCGTCATACGTCAACGACTTCAATCTGCTCGGCCGCACCTTCCGTGTTACGGCGCAGGCCGACAATCCGTTCCGATTGGATGTGAGTGACGTCGCCAACCTGAAGACGACGAACGTGGAAGGCGAGATGGTGCCGCTCGGGGCCGTCGCTGCCTTCAACAACACCACCGACGCTTATCGCGTCCCGCGATACAACCTCTATCCGGCAGCGGAATTGCAGGCCGCCATGGCGCCCGGCACATCCACCGGACAGGGCATTGCGGCCATCGAAAACATTGCCGCGACGAAGCTGCCGTCGGGTTTTGGCTTCGAATGGACCGAGATCGCGCTTCAGCAGAAGCTCGGTGGCAATACCGCAATGATCGCATTCGGCCTTGCCGTCGTCTTCGTGTTCCTGCTGCTAGCCGCGCTCTACGAGAGTTGGCTGTTGCCGCTCGCCGTCATTCTCATCGTGCCGATGTGTATTCTGGCCGCGATGATCGGCGTCAACATCCGCGGCTTTGATCGCAACATTCTGGTTGAGATCGGCTTGGTGGTGCTGGTCGGCCTAGCGGCGAAAAACGCGATTTTGATCGTCGAGTTCGCCAAGCAGGCCGAAGACGAGCAAGGCATGAACCGGTTCGACGCCGCTGTCGAAGCCGCGCGGACGCGCCTGCGGCCAATTCTGATGACCTCCCTTGCCTTCATCCTCGGCGTCGTGCCACTCGTGTTCGCGAGCGGAGCGGGCGCGGAAATGCGGCAATCGCTCGGAACGGCCGTATTCTCCGGCATGATCGGCGTTACGCTGTTCGGGCTGATCTTCACGCCACTGTTCTACGTTCTGGTCAGAGGCGTCTCGGCAAAATTGTCCAGAAAGCCAGCCGCAACGCCGCCCGTGACGTAAGCATCCACCAGGGGGCGGCTAAGCATGGCGCTGGCCGACCCAACCGCGACAGCCTTACACTCTGTTACAGATCGCGGAACGCGTCTAAGAGCGGTATACTAAAGTCGCGTCCCCCTATTGTGAGACCTGGCCGTACCGATGACAAAACCGAAGAAGCCGAGCCGCGCCGACGTCGAAGCCGCCGTCAAGACGATCATCCGCTGGACCGGCGACGATCCGGCGCGTGACGGCCTGCATGAAACTCCGGCGCGGGTCACGCGTGCGTTTGAAGAGTTCTTCAAAGGCTACGACGAAGACCCCGAAGCCATCCTTCAGAAGACCTTCGAAGAGATCGAGGGCTATGATGAGATGATCGTGCTGCGCGGGATCCGGTTCGAGAGCCACTGCGAACATCACATGGCTCCGATCATCGGGCGCGCCTGGGTGGCCTACATTCCGCGCGGCCGGGTGGTTGGCATTTCAAAGCTCGCCCGCGTTGTGGACGCCTATGCTAAGCGCCTACAAATCCAAGAGAAAATGACGGCGCAGATCGCAAATACGATTCAGAAAATTCTGGAACCCGAGGGCGTTGCCGTGGTGATCAAGGCCGAGCATCACTGCATGACGACGCGCGGTGTCCATAAGCACGGCACCGACATGGTGACGAGCCGCATGCTCGGCGTCTTCCGCGATAACCCGATCACGCGCCAAGAATTTCTGGCAATGGTCACTGACCCTCAGGCGTAACGCACGTCCGCCAAATAAAGCCCGGTCGATGGCGCAACGGTTCCGCACGCCGTCCGGTCGCGCGCCGCAAGCGCCTGCGCGAGATGGTCCTTCGTCCACTTGCCCTCGCCGACATGCTTCAAGCTGCCGACCATCGAGCGCACTTGATTGTGCAGAAACGAACGCGCCACTACCGTGCAGTGGATCTCATCGCCAATACAGACGACGTCAAAGCGCTCTAGCGTTTTTTCCGGTGACGCCGCCTGGCACTGCGTCGCGCGGAACGTCGTAAAATCGTGATGCCCGACGAATACGGTTGCGGCGTCCACCATCGCGGGCGCGTCCAGCGGGTTGATCAGCCACCACACGCGATCGCGCTCCAACACCGGCGGCGCGCGCCGCGTCAGGATACGATAGAGATAGCGCCGTTCGATGGCGCTAAAGCGGGCATCGAACTCTGGCGCGACACACGTGCAATCGAGAACCGCAATCGGATGCGGGCGCAAATGAAAGTTCAGCGCATCGCGAACACGCCCTGGCGCCCAATCCTTGCTCAGATCGAAATGCGCCACTTGATGCAAGGCGTGCACGCCGGCATCGGTACGGCCAGCGCCACGCACGCTCGGAGTTTCACCCGAAAATTTGAAGATCGCAGCTTCGATCGCGCCCTGCACGGAGACGCCAATCGCCTGCCGCTGCCAGCCGACAAACGGCGTGCCGTCATATTCCAGAACGATTGAAAAGCGGGGCATTGCGCGGCTCAGGTGAACACGAGTGGGGAGCGGCTATCTAGCCGCTCGCACTGCCAAGAGCAACGTTTACCCAAACCTCGGCGTCTCGAGCAACTCAGCGAACGCCACCAACGCCGCCGCGGTGCTGGGGAACGGCATGATTGCCGCCATAGCGGCCAGGGCCGTAGCCGCCAAAGTAATATCCGGCTGGGCGACGTGTATTGCCGGCGCCCGACGACGATGATCCGTCGCCCGAATTGTAGTTACGGATCGTGCGGTTTTCATAAACGCGCGTCTCGTGAAAACCGAGCGTCAGCGGCGTCGCATTATCGGGATTGATGATCACCTGGCGCACCGGCGGCAGAGGGCGAATAACGCGAACGCCTTCTTCGAGTGTCACGGTCGCGCCATAGAACGGGCGCGGCTCGATGCGCGTCGTGTAGCCTTGGGCTTGAGCAGCTGTCACGCCAAGCGCTGCAAACGCCAGCGCAGAAAGCGATACGGTAGCGGGCTTCCAAAACATCAGTGTAATTCCTCTGGGCAACTTCCAAACGCGATGCCCATATCTTAACGGCGCATCAATGGTTGCCACAGCACTTTACGCGTTATCCTTAATGGCGCGCCCTACGATGCGCCTGGATTGGCGTGCATGAGGACGCGCATGCCGGACGCGATTTTGAACCCGCGCAAAAATTCGTCGATCCCCGCGGGCTTCTTGCCGGCGCGCTGCACGTCGATCAACCGGATAGCACCCACCCCGCACGCAATCGTCAGCCGGTCATCGAGGATCATGCCCGGCTTGCCATTGCCCTCGGCTGCGGCGGCGCGAAGCACTTTGACGCGTTCGGTTTTGCCGCCGCTGTCGATCTCAAACCACGCACCCGGAAACGGAGAGAGACCGTGAATGTGGCTGACAACCGCCGACGCGGGACTGCTGAAGTCAATGCGCGCTTCGGCCTTATCGATTTTTGCAGCATACGTCACGCCGTCCGCGGGCTGCGCGGACGCCTGCAACGATCCGGCTTCGAGTTTGGCAAGCGCTTCGACGATGATTTCAGCGCCCGCTTTCGCGAGCACATCATGCAGCTCGCCGGCAGTCGTCTGCGGTGTGATGGCGATGGCCCGCGCCAGACAGACAGGCCCAGTATCAAGCCCGCGCTCCATGCGCATGACCATGACGGCGGTTTCGCTATCGCCCGCCATGATGGCGCGCTGAATAGGCGCCGCACCGCGCCAACGCGGCAGTTTGGAGGCGTGCACGTTGAAGCACCCGAAACGCGGCGCCGCCAGCACGGCTTCCGGCAGGATCAAGCCATAAGCAACGACCACCGCCGCATCGGCGCCATGCGCTGCAAACGCGGCGCGATCGTCCTGCGCCTTGAAGTTCAACGGCGTTAGGATTTTCAGGCCCTTTTGAAGGGCATAGCGATGCACCGGAGACGGCTGCTCGGCCATGCCACGTCCAGCCGGACGCGGCGGCTGGCTGTAAACCGCAACGACGCGGTGACCGGCGGCAAGGATCGCGTCAAGCACCAGCACGGCAAAGTCGGGAGTACCCATGAAAACGATGTCGAGCGCCATGGATTCACCTCTCAGCACCGACACCGGCCTGCGAAATTTGATGGTGCGCTAGCGCGCTTGCTTCTTGAATTTGCGGATCACAATATCGCGCTTCAGCCGCGACAGGAAATCAATGATCAGATGCCCGTCGAGATGATCCAGCTCATGCTGAATGGCGGTGGCGAGCAAACCGTCGGCGGCCAGTTCCTGTTGCTTGCCGGCGCGGTCGATGAAGCGCACCGTCACCGTCTCCGGGCGCTCGATATCGACGCGCACATCGGGGATCGACAAGCAGCCTTCTTCGTACATGCGCGTCGTCTGGCCCAGCGCGATAATCTCCGGATTGACCATGACGAGCGGGCTTTTGGGCTCGCCTTCATCGGCGGTATCCAGAACGACGATGCGGCGCGGCACGCCAACTTGAATGGCCGCAAGCCCGATGCCGGGTGCGGCGTACATCGTCTCCAACATGTCGTCCATCAGCTTGACGACAGCCTCATCCACGCGCTCCACGGGATCAGAGATCTTGCGCAGCACCGGATCGGGCAGGGTAATGATCGGTAAGGTGGCCATATGCTTCACATATGGAAGCTATTCGCCCGGGTCAATGGCGGTTCGCCCCCTGCGTCAGTCGTTCCCAGAACCAACCCCTGCCGGCCTCATCCCGCGCCCCTAGAATGGCCGTAATGGGCATTTGCAGCGCGGCGTTGCCTCTTGGGATCAGCGAGAAAACTGTCACCCAAACAGACGCCCGCCCGTGCCCTGCCAAAGGCACCCCCGGGGCCAAGGCCAGGACTGGTAACGACGGTCATCTCGGAAACATGATGCTCGCAACGTCAGCGCGCGGCGTGCGGCGGGCCTTTGCCGCCAATCCAGCCTTCGCGTCAGTGCAGCGTGCGCGTCGGCGCGATCCACCTTGCCGCTGGTGCGCCTTCCAGCGCCCGCGCCACTTTGTCGGGCTGATAGCCTTCCACCGTCCGCATCAAGACCGCCTGAATGGTATCGACGTCGCGAATGGCGATCGCGGCACGCAACAATTCGAGTTCGCGCTTCAGTTCGCCCGGCGCAAGGAACGGTTCGTCGGACCGGAGAATTCGCGGGTGCTCGGTTCCGCTCGTGGCCCCGCCGATCAGAAGCTCCTCGTACAGTTTCTCGCCGGGGCGCAATCCGCAGAAGACAATGTCGATGTCGCCATTGGGATTGGCATCATCACGCACTTCAAGTCCGCTGAGACGGATCATCAAACGGGCTAGATCGACGATCTTCACAGGCTCGCCCATGTCGAGCACGAACACATCGCCACCCTTGGCCATAGCGCCCGCCTGGATGACGAGTTCGGCGGCTTCCGGGATCGACATGAAATACCGGATCACCTCGGGATGGGTCACGGTGACCGGTCCGCCCGCCTTGATCTGTCGCCGGAACAGGCCAACGACCGATCCGGAACTATCGAGCACATTGCCAAAACGCACCATCGTGAAGACGGTCGATGGGTGCTGCGAGGCGCGCGCCTGCAGTACCAATTCCGCCAGCCGCTTGCTCGCCCCCATGACATTCGTCGGGCTGACGGCCTTGTCGGTCGAGATCAGAACGAAGTTTTCGACGCCATGCGCGACCGCCGCCTCGGCGACGATCTCCGTGCCGAATATGTTGTTCGTCAGACCGACACCCGGATTGTGCTCCACCATCGGCACATGCTTGTAAGCTGCCGCATGATAGATTGTGGCGATCCGGTGCGTGCCGATTGCGTCCGACACCACTTGAGCATCGAGCACAGACCCGAGCACGGCGATAATCCGAGGCCGGTGCTGCTCCGGCAAGAGCGACACGATCTCGATTGCTTCCATTTCGATGGCAAACAACGCCGGTTCTGATAGGTCGAGCAGCACCAGACATGCCGGCTTCTGGCGCAGCACCTGGCGCACCAACTCAGAGCCGACGGAACCGCCGGCTCCGGTGACAAGAATATTTTTGTTCTCGATGTTGCGTGACAGCAGATTGGCAATCGGCGGCACGCTATCGCGCCCAAGCAAATCTGCAACATCGAGAGGCCTGAGATCGGTCACCGCGACCTGGCCTCTGGCGATATCGGTCAAAGACGGCATGACCTTCACGCTGACCGGCAGGTGCTGCAATTCCTTCATGACCAGACGACGCAAGTGGCGGTCAGTCGACGGGATGGCGAGCAGAACCTCTTTGACCTCGAACCGCTCGATGATCCGGCCGAGACGGTCCGGTCGCTGCACCTTGATGCCGCTGACGTATTGCCCCCACAGCGTCGGCGAGACGTCGCAGAACGCCACGACCTCTCGATCCGTCATACGCGTCAGAGCGCGCGCCAGTTCGACGCCTGCCGGCCCCGCGCCATAAATAACGACGGATACTCGCGGCACATCCGGATCAAATCGCGGCAGTACGATCCCTGATGACTTGAGCATCCACGCCAGCAGTTGCCGCGACAGCATCACCGCTGCAATGGATGCAAAACCGTAAGTGATAACAGCCGAACGCGGCACACCCTGTTGCCCGGACATGAACACCACGAGCGCCCAGACCAGAACGGCAATGGTCACCGCTCCGACGATCCGTGTATTGCCGCGCGACCCGAGATAGCGCGTGACCATGCGATAAAGGCCAGCATACGAGAACGAAATGATCGTCAGCACAGGACCGGAGACAAGCAAGAAGACCAGTGCCGCACTATCCGGCCAAAACGACGTGCCGAGCCGAAGGATCATGAGCGCCCACAGCACTGCGGACAGCATCAAGAAATCGAGAACCATCAGGAGCGCGCGTTTTTTGTGGCGCGGCAGATCCAACAGCCACTGGCGAAGCGACGGACGAGCAGAATTGCCGACTGGACTTTCAGTCACGGGCGCAGGCCTGTTACAGATTGTGCTTCAACTGACGCTGGAAACAATTTTCACACCTTAAGTCGTCAATTCAGATCATCGGATATTCATAACCGAGTGGACGAATGGCGAATATAGAGCATATCGGGGGCAATCGCCTGCGGTCCGTCGACCTGAGAACTAGATTTTAGTGGGCAGCGGCATTTAAAACCACAGACTTATCCCCAGGATGACAAACTGGCGCTTAGTCGCGCGATCAGTCGATACCCAACGGCCACAGCCGCCACGCCGAACACGACCCCGCCGATCATGTTGCCCGCTAAGATGCCTTCGGCTCCGGCGATGGAGGCCCCAGCCATCACAAACGGCACGGTGCCGGCCGTTGCCCGCCCCCAATTGAACAGTGTTGAAAAATGTGCCCGGCCAAGCGTGTTGAACACCGCGTTGGCGATGAACAGCGCGCCGAGGAAAACGAACAGCGGCGATAGCCAGCGGCAAAAAAAGACGATCAGCGCGCGGGCATCGCCGGCGGCATTGAAGGCGTTTGCCAAGACGTCAGCAAAGGTCGCCAGCAATGCCCAGGCAAAACCCGTGAACACCGCCATTACGACGAGCGACAAGGTATAAACTTCGCGCATGCGTTCGGGTTTGCGGGCGCCGAAATTCTGGCCAAGGATCGGCCCAACCGATCCCGACAGCGCATAGATGGCGCCGAACGCCACCGGGATAATGCGCCCGACGATCGCCCATCCGGCCACGGCGCTGTCTCCAAAACCAGCGAGCGCCATTGTGACGTATGCGTTGCCTGCGGGCGTCGCAACGTTGGTGAGAACGGCGGGCACCGCAATCGCCGCAAACGCCGGCAGGTCGGTCCTCAAGGTCGCCATTTTCGGCCGGCCCATCAGATCGTGGATGCGGATGACGCCGTAGAGACCGATGGTCATAACCGCGACGCGCGCCAGCAGCGACGCAAACGCGGCACCCAGAATTCCCCACCCGAAATACAGAATGAAAACCGCATCGAGCAGCATGTTGACGATAGCGCCATAGAGCGTCACATGCATGGCGCGGCGCGCGTCACCAACCGACCGCAACACCGACATCGACGTCATGCCGAGCGCGAGCATGGGCAACGTCGGGATCAGGATCATCAAATAGACGGTGGCGAGGCGGTGCGCTTCCCGACCGCCCCGATCAGCGTCAGAACCTGCTCGATGACAAACCACAAAACGATACTCAAGGTTGCTGACGCGATAAACGTCAACACGTGCGCATGCGCGGACAGCCTCCGGGCGCGGGCGCGCAAGCCAGCGCCCAGCGCAGGCGAAATCAAGGCCATCGCCGCGATCGACAAGCCGATCCCGATGGACGTTGAAAAGAACAGGATCGAACTGGCATAGCCGACGGCCGCAACTACGGCATCGTCTCCGCTGCGCGATAGGAAATAGATGTTGGCAAGATCACCGACGAAGATCGCCATCAGGCCAATGGCGCCGGCGCCGGTCATTTCCAGGATGTGACGCAGGATCGAACCCGTCACGAACTTGGGCGCTTTAAGCTCGCGCCGCTGGGTCGGGGCATTTGTCATTGATGAACCAACCACCGGCGGGACTCTATCCCGCCGCCCCTACTATGACAGCGTATTGTTTGCCTGCGCCTTGTATGTCAGTGCCGCGCCTTTGGCATCTCCGCCAATCGGCGGATCGCTTGGTGCAACTTCCAGCGTCTATAGCTTGCGCCGCGCCTTGAAGGCCGCGGCCAATGTGCCTTCGTCCAGATAATCGAGTTCGCCGCCGATGGGCACGCCCTGTGCGAGCCGCGAAACCGATACGCCGCTCGGAGCGAGACGGTCGGAGACGTAATGCGCGGTTGATTGGCCTTCGACGGTCGCATTCAGCGCCAGCAGCACTTCCTTGACGTCGCCACTTGCCGCTCGCGTTAGCAGGCCAGCGATATTGAGCTTTTCCGGCCCTATGCCGTCGAGCGGCGACAAGTGGCCGCCCAGCACATGATAGCGGGCGTTGATGACGTTCGAGCGCTCCAGCGCCCACAGATCGCCGACCTCTTCAACCACGACGATCAACCCATCGTCGCGGCGCGGGTCTTGGCAGATGCTACATGGCGAAACGGTATCGAGATTACCGCATTGCGGGCATTCGGCGATTTTATCGACGGCCTGCTGCATCGCCTCGGTCAGCGGGATGAGCAGCTCGTTGCGGCGCTTGAGAAGTGCCAGCACGGCTTTGCGCGCCGAGCGCGGCCCAAGCCCCGGCACGCGGGCCAGCAACTGCACGAGGCGTTCAATTTCAGGGCCTGCGATCTTCTTGGACATTGCTGCGGGTTTGCGCTTTGAGCCCTTAGAACAACTTCATGCCGGGCGGCAGTGGCAAACCGCCGGTGACATCGGCCATCTTGGCCTGCATCGCGGTATCGGCTTTGCCGCGAGCGTCGGTTGCTGCGGCGACGATGAGATCTTCGATGATCTCGACATCGTCCGGCTTAACTAGGCTCGGGTCGATGCGGACGCGCTTAACCTCGCCCTTGCCGTCGAGCGTGACGCGCACGAGGCCACCGCCGGACTGGCCTTCGAATTCGGCGCGAGCAAGCTCATCCTGCATTTCCTTCATGCGGGCCTGCATTTCGCCGACCTTCTTCATCATGCCCATAATGTCTTTCATGCGTGTCCTCTGAGACAAAAGAAAATGAAGGAGAAACTCTTGAGCTTCAGCCGGCCGCGCTTTCGTCGTCGGAGCGGCTGTCGGCGGCTTCGGCCGCAACGTCGGGGATCAAGCGGCGCACGTCTGCAATCTTGGCATTGGGAAACGCTTGCAATACGGCACGCACCGCCGGGTGCGCCTTGAGGGATTCAAGTTCTGCAGCTTCGCGCTCGCGGCGGGCCACGCCAATCGGCGTTTCGCCCGGCGCCTTTGAGAGCACGACGACCCAGCGCTTGCCGGTCCATGCATTCAGCTTTTCGCGCAGTTCGTTAGCGATTTCAGGCGGCGCGCCCGGCAACAGGAAAACATCGATCGAGCCTGCCACCGCGTCGAACTTCACAAGGCTGACGTGATCTTCCAGGTGGATTTTAAGTCTGGCGTCGCGCTTCTGGCCAACAAGATCGACCACATCGGCAAACGAGCGCGGATCGCGCGACCGGTCAACGACGGGGCTCGGCCCGGCGTCGGCATCTTCAAGACCACCGAATTCGCCGCCATCATCAAGGCTGTCGAAAAGCTCGTCGTCATCACCGGCGGCGATACTGGAAGCGACATTGGCAGCTTGGGCCGTCACCACTGGCGGCGCTGCATTGAGCGATCCGCGCTGGTCGCGCGGCGGCTCGGACGCCGGTCGCGCGGCGGACGGCAAGCGCCCACTCAACGTGCCGCCCCCAAGCGTGCGAATCAGATCGTCGGGCGTCGGCAGATCGGCGGTGTAGGCAAGGCGGATCAGCACCATCTCGGCGGCGGCCAACGGATTGGGGGCGCGGGTCGTCTCTTCGATGCCTTTCAGCAGCATCTGCCAAGCTCGCGACAGATACGGCATGGAAAGCTGGGCCGAAAGCGCGGTGCCGCGCCGCTTTTCTTCAATCGAAAGGCCCTCGCCCGCCGGCTCCTCACCGACCGCCTTGATGCGCGCGACGACGTGGACGGCTTCGGCTAGATCCGAGATGATATGGGCCGCTTCCGCGCCATCCTGATGCAGACTGGACAGCGCCGCGAGCGACGTTGCGGCGTCGCCCTTGAACAGAGCTTCGGCAAGGTCAAACACGCGAGCGCGGTCCGCGAGGCCGAGCATATCGCGAACTTTGCGGGCTGTAACATGGCCCTCGCCCATCGCAATGGCCTGATCGAGAATGGACAGACCGTCGCGCACCGATCCTTCCGCCGCCCGCGCGATCAGCGCAAGCGCGTCGTCGTCGGCTTTGGCGTGCTCATTGGCGACGATCTTGGTGAAATGCGCGACAAGCACCGGCTGCTCAACGCGGCGCAAATCGAAGCGCTGGCAACGCGACAGCACCGTCACCGGAACTTTGCGGATTTCGGTGGTCGCGAAAATAAAGCGGACGTGGCCCGGCGGCTCTTCCAAAGTTTTCAGGAGCGCGTTGAACGCGCCCTTAGAGAGCATGTGGACTTCGTCGATGATGAAGACCTTGGTGCGCGCGACCAGCGGCGTATATTGGGCGCTCTCGATGATCTCGCGGATATTGTCGACGCCGGTGTTTGACGCCGCGTCAATCTCGAACACATCTGGATGGCGGCCTTCCATGATGTCCTTGCAGTGGACACCAAGCCCGGGCATGTCGATGGTCGGCTTGTCGAAGCCAGGAGCCTCGTAGTTCAGCGCCCGCGCCAGAATGCGGGCGGTGGTGGTTTTACCGACGCCGCGCACGCCGGTCAGCATATAACCCTGCGCGATCCGGCCCGACGCAAACGCATTGCGCAGCGTGGTGACCATGGCCGACTGGCCGATCAGGTCTTCAAAGGTCGCCGGGCGATATTTGCGGGCCAACACGACATACGGCTTCGCCGGTCCGGCATCTGCCGCACCCGAACCCTCACCGTCTGTCGCTTTTTTCTTCACCATAGCCTGATGACTTAGCGCCCGAGGCGCAGGGGAGCAAGGTAACGCTGCCAAATGGCTTGGGAAGATCGCCGGAACTTGCCCGCCTCAGCGCGCGCACCACAGCACAGATAGACCAATCGGGCCTTTAGCCCGTGAGCCCGGCTCGTTAAGGCCCGCACCAGCAGCGGGCCAACGGCCCGTGAGCCCGACCGGGCGACGCGGCAAGCCGCGCCCTCGCGGAGGACGCCGGATCGCCGTGCGATCCGAATAGCGTCCGTGAGCGCATAATGAGAGACTGGCGAACGACCCGAATCCAAAATCGTTAGGGCTGCTTCCTTCCGGACCTGACCCGGTTGGCGACAGACTCGTCCGCCGCCAGCCTCCCGCCGCCATAATGGGGCGTCTCGGCCCTGGACACAACCCTTGTGATCCCCGATCTTTGGGCAGCGATGCCGCACGGCATAGCAATTGTGCGCCGCCGGGAATTGCCGAATGGCTTAGGTACTTCCAATTTGCAGGATCGTTCCTAACTTTACCTGACGTCTGCCGGTACGCGCGGCGTGGGGCGCAGTTGGACACCTCAGGGGGTGCCAATAGCTCACGGCACGTGACACGCAGTCCGGCGTCCTGCCCAATTTTACGCAACGAGGGATTCTTGCATGGCTACGACCTTCACGCTCAATGGTGAGAAACGGACCGTTGAGGTGGACCCCGACACGCCCCTGCTCTGGGTGCTGCGCGACGAACTGAAGTTGACCGGCACTAAGTTCGGCTGCGGAGCGGCGCTGTGCGGCGCGTGTACGGTCCATATCGACGGCGAAGCGGTGCGCTCCTGCCAGACCCAGGCGAGCGACGTGGAAGGCCGCGTTGTAACGACCATCGAGGGCGTGACCGGCGATGTTGCCGCCGCCGTTCAGGCTGCGTGGATCAAGCTCGACGTCGTGCAGTGCGGCTACTGCCAATCCGGCCAGGTGATGTCGGCTGTCGGCTTGCTCTCGCAGAACCCGAAGCCGACCGACGAAGACATCGACAAGGCCATGGATGGCAACATCTGCCGCTGCGCCACTTACAAGCGCATCCGCGCCGCCATCCACGAAGCTGCCAAGTCGTTGCCTGGGTAAATCAAGGGGCGGCGCTCACAAACGTGCACGCAATTTCCTTCGAACGGCACCTCAATAACCGGCGCCAATACGCGCCAAGATTTCAAACGCGACGTCGCGAGGATTCTATGAACGCTCCCAAACTGACCGGCATTTTCGCTCTTCCCACCGAGACGCCGCAAGCGTCACGCCGATCGTTCCTGAAGATCGCGAGCGGCGCGGGCGCTGGCCTCGTCATCGGCATGGCCATGCCGGTGCGCGGCGTGGCAACCTCGGCATCAGCGGCGGCGGGGGAAGCCCTTGCGCCCAACCCGTTCCTGCAGGTCGCGCCAGACAACAGCGTTACCGTCATCATCAAGCATCTCGACAAAGGGCCAAGGCGCGGCCACCGGCCTCGCAACGCTGGTTGCTGAAGAACTCGACGCCGATTGGGCGCAGATCAAAACCGAATTCGCGCCCGCCGATCCGGTCAAATACAAAAACCTCGCGTTTGGCGTGCAGGGCGTCGGCGGCTCGACGGGGCTTTCCAATTCCTATGAGCAGTATCGGCTGGCAGGGGCCACCGCCAAGGCGATGCTGGTTGCGGCGGCGGCGCGCGCCTGGGGCGTGCCGGCAAATGAGATCACCGTGAAAGCCGGCGTCGTCTCGCATAGCGGCGGCAAATCGGCGACGTTCGGCGAACTCGCCGTGAAGGCGGCAGCCGAAAGCGTGCCGGAGAAGCCGACGCTCAAAGACCCGAAGGATTTTGTGTTCATCGGCAAGGCGTTCCCGCGGGTCGATAGCAAGATCAAGTCAACGGGCGCGGCCAAGTTCACGATCGACCATCAGTTCGACGATATGCTGGTCGCGACGATTGTGCGTGCGCCCACTTTCGGCGCGACGGTGGCATCGTTCGACGCCAGCGAGGCTGAGAAGATCAAGGGCGT
Source organism: Hyphomicrobium sp. (assembly GCA_016716675.1). Lineage (GTDB taxonomy): Bacteria > Pseudomonadota > Alphaproteobacteria > Rhizobiales > Hyphomicrobiaceae > Hyphomicrobium_B. The sequence goes on from JADJVG010000007.1 coordinate 94,956, forward strand.
CGTAAAAGTCCTGCAAGTGCCGCGCGGCGTGGCTGTTCTGGCGACCAACACCTGGGCAGCGCTGCGTGGTCAAAGCGCGCTGAAAGTAACGTGGGACGACAGCAAGGCTGAAAAGCGCAGCTCCGACGCGATCGTCGCCGCCTACAAAGCCAAGCTCGACACCCCTGGCCTGAAGGCCCGCCAGGACGGCGACGTCGAGGCTGGCTTCAAGGCCGCGACCAAAGTCATCGAAACCGACTTCGAGTTTCCATACCTCGCCCACGCGCCGATGGAGCCGATGGATTGCGTCGTCCGGTATGACGGCAAGTCCGCCGAAATCTGGGCCGGATCGCAAATGCAGACCATCGATCATGGTGCGGCGTGCGCAGTGCTCGGTTTGAAACCGGAAGCCGTGCAACTGCACACTGTGTGGGCCGGCGGCTCGTTTGGACGCCGCGCCGTTGGCGATGCGCATATGGTGCGCGAAGCCTGCGACATCGCCAAAGCCTACGGCAAGCCAGTGCCGATCAAGGTCGTATGGTCACGCGAAGACGACATGAAGGGCGGGTATTACCGGCCGATCTACGTACATCGCATCAAGGCTGGCCTCGATAAGGATGGCAACATCATCGCTTGGCTGCACCGCATCGTCGGCCAATCGATCGTCACCGGAACGCCGTTTGAATCGGTGATGCTGAAAGATGGCATTGACGGGACGTCGGTCGAAGGCGCGTCGACGCTTCCCTATGCGATCCCCAATCTCCAGGTTGAGTTGCACTCCGAAAAAGTCGGCGTGCCGGTGCTCTGGTGGCGTTCGGTCGGCGCCACGCATACAGCCCACGCCACCGAGCACATGATCGACATTCTGGCCAAGGAAACCGGCAAAGACCCCGTCGATTTCCGCCTTGGAATGCTGAAAAACCATCCCCGCCACGCCGGCGTTTTGAAGCTAGCCGCCGAGAAAGCCGGATGGCTTTCAGGCAAGCCAGCGGACGGCAAAATGCGCGGCGTTGCCCTGCACGAGAGCTTCAGCTCCTACGTCGCGAACGTGGCTGACGTGTCCTTGAATGCAGACGGATCGGTGAAGGTCGAGCGCGTCATCTGCGCCATCGATTGCGGCGTTGCCGTGAACCCGGATGTGGTGGCCGCGCAAATGGAAGGCGGTCTCGGCTACGGTCTCGGCGCGGCACTGAAAGGCGCGATCACCATGAAGGATGGCGTCATAGAACAATCGAACTTCGACGGCTACGATGTGCTGCGCATGTCGGAAATGCCGAAGGTCGAGGTGTATATCGTGGCATCCGCCGAAGCGCCGACCGGCGTCGGTGAACCCGGCACGCCAGTGGTTACCCGCCGTTGCCAACGCCCTGCTGAGTGGCACGGGCGTGCGCACAACCATTCTGCCGATGAACAAGCAGAAGTACAAAGGCCAATCGTAACGCAAGATGCGGTAACGGCGGACGTTTGCTTAGATGCAGCGTCCGCCATCGACCTCGATGGCGACGCCGGTGATGAAGCTGCTCGCGGGGTCGGCGAGAAACAGCGCGGCGTTGGCAATGTCGGACGGCTTTGAAAAGCGCCCGAGCGGAATGCCGCCAACGAATTTAGCCCGGTTTTCCGGCGTATCTGGCATTCCCATGAACTGCTCGATCATGCCCGTCTCGCCGATGACCGGATTGATGGCGTTGACGCGGATGTTCGGGGGGCGAGCTCTGCGGCCATGGATTTTGTCAGAATGACCGCCGCGCCTTTCGAACCGTTGTACCAAGTGAGACCAGGGCGCGGACGCACGCCTGCGGTTGACGCCGTGTTGATGATGACGCCGCCGCCTCGCTTTTCCATTTCCGGCACAGCTGCCAGCGTCGCTAGATAGATCGATTTGACGTTGACAGCGTAGATGCGGTCGAACTCGTCTTCTGTGACGGTCATCAGCGATTGGTTTTTGTGAGTATAGCCGGCGTTATTGACCAGAATATCCAAACCGCCGAATGCGGTGACGGCGGCGGCGATCATCGCCTCAACATCGGCGCGCTTGGTGACGTCGGTCTGAATAGCAATCGCGTTGCCGCCGATCGCGCGCGCAACATCGGCGGCGCCCGCACCATTCAAATCAGCAATGACAACTTTCGCGCCTTCGGCTGCATAGAGTTCGGCAATGCCGCGCCCGAAACCGGAGGCCGCTCCGGTGACGATGGCGATCTGATCCCTAAGGCGCATGGCGGCGGCGTATCCCTACAGCTCTAGATGATGTGCGACTGCCCGCCATTCGCCAACTCAGCGGCTTCCTTGCGGTAGGGACTGGCGGGATAGGTTCCGAGCACCTTCACTTCGGTCGAGAAGAACGACAACTCGCGCATAGCGAGCTGCACAAGATGCTCCTTCATGTTGCCTTCAATGTCGGCGAAGAACATCGTGGCGTTGAAGGTGCCCTCGGTCTGATAACTCTCCAGCTTCGTCATGTTGACGCCGTTGGTCGCGAAGCCGCCCAGCGCCTTGTAGAGGGCAGCCGGAATGTTGCGCACGCGGAAGATGAATGTCGTGATGACTGGACCCTGGTCGGAATCGGCGTCGTCTGGTTCAGCCGACAGCACGACAAAACGCGTGGTGTTGTGCGTCTCATCTTCCATGTCGCTTTTCAGAATTTCGAGGCCGTAGATTTCAGCCGCGAGCCGCGAGGCGATGGCCGCCGTCGTCATATCGGCTGATTCCGAGACGATGCGCGCGGCGCCTGCCGTATCGGCTTCCGGAACCGGCATAATACCGAGTTTGCGCAACGTGTTGCGGCATTGACCGAGCGCCTGAGTGTGGCTCATGACGCGCTTGATGTCCGCCAATTGCGCGCCCTTCTTCGCCATCAGCTGATGACGCACGCGCAGGAAGTGCTCGGCGACGATATAGAGATCCGCACCGGGCAGAAGATGGTGGATGTCGGCGACGCGGCCGGCGACCGAGTTCTCGATCGGGATCATGGCGTAGAGCGCGTCGCCGGATTTCACCGCGCCCAGCGCATCTTCGAATGTCGGATAAGCGACGGCCTCGAGCGTTGGGAACGCCTCTCGCGCGGCCAGATGCGAATTAGCGCCTGGTTCGCCCTGGTAGGCGATCTTTCCGGTGAGGTTTGGGTCGCGCGAAGCCTGCGGCATGGGAATCGAAGAACTCTTGGTTTGATGTGGTCGATTGAGAGAGTACGGCGGCTAGGAACGCAGCAGGTGGCGGGCGCGTTCAAGATCGGCGGGAGTATCGACACCGAGCGGAACCGTGTCAACGATGGCGACGTCAATGCGCATACCGGCTTCGAGGGCGCGCAGTTGTTCAAGTTTTTCGCGGCTTTCGAGCGGCGACGGCGGCATCTTGACGAAACGCTCGAGGCTGGCGCGGCGATAAGCGTAAATACCGATGTGGTGGTAGAGCGGCCCTTCGCCCCAGGGTGCGGTGGCGCGCGTGAAATACAGCGCCCGCAGACGGTTCGGCCCAATCGGCGTGCCGACCGCTTTGACAACGTTGGGATTGGTGCGCTCTTCAGGCTCGCGGATCTCGGCGGCAAGCGTTGCTATGTCGGCATCACTCTCAAGCAGCGGTGCAACGGACGCCGCGACGAGCGCGGGATCGAGTGTCGGCAGGTCGCCTTGCAGATTGACGATGATCCCGGCGGAACCCGTCGGGTCTTTCTTGGTGATCGCTTCGTAGACCCGATCCGAGCCGGACGCATGATCGGCGCGCGTCAGAATTGCTTCGCCACCGGCCCTGGCGACCGCATCCGCGATCTCGCCGCTGTCGGTCGCAACGATCACATCGCCGCAGCGCGCGGCCACGGCACGGCGCCAGACATGCACGATCATCGGTAAACCGTGAATATCGGCCAGTGGCTTGCCGGGCAGGCGCGTGGCCTGCATGCGGGCCGGAATTACAATCAAAGTCTTTGACTTCACGGGGGCGGTTCTCTGAATCGGTGACAAACTGTCTCGCTCGATTGGCTGTAAAACGGGGCTTTGAAGTCTTGCAAGGGAAATGCGAGGTTATATACCTCAAACCTATGTCGCTTCCGCCTGAAGATCGTGGCAACGAGGAAATCCCAATGGATAGTTTTGAAATCACCAAGATCGCCGGAGCGGTGCTTTCCGCACTGTTGCTGATCTTCGGCACGAAGACACTGATTGAAACCACTTCCCACCACGGCCCGGAAAAGCCCGGCTATGTGCTGCCTGTCGCCGAAGCGAAGGCGGCTGAAGCCCCGGCATCGGACAAGAAGGACGCTGGCGGCGAAGCTAAGACCGCCGAAGCCGCTGCGGCACCTGCCGCTGCCGGTGGCGCCGACGCGGTCGCGCTGCTTGGCAAGGCCAGCGCTGACAACGGCAAATCGATCTTCGCCAAGTGCAAGTCCTGCCATACGGCGGAAAAGGGCAAGCCGAACGGCGTCGGCCCCAATCTCCACGGCATCGTTGATCGCCCCAAGGGCTCGGCAGAAGGCTTCAAGTACTCGGAAGGCATGCTGGCCAAAGGTGGTAAGTGGACGTTCGAAGAACTTTCGGCGTTTCTGACCAACCCGAAGGCCTTTGTTGCAGGCACAAAGATGGTCTTTGCCGGCCTGCCGGCAGCAGCCGACCGGGCCGATTTGATCGCCTATCTGGCATCCCAGGCCGATACCCCGGTCCCGCTGCCTAAATGACAGCAAGTTAACTCGCTCGCGATGCCGAATTTTGCGACCCTGCCGACCGTTCGGCAGGGTCGTTTTCGTAGGTGGTGTGGGAAAGTTATCCCCCCTGGCTTGACGAATGTTAGGCTTTGTCCGCAAAGGCGCTCCGGCCAGCCACGCTGGGGCGCAAGTGGCTGAAGGCGACTGATGGCTGGAGCGACATGAGAAGGATTGGACCAACGATGCGATCGATTGCACTTGCCAACGGCCTTGCCGCTCTCGCAGCGCTCCTCCTCGCCACATTCACCACGAGCGCATCTGCGGCCGACGCCGTTTGCCATCACGCCGTATCGCTGGTCGGCACACCGAAGATGGCGGCCGATTTTAAACATTTCGACTGGGTTAATCCCGATGCGCCGAAGGGCGGCACCGTGCGCCAGTTCGCCGAGGGCACTTTTGACACCCTCAACCCGTTTTCCGACAAGGGTGTGAAGGCTGCCGGCATCGACATGACCTTTGACAGCCTGATGGCGCCGAACCCCGACGAGCCGTCTACCAATTATGGTTTGATCGCGGAGTGCGTCAGCTATCCGGAGGATTATTCGTCCGCCACCTTCAAACTGCGGCCCGAAGCAAAGTTCCACGACGGCTCGCCGATCACGCCCGACGATGTCGTGTTTTCGCTGAACGAGTTGAAGCGGGTCAACGCCATGTATGCGTTCTACTACAAGAACGTCGTCAAGGCCGAGAAGACCGGCGACCATGAGGTGACGTTTACTTTCGATTCAAAGAACAATCGCGAACTGCCGATGATCATGGGCGAGCTTTCGGTCGTCTCGAAGGCCTATTGGGAAGGCACCGAAGCCAACGGCGAGAAGCGCGATCTCGCCAAGACCACCGTCGAGCCGCCGCTCGGCAATGGCCCTTACAAGGTCAAATCCTTCGAAACCGGCCGCAAAATCACGTTCGAGCGTGTCGCGGATTATTGGGGCAAGGATCTGCCGGTGATGCGCGGGCAGTTCAACATCGACACGATTTAGCTGACCTACTATCGCGACCGCACGCCGGCATTCGAGGATTTCAAATCCGGCCGGCTCGATTTCTGGGCCGAAAATCAGGCCGGTGCCTGGGCGACGAAGTACGATTTCGCCGCCCTCAAGAAGGGCCTCGTGAAAAAGGAAGCCTTGCCGGTCAAGCGCGTCGCGCCGATGCAGGCATTCGTGTTTAACCAGCGCCGCAAGCAGTTCCAGGACCCGCGTGTGCGCCAAGCGTTCGGCTTGCTGTTCAACTTCGAAGAAGCCAACAAGAAGCTGTTCTATGATCTCTATGTGCGCGTCGGCAGCTATTTTGAAAATTCGGAACTCGCGGCAAAGGGCTTGCCGGAGGGCAAAGAACTTGAAATCCTCAATGAGGTAAAAGCCGACGTGCCGCCGGAGGTGTTCACGACCGAATGGAAAAATCCGGTCAACGCCGCGCAGGGCGATTACCGCAAACACCAGCTCGAGGCGATGAAGCTGTTCAACGCCGCCGGGTGGAGCCTCGGATCGGATCGCATTCTCAAAAACGCGGCAGGCGAGCCGCTTATTGCAGAATTCCTGATCGACGGAGACACCTTCGAGCGGATTATTCTGCCGTATGTGAAGGATCTCGAAACGCTCGGCATCAAAGCAAGCGTGCGCGTGGTCGATTCTTCGCAATATAAACTGCGCGAGGACAACCGCGACTTCGACATCATCATCGATACGTTTGCGCAGTCGGAATCGCCCGGCAATGAGCAGCGCCTGTTCTGGGGCTCGGACGCCGCCGACAAGCCAGCCAGCCGCAATACGGCGGGCATCAAGAACCGGGCAATCGATAAGCTAATTGACCGCGTGGTGTTTGCAAAAGATCGCGCCGAACTGGTTGCCGCCACCAAAGCACTCGACCGCGTGCTGCTGTGGAATTTCTACGTCGTGCCGCATTGGCACTATCCCTTCGAACGACTGGCGTATTGGGATATTTTCGGCCGGCCGGAAAAACTGCCGTCGCAAAGATCGGCTGTGATGCAGGTCTGGTGGATCGATGCGGCTAGGGCCAAAACGGTCGCAGCGGCGCGCGGCGAGCGACGGTCAACCCAGGGCGCCCATCCATGAGCCGTTCCACACGAATGCGAACGACAAGCCTGATTGTCCTCCTCGCCTCGACACTGTTCGCCGCAGCGGCTGCCGCCGAGCCGCGTCACGGCTTATCGGTCTTCGGCGAACTGAAGTATGCGCCCGACTTCAAGCATTTCGACTACGTCAATCCGGATGCGCCAAAGGGCGGCCGCATCGTGACCATGGGAACGGGCGGCGCCAACACGTTCGACACATTCAATCCCTACATTCTGAAAGGCGACGCCGCGCAAGGTCTGGAGTTCCTGTTCGACAGCCTGCTGGTGCGCGCTGACGATGAACCCGACGCGGTTTACGGGCTGGTTGCCGAAACCGCCGATGTTGCGGCCGACGGCCTATCGGTGACATTCAAGCTGCGCCCGCAAGCAAAGTTCGCTGATGCGACGCCGGTGACGGCTGACGATGTCGTGTTCTCGTTCACGACGCTGAAGGAGAAGGGCCGGCCTGAATACACGCTGACACTGCGCGACGTCATTACAGCCGAAGCCCTTGACGCCGCGACGGTGCGCTACACGTTCAAAGGCAAGTTGACCCGCGACCTGCCGCAGATCGTGGCCACACTGCCGATCCTTTCGAAGGCGTACTACACAAACGAGAAATTCGAAGAAACGACGCTGAAGCCTCCGCTCGGGTCAGGGCCTTACGCCATCAAGGACTTCAAGGCCGGAACCTACGTCACCTATGCGCGGCGCGCCGACTATTGGGCGAAGGATCTGCCCGTCAATCGCGGGCGCTTCAACTTCGATGAAATTCGCTTTGATTACTACCGCGATCGCAACGTCGAGCTTGAGGCGATCAAATCGGCGCAGCTCGATTTCCGCGAGGAGTTCACCAGCGTCAACTGGGCCACGGGATACGATATTCCGGCGGTCAAGGAAGGCCGGCTGATCAAGGACACGTTGCCCGACGCCCGCCCATCCGGCGCTCAAGGGTATTTCATCAACACGCGCCGCGATAAGTTCAAGGATGTGGGCGTGCGCCAGGCGCTCGATCTTTCTTTCGACTTCGAGTGGTCGAACAAGAAGTTGTTCTATGGCTTGTATAAGCGCACGGGCAGCTTCTTCGAAAATTCCGACATGATGGCGCGCGATAAACCTTCGCCCGAGGAACTCGCGCTTCTGGCGCCCTTCAAGGATGCGCTATCGCCCGCCGTGTTCGACACGCCGTACCTGCCGCCCGTCTCCGACGGCAGCGGCAACAATCGCGACAATCTCAAGAAGGCTCGCGATCTGCTCGTCGCGGCCGGATGGACAGCGGGCGCCGACCGCTTTCTGCGCAACGCCAAGGGCGAGACGCTCGACATCGAATTTCTGATGTTCGAGCCGATGTTCGAGCGCATCACCGGCCCGTATGCTGAAAACCTGAAAAAGATCGGCGTCAACGCCTCGATCCGCATGGTCGATCCGGCGCAATATGAGCGCCGCATGAAATCCTTCGATTTCGACGTCTCAACCCAGCGCTACGCCCTGCGACTGACGCCCGGCATCGAACTGAGAAGCTATTGGGGTTCGGACGCCGCCAAACTCGATGGCTCGTTCAATCTGGCCGGCATCGCCGACCCGACGATCGACGCGCTCGTCGATAAGGTGATGGCGCCAAATCGCGTGCCGAACTGGTCACCGCCACCCGCGCCATCGACCGGGTGCTGCGCGCCGGCCACTATTGGGTGCCGCATTGGTATAAAGCGTCCCACAACATCGCCTATTGGAATAAGTTTTCTCGGCCCGCCATAAAGCCGCTGTATGATCCGGGCGTGCTCGACACGTGGTGGTACGATGCGGCAAAAGCTGAGGCGTTGGCTGCCGGGAAGCCACAGACGTCGTCAGCACCCGGCGAGAAGGTCCCTACTTACCCGCAAGGAGCGGCGCAGCCCTGATGGCAACCTATCTCCTCAAACGAATACTGCTGATCATTCCGACGCTGTTCGGCATCATGCTATTTTCGTTCGTGGTCGTGCAGTTCGCGCCCGGCGGACCGGTGGAGCGCATGATCGCCCAGCTCATGGGGCATGATAGTTCCATCATCAATCGCATGGGTGGCGGCGGTGGCGATGGTCTAGCCGGTGGTGGCGCCAGCGCGCAACTCGGCCAAGGCGCGGCGGATGCCGTGTCGTCAAAGTATCGTGGCGCGCAGGGGCTTGACCCCGAGTTCATCAAAAGCCTGGAGAAGCAGTACGGCTTCGACAAGCCGGCGCACGAACGCTTCTTCTTGATGATGAAGAACTACCTGACCTTCGATTTCGGCAAGAGCTATTTCCGCGACGTTTCGGTGCTCGATCTGATCAAGGAGAAGTTGCCCGTCTCCATATCGCTCGGCCTATGGATGACGCTGCTCACCTATCTGATCTCGATCCCGCTCGGCATACGCAAAGCCGTGCAGGACGGCACACCCTTCGATAACTGGACCAGCGCCGTACTCGTCGTTGGCTACGCCATCCCCGGCTTCCTGTTCGCCGTGCTGCTGCTGATCCTGTTCGCGGGATCGTCGTTCTTCCAGTGGTTCCCGTCGCGCGGGCTGTTCTCGGATAATTTCGACCAGCTCTCGTGGTTTGGCAAAATCGTCGATTACTTCTGGCATCTGACGCTGCCGATGATCGCCATGGCGATCGGCTCGTTCACCGCCATGACGTTCCTGACCAAGAATTCGTTCCTCGATGAAATCCGCAAGCAGTATGTGGTGGCGGCACGCGCCAAGGGGCTTAATGAACATCAAGTGCTCTATGGCCACGTGTTCCGCAACGCCATGCTGCTGATTATTGCGGGCTTCCCCTCCGCCTTCATCGGCGCATTCTTCTCCGGCGCCCTGCTGATCGAGACGATCTTTTCGCTCGACGGGCTTGGGCTGCTGTCGTTTGAAAGCATCGAAAAGCGTGACTATCCGGTGGTCTTTGCCTCGCTCTACATCTTCTCGCTGGTCGGCTTGGTCGTCGGCATCATCAGCGACTACGTCTATACCCTCGTCGATCCGCGCATAGACTTCGAGACGCGGGAGGTATGACGATGGATCAGACAGTGCCCGCAGCACCCCTCGCCCCGAAGCCGAAGAAGCGCCTTAGCGGGATTTTCCAGCGCGCCGCCGATCACTTCGGCTGGCGGCTATCGCCCGTCAATCAGCGCCGCCTCGAACGCTTCAAAGCCCATAAACTGGGCTACCGCTCATTCCTGATATTCTCAGGGCTGTTTCTGCTCACGCTGTTTGCGGAATTCATCGCCAACGACCGGCCGCTGATCGCCAGCTACAAGGGCGAGATTCTGTTCCCGGTGCTCGTCGATTATCCGGAAGAAAAATTCGGCGGCTTTCTGGCGGTGACGGATTACAAGACGCCCGACATTCACCAGGAGATCGAGTCCAATGGCTGGATGATCTGGCCGCCGATCCGCTATTCCTACGACACGATCAACAAAGACTATCCCGGCCGCGTCGGCACGGGTGGCATCTGCCTTGGCTATCCCGCGCCGCCGCCGTGGGCGTCTTCTATGAAGCTGTGCGACGCGCCGGCTGAACAAGTCGCGCGCTATGAAGCCTTCGGCAACATGAACTGGCTCGGCCTCGATAATCAGGGCCGCGATGTGCTGGCGCGCGTGATCTACGGCTTCCGCGTCTCGGTGTTATTCGGCCTGCTGCTAACAATTGTGTCGTCGGCAATCGGCGTGCTGGCGGGCGCGGTGCAAGGCTATTTCGGCGGAAAAACCGATCTGATCTTCCAGCGCATCCTGGAGATCTGGAACTCGATTCCAGAGCTGTTCGTGCTGCTCATCATATCGTCGATGTTCATTCCAGGATTCTGGACCCTGCTCGGCATTCTGCTGATCTTCTCATGGACGTCGCTCGTCGGCGTGGTGCGCGCTGAGTTTCTACGCGGACGCAACCTTGAATACGTCCGCGCCGCACGCGCGCTCGGGCTGTCCGATTGGCAGATCATGTTCAAGCATCTGCTGCCGAACGCCATGGTCGCGACGTTGACCTTCCTGCCTTTCAAGCTATCGGGCGGCATCGCGGCGCTGACCGCGCTCGACTTCCTCGGCCTTGGCATGCCGCCCGGATCGCCATCGCTCGGCGAGCTGCTGCTTCAAGGCAAAAAGCACCTCGAAGCGCCGTGGCTCGGCATTTCAGGCTTCGTTGCCGTGTCGATTATTCTGAGCCTCGCCATCTTCATGGGCGAAGCGGTGCGCGACGCGCTCGACCCCCGCAAAACCTTCAAGCAGGGGAAGTAGGCCATGAGCGAAGCACCCCTGGTTGACGTCAAGAGCCTGTCGGTTGAATTCGGAGAAGGTGAAAGTGCGGCGCGCGTCGTCAAGGGCGTGTCGTTCAACATCACCAAGGGCGAAACGGTGGCGCTCGTCGGCGAATCCGGCTCCGGCAAGACCGTCTCGGCCTTGTCGATCCTGAAGCTGCTGCCAAGCTCCGCCTCGCACCCGACGGGAGAAATCTGGTTCGACGGCAAGGATATTCTGAAAGCCGACGATCGGTTCATGCGCACGATCCGCGGCGACAAGATCTCGATCATCTTTCAAGAGCCGATGACGACGCTCAACCCGCTGCACACCATCGAGAAGCAGGTGGGCGAGATCATCAAGCTGCACCGCAATCTGGGCGACGCGGAAACGCGGACGCGCGTCATCGACCTGTTGACCAAGGTCGGCATTCGCGACGCCGAAAAGCGTCTCGACAGCTATCCCCATCAACTCTCGGGCGGCCAGCGTCAACGCGTGATCATCGCCACCGCGCTTGCCAACGAGCCCGACCTGCTGATCGCGGACGAGCCGACGACGGCGCTCGACGTCACCATCCAGGCGCAAATCCTCGAACTGCTCAAGCTCGCTGCAGAAGGAGATGGGCATGGCGATGCTGCTCATCACCCACGATCTCGGCATCGTACGGCGCATGGCCGACCGCGTCTACGTGATGAAGGACGGCGAGATCGTTGAATCGGGCAGCGCGCAGGCTGTCTTCGATGCGCCGAAGCACCCCTACACCAAACATCTGATCGAGGCCGAACCGAAAGGTTCCCCGCCGGTGACCGATCTTTCCGGGCCCGTGGTCGTCGAGACCGAGAACCTCAAAGTCTGGTTCCCAATCAAACGAGGCCTGCTGAAGCGGACCGTCGATTACGTCAAAGCGGTCGACGGCTTGACCATGAAACTGCGCGCTGGCGAGACGCTCGGCGTGGTGGGCGAATCCGGGTCCGGGAAAACCACGCTCGGCCTCGCGTTGCTACGCTTAATCTCGTCAGAAGGCCCGATCGCCTACGTGGGCAACCGCATTGACGGCTATACCAACAAGCAGATGCGGCCGCTGCGCAAAGACATGCAGGTGGTTTTCCAAGACCCGTATGGCTCGCTATCGCCGCGATTGACGGTTGGGCAGATCATCGAGGAAGGCATGCTGATCCAGCAGCCGGATCTCGATGAAGATGCGCGCCGCGCCCGGGTCGGAGCGGAACTCAAGGAAGCCGGCCTCGATCCCAACGCCCAAGACCGCTATCCGCACGAATTTTCAGGCGGACAACGCCAGCGTATCGCGATCGCGCGCGCCATGGTGCTGGAGCCCAAGTTCGTGATGCTGGACGAGCCGACCAGTGCGCTTGATATGAGCGTGCAGGCGCAGATCGTCGATCTGCTGCGCAATTTGCAGAACAAGCGGCAACTCGCCTACCTGTTCATCAGCCACGACCTCAAAGTCGTCAGGGCGCTGTGTAACTATGTGATCGTGATGCGCAATGGTAAGGTCGTGGAAGAAGGCCCGGCGCGCGAAATCTTCGACAATCCCAAGCAGGACTACACCAAGGCGCTGTTGGCAGCGGCGTTTGACATGAAAGTTGCCCATCGCGGCGTGCTGGCGAGCTGAACATCGACTGATAAGGAACCTGACGGATGAGCGCGCACTCCTTGACGCACTATCATGCGCCGAACACCCGATCGAGCGCGATCCAATGGCTCTTCGAGGAACTCGGCAGTCCGCCACATGATTGCAAGGTTTTGAACCTTGCCAAGGGCGATCACAAAACGCCTTGGTATATGGCCATCAATCCGATGGGCAAGGTTCCGGCCGTAGTCCATGGCGACACGGTGATTACGGAAGCCGCCGCGATTGCATTGTATCTGGCGGACCTGTTTCCAGAGGCCGGGCTGGCGCCGAAAATCGGCGACCCCAGGCGCGGCACGTATCTGCGCTGGATTGTTTTCAACCAAGCCGCCGTCGAGCCGGCCGTCACCGATCTGGCGCTGAAGCGCGAACCGGGTTCGCCGGCGATGATGTCTTACGGTACCTATGACGCCACGATCGACGCGCTCGCCGGGGCACTGGCCACGGGGCCGTATATTCTCGGCGAGACGTTTTCGGCGGCCGACGTCATCGTCGGCTCCGGGGTGCGCTGGATGCTGATGTTTAAATTGCTGCCTGAACGTCACGAGTTCACCAGCTATGCCGAACGGCTAGCTGAGCGTCCGGCCCTGCAGCGGGCGCTCGACAAAGATAAAGCTCTCGCCGCCACACTCGCCGGTTGACGCCACAGTACGGGAAAATCGCCGTCGCGAATGGCGCGCGACCGTGGTAAGCGGACGCAGTACGACGCGGCATGAGAGATTCTATCGAGACGGCCCCATGTTTTCCGACGACGTCTATCGCAAAGAGCTGGGCGACACCATAACAGTGCTCGAAGACTGGGCGCTGGCGCATGGCGATTGCAGCGCCATCACCACCGCGATGACGCCGGCCTATTGGAAGCTCAGTGCCATACCCAACACGCCCGGTGCCTGCCCGTTTGAATTGTTGCTGCGGTCAGATCAGAAATTCGATCTCCAGATCGCGGACGAAGTCTACGAAGACAAGCCGGTCGATGTGTTCGCGTTCTTTCCGATGCTGGTTCGCGCGATAGGCGCGGGCAACGTCGATCGCATCTCCATTCGCAGCGCACTCACGGATACGCTAGAGGCAATCGAGACGCGCATTACGCTTGAAGACGGCTGGGCCTGGATCGGCGAGCGCAGGGTTGCGCCGCGCCTTGCCCGCAAGCTCGACTGTGCGACCGAACAAAGCTGCCACCGATTCCTGCCCTACCGGCGCTGAAACGAGAGCACCGCTAGGCCGTCAGCCCCGGTAACCTGCGGATGGCGATAATCGGCCCACCGCTGGCTTTCGCGATGCGGGCGGCAGCGACCGACAGAGGTTCAGCCACCACCATCATATGATGGGCATTGGCGTGCACCAGCATCACGCCGTCTGACATGATGCCGACATGCCCTTGCCAGAAAACCAGATCGCCGCGCCGCAGGTTCTCGAAGTCTGCAACAATTTGAACTGGTATGCCCAGTTCTTCGCGTTGCATATCGCTATCGCGCGGCGCACCGATGTTAGCGGCCTGCATCGACGCCTGAACCAGCCCCGAGCAATCGATGCCAATGCGCGTACATCCACCCCACAGATACGGCGTTTCAATCAAACGCTCGGCAATCTCGACGAAATCCCGTGCCGGGCGATCCAATGGCGCAAGATGGCGGGCAATCGCAAACAACCCACCACTGATTTTGGCAAACCTATCATCGCCGCCTGTAACGGTCAGCAGCGCGTTCAGCGGCAGGTGCATCACTGGCGGCGTTTTGATATCAGGCGCTGAATAGACAAAGGTGCCGACACTCTGAACGCGATGCGTCGGCGCTATGAGAGGACCGATGCGGATGGCAGCCGCCGGCAGATACCCGACATAGCCGTCACGCGCCAGTTGCACCCAGGCCCAGCCATCGGCTTCGTCAAAAACGGTTACAGCTTCGCCGTAGAGGGCTTCCGTCTCAAGGCCGCGCGCCGCATCAGGCTGTTTGCGCAACGGCACAGATGGACGCAGAACCTGACCAAGCCGGCCTTTAACGAAGCGTCCAGCCGTCACGGTGCCTTCAAGGTGCGCGGCGGCAAGATCGGGCCGGAATGCATTGCGGCGCACATCAAGCGAGGGCTTCAAACTTTCATCGGCCGGCATTTTCACGCAGCAAATTCCCGTTTCAAATAATCCATGACGGCACGCGCGGTTTGCGGTTCGCCACCCTTCGGTCCGAGTGGCCTGCTGGATGAGCGCCAGCCATACAGGTCAAAGTGGGCGAAACGCCGGGCATTCGACACGAAGCGGCGGAGAAACAGCGCCGCCGTAATGGCGCCCGCAAACGGCGTATCCCAGACATTGTTCATATCTGCGATGTCGCTGTCGAGATGGCGCTTATAGCCCTCCCACAGCGGCATACGCCAGAGCGGATCGCCGACCGCCGCAGCCGAGACGGGCAGATTGGCGCCAAGGGTCTCGCAGTCGGTGAAGAACGCCGGCAAGTCAGGACCGAGCGCCGATCGTGCTGCCCCGGTCAACGTTGCGAATACAAACAGATTGTCGGGGCTTTCTTCGTCGGCGAGCGCCAGGGCGTCGGCCAGCACGAGACGGCCTTCGGCATCCGTGTTGCCAATTTCGACGCTCCACCCCGCGCGGCTCTTGAGAATATCGCCGGGCCGGAAGGCATCGCCGCTGATCGAATTTTCAGCAGACGGAATTAATACGCGCAGACGGCAGTTGAGCTTCTGCCCCATGATCATATGGGCGAGCGTCAACGCAGTCGCGGCACCGCCCATGTCCTTCTTCATGATCAGCATGCCGCTGGCCGGCTTGATATCGAGGCCGCCGCTGTCGAACGTGATGCCTTTGCCGACCAGTGTGATCTTAGGCGCATCGGCCGGACCCCAAGTCATGTCGATCAGCCGTGGCGGGCGCGGACTGGCGCGGCCAACAGCATGAATCATAGGGAAATTCTGCCGCAAAAGATCGTCCCCTGCGATCACCGAGACGTGCGCGCCGTGCCGGGCAGCGAGGTGGCGCGTGGCATCCTCAAGCTCTTGCGGCCCCATATCGGATGCCGGCGTGTTGATCAGATCGCGACCGTACCAAACGGCTTCCGTGGTGTTGATGACGGCCGCCGCGTTGACACCGGCCGGTATGCGCAAGCGCGCGCGCGGGGCGGCGCTATCGCTCCCGCTGCGATAGCGATGGAAGCGATAGGCGCCGAGCCCCCAGGCAATCGCCGCCAATTCAGAAGCGCCATAAGCGCCTGCCAGCGCATAGGTGGCTGGCGGAAGGGATTGCGCCAATTGTCCGGTCAGGAGTTCGGAGGGACCGCTCGGATCGCCGGCATTGCCGTTGCCAAGGCCGAACGCCACTGCGCCAACAGCGCCGCCCTCGCCTGGAATTGAGACCTGTTTCTTGGCGGCGCCGGTAAACGTCTGCGCTTCGAGCCAGGCGCGCTGCGCGGCGCTGAACGCAACCGGCACGTCGCCGGCTTTCAAAAGCCAAACGGGAATGCCCGCTTCGCTCGCAGTGCCGACTTCAAAAATATCGCGCGCCGACCACGCTGTCGTTTCGACCATTCGATCACCCTCCAGGCCCGCGCACCGCATGCGCTTCACCCCGTTATGCCAAGGCACATCAGCAAAATTACGCAGCACGCAGTTGCATCTGCGCCCAAAGTTCCTGTCAAGAGTTAAGCGTTTATTGACCGCTGTCCCAGAGACTGACAGTCGCAGAGATTCGGCCGGATCCGTAGCGGCAGCCGGCAGTAGGGAGAAATAATATGGCGCACCTCAAGCGTGGCTTTCGGCCCGCGGCGGCCCGCGGACTGGCTGGACTAACGGCAACTTTGATGCTGGGAGCGTGCGCCCAGACGGCTGACATTCTGCCGTCAACAAATCTGGCCGCGACGGAACAGAGCGGCGATTCTGGCGACGAGTCGGCGGATTCCAAATATCCGCAGAACGAACTTCAAAAGGCCACGACCTATTGGGGCAAGGAATACGCCAAACGGCCCGCCGAATTGAAGCCGGCACTGAATTACGCGCGCAACCTGAAGGCCCTTGGCGAAAAGCAGAAGGCGCTGGCCGTTCTCCAACACGCTGCATCCTATCATGACGCCGACAAAGAGCTGGCTGGCGAATATGGCCGCCTCGCATTGGAACTGGATCAGGTCGGCGTTGCCGCGCGTATGCTCGAAGTCGCGGACGATCCCGCCAAGCCGGATTGGAAAGTAATCTCGGCGCGCGGCACCGTGCTCGCCAAGCAAGGACAATATAAGCAGGCCATCCCGTTCTACGAGCGGGCGCTGTCGCTGTCGGAAAACCAGCCGTCGGTGCTGAATAACTTGGCGATGGCGCATGCGATGGGCGGCGATCCAAAGCAGGCAGAGTCGCTGCTGCGGCAGGCGGCGGCCAATCCCGGCGACGACACCGCAAAGGTCAACCAGAATCTGGCGCTCGTGCTCGGTCTGCAAGGCCGCTACGACGAAGCCAAATCACTGACAGCGGGAACGGCAACTGCCGTAGCGGGTGCTGCGAATGTCGATATGGTCCGCAATATCGTGAAATTGGATCCGAAGGTTGCGCCTGCAGCCATCCCGTCCGCCTTCGCGGAAGCCCCCGTCACGGATTTCAAAACGAAGGTTTCGCGCGCCATAGCAACGTCGCCTTCAAAGCCCGCCGCATCTCCTGTCGCGCTCAAGTCCGACGCCTTCAAACCAGCAGCCACAGAGGTTGCACCGGCGACGTGGCAGCCTGAGGTCGTCGCCACAACCAACACATCGGGCCTGAAAGGCTCAGCGCGCTAAAGATTTCCTGACCCCTGCATGACAAAGCTGACACCGGCCCTCGCGGCCGGTGTCTTTTTTTGTATGTGCGCCACGGCACTAGGTCGGGCTTTTCTCGCAACACTCTCGGCCCGATTGCACTGATCATCCACGTCACGCAGAGCAGCAAAAAGCCCCGGCCAACGAGTGGCCGGGGCTTTGACGCAACACTGAAATATATGGCCCTAAGACGGCACCTTGGCCTATTGCGACTGCATCGCCATGTAGCCGAGGGCGGCGGGTCCAAGAATAACGATGAACAGAACCGGCAGGAAGAACACGATCATCGGCACGGTCAGCTTCGGTGGCAGAGCGGCCGCCTTCGCTTCGGCTTCCGACTGGCGGACTTCGCGATTTTCCTTAGCCATCGTTCTGAGCGCCGCACCGACCGGCGTACCATAGCGTTCGGCCTGAACCAGCGCCGTCGTCACCGATTTGACACCCGGAAGACCCGTGCGTTTGGCCAGATTTTCATAGGCCTGCCGGCGATCCTGGAGGTAGGAAAGCTCAGCCGTCGTCAGTGTCATTTCTTCGGCAAGCTCGATCGACTGGCGGGCGATTTCCTTGGACACCTTGCCAAAGGCTGCTTCGACCGACATACCCGACTGCACGCAGATCAGCAGCATGTCCAGCGAATCCGGCCAAGCTTGTTTGATCGACTGTTGGCGCTTGGTGGCAAGGTTCGAGATGAAGACGTTCGGCACATAGAAGCCGAGGAAGCCAGCACCGACCGCAATAAGCACCTTGATCAAGGGCGGATATGTAACTTCCCCGATAAAGAACACATAAGCTGCGGTCGCAAAGAACAGAATGATCGGCGCGGCCACGCGGAAGAACATGAACGACACGACAGGCGCCTGACCGCGCAGACCAGCGCGCTTCAAGTTCTCGCGAAGCTCTTCGTTGTCGAACTTTTCGCGCAGATCGAGCTGATCGACGATCCGCTGCATAAAGCCTTTCGGCGTCGACCGAAGCTTGCCGCTCTTGCCGGCTTCCTTGGCCAAATCCGCGATGCGTGCGGAACGCATCTTCGCGCGTTCGACGGCCATTTCCTTCATGCGCTGGTTCATCCGATCGCGCGCCAGCATCGGCATCGCAACCGACAGCACGGTCGCGAACACACAGACCGCCGCCATGATGGTGGCGACCAGCTGCGGATTCATGACGGTTTCGACGAAGCTTCCCATTGCACAACCGTTTCAAAAATTGACCGGGCTTTTGGACCCGTGAAGGAGCATCTAGAACTTGAAGTTGATCATCTTCCGCATAACGAGAATGCCGGTCAGCATCCAACATGCGCCGACCGCAATCATGAAGCGGCCCATCATGGTGGTGAACAGCGGCATGATATAATCCGGCGACGTCAGGTAAACCATGAACATCACGCCTGGCGGCAACGATGCTAGAACCATGGCCGACGCCTTGGCTTCAGCGGACAGAGCTTTGATCTTCAGCTGCATACGGAACCGGTCGCGCAGCACGCCCGAAAGGTTGCCAAGCGCTTCCGACAAGTTGCCGCCCGCCTGCTGCTGAATGCCGATGACGATTGCCAGGAAGCGCACTTCCGCAAGCGGAAGGCGGTCGCACATGCGATCGAGGGCTTCGCCAAGCGTCACACCGAGACGTTGTTGTTCAACCACTTCGCGGAATTCGCCGGCCAGTGGCTCAGGGCTTTCACGCGCAATCACCTGCAAGCATTCGTTGAGCGGCAGACCCGATTTGACACCGCGCACGACAACGTCGATGGCATTGGCCAATTCCGCAAGGAACTTAGCCTGGCGGCGCTTGACCATTTTGCCCAAATACCAGCGCGGTAAGCCCATGCAGCCCAAGAACGCGGCAACGACGCCGCCCATGAACGGTGCATGCAGGCCGCCATAAACGACGCCAAAGCTAACGACGCCGGCAATCGCGCTTGCTATGTGGAAATCGCGCGGCGTGATCTGCAATCCCGCCCGCTGCAATTGCAGGCGCAGAGTGACCTTCTCTTTAGCCTTAGCGCGCGTATCGATTTCTTTAAGCGTATCGGCGACCGACTTTTTGCGGCTCGACTGCTGATCCGCGGCAGCGGTGCCGAGCTTGCGTGTGCGGTTTTCGGTGACGCCCTGAACACGCTTGTCTTTCGCACGGTCGCCGGATGCATACGGAAGCATGAACGCGAAGACCACGCCCGCGATCGCGATCGCGACAAGCCCAGCGAACAGTATTGGCCCCATTGATCCGTCAAGCATTTTGCTCTCCAAGCGGATTGCCGTTTGCGTCTGCCACTTCCGACTCGGCCAGCGCACGCGCCAAACGATCGGTTTCGCCGTAGTATTCCGCGCGATCCCAGAACCGCGGACGTGCAATGCCCGTCGAACGATGGCGGCCGACAATCTTGCCGTTCGCATCTTCGCCGGTGATTTCGAAGACGATGATGTTCTGCAACGTCACCGTTTCTTCTTCCATCCCGAGCACTTCGGTGATGTGCGTAATCTTACGTGAGCCATCGCGCAGACGAGATGCCTGAACGATCACATCGACCGATCCGCAAATCATTTCACGAATTGTCTTAATGGGAAGCGAATAGCCGCCCATGGTGATCATCGATTCAAGACGGCTGAGAGCTTCGCGCGGTGAGTTGGCGTGAAGCGTTCCCATCGAGCCGTCATGGCCCGTGTTCATCGCCTGCAGAAGGTCGAAGGCCTCAGGGCCACGGACTTCGCCGACGATGATGCGTTCAGGTCGCATACGCAGACAGTTCTTGATCAAGTCGCGCATCTTGATTTCGCCTTCGCCTTCGAGGTTCGGCGGGCGGGTTTCAAGGCGCACAACGTGCGGCTGCTGGAGCTGAAGTTCGGCAGAGTCCTCGCATGTGATGATGCGCTCATCCATATCGATCGAACCCGTTAGACAGTTGAGCAACGTCGTTTTGCCCGAACCGGTACCGCCGGAGATGATGGTGTTGCAGCGGACCCGGCCGATAACTTCCAGGATCGTCTTGGCTTGCGGCGTGATCGAACCGAACTTGACCAGTTGTTCAAGTTTCAAACGGTCCTTTTTGAACTTACGAATGGTGAGTGCTGGGCCGTCGATAGCAAGCGGCGGCGCAATCACGTTGACACGAGATCCATCAGGCAAACGCGCGTCGCAGATCGGGCTCGATTCATCGACGCGGCGGCCAACCTGGCTAACGATACGCTGGCAGATATTCATCAACTGCTGGTTGTCGGCGAAACGGACGCCCGTCTTCTGCACTTTGCCGCCGACTTCGATAAACGTCGTGGAAGCGCCGTTGACCATAATGTCGGCGATGTCGTCGCGCGCCAGCAGCGGTTCGAGAGGACCGTAGCCGAGAACGTCGTTACAAATATCTTCGAGCAGTTCTTCCTGCTCGGCGATCGACATAACGACGTTTTTGATCTGAATGATCTCGCTGACGATATCGCGAATTTCTTCGCGTGCCGCCGCGCTGTCGAGCTTGGCCAACTGCGTCAGGTCGATGGTATCGATCAGTGCGTTAAAGACCGTCGTTTTGACGTCATAATATTCTTCGGAGTGCTTCCGCTGAGCCTCCGCCGCCGGTTCCGGCTTGGGAGCCGGAGCCGCCGCTGGCGCTTGCTGCCGCGGAGCGGAAGCAACCTTCATTTCCGCTGCTTGCGCAGGCGCATTCGCCGCCGGTTGAGGGGCGATACGCTTGGGAGCACTCGGCTCATTGGAACGCCTACCGAACATGGTGACTATGCCTCTAACGCTTGAGCTTCAATTTTTCGAGCAGTGGAGCGAAGGCGGAAAGCCCTGACGGGGCCGGCTTCTCCGCTTTGACATCGCGGCGATGCGTCATCTTCAGCGCAATTTCGCGGAACCTCTCCGCGGCCTTGGCCTTCGGGTTCATTTCTTCAACCATCTGGCCGTTGTTCGCGGCCTGACTGAACGACTCACAATCGTAGTCGATTGTCGCGATGGCCTTGATATCAAGCGCCTGCTCGAATTCCTTGAGCGTGATTTCCTGGCGCTTTGGCACGTTGGCCATGTTGAGCACGAGATGCGGCTTGGAGTCGTTCTTGCGCGACGTTTTCAGCAAGTCGACGATGTTCTTCGCGTTGCGCAAATTGGCAAGATCCGGCACCGCGGTGATGATCACCTCGTCGGCCTGCAACAGGACGCGTTTGCTCCAAGGCGACCAGCCATGCGGAAGATCAACCGCCACATACGGCACGTTCTGGCGGACGACGTCGATGACCATGTCGCAGGATTCCGGCGAGATGTCATAGTCGCGATCCAGAACGACGGGGGCCGCGAAGATCGAAAGATGCTCCGAACACTTGGTCAGCAAGCGATCGAGCAACTGATCGTCGAGACGCTCGGGTGCGGCCAGTGCTTCGGCAATGCCCTGCACAGGGTCCTGGTTGAAATCAAGGCCCGTGGTGCCGAACGCGAGGTCGAGGTCCGCGATCGTGACGTTCGATTTCAAAACTTCCGACAGCGTCCAGGCAACGTTATGGCAGACCGTTGACGATCCGACGCCGCCCTTGGCGCCGATGAACGCGAAGACGTGGCCGACCGGATCGGTGTCCGGGTTATTGTAGAGATTAGAGATGCTTTCCATCAATCCCATCGGATCAATGGGCGCAACGAGGTATTCGCTGACGCCGCGCTTCAGCAGCTCACGATACAACAAGACATCGTTATAGCGGCCGATCACGATCACTTTCGTGCCCGGATCGCAGCTCTGCGCCAAATGATCGAGTTCGGGCAGCAATGCCGGCCCCTTCAACGCCGTATCGACGATGATGAGGTTCGGTGTCGGGCTATCGACGTAGTGTGCAATCGCCGCCGCAATGCCGCCCATGTGGACGCTGACGTGCGCTTTAGACAGACGGCGGTCTTCTGCCGCGTACTGCAGGACTTCCGCGCTTCTTTGATCATCACAGAACGCTTGGATCGATATCCGCGGAATGGGACGTGCGCGCTCGCCGGCTGCCGGGTCAAACGCAGAATCCTCTTCGACGAAATCGTCTTCAAACTGTGCAGACTGAGCTTGGTTCGACATGACTTTCCTCAACCTTATTGTGCGCCTTTGACCCGGACGCGTTCGTCCTCAGACTTCTCTGCACCAGTGGTCTTGCCCTTGCTCCAGGCGTCCATAACTGTGTCGCGGCGATCCGAGTAGCGTTCGCCCATCGTGCGCGGTCCGAGGAGGTCGGCCGGGTTGACGATCATGGACGCCAGATTGCGCTGATTGGCGCAGCCGAAATTCGGATGTCCGATGTTGCGTGCGTTGCGTGCAAGATTTTCCGACCAGTCGTTGCCGCAATCGGGTCCCTTGGCGACATAGCGCATGTAAGCGATGCGGATCGGAGGCTGTGCGCCGCCTTCATCGTGATAGGCTTCAACGGAAACCGCCGACTCGGGGAAGCCGCCATCGAACAGAAGTTCGCGGACGTCTTCTGCGGCGCCGATGGCGGCAACCTCGTTGGCGGAACCGCTTGGAACAGAAACCACCAGGCGGCTGTTACCGGCGTCTCCAGCACGATAGCGGCTGGTGAATTCCACCACTTCGGCACGTTGCTGCGAGGTCAAGCCTTGCGAGCCACGTGGTACGTGGAGGTTAAGGATCGCAGGCTCTTGCGAGACCATGATCGGATGGCGCTGTTCGGGATCGACCAGCGTCCAGCCGGCCACCTGTGTGCCTTGGCCTTCGTCGCTTTTGCAGGCGCCAATTCCCAGGACTGCAATAGCAAGCGCCAGGGCAGCACCGGTTTTGGCCAGCGAAGGTCCGCGAGAAATGTGTGTTGCGAACGTCATGATACGTCTTCCTTCGCCCGAGCTATTCGACAATGAAACCGTAGTCACCCTTGAGATCGCCGGTCGGCGGCGCTTCGCTCTTGCCGTAGACCTTGTTCAAGTGACCGAGGAAGTTGGCCTTCATATCCGTCGCGGCGTAGAGACCATCGGCGGGTGTCGACAGCTCCTGGCGCGACGTCGGCTTCACGAGGTATGGCGTAACGATGACCACGAGCTCCGTTTCATTTTTGATGAAGTCGCGGCTGCGGAACAGCGTCCCGAGGATCAGAATGTCCTTGGCACCCGGCAAACCGTCGATGTTCTGACGGGTGTCGTCTGAAATTAGGCCAGCGAGAGCAAGGGTGCCGCCAGAAGGAAGTTCAACGGTCGACTTGGCCTGGCGCTTCTTCAGGGCCGGGATCGAAATGCCCGACAGAACAACTGCACCTTGCGACGTCAGTTCGCTAACTTCAGTTTCGATCTTCAGGCTGATGCGGCCTTCAGACAAAACGATCGGGGTGAACGCCAGACCGACACCGAATTCTTTGTACTGCACGGAGAGTGCACCCGTCGTATCGACGATCGGCACCGGATATTCGCCACCTGCGAGGAACTTCGCGGGCTCTCCCGACACTGCCGTCAAGTTCGGTTCAGCAAGTGTGCGGATCAGACCGTCGCGTTCGAGCATACGAATGGCAGACTGGATTTGACCGCTGCTGCCCGACCACCCGCCGTTCAAGCCCGAGTTGCCGAATGCAGTCGTGCCTGGTGGGCCTGGGTTATAGTTACACAAAACGCCTGCGGTCGCACATCCTGCAGCCGTCGTGCTTGTGCTATCAAAAGGCTCCGTGCCGATACCTGGAAGGGGCAGTTTGCCAAGGCCGGCTGCTGCCGTCAGAGGCAGTGCGTTCTCGGTCAGCAACGTGGTCGTGAAACTACCAGCGTTGAGCACACCGCCGAGGTTGATACCCATCTGCTTCATCAGCGAGCGCTGAACTTCAGCCACCGTCACCTTGAGCATCACCTGCTCTTCGGCTTCGACGACCAGCATATTGATAACGGTTTCAGCTTCTGATTTTTCGAACTTCTTGACCGATGTACCCCCGACCTGTTCTTTCTCGGAAACCTCGTACTCGACCGTCGAGAACTGGCGCGCGATATTGGCGGCCCGCACGGAATCGGTCGGGTTCTTGACGCGACCGGTCAAAACCACCGTCTGGTTCAGCATCTCGACTTTGATCACCGCGCCAGGAATCGTGCGGTTCAGCAGGCTTTCAAGAGCTGCCGTCTCGCGCTCAATATAGAGCTCCATGGTTGCGATCTGTTCGCCCGAAGTATCGAAGAAGAATGCGTTAGCCTCGCCAATTTTGCGCGCGAGCAGGAACACGCGGTTCGAGCTCAGCACGACGGCATCGACGGCGGCCGGGTTCGAGACCATCACGTCGCGAATATCGCGCGGAAACTCGATTAGGACCGACTTGCCCAGACCGATCTTCATGTTCTTGCGAACCGGAAGGCCTTCAGTTTCAGAAATACGGATAAACGACTGATGCGCGCCCGCGGCCGGGATGGCCCGTCCAGCAGCATCAGCGCCTACATCCGCTGCCGGCTGGGCTGCGATCGATGGTCCGAACGCTACCGCGCCCAGGATCGCCATGAATGCGCCCGCGACACGACGGGGGAGCAAGCCAACTTTATTCAACATGGTTTTCTGCCTTATGACGACTACCGACACGATGGTACTCAGTTGACGCCGTACACACGGGATTTGGCCCCGTAACGCAGAACTCTCACGGCACTGCCGCGCTGTTTATTGAAGTCCAATCCGCCAGACGCGGCCGGATCGGTACTGAGATCGGCAACGCTGCGCAGCGATAAGGTGATCTCACCCATCGCATTTGCGAGGGCCATCATCTCGGCCTGCCGCGGCGTCAACTCGAGGGTCGCGGTGGTGGCCGCGCCGTCGGCTGCCTTCTTGCCTTCCTTGGTCTCGATCTGCTGACCAATGGCGATGATGCGCACGTTGCGGAACAACGTATCGCTGACGATATCTTCCTGGCCGCCCTTGCTGCGCATGCGCCGGATTAGAATGACATCGACATGGTCGTTCGGCAGAATGAGGCTACCGGCCGCGGTCTTCGGATCGATCTTGGTCGAAATGGCGCGCATGCCGCCCGGAAGAATAGCGGCGAGCACGCCACCTTGTCCGGCCTTGATAAGCTTCTGCGACGTGATCGGTTCACCGTTGAGCAGCGCGAAGCGTGCGACCGAGCCGGCCAACTCGCGCTTGCGCTTTTCGCCCGCGCCGTTCTCGTTGGTGATGTAACCGTGGGACGCTGCTTCGCGCGGCCAGGAGATCCAGCGGAAACTTCCCTCGTTGACGATCTGCCCGACGGCGATATCGGCGGCGGCAACGAGCACAGGAATCGAATCAACTTCCTGGGTCTGAACGATCGGCGCTTGCGGTTCCGGCATGAAGGACGTAGCGAAGTAGGCTGCGAGCAGAGCGGCGCCACCTGCCACGGAAATGGCCATGATCTGGGGTTTTTTCATCGCCCACGCAGTCCCTTCAAAACGGAAATTAGGTTTTCTGAAGGTTGAAGATGCGCGATAAACGTCAATGCTAGGTTAATCGCTGCTTCAATTGCGATCATTTTCGAAACAGCTTGATCGTAGCGTTAGCGAACGGTTTACAGCGTTACAACGCAGAAACGGGCGCATCCTTGGATGCGCCCGTCTGAATTTTCCGGCCGATGATCGCTGAACCTTAGCCCTGCAGCGAAAGATAGAAGGCGGTCTGCGGATACATCAGTAGTCCCGATGCCGCGATTGCGATTCCATAGGGGATGCCGGTGCCTTGAACGTGAAGCTTAGCAGCCCAGCCGGGCACGACCTCGGCGCTGACGGGGATGTATTTGCGATAGAAGAGGACCGCCGCCGACAACAAGCCGCCAAAAATCGTCAAGTAAGCAATGAACAGCATCACGTGCTCCGGACCCATCCAGAGTGCACCCGCTGCCATAAGCTTGGCATCGCCGCCACCGAGCAGGCGAAGCGAGAACATGACAAACCCCACGGCAAGCGCAGCGGCGCCGACGCCCACATGGGTCAAGACAGCCTCAAGCGGCAAGCGCAGATAGAGTGCAGCAAGCGCAAAACCCGCGATCAAGGCCAGCGAGATTTTGTTGGGAATTCTCATTGTGAAGAGATCGTTGGCCGCGGCGAACGCCATAGCCATCGGAAAAGAGAGTAGCAACGCGTACTCGATCACCGGCGAAACTCCTTGGGCAGTGCTGATGCTAAAGATGGGACCATAAAACCACAGACGCAGTTAATCCGGCCTTAATGCCGGACCCGAGAGATGACTGGCCGGAGACCTGGAACGTCCAGAAAGATCAATTCCAGACGTTTATCGGCGTTAGTTGCTGGCATTGCTCTTCAACTCGGAGCCGACTTTGTTGAAGGTCGTCGACAGCTCGGTTTTGACGCCGGTGAGCGAGGCGACGATCGCGATCGAAACAATGCCGGCGATCAACGCGTATTCAATCGCGGTCGCACCGGCCTCGTCGTCAGCGAAGCGCTTAATGCCATAAAACAAATGTACCATCACCCTACCCATAAAATTTCGGGTCGATCTGCACGACCCATCTGCTTTCCCACGCTCTGCATAATAACGGAAGAAGCTTAATGTTGTGTGGAACGGCGATTAGAAACGCCGTTTTTATTGGGTTTTTCTGCCATTTTCCGGTGCGCAAGCTGCACGCAAGGCAGGCTTCGAACGGAAAAAAAAGCGAACCGAAACGCCGTCATATTCGACAGGCTGAAACGCAAACGCCCGGGGGAGCAAGTCCCCCGGGCGGATACTTCGTCGCTTGAGCGACGAAGGCATTCCTATTTGCCGGCGACGCCGGCCGCCTACTTAGTTCGAGGCGCCCTTAAGTTCCGTCGAAACCTTGTTCAGGGTGCCCTGGAGTTCCGTACGGACGCTGCCGAGGCCGACGATGATGCCGACGCCAACGATCGCGGCGATGAGGCCGTATTCGATTGCCGTTGCGCCCGACTCGTCATTCATGAAACGCGAAAACATGGTCATAGCTACTCTCTCCCAATTTACACTGAAGTGATCTTCCGATCCGGTTCCTCGGGGGAGCATGTCCTCACCGCTGAACTGTTTTGAATATACGTGTCACAAGTTAAAGATAGGTAAAAAACAAAATTTCTCGAATAAATACTTCTTCCTGGATCATTAAATATTCGATTTATAATTGACTAAACACACAAGACCTAAGACTAAACTGAATATATACATGTACTTCTTGCTTAATTGTTGGTTTACGGCGGAATAATTGCCATCTATGTTGATTAATACTTGGTTTATGTGAGGGGCTATACTATGTGGAACGAAGCGTCCCAAGGCTAGCTGCAAGACCCAAGCAGGCACGCCGGAAGCCTCGGCGAGAGAATTTCTCTAGATGACTTGCTTGAGCCGAGTTGTCCGTCCCACTGCAACAGGCCTTCGGCGCCGTAATCGCGCAAAAAATGCAGGTGAAAGTGACGGCCATTGTAGGACCGCCCGGCGTTTCAGGTCTGCGCGTTCGATTTTCAAACGCTCGTTTGCAGTTCTTTCACCTTTTCCTGACTTGATAGGGCTTGGCTTTCAAGAAGGATCCGAAGATCATGCGGCTACGAGCACTTTTTTCCGCTGTGAGCGGCGGGTTTCTGCGACATACGGTATTAGTGTCGCTTGCCCTCATGTCTTTTGGGGCCGGCCCGCAGACCGCAAACGCTGGCGATCTCATCGTGAGGTACGATCAGTCTCAGCTTCTCCGTCTGCCGCGCCCGGCAACGGAAATCATTATCGGCAATCCGTCCATCGCCGATGTGTCGCTCCAGGGCGGCAACTTGCTGGTCGTGACTGGTAAGACGTTTGGCATTACGAACGTCATCGCGCTTGATGCAGACCGCAATGTCATCCAGGACCAGCGAGTGGTCGTCGAACGCGACGAGAACCGGGTCGTCAATCTGCACAAGGGCGGAACCCGCTTCACGTACTCATGCTCGCCGAACTGTGAAACCAACCTCACGATCGGCGACGACAAGTCGTACTTCGAGATGGTTCAGAAGCACAACTCCGACAAGACACGCTTCTCTGAAGGCGCAGCAGATAGCGCTGGCGGGCAGGCCGCGCAGTAAACTGGCGCGGCTCCCTATATAGCCGCACCTGTCAAAGCGGACACCATAGAAGACTATATATAGGCCGGTCTGGATTGCGTGCTGGAATACCAGCCACTCCATGCCGGCCAATCTCTATTTCGGATGGATATAGAGCGACACGGCCGGAGGCGCCTACGAAACAATAGTGCGGCATCGACTGGGGCACATCGATACCGCACTTTTTTGTTCAGACTGTTGGGTCGCATAAGTCGCAGATCAAGGCTGTTTTCCCTACTTACCTTGGCAAAATAGCCCTATCCGTCCGCCCAGATTGGGATCGGCAGGCGCATCTGTCCATGACTGATTGGCCGGTCACTTAATCGGCTCTCAATATTACCCGTTCAATTTTAATTTGAAAATTAACGCGACATAAACCAACCCTCTCAAAGAAAGAGTGATTAAATGTTTCTTTAATCGCTCATAACCTATGGTGGCCAGACTACTTATGACCTGGAATAGGGGTTGCGTAATGCGTATGGGTTTCTCAAAGCTGAGGCTGGAGCGCAAGGGTGCTCGTCTCGCGGGCTTCAAGAAGGATCAAGACGGAGCCACCGCCATTGAGTTCGCAATGGTGGCCGGGCCGTTCTTCATACTTGTCTTCATGCTCATTGGCTTTGCGCTGTATTTCTTCGTCATGAACTCGCTCGACAAGGGCATGGACCAGACGAGCCGCCTCGTGCGTGTCGGCCAGGCCCAGAAGAGCAACATGACCGTCAACGACTTCAAGCAGGCCCTGTGCAACGCCGCCGGTGGGTGGATCAAGTGCAACAAGGTCGAAGTTTTCGTCCAGAAGTTCGCCAATTGGCAGACGGTGGCACCGCAAGCCTGCCTGAACTCTACTGGCGCGCAGGTGACAAACACCGCCTCCGGCAGCGACCTCATCGCTCAATACTCCGGCACGTCCAGCGAAGTTGTGGTCGTGACGACGTGCTACAAGTGGGAGTTTGCCCAGCAGATTCCCTACGTGAAGCTCGGCAACATGGCTGACGGCGCGATGATGATGCAGACCTCGACAGCGTTCCGCACTGAGCCTTACGCCAACTGATCACCGACGCGTCGCGTGCAAGCGCACTCGCAACTTCGGACTTTTACCTGGAACCAAGACCATGACATTCACGATCCGCCGCCGCATCACACTCCGCCAACGCTTGGCGATCCGGCTGCACCAGTTCAAGGATAATTGCGCTGGCGTTGCCGCTGTCGAGTTCGCCTATCTCTTGCCGCTCCTCATCATCATGACATACGGCGTCATCGAGGCCTCTCGAGCCGTTATGATGCATAAGCGCTTCCAGCGTTCCGTGGCGATGGTCGGCGACCTCGTGGCGCGGGAAGAAACGATCGGCGACAATCAGACTGCGGCGGAGGCCGAGATGGCGGGCATCATGAAAGCCGCCGAACACATCATGACGCCGTATGATTTCAGCTCGCTGCAGATGGGCGTCACGGCCATTGAAGCCGATCCGAACAATGCCAGCATCACCAAAGTGGCGTGGTCGTATCCCTATCATGCGTATCCGGTGCTAGCCTGCGGCTCAAATAAATCCATGCCGGCAGCCGGCATGATTACGAAGGGCAACTCGGCAATTCTCGTTGAGGCGCAGTACACCTACAAGCCGATCCTGACCGACCTCGTGCCCGGCTTCAATGTTTCAGTTCAGTGGAAAGATCAGATCGCAAACGCGCCGCGCAGCCGCTGCCCAGACTTCGCCGGCAAAAACTGCGATTGCTAACAGCGTTCCGCTGACTGCCCGTTTTTCCGCCAGTTGCCAAAAAAGACGCCATTCAACGGGAGATGCGCTCTCTGTTGAATGGCGTTTTCGCTTTGCGGGCATAGAAAACACGGCGCACGCGACCTGAACCTCGTTCATCGCGCGCATGATCCGCATCAGCGTAGCGGTCGTGCGAGGCCATGATGCCGGACAAAGCGGGGACGACGGACGAATTATCAAAACACGAGCAACAGGATGTTTGCCCGGACGATCAATTTCGGTATATTCGATATAAGTGATACCGACGTGTATCTATAATAACGACTTATACTACGAGTAGCGGGAAAACATGGCTCGGCGATCAGCGCATTCTCCTGAGGAGTTGCGGCAGCTCATTCTTGCGGCCGCGCAGAGCATTATCGAGAGGGACGGGCTGGTTGGCTTGTCAGCCCGGGAAATTGCACGAACCATCGGTTATTCTCCGGGCACGCTCTACAATATCTTTGAGAACATTGATGATGTTCTGCTGACGCTGCAAACCCAGATGCTGGCGCGCGTTATCGACGTTATGAACGCTGTTCCGAAGACATCGCCGCCCAACCAAATGATCGCCGATCTGGCGCGCGCTTATCTCGATTTCGCTCTTGAGAATAAGCTCATGTGGAATTTGCTGTTTACGCATCAGGTGGCGGCGCCGGCGGCGCTCGTCGATAATATCAACTGCATCAGCGCCATTGTCGCCCAGCCGGTCGCCGACATGCTGCCCAATGGCAGCCATTCAGAGAGTGACGTGGCCGCCAAAGCCCTGTGGGCGGGCGTCCACGGCGTCACGGCCATCGCCGTGACCGACAAGGGACCATCCCTTAACCCCGCAACGGCTCATGTGTTCGTAAACCAGCTCGTCTCGACCTACACGCGCGGGCTGGCGAAATAACAGCACTTCGCCCAGCCGGCGCCAATCGCCGCTACGCAGCCCTCAGTTCTGCGGCGGCGTCGGTGTGATCGAGCCCGTCGTCAAACCGGCATCACCGGCTGCAGCGCTGCGATTGGCGGCAATCACGCCGAACCACGTATCTTTCGGCAACAGCCGCTGCTGCAATCCGCTCCACAAACCATTGGTGGTGACGCCATCGACGAACATCTTGGTCGGTGGCGATACCATGATCGCGGCGGCTGTTGCGACAGCCATCGCCAGCGAAGCCCACGGATAGCGCCTGTCGAACACTTTGAGCGCGGTGCCGAACGAGGCTTTGATGCGCGTATCCATAACGTCGACCGAATACAGCTCGTCGAGAACGAGGTGCGTGATGTATCCGAACATCATGAAACCGGCCGCCAGCCACGCGACACCTTCAGGCCGACGCAGCACATAGAAGAACACGATTGCCGTCGCGACTGACGAGAACACGCCCGCCAGAAGCGAGTGCCAGATGCCACGATGCACCGACGTCCGGTGAAATACATAATGCAGCCCGTAGCGCACCACCACCAGCGTGCCGAGCCACAGAATCCAAAGCTCCGCGATTGACAAGGTGGCCGCCGCGTTGAAGAGCGCGGCGAACGAGAAAAATATCCCGAGACCCGCAAACATCGACTTGCTGGCGCGCGAGTCTTTGAGATCGATATCCGGCAGCACAGATCCCAAAACACCGGCCAGCGTGACGGCCACAAGGTTTTCAGGCGCCACCACATCGGCCGCGACGGTTAATGTTGCAAGCGCACCGCAAATGACCGTGCCGACGGCAATATGCGTGGTAAAATTCGCCATGTGATCCTCGTGCCCCAATCGGTGCGCCGGCGGCCCTGCCCCAAGGGACGAGCCGATATGAAATCCTAGGTTCCATTGGCCATCTGATTCGCATCGCCAGAGCGAGGCAATCGGGTGGCGTTCGTGTGGATAAGGGAACAATCGAGATTGAGGTGCGCCGGGCTGCGGCTCAGCCGCAACGCAGATCTGCCCGGACAGTATGGACACTGGTCCCCTTTGGCCGAATGTGGCACCAGAGGGTCGAACGCGTCGAAGGATCAGGCCGTTGCCCCTAACCCCATCACCAGCAGCAACAATCACGTCGAAAATCACCCGACTCGCGGCGATCAACATTGCCGTCGCAGCGGCCGTGATGGGCATCAAATACCTCGCCTATCTCGTCTCGGGTTCGGTGGCCCTTTTCTCTGATGCGCTCGAAAGTATCGTCAACGTCATGACGGCAATAGCCGCCCTCATTGCTGTACGCATCAGCAGCCAGCCGGCCGACGAAAAGCACCCATTCGGGCATCACAAGGCGGAATTCTTCGCGGCCATCTTCGAAGGCGCGATGATCATCATCGCGGCTTTGCTCATTTTGATGAAATGCTACGAAGCCTTCCGCTATGGCGTCACGCTGCAGCAACCAGGCCTCGGCCTCACCATCAATACCGCCGCCGCTGCCATCAATGGCCTGTGGGCTTATCTCCTCATCAAGCGCGGCGAAGCGTGGCGCTCGCCGGCCCTGGTCGCTGACGGGCACCACCTGTACACCGACGTCGTAACCTCTGCCGGCGTGATTGTCGGCCTGCTGCTGGCCATTTTGACCGGCTGGCATTGGCTCGATCCCCTGCTCGCGGCGATCGTGGCGCTCAACATTCTGCGCGCGGGATACAAAATTGCGATGCAATCAATGTCGAGCCTCATGGATCAGGCGGCCAGTCCTGACATCGAGGAGCGCATTCGCAAGGTCATCACGATCAACGGTCACGGCGCCATGCAGGCCCATGACATTCGCACGCGGCAAGCCGGACGGGCGCTGTTCATCGAGTTCCATCTCGTCGTGCCGGGCCGGATGACGGTCTACGACGCGCATGTGATATGTGATCGCCTCGAAGATGCGATCGAGGCCGAGATCGAAGGGTCGGAAGTGGTGATCCATGTCGAGCCTGACTTCAAGGTCAAGACCGGCATCGAAGGCGCCGTTGATCTCTAGTCGAGCGCTTTTCAGCGGTCAGCTTGCAGGTTGGCCGATCGCGGTATTTTCCGAATAAATTGGGCCGTCGCCTGCCCCGAACCGGGCGCGCTGCTGCGCGACGCGAATGAAGTCTCGCGCCCGATCGAGAAGTGATTGACCGGCTGCGTCAGCCTCTTCAGCCAGTTGGAGCGGGACGTCAGGTGCGCGATGCAGTCTAGCGGCGGCACGCGTGGCAGCGATGAACGCCGCGATGTGATCGGTCAACGACGGCAAGGCTTCATCCGGCATTTGCAGTTCCGTCACCGGCACAGTGGCGATGTCATCGGTCGGCCCAGCCAACGCGATCACATCTGTCCCGCGATCACGAACGACGCGATGCGCCGGCGCGACCAATGACAGATCAACGCGCTTTGCTGCTGTGAGCGGTGTACGACTGTGTGCTTGCCGCACGTGATCGGTGTCGCCCGCTTGCGCGTTTGCTGCCGCAACGCGCACTGCAGGCGTCTCCAATTTGAGGCGTCCGATCGCGGCGTCATGTGCATCGTCGAACGACGCGAAACGTCCGATAAAGCCAGGCACCGGCGGGTACGTCCGATGTTTGCTGTAGCGCGCCTCCGCGAGGTCCGGCGGCTGGACAACAACGACTTCAAGTTCCGCCACGCCGCGACTGCGAAATCCAAGACGTTCCGCAGTCGCGCGCGACACATCAAGCTTGCGGTCGCCGCGGTAGGGTCCGGCGTTTGTCACGCGCACGACGGCGGCCAGTTTGGTCTTATGGTTGTAGAGCAACAGCACCGTGCCGTCGGGGAAGATCGGACTGGCGGCGTTGTCGGCAAGATCGGGCCGGAAGACCGCGCCCGAGCTAGTCAATCCGCAGGGGTTGAAGCGGTCGCGCCGGCAATCGTCATAGTACGACGCCAGCAACATTCCGCGCCGCCCCACCATGCCGTCCATCTCGTCGACGGTGTTGACGCGATGGCACCAGCCGCCGAAGCAGTGCACCGCGCCCGGCGTCTTGGCGAGGCTGGCGACGATGCAACAAGTTGCGCAAGCATGCACAGCGCGGCGGCGAACGCAGCGCACGCGACCGTTCCAGACATCAGACTTGGGAGCGCCGCGCTTTGGCAGCTGCGCCGTGACCATGCCGGCATTTGAAGCACACCTTCAGCGGGGCCAAGCGCCCCGAACCTCAAGCGTTCAAAATACCCCGAGAGCGCCGTAAATATGGTTAATGAAGCGAAAAATGCGCGTTACGGCAGCGCTTTAACTACCAATTCTGCGATTAAAACTTAACTGATTATTGCTGCCGCTCGGCCCACAGGTCGTAATCGTCGGCTTCGACCACTTTGGCGCGCACGATGTCGCCCGGCTTGACGCCGGTGTCGCCGTTCAAAAACACGCTGCCGTCGATTTCTGGCGCATCCCACTTCGAGCGGCCGAGCGCGCCGTCCTCATCGACTTCGTCGATCAGCACGTCGATCACGCGGCCGACCTTTTCAGCGAGCAAGCTGGCGCTGACCGCTTTCTGCGCTTCCATGAAGCGATGCCAACGCTCTTCCTTGACCTCTTCGGGCACGGCGCCTTCGAGATCGTTGGCGACGGCGCCCGCCACGGCTTCATATTTGAAGCATCCGGCGCGGTTGATCTTCGCCTCTTTGAGCCAGTCGAGAAGTTGGTTGAAATCAGCCTCCGTCTCACCGGGGAAGCCGACGATGAACGTCGAGCGGATTGCCAGATCCGGGCAGACGTCGCGCCAGCGGCGAATGCGTTCCGCAGTTTTTTCCTGCGACGCCGGACGGCGCATCGACTTCAACACGCTGGGGCTTGCGTGCTGAAACGGAATATCGAGATAGGGTAGGATTTTGCCGTCGGCCATCAGCGGTATCACGTCATCGACATGCGGATAGGGGTAGACGTAATGCATCCGCACCCACGCGCCGAGATCACCGAGCGCGCGCGACAGATCGAGGAATTTCGCCTTTAGTGGCGCGCCTTTCCAAGGGCTTTCGGCATATTTGATATCGAGGCCGTAGGCGCTGGTATCCTGGCTGATCACCAGCAGTTCCTTGACGCCGGCTTTCACCAAGCGTTCGGCTTCCGACATCACATGATTGGCGGGGCGGCTGGCGAGATCGCCGCGCAACGACGGGATGATGCAAAACGTGCAACGGTTGTTGCAGCCTTCCGAGATCTTCAGATACGCGTAATGGCGCGGCGTCAGATGCAAGCCTTCCGGCGGCACCAGATCGACATAAGGATCATGCAGCGGCGGCACTGCCCCGTGCACGGCTTCCACGACCTGCTCGTATTGATGCGGTCCGGTGACGGCGAGCACGCCGGGATGGGCCTCGCGGATGCGCCCCTCTTCGACGCCGAAACATCCAGTGACGATAACGCGGCCGTTCTCGGCCATGGCTTCGCCGATCGCATCCAGACTTTCCTGCTTGGCGGAATCGAGAAAGCCACAGGTGTTGACCACAACCACATCGGCGCCATCATAGTTCGACGCAATTTCGTAGCCTTCGGAGCGCAACTTCGTGATGATGCGTTCGCTGTCGACGAGCGCCTTCGGGCAGCCGAGCGAAACGAAGCCGACCTTGGGCGCGGCTTTCAGGCTCGCGCCGGCACCGGCAACGGAACTATCGGCCGCGGCGCGGCGCAGCTTTGGCGTGGCGTTGGCGCCGGTGTGGGTCGAGGATTTGCTCATGCGGCGCTTCTATCTGTGGCGCGGGTCCAGCGCAATTGCGAGAGTGTAGCAGGCAACAGCAGGACACCGCTTGACCATGATTTCCGACGCAAAACCAGGGGCGGTGACCGCAGGGCCAGCGTTACCAGAACTTATGACCGGCCCGCACGACGCGCCGCTAACCCTGCTGGCGACGGCTAGGCAGTGGCTTGCCGAGGGCCGGCCCGTGGCCGAGGCGACCGCCATCGCAGCCGCGTTTAACGGGAAGCTGACATCATGACCGTCTCTGCCATCATCGTCGCGGCGGGCCGCTCATCGCGATTTGAAGCCGGCCATAAATTACTGGCAAAGCTCGATGGCGTGCCGCTGATCCGCTACGCCGCGGCTTCGCTCGACGCTTCACCCATTACCGACGTTGTGCTGGTGATTGGCGCGGACGGCCAAGCGATTGCCGACGCCGCTGGACCAGGCCGCCGCCGCGTGGTCGTCAACAGCAAAGCTGCCGAAGGATTATCAACATCGATCCAAGCCGGGCTTGGGGCACTCGATCCGGCGTCCAGCGGCGCCATGATCGTGCTCGCCGATATGCCAGGCGTAACCAGCGCCATCATCACCCAACTTTGCCAGACGTTTTCCGATACCGGTTGCAAAAGAATCGTCTTTCCGCAGACCGCCGAAGGTCGTCAGGGCAATCCCGTTTTGTGGCCGCGTGCGCTCTTGCTGAACTGATGGCGCTGACCGGCGATACCGGCGGCAAAGCGGTGCTCGCCGCACACAAAGACCTGCACGCGCCGGTGCGGATCGACGGGCAAGCCGCGACCTTTGACGTCGATACCGTTGCGGATCTTGAAAACGTCAAAGACGCAGCGCGCTAACCCCAGCGCCTGAGATGATTGTCGAACGCGACATCACTCAGTTGCGTTTCGGAAATCAGTTCCGCGCCCGGCACCTCGTGCCGGATGACGCCAAAGCCGGACGACTCTGCGAATTGCCCGCCCGGTTCACCAGCAATACCGCAAACGTCTTTCAGCTCGCTCGTTGCTTTGATGGTTCCGGATGCCGCGTCGATATAGACGACCCGGCCGGCTTTCGGCGCGCTGGCTGCAATGATCGACCGGTCGGCGCTGGCGGCGACCGAGCCGATGTAGCCTTTCACGTCGACACATTGCGCGGCAGGCGGTTCAATCAAACGGACGCGGCGGCTGGTACCAGCAGACCCAATAACCTGCGGGATTTCGGTTTGCGCGCCTTCCCACTGCGCGCCGAACCAGACGAGGCCGGCAGCATCCGCCGCGACGTGGCGGATGGACAGTTGCTTCAGTTCCGCCGGCAAGGTGTGCTTGGCCAACAGCACACCGCTCTCCGCATCGACAAATGTCAGCGAGGGCTGCATCGCGTCGCGATTGATGTCGATGCGTTCGAAATCCGGCACCGTGTCGAGGCCGCCGTTGGCGACCGCAAGCGTCTTGCCATCGTCGAGCAGGATGATCTCGTGCGGGCCAACGCCATGGCTCGGATGCTCGCCGATTTTCTTGTAGCCTTTCGCAACGTCATAAATACCGATGACGCCGCGCCCGCCCGGAATGTCGTTCTCCGACACATAGAGCAGTCGGCCATCGTGTGAAAAAACGCCGTGACCATAGAAGTGCCGATCCGACGCCGCCGTAAAAACCACTGGCGTCGCGCCGGTTTCGATTGTGAACCCGACTGCGAACGTTCCTGGCCGCCGGGCAAAAGCGACTGCGCGGCCACTCAGCCAATGCAGCGCGATATCGTGGCCGCGTGCCGACAACGGTACCTCGCGTACGATACTGCCATCAGCCGCCAGCAGCAGCACCGCAAACCGGCCATCGCCGTGACGGATTGCCGATACGAACGCGACATCGCTTCGCGGGCCACCTGCCCACGCGAAATTCGCCTGTCCGCCGACAAATGCGAGCGTGCCGAGCAACAGGGCGCGCCTATCAATCTCCATCGAGTTCATTGAAACCTACCGCTAGTCCTGCCGCCTGAGACATTTCACCGACGACGAGTTTGCGAATGCCGGTCAACATATCGAACACCTTGCGCAGCGAAGGTGCGTATTGCTTGGGCACGCCTGCTGCGGCACCGCCCGCGCCATCCGATTCACGCAGGGTGCGCCATGCGCCACCGACCCAGTTCTTCACCCAATCCTTGTCTTCATCGAGAAAGTTCTCAAGCCCCATGACCTGATACAGCTTGTCGAGCGACGTGATGCCGGCCGCATAATATGCCTTGGACAGATTGGCCTTGGCGTAGGGGCCGTCAAAGCCGCGCTTTTTTTCGACCTGAGGTTTGATCTCGCTATCGGCGATCAGCTGAAATCCGGTGAGCAGCGTCTTGACCAGTTCGCTGGCGGCGTCACGCGGCTCTTTGTAGATTTCGTTGTCGGAACCCGGCCTCAGCATCTTGTCTTTCCAGCCGCCGGGCTTCGTCCAGTCGGTGTCGATCTCTTCCGCTATGTGGCTGATGTTGACCGCTATGGCTTCAGCCAATTTGCAGCGAAACACTGACTGAGGCGCCGGACCCAGGGGCACGTCGCGATCTTCGATCAACACTTCCAACGCCGGCAAGCCTTGCACCGCCGCGCTCTGTTTAGTGATTGAATCAGCGACCGCCATATCGCTTGAAGCCAGCACCTGGCGGAGTTGGCGGTTGACGATGCCACGCGGGTCTGGCCAGAACGACAGCCGCTCGCGGCGCGAGTCCACGCTCATCGGACCAAAGCGAACGAACGACACGCCTGCCCACGCCAGCACGGTGTTGCGAAACGCCGTTGTCAATTTTTCACGGGCACCGTCGTCACCGGTCCGGCACGTGCTGGCCACGTCTTCAGGCAATTGCGCCGCAGCTGTGCGGAGCGCCGCGAAGTGCGGCAGGATATGCTGTTCGAGCGTCGTCTGCACGAGCGCATAGTGGCTCTGCGCATCCTTGGCGACGGCCTGCGTGCTGCCCGCCGCGATGGCTGATATGGCCAGCATCGCGACGGCGGCAAGTGGCATCAATCGCTTCTTCATCATGCACACCACCTCTGACTGTAGAATAGAGCAACTGACCTTTCGCGAAATCATGTCATGGAATGCGCGCGTGTTCAGCAGCCTGCACGTCTTGCAATTGGTGGTATGCTTAGTCGAGCGTTAACATGTCCGCCAATTTTATTGCTTCCCGACAGCATCGGGATTATCGAGGCTGTCCGATCCTTCAAGTTCGATTTTGAGGTTGAGCGCACCGACGACGGCTTCAACAGCGCGGGCCTGCACCACCAGTGCGTCAACGGCATCCAGCACCAGTTTGTTGCCGGCATCATTTCCGGCAGCCAACATTTGATCGTAGGCCATCTCGCCGGAATCGGCTTTGTCTTTGATAGCTTTCATTTTGGTGAGCGTTGCCGCCAGAGCGGCGTCAACACGCTTGGCTGCTTCCGGCACCCGTTCGTGTGCCAGCGTCGCGATGCTCGCACCCTTGACCTGCGTCGCGCCGTCATAATGACCGTTCCAGATGCCCATCATGCCGACCTGATCGTAGTAGTGGCTGTTCTGGGTGTTATCGGAGAAGCAGTCGTGTTCTTCCTCGGTGTCGTGCAGGATCACCCCCAGCTTCATGCGTTCGCCGGCGAGTTCGCCATACGAGAGCGATCCGATGCCGGTCAGAATGACCGTCAGCTTGCCGCCGTCGTCTTGAGCGTCAATGGCCTTGCGAGCATCCCCACCGACTTTCCAATCGCCGACCATCTCATCGAGATCATCGATCAAAAGGGTTGTTGCCGCTTTCAGGTAAGCCCCGCGGCGATCGCAGTTTCCGCCTGTGCAGGCCTTGAGATCGAAATCAGATGCTGGACGGTTGCCGGCCCCTGGCTTGGTGCCGTTCAAGTCCTGACCCCAGAGCAGAAACTCTATGGCGTGATAGCCGGTGGTGACATTCGACTCGACATCCATCGCCGTATTGAGTTGCACCAACAGCGCCTTGTCGATCTTTTTGGCGTCGACAACCTTGTCGCCCATCTGGATCTTAGGATTCGCGATGACATTGGCGATATACAAAGGATTTTCGTCGCTGCTGTCGCCATAGGTATCGGCATTGACGTAGTCGATCAAACCTTCGTCGAGCGGCCAAGCATTGACCTTGCCTTCCCAATCATCGACGATTTTATTACCGAAGCGGAACCCTTCGGACTGCATGTAAGGAACGCGCGCCGCCTTCCAGGCAACGCGGGCCGCATCCAGCTTCTCCTTGGTCGGCTCAGCCAGGAGCGCATCGATCGCCTTATCCAGATCGCGGGCGCGCGCCGCCGCATCACCGAAAATCGCTTCGGCCATCGCTTCGTAGTTCGCTACGATGTCGGCCACGGCGGTTTCTGCTCGCGCACTGATGGGAGCGACCGCGAGTGCCGCTGCGAATGCCGTCGCGGCCAAAGCCGATTGCTTACTCATGTCGTGTCGCTCCGTAGAAGGCCTGGGGTTGCGGTCAGCGCCAACGCAGCGCATATTGTATACTTTTAATGTGTAGAACTAAATGACCGTCCTTTGTCAAGTGGCGATCTTGGTAGCAGATAGGGACAATTGCGGCGCGCCTGCTTGCCAGATACCCTGCGAACGTGAAACAAGCGGGCCTGAGATCGAAACTCAACTGTGGCGTTTCAGCGGAGAAGCGGTTCCGAAGATGCGATTGACCAAACAGACAGGCCACGCCATCCGGATACTGATCGACTGCGCCCAGTCGGAAATGACGCTTATCAAGGTGGCGGAGATCTCCGACCGCCTCGACATTACCAAGCAGAACGTTTTCAAAATCGTCCACATCTTGTCGCGCGCAGGGTTTATCGCGGCCGTGCGCGGACCGAGCGGCGGCGTGAGATTGGCAAAACCAGCCCAGGATATCCGCATTGGCGACGTCGTGCGCGCCATTGAGGTCACCGATATGGAAATAGACGGTGAGCATGACGATGCACTCGCCCGACCCCAAGGGCAGGCGTCAATCAAACATGTCTTCGATGATGCGCTAATGGCATTTGTATCGGTGCTGGATCAGCACACGCTGGCGGATTTGGTGCAGCAGAAGCTCACGCCAACGAAGCGCGCGGCGGCGTCACCGTCTTCAAAAAGGCCGAAACCAGCGCCGGGCAAGAAAACCGCCGGGTCGCCCCGGCGTTAGCCGCCAGTTTTCACACCGGCGGCTCGGTCGTTCGGTCGATGGAGGCCTTAGGCCGCCACCTCAGACGTTAGCCCATTGTTACCACGTATTCGGCATTCGCCATGTGCATGGTCCGCTGCGACCACTCGACGGGATGGCCGGATACATTGAAGGCGATTCGGCTGACATGCAGCAGCGCCTGCCCATGCGGGACGTTCAATTTTGTCGCCAAGTCCGCATCGGCGTTGACGCACGTCAGAGCTTCAGAAACCTTTCCGATCGCTTCCCGGTAGAGGCGGCGATACAGCGAACAAGAACTGTCCACCCTCGCTCACCTGTTTCGGCAGGTCTGGAAAGCGGCCCGCCGAGACCGTCACGCACTCGCGCGCGGTCGTGCCATTGGCGGCGCTCCAAACCGCCTCGAGCCGGTAGACAGCAGCGCCGGGCACAATATTGAGCGCCGCGCTCTCAGCGGCCGATGCCTCGCCGGTCGTAACCGTCCACGCGACACCGTGCGCCCTGACCTTGGCGCTGCCGACCACCACATTGCTGAAGCGCTCTAGCTCGGTTTCCAGTGACGTCTCGACGACATAGGTTCCACGACCCTGACGGCGCTCGATCAAATGCTCGTCCTCGAGCAGCTCCAGCGCCTTGCGCATCGTGCCGATGCTCACGCCAACGTCACGCGCCAACACCACTTCATTGGGAAGCGGCGCGCGCGGGGTCCACTCGGATCCACAGATTTTGGTGCGCAGGATTGCGGCCACCTGCATATACAGTGGCCCTGAGAATGTCGGACTGTGAGCCATGCCGGTTTGAAATGACATGGTGTGATATCTCTCTCAGTTACTTGAAAGTTTGTTCTTCAAAAGAACTAGACTGACGTTCAGTCCACCAGTGAACAAAATTAGCCATGTTTTGTTGTCGGGCGTTTGCCGCGTTCATGTCAGTTTGTGTCAGGCGATGACGCCGGCCAGACATCGGTCAACTGCGCGGTGGATGGCCATCGGCGGGCGGTTTTACCGAGCGCGACGGATTGCAGATGAAGTGTGCGGTGGTGGATTGCTCGGCCGCTCGCTCCGGCAACGCATTGCGTGCCTAGTTGCGCAGCGTGCCCGTGAAGCGATAGCCCGCGCCACGCACGGTTTTCACGAGCTTTGGCGATGACGCATCGATTTCAATCTTGTGCCTAAGACGACTGACGGTCGTATCGATGGACCGTTCAAGTGGCTCGGCATTCACGCCGCCAATCACATCGATGAGAAAATCACGCGACAACACCCGCCCAGGGTGGCGAACGAAGGCTTCGAGGACGTTATATTCGGCCGACGTCAACCTGCACACTTGGCCATCGAGTGCGCGCAGTTCGTGGCCACTCATGTCCAACACCCAATTGCCGAAGCGGATTTCGTCGGCGTTGGCGGCGGGTGTCTTCGGCCGCTGCTGTGTGCGCCGGAGCACGGCGCGCACGCGCGCCAAGACTTCGCGATCGTTGAACGGCTTGGCTATGTAATCGTCGGCGCCGATTTCAAGCCCGACAATCCGGTCGATATCCTCCCCCCGCGCCGTCACCATGATGATTGGAACATCACTGAACGAGCGAACGTTTCGCGCGATCGACAGGCCGTCCTCGTTACGCAACGTCAGGTCCAGCGTCACCAGTGCGATATGCTGCGATTTGAGAACGCCGAGAAGTTCGGCCTCGCTCGCCGCTTCCGCAACGGCATAGCCCGCCGTTTCGAAGATGTGCCGCAAGATACGGCGGATGCGCTCGTCGTCATCGACCACGCAGATCCGCTGATCGATGGACGTCTCTGACCTCTGGCTCCGCGCGGCTCTGGCGCTCAAGCGATCCGACTCCAATGCGCACTTCCCAATACGGTGGCAGTTCGCGAACCGCACTGTCTATACCGGCATTCGGCGGCCTCTGCCATGGCCACCCCTTACCGGCCATCCGGGTGTCCACATGCCGACACCGGGCATCGGGCTAGACGGCCTACGCGGTCAGGAGGCGAGGCAGGTTTTCAAGCTGGCGGCCAGATTGCGCATCAAGGTGAAATAGAGATCCGGCCCCGGCGTCAGGGAAGCACCCTCGGGGTCGAGCGTGCCGGACTTGGCGGCGGTGCCGCCGGTCACGGCTTTGACCAACTTGGGCTGGAAGGACGGCTCGGCAAAAACGCAGACCGCGCCCAGCGCTGCGATTTTCTTGCGAATCGCGGTCAGGCGCTTGGCGCTCGGTTGCACCTCGGGACTGACGGTCACCGACCCGGCAGCCGACAGGCCAAAACGCCGTTCGAAATATTGGGTGGCATCGTGGAAGACGATGAACGGCTTGTCTTTGACGGGGGCAAGTTCGGCTTCAATCTCGGCTGTCAGGGCGTCGATCTTGCTCGTGAGTGCGGCCGCGTTTGCTGCAAATTTTTCGGCGTCTTCCGGATAGCGCTGAGACAGCACGCGCGTCACGTCCGCCACGATCGCCTTGGCGTTCACGGGATCGAGCCAGATGTGGCTGTCCTT
Organism: Hyphomicrobium sp.; assembly: GCA_016716675.1. Taxonomy (GTDB): domain Bacteria; phylum Pseudomonadota; class Alphaproteobacteria; order Rhizobiales; family Hyphomicrobiaceae; genus Hyphomicrobium_B. Next base: position 138,349 of record JADJVG010000007.1, read on the forward strand.
CGCCGCGCCGTCGTCATGGGCATCGGCCTCGCCGTCATGCTCGCCATGGTCCTCGTGACCGTCTTCGGCATGTCCGTGCTGCTCGAACGTGTCGCCCGTGCGTTGATCGAGCACGACGACGCCGGGCGCCTCGGCGAGCGACAGCACTTTGACGCTATCAGGAAGTGCGCTAACCACCTTCGCGGTGAACGGCTCGAGATGTTCCGACACGCGGATGAAAACGTCCGCCCCGTTAATCGCCTGTGCCCCCGATGGCCTCAACGTGAATGTATGCGGCGATGCCGTGCCGCTGACGATCAATTCTGACGTGCCGACGCCGTCCATGACACCCGCCACGAGGGCGTGGATCGGCTTGACGGTTACAACGACCTTTGGTTCGGCGGCATGCGCCGCGCAAACCAATGAAAGCCAAAAGACCACCGGTGCGAAAGCGGCCCTTGGGTGAAACGGCAAAATTTTCACGATCACATCTCCCTTCCCAAGAAACGTATATTATAATAAACGGAATAGCAACGGCGATCAGCACACCGCACCCGCAGCCCCCTCCAGCACCGGCTGGCAACCTGCCTCGGCAGCGGGCCGCATTGATGCCACGATCCCACAGGTAGTAAGCTGCAAACGAGCGAATCCTGTTTTTGCGCCCGGGCCTCACGGCCATGACGCTCGGTTCCTGCGGCGCCTAGGAGGCACTATGAAGCGGACCACTGCAGTGATCGCCAGAGTTGGAGCGAGTGTTGCGGCCCTGACGGGCTTTTGGGCACCCAGCGCCAGCGCACATCCCCACGTCTGGGTGACATATGAGACGACCATCGTTTACGACAAGGGCACGGTGACCGGCGTCGAGCACGTCTGGTCGTTCGACGATATGTACACGGCCATGGCGATCCAGGGCTTGGACAAGAACAACGACGGCACCTACGACCGTGAAGAGTTGGCCGAACTGGCCCAGGTCAACATGGACGGCCTCAAGGACTTTGATTACTTCACCTTCGCCAAGCTTGGCGGCGCCGATTTGAAGTTCGCCGGTCCAAAAGACGCGTGGCTTGAACATACCAACGGCATTCTGCGGCTGCACTTCAAGCTGCCGCTCGCCTCGCCCGTGCTTGCCGAAGCCGAGGGCCTCAACTTCTCGATCTACGATCCGTCGTTCTTCATCGCCTTCGAGCCTGAAAAGACCGACGCACTGAAGCTCGCCTCAGCGCCTGAGGGTTGCACGGCGGCATTCATTGATCCGGCCGCCGACAAGTCTGCCGAAGACACAAAGAAACTCGGCGAGGCCTTCTTCCAGGAACTCGGCGGACAGAACTTCGGCATGAGCCAAGCCAAGACGGTTGCCATCACCTGCAAGAAATCATGAGTGCTGCCATGTTTGGCTTGTTTCGCTATTGGCTGAGCGCGCTGGCGCTCGCGGCGGTGGCGCTGACTGCCGCCCCCGCTCTCGCACAATCCTCGAAATCGCCGCTCGGCATTCCGATGCCCACCCAGCAAACAGCGCCGGCGATAACGGCGGCGCCAGAGACACCGCAAGCAACAGCCTCAGCCCCACAGAGCGCCGGTCCGGTGACCCGCATGTGGAGCTGGATCATGGCGACGCAAAGCCAGCTCAACCGCAGCATGGCGACGGCCGTTCGCGATATGAAAAGCGAAAGCCCATTGCGCGCCGCGGCGATCCTGATCGCCATTGCCTTTGCCTATGGGGTGCTGCACGCCGCAGGACCCGGCCACGGCAAGTCCGTGATTTCCGCCTACGTGCTCGCCAACAAGGAGACCGTCCGGCGCGGCATCGCGTTGTCGTTCTTGTCGGCCTTGTTTCAAGCGCTGTCGGCGATCCTGTTCGTCGCCATCATGACGCTGATCTTGCGGCAAACGAGCCTGCAGATGCGTTCGACGGAAGCGACCGTCGAGACGATCAGCTGGGGTCTGGTGGCAGCCGTTGGTGCTTATCTTTTGTGGCGGCAGATCAAGCCGTTTGTCACCACGGCACGCGGCGGGGATCATCACCATGACGCGCACGGCGCACACGCCCACGACCCCCATCATGTCCATGATCACAATTGCAACTGCGGCCATGCCCACATGCCGATGCCCGATCAGTTGCAAGGCGCATGGAGCTGGAGCCGCGCCTTGCCGCTGGCGCTGTCGGTCGGCATTCGCCCGTGTTCAGGCGCCATCCTGCTGCTCATTTTCGCACTCAGCCAGGGGATGCTCTGGGCGGGCGTGCTCGGCACTTTCGCCATGGCGCTCGGCACCGCAATCACCGTGTCGTTGCTCGCCGCACTCGCGGTTGGTTCCCGCGAATGGGCGGCGCAGGCATCGGGACCGGGAAGCGTCCTGGCCGAGCGCATCCAGACGGCTGCGGGCTTTGTCGGCGCCGGCTTGGTGTTCGGCCTCGGAATTGCATTTTTCTTGGCATCGCTGAACGGCCCCGGACCACTCTAACGGCAGCGCCCCCGAGCGCGGAGCGCGCGAAATCGGGCTGTCCCAATTTGAAACAGAGGTTAACCAGCTCTTTAAACTTTGCGCGCGACGGCGGCGTGCCTCGGCTAAAACCTGATCTCAGACCGGCCGCAAACGAAGGCCGGGGGATTGGGAACCGCCGTCATGCGTACAATTGTTCAGATCTTTGCCGCCTTCGTGTTGCTGGTCACACCGCTCACAAGCGGCCGCGCCGAAGTCGATCCCAACGCGACCATTCCGGCCTCGGGCAATATCCAGCTGGTGGTCATGGAAGCGGAAGGCTGCATCTACTGCACCATCTTCCGCCGCGACGTGCTGCCGTCATATGAAATGTCGGAGCGCGGCAAGGAGATTCCGGTCCGCTTCCTCGATGTGAACGACGTCGAAAAGGCGGGCATCGAGTTGCAGTCGCCGATTAACATCCTGCCAACGTTCGTGGTGATCAAAGACAATCACGAATTGGGGCGCATCCCCGGCTATATGGGCCCGGAAGATTTCTTCCACTCCATCAATTACCTGCTGTCATCGTCCGGCTGAGACACCCGGCTTTATAGCTGGTGTTGATCCGCGGTGAGCGGTTGTCGGCGCGGCGGTGATCGGCTTTGATGGCCGCGCCTGGCCGAAGTTCGTTTGGCCTGCAGCGGAAGGCCAATCGACCGTGATCAACCGCCGAGCTTTCCTCGTTGCGACATCAAGTGCGGCTGCCACTATCGCAGCGCCTGCGCTTGCGCGCGGCCGGACGCCAACGCCGCGCGCGACAAGGGTATGCGCACCGTTTGCCGCGCAAGCAGTAGCGACTGCGAAGCGCGTCAACGCCGCCCTTGGCGACGCATTTCAATTCACAATCGAAAGGCATGACACTGGCACAGGTTCAATCGTGCCGCGCGAAGACTTCGACATCGTCTTCACAACGCTCGATGCCGTCGCGAACCTTCATCCCGGCTTTGCATACTTCGCTGGACTGCCTGGCCGCCTCGGCATGCCAGACGCAGAGCGCCTGCGCTGGATGACAACTGCCAGCGCAACGCTGTGGCACGAGTTACAGACGACAACCGGGTTCACCTGTCTACCCGCCGGAAACACCCGGCATGGCGCGGATTTGTGGAGTAACCAGCCGATCACGTGCAGCCGCGATTTAACGGCACTTTCGCTTGCTTGCGACGGCGTTCCAGCGAAGGTTCTCAGCGGGCTCGGCGTCACTGTACATGGTGACATTGCGATCCCAGATCATCGCTTTGCCCGCCCTTCGGGGATCGACACTCAACCAATATTGAATGCTGGTTTTGAAGCACGCGAGGACCGCCCCTATTGCGCGCCCAATGCCATCGCACAACACGGCCGAAGCCTGATGCTCGTCATGCGCCGCCGCGCCTGGGAGCACCTCTCCAGCGCGCAGCGCGACGCCTTCATGCATACTGTTGGCATCCATGCACCGCATCCGGCATTTAACGAAACCATCACTTGGTCCACGCGCCGCAATCCGTTACCAGCGCACATTGCCAACGTGCGTGATCGCGTGACCGAAGCCGTGGTGGCGGATCTTTCAACACACGATGCGCTGACGCGGCGCATCAATGAATCATACTTCGCGGCATTGCGGATTTTGACGGCTTAGCGATTACAAAACGACGTTCACGTCACATTTCTTCTGCGCACCAGCAAACTGTTTGTCGGTGGCGCGTTCCACTTTTCATTTTTCCGACCTAGGATCGCCGTCGTCACGCTCAAGTACGACCGCGCTATCGACACTCCATCGACACCGCAAGGTAAACTAGGAGTTTCCCCATGACCGCGAGCTACCAGGACGACATCAAACGCTACCAGCCGAACGTCAACCAAAAGGCGGTCGCCGGAATCGTCAAGCATCTGGGGATCGCGCTCAAAAGCCCGGCCGCGTCGTTCGTATCGTGTTCATCGAAGGAAGAATTGGCGCGCGTGCGCGAAAGCTGGCTGAAGAAAAAACTGGCCGTGGCCGGGGCCGACGCCGATCTGGACAAGTCCATTGCCGACGTTTGCGCCACCATGAAGGGCGATCCCAAAAAGCATCGCGTAACCTTTTATTACCTGCTTGCCGAGAAATACGGCAAGTTGCCCGTCGTCGGCGGCTGAGCCATGAACCGTTGCCGTTCAATCACTTCGAGCCGCCGGTTGCCGCTGCTGACCGGCCGGCAGAGGTAAGCCATTGGCCCGGCGGCACGCCAACATGACCCGGGGCAAGCGCCCGTCCTCCGGCATTAAGCGCCGGAAAATCAAGAGTCTCTTCCGTTTTGTGATGCAATCGACTAATCTTTGGGCGGGCCAAACACCTTCGACGAGACCAGCGCAATGAACGCGCCTTCCCTGAACGAAATTCGCGGCGCCGTAAATCGGGATCTGACCGACGAAAAAATGGATCAAGTTCGCGAGATCCTGGTCGGAGATTCCATGCGCAGCATGGACGCGCGACTGGCTTTCCTTGAAACGCGACTGAATGAGTTTGAAGTCAGCATCGGCCGGCAGCTCGATGCACTGGAAGCCCGCATAGAGGCGCTTGCGGGCGCCGCCGATGGCGACCGCCGCGTCACATTTGAAGCGCTGGCCACAAGCGTCGCCAGCCTCAGCGAACAGATCCGCCGCATATCCCGCGGCTAGCCTCACATCTCCCATGCTTGCCCGCGCGCAAGCCAACGAGGATTCATGTCGCAAAGTGTCGATCGACTGAAAGAGCTGCTTTTCGATAACGAGACGCTTGCGCTCAGAGATCTGGCGCAGCGCATCGACGCCATTGCCGACGCCGGCGTCAAAACCCGCCAAGACTTGCTGCGCCGCCTTGAGTCGATCACTGATAACGACACAAAAACGCGCGACGACCTCACCCGCCGGCTGGTGCTGATAGCCGAAAGCGAAAGCCGCTCGCGCGACGACCTAGCGCGCCGCATCGACGGCCTTGCCGATCTCGACGCTCGCGCGCGAGACGAACTCAAAGCCAAACTTGACGACATCTATGCTCGCGCGGGCAACAACGAGCATTTAACCCGCAGTGTTTCAGAAATCATCAGCGAGGCGCTACGCCGCGCGGAGGTCGAGCGGCACGCCGAACTTTCGCAATCGATAGCGCCGCTCGTTGTCTCAACAATAAAGACGGAACTGCGCAACAGCCAGGATGAAATGGTTGAAGCACTTTATCCGATCACCGGCCGGTTGGTGAAATCCTACGTCGCCAGCGCCATCAAAGACCTGACCGAGCAGATGAACCGGCGGCTCGAACAGAACCCGGTAATGCTGCGCCTGCAAAGCCTAACGACAGGTCGGCCGGTTGGAGAACTGGCGCTTGCAAGCACGCAAGACTTCCAAATCAAAGAACTTTATCTGATCCGGCGGGGCAGTGGCGAGTTGGTCGCGCACTGGCCACAAAGCGCCACCGGCGGGCGAGAACATGCGATGAGCGGCGTGCTGGCGGCCGTCAACGAATTCGCCAACGAGGCATTCTCGGCAACAGAGTCAAGTCTGCGCCAGATCGATCTGGGCGGCGAAGAAGTCTACCTGCGCGGCTCGCCGATCTATCTGCTGGCCGCACGCTGTTCGGGACAGGCACCGAAGGCCATTGAACAGACCATCGATGATGCGTTCCTTTTGGCCGTTGAACGCCAAGGCGCGATCGACACCAAAACGCCTGCTGGCGATGATGCCTCGGCGGCCAAAGCCGCCGCGCTGTCAGAGGTCGGCCAATCGCTGCAGAGCCAGGTTGCGGCTCAGATCGAAGACTTCAGACGGCCGGCTGGCGCAGGCGCACTGAAGGTGCTCGCCGCTCTGATCCTGTTGCCGATCATCGGCTGGTATGGGTGGACGTGGTATACCGAATACGCCATCGCCCAAACGCGCTCCGCCGCCGAACGCATCATTGCGGCCGATCCAGCCATGCTCGGGTATCCGGTCGAAATCACAATCGCCCGCAACGGTCGCGAACTCGCGATTTCCGGACTGACTCCGTCGATCCAAGCCAAGACCCGCATCGTCACCGATTTGAAGCAAAGCCTGAAAGACGTGACGTTGACCGATAAGCTCAGCGTAGTCGCAGGCAGCGGCATCACCGTGCCGGACGTCAGCCCGGAACTGGCGCGCGTGCGGCAGGAAATCTCTGTCGCGATGACCGATGTGGCCCGCGATGCGCGCGTGCGCGCCAATCTGCGCGCCAATGCCCGGTTGCAGCAGGCAAGCGAAGATCTTAGTCGCGCCGCGCCCGTGATTGCCAACCGCACGCGCGGTGACGACCTCATGCGTATCTCAACGGACCTCGACGCTATCCGCGCGGAACTGCGCCCCTTGGCCGATACCACGCAGGCCATGGCCACTTCCGGCGCCGACGATCAGCATATCGCGGCTTACGCCGCGTTAACTCGCCGTCTTGAAGGGGCGAGCAACGACCTGCTGAACACGATTGGTGCGGCCGCGCCCGATGAGCAGCCCGTACCTGCCGGTGCCGGCGACAGCGTTGCCAGCGTGGAAGCCGCCGTCGAGCGCTTTGCAGCCGGATCGGAGCGCGTCGCAGCGCTCGCTTCTGCGGTTGCCGCGGCAAACATCCTAACGCCGCCACCACCAGCGCCGGTTGCGCCGGTCATTCAGTCAGCACCGCTGACCCCACGCCAAAAGCTCGGCGCGTGGACCAGCAGTCACGCGATCTTCTTTTCTGAAAACCTCGACTACCGTAATCCAGAGATTTCGCGCCAGTGGCTGTCCGAACTGGCTGCACTGCTGAAGCCCGCGGGCACCCTGCTACGCATTGTCGGATATACCGACGAAACGGGCGGGACTGGCCGCAACGTGCAGCTTGCGCGCGATCGCGCCGACAAGGTCCGCGCCGATCTTATCGACCTTGGCGTGCCGCCTGAGGCGTTGGTCGCCGTCGGCCGGGCAGACGCGCTCGACCTCAGCGATACCAAAGGCGCGGGCACCCCAAACCGGCGCGTTCAGTTCGAGTTGGGCTTTGAAGGCGAAGTCCAGCCATGATTGCGCGTAAGGTCATGTTGCTGGGGGAGATCGGCGTTGGGAAATCGTCGCTCGCCCGCAGGCTGGTGTTCGACAAGTTCGAGTTCGACTATAAACCGACCATCGGGGTTGACGTCTATCGCTTTGAAGTTGAAGCGACGGCCCAGCGCCCGGCGATGTCTTTGATCGTATGGGACACCGACGGCAACTTCGGAGACGCGATCTTTAAGCACATCTATATGAAGGAAGCGGCAGCCGCGCTGATCATCGGCGACTTGAGCCGTGCACCGACGCTGGACACCATGGTAAGGCTCGGCAACGGTTTTGCCGAAGCGTTTCCAGGGCGCCACATCGGCTACGTCATCAATAAAACCGACCTCGCCGCGGAGCCCGACGCCGTGCCTCTACCAACCGGCCTGACACTCCCCGGCGTCTCGCTCATGCGGACCAGCGCCAAAACCGGCTGGCGCGTGAAGGAAGCCTTCGTCCATGCCGCCGACAGCATCGCTCGGCGCGCCCTATGATGCGTTGTAATGTGCTGTCCTGCAGGTCTGGCAAAACATGAGCGACGGTGAGTGGAAGCTGATTGAGGCCGGCAGTCTTCTTGCCCAATTCGAATCCTTTGGATTGATCTGGCTGAACCAGGATTTGACCGTCGAAGATACCTTCGGCCCCCTCGTCGGATTTGTGGCCATCGGCCAGCCCGTCACCGATCAGATCCTGCCCCTCATTGGACTTGAGCAGGACATCCTGTCCCTCCGCAACGATCCCCGCATGGTCCTGGAACTGCCCGCCGTGGCCGTCGTCACGACGGATCAAAAGTCGCGCAAACTCAATTTCACGCTGTTCTGGAACGCCAGCCGCGATTGCCCCATGGCGCTCGCCTACAAGAGTGCTGCGCAAACCGAACTCGAGATCGAACTGAGCCGGCAAATCCGCGCAAGGCTAATGGCGGAACAGGAAGTCACGGCAAAGTCCAAAGAACTCGCTCGCGCCAACGCCGACCTCGAGAGCTTCGCTGCGATCGTCTCGCATGACCTGAAAGCACCGCTGCGCCACCTGCGGCAGATGACGGAGGTTGCGTTCGACAAAGCGGGGCTCGATCAGTCGCCGGTCATGCGCGATATGCTGCGCGCCATCGAAAGCCAATCGCTGCGCATGTCGGCCATGCTGACGGCGCTGCTCGACTATTCGACGCTCGGGCGCAAATACGAGGGCATCGAGCCGGTCGAAACCCGCCAACTCATCGCGACGATTGCGGCGTCCCTGCCTCAAACCGGCCACCGCGTCGTCATCGAAGGCCATTGGCCGCTGTTATCGACATTGCGGGCCCCGCTCGATCTCGTCCTGCGCAATCTCGTCGGCAACGCGTTGCAGCACCACGACCGGCCCGAGGGTACGGTGAAGGTCCGATGCGCGGAATATCCCAAGACCCTGATCTTCAGTGTCGCCGACGACGGCCCGGGCATCGACCCGCGCCATCATGAGGCGATTTTCCTGCCATTCCGAACGCTCAATGCCCATGCAGAAGGTGGGTCGTCCGGCATGGGCCTGGCCGCGGTCAAAAAGGCGGTTGAAGGCGCCGGCGGTAAAATCGAGGTGATTTCCGACCCGGCAACCGCGCGGGGCACAACATTCAACGTCCATTGGCCCAAGGCTATTCGCGACTAGAGGCAGCAGGAGCGACCGATTGGCCACCGTAGGGCCGGTCCTTTCGAGCAGCGGCGCTTGCTTTACTTGAATGTTTTTAAACAAATCGGTAGACCCGTTCCAAGAAACACTTATCTCAATTGGTATAAGCTCAACGCGCATGGCGTCTTCATCTTCAAGTTCTGGCGGCGATTATCTTGAAAAGAAAAGCGGGCTACGGGCACGCCGGTCCCTGCCTGCCCTGAACGACGTCATCGTGGTCGATGACGAGAACATCGACGCCGATCGCATGTTTGCGACGTTGCGTGTCATGTACGGGTACGATGTCACCGTCCGGCGGGCGGCCACCGCAGGCGCGGCGGTTGACGCCGTCATCGCGCGTACGCCAGACATCGTGTTCCTCGATGACATCTTGAAGCCGAGCGATGACGCCGCCCACACCATCCCTTTTCTGCGCCGCGCCGGATATAATGGCCCGATTGTCGTGATCAGCGGGCAGGTGACGCGATCACGCCGCGTTGTGTTGTTGGCCGCCGGAGCTACGGACGTCATCCATAAAGACGACGTCGATAGCGTGCGCCTTTCCGAAGTGCTGCATCGCATTTTCGGCGACGCCTGAGACGTGTCTCGGCACGCATAGCATGGCCTCAATCTGATACGCGCCGCACCGCATCGGCATATGGAACTGATGCGGATCAACTTAAAATCGCGCGACACTCATTCTGCAAACCACCGTGACGGATTTCATCCCGCCGTTGGTTAAGGCTGCGCCAATCGCATTCAGACGACTGACCTCATTACACTTTTAAAATTGAATGGCGTTCACACGGCCAACCGTGCACACGGCCGGGTTAGCCAACGCACGACTATTCCCGTGGTCATGTGACGCGAGGGGGTAGCATGGCCTAAATTTGGCAGAACCATCATGCTGCATAGTGCACGTTGAATGAGAGACATGACGGGGTATGAACGATGATTGGCAATGGTGTGCTGGTTGCTCTGTGCTTGCTGGGCATTTGCTTTGCGCAGGCGGCGCGGGCTGAAGATTTCAAGCTGCCGCCGGAAGTCACACCGCAGCTTCGTGCAGCGTGCGAAACAGACGTCCGCCGCTTGTGCATCGGCGCGAACCCAACGGTCGCCAAGGTCAAGGTGTGTGTGACGGCCAAATTTTCGCAGCTCGGCAATCGCTGCAAGCTACAGATCGCAATGGCTGGTCTGACACCCTAACCGCAGCACCACTCAGAACTCACAAACCACGTCGCCGTCTCTGCACAGAGGCGGCGATTTTTTTGGGCAAAGCTCCACCACACACCGCACAAAAAAATGGGCGAAGGGGAGTTCTCCCTTCGCCCACGCATTGATTACAACGGTTGGTCTTGGCTTATTCTGCCGCGACCTTCAGCGGGTTCGCAGCGGTTTCCGCCAGATAGGCCATCGCAGCGGCGACGCCGCCCTTCTTGTGCGGAACGCCTGCGAGGTCGAAGCCCATTTCAACGCCAGTCAGCGCGCCCATCACGGTCAACTCGTTGGTGTCGCCGAGGTGACCGATGCGGAACGCCTTGCCGGCGATCTTGTTGAGGCCGGTGCCGAGCGACATGTTGAAGTTGTCGAGCACGATCTTGCGATACGCGTCGGCGTTATGACCTTCCGGCATGATGACCGTGGTCACTGCCGGCGAGTAATACTTCGGATCGCGGCACTGGATTTCGAGACCCCAGCCGATGACCGCGCGGCGAGTCGCTTCCGCAAGACGCTCGTGGCGTGCGAACACGTTTTCGAGGCCTTCGTCGTTGATCATGTCGATCGACTCAGCAAGGCCATAGAGCAGGCCGGTTGCCGGCGTGTACGGGAAGAAGCCCGATGCGTTGTTGGCCGTCATGTCGTCCCACGCGAAATACGATTTCGCGAGCTTCGACGTCTTCGAGGCTTCCAGCGCCTTGGCGCTAACGGCTGCAAACGACAGGCCCGGCGGCAGCATCATGCCTTTCTGCGAACCCGAGATCGTGACGTCGATCGCCCACTCGTCGTGGCGGATGTCCGTGCACGCCAGCGAGGAGATGGTGTCAACCATCAGCAACGCCGGATGCTTGGCCGAATCCATGGCCTTGCGCACGTCGTCGATGCGCGTGCGGCAGCCGGTCGAGGTTTCGTTATGAACGACGCAGACTGCCTTGATGGAGTGCGATTTGTCTTCGCGCAGGCGCTTCTCGATCAGATCGGCGTCGGCGCCGATGCGCCAGTCGGTCGGAATGACTTCGGGGTCAAGCCCGAGGCGATTGGCCATGACGGCCCACAGAACGGCAAACTGGCCGGTCTCGCACATCAGAACCTTGTCGCCCGGAGACAGCGTGTTGCACAGCGCCGATTCCCAGGCGCCAGTGCCCGACGACGGGAAGATGAAAACCTGACCCTGCGTCTTGAAGATTCCCTTGATACCCGACAGCACGCGCTTGCCGAGTCTCTGGAACTCAAGGCCGCGGTGGTCGAGGATCTGCCGCGACATGGCGGCCAGAATGCGCTCCGGTACGGGCGTCGGCCCTGGGATCTGCAGGAAGTGGCGGCCGGCGCGGCGAGGCTCGTGTGACATCATCTTCCTCTCGTGAAAGTCTCGGGGAATACCCTGACAGGGGTCCTAGTACGCCCGTCATAGCCACACAATCGCTCAATGTGCCTAGGCACCGGGCAACTGGCGGACGACGATCGCAAGGCCATGACTATCGCTCTTAATGACCGTTATGGCCCGCCGTCAACGTGGCAAAACTGGCAATCCTGCCTGAGAATTGGGCGGAGCAAGCTTGATAACACCGTCCAAGTGCCGCATCAGAGCAGGGTGCGAATTTTTAGGGTTCAAAAACAGCATTGGACGGCCCCATGGCAAACACCCCACCGTCGGATAATGAGAACACACCGCATGCCGCCACCCTGACGGCAAACAGCGCGGCCGCGGCCCTTGCTGCCGGCGACCTGACGGCCGAGGCGCTGGTGTCAGCGTGCCTAGCGCTCATCCGGCAGCGCGACGCCGACGTCCAGGCGTTCGCCCACTTCGACGAGGCCCGCGTATTGGCAGCCGCCCGCGCCAGCGACGCCGCCCGCAAGCGCGGCGACGCCCTAGGCCCCCTCGCCGGCATTCCCGTCGCCGTCAAAGACGTCATCGATACCGCCGATTACCCGACCGAGAACGGTACGCCCGTTTTCGCGGGCCGCCGCCCGCAAGCCGATGCCAGCGTCGTGGCTCAGCTGAAGGCGGCAGGCGCCATCATTTTCGGCAAGACGGTCACCACCGAACTGGCGTTTTTCGGCCCCGGCAAAACCAGGAACCCGCGAGACCCATCGCGCACGCCGGGCGGCTCGTCGTCGGGATCGGCTGCGGCGGTGGCGGATTGTCAGGTGCCGCTGGCCATTGGCACGCAGACCGCCGGATCGCTGATCCGGCCGGCATCCTATTGCGGGGTCATCGGCTTCAAGCCGACGTTCGGCACGGTGTCGCGCACTGGCGTGCTGCCGCAATCGGCGCCGCTCGATACCATCGGCGGGTATGCTCGGTCGGTTGACGATATTGCGTTGCTGATGGACGCAATCAGCGGTTACGACGCGGCCGATCCCGACATGGTACCGGGTCCGGCGTCTAACCTCACGGCCGATTTGGCAAAGCCGTTCAACCGCGCCCTGAGATTTGCGTTCGTCAAGTCGCCGGCGTGGCCGAATGCCGACGCGGACGCCAAGCACGCCTTTGAAACTTTCGCCGCAGGTTTCGGCGCCCGCGCAGAGGTCGTTGAATTGCCGCTGCCCGCTGATTTCGATAGCAGTTTGCGGCTTCAGCAAATCGTGCAGTTTTCCGACATCGCCAAAAACTACGGCCCGATTGCAGACGCAAACCCGGATCGCGTTACTGCCAAACTGAAAGAGATCATCGCCGAAGGCCGCTCGTTCAGCACCGCTGACTATGCAGCCGCGCGCGCAGAGCGTGATCCCTTGTATGCCGCCTTGCAGCCGAACACTGCCGCGTATGATGCGATCCTTACACCGGCGGCGCCGGGTGTCGCGCTGCCGGGTCTTGGCGCGACCGGCAGTCCGATGTTCAACGCGCTTTGGACCTATCTCGGCATGCCCTGCATTTCGCTGCCGCTGCTCGAAGTCGGCGGCTTGCCACTCGGCGTTCAACTCGTTGGCAACCGCGGCGGCGACGGAGATCTGCTCAGGGCCGCGAAATGGATGATGACGCAGCGTGCCTGAGGGCCGCCGCCCAAATGCTAACACGGCGTTAACGTAAATTTATCCTTTCTCAACCATCATGACGCCACCGGGCATGGTCACAACCCTTAATCCTGCCCGGTGTGTAACTGCGTAAGACGAGGGATTGTTCGATGGTTGCGTTTATCGCGCTTCGTGCGCGCACTGTGCCGGTACTGGCACTCGGTGTCACCGCGCTGCTGCTCCCTATCACCACATCTGCGGCTCGCGCTGACTTTTTGGCGCCGATCTGGAATGGCGCCTACGTCGGCTTTCACGGCGGCGCCAAGTGGTCCGATATCGACACCGATTTCTCTTCCACCGTGTCGGCAACCGACATCACGGTTGGCGGGCATATCGGCTATAATCTCGGCCTTGCCGGTTTGATCGTCGGCGTTGAAGCCGATGCCAACCTGGACAGTACGAAATTAGGCTTCACCACGTCGGGCGGCGGTGTTGGAGCCTTCGAAACCGACTGGAGCGGCTCGATAAGAGGCCGCATCGGCGTGCCGGTTGGGCCGGCGTTGCTGTACGCGACGGCCGGATATGCGTGGACCGAAGCAACCCTGTCGCACGCCTCACTGGGTGGTGGCAGCTTCAGCTCCAGCCACACATTCAACGGTGTCGTCTACGGGATCGGCGCGGAAGCTTTTGTGCTGCCCAACATGTCCTTGCGGCTGGAAGCATTGCGCTTCGACTATGCCGCTGACGACATCTCGCTGTCCGGCGCAAATAACATGCTGCAAGAGATCGACCCAAGTGAAACCGTCGTCCGCGCAGGCGTCACGTTCCACCTCAATTGAACTTGCACTGATCACATACCATTGACGCACGGCTCTCCAGGCTTTTCCAGGACCAGTCCTCATCATGTATTTTAATCAGCGCCCAAAATGGGCGTACCGTAGCCTCGCATTCGCGGCGCTCGTCGCGACCCCCGCATCAGCAAGCGACCTCGAAACCTTCACCGTGCCGATTTGGACGGGCGTATACGCCGGTCTGCACGGCGGTATGAATTGGCTCGACGTCGATAGCAACGCCGGTGAAAGCATGAGCTTCGAGAGCGGTTTCGTGGGCGGCCACCTCGGCATCAACTATCAGGTTGGCGGCCTTGTATTCGGCGGTGAAGCCGATCTCACATACGAGACGGCCGAAGCCAGCGAAACCGTCGATGGCGCGGCCTACGGCTATCCCGGCTCATCGGCGAAAGCCACGGCGTCGAATACCGCAAGCGGTTCGTTTCGCGCACGTCTCGGCGTGCCCATCACATCGACCGCGATGATCTACGCCACCGGCGGCTACGCTTGGACGACGCTCGATTATAGACTTACCGGAGTTGCCGGCGGCACACCATTTGACGTGGGCAGCGGATCAACGTTCGGAGGTTTTGTCTATGGTATCGGCGCCGAAGCATTAGTGACGCCGAACATCGTGCTGCGCATTGAAGCGCTGCGTTACGACTATGCCGAACAGGCCTTCAGTCTGCCGGATGGTCAGCAAACCAACCTCATGTTCGATCCGAGTTCCGATGTGATCCGTGCTGGTGTATCGTGGCGCTTCAACTGAAAGGGCCAAAGGATCAGCACATGAGCGACGATGTCTTTCCTAAAGTAATCAGTTTCCAAGACGCAGGCCCCGCGCCCAAAACCTATCACCCCGAATTGGATCGCATTCTCGATGGCGATCCGGAGCAAACTGCGAGCAACTTTTTTTCAAGCGCCGATGGGCGTTTCAATTGCGGCATCTGGGAATGCCAACCCGGCAAATGGCGGGTCGTTTTTACAGAAAGCGAATTCGTGCATCTACTTGAGGGCTGCATCATCGTTGCCGGCGACGACGGCTCGGAACGCACCTTCCGCGCTGGCGATGCATTCGTCTGTCCGGCCGGCTTCACCGGCACGTGGCATGTGACGGAGCCAACAAAAAAATATTACGCCTATTACGAATGAGGCGTTGGCAACAAAAAAGGCCCGGCGGTTATCCCGGGCCTTTTTTGATTTCAGATCGTTCGCCTCATGCCAGTTTGAACGGCATGTCCGTGCCGGCGAAGAACGCATCGATGTTGTCGAGCGCCTCATAGCCCATCTGGTTGCGGGCTTCGACCGCCGCCGAGCCGAGGTGCGGGAACAGGAACGTGTTCGGCAGGTCGTAATAACCTTCGTTGATCTTCGGTTCGCCAGCGAACACATCGAGACCCGCGTAAGCGAGACGGCCCGACTTCAATGCCGCGATCATATCTCCGTCGTTGACGAGATCGCCGCGTGCCGTGTTCACGACGATGGCGCCCTTCGGCAGCTTTTCGATCGTGGCCTTGTTGAAGAAGCCGCGCGTTTCCGGCGTCGACGGCGCGTTGATCGAGAAGAACTGCGAGACGTTCAACAGGCTATCGAGGCTGTCGTGGTAGGTCGCGTTGTACTTCGCTTCGACTTCCGGCTTGGCGCGGTAGAGGTCGTAGTAGTGAACCTCCATATCGAAGCCGCGGGCGCGCTGTGCCAGCGCCTGGCCGATTTTGCCGAAGCCGTAGATGCCGAGCACCTTATTGTCCAGGCGCTGACCGACGAGCTGCAACGGCTGCCAACCCGGCCACGACCGCGTGCGGATCATCTTCTCGCCTTCGCCGGCGCGACGGGCGGAGCCGAGCAGCAGCAGCATGGCGATTTCAGCAGTTGCAACCGTTACGCCGTGCGGCGCGTTGCCGACCTTGATGCCGCGCGCCTTGCAGGCGTCGAGATCGATGTGATCGAAGCCGATCGAGAACGTCGAGATGCACTTGATGTTTTCAGGAATGCGATCGATCACGTCCTTGCGGCATTTTTCGTTCAAGGTCAGCAGCAGGGCGTCAACGCTCTTGGCGGTTTCCAGCATCTCATCGATGGTGATCTTCGGGTTATCACCATGTGCGATCACGTCATAGGTTTCACGCGCCCGGGCCATGACGGCGTCCGGCAACGGCCAGGTGATCAGTATTTTTTTCTTGGACATGTTTTAGGGGCTCCCAGGCATACGACTTTGGTCGCGGTTTTCCGCTTGTGCCCGACCGCGGCGGCGCTGACAAGCCCGTAGCGGTGCAATTGTTCACCCCTCTGGCCCGATCCGGGCCTCCAAGTTTGCTTCGCAGGCAAGCGATCACGGGTTCACAAACCATACCGCCAAGGCGGCCGCAACACGGGTCTGAGGCCCGCCGTGAAACCCTTTTTTCACCATACTGGCCACAAAGTCAGCCTGCTGCCGGCACCACGGGATGGACGCCGCCACGCCTGGGCACGAGCCCAGGAAACGCCGAGAGGGCTTCGCCCATGCGCTTTATTGTCATCGCTTTTGCAGCTCTGGCCTGCCTGAAAGTCTGGACCCAGGACAAGTTGTACCGGTCGGCGATGAGCGCCGCGCTCATCGACGCCTACCGCGAACGCGCGCAGCAGGTGTGCAGCCGCGAATCTGCGAAACACGGAACGCCCGGATCCGGGCCGTGGACTAGTGCCGCCGAAATCACCGTCGGCAGCAACGTCGCAAGCGTCATGCTGTGGGATTATGACAATCCGCTGTGGGACGTGCGATACCGCCACCCACATCTCGTGCTGACATCGGGCGGCGCGCGCAGTCTGACGTGCAGCTACGACCTCAAGGTCGGCGTGGCGTTCGTCAAAGCCTTGTAGGCGGCGCTACCCAGAAAGCACCTGCGAGAAAGCGCTTAGCGCTTCCTCGCGATCATGGCGATCTGCGTCATGAACAGGTGGTCGAAGCGTCCGCCGGTGAGTTTTGAGATCAGCTCGGTGCGCGTGCTAAAGGCCGTAACAGGCCCCAGCTCCTCGACATCGAAGCCTGCCGTATCCGCGAGATCGGCAAAGGTACCGGGCGTGAACCAGCGCAGATGCGTGCGATCGAATACGCCCTGATCGGCAAGCTGGAAGCGGCCCATCACGAGTTCGCGGATCACCCGCCAATGCGAAATATTCGGCGAGCTTGCGAGCAGCATGCCGCCTGGGCGAACATAGCGGGCCAGCCTTTTCAGCACTTCCCCCGGCTCGACCAGATGTTCGAGAACTTCCGACAGGATGATCGCGTCGAACGTCGCGGGTTGCCAGTCTAACTGCAACGTCTCGACGTTGCCGACGATGACCTCGCTCAAGACATCGCGCGCCTCTTCGGCGGCATCCTCGAACAATTCAACGCCTACATAACGACCGCAACACCCCTCGCTCAGAGCCAGGGCGCCGGTCGCGCCTGTGCCGCAACCGATTTCTAGGATTTGCGCTGAAGGATCGCGCGGCAAACGGTCGACAAAATCGGACCTGGCATTTGAAAAATAGCTAGCTGGCTTGACGGCATAAAAGCCGCTGAAACTACCGGCCGTTTCGGCACTGGAACGCAACACTGAAAATACTCCACCCTTAACCCTGGTGATATCCAATACATGTGAACATTGAAGACCAGCCTAATAGCGAAGCGCGATATCCAGGAAAACAACGGACCAAAAATTTATGCAATCGCTTAACCTCAAATTTACCCTGCGCAGTGATCAGTACACAGTGGAGCGCCCATCGTCACGATAGGCGCAGAGTTCTGTTGTGTTTGGTCGAGCTATGGTCCAGCGTTTTCTGCTCGATATGACGGCGCGCGGTCTCGCAGCATGCTTTGCTGCGTCCGCTATACTCAGCGGCTGCGCCATGCCGGCTCAAATCACCGGCCCGCAATTTGCTACGCGCGAAGGCAAAAAGCCGATACAGCGCATCTACCGCATCAGCGTCGGCGACAAGCTCAAAGTCTCCGTGTTCGGCGAAGAAAATCTTTCCGGAGAATTCGAAGTCAGCGCCCTCGGCAACATCTCCATGCCGTTGATCGGCGAGATGCCCGCCAAGGGGCTCGCCATTCATGAGTTCCGCGATAGCATCACCCGCAAGCTTTCGGACGGCTATCTAAAGAACCCCAAAATCAACGTCGACATCTTGAATTACCGGCCGATCTTTGTGCACGGCGAAGTCAAGACCGGCGGCGAATTCGCCTACAAAAACGGCCTTGGACTGCGCGACGCGATCGCCATGGCCGGCGGCTACACATACCGCGCCGATCAAACGTACCTCTACATCGGACGCGAAGGTGAGCCCGACGTCGCCGTCCAGACGCCCGCCGACGTGCCCATTCTACCTGGCGACAACATTCGAATCCCTGAAAGGTTCTTTTAACTCCGGCATCTCATCCGGCTGTGAAGAGCATTGTGTTCATGCGTACCGCTCGTCTCGTCGGGACATCCCCAAGCGCCATCCGGCTTGCCCGCCGGTTGCGCCTTGCCGTGTCTGCATTGGCGCTTGCCGTCATCATCGATCTGCCGCGCGCCTTCGCTCTCGATCTCGATGGCGTCGATGGTCTCATCACCGAGACGGTCGCCTCGCGCGACCGGCAACGGGTATGGGACAACAGCAAGCGCTACGGTGCCGAAAGCATCGATGAACGCGACCGCACCTTTGCCAAACCCGAAGGCATCCGCGCCGGCAGCTTCCTGATTTTCCCCGAAGTCGGCGCAGCCGTCACCTTCGACGACAACATCTTCACGCGCGATTTCGAAAAACGCTCCGACTGGCGCTCAGCCGTGGAGGGCGGCATAAAATTCCAGTCGCAGCTTCCGCGCCATATGCTCGACTTCTCACTCGAGGGAAAAGTCGTCAATTACGCCGAATATACCGATCTGGACTACGCGAACGTGCGCGCCAAACTGGAAAGCGCCTTGCATTTCGACAATGCCCATACCCTGTCGGCCAGCTTTCTATCGGGGATCGAACACGAGGAGCGCGATGATCCGTCCTATCCGCTGACGGCGCGCGGCCCCATCCAGGTTTTTCACAATCGCGCGTCGGTCGGCATCACCCGCGATGTCGGACGGCTGTATGGCACACTTTCGGCCACCGCTGAGAGCTGGGATTTCGACGACGCCATCGCCGTCAACGGCGACCTACTCGATCAGGATTCCCGCAATACGACCACCTACTCGTCGCAACTCAAGTTCGGCTATCGATTTTCACCGGGCTACACATTCGTCGGCAAGGTCCGCGGTCTCCATGATCTCAACGAGGGTGATATCAAGACAGACCGCGACGCCTGGGGCTATGAGGCCCTCGCGGGTTTGGCATTCGAGACCAATCCGCTGCTGCGCTGGCGCATCCTCGGCGGCTTTGGTGTGCGCGACTACGAGCAGGACGATCTCGCCAATCTCAATACGACGCTAATGCAGGCGGACGTTCAATGGTTGCCGACACAACGGCTGACAATCTACGGCACCTTGTCGCGCCAGATTCTCGACGTGACCGACATCGCGGCCAGTGGTGTCGTGCAGTCGAGCGCCAAACTTTCGGCTGAGTACGAGATCTACCACAACCTCGTAATGAACGCCGGAATCGAACTCCGCTCCGACGTTTTCCAGGGTACGGACCGTCAGGACGAACTTTATTCGATCCGGGCCGGTCTTGATTATTACTTCACTAAGAACTGGCTGTTCACATTCGGCTACGAGTACCAGGTCCGTGATTCGACGGACGACGCGCTCGATATGCACCGAAACCGGTTCAGGATCGGCGCCAAATTACACTTCTAAGAGTCGGAGAGGATGCCGAGGCAGACGGAAGACATGGACGAGCAGGAGGAGGGCGGCGGGGCGATGAGCCTCGAACGCGCGATTTCGGCTGTCCTCAAGCGTATCAAGCTTGTCTTCTGCTTGACGATCATGGCCGCGGCCGTGGTGGCGGCGTCGGTGTACGTCATGCCGGACCGGTACGATGCATCTGCAATCGTCCAGATCGATCCGCGCTTCAAGTCCATTACCCAGCTCGACGGTGTCGTTTCCGAACTGCGCGGCGACAGCTCGACGGTTGAAAGCGAAATCGAAATCATCCAGTCGCGACCGATCATTCTGCAGGTCATCGAGACCCTCGACCTTCGCAACGATCCAGAATTCCTGGCCCCCAGCCGGCTGACCCAGCTTCTCACCCGGATCGGAATCTATGAGGAGTATAAACCTGGACCGCCGCGGCCGCAGCGGCCGCGAGAATCGATCGCCGATATCCTGACAGTCGATGAGCCCGGAACGTCGCGCCCGGAGAGTGATTGGATTGCCGATGCCTTCATGCGGAGGCTCAAGGTCACCCGCGTGCGCAACACGCTGCTGATCGATATCCGCTTCTCGGCGTCAGAATCCCGCAAGGCGGCGCGCATCGCCAACACCATCGCCGAAGTCTACCTGAAGGAGCAGCTCGCGTCCAAAACGCGCGCCTCGTCAACGGCATCCGTACTGCTTGACAAAAAGCTCGACGAGATGCGCTCTCAGGTCTCCGACGCCGAACGGCGCGTCGAACAGTGGAAGGCCGAACATAACGTCTTCGACAGTGAGGGCGAGGACCTTTCCGAAAAGCAACTCGCGCGTCTCATGGAGCAAACGGTCGCCGCGCGCAACGAGACGTCCGAAGCCAAGGCCAAGTTTGAACAGGCACAGAAGCTCGCGCGCGCCGGAGATTCCGGCACGGCGCTTCTGGAAGTCCTGAAAAGCGACACCGTCCGCGTGCTCAAAGAGCAGATGGCCAATGCGACGCGCAGGGCGGCGGAACTCAGAACCAAATACGGCCCGAAACACCCGGACATCCTGAAGGTGAACGCCGAGGTGGCCGAGGCTGAATCGCAAATCAAAGCCGAAATCGAACGTCTCATCGAAAACCTACAGAACCAAGCCGAAGTTGCGGTAGAGCGTGAGCGGCAATTGGTGCAAAGCCTCAACCAACTCAAAGACCAGCAAGTCGCGACCAAAGATGTCAGCGCCGAGTTGAAAGACTTGGAGCGCGAAGCAGCCTCCTCGCGGCAAATCTTCGAAGCCCTTCTCGTTCGCTATAAGCAGACGTCTGAAACGCAGGGGCTGCAGCTGCCCGATGTGCGCATCATCGAGAAGGCCGACGCTCCGCAATTCCCGGCGTCACCAAAGCGCAAACAGCTCATAATGATGGCCGGCTTCGGCGGTCTCATCCTGGGGCTAGGTCTTGCAATCCTGCTGGAACTGTTGGCGCCCGGCATCAGCCGCCAGGAAGACGTCAGCCGGACGCTCGAAACCGATCACCTGTCGTCGGTCCCGATGCCTAACAGCGACGACGCCGTTATATCAGCCGCCAAGGCCGTCCGCCTCGTGGTTGCCGAACCGCAGAGCCGCTACGCCGACGCAATCCGCGATGCCCGGCGCGAACTGGATATGCGCCGCACATCGACGGCGCCGCGCATTATCCTTGTGACCTCCAGCGTTGCTGGCGAAGGCGCCGAGGTGATCGCCTCCAACCTCGCCCACAACTACGCCATGACCGGCGGACGGCCACTGCTCATCGACGGCGATCTAAGGCTATTGCCTTTGACCCGGCAACTCGCTGCCGAACGCTCTCGGGGCCTTTTCGACCAAGTCATTGACGGTCAGCCGATCGAAGCGGCCATCCTGCGCGATGGCTTGACGGACCTGCATTTCCTGCCGGCCATGGGACAAGCACCACCGCGTAAATCGATACCTGAAACCTTGAACTCGGATGCGATGGCCCAGGCACTTGCCGGGCTAAAATCATATTTCGACACCATCATCATCTCGGCCCCGCCGCTGCTGCCGGTGATCGACGGCCGCATCCTCGCCGATTATGCCGACCAGATCGTGTTCGTCGTTGCATGGCAAAAGACGCCAAAGCAGATTGCCAAGGCAGCATTGAAGACGCTTGGCATTAACAACCGTAAACTTTCCGGCGCGGTCCTCAATGACGTCGCGATTGAATCGCTCGACGAAACGCGTGGATGGCAGCGCGGTTTCATGTCGTCGCGGCATACCAAAGATATGTCTGGCTCCAGATACGCGGCTTGACGTGATCGCTAAGACAAAAGTTACCAATGAACTTTCTGAATTCTATTCAATCAAAATTTAGACTGTTCGGGTATCGCTAGGTGTAGCCATGGTTGGCAATCGCCAAACCAAAGCAACAGCGTAAAATCAGCTTGGGTGGATGAGCTTATGAGTTCGGGAAGCGTCACCGTAAAAACCTTGGATGAAATCCCAGCGTCCCCAACCCTGTCGAAACCCGCCGTGCGGCGCTTGTCGCGTCAGGTGGCGGCCGACACGGTTGCGATTGGTGATCTGATGGCCGTCGTCATTGGCGGACTTCTCCCAGCCCTCATCTATGCGATGATCGGCAACGTCAAACTCGATCAGGTTCTGGTTCTACAGACGACACTGATCGCCGGATTCATCACCCACCTGTGCCTGCGCTTCCGCGGCATGTACGACACGACGCGCATGGATGAGTTCCCGCAGAAACCGGTGGAACTGTTCATCGCCCTCAGCTGCGGCCTTATCGGCGTGCTCGGCATCGGCTTGCCGCTCGTCCTCCGCAACATTCATGTTGTCGTATGGTACTCCGCCTGGATGTCGGCCAGCTACACCCTCCTTCTTCTCAACCGCTTGGTTGCCCGCACCATCCTCAAGTCGTTTTCCATTGACGGCCGCTTCGATCAGCGCGTCGCAGTGTTCGGCGCCGGACATATTGCGCGCCGCGTCCACGACTATCTCAAAACGCCGCAACTGGGCGTGTTCTTCTCTGGCGTGTACGACGACCGTATCGGCCAGGATCGCATCAATCCCGAAGGCCTGACCGTCTCCGGCAAGCTCGACGACCTCATCACCGAGTGCCGCCAGGGCCGCATCGACAGCGTCATTATCGCGCTTCCGCAGACCGCCAACGAGCGCATGGAAACGATTGTCAGCAAATTCGAGAGCCTTCCCGTATCGACCCACGTCGTCACCCACATCGCGTCCGACGTTCTCGACTCGGACATCACCCACTCTGTCTCGAGCCTCGGTCCGATCGGTCTTCTGGATGTAAAAAAAAAGCACTAGTTGACTGGGCCCCTGTCACCAAGCGTCTTGAAGACATCGTCGTCGGATCGGCCATTCTCGTGCTCAGCGCACCGCTGTGGCCACTGATTGCGATTGCCATCAAGATGGAGAGCCATGGTCCTGTGCTGTTTCGCCAGCGCCGCCGCGGCCGCTATCAAACGACCATCGACATCTACAAATTCCGCACCATGACTGTCATGGAAGACGGTGCCGATGTCCGTCAGGCCGTCCGTGGCGACCAACGCGTTACAAGGATCGGCCGCATCCTGCGCCGCACCAGCCTCGACGAGCTGCCACAGATCTTCAACGTGCTCAAAGGCGAAATGTCGCTCGTTGGCCCGCGTCCGCACGCCCTCGTCCATGACCAGGAATTCTCCAACATCCTCGAATTCTATCCGAACCGTCACCAGATGCGCCCTGGCATGACCGGCCTCGCCCAAGTCACCGGCCATCGCGGCCCGACTGTTGTGCCCGGCTCGATCGAAGCGCGCGTTGAAGCCGACATGGCCTACATCGCCAACTGGTCGTTGTGGCTCGACTTCAGAATTCTATCCAGAACGCTGCGGGCCGTGGTTGCCGGCAAGAACGCAGACTGACACCCGAACACTCATCACGTAGCCGGATTGGCGCCGCCATGCCGAAGGGAAAAATCAAAACGCCGCTGCCGGTCACCTTTTTGATCATCGCGTTTCTGTGCCCGACGGAATTCTCGCTGTTCCTCGATGGACTACGCATACCGCCGCATCGCTTGGCGTTGATTGCTCTGCTCCCAATCGCCTTCGGGCGTCTCATCCTCCAGAAGAATCTGAAGATCCGCAGCTACGATCTGGCGTTCATAGCTTTCAACGTCTGGACGGTGGTCATTTACATGTATCATCAAGGCCAGCAAGAAGGGCTTGTCTATGGCGGATCGCTAGCGCTCGATGGTCTCGGCGCGTATCTGGTTGCACGCACCTGGATACGTGACGTTGCGCTGTTCCAGGCCGCGCTTCGCACCATGGGATATGCCATTGCCGCTGCTGGCCTTATTGCACTTCCCGAAACGCTGCTCGGCCAACACTTCATCCACGATATTCTGAGGGTGATCACCGGCTACACGCATCCGACCGCCGTTGAAACGCGCCTCGGTTTGACCCGCGCCTACGGCACCTTCGACCACCCGATTCACTACGGTACATTCTGCGCAGCGCTGCTGGCACAATTCTGGTACGCGACCACCTCGACGATGGAGAGACGCAAACGCGCGGTGCTGCTGGCGGGTGCAACGTTCCTTGGATTGTCGTCCGCGCCGATCCTCTGCCTGATGCTGCAGGTCGGCATGCTGGTCTGGGAAAAGCTGACGCGCTCGACGCACAATCGCACAGCCCTCACCTTGACCGCGATTGCAGGCCTTTATATCGGCGCGTCGATGGTTATGGAGCGCTCGCCGATCAACTTCATCGCAACCGGCATGACGCTCGATAGCTGGACTGGATACTATCGACTGCAGATCTGGGAGTACGGCCTGCAGAACGTTGTCGCCAACCCGTGGACCGGCATTGGCCTCAACGACTGGGAACGTCCGTGGTGGATGATATCGTCAACCGTCGACGCCTTCTGGCTTGTTATCGCGATGCGCGAAGGTCTACCGGGGATTGCTTCTATTCTACTCGGCATCGCGCTCATCATGCGCGCCGTCGTGAAAAACGGGCTGATGCACCGTGACGCCTAGGTCTGCCGTCTGTCGCGCGGATGGATCATGTCACTGATCGCGTTATCGCTCGTCGGCTGCACGGTGCACTACTGGAACGTGCTGTATGCGTTCTTCTTCTTCTTCATCGGGCTGGCCGGCTGGATGTCCGACCCTGCGAAAGTACGTTCCGCGGCGCGCAGCAAATATCGTGGGTCAAATAGGCCGTCGTCTGCGCCATCTCGGTCACCGGCGCCTGCACCACAACCGGGGCGGCCTGCTTATCCTGACCGTTACCCCGCGCCTCAGCCAGGCGGATACGGCCATATTCCGCGCCCGGCGTGAGCCGTCGCGACCAGGAGCGGTGATCAACACTGGAATTAGCGCTGGAATTCTGGCGCGCTAGGCGGCCGTTAGTTTCGGGCGGCGGGCTTCGGCACGACCCGCTTCCAGCTCATAGGCGAGATCGACGAGGCTTTCGGCAAGGTACGCCGTCTTGTCGTCCCAGCCTTCACGCGCCAGCCGCGCCCGCGCCGGTTCGGGATTATAAGGCTCTGTCAGAGCTTGGCGTATGGCGCTGGCAAAATCGTGCGGATTGTCAGCCGTTCTAACGAGATCGCGATAGTGATCGAGGGCCGGGAAATCCGTGGTGACGACGGGTTTTCCGACCGCCAGATATTCTTTGAGCTTGATCGGATTGCAGGCCTTGATCCACTCGCTGTCGTTCCACGGCATGATCAAAACATCCATCGCCGCCATGTAGCTTGCGATAATATCGTAGGGCTTGCGGCCGAGCATTTTGACGTTCGGCAGCGTGCACCAGCCTTCGTGCAGTGAGCAGCCGCCGATCAGCACGAATTCGGCGTCCTGCATATGCCGCGCGGTGTCGAGAAATAGCTTCGGGCCAAACGTGTGGGCGTCGATGCCGCCGATAAAGCCGACCCGCGGCCGTCGCAGAGCGGCGACATCCGCGGGCCCCGGCGCCTTGGCCTTGCCGGCTGCAACGAACGTATCGAGATCAACGCCATGCGTGATGAGAAGCTGGCGCTTCACCTCGCCCGCCTCCTCCGCCATCATGCCGGCGTTGCAATAGACCACCAGATCCGCCGAACGCTTCAAGGCTTTGATCTGCGCGCCGACAATCTCCGGGTCCGCTTCCGGGAAGGCTTCAAACCGGTCCGTGCGTTGCATGACCAAAGCGGCGTGGGGAATTTCGTCGATCAGCGCAGCGCCAGCCGGGCAATGGATCCATAGCAACGGCTTCTTGATACCAGCGCGCGCGGCAGCAATCTTGATTTGCGGCGCAAGCGCCCAGCCCGAGAGCTTCTGTCCAGTGGCGCCTGGAACGGTCGCTGGCGAAAACACATAGAAGTTGTTTTCGACCTGCACCATGCCGCGCGCCAAGCTCTTCAATTTGCGGCCGATCCGGGCGACAAATTGGCTCTTCTCTTTGAGTGAGGGCATGCGGACGGCAATCGAGTTGACGAACAGCACGGGCCAGTCTTTCGCCAGCCGGCGCATGATCTGAAAATCAAAATGCCCGCGGTTGTGATACCACCAGTCTTCCCCGCCGATACAGATGATGCCATCGAACGGCAAATCCGCAATTTCCTTCCGCCCGACCATTCTGCCAGCTCCGCCCTTTTCCGCGATGCGCTGAGTGTCGCTGGTTACGCTTAAGCTTTCGTTAGTGTGTCGCACTTCGCCGCGTTCATTAAGAGAGAGTTAGCCGCGATTGGCTACTCTGCCGAAACTGTTTCTGCGACGACTGGTTCTCATTGACTTGGCCGGTACCATGACGCCTGCGCACCCCGCACCCGACAGCATCGACGTTTCGATCATCGTCGTCAGCTATAATACCCGCCAGATGACGGCGGACGCGCTGACGTCGCTTGCGTCCGAGACATCGGCCACGCGCTACGAGATCATCGCCGTCGACAATGCCTCGACCGATGGCTCTGCCGCTATGCTTGCCGAGCATCCGGCACGGCCGCAACTTATCGCCCTCGAAGACAACATCGGCTTCGCCCGCGCCAACACGCTTGCCGCCAAATCGGCGCGCGGCCGCTATCTGCTGCTTCTCAATCCCGATACCGTGGTGCGCGACGCGGCCATCGACAAGCTTGTCCAGTTTGCCCGCGCACATCCCAAGGCCCTCATCTGGGGCGGCCGCACACTGTTTGCCGACGGACGGTTGAATCCGTCGTCGTGCTGGGGCCGCATGACACCGTGGAATCTGCTGTGCCGCGCCACCGGACTGACCGGGCTCTTCCCGAAGTCAGAACTCTTCAACGGGGAGGCCTTCGGTGGCTGGCCGCGCGACAGCGTGCGCCAGGTGGACATCGTGTCGGGCTGCTTTTTCCTGATCGAAAAGGATCTCTGGGATCGCCTCGACGGCTTCGACCCGCTGTTCTTCATGTACGGCGAGGAAGCTGACTTGTGCCTCAGGGCGCACGCCTTCGGCGCCCGGCCGATGGTTACGCCAGAGGCGACAATCGTCCATTACGGCGGCGCCTCCGAGCGCGCCCGCACCGACAAAATGGTGCGCCTGCTAGCTGCCAAAGCCTCTCTCATTACGCGCCATTGGCCGGCAGCCACAGCGCCTCTCGGCCGCGCCCTCAATGCCGCCTGGCCGCTGTCGCGTGCCATCGCGACCAGCGTTGCTGCCGCCATTCTGAACCGCCCGCATGTGCACGAGAGCGCCTCCGTCTGGCGTGAGATCTGGGCGCGCCGCCACGAATGGCAGCGCGGCTATGCAGCACCGCCGACGGCACCTGCCAAGACCGCCATTCTTGCTCCTTCCGCGTGATCGGACACCGCATGACACACACACCCGCTTCACCGTCGATCATGTCCCCGCCCCGCGTTGCCCGCAGCACGAGCGACGTTCCATCGCCATCCGAGCCGCGCTACACCATCGCCACGCTGGTCACGAACCCCGCGCAATACGACGCCATGTGCGCCTCCTTCCAGGCAGGCGGTTTCGATGAAGCATCCTGCGAATACATCCACATCGACAATACCGAAACCGAGCAGACCGACGCCTATCGCGGCCTGAACGCACTTCTCAATGCGGCGCGCGCATCGATCGTCATCCTCTGCCATCAGGACGTTCGCTTGCTGCAAGACGGCCGCGCCAGCCTCGACGATCGCTTGAACGCGCTCACGCATCGCGATCCGACATGGGCGCTAGCTGGCAATGCCGGCGGCGTTGCGCCGGGGCGCTTGGCGCTGCGCCTCACCGACCCACACGGCCGCGACCAGCACACCGGAAATCTGCCCGAGCGCGTGATGAGCCTCGATGAAAACTTCATCGTCGTCCGGCGCGACGCCCGCATCGGCTTTTCCAACGACCTTTCCGGCTTCCACTTCTACGGCGCCGACATCTGCCTGCACGCCCAGCACATGGGCTACAGCGCCTACGTCATAGACTTCCACCTCGAGCATCTTTCGCCGGGCAAGA
Source organism: Hyphomicrobium sp. (assembly GCA_016716675.1). GTDB lineage: Bacteria > Pseudomonadota > Alphaproteobacteria > Rhizobiales > Hyphomicrobiaceae > Hyphomicrobium_B. The sequence continues at coordinate 166,672 of JADJVG010000007.1, forward strand.
AGGATCAAAGCTTCACAGCCGCCGAACAGGCGTTCGCGCGCAAGTGGTCTCGCACCCTGCAACCGCGCTGGATGCAGACGACGTGCAGCCTGATCCACCTTTCGGGCGATCCGGTACGTCAATCCCTCGGCCGCGTCATCGACCGTCCGCTTGCACGCCTCGCGCGCCGCTTACCCAGCGCACGCGGCTGGAAGACCATTCAGAAAGCGCCGGCTTGAAACCATGACCACAGCCGCACCACAGCCACGCCCTTCGCCCGGCCGCATCGCCGGCCAGGGCATGCTTTTGTTTTCGGGCTTCGGCGCGGCGCAAGCCTTGTCGTTCGCGCGCAATGCCCTCATCGGGCACGCCCTTTCGAAAGGCGACTTCGGTATTGCGGCGGCCATCACGCTCGTGCTGCAGATGGTCGAGACCCTCACCGATCTCGGCGCTGACCGGCTCATCATGCAAGCCGAAGACGGCGAGACACCGCGCTTCATCGGCGCAGCGCACACGCTGCTTGCTGTGCGCGGGCTGCTGCTTGGTGCGGTGATGTTCACTTTAGGTCCGGCCCTCGCCCACGCATTCAATGCCGATCACGCGGCAGGAGCTTTCCAGCTCGCAGCGCTTGTGCCGGTCATCAAAGGCATGACCCATCTCGACTTCCGCGTTGCTCAGCGCCGCTTCGACAATCGTCCGCAACTGTTGGTCGAAGTCGTGCCGCAAGCCATCGCACTCGCCATGACCTGGCCGATGATCGCGATGACACACGATTACACCGCCGTCGTCTGGCTGTCGGTGGCGCAGGCGACAACCTCCGTCACCCTGTCGCACGCTTTGCGGAAGCGCCCCTATCGTCTGGCGTTCGACGCCGACTTGCTGAAGCGCCAGATCGCGTTCGGCTGGCCGATCCTCGCCAGCGCCCTTCCGTTAGTTGCCGTCCATCAGGGCGACCGCCTGATCATCGCCCGTCTCGCCGGCATGGAAGAACTCGCCAACTATACGGCGGCCTTCATGGTCACGATGGTTCCGGCGCTGATCGCGGCGAAGGTGGGCCACGCTCTCATGCTGCCGCTATTCTCCGACACCCTGCGGCGCGGCCAGCCGTTACGCTCGACGTTCAAGATCGCGGCTGAAAGCACAGTCGTGCTCGCCGCCTTGTATCTTGCTGGGTTCATCATCTGCGGCCAAGCTGTTCTGCCGCTCGTCTTCGGCACACTCTATAGCGATCTCGGCGCCGTTATATCGTGGCTGGCCGCAATGTGGTCGCTGCGCATGATTCAGACGGCGCCGGGCATGGCGCTGATGGCCCACGGTGTCACTACGCCGTTCTTTATCGCAGGAATGGTGCGCGCCGCCGCGCTGCCCGTCGTGCTCTACGCCGCGTCGAACAACGCGTCCATTGCGTCGCTGGCGGCCATTGGATGTGCCTTTGAAGCGCTGTCTTTGATTTACGTCGCCATGCGACTGAACGCGATGGAGCGTGGACTGGGCGCAATCCTGATTACACGATCCGCTTACATGGCGCCCGTGGTGCTTCTTGCGCTGCTCGCCGCAACCACCACAACGGCGGAACCCATCCAGGCCATCCTGACGTCAGCCGCAACGTGCCTTGCAATCGCCGCCTCAGGTGTCGCTGTGATGCCGTCGCTGAATGCCCTGATCCGGCGCGCAATCCACCGCCGCGCGGTGATCGCACAGGCATAAGTCGATTACCCAATTATTGCTTCTGAGAATGAGCGGCGTACAGGCTTAGCCTGAAACGGGCCGCGCCGCGGCGACACGGCTGTCCTTCGTCTGCGGATCAGCCAGCGCCATTTGATACGCCGCCAACAGACGCGAACGTTCGCTATCCCACTTCAACAACGCGCGCGACCGGGCAAGGCCCTCTTCGCCAAGCGCACCGCGCAGGTCAGGATCATCCAGCACACGCGCCATTTTGTCGGCGAGGTCTACCGAGGAGTTGTTGCTGGCATAGAGTGCCGCTTCGCCCGAAGCTTTGCGACATTCGATCAGATCGAACGAGACGAATGGGATGCCGAGCGTCATATACTCGAACACCTTGTTCATCGAAATCTTGTCGTTGTAGGTGTTCTTCGGATCGGGGATCACGCCGATATCGAAGGTCGAGAATGCCCGCAGCAGCGGTTCGCCCGACAGGAAGCCTGTGAAGGTCACGTAGTCCTGAAGGTTCTTGGCGCGCACCATGCCTTCGAGGCGCGGCAATTCGGTGCCTGAACCCACGATCGCGCACTGCACATCCTGGCGGCCTTTGGTGTTGACGAGATCGTCCATCGCTTCGACGAGCAGATCAACGCCATCCTGCGCGCCCATGATGCCGACATAACCAACCAGATTCTTGCGGCCGTTCTTCAGGCTCTCATTCGGCTCATAGCGCTTAAAGCGCGTCAGATCCGGCACCGAGCGCACGATGAACACGCGATCCGGCGACATGCCGCCGCGCTTGATCGCGATTTCCTTGAACGTCTCGTTGGTCGCGATCGAAACATCCGCCGTCTTGAACGTCAGCCGTTCCAGCCACAGCAGCAGTTTGTGGAACCGGCCCTGCTTGTTGAACTTGGCTTCGTACAGTTCGGGGTTGATGTCGTGATGATCGAAGATAAAGCGCTTGCCGAACAGGTATTTCCAGAAGCCACCGATCAGGAACAACAGATCCGGCGGGTTGCAGGCCTGCACCGCGTCGAAGCCGACCTTCCAATAAGCCTTGACCGAGAGTGCAAACTCCCACGCCAGCGCCCACGAATATTCGACTGCATAGCCGAGCGCGCCGTCTGCTTCATAGGGCAGCGGGTGACGGAAAATGTGGATGCCTTCGAGGACTTCATAGGGCGCCGTGTACTTGCCACCCTTGGGGCAAACGATCGAGACCGTATAGCCCTCTTCCTTGAGCGTGCGTGCTTCCTGCCAGACCCGGCGGTCGAGCGGAACCGTGAGGTTCTCAACGATAATCAGAATCCCCGGCGCCTTTGGCACAACCCATACTCCACACCCACATGACCGGCGGATTGTGCCCGGGAGAGGTAAAGGAAGGTTGGAGCAAATCTCTCGAAATGTTTGCACCACTGTCCCACTCTGGGACGGTGCAACACCGCGCGGAGCGGAAGCCGCCCAAATCACGAGGGATCTTGCCTGATGGCGTAGTTTTTGCGAGAACTTAACGAAGATTGATAAAGGGTTAATATATTCAGTCGCGTTAGAGGTGTCTCGTGTTCAAACGTTTCCAGCGTCGCCAGCGCGTCCAACACATCGACCTCGCGTCCGTCCGCGATACCCTGCTGTACATCGAGAGCGATCTCGTTGCCGCACCCGAACTGCATCGCATCGCCGACGCGGTTCGCTCAGCACTCGCTGAGATCGATCGCATTGAACTCAGCAACGAAACGCTCAAGGCGCCCCAAATCACCGCCGCGCGTTTTGTGCCGGCGACGCTCTGAAATTCTCTCAGCCTTTGAATCGAAAACGGCGTATCGTTCGATCCGCCGTTTTTGTTTGTCCGTGCGAAAAGGCGCTGCCCAGCGCCTTAAAACTTGATTTTTAAGCCGCCGTAGAGCGCGAACGGCTGCGCTGGCGTGACGCTGCGCGGATCGCTGAATTCGATGCCCTGTGGCTCGGCGGCTTCTGTGGCGTCGTCCGTGTTGAAGAACGTTCCATAAAGCCCATACTTTTTGTCGAACAGATTTTTGACCAAGCCATAGATCTGCACATGCTCGTTGAAATCGTAAGACGTGTGCAAATCAACGCGCGTATAGCCTGCGAGTTTGGCGTTGTTGTTGGCTTCGTCGCCGAAGAAGAACTGGTCGCTTGCGGCCACAAGGTCAGAGCCGAATTTCCATTGCGGCGTTAGCCAGTATTCAAAGCCCGCCTTGATGCGATGGCGCGGAATGCCCGGCAGATGATCGCCGCTCGAGACGAAATTGCACGTCGCCTGTTCGCCGGGTTTGAGATCAGGGCAATCGGGCGCGCCCGGCGTGTTGGGTGCGGACAGCACGAGGTCGGTTTTAAACGTTGCATCGATGAACGCATAAGAGCCGTACAGCGACAGCCGGTCGTTGCGGTATCCCGCACTCGCCTCAAAGCCCTGACGCAGCGTGTCGCCGGCATTCAAGAAGTAGCCGCGGCCCGTCGTGGTGGCGGCGACATTCAAAATGTCGTCAACGTTGAGCGTGCGGAAATAGCCGAGGCTCCATGTGAATTTCTGGTTGTCCCAGGACGTGCTCTCGCCGCGAACGCCAGCTTCCCAGCTCTTCGAGACGACCTGCTTCAACGGCGGGTCATCGGTCAGGAAGCTTTCGATCAGGCAGGGGTTCTCAGGTTCCGCACAGCCGAGTTCGGCAGCCGTCGGCGCGCGATTGGCTTCCGAATAGCCGCCATAGACGGAGAGGCCCGGCACCACCTTGTAGGTCACGCCAGCCATCGGGTTAAAGCGATCGTATTTGTTGGTGGTATTGAGTTCCGGGAAATTGCCGGTGAGGTCCTGGAGCTTGATCGTCGCGTGATTATATCGCCCGCCAACGGTGACCGACAGCGCGTCCGTGACATCCAGAGTGTTGCTCAGATAGACGCCGTAATAATCATTCTCCGACGTCAGATCGCGCGGCAGCAGATCATCTGGCGCGTTGACGATGATGCCCGATCCCGTGATCACGAACTTATCGCCGATGGTGCCAATCTCGCTCGACGTGTCGTAGCGCACTTTACCGTGGTCATAGCTGACGCCGACGAGAAATTGGTTGGGGCGGCTGAACAGTTGGGATTTCTCCACGGCCTGCGTTGAGAAGCCAAAACTCTTGGCATCCTGGTTGATGCGCTCAAGCGAGCCGAGCGGACCAGTAACGTCGCCCTCTCCGACGAAACTGCCATCGGCCGCTTGCACGCGCTCTTCAACGCCATTGTCGTTCAAGCAAAGAAACCCGGCGTTCGGGCCCAGCGCATCGCACGCGGCGACTTCCGAGAGGTTGCCGTCGAGCACGTTCTGCTTGAAGCGGCGGTAATAGGCGAGGCCAGAGATGCTCAATGTCTCGGTCGCCTGCACGCGACCGCTGATCGACGGCATCATAACTTCGTATTCGGTATCCTGCGGCGAGGTGAAGGTGCGGCCATAGTCGATCGCCAGCAATTCAACGGGTGCCGCGGTCACGACGCCCGCGATGCTCTTGGCACCCGTGAAGCTAACGTGGATTTCGCCGTCACTGCCCTTGAACGCGAGGTCCGCGAACATGCGCTTGACTTCGGCAGCCGAGAAATCGCGGAAGCCGTCTTCCTCGATGGCTTCCGCTGCAACGTAGGCGCCAACGCCGCCAGTGTTGCCGCCCGCCTGAACCGCCAACTGCTTGCGGCCGAACGAGCCGCCCATCAAGTCAATCTCGCCGCCCTCGTAGCTGAAACCGTCCTTCATCGTCACGCTGATGGCGCCGCCGATCGCGTTCAGGCCGAACACCGGATTGCTGCCGACCACGGCAATATCGTTGATCGCATTCGCCGGAATTGCATCCCAGTTGACCGTATCGCCGAACGATTCATTGATGCGGATGCCGTTCATATAAATCGCCAGTGCTTGCGACCGGCCACCGATCGGGGACGCGTCGAAACCGCGATACGAAACGTCGGTGCGGAAGCCGCTTCCCGCCGTATCGGACAGGATGATGCCCGGCACCTGCTGCTGCAGCACGTTCTGCACTTGGCCCGACCCATTGCGCGCCACATCGGCCGCCGACACGACGCCGACAGCGCCCGGAACCTTATCGAGCGGAATTTCACTGCCGCTCATCGGCGACATCTTCACAGCCGTACTGCCCGATGGCGGGCCAACGGTTGCAACGGGCGGTACCGCTGGCGGTTCGATGGTGGCTGTCGCCTCGGGCGCGGCGGGCTCAGGTGTTTCCTGCGCAGGCGGGGGGGGCGGAGGCGCTGCTTTGACAATTTTCTTTTTCGGTTTCGGCGCGGCTTCCTCAACAGGCTTCGGTGCCGGCGCCGGCTTCGGCGCTTCCTGAATGACCTTGACCTCGGGCAGCGTCTGGCTTGGTTCGGCTTCGGCCGGCGGGGCTGCCGTATCGACCGTGGCAGGAGGCGGTGTTTCGCCGGCAGGCACTGGCGCGGCAGTCTCCGCAGCCGTCGGTGCCGGTGGCGGCGTAGCGGGCGTCTCAACGGGCGCCGGTGCTGTGGTTGTCGCTGGTGGTGCCGTTGCTGGGGTTTCGACGACAGGCGGTGGGGTCGCCTGCTCTTGAGCCGAAAGCGGCGGCGCTACCGAACACAAAAGTCCGATGGCAGCTAACCCCGCTGTGGCGCGGATGTAGATCATTCCTGCATTTCCCCAGCTACCGTGGCGCTCCCGACGCCACCGCGAATCATTCCGGCCTCGAAAATAAGCCGAATTGACCACCGCGGGAACGAGAGCGCCACGCTGGGGAATGCGTCAAGTGCCTTGAAATAGGGAATTTTTCCCAGTTATGACTTTCCTTTACGTCAGTTGCCCCGTGGCATCACAAACGACGCTAGAACTTGTATTTGAAACCCGTCCAAATGGTCCGTCCTTGTCCTGGCTTCAGACCATCCTCACGGTCTGAGATGTAGAACTCGTCGAGCAGGTTGTCGCCGGACACGTAAAAGCTCGCTCCGGTGTCGGCGATATCCATGTTGAATCGGGCCGACAGCAGCCAAACACCTGGCACTTCGCCGTTCTCACCCTCAGGATCGCCACCGAACGGCGTGTTATCTTCGTCCGTGAAGAATGCGCCGCGATACGTCCACGTGACGCTCGCATCCCATCTCCACCCCTGCGTATTCTGCAAGCCGAGCGTCAGCGCGGCGACATGAGCCGGAACCTCGGGAAGCCGATTGCCCGAGAAATCAATGACCACTTCGTCGCCGGTGTCCTCGTCCTCATCGGTCTTGCTGCCCTTCTTGAAGGTCGCGTGGGCGTAGGTGTAGTTCGCTTCGCCATACACGTTATATGCGCCGCCTGTGTAAGGCTGGCTGTTCAAGCGAGCGAGCAATTCGACGCCGTTGATCTCTGCCTCATCAGCGCGGCCGAACGTGCGGTCTGCACCATCCGAGAACGACGATCCGAACTGGAAGTCATGCAAGCGCTGATGGAACCCTGTGACCTCAAAGCCGATCCCCCTGATCGCCGTCGAACGCATGCCGATCTCGAAATTGTCGCCGATTTCATCCGGTGACGGGAAATCCTCGTTGCGCAGTACGGCGGTCGACATGCCCCGGTGATAGCCGCCGAATACCGTCGTGCGGTCGAAGCCGGTATAGGCGAAGGAGATGCCCGGCAGCGCACGGACGTTCGAGAAGCTCTCGCGCTTCTTGGCAGGGTCGAAGATGATGCGTTCGACGACCTGACAGCCTTCGGCAAATTCCGCAATCGGCGGACATTCGGCGGCGTCCGGACCTTCGAGTTCCTCGGCTTCGCTTTCTTCGCCCGCAACCACGCGGTTGATGCGCTTGGCCTGATACCATTCCAAACGCACGCCCGGCGTGACACTGAAATCAGACGTTGCCTTAACCGTTGTCTGCAGGAAGGCCGAGACCGCATTGGCGCTCAGTTCACGATCGAAAATCGTGACACCTACCTTGTCGCCGGGCCCAAGAACTTCGCCATCCACACCGATGAAGTTGCGGTTGGTCATGTCCTGATATTCGTAGCGGATACCGGCCTGAATGGCCTGTGCCATGTTGCCGATGAACGGTCGGTTGGCCCATTCGCCGCGAATTTCTCCGCCAACATGGCGGAACGTGCGCAGACGGCCAAACATCGAATCTTCACCGAAGAAGATTGCATCGTCTTCCACCACAGGCATCGCGCCGAGATCACCACGCGGATCGGCTTCCGTCGATAGCAGCTGATAGCGGTCGCGACGATGCTTGCCGGCATAGAGGCGCGAGGTGATCGTGGTGTCATCGTCAACATAGAAGTTGTGCACCACTTGGCTGCGCCAGATGTCGCCTTCATACTCGTTCACCCCGGCGGCGGGCGCATAACAGATCTGGCAATGGCCGAGCTTGAAGAAATTCTGCTCAACCTGGCCCGGTGGATCCTCATCCTCTTCGCCCGTGAAATTCTGCTCGCTGTAATTGTCTTTCTGGCGAACGTGGGTCACCGACACGGTCAGATCTTGATCCGAGCCCTTCCATCCGGCTGCACCGTAGAAATCGTTGCCGCGCAGGCGCTCAGTATCCCAGGTGCCTTGCACATTTTCGCCGGTGTACGACAGCACGATGCCGAAGTTGCCCGACGTCTGGCGTGTATGCGTGTGCCACTTGGCCGAGATGTCGGTATCGTTCGTGCCGAAGCGAAGTCCGAACTCGTCGTCGTCGTTCTCCAGGAAGGAGCCGGTCTTGTTCTTAGTGAAGCCGATCGACGAGCTGACCACAGTTTCACTGGCACCAAAGGGCGAGAGATTGCGTGCATTGATGGTGCCGAAGTTGTTGTTCGGGCCGTGCGTGATCGTGGTGCCGCGAATAACCTCGACGCTTTCAAAGCGCTCAGCCGCGCCGAAATAGTGGACCGACGGATCGAGCCAAAGCGCCAAGTTGACGGGGTGGCCGTCTTCCATGACGAGCATCTTACGCGACCGGCGGGCGGGCGAGCCGCGCGCCGCAATGCCACCATGGTGGCCAGCCGCGTCGTCGTTGATCACGATGATGCCGGGCACGCGCGTGAACACTTCGTTGATGTTGCGCGGTTGGCGCGCAGCCAGTTCTTCTGCGCTCAAATTTGTCGCTGCGTTTGAGAACCCTTCGAGATTGGCCGGCGTCAAGGCCGCCGGGTTGACCGGCGTCGCGGCGGACTGCTGCGCGCGGACCGCAGCGCCCGTGCTGGCCGGTGATCCGTAAACGGGGTTTGCGAATTGCGGCAGCGGCACGCTCTCGGCCGAGTCCTCCGGACCAACGGGGTCAGGCGAATCCTGAACGGGCGGTGGCGGCGGAGATGCCGCCTTGGCAATCTTCTTCATCGGCTTTGGCGCGACCACCTGAACGGGTGGAGGCGACGGCTGCGGTTTCGGCTCTTCCTGGATGACATGCACTTCAGGAAGCTCCTGCCCCGGTCCCTCAGCAGACGGCGCGGCCGCATCACTGGAAGACGGTACTGCTCCCTGGTCCTGTGCCGCGCTTTCCTGTGCTTGGCTTTCCTGTGCCAAGCTTTCCTGAGCCACGGCTGGCAAACCGAAAGCCACCAAACCAAGTGCCGTGAGGCTCGCAGCGACGACAACTTTAGACATTTGCATTTCCTTCAACACCAGCGGCCCCCAGCCTAGCCAGCGTCAGACGTCTCTCGCGGATGCTCAGATCCCGATGACGTCACAGAGGAGTTGCAATCGAGGCCCCGTCAAGCCGCCATCGAATGGGATTTTTTCCCAATATATCATAATGTTATTAGTTCGTTGCCAATACGCCTCTATCGGCTCGGCGATCGGGAACTCGGCCCGGGAAACGCAGGATATTGCGCCTGAAAAATCGGGAAAAACTCTCGTTGCGCCGCATCGCAGCAATTTCTTGCAAAGACGGCAAAGTTGACGGCACATAAGCATTCATCGACGTTGGCGCGACCAACAGGGATCCAAGTGAAATAACATCACACAAAAGTGCATTCACGGCACTGGTGAAGCGCGGCCAAAATCGTTAGATGCACGCCATCCGTGCACCCTTGAAAGCATTGAGAAAGCAATAGCGTGACACGAAATCGAATAGCAGCAGCTCTGCTCGGGATGTGCGCGGCCGCCGTGTGCGTCATGCCAAATGCCGTCGCTGCGGGGGAATCTTCGCCATCGGCGCCCGCGGCAACCGCGCCAGCGGCCCCGCCCGCGCAAGCCACCCTCTCCTTGGAACTCAACAAACTCGAGACCACCGAAAAGGTTGCCGCGCGGCGCTCGTCGTCAACAATCAGTCCGCCGACGCCTACCAGACCTGAAGCTCGAATTGGTATTGTTCGAAGGCGGCGTCTTCACGCGCCGTATCGCCATTGATCTAGCCCCGATCCGGGCGCAGAAGCGCTCGGTCAAATTGTTTGAAATCGACGGCATCGCTTGCGAAAAGATCACCGAACTTCTCATTAATGACGTGATGGATTGCAAAACCGACGCGGGCGCGGTTGATACCTGTCTGCAACGGCTCTCCGTCTCATCGTTGGCAAATGCGAAACTCTCGAAGTAAGTGGTGACCAGTTTGGACGAAACAGCAGCAGCAGTCGTAGGCCGTGATCTTTCCATCATCGGGTTATTCGAACACGCCGACATCGTCGTTAAATCGATTATGATCGGCCTCTTGATCGCGTCCATCGTGTGTTGGGCTCTGATTTTCGAAAAGATGTTCCGCATGTGGCGCTTAAACCGTGAGGTCGGCGTCCTCGAAGATGCGGCAGCGGCCGGCCAATTGGGGGCCGGCTCAAAAGGCGGCTTGGTCAATTCCGTCACGGCCGCCGCGCAGACCGAATGGAATGAAGGCGCCCGCAATGCGCCGAGCGGCGAAGTCCGCGATCGCTTGGAGCAGGCCATGCGCGGCGCCATGAAGCGGCAGTTGAAAGGCATTGAAAAGGGCTTGCCCTTCCTGGCCACGCTCGGCTCGGCAGCGCCGTTCATTGGCCTGTTTGGCACCGTTTGGGGTATTATGAATTCGTTCACAGCTATCGCTCAGTCGAAGGATACGAGCCTCGCGGTCGTGGCGCCTGGCATTGCCGAAGCGCTGTTTGCAACCGCCGTCGGCCTTGCGGCTGCGATCCCTGCGGTCATCGCCTACAACCAGTTTACCGTCGCGCTTGGCCGCGCCTCGGACAAGATCACGCCGGCCCTCGCCGTACTCGCCCGTAGCCTGGCGCGGCGCGGTGTCGATGCCAATCAACTCTAAGGACGTTGCGTTATGGGTATGGCAGTAGGCAATGGCGGAAGCGATGACGGCGAGAGCAGCTATAAGCCGCTTGCCGAAATCAACGTCACGCCGTTCGTCGATGTGATGCTCGTGTTGCTGATCATCTTCATGGTCGCCGCCCCGCTGATGGTGCAGGGCGTGCCCGTTGATTTGCCGAAAACCTCGGCTTCCAAGCTCGGCACCGTCAAAAAGCCGATGGTCGTCACGATGGCCGGTGACGGGAATTTGTATATCCGCGATGAACAAGTCACCCGGGAAACGCTTGTCTCGCGGTTGATGGCGATTAAATCTCAAGAGGGTGGCGAGGGCATTGTTTACGTGCGCGCCGACAAGAAGATCGCCTACGGGGACGTCATGGAGATTCTGGGCCGGGTCGGGGAATCCGGATTTGCCCGCGTTTCGTTGTTGTCTCAGCCGTCGCCATCGTCGCAACCGACTGGTCAGAACTAGGATCATGCCCGTCGCCATGCAGTCGTTACGAGCCATTACAATTGCGTTGTCGCTGGCGGTCCACGGGTCGCTCGGCTACGCGCTGATTGCTCAGCCCGAAATGTCGGTGTCGGATTCATTCGACGCCGGCACGGGTAACGACTCTATCTTCGTCGAGCAGGGCATCGCAATCGAAGGCCTCGCCAAGCTCGGCGACGCCATCGAGACCATCGAAACGGCTGAAGTGACGCCGATCGCGGCCGAACCACCGCCGCCGCTCGAAGAGGTCAAGGAGATCGACGAGCTTCGCGATGCCGTCACCTCCGAAGCAAGTACCGTCGAAGACAACATCGTCAAGACTGAGGACGAACCGACGCCGGTCATCGAGCCGCCGCCGGTGCCCGAGGTCCACCCCATCGAACAGCCCCAGCAGGTGGCGTTGGTCTCCGAACAGAGTTCGGGCGAGGCCAAGTCCGGCAGCATCAACACGACCGCGCGCACCGAATACCTTGGCAAGCTTCGCGACGTCCTCGAAAAATCGAAGATCAATCCGCGCTCGCGTCTTGCCGGTACCGTCTGGGTCAAGTTCAAGGTCGGCCCCAACGGCGAACTGATTTCGCGCGAAATCACGACCAGCTCGGGGTCGAAGGTCTTGGACGATGCGGCCGTGGCCGCACTCGACCGCGCCGCGCCCTTCCCCCCGATGCCGAACGACGTCGCCGAGGAACCGATGGTCGTTTCGGTGCCCTTCAAGTTCATCACGCGCTAACCCGGGCGGCGGATGACATCCGTCTCACTGCTGGCGTCTGCTTGCGTGCTGGAAGCCGCCCCCTTCCCAAATGCCAGCGAGATCCGCAAATCCTTGCATGCGCAATCATTTGACGGCGGCCATCAACGCCTGAATTTTTCGTGATCCCCCGCTCGCCGCTAGGGGTGCAAAAATGCTCTGTTTACGTAGTGTTTGCCGGCAACGGTAACGGAACGAACGTCGTCCTTACCGGCAACCGTCCCAAATTGATCACAGGCATTAACCCCAGCTTAGGACCTCGCTCCTAACGTGTAACCTCAACTCTCCGCTCTTTACCCCCGGCCCCCAATGCTCAACGGCGCCTTCGGCAACAAGTCCAACTCTTTGATGAACGAGTATGCTTCGCTGCTCGGCGATGCCGTATTGCGGCATCGGGCGAGGATTGCGGAGCAGTCGGCGCGCGTTGAAGCGGAGCTGGCCAGCAAGGTCAAATCCGAATTCATCGCCAATATGAGCCATGAACTGCGGACCCCCCTCAATACGATCATTGGCTTTTCTAAGCTTCTGACCAATCACGAGCGCCGCAAACTTCCCGACACCGACATCGTTGAGTACGCAACACTCATCAATGATGCCGCCGGCCACCTGTTGTCGGTCATCAACGACATTCTCGACATCTCGAAAATCCAAAGCGGCAAGTACACCCTCGACGACCGGGAAGTCAGCATCGAAGAAATTATTCAAGCCTGCTTCGGCTCCTTCCGTCTGATGGCGAGTGAAGCCGGCGTGACACTGGTGCCGAAAATCGCCTTCGACCTTCCTCAGGTTCGTGGCGACAGCATCAAGATGCGGCAGATTTTCACGAACATCATCTCCAACGCCATTAAGTTCACGCCGCGCGGCGGCAGCGTCACCGTCGATGTCATGCGAACGCGTGATGGCGGCGTCGCCGTTCTTGTGCGCGACACTGGCGTCGGCATGACCCCGGATGAAATCGCCGTCGCGCTGACGCCGTTCGGCCAAGTGGACGGCGGGCGGGCGCGCTGGCGCGAAGGCACGGGCCTTGGGCTTCCGATTGCCAAAGCGCTTATCGATTTGCATGGCGGACAAATCGAAATCCGCTCCAAAAAAGGTGAAGGCACGGAAGTCGCCATCCTTTTCCCCTCTCGCAACAGCGTTCAGGCCGTTCAGTCCAGTGACTTCATGTCCGTTCCTTCCTCCATCGCCTAGGACCACCCGATGACCTCGCTTTCACAGTTGCACACACAGGATCGCGCCGCCGATGGCTCGATCGGCCGTATCGTCTCCGTCACGGGCTCGAAAGCGATCGTCCTCCTCGATGGCCATGCCAACGGCCGAGTGCGCTCCATCAACGAACGCCCGGAAATGGGCACGCTGCTCGCGATTGACACGACCAACACCATCGTTCTGGCGATCGTCTCGGCGTTGAGCGTGCCGGTGCCGGCGCAGCGCGAAGGCGATTCTGAAATCTGGATTGCGGAGTTGGGCCTCGTCGGTGAATTGTGGAGAGGTTCGGAAGGACAATCCGCAAAATTCAACCGCGGCGTCACCGTCTATCCGGCGCTCGGCGACCGTGTCCGCGTCTCCTCAAAACCAGAACTCGAAACGGCTTTCTGCGGCGATAGCGGCGCGACCGTGCGGGTCGGCTGCATTCGCCAGGACAGTTCGATCCCAGCCATGGTCCGCGTTGACGATCTGCTCGGCAAACACTTCGCCATCCTCGGCACGACCGGCACCGGCAAGTCGTGCACCACAGCATTGATCCTGCGCGCCATCCTTGAGAAGAACCCAGCCGCGCATATCGTGCTGCTCGATCCGCATAACGAATACGCCACAGCGTTCGGCGACTGGGCAGAAGTGATATCGCCGCGCAACATGCAATTGCCGTTCTGGCTATTGAACTTCGAAGAAATCGTCGAGGTTCTGATCGGCGATCCCGAGCGCAAGGCCGAAATCGAAGTCCTTCAAGAACTCATCCCGATTGCCAAGAGCCGCTACAGCACCGGCCGCAATCCCGAGAGCAACAAGTTGCGCCGGGGCGTCGTCGATACCGCGCGCTATACCGTTGACACACCCGTCCCCTACCGCATTTCCGACCTGACCAGCCTGATCGACGAGCGCATGGGCAAGCTGGAAAACAAGCGCGACCTCGCGCCCTACCGTCAGCTCAAGAACCACATCGAGAACATCTCGCAGGATGGCCGCTACGGCTTCATGTTCGGCTCGCTGACGGTTTATGACGGCATGACGCAGGTGCTCGGCCGCATCTTCCGTGTGCCGGTCAACGAAAAGCCGATCACCATTCTCGAACTGACGGGCCTGCCGACGGAAATCGTCAACGTCGTCGTCTCGGTTCTCTGCCGCATGACCTTCGATTTCGCGCTGTGGAGCGAAGGCCAGGTTCCCGTCACGCTGGTGTGCGAGGAAGCCCATCGCTACGTGCCGGCGAACGCAACCCTCGGCTTCGAGCCCTGCAAGCGCGCGATCGCCAAGATCGCCAAGGAGGGCCGCAAGTACGGCGCATCCTTGTGCATCGTGACCCAGCGCCCAGCTGAAATCGATCCCACCATTCTGTCGCAATGTAACACCGTGTTCGCGCTCCGCATGGCCAACGACAAGGACCAGTCGATCGTGCAATCGGCGGTCTCTGACACCGGTTCCGGCCTGCTGGAATTCCTGCCCTCGCTCGGCCAGCGCGAAGCCATCGCCTTCGGCGACGGCATGTCGCTGCCAGTGCGCATTAAATTCGACGAGCTGCCCAAGAACTGCCTGCCGCGCTCCTCGACGGCGCGCTTCTCCGAGAAGTGGCAGAAGTCATTGGGCGACGAAGGCTTCCTCGAACAGGTTGTCGATCGCTGGCGTCTGTCGGGCATCGGCAGCGGCGGTGACATGACCCAACAGCTCTCCATGATGGCAGACGCCATGGGCATTCAGGGGACGCACGACGATATTGAGCCGGAACACATCCACGGTTCGGAGCCCGTCGCACCGCGTTACGCGCCGGCACCGGCTGCAACGCAGAACTACCCGTCGCAAGCCGGCGTCGGACGCTCATCCGCACCGCACATGCGCAAAGATGCATCCGCCCTGCCTGCTGGTGGGTACACTGGCCGCATGACCCCCCAAGGTTTGCCGCCGGCTGGCATCGAACGCCGCGCCTCAACGATGACGAACGCCCCGACGGAAGCCAGTCCGGCCGGCGCCACCGCTTCGTCGCTCAAATCGCTGCGCGAGCGGTTGATGCGTCCGGCAGGACAGTAGTATCCGGCACAAGCGCGCAACGCGGAACCACGCGTTGCAGCTGCTGCTCATGACACAAATTCGGCCTGCAAAAGTGTCACGTCGAGAACCCAGCCAAACGCTTTTGTGCGAGACATGATAGTGTTTGGCAGACACCTTGACCGGCACAGTGCTTTTCGACGAAGGACGGGCGATACATGAACGCGATTTTTCCGGTGATCCTGTCGGGCGGGTCCGGCACGCGCCTATGGCCGCTCTCGCGGGCCATGTACCCCAAGCAGTTCATCCGCTTCTTCAG
Source organism: Hyphomicrobium sp. (assembly GCA_016716675.1). Taxonomy (GTDB): domain Bacteria; phylum Pseudomonadota; class Alphaproteobacteria; order Rhizobiales; family Hyphomicrobiaceae; genus Hyphomicrobium_B. The sequence continues at coordinate 182,277 of JADJVG010000007.1, forward strand.
CGGCCAAAGCACGTCGTTTCTGGGCGCCGCGTTGGCCCGCTTGCCGACTGAAGCCGGTTTCGCCGCGCCAATCCTTTTGTGCAACAACGATCACCGCTTTCTCGTCCGCGAAGAGGTCGAGCGCGCCGGCATCACGCCCCGCGCCATCATTCTCGAACCCGTCGGCCGCAACACAGCCCCCGCCATTGCAATCGCGGCGCTCGCCGCGCTGCGCGAAAATCCCGCCGCCGTCCTCGCCGTTATGCCGTCCGACCACGTCGTCAAGGATGACGCCCGCTTTATGGAAGGCGTCAAGCGCGCGGCTAAAGAGGCGGCGACCGGAAAACTCGTGCTGTTCGGTATCAAACCCACCGAGCCGCACACGGGCTATGGCTACATCAAACAAGGCCGCCCCATTGACGGCTTCAACGGTGGGGCATTCGCCGTCGAGAAATTCGCCGAAAAGCCCGATCGCGCCACCGCCGAGCGCTATCTCGCCGAGGGCGGATATTATTGGAACAGCGGCATCTTCATCCTCAATGCCCGCACCTATCTGGAAGAGCTTGCACGGCTTGAACCGGCCATTCTCGAAGCTGCGCGGCTCAGCCTAGCGCGCGCCAGCGACGACCTCGGCTTCCTGCGCCTCGACAAAACTAGCTTCGCGCAATCACCCAACATTTCCATCGACTACGCGGTCATGGAAAAAACCCTAACCGCCGCCGTGCTGCCGCTCGATGTCGGCTGGAACGACGTCGGATCGTGGTCATCGCTTTGGGACATCGCTCCCCGCGATGACAAGGGCAACTACATCCACGGCGAAGCTGTTCTGGAAGACACCAGCGGCTGCTACGTGCATTCGGAAAAGTCGATCATCTCGACCATCGGCGTGCACGACCTCGTGATCGTCGATACGCCGGACGCGCTGCTCGTTGCCGACAAAAGCCGGACGCAAGACGTCTCTAAGATTGTCGCGCGCCTCAAGCAGTCGAACCGCAAGGAGCAGGAACAGCACCTGCGCAATTACCGCCCGTGGGGGTATTTCGAGACGCTCAACGTCGGGCCGCGCTTCCAGGTCAAGCTGCTGCACGTCAAGCCGGGCGGCAAGCTCTCCATGCAAATGCACCATCATCGCTCGGAGCATTGGATCGTCGTGCAAGGCACGGCGCGCATCGTGATAGGCGAAAGCGCAAAACTGGTGCGCGAGAACGAGAGCGTCTACATCTTCGCAACCCAATGGCATCGCCTCGAAAATCCCGGCAAAGTTCCGGTCGAGATCATCGAGGTGCAGATCGGGTCGTACCTTGGCGAAGACGACATCTTGCGCACCGACGACATCTATCACCGCGAGCCGGAAGAAACCAAATAGCGCGCGGCGCTCTCGCCAAGGCAATTTTACGTCAACCGCCGCTAACGCCACCCGCACCAACGGCAGCCGAACGCGCTATCATCCCTCACGTTAATGCAACGCGAGGTGCTCCATGTTCGAACTCTCCGTACCGTGGTGGGAATTCATCGTCCGCGGCGCCGTCGTCTACGTCTGCCTATTGGTGATGCTACGCATGACCGGCACGCGTCAGGTCGGCCAACTCGCCCGATCGATCTGATCCTGCTCTTGATCCTCAGCAACGCCGTACAAAATTCCACGAACGCCGGAGACAACTCGCTGATCGGCGGCTTGATCAGTGCGGCAACGCTTATCGTCCTAAACTGGGTTGTGTCATATGCCAGTTACCGCAGCCCGGCGTTCGAACAGGCACTCGACGGCCAGCCGCTGGTTCTGGTCAGCGATGGAAAAATGGCGCAGAAATCGCTTGAAGGCGAGCAGATCACTCAAGCCGAACTGATGACGGCGCTGCGCCTTGCCGGATGCTTCAAGATCCAGGACGTCAAGCTGGCGATCCTGGAAACCAACGGCCATGTGAGCGTCTGGATGCAGCCTGCCGCTGATGCCAGTGCGGAAGCGGCGCGTTAGCCGCACCGCAGAAACGCCAAACACGGCCTTACATGTCCATCAGCTGCGGCGCGTCAGCGAGCGCGGGCTGCGCCTTGTCCTTGTCGGAGAGCTGCGCACCAGCGCGAGTGACCGGCCAGGCAATCGCGAGCGCGGGGTCGTCCCACTGGATGCCGCGATCATGTTGCGGCGAATAATATTCCGTCACCTTGTAGACCACTTCGGTGTCCGGCTCGAGCGTGCAATAGCCGTGCGCAAAGCCTTTCGGCACCCACAGCTGCGCCCAGTTTTTCCGCCGAGAGCACGGCGCTGACGTGCTGTCCAAATGTCGGCGACCCACGCCGGATATCAACCGCCACATCGAGGATGGCGCCGCGCGTCACGCGGATCAGCTTATCCTGCGCCATCGGCTCAAGCTGAAAATGCAGGCCGCGCACAGTATCCTTGGCCGCTGAAAACGCATGATTATCCTGCACGAAATGGACGTTGATGCCCGCGTCGGCGAGCTTCTTTCATTCCAAGTCTCAGAGAAGAACCCGCGCGCATCGCCGAACTTCGGCGGCGTGATGCGTTTCACGTCGGCAATTGCCAAGCTCTCGATTTTCACCGCTGCGGTTCTCCGGGACGCAGCGGGAAAATTTTACCCGATGCCTGCGGCGGCGTTCCGCCACCCGTCTCACCCGCCTGGGGGGGTGGGCCGGATGACGGTGGGGCCGGCATCGGCACCGAAGCGGCGTCGTTGTCCGCCCGCGCTGCTGCTTGTGGGGCGTCGGAGCCGCTTGCCGGCGCAGAGACGCCGCCAGAAGCTGTTGAACTTGAGCCTGCTAAACCCGATCCCATCGCGCCGGGCGCCGTTGCAGCCGTCGCCTCGGCCATCTCCTGGAACCGCTTCCAGCTAACCGGGATCATCGCCAGATAGCCGATGGTCAACACCGTCAACGTCTCATAGGGATAGGTGACGAGCATCGCGACGCCACCGATAGCGACCACGAAAATCGGCAGCACCCATTCGCGCCCGATACGTTCGCCGAGAAGTTTGCCGGAATACGTCGGGATCGTCGACACCATCATGAAGGCAATGAACAGCGTATAGACCAGCACGATCTTCAGCGCCCACGGCTCCTTCAGCATCGTCAGGCCGAGATGGTTCATGTAGACCGGCAGCAACACGACGATGGCGGCCGCCGGCGTCGGCATGCCGGTGAAATAATTCGATTGCCAGCGCGGCTTGTCGTCATCGATGGCAGCATTGAAGCGTGCCAAGCGCAGCGCCGACGCCAACGCGAACATCATCACGCAGATCCAACCGGCGCTCTTGATCTCGCCCACCCCCCAATTGAACACCAGGAAGGCCGGCGCAACGCCGAAGTTCACGAAATCGGCGAGGCTGTCGAGTTCCGCGCCAAACCGTGACGACGCTTTCAGCAGCCGCGCAATGCGCCCGTCGATGCCGTCGAGACAGGCGGCGAAGACAATGGCCGCCAGCGCCAGATCATAGCGCCCCTCAATGCCCATGCGGATCGACGTTAAGCCCGCGCACAGACCGAGCAGCGTGAAGAAATTCGGCACCATCATGCGCACCGGCACCCTACGGTGGCGGAACATCGGCCGCCGGCGGCGGCGGCTCGTCTCGACTTCCAGCGTTGGTACTTCGGGGTCCATGACGCCCTCTTTTCAACAGCGGTTTCTCGTCGCGACGCGCAATTCAGCGCCGCTCATCAGTCCCGGCGCGATTCCCGCTCCGGCTCGTCTGATTTCAAATCCGCAACGACCGTTTCGCCGCCGACCATGCGCTGGCCGACGCTCACGAGTGCGGTCTTACCCGGCGGCAAATAAATATCTGTGCGGGACCCGAAACGGATCAACCCGAACCTTTGACCAGTACCGACGCTATCACCTTCGTTGGCGAACGTAACGATGCGGCGCGCCACGAGCCCGGCAATTTGCACGCAGCCGATTTCGGTGCCGTCAGACTTCTGAATGACAATCGCGCGGCGCTCGTTTTCTTCACTGGCCTTGTCGAGCGCGGCGTTGAGAAATGCGCCGGGAATGTAAACCGAGCGGATGATCTTGCCTGCCACCGGCGCGCGGTTGATGTGAACGTCGAACACCGACAGGAACGTCGAAACGCGCACGCGCTCCTCAGGACCGAACCCAAGTTCCGCCGGCGGCTTGACCAGATCGATGCCCGACACGCGCCCGTCGGCCGCCGAGATCACCAAACCGTCGCGCAGCGGCGTCACACGCGCCGGATCGCGGAAGAAATAGACGATCCACGCCGTCACCGCCGCGAGCAGCCAGCCGATCGGCGGCCACAGCACGAAGAACAGCAGCGTCGCCGCCGCGCCGATCGCTATGAACTTGTGACCGTCCGCATGCACGGGTGCCAACTGTTCGAAAATCGTCTCAAGAATCCCGTGACGTTCAGACACAAAAACCTCCAGCGTCAGCACTTTGATTCGTGCTTGAATACTTCTATCGCCCTACTGCAGCGGCACGGCGACAAAGCGCAGATCGCCTTTGCCGTCCTCGACCCGCAACAACACGGCTTTGCGCCCCGATTGGCGCACTTTATCGACGCTCTTCGCCAAATCTTCAGGCTTCGACAGCGGATCTTGGCCAGCTTCGACGAGTACATCGCCTTCTTTGATGCCCTTCAGCGCCGACGCGCTTGCCCATCGACGTCCTCGACGATCAGACCGTTGATCTTGTCGTCGATGCCGTATTTCTTTCGCGCCGCATCCGTCAACGCCGAAAGTTTCATGCCGAGTACACTGGCGGTTGGCGCCTCTATGCCCTTTTCCGGCTCCTTCGGCTCGGGTTGCGTGGCGTTAGCCGGTGAAGGTTCGTCATCATCCTGCAGCAGGCCAACGGCCACCGTAACGGTCTTGCGCTCGCCCTTGCGCAGCACTTCCACCGCGACGTCCTTGCCGATCGGCGTCTGTGCCACCAGCTTTGGCAGGCCGCGCATGGTCGTCACGTCCTTGCCGTCGAACTTCATGATCACGTCGCCCGACTGTAGACCGCCCTTCGCGGCCGGACTGTCAGGCGTGACCGCAGAAACCAGCGCCCCGGTATTCGCCGGCACACCCAGCGTCTCGGCGATGTCGTCGGTCACGGTTTGGATTTTGACGCCGAGCCATCCGCGATGCATCTCGCCGAATTGCTTCAACTGATCGATGACCGCTGCCACCGTGTCGGAAGGCACGGCGAAACCGATACCGATGGAACCGCCGGTCGGCGAGATAATCGCCGTGTTCACGCCGATGACCTCGCCCTTCATGTTGAACAGCGGACCGCCGGAATTGCCCTTATTGATCGCGGCATCTGTCTGCAGATAGTCGTCGTAGGGGCCGGAATTGATATCCCGGCTCTTGGCCGAGATGATGCCGACGCTGACCGAACCGCCAAGCCCGAACGGGTTGCCGATCGCCAGCACCCAATCGCCGACTTCAATAGCCGCTGACGACCCGAATTTCACATCGACGAGTGGTTCCTTCGGCGTCACTTTCAGCAGCGCAAGATCGGCCTTGGTGTCCTTACCGAGCACCTTGTCAACCTTGAGCTTCGAGCCGTCGGCGAAGTTGATGATAATTTCCTCAGCGCCCTCGATCACATGGTTGTTGGTGACGACGAGGCCTTCCTTGCCATCAATCACAAACCCCGAACCCAGCGACGACACCTTACGGTCGAAGTGCTGCGCGCCACCGCGCTTGTTGAAAAAGTCCTCGAAGAAATCCTCGAAAGGAGACCCCTGCGGCACCTTGGGAAGCGGCACGCCCTGCGGTCCCTTGATCGTCTGCGATGTCGCGATGTTGACCACCGCGCCGCTCAGCCGCTTGGCCAACGGCGCAACGGAGGCCGGGCCAACCGTGGTCAGATCAGGCGGCGCGTCCTGCGCCAGCGCCGCGCCTTCTGCCGCCGGTAGAACCATTGCTGCCGCAGCAATGGCAAAAAGGGCCGCCGCCGGAACAGCCTGAGCCAGTCTTGCAACCGACGGTGCCGGGATCGTGAACCGCATACGGCCAACTCCTCAACGAGCAAGACCCTCGCGTAGCGGAGGGCAGCATTTCACCTAAAGACGCTAGCGGGCGGCCAATCCGGCCGTCAACGCCCCCCATCTTATCACGAAGGGCGGGGGCGGGGATAAGTCGGCGCAACGGCTTAAAATAGGCTATCCGCGCGCCAGCCAGACCAAAAGACAGCCGGCCGCCACCACAACCCAGGCAACCGACCGCAACTGCCCTTCGGCGAGATTTGCCATTTCGAAAACCATGCGCCGCGCGGTGCCGGGAAGGAGGGCCCATAACAGGCCCTCCAATACCAAAGCGATCCCGAGACCCGCGATCAGATCGATCATTGCGGTGTCTGCGCGCCTGTTGCCGGAACGCCGCCGTTCGGGTTCTGGAAGTACCGGAAGAAGTCGCTGTCGGGCGACAGCAGCATGCGCGTATCGCCGGCCTTCAATGACGTCTCATAGGCCTGCATCGACCTGTAGAACGAGAAGAACTCCGGATCACGCCCGAAGGCTTTGGCGAAGATGGCGTTACGTGCGCCTTCACCTTCACCGCGCAGGGTATCGGATTTCCGTGTCGCTTCAGCCTTGATGATCGTGACTTCGCGATCGGCGTTGGCGCGGATACGATTGTTCTCGGCTTCACCCTGGGCGCGCAGCTCGGTGGCTTCACGCACGCGGTCGGCCTTCATGCGGTCGAACACCTTGACGAGGTTTTCCTGCGGAAGGTCAGCGCGCTTGATGCGGACGTCAACGACTTCGAGACCGTAGTCCTTGCCTTCCTTATTCACCTGCTCAGCGATCTGCTTCATCATGCTTTCGCGTTTGTCTTTGACGATATCCTGCAACGTCGTCGAACCGAGCACGCGGCGGATTTCGGATTCGATCAGCGGACCGACAACGCTGCGCACACGTTCTTCGCTGCGGATGTTCTGATAGAACTTCAGCGGATCGGTGATGCGATAGCGCGCGTAAGCGTCAACGATCAGGCGCTGCTGGTCGGCAGCCGTCACTTCCTGTTCGGTCGTGTCGAGATCGAGGATGCGCTTATCGAGGTATTCGACGGTATCGATGAACGGCAGTTTCCATTTCAGACCCGGCGTCGTGATTGGCGGTTGCGGTTCACCGAAGCGCAACACGAGCACCTGCTCGTTCTGGTGGACGATGAAGGCCGACGAGTAGAGCGCCAGGGCTCCAAGTCCGATGAGGACGGCGATGAAGGCGAAAAAGGCGCGCATTATGGCTGCCCTCCGTCTGTCTTGCGTTTCTGAAGTTGATCGAGCGGAAGGAACGGCACGACACCCTGGCCGCCGCTTTTCTGATCGAGGATGATCTTGTCGGCGCCGGAGAGCACACGCTCCTGCATTTCAAGGAACAGACGCTGGCGCGTCACCTCGGGCGCTTTTTTGTATTCTTCATAGACCTTCAGGAAGCGCGAGGCCTGACCGGTTGCTTCCGCGACGGTCTGATCCTTGAAGCCTTCTGCGCCTGCAACGATGCGGTCTGCTTCACCCTTGGCGCGCGGAATGATCTGGTCGGCGTAGGTTTGCGCTTCCTTGACGAAACGCTCCTTGTCCTGTCCAGCCGCCGCCACATCACGGAACGCCGCAATGACGGGTGCCGGCGGATCGACTTCGCGCAACTGCACTTGGTCGATCTTGATGCCTGAGTGGTAGGAGTTAAGGATCGACTGCATCAATTTCTGCACTTCGTCCTGAGCTTTTTGACGCCCCGCCGTCAGCAACGGCTGCAACGCCGATTGGCCGACGACTTCGCGCATCGAGCTTTCCGCAACTTCCCGCACCGTCGTCTCCGGCTGCGCGATGTTGAACAAGAATTGTTCGACGCCGGTCTGCTTGGTGACAGGGTCCGTGTCCGGGCTGATACGCCAGAACACGACAAAGCGAACATCAACAACGCTGCCATCGCCGGTCAGCATCAGACCGCTATCGGGACCGCTCGTACCACCGCGCGCACCGCTGCCAACTTCAATGGTGCGCTGCTGCGTGACTTTCGGCAGGCGGACTTCTTCGATCGGATACGGCATCCGCATATGCAGGCCCGGGCCTTCCCAGCGGTCGAACTTGCCGAAGCGGAGCACGATGCCCTGCTCGTCTGGGTTTACGCGGAAGAAGAAGCCGTAATACGCGATCGCCGAAAGCGCGAGCATGGCGAGCAGGAAAATGAACGGCTTGGGCACGCCGCCCTCGCCAATGCCACCACCCGTACCACCACCGCCGCCGCCACGCATGACGCGCTTCACGCGGTCCTGGCCGCGCCGCAGAATTTCATCAAGATCCGGCGGCTCCTTGCCGCCGCCGCTCGGACCACCACCCCAGGGCCCCTGGCCCCACGGTCCGCCGCCGTTGCCGCCGCCGCCTTTTTTACCGCCGCCTTGATTACTCCAGGGCATCGTTTATGCGCCTCTTTGGTTCGAAGATTTCGTTGAAATACACAAAAACCGGCCGCTGCAGTCAGCAGCCCGGCCAGCCTCGCAGAGCGTTACAATAATTACCGTAAGTTGCACCAACACACCGGAACGATCGATTGGTGATGCTTATAGGGCAGGGGTCAACCTCGCGCAAATTCTGTCTCAAACGCCCGTTTTCAAAGCAACCCATCACATTGGGCCGCCCGGCGGAACCTTCAAGGGGCGACAAACGACCGACAGGCTTAATACGGGCTGAAATTGCGGCGGGTCAGGGCGCCGTCCCGACGCGTTCATAAACGATCAACGTCGAGGCAAAGTCGTCGCGCGGACCTTGCGGCAGAGGCTCCCGCGAAACTTCGCGCCAGTCGTCGGGATCGGGCGTCGGGAAAAAGCGGTCGCCTTCAGGAGAAGCATGCACGCGCGTGAAATAGATGCGATCGACGTCAGGCATCACCGCGTCATAGATCGCGGCCCCACCGATGACCATGATCTCATCGGCACCCCGCGTTGTGGCCAGCACGCGGGCCAGCGTCCGCGCTTCATCGAGTGTCGGACACGCCGAGACGCCCTGAACCTCGAAATTGGGATCGCGCGTAACGACGATATTGTCACGGCCGTCGAGCGCCTTGCCGATACTGTCAAACGTGCGCCGCCCCATAATCATCGGCTTGCCCATGGTCAGCCGGCGAAACGTCTTGAGGTCGGACGAGAGATGCCACGGCAATCCGCCTTCGCGCCCGATGACACCATTTTCCGCGACAGCAACAATAACAGACAGGATCACAGCAGTACTAAACTCAAATTGGTTTCGGTTTGCAGGCCGGAATGGGGACCATGGAGATCTGGTTCGTGTCGTTATACTTATTCATGGCACCACTTGCGGCATCAACTGCCAATCCGACGACTCCGCCAACCAACACATTCCCGGCAGTCATCGTATCCGTATGGGAGGGAATGATGCCGACGGCATCCTGATAACACTCCTTCTTACAAGAAACGCTGATGTTGTGCTGACTTTTATCCAGTACGAACGACGCTGGCGTTTGCACCACCCGCGAACCAATCCCTTCTGACGTGAGCGTGCATGTTGCACCTTGAACGCCAGGGGTGTCCAGCATAACCGCTTGGGTCGTGCCCTTCGTTATCGACGCACACCCAACACCACACATCACCAGCCCAGAGACCGCTACAAGCATTCCAACGCGCATGTCTCTACCCCAATATGCCAGAACGGCAACTGTCAGTAGGCATCCCATTCTGCGCTTGTAAAGGCCTCCGCCCTTAATGCCCTGACCACAGCGCCGCTGAATGTTGAAAAGCCACAAGGCAGCGGCCAATTCGACAATTACCGCGCGTGGAGGAGACTGCGCTCTTTGCGGTGAGGCGATCGAAATTGCCCCTTCCGTTATCCCGGCGATGGTCGGGATCCGTCCAAGCCGCGGTTAGAACTCCGTAAGAAGACCCGCGGATTAGACCGCCACAGGCGCCTTGATGTGCGGCCAGGGATCGTAACCTTCGAGCGTGAAGTCCTCGAACTTGAAATCGAAGATCGATTTGACGTCGGGGTTGATCGTCATCACCGGCAGGGTGCGCGGCGTGCGCGAGAGTTGTTCGTCAGCCTGTTCGAGATGGTTCGAATAGAGATGCGCGTCGCCGAACGTGTGCACGAAATCGCCCGGCTGCAATCCCGTCACCTGCGCCATCATCATGGTCAGCAGCGCGTAGCTCGCGATGTTGAACGGCACGCCGAGGAAGATGTCGGCCGAGCGCTGATAGAGCTGGCAGGAGAGCTTGCCGTCCGCCACATAGAACTGGAACAGGCAGTGGCAGGGGGCCAGCGCCATCTGCGGAATATCGGCCGGATTCCAGGCGGAAACGATCATGCGACGTGAATCGGGATCGCGTTTGATCGTCGCGATCACATCTGAAATCTGATCGATCGTGCGGCCATCGGGCGTCGCCCAACTGCGCCATTGCTTACCGTAGACGGGGCCGAGATTGCCATTCTCATCGGCCCATTCATCCCAAATGGCGACGCCGTTGTCCTTCAGGTATTTGATGTTCGTATCGCCGGCGAGAAACCAGATCAATTCGTGGATGATCGATTTCAGGTGCAGCTTCTTGGTCGTCACCAGCGGAAAGCCGTCCGCCAGATCGAAACGCATTTGATGACCGAACACGCTGAGCGTACCGGTGCCCGTGCGGTCGGTTTTTTGCGTGCCGCCGACGCGGACGCGATTCAAGAGATCGAGATACTGGTCCATATCCGCTTCTTAACCCGATTCCGGCGTCACGACAGCCGTACCAGATGTTCCGGCAGCAGCAGCATCGCCAGCACGATGGCCCCGTTGTAGATGGCGTGACAGACCATCGGCGTCAGCAGGCTGCCGGTCTGCTCGCGCACCCACGCCAGATACAGCCCGATCAGCCCGATGCCGAGAATGCCATAGACCGAATACTGGGCGTGTACCGTGGCCCAAAACAGCGCCGTAATGGCTGCGGCGCCGAAAACGCCGACCGGCGACTCCCGCAATACGCCGTACATCAGCCCGCGGAACACGGTTTCCTCGGCGACCGGCGCGCCAATCGTCGCGACCAGCACAATCATCCACCACGTATCGGAATGCAGCATGTCGGCAAACAACTGGACGTCGCCGACCAGCGCGTTGCGATCCTTGAGCAGCACCACGCTGGCATAGATAACCGCCATCGCAATCAATAATCCGGCGTAGCGGGCGACCTCGCGAAGCCCGCCCGACGGACGGCGGAGCGCCATAAAGGCCACACGGTCGCCGCGAAAAAGCCGGGCGACAGCGAATGTTAAGACTAACGTTGAGAGCTGAAAAGCCGCCAAAAAGACGGCTAGGCGGAGCGTGATGTAGGCTTGCAGCGCGCCCGGCGCGTGCGCCCGCGCCGTACCGATATCGGCGTACCAATCCAGCGCATCACCAACCAGCGTCCCGGCACCGGTTGCGACGGCCAGAATGGCGGCGCCAGCCACCACAACGCCCAACGTTTCAAGCCACGTACGATTGATCGGCAGAGGCTCTGGCCCGCCTCCCGAAGGACTCTCCGCACGCGGACTTTGTTCTGCCGCCGGACCTGTCACATGCCCTCCACCGCCGCTGATATCCACAGCTGGCGACCTGCCATTCTGTCATAACTTAGGGCGCGAGAGCCCCCTCCGGTAGCGTCGCGTGGTCGCTGACCTCTGGGTCGCAGGCAACCACCGCAGCGAAACGCTTTTTTTTGAGCACAATGACCCGTATATTCACCGGGCCGGATTCGTCCGGCTATGGCGATAAACGCGGTCGTAATAAGCGGTTCGGACCCGGGGGCGGTACCCGGCGCCTCCACCACTTGCTTTTGCGCCGTCCGACTCCCGATCCGGGAGCCGTCCGGAAGGCGCAAAAATCATGGGGGCGAACTAGGATCGACGAACGTGTAAAGGACTTAGCTTTTGCCCGGCATGATACCACCGTTATCGGGTCATACAGAGTAGTTGCAAATGACAACTATGCTGAGGCTGCTCTCGCTGCTTAATGCGGTGCGAAATGCCTGAACCTAAGTCCTTGCCCCTAGCCGGGTAAGGCGCGGTCCGGAGGGCACCGGGCAACAGAAGCCCTCCACTTCTCGCACGTGGCGTTGAGCCCGTTGCGGATGCAGCAGCGGCGGAACGTAAGTTCGGCAAAGAAGTGCGGCGAGGCTGAACAGAGGCGCGGGATGACGACGGGTTCGGAAATTGACTACGAAGCGCTGCAGCAAGACGCCATGCGTGGCGTGGTTCGCGCAGTCCTCAACCAGATCGTCAAGACCGGCCTTCCCGGCGAACACCACTTCTACATTTCATTCCTGACCCAATCTCCCGGCGTCATCCTGTCCAAGCGGCTCAAGGAAAAATATCCGCACGAAATGACCATCGTGCTGCAGCACCGCTTCTGGGATCTGATCGTTTCTGACGACCGCTTTGAAGTGAAGCTGACGTTCGACGGCATCCCCGAACGCCTAGTCATCCCCTACCGCTCGATCAAGGTGTTCATCGATCCGAGCGTGCGTTTTGGTTTGCAATTCGAAGATGCGAGCTCGGATCGCGAAACGCCGGCGCCACGCCGCTCGCTGACCATGGATGCAGCCTTCGATTCCGTTGGCGAAGCGCGTGCCGATAGCCCGCGCGCCACCCTCGCTAAGAAGCCGCGCCCAGCCCGCAAGCCGAAAACCGAAAAAGAGGCGACTGCCCAGAGCGTGCCGCAAGCCGCGTCGCAGGCGTCTTCGGCAAGTGCCGCGCCGCCCGCAGCCCCAGCGGCGGCGCAACCGGCGGCGTCTGCCGCCGCCACCTCTCACACTGCCAGCGACGCAACCGAGGGGCGATAAGCCGACCGTAATCGACGGCGGCGCCAAGATTTTAAGCCTCGACCAATTCCAAAAAATAAGCTGCGCATTTCACGTGGCAAGATCGTTCTATTGTGATGTGACGTGATATTTTGCACTGCGCACTGAACACTCGATGAAGCAGAGATGAGACATGCGCTTCTTTCAAGTCCTTGCACTTGCCGCCATCTCTGCAATTGCCATTTCAGCACCGGCCGTCGCAGAACCCGCTCCAACCGCATCGCCGTCCGCAGCATGGCCGCCGCCGGGCATCATCGGCTATTGGTCGGGCGAGGGCCGCTTGGCGTTCCGGGAAGGCAAGTTCGAAAACGTCAAATGCCGCGTGACGTATTTTGCCGACGATGCCAGCGCCGACAAATCTGGTGATTTGAAACAATCCGTCCGCTGTGCCACCGCAGGCGCGAAAATCGAAGTCAAAAGCGCGATCAAGGGCACGGGTGACGGCGCACTGACCGGCACCTGGGAAGAGACCGTCTATAATCTGAAGGGTGACATCTCGGGCCAAACGACGGAGCGAGGTTTCCGCGTCGAGGTGCGCAGCGCCGATCTCAGCGCCAACATGGATTTGCTGCTCAAAGACAAACAGCAAATGATCGAACTTCAATTTTTTAACAGCACGCTGATGGGCCTGACCATCATGCTGACCAAGGGCAACCCGTCAGCCACCGCAGCCGCCCCGTAGCGCCATTACGGCCACGCGCCGGAACGCCATCAGCCCGTTGAGCGCTCTACAACTGCTTCTGGGATTTTGCGCTCTGGTCCGCGCCGAAAGGTCAGTTCGAGCTTACCGTCGGTCAGTTCCGAACATTCGACCGCCGACACATAAGGATCGCTGGCTTCGATTTGGGCTTCTATCCGGCACGTCTCGGCACTCTGCATCGGCTTGACGCTGACGGAGCTTTCGCCGTTAGGCATCGCGAGCATGACGATCATAACGATCACAGACGAATCCATGGCGTTCTCCTGTTGTAACAGAAGCAAACCCGCGCGTGGCACAGTCCACCGGGGCGACGCACACACGTGGCGAGAAACTCTAAAAACGCAGGAATAATAAAAGGGAGTTTAACTGACTCGCCTCCCCAGGCCCGCACTAATAACGAACCAGAAGCACCATTATTCTCAATCACCTTTGGCTCTAAGCCTGCAGAAGGCGGCAGCTGCCAACGCAGCAAACGCGCGCATTCAGCCAGCTCTGTTCGAGACCATTGGCGGCGTGCCGCCGACCTGTCCCAAAAAACTACGCACAAAAAAGCACCAACGTGAAACCTTCCATTTACCCTTGTAGGGCAGATTAGCGGCTGTTGAGTAAGCGTCTGGTCGCCAGGTGTCCGATCCTGGAGCATGGCAGGGGTAGTTGCCCCAACCGGTCGCGTGTCAGTTCAGTTGAGTTCGCGTGATCATGTCCAAGCGTGTTTTGATCGTCGATGACGATCCAGCCCAACGCCGCATTCTCGAAGAGACCATCAAACGGCTCGGCTTTGAGACCAAGACCTGCGGTTCCGGCGAACAAGCCCTCCAGATTCTTGAAGGTGACGAGCGCGCGACGATTTCCCTCGTCCTGCTCGATCTCGTTATGCCCGGCGTAGACGGCATGACCGTTCTCGATCACGTCGCCAACAAACCCGGCATGCCGCCGATCATCGTGCAGACCGCGCACGGCTCGATCGAAACCGCCATCAACGCCATGCGCGCCGGCGCCATCGACTTTGTCGTCAAGCCGGCATCCCCCGAGCGGCTCGATGTGTCGATGAAGAGCGCTCTGAAAATCGAAGCCCTGACGGGCGAAATCAATCGCATCAAGAAGAAAGCCGAAGGCACGTTGTCGTTCGGCGACCTCGTCTTGCACGGCGACGCCATGCAGCGTGTCATCACGCTCGGCAAACGCGCGGCGGCATCGCACATTCCGGTTCTGATCGAAGGTGAAAGCGGCGTCGGTAAGGAATTGATTGCACGCGCCATCCAGGGCGAGAGCGATCGCCAGGGCCGCCCGTTCATCACCGTCAACTGCGGCGCGATCCCCGAAAATCTGGTCGAGTCTATCTTGTTCGGTCACGAAAAGGGTTCGTTCACGGGTGCCAGCGACAAGCGCATCGGCAAATTCCAAGAAGCCGACGGCGGCACGCTGTTCCTCGATGAAGTCGGTGAACTGCCGCTTGACGCACAAGTCAAATTGCTGCGCGCGTTGCAGGAAGGCGAGATCGATCCCGTCGGCTCCAAGAAGCCGGTGAAGGTCAACTTCCGCCTGATCTCGGCGACCAACCGCGACATGATTCAGCAGGTCAAAGACGGCAAGTTCCGCGAAGATCTGTATTACCGCTTGAACGTCTTCCCGATCTTCATTCCGCCGCTGCGCGAGCGCATCGAAGACGTGCCGCAGCTCGCACTGCACTTTGCCCAGCGCTTCGCCGCTGAAGAAGGCAAACGCGTTTCCGGATTCTCGGATCAGGCGATGCGTATGCTTCAGTCGTATACGTGGCCCGGCAACGTGCGCCAGCTTGAAAACGCCGTGTTCCGCGCAGTCGTTCTGGCCGACAGTCACGAACTAACGGTTGCCGAGTTCCCGCAGATCGCAGCCCACGTCGATGGCTTCGATGCAGAAATTCCGGCAGCGCCGACTGTGCTGCAGAAAGCGCCTGCCTACACGGGGCCTGCATTGCTGGGTGCTGAAAACACCGTGCCGCACACCATCGATGTGCGCGCCCATTCAACGGGTTCGTCGCTGGGCATTCCGGCCATGGCGGAGGACGGCGAAATCCGCTCACTCGAAGCGATGGAAGCCGACATGATCCGCTTAGCGCTCGGGCGCTATCGCGGCCACATGACGGAAGTCGCCAAACGTCTGAATATTGGCCGCTCGACGCTGTATCGCAAAATGCAGGAGTATGGGCTCGAACCCCGGCCAAACTAGTTCAAGGTTTGAGCGCAGCCCGAGTACCGGCACTGTTGCCGGATGGGATGCGCTCGAAAGCCTGCGGGTCCGGTGGGACGGCCGCGGGAGACGACGGGAGAGACCGTCCCACCACCAAATTCGCCGTCACGACCGAACACTTACGATTACAACGCCATGGCGAACTCCTGATACGATTCCTGCGGCGTTGGGAGCGGACTTGAAAAAATCGCGCTCCAGCAAAGGCCCCGGCTGCATCCGGGGCCTTTGTGCGTTCGTGGGCGTCCGCTCACCGCCCGCGGCGCTTCTCACACATGAAGCCGTTGTCGCCTGTAGAGATGCGCGTCGTGTTGCCAGGGCAAAGGCAGAGATATCTCTGCGCCCCGGTCGAGATCTGGCGCAGCATGCCGCCGTCGCAAGTTGGTTTGTCATCGTCGGCACGCGCCGCTGCTTGATGCACGATCGCGGCGGGCGTTGCGGTTGGAGTTGTGTTTGCGGGTGCTACCGCTGCCAGCGCCGCATGGCGCTCAACTTTGGGTGTCACAACGGGGGTCGCTATTTCCTGCGCAAGCGGCTCGCATCTGACTGTCGTCGCGATAAGCGCCTCTGCGTCCTGAGTCACCTGATCGGCATAGAAATCAGGATTGCTGACAATCTCTTGCGTCAGCGCCACCCGGTCGTAGTTCGTCCACTTGAACGTGAAGCGCCCGGTTGTCACCTGCCAGCGCACGGCAACGTCCATGGAGACGACCGCCGCGCTGCCCGATGCGCGCTCATCGGCGTCTAAACCGTTGCACACCGACACGGCGTTCTGCGCCACAGGTCCCTGAGGGTTTAGTTCGAACGTGAAGACCTGCGCCCGCGACAGCGCCTGCACCGGGCCTTGATCTGCCAGCATGTCGATGCTTGACGATGCCGCTGCGCCCTCGGACTTCAGCACCACATTGGATTTCAGAATTTTGTAGGACGAGCCAAGCGCGACCAGATCCGCCGAGAGCGTCAGCGGCAGCGCGACCGAGGTCGTTGCGACGCGGTCGTAACGGCCGTTGGCGCCGTGGACGACGATCGCCGGGGTGGCGCCGCCGCCAACCGGCATGGTGCCGAGCGCCAACCGCACACGGTCGGTCTGCTCCCCCGCCAGCCCAGCAAGTGCGGGGGCGGCCTGAGTTGCAGATCCAGCCACGGCCAGGGCGAACATCAAACCGATAGCTTTGGGGTGCATGATCTGTCCTCCGGACCGCTTCACATTTAGACTGCCTGAATGATCGGTCGCGGCGCGGCGGCAAAAGGTTCAACAGCCGGGACGGGAGACCAGAGAATATTTCCCGCCCGTACAAAATTGTGCCGAAACAAGCAATTTGATCGAGTTGATTAACGATGCTGCGGTTAGATGGGCGGCGGGCATCTCGGCGTGTCCGGCGGCAACGCATTTGCCCGCCGTCCAAACATGCCGCAAAGCCCTTCGTTCCGGCTTTTTCACGTCTCGATGCAGCAACAGTTTCGCCATAACGCCATGTGATCTTTGTGGTCAGGCGGTGGGGCGCGCGTTAAGACGTGGTGGGCCGGTTTCAGGCGCCATGACAGTAATTGAGGGCAGACGTAATGCGTCGCACGAGCCGGTTGGTTTTCGGTATGGTTATCGCGCTCCTGGCGCATCAACCAGCGTTTGCCGTAGACCCTGATGATCAGCCCTGGGATGAAATCGATCGCGTTCTGAAAGAAAATCCGAGCACGACGGCTGCAACCGACGCCACACCTGCTGCCAATCCGGCAGGCGATACGGCAGCCAACCCGGCGGCCGCGGCTGCCTATGTTCCAGGTGGCCCCGACCTCGACCCCGAGCCAGGTATCGAAAACGACCGTTTGCAGGGCGACCCAGCCGCCGATCCGAACGCCGGTCTGCCCGCAGGCCACATGGCGCCGACGCAAGGGCAAGCACCAGCCCCCTCCACAACCCCGACAACAGCTCCAACTGTAAGCCCTGCTGCGACACCAGCCACCAATCCGGCGCCGCAAACCGCAACGCCGCAAACACCGCCGCCAGCGACGCCGCCGGTCATCGCAGCGCCGGCCGCCGTGCCATCCGAGCCGGTCGCCAACGCCACGGTCGCGGTTGACGGTTTGCTATATCTGCCGACGCGGCGCTATTTCGATACCAAGGCCGTCGTCACGCTGAAGGACTACAATCAAGACGACCGCGCCGCCCTCGTCCAGTTCTACGACGCACGCATGGGCCAAGCGCTCTGGGTGACACACGACGGACCGAACGCCGCCGCCCGCAGTCTCATCGCCGAGATCGAAAAGGCGGATGACTGGGGCCTTGCTGCCAAAGATTATCGCATGCCGAGCCTCGCCAGAATTGGCGCCGGCGCGTTTTCCGAGGACGAATTGGTCGATGCGGAAATCAAGCTATCGCTGACCGCGATGCTGTACACACGCGACGCACGCGGCGGCCGCATTCAAAAGCCGTCCGAGCAGCTTTCGTCGTATCTCGATCGTCAGCCGCAGCTCATCGAACCGGTCAAGGTTATGGAAGCGCTCGCCGCAGCTCCCGATAAGGCTGCGTACCTGCGCGGTCTGCATCCCAAGCACGTCCAGTTCGAACGCCTCCGCCAGAAGCTCCTGGCGCAGCGCGCGAATGCCGAAGACGAAGTGTTCGAGAAGATCCCCAAGGGGCCGAAAATTTCGGCCGGCAAGAGCCACTGGCAGGTCGCCCTCATCCGCAAGCGCCTCAACGTGCCGGCGCCCGGCATGAAGCCGGACGGCACGGCGGCAGACGAAAACTATTATGATCCGGCACTCGCCCAAGCGGTGGTGCGGTTCCGCGAAAAGCACGAGCTTGAGCCCTATACTCCGACCATCACCAATGAATTGCGCACCCAGTTGAACGTCGATGACAAGGTCAGCGAAGACGTCCTGCTTGCCAACATGGAGCAATGGCGGTGGATGCCCGACGATCTCGGCGCAACCCACATCATGGTCAACATTCCGGAATTCATGGTGCGGGTCGTCAAGGACGACGCGGTTATCCATTCCGAGCGCGTCGTGACCGGCCAATACGACAGCCAGACGCCGATCTTTTCCGACCGCATGCAGACCGTGGTGTTCAAGCCGTCATGGATCGTGCCGCATTCGATCATGGTCAACGAACTGCTGCCCCGCTTGCGCGCCGGCGGCAATCCGATTGCGGGACGCGGCCTTGAGATTGAACGCAACGGCCGCAGCATCGATCCTTGGGATGTGAACTGGAACCGCTCCGACATTCGCAACTATCACGTCTTCCAGCCGCCGGGCCCCGGCAACGTGCTGGGCGTCGTCAAGTTCCTGTTCCCCAACAAGCATGCCGTCTACTTGCATGACACGCCGAGCAAGAGCCTTTTTAACGAGCGCACGCGCATGTTCAGCCATGGCTGTGTCCGCGTCCGCAATCCGGTGCGTCTCGCCGAGGTGATCATGTCCATCGACAAGGGTTGGGACAGCCGGGTCATCAAGGATCTGGTGACGCGTGGGCCGGGCGATAACGATGTCGCGCTCGACGCGCCGCTGCCGGTGCACTTGACGTACTTCACCGCGTCTGTCGAAGACGATGGAACCATCAAGCGGTTTGAGGACGTGTACGGCCATGAAAAGCGGATCACCCTCGCCTTGCAGGGCCGCTGGACACAGATCGTCAAGAACCGCGACCACTTGCTGCCGCCGGATATCAAGGCCATCCCGGTCGCCCGCAATCGCGACAACTGGGGCGATGCCGATGGCTGGTCGGAACGCCGCTCTCGTCAGCAGGGCGCCACCTACCGGGCCGTAACGCCTCCGGGCTACAAAAAATCGAAGCAGACGCAAACGGTTGGCGACATTTTCCAGCAGGTGTTCGGCGGCTTCTGATCGCCGACAGGCAATGACAGTCCCTAATGGCCGGTGCGGATCCCTCCGTGCCGGCTTTTTGCTGCGCCGCGCGATTCCGCCCTTTTGTCGCCAACTCTCAGGCGCCTAATGCCACCATAAGATGGTTACGGCGTCTTAAGGGTTGGGGTTAACCCTATAGAACCACTGCCTCGCCACGGCGCGAAGGCGCGCGGGCGACGGGGTGTTGCGTAGGGACGGGGGTTTTTGTGGCGTTTGGCCGCTCAAAGATTGTTGTCGGCATTTTGGCCGTCGCCTCATGTTTGGCGATGACGTCCGATCGCATCACGGCCGCAGCCGTCAAGGGCGAGCGCACGATTTCCTTTTATCACATGCATACGCGAGAGCGCCTGACCGTCACCTACAAAAAGGACGGCGAATATATTCCCGAAGCGTTGAAGAAAATCGATTGGATCATGCGCGACTGGCGCAAGAACAAGGCGATCAAAATCGATCCTGAAACGATCGACCTTGCTTGGGAAATGCACGAGGAACTGGGATCGCGCGAACCGATCAGCATCATTTGCGGTTTTCGCTCGGCGAGCACCAACGAAATGCTGCGCCGGACACGCGGCGGCCAGGCGAGCCAGAGCCAGCACATCACCGGCAAAGCCATCGACATCACTTTCCCCGACGTGACGCTGAAGCGCATGCGCTATTCAGCGTTGATCCGCGAACGTGGCGGCGTCGGCTACTATCCGACGTCGGGCATACCGTTCGTACATATCGACACGGGCGTGTCCGGCATGGCCGCGCTTGCCGCGCTACGAGTTGGCACCTTGTTCCCTGACGCTCACACCAAACATATGCCCGCCACCGGCGGTCCCATCACGCCCAGTGACGTGCGCGTCGCGCGATCAAAACATCACGACCTCGCAGTGCAGGTGGCGGCATTCCACGATATCCGCAATGGGGTGAAGGCGCCGACGCTGGTGGCCAGCGCGTCTCGTACACCCGACGAGCCAGAGGCTAAGCCGACGGCCAGCGCACCACCTTCAAAGGCTGCTGAAGCGCCGCGTGCGCCACGCTTCGCCGTCGCCTCTCTGGGTGGTGGAGCGGCCACAGCCACGGCCGGAGCACCACGTAAATTCGATCTCAAATGGGAACCCGATGCAAAGGCGGCAGCGCAACGCCCCACCGTTACTCCCCCCATTGCTGGGCGGCAACTCGCAAGCCTGACCGAGTCGACACCGGCACTACCGGCTTCCTCGCTGACGGCACCTAAGCTGGTCAACACCCCGAAACTGATCGAACGTCCGTCGCGCTTCACGCCGTCGCAAGCCGATCGCGGCAAACTGAAAAACCTGTTCGAACAGGCCGCAGCCTTGCCAGAGCCGCGCTTGGTGCGCGAACCGGCGCCGGCACAGCGGCCACAGAAACAGCTTGCAGCCGTTGCAGCCGCCGTGGCCGCAGGCAACAACGCGCCGCTGCCACGCTATGCTTCTTTGCAACTCGCCAGCCTGACGCCCGAGGCGATGTCGGCCAGCATCACCGATATGAGTCCTGATGAGCTGGGCAACGGCTGGGTGCAAGCACCCGAGTTCGACGAAGATCACCCTGACGAGCTGGCTTACCGGCCGTTCCCACTGGCACCGCTGTTGACCGAAACAGAGTCAGCCAACGATCCGAAATTGAAGGGCGACTTACAGCACCCCGACGTTGCGGCAACACTAGAGGCGTTGGATGATGTCGGCGCGATCGCGCCGATGAAATTCCGCCCCGGTCAGCAGGTCGCTCAAGTGATGTGGGCGCAGCAGTTCCAAGGCAACGCCGTGCATCTCGATGCACTTAAGGAAATCGAGAACAGCCGCCTGCCCGCCGGCCTCGAAAACCGCACCGTGCGCACGACGTCGCGGTAGAGCGATCTTAAGATCTGGAAAGCGGCGATGCGCTTACTCGCTTTGGTTGACAGCGGCGCGCTTGAGGTTCAATTTTCCGGCCTCCGCAACAAGCCCCGCTAACGCTTTGAAATCCTCGTGCCGCGGGCTCGAGCGCCGCCATGCCAGACCGAGGGTGCGCGATGGTTCGGGGTCGGCAAAGCGAATAACTTTCAAGTCGCGATTGCGGGTTTCAACCCCGAGACAAATCTCTGGCAGCAGCGTGATACCAAGCCCCGCTGAAACCATCTCAACGATGGTCGCCAGACTTGTTGCGCCGAACGTGTTGATCATATCGACCTGTTGCAAGGCGCAGAACGTCAGCGCCTGATCGCGCAGACAGTGGCCTTCTTCCAGCAACAACAGTCGATCACCCTCGATCAGCTCTTTGGTGGCGCGCACGCGGCCCGAAAGTTTCTTCGATTTCGGCAGCGCCAGCAGGAAACGATCTTGAAAAATCTCTAGCGTCTCGATGTCTGGGTGTTTGACGGGCAACGCCAACAGCAACACGTCGAGTTTACCTTCGGCGAGTTCTTCCGTCAGGTGATGCGTCTGCGTCTCGCGCAGATGCAGCACAAGGTCAGGATAGTGCTGGCGCAGCAAGGGCAGCAGCGGCGGCAACAGGTACGGCGCTACCGATGGGATCACGCCGAACCGCAACGACCCCGACAACAAGCCCGCTGAGTGCTGCGCGAAATCGATGAGGTCACGGGCGTCGTTGAGCAGCCTTTGCGCGCGCAACGCAATTTCGGCCCCCTTGGGGGTCAACTTGACGCCCGATCGCGTGCGCTCAACGAGCGCAATGCCGAGTGATGCCTCTAGCTCTTGGATCTGCATCGAAAGCGCCGGCTGCGTGACCGCGCACGCGTCCGCTGCACGGCCAAAATGCTGTTCGCGGGCCAATGCATCGAAATATTTCAGCTGCTTGAGCGTGACGTGAGCCATCAGGTAAAGTTATCACATGCCGCTTGAAGTTCAATTAGAACTTATCAAAACAAGTGTCTAACGTCTTCCTATCGAACCAAAGGAACACGTAAGCATGTCTAAGCCGACACTGACCACGACCGCCGGTGCGCCGATTGCAGATAACCAGAACTCTGCCTCGGCAGGCGAGCGCGGTCCGCTTTTGATGCAAGACTATCAGCTTCTGGAGAAGCTCGCACATCAGAACCGCGAGCGCATCCCAGAACGTACGGTGCATGCCAAGGGCTGGGGCGCGCACGGCACGCTGACCATCACCCACGACATCACAAAGTACACCAAAGCCAAGGTTTTCTCGAAGATCGGCAAGACGACCGAGATGCTGGCGCGCTTTTCGACCGTTGCAGGCGAAGCCGGCGCCGCGGATGCCGAGCGCGACGTGCGCGGTTTTTCCCTTAAGTTTTATACCGAAGAGGGCAATTGGGATCTCGTCGGCAACAACACGCCGGTGTTCTTCATCCGCGATGCCTACAAGTTCCCGGATTTCATCCATACCCAGAAGCGTCATCCGCGCAGCAACCTGCGCTCGCCGACGGCGATGTGGGATTTCTGGTCGCTCTCGCCGGAGAGCCTGCATCAGGTCACGATTTTGATGTCGGACCGCGGTCTGCCGACCGATGTCCGCCATATCAACGGCTACGGGTCGCACACTTTCTCGTTCATCAACGCCGCCAACGAACGCTTCTGGGTGAAGTTTCACTTCAAGACCATGCAGGGCCATAAGCACTGGACCAACACGGAAGCGGAAGGCGTCGTCGGCAAATGCCGCGAGACGACGCAGCGCGATCTGTTCGGGGCTATCGAAAAAGGCGACTTCCCGAAGTGGAAGATGCAGGTTCAAATCATGCCGGAAGCCGATGCAGGCAAGCATTGGTACAACCCGTTCGACATCACGAAAGTCTGGCCGCATGGCGACTATCCGCTGATCGATGTCGGCGTGTTTGAATTAAACCGCAACGCCGACAACTATTTCATGGAGATCGAACAGGCAGCGTTCTCGCCATCGAACATCGTGCCGGGCATAGGGTTCTCGCCCGACAAAATGCTTCAGGCACGCATCTTCTCGTATGCCGACGCCCACCGCTATCGCCTGGGCACGAACTACGAAGCGTTGCCGGTCAATGCACCGAAGTGCCCGGTTCACAACTATCATAAAGATGGTCCGATGCGCTTCGTCTCGAACAACGCGCCGACTGACGCCTATTACGAGCCGAACTCATTCGGTGGTCCGGTCGAAAACAAAGCGGTAGCCGAGCCGGCGCTAAAGCTCTCCGGCAACGCCGATCGCTACAATCATCGCAACGGCAACGACGACTACAAGCAGCCGGGCGATCTGTTCCGTCTGCTGTCGAAGGATGGCCAGGAGCGGCTTTGCGATAACATTCGCGATGCCATGCAGGGCGTGCCGGTCGAAATCGTCAAGCGCCAGATCGCCCACTTCTACAAGTGCGATCCGGCCTATGGCCGCGGCGTCGCAACCCGCATGGGTCTCAGCGACAAGGACTTCAATCTAGCAGATGCGGCGGAGTAGGAGGCACCACGTCCTACGCCACCCATGATGTCCCGGGCGGGAGCCGACCCGTCCGGGACACTCACGACCCAAGAGTGACCCGATACAAAAACGCCAGTCCGTAAGGGCTGGCGTTTTTCATGTCTCAGACGTGTGCGGCGCGGTTACTCGGCAGCGATCATCGCGTCCGCGAACGCTTCCTTGCTGGCGTTATCATCGAGCATGCCCAGCGCGTGCATGTAGACTTCCAGTACGGTTTCTTCTTCCTGCCGCTCTTCCTGGCTCTTTTTGCGCAGGCGCACGATCTGGCGCAGCACCTTGACGTCAAAGCCAACGGCTTTGGCTTCGAGATACTTGTCGCGGATATCGCTGGCGAGCTGCTTTTTCTCTTCCTCCAGTCGTTCGATCTGCTCGACCAACTGGCGCAACTGCTTCTGCGCGGAAGCCTGAAGCGTGCTCATACGAAAACTCCCTCATGCGTGATGTTGAGCCATGACGCTAACGAGGTGGACCGGCACGAACAAGGCGACGTGGCGCGCAATCCCCTAACTATTCACCAGGATAACGCGATTGTATCCCTTGACGCGCCTTGTTGCGGAATGTGAGTCGCGCATCCCGCCTCTAAACCGGCTACGTTCTGAGAGATGCTTCTCCTGGTGCCGTTATAGTTCTTGTGCAGTGTCGGCCCTCGCACGATGCTTGATTGTGACATTCGCGGTATCCCTGCTACACAACTCATCCGTTTTTTGACCTTGGCTGCCCAACCCATCATGCAAAAGTACGTCAAGACTCTGATCGATCGCCTGTACCTACGGTTCAAATCGCCCGAAGGGGTCCGTCAGGTCGGCGCGTTGCCGTACAAGTTTGTCGATGGTCAGATGATGTTTTTGCTAGTCACATCACGCCGCAGCGGCCGCTGGATCTATCCCAAGGGCTCACAGATCAAGGGCCTGCAGAATTGGGAATCCGCGGCGCAGGAAGCGTTGGAAGAAGCCGGCATCGAGGGTGAGGTCGAGCGCCAGCCGATAGGATCGTTTCGCGCCGTCAAGCGCGTGGGGCAACGGCGCCGCGTGGTCGAGATTGATCTCTTTCCGCTGCGCGTGACCACGCAGCACGACCGTTGGCAGGAGATGAAACAACGGCGGCGCGTGTGGATGACGTTGGCAGAGGCGACAACCCGCCTCGCCGACCCCGTGCTTGTCGACCTGACGCAAAAATTCAGCCACCGACTGATGACCGAGGGTGTCGTCGCCGAAGAGCGAAACACTTGAGAACTCATCGTTTGATCGTCAGTCTTTCGGCCTGTTGACCTCGAACGCCGCCAATTTTTCCGGACTGGCCGCCGTTTGGTGCTTGGCCTGCCATGCGGCGTAGGGTTCGCCGTAAACGATCTCGCGGGCTTCATCCTTGCTCAGTGCCAGGCCTTTTGCTTTGGCAGCGTCCATCATCCAGTTGGAAAGGCAGTTCCGGCAGAACCCGGCCAGGTTCATCATATCGATGTTCTGAACGTCGCTGCGGGTTCTCAGATGTGCGACCAGACGCCGATAGGCCGCCGCTTCCAGCTCCAGCGTCGTCTGGGGATCAAAGGTTTTCATGCGCGTCTCCCAATAGGGCCCCAGGGCCGGGAAACCGCTCTGAGGGTAACCCTTCAGATAGGCACTTGGCGGGCAACCGGCAAATCGGCCGGACGGTGGGGTCCCGTCCTGCGGCCATACTTACCTTGACGGACCTCGCCCGATTGCGCAAACCAGCGCTCTACTCATAAAGTCTAAGAAAATTCTGGTGGGGAAACACATGGCCGCCATGACTGCAGACCGTAATGCCCGATCGACGTTGATGGCGCTGTATGAAGCCGCTTATACGACCGCTCACCCCTCCACCTGCCTACCCCCGTACTTGCCTGCCGTGCCGCCGAATGGCCGCATCATCATTATTGGTGGCGGCAAAGGCTCGGCGGCCATGGCTGTCGCGACCGAGCAGCACTATATCGCGCAGGGCCAGGGCGACAAAATCTCCGGGATGATTTCAACCCGCCATGGCTTTGGCCTGCCGACGGAAATCATCAAGATCCTCGAAGCCGGCCACCCCGTGCCGGATGCCAACTCCATTGAAGGCGCCAAGCAGGCGATCGTAATCGCCAAGAGCGCCGGCCCCAATGATTTGGTGTTGTGCTTGTTGTCGGGTGGCGCCTCCGCCATCTGGTCGGCGCCCGTTGATGGCGTATCGTTTGAAACCAAGCAGCAGCTGACCAAGCAGCTCCTGCGCTCCGGTGCGCCGATTTCGGAAATGAATACGGTGCGCAAGCACCTGTCGCAGATTAAGGGTGGCAAACTTGCGGCGGCTGTACACCCAGCGCGCTTGCTGACACTTTCGATTTCCGACGTGCCAGGCGACCACCCCGATGAAATCGGCTCCGGCCCAACCGTTGCCGACCGCTCGACGCTCAGCGATGCCCGCGCCGTACTCGAGCGCTGGAACATCACGCC
Source organism: Hyphomicrobium sp. (assembly GCA_016716675.1). GTDB lineage: Bacteria > Pseudomonadota > Alphaproteobacteria > Rhizobiales > Hyphomicrobiaceae > Hyphomicrobium_B. Next base: position 208,683 of record JADJVG010000007.1, read on the forward strand.
GACGCCCGAAATTACAGCCGCCCTCAACAATGCAGCCAATGAAACGCTGAAGGCCGGCGATCCGAAGCTTGCGACGTCGGACTATAAAATCGTTGCCGCTCCCAAGGCGTCGATCGAAGCCGCAGCCAAAATCGCGCGCGCCCAGGGCTATCGCGTCGACATTCTCGGCGACAGCCTGGAGGGTGAAGCCCGCGAAGTCGCCAAATTCCACGCCGCCATGGCGCTCGACGCCAAACGGCGCGGTGAAAAGGTCGCAATCATGTCGGGCGGTGAGCTGACAGTCACGGTACGTGGCAATGGCTCGGGCGGTCCGAATCAGGAATATGCGCTCGGCTTGGCTATCGCACTCGACGGCGCGCCCGGGATCTCAGGTTTGGCCGGCGACACCGACGGCATCGACGGCGGCGGCGGCAACGCCGGTGATCCGGCCGGCGCCATGGTTTTCCCCGATACAATCCAACGCGCACTTGCGCAAAATCTCAATGCCGCCAAGTTCTTGGAGAACAACGATTCGACGGGTTTTTTCCGCCCAATCGGCGATCTCATCCTGTGCGGCCCCACGCAGACGAACGTCAACGACTTCCGCGTTGTCCTCGTCGATCCGTGAAAGCATGCGGGCTGGACCGCCGAAAAGGTGAGAGTCCACGTCCCAATGCATTTCTCGGAGACGAAGCGTGACCTATGACTGCGCGCCGCGCCTACGCCGTGCTGCCCTTGCGGTTAGTGCAGCATCTGTCATTTTCAGCCTCAGCAGCCCAGCCTGGGCAGATCTTAAGCTTTGCAACTCAACAGCAGGGCGCGTCGGGGTCGCCATCGGCTACCAGGACGATACCGGTTGGGCCACCGAAGGCTGGTGGAACATCGCTTCACAGACCTGCGAAACGCTCCTAAAAGGCGCACTACCGAGCCGCTTCGTTTACGTTCACGCCGTTGATTATGACCGCGGTGGTGAATGGGGCGGTAAGAACGAAATGTGCACAACGGACAAGTCGTTTGCCATCCGGGGGGTTCAGGATTGCCCCAAACGCGGATATAAGCGCACGGGTTTTTTTGAAGTGGACACCGGCGACGCGAAGGAATGGACCATCCGTCTCACCGACCCTGAAGGCCAAGGACAACAATAAAAATGAGACGCAACAGGCGGGTCAAGATTGTCGCGACGCTTGGACCCGCGTCCGCCGCACCAGAGATGGTCGAGCGACTATTTCTCGCCGGTGTCGATGTCTTTCGCATCAATATGAGCCACTCGACCCACGAAGGGTCCAAGACGCTTTATAATACGGTACGCGCCTGCGCCGCCCGCCACCGCCATCCGATTGGCATCCTCGCCGATCTGCAGGGCCCCAAGTTCCGCGTCGGCGAATTCCAATCCGGCCGCGTGCAGGTGCCGACAAAATCGATTTTCCGGTTCGATCGCGCTGAAGTGCTCGGCGATCCCAGTCGCGTGTTTCTGCCGCATACCCAAATCTTCGACGCCATCGAGGTCGGCCATAACCTCGTACTCGACGATGGCAAGTTGCGCATGCGCGTCATCGAACGCTCTGACGTGCAGATCGTCACGGAAGTCATTACCGGCGGCATGCTCGCCAGCCGCAAGGGCATCTCGATGCCCGATACGCTGCTGCCGATTTCGCCGCTGACCGAGAAAGACAAGGCCGACCTGTCGCATGCTCTGAAGCTTGGCGTTGATTGGGTGGCGTTGTCGTTCGTGCAGCGCGCCGAAGATCTGCATGAAGTTCGCAAGCTAATCGGCGACAAGGCCAACATCGTCTCGAAGATCGAGAAGCCATCCGCAGTGACCGACCTCGAAGACATCATCGCGGCTTCCGACGGCATCATGGTCGCGCGCGGCGATCTTGGCGTCGAGCTGCCGGTCGAGAAGGTGCCCGGCATCCAGAAGCGCATCACCCGCATGGCGCGCGCCGCCGGCAAGCCGGTGATCGTCGCGACGCAAATGCTGGAATCGATGATCGCCTCGCCAATGCCGACGCGCGCCGAAGTGTCCGACGTCGCAACCGCCGTGTTCGATGGCGCCGACGCCATCATGCTGTCGGCGGAAAGCGCGGTCGGCCAATTCCCGACCGAAGCCATCCAGATGATGGACAAGATCGCAATCGAGGTCGAGCACGATCCCGTTTACGAAGCGATCCTATACGCGACGCAGACTGAGCCGCAGCCAACCGGTGCGGACGCCATAGCCGCCGCGGCGTCGGCCATCGCCAATACCGTCAAACTCGGCGCCATCGTCTGCTACACGGCAACCGGCTCGACCGTGCTGCGTGTGACGCGCGAACGCCCCGGCATTCCCGTCATCGGCCTGACGCCGATCGAATCGACCGCACGGCGCTTGTCGCTAGTGTGGGGCGTGCAATCGATCCTGACGGGCGACCCAGAGAACCTCTCACATATGGTGCGCAAAGCCTGCCGCATCGCGTTTGAAGAAGGCCTCGTCAAGCCGCGCGATGGCATTTTGATCACGGCCGGTGTGCCACTCGGCTCGCCCGGCGCCACCAACATGATCCGCATCGCTTTCGTTGACGAAAGCGGCGCTCCGATCGCGGAAGAGGTCTGATCCGCAGTCCGCAAGAAATTACTCCGCGACGCGCGCTAACTGCGTTGAGCGTTACTTGCGGCAAAAGAGACCGAACCAATAACCAGCATTGGCGTGCTTACTGTGATTGCGATGGAGATCGCGTCACAGAGGAGATGATGCCGTGAAATCGTTATGCCTCGCGAGTGCTGCGGGCATTGCTGTGCTGCGTAAAATGCAGTGCTGAGTACAATGAATGTCAGTGGCGCCAACACCTGCGCGCCCAACTGAACGTGCCATCAAGAACAGACTTGACCGCACCCGCATCACCGACCACGATGTGCTACGGCATGATTACGCGGCCCGCCGCCAACGTTGGCGCGACGGAAATGTAGACCGCTAGTGCCGCCACAGCGGATTGAACCGCCATTCTTATCACCCATACGGCTGGCGCAGCCACGGTTACGAATCCATTGGGTTCGGTCTGGTTCTGTCCAAGACGAAATGCCTAAAACCGAACGCCTGAAAACGAATGCCTAAAAACAACGGCCATGCGACCGAACGTTCTCTGCGCCAGCCCGCAGCGCACCTACCTCAAGGTGCTTTTCAAGGAGACTGAACAGTGAAGCTTTCCATCATCGCCGCAGCAGCAGCGGCATTTGTTGCGTTCTCCGCAACATCCGCAACGGCGCTACCAATTGCCAAGCCCGGCCAGACCGGTGCTGAGACTTCGACGCTAACGCACCAGGTGCGCGACCACCGCGGACACTCCAGCCGAAACCGCCACAACGCGCATCGCAACAACGGACATCATCGCCGTTGGCGCCACGACCGTCACTATAATCGCTACGACCGCTATCGTGGCTGGCACCGCTACCATTCGCGCCCGTATAACTACCTCAGCCGCGGCTGCGTGTCGGTTGGCCCAGTGTGGTTCTGCGAGTAAAGCGTCGCTGCCGAGAAGCTGACGCGCAACGACAAATGAAAAGGCGCTTCAGGACGATGAAGCGCCTTTTTTTGTTGAGCGGCACGCTCATGCGCTTAAGCGACGGTGTCAGATCCCCTGACCCTCGACTTCTTTTTTCAGCTCTTCGAGAGCCTCCTTGCCACCTTCGATATTGGGGTGGACCAGGAGCAGCTTTTCATAGGCCGCGAGCGCCGCTTTTTTCTCACCCACCAGCACCAGGATCTTGGCCATAGCGTCGAGCGCGCGAAAGTGATTGGGGTCTAGCGCCAGAGCGCGCCTCAAGTCACCAAGGGCGGCATTATAGTTCTCCATGCGGTAGTGAAGATACGCGCGATGGCTCCAAGCTTCCGCATAGTCAGGCGCCAAATCGACGGCGGCATCCGCGAACGGCAAGCCACGCGCGCTCTCGTTCTTGGCTGAGAAGCCCTCGCCCGATCGAGCAGCAGGTTGACAGTATCGCTGCCCGCATAGCGCCAGAGCTTTTCGATCGCGGCGCCGATTTCGCCGCCCTGCCGCTTGTCGCCTTCGGTCGCAAGAAAAGCGTACAGCGACTGAAGCGTCTTGGGCACGTCGTCGTGCGATTTCGGGAATGGCAGGCCCATCATGCCGGGCGGGCCTTTGTTGGCGCGCTGACCGTGTCTCTGTGCCGGCGGCGGCGTGCTTTCCTGCTCTGCAGAGGGTGGCGGAGCTTCCGCACCCGTCTGAGGGTCAAGTCCGACCTGCGCGAGAACGGTGCTCGCGCTTAAAACAGCAACGGCCCCGCAGACGGAGCCGAAGCGAACGAATTTGAGAATAGACTGTGCCATGGCCCGGACGGTATCCGAGCCAGAAAATCACGTCAAAGAGCGTTTCGTGAAATCTGCGTAAGATTGCACGTTGCCAAGTGACCCTGCGGGATCATGACCAACGCGCGCCATCGCAAGCAGTTCTAGCTCTCAACCCTGGCGGGCTTTGAAGCGGCGATGCGTCTTGTTGATCACATAGACGCGGCCCTTGCGGCGCACGACGCGATTGTCGCGGTGACGCGAACGCAGGGACTTCAGGGAGTTTCTAACTTTCATCACGACACCGGTTAATAGATGGTGGGCACTACAGGGATCGAACCTGTGACCCCTACCATGTCAAGGTAGTGCTCTACCGCTGAGCTAAGTGCCCCAAAAGGCCCAGGCCGCGAGGCCAAGACTTCGAATGGAAGAGTGGCTTCTAGAGGCTTTGCCGGGCTGTGGTCAAGCCCGCATCAGGATAAAATCGCGGCTTTTCAGCGGAACGTGTGCGGTGCCCCGTCGCAAGCCCCGCCGTGCTTCAAGCTGCGAGCAGGCGATCGACCTCGCGAACAAGGTCTTTCAGATGGAAGGGCTTTGAAAGAACGTGCGAATCTTTTGGCGGCGCGTTGTCGCTGTTGAGCACGACGGCGGCGAATCCAGTGATGAACATGATCTTGAGATCGGGGTCTATTTCGGCGGCACGACGGGCGAGTTCGATGCCGTCCATCTTCGGCATGACGATGTCGGTCAGCAGCAGTGTGAACGGTTCGTGCTTGAGTCGCTCATAGGCGTCCTCACCGTTTTCAAACGCGACCACATCGTAGTTGGCCTTCTGCAGCGCTTTGACAAGGAACCCGCGCATGGACTCGTCGTCCTCAGCCAGCAGAATTCGATGCAAAGGCACGCTTGATGGTTTTGCGGTCATAAACTCTCGCCCGTGAAAAACTGGATGCAAAGTATCGATAGCCGATTTTTGCTCGCAAGGAAACTTGACGCAACTTTGGTAAACGGACGATGAAGTTGTGGACAGACTGCGCCAATGGAAAAACAATTTGCTGCGCTCGGCACACAATAAGCACAGGCGACGCCACTGGGGCTCAAAAAATGTCGGACAGAACGTCTTCCAACAGTCGGAAGGAGGTGGACGTGATGCGCCTCAGGGGGCATTAGTAGACCTCGCCCATGCGCCGCCGCTCAGTCAGAGATCGTGATGCCGCCACTGAACACGACCGCTATTCCGCAAGAATTTTTTCCATCTTTCGATGTACTGCGCCCGGCCGAGCAGACGGCTGCGTTCGTGTTTTCGTCGCCCCACTGCGGCCGGATCTACCCGGCCGAGTTCCTGGCGATGTCGCGTTTAGACCCGCAAACACTAAGAAAATCCGAGGATTGGTACGTCGACCGGCTGTTTTCGGGCGTCGCAAAGCTAGGTGCACCGCTGTTGTCGGCGCGTTTCCCGCGTGCCTATCTCGACCTCAATCGCGAACCCTATGAACTCGATCCCGAACTTGTCGATGAAGCGCTGCCCGAACATGCCAATACGCAATCGGTGCGCGTTGCCGGCGGGCTCGGAACCGTCGCCCGGATCGTTGCCGACGGCGAAGAGATTTACGCGGGCCCATTGAGCCTGCAAGAAGTCTTAACGCGCATCGATCAGCTGTATTTCCCGTTCCACACGCAGCTTGCCCGCCTGATCGACGAGACGGTGCAGGGCTTTGGCTATGGCGTGCTGATTGATTGCCACTCCATGCCGTCGGCCCTGATGACGCCGGGAGGCGGCGCCCGGCCCGATTTCGTCATCGGCGATCGTTACGGTGCGTCCGCCGATCCGCGCCTGTCGCAACTCGCCCGCGAGACGCTTGCCGGCCTCGGCTATGACGCGCAGATGAACCGGCCGTACGCGGGCGGGTACATCACCGAGCACCATGGGCGGCCGGGCGGTGGCGTGCATGCGATCCAGATTGAAATCAATCGCGGCATCTACATGAACGAGACGACCCTGCAGCAGAAACCTGGGTTCGATCGCTTGAAAGCCGATCTCGATGCTTTCGCCAGCCACCTGTTTGCGACCGCTCCGGCGCTGTTCGAGATGCGCTCAGCCGCTGAATAAGGCGGTCAGCGGCAACCCACCCGCAGTACGATGCCGATGCTGGTACGTCGCTGGAATTTATCAGAAAAACAAAAGAAAAAGGGCCGTTCGAAGTACGAACGGCCCAAGTCTAGGGAGGAAACGCCCAAGGTGGGCACGACGCGAGCATGGCTCGCAATGTCGCAACGCACAAATTATAGACGCGGTGCAGCATCCACAATTGCAAAATTCGCAGATCTGAGGGGCTGCAAACGCTGAGCGCGTCGCGAATATGCGACCCTAGCACCAGATATGCGACAAAATATGGTGGGTTAAGTGACTGTCATCTCACAAAGAAAGGCCGCCCATAATGGACGGCCCAAGTCTAGGGAGGAAACGCCCAAGATGGGCAACGATTGCAAAGAGCATGTCAGAGCAACCGTCACGAAAGGATGAGCTGCTTCGCCGTGTCCTGCAATCTCAACGAGTATTGCACAATCTAATTAACAAAAAGATGTATCGTCAGCGCAACAACTTTCGTTACTTTGGAACAGCATGTTGAATTCAATGATCCTCTAGAGTATTTCCCAACAAGCTCAGAGAAGACCACAGCAACGCGCTGATATTGTGAGGACTATTCGTGACGAAACGGCCGAGCGCGAGCGAATTCCAAAAACTTCTCCAATGTGCCCATGACCTCGCCGACTCGTCAGGCCCGACCGTGCTGAAGCACTTCCGCACGCCGGTCGCCATCGACAACAAGGCGGGCCTTGGCAGCTTCGACCCCGTCACCAAGGCCGACCGCGCGGCTGAGCGTGTCATTAGCAAAGCCCTGAAGGCGCGCTTTCCCGAACACGGCATCGTCGGAGAAGAATACGGCACACGCGAAGGCGCCGGCCGTTATAATTGGGTCATAGACCCGATCGACGGCACCCGCGCCTTCATCATGGGTAGCCCGCTATGGGGCACGCTGATCGGCTTGCTGGAGGATGGTAAACCCTACCTCGGCATCATGGACCAGCCGTTTACCGGCGAGCGCTTCTGGTCGGGTCCGGCGGCCAGCTATATGCGGATCGGCAACGGCGCCCCTAAAAAAATCAAGACGCGCGCCTGCGCGAGCCTCGCCGATGCGACGCTGACTTCAACCCATCCCGATCTGTTCGAAGGGCCCAAGCAACAGAAGGCGCTGACCACACTCAAAGGCGCCGTGCGCATGACGCGCTACGGCGGCGATTGCTATGCCTACTGCCTGCTGGCCGCAGGGTTCGTCGATCTGATCATCGAAAGTGGTCTCAAGTCCTACGACATCGTCGCCTTGATTCCGATTGTCGAGCGGGCCGGTGGATGCGTGACGACGTGGGACGGCAAACCGGCAACCTCGGGCGGCAACATCATCGCATCCGGCGATCCGCGCATTCATGCCGCCGCCATGAAACTGATTGCCAAGTCGCAGACTTGAGTGAGGCAGCCGCCGCCTACGCCGCGAAAGGAATATCGACACCCATATACGCGTCGAAAGCGGCCCAGAACCGCTGACGGATTTCGTCGTTTTCCTGCAGGATTTCGTGGCGCGATCCCGGCATCACGATATGGCCGCCGAGCTTGAGATCGACCGCGAAATCCTCGATCGCACGCGGCGACACGACTTGGTCGGCGCCGGCCGCAAACAGCAACATCGGCACCGCCACATACTTGGGGTAATCGGGCCTCTGCAGCATCGCACAGCTGCGCAGCGCTGAGCGCAGCCAGCCAATCGTCGGCGATCCGAGCCCAAGTTCCGGGGCTTGCTCCAGAACGGCCTTATTGCGTGACCACCTCACGAAATCGGTGGTCAAAACGTTGTGGTTGAACTCATGCATTTCTTCTGGTTCGTCACGGCCACCCTTGACGTAGGCCGTCGCTAATCCGCAAAGGCTGGCGCATTCCGTGTAAGCTCTGACCAGCCCGACCGGATTGCGCAGCTGAGACTCATGGATCGCAATCATCGGGGACACCAGAACCATGCGCGCGAAGACGCTGGTTTCCGACTGCGCCCCACGCAGCAGCACATTTCCGCCGAGCGAATGGCCGAGTGCAACATACGGCGGCGGGCACGACGGCATCACCACGTCGCGCATGAACAGCGCCAGGTCGCGGTCATATTCGGTGAAGCCGACGACATGGCCTTTGCGCGGGTTGGACAGGCGCCGCTCGGAGCCGCCCTGGCCGCGCCAATCCATGATCGCGACCGTGTACCCGCGCCGCCGCAAATCGGCGACGACCTCGAAATATTTCTCGATGTACTCTCCGCGCCCGGTGAACACGCACACCGTTCCCCGTGACGGACCACGCGTCGGCTCCCAGATGGCCGCCCGCAGTTTCGTGCCGTCGTAGCCGTCGAACATCGTCGTCACGGCACCGCTCGGAACCGGATTGATGGCCAGCGCAATCAGACTCATAGATCCCCGCGCGCACTGTTCATTTCCGCCCCCTGCCGCGCCGCGGCGCTCAGCATTTCACAACAGCGGCCCTTGAAACCGCCGCCCCCGATCCTAACTTAAATTTTGCGTTCGCCACATGTTTTGGGGACGCAAACTTGAACCGCCTGGCCCCCTAGGGGCAGGTATCCACATGTCGCTTCTCGCAACGGAGGATATGTTATGCGACACACTGACTTTACCCCCTTCTACCGCTCGGCCATCGGTTTCGACCGGCTTTTCCAGATGCTCGATCAGGCCTCGGGCTTCGACAGCGAAGGCAGCTACCCACCCTATAACATCGAGCGAACCGGCGAGAACGCCTATCGCATTACGCTTGCCGTCGCCGGCTTCAACGACGACGAACTCAAGGTCGAGGTTAAGGAACAGACCCTGACGATCTCAGGCGATAAGGCTCCGGAAGCCAAGGAAAAGACCTTCCTGCATCGGGGCATCGCGGCTCGTTCGTTCGAACGCCGCTTCCAGCTCGCTGATCATGTCGATATTGTTGGCGCCGGTATCCAAAACGGCCTGCTCAACGTCGATCTGGTTCGTAACGTGCCGGAGCGCATGAAACCGCGGACAATCGCGATTTCCTCTAGTGCGTCCGAAACCAAGCAAATTGAAGCGTCGGAAACTTCCAAGCTCTCCTGACGCTTAACATTGCGAACAGCGTCTTTTGACGTTACAGGCGGCCGCTTTTCCCCAAGTGGCCGCCTTCGCGTTTCCGAGACCACGCCTGACGGGCCTGCGGCATTCCGGACCAATGCCGCAATATAATTGCGTAACCCGCTGCCCAGCCATGCAATTGCTTGCTCCTAATGAATGTCCGTCTTCCCGCTTGTGCCGCACCTTGAAATCTGTAGAATTGGGAGATAGGTCAACACTACTGTCCTTTGTTGGGTGATGTTCAAACCCGCGGGGACGAAGCTGGTCGAGTGGTTGGTGGGCGACGTATCGACGGCGCTCTTTACCGGCTGGTGCGGGAGAGACGGCATTGCGTGATTTCACTTCTGGAAATGCAGAGTTTGGCGACGTCGCGCTGACGCGCGGCGGCTATGATCTGCGCGCTGAGACTGGCGCGGCACCTGAGCGAAAACGCAAACACACGTGCTCCACTGCGCCTCGCACGACCTGATCTACGGCGCACTGGCGGCACGGCAATCCCGGCGGCTCTTAAAGCCCCGCGACGCCGCGTCGTAATGAAAAAAATCTCATTGAAACACGATTGGCCTCGAGGCCTAGAGGTTTGAGAGAATGAGCGAAGGTTATCTTGCCCCGGTTGAAGATGAAGCATTAGGCACACCCGCACGCCCTGCGGCCCAGGGACTTTTCGATCCGGCACTTGAGCGGGACGCCTGCGGCGTCGGTTTCATTGCCGACATGAAGGGACGAAAGTCGCATCGCATCGTCGCGGATGCCCTGCGCATTCTCGAAAACCTCGAGCATCGCGGCGCCGTTGGCGCGGATCCGTTGTCGGGCGACGGCGCCGGCATTCTCATTCAGATTCCCCACGACTTCCTGGCCACCGAAACGGCGGCGCTCGGCTTTACCCTGCCGCAGCCCGGCCAATATGCCGTAGGTCACGTGTTCATGCCGCGCGACGAGCGCCTACGCGCCCATTGCGAACGTGTCTGGGCCCGCTGCCTCAAGGATGAAGGCCTCGAGTTGCTCGGTTGGCGCTCCGTGCCGGTCGATAATTCGTGTCTCTCGGAGATGGTGCGCAGCGTTGAGCCGGAACATCGTCAGGTGTTCGTCGGCCGCCCCGCCGCGATCACATCGCAGGACGATTTCGAGCGTGCGCTCTACCTCGTGCGCAAGGTCGTCTCGAACGCGATCCACAATGCCTATAAAGGCCGCGACATCGGGCACTACACCGTGTCGCTTTCAACGCGCACCATCGTCTACAAGGGCATGTTTCTGTCGTATCAGGTCAAGGTCTACTACAAGGACCTGTCCGACCCGCGCCTGATGTCGGCGCTGGCCCTCGTCCATCAGCGCTTCTCGACCAACACGTTCCCGTCGTGGAAGCTCGCGCATCCCTATCGCATGGTCGCCCACAACGGCGAGATCAATACGCTGCGCGGCAACGTCAACTGGATGGCGGCGCGGCAAGCGTCGGTGTCGTCGCCGTTGTTCGGCGACAGCATCTCCAAACTCTGGCCGATCTCGTATGAAGGCCAATCCGACACCGCCTGCTTCGACAATGCCCTCGAATTTCTGACGATGGGCGGCTACTCGCTCAGCCACGCCGCGATGATGCTGATCCCGGAAGCCTGGGCCGGCAATCCGACGATGGATGCTAGCCGCCGCGCGTTCTACGAATATCACGCCTGCTTGATGGAGCCGTGGGACGGCCCGGCCGCCATGGCCTTCACCGATGGCCGCCAGATCGGCGCGACGCTCGACCGCAACGGTCTGCGGCCGGCCCGCTATCTCGTGACCAAGGACGACATGGTACTCATGTCGTCGGAATCGGGCGTGCTGCCCGTCGCCGAGGCCAACATCATCAAGAAGTGGCGCCTGCAGCCCGGCAAGATGCTGCTGATCGACCTCGAAAAGGGCCGCATCATTTCGGATGAGGAACTGAAAACCGAGATCGCCGCCAGCCATCCCTATGACACGTGGCTGAAGCGCACGCAGATCAAGGTTGCCGATTTGCCGTTGCCGGCAAAAGCGTCGTCGCCCGCCAAGAGCAACGTAGCGCTGTTGGATCTGCAGCAGGCGTTTGGCTACACGCAGGAGAGCACCAAGTTCCTGATGACGCCGATGGCGGAATCCGGCCAGGAAGCCATCGGCTCGATGGGCACCGACACACCGATCTCGGCGCTATCGTCGAAGTCGAAGCTGTTGCACACCTACTTCAAACAAAACTTCGCGCAGGTGACCAACCCGCCGATCGACAGTATTCGCGAAGAGCTGGTGATGAGCCTCGTGTCGTTCATCGGCCCGCGCCCGAACTTGCTCGAACTCGAAGGCACCTCGAAAGAGAAGCGCCTCGAAGTCGATCAACCGATCTTGTCGAATGAAGACCTGGAACGCATCCGCGGCATCGGCGCCGTCAAGGACAACAACTTCGCCTCCGTCACCATCGACATCACCTATCCGGCCGACAAGGGCGAAGCCGGCATGGGTCCGGCACTCGATTGCGTGTGCGCGGAAGCCGAAGAGTATGTGCGCGCCAACGAATACAACATCATCATTCTGTCGGATCGCGCAGCAGGCCCCGATCGCATTGCGATCCCGTCACTGTTGGCAACTTCGGCGGTCCACCATCACTTGATCAAGCAGGGCTTGCGCACGTCCGTTGGCCTCGTGGTCGAAACCGGTGAAGCCCACGAAGTACATCAGTTCTGCACGCTCGCAGGGTATGGCGCGGAAGCGATCAATCCGTATCTGGCGTTCGAGACGCTATACACGATGCTGCCGGATCTGCCCGAAGGCACGACCAAAGACGATGTCAAGAAGCGCTTCATCAAGGCCATCGGCAAAGCCATCATGAAGGTGATGGCGAAGATGGGCATCTCCACGTACCAATCGTATTGCGGCGCTCAGATCTTCGATGCGATCGGCCTGCGCACGACGTTCGTGAACAAGTATTTCACCGGCACGCACACCCAGATCGAGGGCATCGGCCTGCGCGAAGTGGCGCGCGAAACCGTCGAGCGCCACACCGCGGCGTTCGGCAACGTGCCTGTTCTTGAACACGCGCTCGAAGTCGGCGGCGAGTACGCCTATCGCGTGCGGGGCGAAGCCCACATGTGGCGCCCCGGCACGGTGGCAGACTTGCAGCATGCGGTGCGCGGCACGGACAACAAGGACTCGATGGGCGGTAAGATCCCCCAGAAATATCGCGACTTCGCAAAGTCGATCAACGATCAGTCGGAACAGCTGATGACGATGCGCGGCATGTTCCGTCTGCGCTCGGCGGAAAGCTTTGGCCGTAAGCCGATTTCGATCGACGAGGTCGAACCAGCTACCGCAATCGTCAAGCGCTTCTCGACAGGCGCCATGAGCTACGGCTCGATTTCGCGCGAAGCCCACACCACGCTGGCCATTGCCATGAACCGCATCGGCGGTCGCTCCAACACCGGCGAAGGCGGCGAAGAATCCGATCGCTTCAAGCCGATGGCCAACGGCGACAGCATGCGTTCAGCCATCAAGCAGGTGGCCTCCGGGCGCTTCGGCGTGACGACGGAGTATCTCGTCAACTCCGACATGATGCAGATTAAGATGGCGCAGGGCGCAAAGCCCGGCGAGGGCGGTCAGTTGCCCGGCCACAAGGTCGATGCGACGATCGCCAAGGTGCGCCATTCGACACCGGGCGTCGGCCTCATCTCGCCGCCGCCGCATCACGACATCTACTCGATCGAAGATCTGGCCCAGCTCATCTACGACTTGAAGAACGTCAATCCGAAAGCCGACGTCTCGGTCAAACTCGTCTCGGAAGTTGGTGTCGGCACGGTCGCCGCCGGCGTCGCCAAGGCACGCGCCGATCACGTGACCATATCGGGCTTCGAGGGCGGCACGGGCGCTTCGCCCCTCACCTCCATCAAGCACGCCGGTTCACCTTGGGAAATCGGCCTTGCTGAAACCCATCAGACGCTGGTCGCCAACAGGCTGCGCGGCCGCATCGCCGTGCAGGTGGATGGCGGACTGCGCACCGGCCGCGATGTCGTTGTCGGCGCGCTGCTCGGCGCCGACGAGTTCGGCTTCGCAACCGCGCCGCTGATCGCGGCGGGCTGCATCATGATGCGCAAGTGTCATCTGAACACCTGCCCTGTCGGCGTAGCGACGCAAGACCCGGTGCTGCGCGCCCGGTTCACCGGCAAGCCGGAACACGTCATCAACTACTTCTTCTTCGTTGCCGAAGAAGTCCGCGAGATCATGGCGCACCTCGGCTTCCGCACCTTCAACGAGATGATCGGCCAGTCCGACGTGCTCGACAAGGATCGCGCGATTGAGCACTGGAAAGCGCGCGGTCTCGATTTCAGCAAGCTGTTCCACATGGCGGATGTGCCGAAGGGCGTTTCGATCTTCCACAACGAACGGCAGAACCATGGCCTCGAGAAAGTCCTCGACGTTAAGATGATCGAACTTGCCAAACCGGCGCTTGAAAACAAGAAGCCGGTCAAGGCTGAACTCGAAATCAAGAACATCAACCGCTCTGCCGGCGCCATGCTTTCCGGCGAAGTCGCCAGACGTTACGGCCATGCTGGCCTGCCTGAGGACACCATCTGGATGTCGCTCAAGGGCACGGCGGGGCAGGCGTTCGGCGCATGGGCGGCTGCCGGCGTCACGCTCGATCTGTGTGGCGAAGGCAACGACTACGTCGGCAAGGGATTGTCGGGCGGCAAGATCATCGTGCGGCCTGATCCCAAGTCCGGCATCACGCCGGAAGAAAGCATCATCGTCGGCAACACCGTGCTCTATGGCGCGATCACCGGCGAGTGCTACTTCCGCGGCGTGGCCGGCGAACGCTTCGCGGTTCGCAACTCCGGCGCGTCAGCCGTCGTTGAAGGTACCGGCGATCACGGCTGCGAATACATGACCGGCGGCGTCGTCGTCGTGCTTGGACCGACGGGACGCAACTTCGCGGCCGGTATGTCAGGCGGCATTGCCTATGTGCTCGACGAGAAGGGTGACTTCGAGAGCCGTCTCAACAAGGAGATGGTGCAGCTTGAAACGCTCGACGCCGATTCCGGTTCGCTGACAAAGCTGACCACGCAAGGCGGCGACGTCGCAGTGTCGTTGCAGAGCGTGATGGGGGACATGCGCGAGCAGGACGTCGAACGCCTGCACGCCTTGATCTCGCGTCACGCGCATTACACCAACTCGAAGACGGCGCAGAAGATCCTCAAAGACTTCGCGGCCTACTTGCCGAAGTTCAGAAAGGTGATGCCGACGGAATATCGCCGTGCGCTTGCAGACCTTGCGAAAGCGAAGCTTGCGGCCGCTAATGCCGGCGGCGAAACCGCCAAGCCGTAAAGTCAATACGCCGATAATGGGTTAATCGCGGGCGGCCGATGCGCCGCTCGCCGGGATAGCAAGAGACGATTATGGGCAAGCCGACTGGATTTCTGGAACTCGACCGCACCGACCGCACGTATAAGCCGGTCGAAGAGCGCTTGAAGAACTACAACGAGTTTGTGGTGCCGCTCGCCGATGGCGACGTTCAAAAGCAGGCCAGCCGCTGCATGGATTGCGGCATCCCGTATTGCCACAACGGCTGCCCGGTCAACAATCAGATCCCTGACTGGAACGACCTCGTCTATCACGGTGACTGGAAGGACGCGGCCGACAACCTGCATTCGACCAATAATTTCCCGGAAGTGACGGGCCGCATTTGCCCGGCGCCGTGTGAAGCCGCTTGCACGCTGAACATCGACGACAAGCCGGTCACCATCAAAACCATCGAATACACGGTTGCCGAACGCGCCTTCGCCGAAGGCTGGGTGCTGCCGCAGCCGCCTGAGAAGAAAACCGGCAAGAAAGTCGCGATCATCGGCTCCGGACCGGCAGGCTTGGCCGCCGCCCAGCAGCTCGCGCGTGCCGGTCACGATGTGCACGTCTACGAGAAGAACCAGCGGCCAGGTGGCCTGCTGGTCTACGGCATCCCAGATTTCAAATTGGAAAAGACGGTCATCGGGCGCCGCGTCAAGCAGATGGAAGCCGAAGGCGTGACCTTCCATTGCGGCATCCACGTCGGCCAGGACTTGTCCGCCAAGTATCTCGAATCGAAGCACGACGCCGTGCTGCTCGCGATCGGTTCAGAACAGCCGTTCGATTTCTTCGCCACTGCCCCCGGCCGCGATCTCGATGGGCTGCACTACGCCATGGATTTCCTGCCGCAGCAGAACAAGCGCGTCGCTGGAGAACCTCAGAAGCCGAAGACGCATGAACTGTCGGCCGCCGGCAAGCACGTCATCGTCATCGGTGGCGGCGATACCGGTAGCGACTGCATCGGCACGTCGTTCCGCCAAGGCGCCAAGAGCGTGACGCAGCTCGAAATCATGCCGCAGCCGCCGGTGAAGGAAAACAAAGCGCTGTCGTGGCCGCATTGGCCGATGAAGCTGCGCATCTCGTCATCGCAAGCTGAAGGCGCGACGACCGAATACTCGATCTCGACTACCGGCTTCACGGGCGAAGGCGGCAAGGTCAAAAAGCTGCACTACACGCGCGTCAATTCCAACATGCAGCCGATCAAGGGCACCGAAGGCACGTTGGACGCTGAACTCGTGCTGTTCGCCATGGGCTTTTCCGGTCCGATCGAAAGCGATGTCGTCAAAGAGTTCGGCTTGCCCGTCGTTGCGCGCGGCCGCTTCAAAGGGCTCGACGCGACCGACAAGGATTACAAGCTTGCGGCGACGCCGAAGCTGTTCTGCGCCGGCGACATCCGCCGCGGACAATCGCTCGTCGTGTGGGCGATCCGTGAAGGCCGCCAGGCCGCGCATGCCATCGACAAGTTCCTGATGGGCACAACCACCCTGCCGCGGTGAGCGCGCCGAACCTCAAGAGCGGTCTCGCGCCCATCGGGTGCGAGGCTGCGCGTCTCTTGATCCTCGGCTCGCTGCCGGGAGATGAATCAATCCGCCAACAGCAGTATTACGCGCACCCGCAAAACCAGTTCTGGCGGCTGCTATCCGCCGTCTTCGACGAACCTATGTGCGAGACCTATGACGCGCGCCTGGCGCTCGTTGCACGCCACAACATTGCCGTCTGGGATGTGCTGAAACACGCAGCGCGCACCGGTAGTCTTGATACCGCGATCAAAAACCCAGTCGCCAATGCGTTCGTCCCGTTCCTGCAAAAGCACGCCGGCCTTGAAGCCATCGCCTTCAACGGCCAGAAGGCCGCCGCCCTGTTCAAACGCCATGTCATGCCGGAGCTTGGCGACCGCTTGAACGGTATCGAGACGGCCGTGCTGCCATCCACCAGCCCGGCGGCGGCAACGCTGTCATTCGATCAGAAGGTCACGCAGTGGCGCGCGCTTCTGGTGGGCGGCGCGGGTCGACGATCAACCCTTCGGCGCTGACGGCGCGGAAAGTGCCCCGCTCGACGTATCGGCCTTGGCGGGCCAGGAAAAATCATCGGCCCGGCCCGGTTTAGGTTGCAGCCGTTCACCTTTGACCAGCAAACGGAAATACGGCGCCTGCGTTGGCGATTGCTTGCCCTTCGCCTGATTGCTCGTCGGCGCAATCGACGTCATCAGCGTGAACCCGCCGGCAATCTGATCGACGAGGAGATCCCCGGCTTGGCCCGCGCTGTCGCGGCGCGCCATCAACGCGATCACGGACGCCGGAATGGCAGGCCGCACAATTTCGATGCTGGCGGTTTCTTCGCGCCCATTGGCGCCTACCGTCTTCAGCGTGATCTTGCTGTTGTCGGCTTTTTGATCGCCCGAGGCATTGGCGGCCGCCGACGCTGTCGTGCCGTTTGCCGTTGCCCCTTTGACCTCCGGCACCGCTGCAGACGACGCTGCATCAGCGACCGGTGACGACGGCGCAGGCGTCTTCACCGCATTATCGGGATTGATTTTGGCCTGCTCCGCTTCGGCACCGAGCAACGGCACATTGCGATTGCTCTTGGCTTGGTTGAGATCGCGCCGCAGTTCCTTTTCGACGAAGTGGGCCAGCTTGCGGTTTCCAGCTTCCGTGAAATGGACGCCGTCCGGCTCGCGCAGCACGCGGATCTTGCCCGCAAGGTCAGGGCCGTAGGGCGAGTATCCACCGGACTCATCGGAAAAGCCCGCCGCCGCGTCGATGTATTTGAAGCCGTTCAGATAGGCGCGCTCGCGGATGGTTTCGTTCATCACCTGCGCCTGCTCGTTGGCTTCGATGCGCGACAGGTTGGGCAACCCAACCCAATAGACACCCGCATTCGTGCGTTTGAGGGCCTTCATCACTCTATCGAGCCGGCGCGTGTATTCAGCCACCCAGTCCGGGCTCGCAATCGGCACGCGCCGCCCTTCCGCATTGCGGAAGGATACGCGATCGTCCTCACCCATCATCACGATTGCAATGGTCATCGGCTGGCTGGCAACCGCTTCTTCGAACGTCTTCACCTTAGACTCGAAGTCGCCGCTCATAATCGCCCAGAAGGCGAGCGCTTTGCGCTGAATGTTGAGCCGCGTATCCGCGCCCATCGCATCGACGAGACCGTAGAGCACACCTTCGGCGAAGGTGTCGCCGATGACCGATAGCTGATAGACGTCGCCGTCTGGAAAGGGATTCAGAAAGCCTGCGACGGACTCATCTTCCGCGGCCGACGACGTACCCGCACCAGACGTGTACAGCGCCAACACGCTTGCCAACGCAATTACGGCGGCCGCGAGAAGCGAGCGAAACGGGTGGCGTTGAGATGTCATGTCGGTCGTCACAGCGGCCTTGCAGTAAGAACATCGGCGTTACGGCAAATCATGCGGCGATCCTAGACGCACACGCGACCCCGTCCAAGTGACAAACCTGCGCTATCGACCGGCCTCAGTGTTGGCATGCGCAAGAACGGCATCCGACGGCCAGCAATCGACTTTCAGCCCGTTGGCCTTCTGATACAGGCCGATCTGCTTGCGGGTGTTCGAGCCGATTTTACCGTCGATCTTATCCATCGGATAGCCGAGCCCCTTCAGCCGTTCCTGAAGATCGTGGACGGTGCGGGTTTTCGGCTGCTCGAACGCCTTCCAGTCGCTCGCGAAATCGCCGCCGCCGCGAATCCGATCCGCCAGATGCCCGACGAACAGCGCGTAGAGATCCGATGTGTTGTAGAGGCGGATGACCTTGAAGTTTTCAGGCGCAAGGAATGCCGGACCATATGCGCCCGCTGGCATCATCAAATAGGCGACCTGGCTTAGTTCCGCGTCGCTGAATGCTTTCTTCTTGGCCGGCGCGTAGCCGAGCTTGACCCACTCGGAAATCGGACGCGCGTCGGGCGGACCTTCGAGCGAACAATTGGTCTTCGGACCGGCGATCACTTCATAGCCCCACGATTCGCCGCGCACCCACCCTTTGCCTTGCAGTTGCCGCGCTGCGGACGCCAGTGCATCCGGGATCGAGCGCCAAATATCGGCCTTGCCGTCGCCATCGCCATCAGCGGCGTGCTTGAAATATTCGGTCGGCATGAACTGCGTCAGGCCGACAGCGCCGGCCCACGACGATTTCATATCGGAACGGGGCACGCCGACTTCGAGCATCTTGAGAGCTGCGATAAACTCCTGCCGGAACATATCGCTGCGGCGGCCTTTATAGGCGAGCGTGGCCAGCACGCGGATCGCGTCATGGGGAAGCTTGTAAGAACCGTAAGCTGTCTCGCGCCCCCAGATCGCAACGAGAATGTAGGGATCGACGCCAGTCGCCTTCTCGATGCGCTTCAGCGCCGCTTCATGCTGTTTGAAAAACGCCCGCCCTTGGTTAGCGAGCTTTTCCATATACGGCTTGGACATGTAGTCCGCAGCTGTCTTGGTGAACTCGGCCTGTCCCTGATTGTCGACCTTCGGTTTGCCGGGCAAAATCAGATCGGGCAATTTATAACCCGGCTCAAGACCGGCGATGGCGGCATCGAACGTGGCGCGTGATACGCCGGCCTGTTCAGCATCCGTCCGCACGCTCTGCAGAAAAGCGCGGAAGCCCTCGTCGGCATAGCTCATAGGAGCAGTGGCAACGGCGCTGGCAAACACGATTGCCGCGCTAAAAGCCCCCCGCAAGGCGGTCAAAACGTATCCGTCGTTCAAAGCCCACTCCGCAGCAAAGGTCTGATTTCGGGAGATTCTCTCCCGCAGCCACCTAAACTACTGCGATTCAGGGCTTTTTTACGGCTCAGGAGGCCGCTTTCAAGGCATCCACGCGCTTTTCCCACGCCAGCGCCTGGGCCACGATTTTATCGAGATCGTCATGTTCCGGCGCCCAGCCCAGTTGGCTGCGGATTTTAGCCGAAGCGGCCACGATCGCCGCCGGATCGCCAGGACGGCGCGGCGACATCTTGACCTTGAAATCCTTACCCGAAACGCGCTTCACGGCGGCGATCACCTCGTGCACCGAATAGCCTTTCGAGTAGCCGCAGTTGAAAATGTCGGAAACCCCGCCCTTGCGCAAATGCGCCAGCGCCGACATGTGTGCGCGCGCCAAATCCTTGACGTGGATGTAGTCACGCACGCACGTTCCATCGGTCGTCGGATAGTCCGTGCCGAAGACCTCCATCATTAGGCGTTTGCCAAGAGCGGTCTCGCAAGCAACCTTGATGAGGTGCGTGGCTTTCGGCGTCGATTGCCCCGACCGGCCGAGAGGATCGGCGCCGGCAACGTTGAAATAGCGCAGCGCCACGAAACGGAAATCGTGGGCTTTGGCGGTGTCGGCAAGCATGATCTCTGTCATCAGCTTCGATGAGCCATACGGCGACATCGGCGCAGGTGTCGCGGCTTCCGTAACCGGATTTTCCTGCGGGTTGCCGTAGACCGCCGCGGTTGACGAGAAGATGAATTGATTGACGCCCGTCTCGACGGCGCACTGGATGAGGCCACGCGATTTGACGGTATTGTTCAGATAATAGCCGAGCGGATCGGCAACCGACTCCGGCACCACAATCGATCCGGCAAAGTGGATGATCGCCGTCACGCCATGCACCTGAATGGTCTTCTTGACGAGGTCGGTATCGGCGATGTCACCAACTACGAGCGTTGCACCCGGCGCGACTGCCCAACGGAACCCGGTCGACAAGTTATCGATGACCACAACCTTCTCGCCGGCGTCGAGAAGTTCCAGAACCATATGGCTGCCGATGTATCCGGCGCCGCCTGTGACGAGTACGCTCATGGTCTCAATCTTACTCCGAGTTTTATAAGCACTTCACGCGCGTGTTTCGCCATGGGCATGATTTTGGCGGAATGCGAAGATAACCGCCGCCCAAAGTAAGGGCGCTTTCAACACTTGCGATTAGGCTCCTTACCACATGAAAGTTTAACGCCGATTTAGACGTTCCCGGAGAATTGAATGTCCCGTTCGATCAAGCGCATCCGCAAAGCCGTGTTCCCCGTTGCCGGCCTCGGCACTCGTTTCCTGCCGGCGACCAAGGCCATGCCCAAGGAAATGCTGACCGTCGTCGACCGGCCCGTCATTCAGCACGTCGTCGATGAGGCGCGTGCCGCCGGCATCGAACATTTCATTTTCATCACCGGGCGCAACAAGGGCGTGATCGAAGACCACTTCGATAGCCAGTTCGAACTCGAGCGCACGCTTGCCGAGCGCGGCAAGAACTCTGAACTCGCCATTCTAACGCGCGATCTCCCAGGTGCCGGCCAAACCAGTTTCACCCGCCAGCAAGCGCCCCTCGGGCTTGGCCATGCGGTCTGGTGCGCGCGCGATATCGTCGGCGATGAACCGTTTGCCCTGCTGCTCCCCGACATGCTGCACCACGCGAAGATGCCCTGCCTCGCCGACATGATGGCCGCGTATCAAGAGCATGGCGGCAACCTCGTCGCTGTCGCGCCAGTGCCCGAAGACCAGACGCACCAGTATGGGATCGTCGGCGTCACCGACCCGAAGGCCAAAGTCAGCGCGATCACGAAGATGGTCGAGAAGCCGCCGCGCGGCACGGCGCCGTCGAACCTGCACATTACCGGCCGCTATATTCTTCAACCCGAAATCTTCGGGCTCCTCGCCAATCAGGAACGCGGCGCGGGTGGCGAAATCCAGCTCACTGATTCCATGATTCAGTTGATGGAGGCGAAGACGCAGCCGTTCCATGCCGTGCGTTTCGATGGCGACATTTACGACTGCGGCTCGAAGATCGGCTTCCTGACCGCCAACGTCGCCTATGCCTTGGCGCGCGACGGCCTCGGCGTCGAACTGCGCAGCGAATTGAAGAAGTTGCTTTAGTCGGAAAATTATCGGCGGATGCGAATGCCGAGGTGGACTTCGTCCGACTCGTAGTCGCTTCCGCTGCCGACCGCATCAAAGCTCGAATGGGCGTAGCGGCCGAACAATACGGCTTCGCGGCTCGCGTAATACTCCAGGCCCAGCGTGGTTCTGAGTTCGCCTTCGTCGATGATTCCGTCTTCGGAATCCTGCGTCGAGTAGGTCAATCCGGCAGACGCCACTAGATAGCGGCGCAGGCTGTGGCGCACTTCCAGCCCAACAGAGCGTGAGAACGATCCGCCGACATTGGGCGTTGACGTTTCCGTCACATCCGACCGCGCAGTGAGCAGGAACGATGTCAAATCGGAGGCCCGCCAAGTCGCATTGGCATCGAAAATCAAGCCATCGATGGCTTCCAGGCGATTATCGTCCGGCGTTTGCACGCCATAGCCGAGACTCACTTCGCCGCGCAAAATCTGTCCGGTATTGCCAAACGAAACGCCGACCCGATAGCGCTGACCGTCCGACGATCTATTGATCAAATCGGTGGACGCGACTTCATCGTAATCGCGCTGATTGACCGCGACTTCCGTAAAGACAGAGAACGTCGGTTTGAATTCCCACGCCGCGCGCACCGTTTCCTCGGTTTGCAAGTAATCGCGATCGTCGTTGTTCGTCGTTACCCCGAGGTTCTGGGTTTCACCGTAGGCAAAATCCGCAACACTGCCGCGAATCTGCAGCGACAGGCGGTTGAAGCGATGGTTCAACGCCAGTTCGCCGCGTTCGATCGTCTGGTCGGAGCGCGTGCCAACTGAGCTTGCATCAAGCGCCGACCGGCTTTCCGGAGCCTTCTCATAGCTGGCCAGCGCCTGCACGTTCGTGCGCCGCGTGATGTCGAGGCGACCGCGCGCTTCAGCGAGGTAGGATTTGTCGTTCTCCGAGTCGAATTCGTCGTAAAAGCTGAAGCTGCTGGTGCCGCGAAACTCGAGCGCATGCCGCGACCAGTTAGAGACGAGCCGCGTCGATGGCTTCAAATCGAACGCCCCATCGGATGCTGCGTTCGGCGCGCGGAACACGTTCGAATACCACGATCCCCCGATCTCGATTTCCGGGAACATCACAAACGAGCCGATCCGGATGCCGACCGGGTCGTAAGGCTCGGCGCGGAACAATCGCGCCGTTGTGCGGTTATCGCGCACGGTGTCGAGATCTTCGATCTGAAACAGTAACGGATCTTCGCTAGACGGCGGGTACTGAAAGGGCTCGACGTCTTCCTGCGGGCGGGTATCGACGGTTGACGGATCGGTACCATCTTCGGGCGGCAGCGGCTCGCCAACATCAACGATGCCATCGCGCAGCATCGGCGGCTCTTGGTCGTTGCCCGCCAGATCACCGTCTTGCACAACCGATCGCTGACCGGCACGCGGCACCTGATCGAGACCATCTTGTTCGGGCTGCACTTCGCCCGGATCGTCCATCGGAATCGGCGGCGGAATGCCGGGCGCGGCGTAGCCGTCGTCCATATCGCCCTGTGGCTTGGTCTGATTGACCACCGAAGGTGTCGTTGATGTGCCGTTGACGGAGGAGCGCGAACTCTCTTGCGCGCGCGCCGGGCTGCCCAGCGCGCCAAGCAGCAGCGCCACGGAAGCTCCAACCGTAAACCAGGCTATGCGCCGGTCGCCCATCTCTGCGGCGTTCCCATGAATTAGACCACACGAACGCATACAGACTGACTGAGCGACATTAGAAACCCTTGGTTAACGTGCGCTTAAACGGGGGACGACGGCGTGATGCTGGTGGCCATAGCGGGCTATTTTTGCTAACATGTCAGCTTTGGAATAGTGCGCACGTCCAAGCATTTAGGCCGGTGAAGCTGCGTTAGCACTCAAACGGCTGGCAAACATGCGCATGGCAACCACCCAAGGCTGAGAGCCCACGAGCATGACCAAGAAGAAGTCCGGGGCAGCTGGGACAACATCGGCCAAACCTCGAATCACACCCATCGCTAACCTGGCGGCCCTCACTCTTCGCGAGCCGAAGTCTTCTCGCGTGTCCAAATCAACGCGCGGGGCTAAAGCTGTTCGCCCGTCAAAAGCTCATGGCGAGCCAAAGTCCAATCGCGAATCTGCTCCTCCGCGCGCGTTACGCACGGCAGCGGCGGCCGTCACCTCTGCGGTGCGCACGCTGATGCTGGAAAGCGACGGCCTCGCGCAACTTGCCGCTGGACTGAAGGGCCCTCTCGCTGGCCCGTTTGCGGATGCTGTGCAGCGCCTGCGCGCTGTCAGCGGCCGCGTGATCGTGACCGGCATCGGCAAGAGCGGCCATGTCGGCCAGAAAATCGCAGCGACGTTTGCATCGACCGGCACGCCGGCCTTCTTCGTCCATCCCAGTGAAGCCTCGCACGGCGACCTCGGTATGGTGACGCGCAACGACCTGATCCTGGCACTGTCGTGGTCTGGGGAAACCGTCGAACTGAAACCGATCATCACGTATTCGCGGCGCTTCGCCGTGCCGCTCGTTGCCGTTACCTCACGGTCCGATTCGGCGCTTGGGCAGAACTCGGATGTTGTGCTGCTGTTGCCGCGCGCCAAAGAGGCGTGCCCGCACGGATTGGCGCCGACCACCTCGACCACCATGCAGCTCGCCCTAGGCGACAGCTTGGCCATCGCATTGCTTGAGGCGCGCGGGTTCACGGCGCATGATTTCAAAATTTTCCACCCCGGCGGATCGCTCGGCGCGAACCTCAAGTATGTGTCCGACATCATGCATAAAGGCGACCGCCTACCGCTCGCCCGGTCCGGTATGCCGATGGCCGAAGCGCTCGTCACGATGACCGAGAAAAGCCTTGGGTGTCTTGGCATCGTTGACGGAAAAGGTCGCTTGCTCGGCGTCATCACCGACGGCGACCTTCGCCGTCACATGGGTGCAGGCCTGCTGAAGGCGAATGTCGATGACATCATGACCCTGAAGCCGAAAACCATTTCGCCCGGCATGCTCGCGTCAGCGGCTCTCGAATTGATCAACGCCTCGCGGATCACGGCACTCTTTGCGGTCGAGAAAGGTCTGCCCGTCGGCATCATTCACGTTCACGACCTGCTGCGGCTCGGCGTCGCCTGACGGCGCAGCAACGCGACGTTGCCGAGACGCTAAAGCCCAGGGCCTATCAAACCTCGCTCAATCAACGTCCGGCTTGGCGACGACCAGCACCGTATCGTTGACGCCGGTCACCTCGACCTGGGTGCCCGGCGGCCACGTCCTCGCCCTGCGCACCCCAGATGGTATCGCCGACGCGAACCTTGCCGCGTCCGTTGCGAATGGCCTCTTCGACGATCACCATGCGGCCGATGTATTGCGCGCCGCGGATATTCAGTACCGGTTCATCGGTTTGCGCGTTGGTGCCGCTCTCCGAGCGGCGGACCAAAAACACACTGACGACGGCTGCGACCGCGAACACGCAAAGCTGCGCCTGCCACGCCATCGGCACCACCAGCGCCAGCACACCGGCGACGAGTGCAGCAACACCGAACCACAGAAAGTGAATGCCGGGCACGATGGTTTCGAGGACGAACAGCAGCACGGCCGCCGCAAACCACAGCGACGGTCCGTACTTGGCGATTTCTTCTAGGATCATCTGCGTCGGCGCTCCCAATCGAAGGTTCAGACCTGTGGCACGCTACCTGGACGCAGCGGTGTGCGCGGCGGCGTCGCCTTTGGCGGGCTAGCCGGCATGCCGCCGGGACCGAAGGCCTTCGCCTGGCGATCTGGGCGAGGCCGCCAAGCGATCCGATGATCGAGGAAGCTTCGAGTGGCATCATGATGATCTTTGCATTCGGCGCACTAGCTAGGCTTTCCAACGCCTTCACATAGTTGTTGGCAACGAAATAGTTGATTGCCTGCACGTTGCCGTTGGCGATCGCGTTGCCGACCATTTCCGTGGCTTTGGCTTCGGCTTCAGCGGCACGCTCGCGCGCTTCAGCGTCGCGGAACGCGGCTTCCTTGCGGCCCTCGGCCTCGAGAACGCGCGCCTGCTTTTCGCCTTCCGC
The DNA here is from genome assembly GCA_016716675.1 of Hyphomicrobium sp. Taxonomy (GTDB): domain Bacteria; phylum Pseudomonadota; class Alphaproteobacteria; order Rhizobiales; family Hyphomicrobiaceae; genus Hyphomicrobium_B. The sequence goes on from JADJVG010000007.1 coordinate 234,356, forward strand.
CTTGAGGATCGCCGCCTGACGCAAGCCTTCGGATTCGAGAATCTGCGCGCGCTTCTCGCGTTCCGCCTTCATCTGCCGGGCCATGCTGTCGACCAGGTCGCGCGGCGGCGCGATGTCCTTGATCTCGATGCGGGTCACCTTGACGCCCCACGCTTCGGTCGCCGCATCGACGACATGCAGCAGCTTGGCGTTGATCTGATCGCGATTGGAGAGCAGTTCATCGAGATCCATCGAGCCCACGACGGTGCGGATGTTGGTCATCGTCAGGTTGATGATCGAATGTTCGAGCTGGTCGACCTCGTAGGCGGCCTTGGCGGCATTCAGGATCTGGAAAAAGGCCACGCCATCGACCCGCACCATGGCGTTGTCGCGCGTGATGACATCCTGGCTCGGAATGTCCATCACCTGTTCTTTCATATTGATCTGGTGCACCACCCGCTCAACGACGGGGATAAGAATGTGCAAACCCGGCGTCAGCGTGCGGGTATAGCGGCCGAAATTCTCAACCGTGTAATTGAATCCCTGCGGCACAATCTTGACGAGCGACCAGATCATCCAGACGGCGAACGCCACCAGTGCCAAAACGAAAATGCCAAAACCGCCGATTTCCGGGACCATGGTCCGCCTCCTGGACAAATATAACGGGATTCAATTGGGATCGAATCAGCCGCAGATAAGGGGAGAGCACAGGATTTTCGTAAATAAGGCGTTATTTTCCATCCAATTCAGACACAATTGCCCAATATACCTGACGGGCAAACAATTGCCGCCGCCATACGATATTTTGGCGGCAATACAAAACCGTTAAATCCAGCCCATCAATTCCCGGCGCGCAATCGCCTCGATTACATCGATACCTTCCGGGCTATCGTTCAAAGCTGGCAAATAGGCAAACTTCTTGCCGCCATTATTCTCAAAAATGTCGCGGTTTTCGACGTCCAGTTCTTCGAGCGTTTCCAGGCAGTCGGCGGAAAAGCCCGGAGCAATAAGGACCAGCTTCTTCACGCCGTCCTTGGCCAGCCGCTCGACTGTTGCATCGGTATAGGGCTGCAACCATGGGTCATTACCGAAACGCGATTGGAATGTCGTCAGCCAGCGATCGGGCACAATACCTAATTTTTCGCACAGCAATCGCGACGTCTTCAGGCATTGGCAATGATAGGGATCGCCCTTCTGTAGATATTTCTCCGGCATTCCGTGGAATGTAGCGATAATTTTTTCCGGCTCAAAATCAAGCTTCGCGAGACTGGCCGTCATCGAGCGCGCCAAGGCGTCAATATAGACAGGATCATCGTGGTAGCTGGGGGCAACGCGCACCGCTGGCTGCCAGCGCATTTTCATCAACGCACGGAACGCTTCATCACAGGCGGTCGCGCTGGTTGCGGCGGCATAATGCGGATAAAGCGGCACCAGCAGAATGCGGTCGCAGCCCTGATCCTTCAGCGCGTTGATGCGGCTTTCCGTGCTCGGATTAGCATAGCGCATGCCCCAGTCAACGATGATGCGCGGATCCCGCCAGCCGCTCGAACAATTGTTCGGCCAGGCTGCGGGTGATGGTCTTGAGCGGCCCCTCGTCCCGTTCGGTATTCCAGATGGACGCGTAATCGTGACCCTTCTTTTTCGGGCGCACCGTCAGAATGATGAGATTGAGGATCGGCCACCATTTCCACCTCGGCTCTTCGATCACCCTGCGATCCGACAGGAATTCCTTGAGATAACGGCGCATCGGCCAATACGACGTGCCGTCCGGCGTGCCGAGATTGAGCAACAGAACGCCGATCCTGCCAAACGGTGCGGAGGGGTGGCCGGCCGGCCAATGCGAGCGGTCGATGTCGAAGGCGTTGGCGGCGCGGTTTGCGGTCATCTGGTTCCCGGTCCTGAAGACGGCGCGGGACCTTAGCGGATCGCGACGGCGTTTCGACAGGGAACCACGCGGGCGTTTTGGCCGCAAGATCGGCCGTGATCCAATGGCGCAACCCTCTCCGGGCCCCTGTTTTTCCCGGCTAACCGGCGGCCTGCTCCGGCGCCTCTTCGCGCAGACGGCGCCTTCGACCTTCCCAATAGGCCGCGATCCGGGCACCAAAAGCCTTCGGCGGCTCCGTGAACAAACGAACCGAGCGGGGATGCGCGGACGCTCGCGCAGCTCCTTCTGGCGGCCCTGGCCACACGTCAATAATGGTCAGAGGTGTCCGTCGCATCGCAGAGATCGGCCTTAACGGGTTTGACAAGCGCCGCCAGATCGTGGTCGTCGCCGAGCACCTGCGACAACTTCACGCGCCGCTTCCAATCGAAGGCTCATTTCGTCCGGCCACGCGCGCGACAGCAACGCCATGTGCCGCCAGTGCGCCTGCACCATCTTGCGTAACTCGTGGATCGTCTCATCCGTCGGCGTATCGTAGGCACGCTTCAGCGCGCGGCGGCCATCGCGGTAGGTTGCGGCAATGCCCTCAATCACCTTGAAGCCCGCCCTTTGAGTTTCGCCTTGAGAAATCCTTGGCCTCCTCCGCGATCAGGGCCGCGGACCTTCGCCTGCATCGCCTCCGGGTCAAGCGGCGCCGGCAGGTCAGCTGCGGCTTCTCCTGCAAGCGGGCACGCAGCGGACGCAAACCTGTTCCGCCGCATTGCCATACAACGGACTCAGGAGCTTGGCCAGGTCTCCTCCGTGACGTCCGCATCGCCGGCCGGCCAGCAGTCTGCGGGCGATATCGCGCAGCGCGCGTTGCGCCTGCGCTGCTCCCTTCCACCAAGCGCCGGGCCGATGCGCGGAGCAAGGTCCGCAACCGCTTGATGCGCCTGATTCACCCGGCCGGCATGGATGGCGCCCGCCAGCATCTCGGTCGCCCACAAGTTGATGCTCGCTGCTATGCGGCCACTTGCTGCGGGCAATCCGGCCGGAAGCTTCAATTGGAATGCCTTTGCCGTCGGCTTCAAGCGATAGGGCAATGGATCGGCAAGATGTTCAGTGGTGCGTGGCGTAGCCGGCAAGCGAAATCATAGCGCCGTGTCACAATCGAGAAAAACCGCGCGAACGTGGTTAATCTGCCGCTCTCATGTGCCCGTTCGACCAGGCGAGCCATGGCGCGGACCCGGGCTTCCAGGGTCGGGTTGACGTCACGATCGCTGACGACAGCGATGCTGTCGGCGCCCGGGCATTAACACCTCGGCGCGCGCTCGGGCGTAATGCCACCGATGGCGACGAGTGGAATATCGCCGATCTTCTGCTTCCAGGCGGTGACCCGCGCGAGCCCCTGCGGCGCCCACTTCATAACCTTCAACTTCGTCTCATAGACCGGGCCAAGCGCGATGTAATCCGGCTTGGCGGCGAGTGCGATTGCAAGCTCGGCTTCGTCGTGCGTTGCAATGCCGACCTTCAACCCAGCAGAGCGGATGGCGTCGAGATCGGCCGCCGCCAGATCTTCCTGCCCCAGATGGATCTAATCCGCGCCCGCTTCAATCGCCTCGCGCCAGTAGTCGTTGATGATCAACTGAATGCCGTGCTGCCGGGTGATCTGCAAAGCGCGTTCAATGGCGGCGCGGGCGACAGGGTCGGGCTGGTCTTTGAAGCGCAATTGCACGCAGCGAATGCCGAGCGGCGCGATGCGCTCCAGCCAGTCGCAGTCGGGAACGATCGGATAAAATCGGTCAAGCAATGTGGGGCGCGCGATCATGTTTTGTGGTCGAGATCGAAGAACGGCGTGCCAACGACTGGGGTGGAGGGCACCGCCATATCGCGCACCGGCATGAGGCCCGCTTCATACCCGAGCCGGCCAGCCGAAACTGCGCCCGCGAATGCCGCCGCCATCCGCACCGGATCGGCGGCTTTGGCAACGGCCGTATTGAGCAGCACGGCGTCGTAGCCGATTTCCATAGCTTCCGCGGCATGCGATGGCGCACCAATGCCGGCATCCATCATGAGCGTCACATCCGGGGAAATAAGCGCGCAGACTTTTGAGCGCGCGACGATTGGCGAGCCCCTTGTCCGGTGCCGATCGGCGCGCCCCAGGGCATGATCACCTGGCAGCCCGCGCGCTGCAGACGCTCCGCGACCGAAAGATCTTCCGTGGTGTAGGGAAACACCTTGAAACCATCGCGGTTCAAAACCCCGGCTGCCTCGACCAGCCCGAAGACATCCGGCTGCAAGGTGTCGTCGTTGGCGATGACTTCCAGTTTGACCCAGTCGGTTCCAAAGATCTCGCGCGCCATCTCAGCGGTGGTGATCGCGTCGCGCGCCGTCCGGCAACCGGCCGTATTCGGCAGCACTTTGACGCCGAGGTTCGGCACCAGATCGAAAAAGCTTCGCCCGATCCTCCGCCGGCCATCTCACGCCGCAGCGACACCGTGACGACCGAAACGCCGCGCCTTGACGGCCGCCGCGATCACCTCAGGCGAAGGGTACCCGGCGGTGCCGAGCAACATGCGCGACGTCAACGGCGCCTGCCATAAACGAAGCGAGCATACGCTGCGGTTCAAACTGATGGTTCGCGAGGGTTCAAGGGGTTATCCAGACGGCCTCAGCCACCCTGACGGGGCGAGACGATCTCGACCCGGTCCCCGGCCTTGAGGATTGTCGTAGCACGGCGGGCTTGCGCCATGAAGCGTCCGTTCATCGCAGTCGCAACCTTGAGACTTGTGAGGCGCTGCTGCTCCACCAGTTCGTGCAACGTGCGGGCGTGCGTCGTCAGCGGCTCCCCATTGAGCAAGATCGCCAGATCCAGTTTGGTATCGATGCCGTCCATCTTTCGCCTGTTTTCCGCACCGCATATATAGGAATTTTGGCCGCCATTGGAAGGCCATAAGCCTTTATTTACCGGGGCCGCGCCTTAACTATTTCTAGCCCTGCAAACGTCTCAATTGCCCCATTCCATCGCCTGCCACCAGCACAGGATACCGCCATGTTTGCCACGTTGATGACGGCACGCCGCTTCGCCGCGTTGTTCTGGTGCCAATTCCTCGGCGCGCTCAATGACAACCTGCTCAAGAACGCGCTGGCCATGCTCGTGGTGTATAAGCTCGCGCTCGATAAGGGGCCGGTCATTGGCACGCTGGCGGGCGCTGCATTGATCGTGCCGTTTTTTCCTGTTCTCGGCGCTCGCCGGCCAATTGGCCGATAAATACGACAAGGCCTACGTCGCCGAGCGGCTGAAGGTGGTTGAGATCCCGGTCGCGATCCTGGCCGCTATCGGCTTCGTCATCCCGAGCGTGCCGTTGCTGTTCGTGGCGCTGCTGATGTTCGGGACCATCGCCGCGTTTTTCGGACCGATCAAATACGGCTTGCTGCCCGCCCACCTCTCAACCAAAGAGCTGTCCGCCGGTAACGCACTCGTCGAGGGCGCGACGTTCCTGGCGATCCTGCTCGGCACGATGGGCGGCAACTTCGCGTCATCCAGCGACAGCCATCTGCAAATGGTGGCGCTCAGTATCGTTGTAATCGGCATTCTCGGCTGGGCCGCGGCGCGCATGATCCCGCCGACGGGCGCCGCCGATCCCGGCCTCACCATCGACCGCAACGTCTTCACGTCAACGCGGACGCTGCTCACCGATCTCAAGACCGACAGGCGCATCTGGCAGGGTGCGCTGATTACGTCCTGGTTCTGGCTGGTCGGCGCCGTGGTACTTGCGCTGCTGCAAACGCTCATTCCGCGCGCCCTGAACGGAGCGCCCGAAGTCTACACGCTGGCTCTATTTGCGTTTGCCGTCAGCGTCGCCGCCGGCTCGATTGTTGCGGCAAAAGCCAGCAAACATAGGCCAAATCTGGCGCTCGTGCCGATCGGCGCATTGTTGATGGCGGTGTTTCTGTTAGACCTCGCCTGGCTGACGGCAACCCTCGAACCCGCTGCCGAGCCGCTCGCCATTAGCGGCGTGCTCGCCTCATTCGCCGGCATCCGTATGCTCGTTGATCTGGCAGGCATCGCGTTCGCAGGCGGTCTCTATATCGTACCGTCATTCGCGGCCGTGCAGGCGTGGTCGCCCGTCGATCATCAGGCGCGCGTCATCGCCGGTTGCAACGTCACTTCGGCCGCCTTCATGACCGTCGCGGCGCTCATCATCGCCGCGCTTCAGTTTGCCGGCACGCCATTATGGATGCTCTACGCCGGCTCTCGGCGCGGTGTGTCTTGGGGGCTACCGCGCTGGTGCTGCGCGCCTGGGGCGTCGATGGCGTCAAAGACGTCGGATCGTTTCTGTTCAGCACGTTCTTCGATCTGGAGGTAAAGGGTCTCGAAAACCTACCCAAGGAAGGCGAGCGCGCGATTATCGCACCGAACCACGTTAGTCTGCTCGACGCCGCCTTGATGCATTCGCTGCTGCCGTCGCACTCGGCCTACGCCATCGACACCGGCATGGCCAATACGTGGTGGGTGAAGCCCTTCCTCAAGCTCGCCAAAACGTATGCGATCGACCCCACCAAGCCGCTCGGCACCCGTCACCTTATTCAGCATGTCAAAGACGGCACGTCGCTGGTGATCTTTCCCGAAGGCCGCCTGACGGTTACCGGCGGCTTGATGAAGGTCTACGACGGCACCGCCATGATCGCCGATAAAGCCGGTGCCAAGATCATCCCTGTCCGCATCGACGGTCTGGAACGCTCGCGCTTTGGCTATTTGAGTTCGGCACAGACCAAGAAAGCCTGGTTCCCAAAAACCACCGTCACCATCCAACCACCCGTTGACCTCAAGGTCGATCCGGCGCTCTGCGCGGGAAAGCTCGGCGGCAAGCGGCAGGCGCAGCGCTGCAAGACGTAATGACCGACAGCGCCGTTATGACGACGCCCATCGACCAATCGCTTTTTCAAGCGCTCGTACTTGCGCGCAAGACGCGCGACACCGGGCGCCCCGCAGTCGAAGATCCGCTGGGCGGAAAGCTGTCCTACAAAAAGCTGATCATCGGTGCGCAGGTTCTTGGCGCCAAAATCGCACCGCTGACGACGCGAGGCACATGCGTCGGCGTGATGCTGCCCAACTCGGCAGGCGTTGCCGTAACCTTCTTCGCGCTGCAAACCATCGGCCGCGTCGCGGCGATGCTGAACTTCACGGCCGGACCGCAGAACGTCGCTTCAGCCTGCAGGGCTGCAAAAGTCGATGTCGTGCTGACGTCGCGCACCTTCGTTCAAAAAGGCCATCTCGAGCCGATCATCGCCGCACTCGAACCGCTCGCCAAGATCATCTATCTCGAAGACATTCGAGAGACGATCACCTTCGCCGACAAGCTCAAGGGGTTGCGTGCGGGCGGCAAGCCTCAGATCGTTTGTGATCCGAACGCGCCGGCAGCGGTGCTCTTTACATCCGGCTCGGAAGGCACGCCGAAAGGCGTGGTGCTGTCGCACCGCAATCTGCTCGCCAACTGCGCGCAGAGCCTGACGCGCGTCTCGTGCAATGGATCGGATAAGGTCTTCAACGCGCTTCCGGTGTTCCACTCGTTCGGCTTGACTGCTGGATTGCTGATGCCGCTGATTGGCGGCATTCCGGTCTATCTGTATCCAACGCCGCTGCATTACCGCATCATTCCGGAATTGGTTTACGGCTCGAACGCCACGATCCTGTTCGGCACCGACACCTTCCTCGCCGGCTATGCGCGCGCCGCCCACCCCTATGACTTTGCGCGCGTGCGCCTCGTTCTGGCAGGTGCCGAAGCCGTCAAGGATCGCACGCGGCAACTGTATATGGACCGCTTCGGCGTTCGTATTCTGGAAGGCTACGGCGTTACCGAAACCGCGCCCGTGTTGGCGATCAACACGCCGCTGGCCAACAAGTCTGGCACCGTTGGCCGCTTGTCGCCGTTGATGGATGCGCGGCTTGATCCGGTGCCCGGCATCGACAAGGGCGGCCGCCTTTATGTGCGCGGGCCAAACGTGATGCTCGGCTATTACCGCGCCGAAAACCCCGGCGTTCTGGAACCGCCGGCGGACGGGTGGCATGACACCGGCGACATCGTCGAAATCGACGCGCAGGGCTTCATTTCCATCAAGGGCCGGGCCAAACGCTTTGCCAAGATCGCCGGCGAAATGGTGTCGCTGTCGGCGGTCGAAGCGCTCTCAGCGGAACTCTGGCCGCATCTCATCACCGTTGTCGTGTCGCTGCCGGATGCGCGCAAGGGCGAGCGGCTGGCGCTGTTGACGACGGACGCGACCTGCACGCGCGACGCCTTCAGCCAATTCGCGAAACGCAAGGGCGCGACCGAGTTGATGGTTCCTGCCGACATTCTGGTGGTCGATAAAATTCCGCTGCTCGGGTCCGGCAAGCCCGATTACGTGGCAGCGCTGAACGTCGCCAAGGAGCGCATCGCCCCGCGTGGTGTGGTTTAGTTATTCAGGCAATCAAAGCGTGGCGTGCGCCGCTTGATAAATAGTCCGCCACCGCGCGCGCCAGGATCGGCGCAAGCAAGAACCCGTGGCGGTACATGCCATTGACGCGGATGATATCGCCCCCGGCCTCGATGAGGATCCGCGGCGTGTTATCGGCAAACGCCGGGCGCACGCCCGCGCCCATGTCGATGATGTCAGCTTCCGCAAAGCCGGGGTGCAACGCGAACGCCGACCCCAGAAGTTCGAGCGCGGAGCGCACCGTGACGTGGCCCATATCCTCGCGTTCGATAACGGTCGCGCCGATCACGTAGCGGCCATCGCCCTGCGGCACGACGTAAATCGGCTGGCGCGGATGCAGCAGACGCACCGGCCTCGACAGCCGCACATCCCTAGCGGCAACGACGATGCGTTCGCCGCGCACACCGCGCAGACCTTGCACGTCACTGGCAGCGGCGATGCCGCGGCAATCGATCAGCCGATCACCGGCGACGCGTGCGACGGGCGAACCGAAAGAGACTTCGACGCCGGCATCGCGCACCTTGGCCAGCAACGCTGTCATCGCGGCCATTGCATCCATGTGCGCTTCACTCGGAAAATATAAAGCCGCGTCGAAACGGTCTGAAAGTTGCGGTTCGATGTCGGCAAGCCGGGCGGCATGCAGGAGCTGATGGTTTTCGGTCATGCGCTGAAAGCGCGTCAGTTCCGAGCGATCGCGTACAGCCGCCACGACGAGCGTGCCGTTCTCTTTGATGCCCGAATAGGCGGTGCGCCACAGCGCCAGCGACTGGCGGCCAAGATCACGGACGATCTCAGGGGCGGATTCGGCTTCGCATTCCGGCGCGATCATCGCGCCCGCCCATTGGCTGGAACTCGCCACGAAGGCCGTCGCACTTTGCTCCATCAGGCGAACGCGATGGCCCGCGTTGGCGAGCGTCAGCGCCTGCCACAGCCCGACGATACCCGCGCCCGCAATGGTGATGGTCTGCTGTGCCAATTCTCTCTCCAACCGAAACCCGTAGTCCCGTCTGACGTCAATCTCCGAGCGCGACACCCTCGCGGCGCGGATCGGCACCACCTTCGAGGCGCCCGTCGCGCCTCAGAATCGTATGCACGCCGGACGTCATAAGCTCTGCGCTCAGCGTATGGCCATACCCTTTCAGTGCAAGGGCCTTGAAGACGAACTGCGGGTTCAGCTCAAAGTAGAACGCTTGCCCATCACTGCCGAAGTTCATGGTGGCAGCAGCTTCCTGCGGGTTCATGCCCCAATCGAGCATCGCGACGAGATTTTTGACAACGTACATGATGATGCGGCTTCCGCCCGGCGATCCGGTGACGCCTTTCAGCGCGCCACGGTCGTCGAAGATCAACGTCGGCGCCATCGAGCTTCGCGGCCGTTTACCCCCCGCGACGGCATTCGCGGCAACGACACCGTCGGCGCCCGCCGGCTGAAACGAAAAATCGGTCAGCTCGTTGTTGAGCAGAAAACCCGCCGCCCACAAATGCGACCCGAATGCGCCTTCGATGGTCGTGGTCATCGCGACCGCGTTGCCCTGGTCATCGACGATCGACATATGGCTGGTACCCGCCCTTTCCTTCGTCGCATCGTCACCATACGTGCGCTTCGATACGCCGGGCGGCAGCCCCGCTTGCGGCGGCTCCATGGCCTTATCGACATTGATCAGCTTGCGCCGCTCGGCCAGATAGCCGTCATCCAACAGACTATCGGGCACCGTTACGACATCCGGATCGCCGATGTAGCGATTGCGGTCAGCATAGGCGAGCCTCTCGGCTTCGGCGATGATGTGCAGCGCCGGCACGCTCATAGCGTTTGCCGGGCCCAGCACTTGCGCGAACGGCTCGATCAGCTTCAGAGTCTGAGCGACCGTCAACCCGCCGGACGACGGCGGCCCCATACCGCAGATTTTATTGGCGCGGTACGCGAAACAAACCGCCGCCCGTTCCTTGGCCTGATAGCGTGCGATATCCGCCAGTGTCAGATCGGCTTTTGTGATCGGCGCAGCGGCGACAGCAGCAACGATCGCCTCCGCAATCGGCCCTTCGTAAAAGGCTTTCGCGCCGTTGGCGGCCAGCGCCTTGAGCGTCGCGGCGTAAGCCGCATTTTGCATCACCGTGCCGGCGGGTTTGGGATCGCCATCGGCTGTGAAAAAATAATCGCGTGCGGGGAGCGAGAAATTTTCAGGGCCCTGCAGCTTCAGCAAGTTATGGAGGCGCGCCGGCATGGCGAAGCCCGTTTCCGCAAGCTGGATGGCGGGCGCGAACAACTCCGCCCATGGCAACTTGCCGTGCTTGGCGTGCGCAAGTTCCATCGCTCGCACAACACCCGGCACGCCGACGCTGAGCCCCGAGTGGACGGCATCCGGGAAATCCATCGGCGCGCCTTCAATCAGAAAGCGGTCGGGCGTGGCGGCGGCGGGTGCCGTCTCACGACCGTCGTACGTCGTCACCGTCTTGGCGGCATTGTCCCAATGCACGATGAACGCGCCGCCGCCGAGCCCCGACGATTGTGGCTCGACAAGTCCGAGCACCAATTGCGTGGCAATCGCGGCATCGACCGCGCTGCCGCCTTTACGCAGGATGTCGCGTCCGGCTTCCGCCGCCAGCGGATGTGCCGCCACCACCATGTGGTGCTCTGCCGTGACAAGGGCTTTCTGCTCGGTTCCGGTCGCCGCCTCCGGCTCGAGCTGCAAATCGCGCGCCGCCAGCGTCTGCGGCCAGGCGAACACAACGGCGAGGATGATCAGGCGGCGCAACATCAAATTCTCCAGTCAGCCAGTTGCGGCTCAAGTATAGTCACTCGCTATAGGGCAGAGATGAGATTTGCCAAAATTTTC
>JADJVG010000008.1 GCA_016716675.1 Hyphomicrobium sp.
GGATGACGCTCACCAACACGGTGCCTTCGTTGAAACTCGGCAGGAAGGCGCGCGGCAGTTGTGTCGCCGAGACAGCCGCCGCGACAACGGCAAGGGCCGGAAGTGCTATGACGAAGGCTGGACGATCAAGGCACCATTCGAGAGCCGCCTTCTGCGCCCTCTTGAGGTGTCGAACCAGCCAGGGCTCGTGCTCGCTCAGGTGCTTCATGCGCGGCAACAGCCAATAGGCCAGCACAGGCGTCAGCGTCATCGAGACGAGCAGGCTCGCCAGGATCGAAACGATGAATGCAATGCCCAACGGCGAGAACAAGCGTCCTTCGATGCCGGACAGCGCGAACAACGGCAGGAACACCAGAACGATGATCGCGGTTGCATAAAGGATGCCTGAGCGGACTTCGATCGATGCAGACGCGACAACCTCCTGGATGGTGCGCCGGTCGCGACCGGCAGCGAGACGGTGCTGACCGAGACGCCGGTAAATGTTCTCGACATCGACCACGGCATCATCGACGAGCGCGCCAATCGCGATGGCAAGTCCGCCAAGCGTCATGGTGTTGATTGAAAGCCCCATGAGCTGAAACACGATGACCGTCGTCAGCACCGAGAGCGGAATGGCGATGAGCGAAATCAACGTCGTTTTCCAGTTCAACAGAAAGGCAAAGAGGACGATCGCGACCACGATCAAGGCTTCAACGAGAACGCGCTTCACATTGGCAATGGACGTTTCAATGAACGTCGCCTGCCTGAACTGGATGTCTGTGACTTTGACGCCGTCCGGCATGACGCGCTGCAATTCCGGGAGCATCTCCTCGATTTCGCGCGTGATCTGGACGGTATCGGCGTTCGGTTGCTTCTGAACAGCAAGGATGACCGCCGGTTTGCCTCGGAAGCCCGCATCACCCCGCTTGGTGCGCGCGGCGAATTCCACATCGGCCACCTGGCCCAATGAAATGACATGGCCATCGCGGTAGCTGACGACGAGATTATTCAGATCTTCGAGTTTGGTGGTGCGCGCGATATTGCGGATCAGATACTCCCGCGCTTTGAGATCTACGAAACCGCCGCCTGTATTCGAGCCGAATTTTTCGATGGCGCGTTCCAGCGCATCAAAGCTGATGTTCAATGTCGCCATTCTGCGCGGATCTGGAATGACCCGATATTGGCGCACTTGTCCGCCAATGGGGATGACTTGCGACACGCCGGGAACCGTGAGCAGTTGCGGCCGGACCGTGAAGTCAGCGAGTTCACGTAGCGTCATCGGATCAGCAGTCTCACTCGACATTGCGATGAGCATGATTTCGCCCATGATCGAGGAGATCGGCCCCATTTGCGCCGAGACCGTGCTTGGCAATTGCTCGCGAACGAGTTGCAAGCGCTCTGAGACTTGCTGGCGTGCCCGGTAGATTTCTGTCGACCAGTCGAACTCGATGTAGACGATCGATAGCCCGACGGAAGAGACAGAGCGCACGCGCGAGACGCCCGACATACCATTCATCGCAGTTTCAATAGGGAACGTCACCAGAAGCTCGACTTCTTCGGGCGCAAGTCCTTCCGCTTCGGTGATGAGCGTCACGGTCGGTCGGTTGAGATCGGGGAAGACGTCGACGGGTAAGCTCCGCAGCGTCATCAGGCCGTAAAGCATGACGGCGACGGCGGCGACCAGGACGAACAGCCGGTTGGCAGAAGGCTGCCACGGACGATGGCATTGAACATGATTGGCCTCGCCCTAGCGGATCTGATTGATGAGTTCGGCGGCTCCGACGACGATGCGATCGCCGTTCTCGACGCCGGCAAGGATCAGCGTGCGCGCACTATCGAGTTGCGCCGTGCGAACGGGATGCGCACGAAAACGCTCGGGCGAGGTTTTCACCCATACCTGCGCGAGCCCATTCGTTCCTTTGACGACGGCGCTATCCGGGACGATGATGCCCTTGGCGCGGCCATCTGTTTGCACGATCACCCTGACCCGAGCGCCAATGGCGAGGCCGGAGTGGCTGTCGGAAACGCGAAAGAGAAACGGGCGCGCCTGCTGCCGCAGCGTTGGTGAGCGGCCGTTGTATTCGAGTTTGATCCGATGCCGTTCGGTATCAGTCGCCTCGGCCACGACGATATCGCCGTCGCCGTGGGCGTCCGACCCGATGCCTTCGATCCAGAGCTTTGCGGGATCGACAATTTCGAAAAGGGAATCGCGAGCTGAGACGACCTGCCCGGCGCGCACATTCGCCACCGAAATGATGCCGCTCACGGGCGCTTTGAGAGGAATTTTTTCAACGTCCTTCGGCGCCAAAACGCGCTTTTGCTCGCGCAATGCGTTGACTTCCGCTTTGGTGTCTTCGATGTCGCGTTGTGCAATGACATCGGCAATTTTGGTCAAGCGCGCGAGCTTTTGCTGCGCGATAACGAGCTTGCCTTCCACCTCGGCGCGAAGTTGTTGCATCGTGCCGAGATCAGCCAGTGGAATGGTCGGCGACAAGACAGCGAGCGTTTCACCGCCTTCAACGTTCTGGCCGGGATACGAGATGCCGCGCTCACCCATCTCGATCCTGCCGTCCATCGGCGCCTGCACCTGTCCGAAAGCTGCAGGGTCGGGCACGACGGTGCCCATGAGTTCGCGCGTGCGGGCAGCGGTTGCCTCCGTCGCGGGCAGCGTGCGAACCTGCAACAAGCGCTGTGTGGGCTTAGGAACGAAAACCGTTCCGTCCGGCATTTTGCGGGGCGCATCGCCAGCTTCCTGCGCGGTCGCGCTGTCATCCCCACCACCGCCATGATCGTGGCCAGGACCGGCGAGCGCTGGCGTTGCGAGAAGGAATCCTGCCAGCAGGACCACCAAAATGATCTCTGCAGCGTCACGCAATGCGAGCGGCTCGACGTTCGTCTGCGTGGCCGGGCTGTCAGCGGCTTCCGTCTCTTCGCGCGATCGTCTCGGCCTGAAGGCAAATGCGAGCACGAAGCCGAGCGCAGTCATGGCGACAATCGCGCCGAGAACGTCTGGGCGCTTCAGCAGGTCGGTGAGGGGAAGCGGCTTGGCCTCTGCTTTGGCCTCTGGCCCATGCACGTCGAGCGTCCCGTTCAGGAGATCAATGGTCTGACCTGCGGTGACGGTGAAGATCAGCGCCTTTGTGCCGGGGCTCTCCAGCCAATCCGCCTCGATTTCATACACTCCAGGCAACGTGCTCTTGGCGCGGAGCGGGGCAAAGCCGTCGCCGGAAACCTCAATTGCGGCATTCGAGACCGGCTCATTCGTAGCCGAGCGATCGAGATAGATGGTGAGCTTGTGGCCATCGGCGATGGCGACGAGTTCGAGTTCCGAGCCGACACTTTCGAGGCGTGGATGATCCGTTGATGCGGTCACGGGCTCTGAGCCGTGATCGCCATGATCATGGCCCGGACCGGCAGCGGCCGAGACGACAAGAAAGAGGCATGCGAGACATGTAAAAAGTGAACGAAGCATAGCGTGAGCCAATCCGTAAAAAGGAACGGGTGCTCAGCGCGGCGACCGGCTGCGAGACGTGCCACTGTGGGCACGCATACATCATGTATGTAATGTGTTCCGGTACCGTGCTGATCGGCGGCACGGGAGCCGTGATGAAGTCTGCTCCCGTGAACTACACGGTGGCGCGCGGCGGCCTGAGCAGCGGCTTGACGACCGCACCATCCGGCAATGCGTGATCGAATAAGGCTTGTTCGATGTTGCGCATCGTTGGGCTAGCGAGTGCAATCTCAGAGGACTGGAAAACGCTGGGATCACAGCAATGGGCATGAACGTGGAAGCAGGGCTGCCCCGGATTTTCATCCGTATCGCAGCCATAACCCTCACAGGTTTCAGCGGATTGGATTAAATCTTCCGCGTGGCCAGCGGCCGAAACGTGGCCATGGCCCAGCGAATGGATGAGCCCTTCGGACGTGATGCTCTTGTGCGGTCCCATCGCGTGCTCGCTGGCTTCAGCCATAACGCTGAGCACATTGCCGCAAGCGAATACAGCAACAGCCAATAAAGCCAGAAATGTCCGAAGCCCCTTAAGCATAAGCCCTTTAAAACCTGTTTGCCAGCGAGGTCAAGTTTGCCAAGCATCACGCGTCGTCGATCGATACTGGTGCAGAAGAAATATGACTGTAGTGCGTCATCAACAATGGCCTTGAACACTGGCCGTGAGGATGATGCCGGGGCATGCGTAGCAAGTGTGAGCGCAACCAGAATGACTGCTTTTGTCTCCGCTGTGGCGTCTTTCTCGACGCAACGCGTTCAGGCCGCGAACACGTTTCAATTCGGGATCGGTGCGAATGCCGAGGTCGATTGAGACCTGCACCAAGTCTTCGAGCAATTCGGTGTGCGAAAGATCTTGTTAAGACCCAATTGCGGTCGGCGACGAAAGACGCGACGTGACGCTGCCGTCGCCGCGTCGCATCATGAAGCCTGAACTGTCGCCCAAATAGCGGCTGGTTCAAGATCGAAGGCGGCGCTCATGAAAACGCCTTCAACAGCGCTTCTTCCAGGGCCTCGATCGTATAGGGCTTGCGGAGCACGCCGCTGACGCCCAGCCTGTCGACAGAATAGAGGGCGTCACTTTCCGAGTACCCTGTCGATACCAAGATGCGGCAATCGGGCGACATGGCTCTGATGTGAGCGATAACCTCCGCACCATTCTTCACCGGCAGGTTCATATCGGTTATTACGAGGTCGATTGCGCTTTGATGGTTGTCGAAAGTGTCGATGGCAGCTTGCCCGTCGTTGGCGGTAATGACCTCATAGCCAAGTGTTTGCAGCATGCATCGCAATACGTCGAGCAGCATTTGCTCATCGTCTATGAGCAGCACCGTTCGCCGCGATGGCTGGACAGAAGCATGAGGCGCTGGCGCCGTCGTTTGCGGTAAATCTGCCGTTTCAGGCAGCAACAATCTGAAGGTGCTTCCTCGACCGACTTCGCTTTGCACGTGGATTGCGCCTTGGTGGTCCAGAATAGTGCCGTAGACCGCTGCTAGGCCAAGTCCCGTTCCGACACCCGGCGCCTTGGTGGTGAAGAATGGCTCAAAGACCTTAGACATGTGCTCAGGCGCAATGCCAAACCCAGTGTCGGCGATATCGATCTCGACAAACCAGCCAGGTTTCAACTTGAACGCCGCCCATTCGCCGCCCACCTCGGTCAGGAGGCGGCGTGACAACGTAATATCAATCTCACCACCTTGCGGCATAGCGTGCGATGCATTGATGCCGATATTCAGCAAAGCGCTGTGCAACGCGGCTGAATTGCCATTCACGACATGCGCCGCTCCATCGCTTTGCAACGAGATCGAAATCTTTCTATCGATGGTATGACGGAGAATCTTGATCGTATCTTCAACCACGGCATTGAGGTTTGTTGCGGCGAATGTGTAATTTGCCTTTCGCGCAAAAGCGGTGAGCTTTCCCGTCAGATCGGCGGCTCGCAACGCAGTGGCTTGGATCGTTTGCAGAAAGTCACGGCTTTGGGGATCAAGCTTGTTACCGCAGCGCAGTGAGATCAGCTGAGCGGCCCCGAGTATGCCGCCCAGCATATTGCTGAAGTCGTGCGCGATTCCGCCGGCCAATTGTCCGATAGACTGCAATCTTTCGTTCTGGCGCAGTTGTGATTGCAGCTCATACTCGTGGGTAACGTCGCGAAACACCATCACCACGCCATGCAGATCGCCCGTTTCGGACAAAATCGGCGCCGCCGAATCTGCGATTTGATATTCTTCGCCACCGCGTGAAATCAGCACTGTGTGGTTGGCAAGTCCGACGACACGGCGCGTCCGCATGACCGTGTCAACCGGGTTGATCACAGGGCTGCGGTCGGGATCGTGGACGATCTTCAGAACCTCCGTGATATGTCGCCCGGCCGCCTCGCTTTGCCGCCAGCCGGTCAGACGCTCGGCGACGTAATTCATGCGCACGACCTGCCCTAGGGTGTCGGTGGAGATCACCGCATCGCCGATCGAATTGAGCGTCGTCCGCAATTGCTCTTCGCTCTGGCGGATGGCCAGTGCGTCCTGGTGATCCTCCCTGAGGTTGAGCGCCTGACGATAGAGCCTGTTGAGCGACAGATAGCGCTTTTGCCGGTCGAAGCTGGCCACCATGGCCGGAAGGTGGTCGAGCAGCAAATCGAGGTCCCGGGCCCGCTGAGCTGCCGCCCGCTGTGCCACCACAACTTCGTGGACATCCAATGCCACCACGAAGAAGCCGATGACCGTGCCGCTATTGTCGAGGCGCGGCGTATAATTCACTTGCGCAAAGCGCATGCCCTGGCGAAACGGCAGCACGGCTTCGTAAGATACCGGCTTTCCAGTAAGCGCGATTTCGATGTAAGGCTTGACCGTATTCCAGCCGGTCGGTGTCAGGACGTCGGCGACATGCAGGCCAATGATGCTCTGCTGCGTGAGGCCGAACATTTCCACATAGGTCCGATTGGCCTGCTGGTAGCGGCATTCCGCATCCAGCCTTGCAGCCAGCACCGGCACATCATTCAAAAAGGCGATTAAATCGGCGTGACCTTGTTCAGTCGCGCCAGATGACATGGGTGAGGGTGTAATGATCTCCGTCATCGAGCGGCTTGAGCCCCAGGACATCTGCCTCGTCTCTAATAATTATACTGCGGCGTTCGACGTCTGGCCAGAGCAGTCAAGGCGGCAATAGGCAGTGCCGATTGCATTTGCGGCTCATAATATTCAATAGCACTGCTCGCATTTTGCGCGCTGGCCCAAAGTGTTAAAGCAGCCCTTGAAGATGTGCGGGCATTTAGCGTTTTGCGCCAATTCGCGCGCCGACATGGCTTTGAACCTATCCGTAATGTCTTCGGCATCCTTCACGCCGCAGGTCGCGCTATGGTGCGCGTGTCCCTGAACTGAACGCACGGATCGTTGCCATCTTGAGTGTTACGGCCACCGCCCCAGATGTGGAGGGAGTTCAAATCCGGGTTGGGGTCATATTTTAAGGGCAATGGGCAACTCTGTGACCTCTTGTGTGGTTTCCTATCGAGCACAACCGCGCTACCTATTGATCCAATTGTAAATTGTAACTTGAATGAGGTCGCCGGTTCCTGCGTGCCAAGCTTACCAAGGCGTATTGCGTTATGATGATGGTTCGCGAAAGCGACTGCCCCGGAATGGCTGCAGACATCAGGGGCACGGCTCCGTTCTTAGCCAAGCCGCAGACGTTATAGTTGCTCGCCATGGGCGAACGGCTGTTTCAAGCAGGCGACTGCCGCCGGATTTGCCGGGTCGAACAGTGCGCCAAAGCGGCATTATATGTAGTTTATAGCTAACCAGAAGTTGACATGTTGAAATCACCACTGCTCCGCACTCCTCGCCTTGATGGCAGCAATCCAGAAGCGAAACGCTGCGAGATTCGCAACGATTTCCACGCCACCTGTGATCGCTACGAGCAGTTGTTTGAGGTCTTGGCGGGCGACGCAGCCTATTATGAAAGGCCAATTCCGCTCCGCCATCCGCTGATCTTCTATTTCGGGCACACGGCTACATTCTTCACGAACAAGCTGGTGCTGGCCGGGCTCTTGGAAACCCGCATAGATCCCAAGCTCGAGTCGCAATGCGCCGTCGGCGTCGATGAGATGAGCTGGGACGATCTCGACGCCACACATTACGACTGGCCGACGGTCGAAGCCGTTCGCGCCTATCGGAAAAAAGTACGCAGCGCAGTCGACGGACTCATCGCGCGCTTGCCGCTCACGTTACCGATCAGTTGGGACAGCCCGTGGTGGCCGATCCTGATGGGCATTGAGCACGAGCGCATACACCTCGAAACGTCGTCGGCGCTGATCCGACAACACGCGCTGAAGCATGTGCGCCAGCACCCGGCGTGGACACCTTGCACGGATGCCGGCGAGCCGCCTGAGAATGAACTCATCGCAGTGCCCTCGGGGCATGTCAAAATAGGCAAGGACTGGGCAAGCGATACGCACTACGGCTGGGACAATGAGTACGGCCACCATGAGAGCAAGGTGTCCGCCTTCCGCGCAAGCCGGATGCTGGTTTCCAACCGCGCGTTTTTGGCTTTCGTAAACGCCGAAGGCTATGGCGAGGATCGCTGGTGGAGTGAGGAAGGCCGCAATTGGCGCGACTTCGCGCACGCATCCCATCCTACGTTCTGGGTGCGCGACGGTGAGAGCTGGCGGTTACGCCTGATGCTGCAAGAAGTGCCGATGCCTTGGAATTGGCCAGCAGAGGTCAACTTCCACGAAGCGAAAGCATATTGTGACTGGCTGGCGGAACAGCGCGGCGAGCCTGTGCGTCTTCCGACAGAAGACGAATGGTATCGCCTCTATGCCGTGGCGGGTCTCAACGAGGCGACTGCAGCTAACAATCGGCTCGACCATTGGGCATCGTCCTGCCCGGTCGACCGCTTCGCCCACGGAGATTTCTACGATGTGGCCGGCAACGTGTGGCAGTGGACGGAGACGTCCATCTATCCGTTCGATGGCTTCCGTGTTCATCCGCTCTATGACGACTTCACCACGCCTACCTTCGATGAGCGCCACAACCTCATTAAAGGCGGCTCCTGGATCTCTTGCGGTAACGAGGCGCTGCCCGACGCCCGCTACGCGTTTCGCCGCCATTTCTTTCAGCACGCGGGGTTCCGCTACGTCGTGGGCGAACCCGCGATTGCGCCTGCCGTCTCACACTACGAAACAGATAAACTTCTGTCCGAGTATGCGGAATTCCACTACGGCGCCGAGCATTTCGGAGTAGCGAACTTTCCGCGTGCGCTCGCACAACTTGCCATTGAAGCGATGGGAACGCGCAAGGCGCTGAAGGCACTCGATCTGGGCTGCGCGACCGGCCGATCGACGTTCGAGCTGGCGCGCCATTTCGAGCGCGTTACTGGCATGGACTTCTCAGCCCGCTTCATCGGCTTGGGCGTTCAACTCGCGGAACAGGGCGTCGCCCGCTACACGCTAACGGAAGAGGGCGAACTCGTTAGTTACAACGAGCACGCCTTGGCTGAGCACGGGCTTGACGGCATTCGTGGCAAGGTCGAGTTCCTGCAGGGAGACGCCTGCAACATGAAGCCTATCTTCTCGGGCTACGACTTGATCCTGGCGGCCAACCTAATCGACCGCCTCTATAGTCCGCGCAAGTTCTTGTGCGACGTGCACACGAGGTTGAACCCCGGCGGCATTCTCATGATCGCCTCGCCGTATACTTGGCTTGCCGAGCACACGCCCCGCGAAGAATGGCTGGGCGGGTTCAAGCGCGACGGCGAGAACGTGACCACACTCGACGGACTGAAAGAGCTGCTAACGCCGCACTTCCGGCTTATCGGCGAACCGAGGCAGGTGCCGTTCGTGATCCGTGAGACGCGGCGCAAGTTCCAGCACTCGCTGTCTGAAGTGACGATCTGGGAGCGCATCGCCTGATAACGGTTGGTGAACCGATGCGCGGTGGTTCTGAAAAAGTACCAAGAGCGGCACGAAGTTGCGCAAGGCGGTCAGCGAAGATGCCGGCCGGTTCGGTGACGAGCTCCGCGCTGTTGTCCTGTTCTTAAATCTCCGCCAGATGGGCTCACCGGTTCGTCAGCTTCAACTCAATGCGGCGGTTCTTTTGGTTGGCTTCTTCGCTCGTGCCGGTTTCGATGGGTTGGAATTCGCCGTAGCCGGCGGCAACCAGACGCTCTGGAGACACGCCCTTCGAGATCATGTATTTGACGACGGAGGCCGCGCGCGCCGTCGACAGCTCCCAGTTTGATGGGAACTGCGCGCTGGAAATGGGCCGCGCATCGGTATGGCCGTCGATCTGGATGGCCCAGTCGATCTCCTTGGGAATTTCCTGCTGCAGATCGAGGATCGCGTCGGCCATCTGGTCCATGGCGGTCTGGCCTTCCGGCGTCAGCGTCGCCGAGCCCGACGGGAACAGCACTTCGCTTTCGAACACGAAGCGGTCGCCGACGACGCGGATGTCCTTGCGGTCCTTCAAGAGTTCGCGCAATCGCCCGAAGAAGTCGGAGCGGTAGCGCTGCAACTCCTGCACCTGACGGGCGAGCGCCGCGTTCAGACGGGTGCCCAGATCCTTGATGGTCTTGTCGCTATCTTCGGCCTTCTTCTCGGATGCGCCGAGCGCCTCGTTGAGCGCCGCGATCTGACGGCGCAATGCCAGCAGTTGTTGATTGAGCAGATCGACCTTCGCGAGGGCTTCATTCGAGACGGCCTTTTGCGCGTCGAGGTCGGCGGTCAATGCCGTCACGCGTGCTTCCGCGGCCTTTGCGGTTTCGTCCGTGCCAAGGCCAATGCCTTGCAGCTTTGAATTCTCGTCACGCACCGACGACAGTGTGGCCTGTAGTGCCGCGAGTTCATCCTCGGCCGATTTGGCCTTGCCCTTTTCGAGCGACAGGATCGCCGTCAATTCGCTGATCTGTCTGGTTAGGCGTTGCAGAGCCGTGTCTTTGCTACTGGCTTCTTGTGCCGCGAAATACTGCGCGATCATAAACAGCGACATGAGAAACGTGACGACGAGCAGCAGCGTCGACAGCACGTCGACGTACCCCGGCCAGAACTCGCCGTATTCGCCACCGCTGCGCTTTGAGCGTCCGCGCGCCATGTGCCGCTAGCTCCCGCGCTTCATAGTCTCGGCGAGGCTTTTCAGCATATTGGCAACCTCTGACTGCTGGGCTGCCTGTTCATCTACCCACTCGCGCACGACCTTCTGTTCAACGCGCATCTGGTTGACGAGTTGGTTGACGCCGCGTGCGAGGTCGCGCACGTCGTCTGCGGGAGGCACTTGTGGCGTCGTCAAAACCGATGGCGGTGCGATCGGCTGATCGGCCAGGCGGCTTGAGAAGTCTTCCAGCGCCCGCTGCATATCGACGACAGCGCCGAGCAGCTGGCGGTTTACGTAATCCGACGATGTCGAGCCGCTGCCCGACGGCGTCAGCTCGGTGATGCCTGACAGCCATTCTTCAAGTTCGTTGTAGAAACGGTTGTGGGCGTGGCTTGCCTGCAATTCGAGAAAGCCGAGTACGAGGGATCCGGCAAGGCCGAGCAGGGATGATGAAAACGCCGTGCCCATGCCTTTGAGTGGAGCATTGAGCGCGGCTTTCAAATCGCCGAACATCTGCACGTTGTCGACGGCTTTGGTGTCGAGCGTGTCGATGGCTTTGCCGACCGACTGGATCGTGTCCAGCAGGCCCCAGAAGGTGCCGAGCAGCCCGAGGAAGACGAGGAGGCCGACGAGATAGCGGCCGGTGTCGCGCGCTTCATCGAGCCGCGAGCCGATCGAATCCATGAACGAGCGCATGGCCGCGGTCGAAAGCGACAGCGCGCCGGTGCGGTCGCGCAGCATTGTCGCCATGGGCGCGAGCAGCTTCGGCTTATGCGCGATCATCAAGCCGGGGTCGGAAATGCGAAAGGCGTTGACCCAGCGAATTTCCGGATAAAGCCGGATCACCTGGCGGAAGGCGTAAATGATGCCGAGTGCAAGAACGCCGATGATCAGGCCGTTGAGGCCCGGATTGGTCAGCAGCGACTTTTGCAGTTGTTCGAAAAGAATGGCGGCGATGAACGCGACCAGCGTCAGGAAGATCATCATGCGCAGCAAGAACACGCCCGGTGACGTCAGGCGGCGCGACACCGGCGAGAGGCTATCGTCTCCAGAACGTGTTTTTGCCATTCCGCGTCTCCGGCTTATTCCCCCAGGGCTCCTGGCAACATGCCTCGTGTTGTCAGCGCGCCTGCGGCGGGACCATAGCCTATGCGTCTGCCCGGGAAAACGGGCAAGATCATGCTTCCGCGCTGTTAGCGGTCAGCCAGGATGGCATCATTGCAAGCACAAGCCGTGTTAACGCTGTGCAGGTGCATCGCTGACGAAAGGCATGAGAGCCTTGTGCATTTGAATATTGGCCGCGATGACGTCGCCGCTTTCGAGCATCTTGTCGGAGCCATCGAGGCTGGTGACGATGCCGCCTGCTTCGCGCACGATCACGATGCCGGCCGCCATATCCCACGGTTTAAGGTTGCGTTCCCAGTAGCCGTCGAAGCGTCCGGCGGCAATATAGGCGAGATCGAGCGCAGCTGATCCGGTGCGGCGAATGCCAGCCACTTCACGCATCAACACTTCCATCTCGTTGAGGAAGCGCGGATGACCCTGCCGGCCGCGATGCGGAATGCCTGTAGTCAGCAGTGCGTCTGCGAGCGTTTTGCGCGCCGCGACGCGCACGCGCCGGTCGTTCATATAGGCGCCTTTGCCCTTTTCGGCAGTGTAAAGCTCGTCTGTTGCGGGATTGTAGATGACGCCTGCAACGAGCTGACCTTCGCGTTCGAGGCCGATCGAGACGGCGAACATCGGATTGGAATGCAGGAAGTTGGTGGTGCCGTCGAGCGGATCGACCAGCCAGCGGTGGCTGTTGTCAGCGCCTTCGACGAGGCCGCGCTCTTCCATCAGAAAGCCGTAGCCGGGGCGGGCCTTTGTAAGTTCCCGGAAGATGATTTCCTCGGCCTTGGTGTCGGCAATCGACACGAAGTTCGCCGGACCCTTGACGGACACCTGCAACTGTTCGACTTCACCGAAGTCGCGGATCAGGCTGCGGCCGGCTTTGCGCGCGGCGGTGATCATGACGTTGAGAGTCGGCGATACGTTTAAGGCCACGGGCGCATCCAAAGGGTCAAAGAGCGGAATAAAGGCGGAAGCCGGTCACTACCCGCTAATGCGGGGGCGCGCAAGGCGGCGGCGGCCAAACCGGTTACTCCGCCGCGGGCAGACGGCCCGGACAGCTGGTTCATGTGAGGGGCGGCGCGTCAGGATCACCGCGTTTTAAGGATCCCCCCGATTTAATGAAATGTGAAGCAGTCAGTCCAGGAACTGCACCTGGATCCGGTCCGACCACTCAGATGCAGCGGTTTGCGCCTTGATGCGATCGGCCTTCGGCAGCTTTGCAACCATGTCGTCGAGGGTCTTGTCGTCGATGCCGTTCTTCTTGGCGATCAGATGCCACTTGGCGGCTTCGATGGGGTTCTTGTCGGTGCCGACGCCTTCCAGGTTCAGGTAGGAAAGGCGGTTTTGCGCGCCGGCGATGCCTTTTTCGGCAGCCGACTTCAAGTATGTGATGATCTTCGGCTCGTCCTTGGTGAGCCCAAAGCCTTTCAACAGAAGCACTGCATAATCGTATTCGGCAGCGGCCAAGCCCTGCTCCGCCGCACGTGACAACCAGCGGGCGGCTTCAGCGGCATTGGGCGCAACACCATTGCCGGTCTGATAGAGCGCGGCGACATCATATTGCGCTTGCGCGATGCCTTTCTCGGCCGCGTAGAGAATGTGTTGGAATGCGCGCACCGGACTTTCCGGTTTGCCATCGCCTTTGAGAAACAGAAGACCGAGATTGTAATTGGCTTCCGCGTGGCCGGTGAGGGCGGCTTTCTCGAAGAGTTGTGCGGCGGCAGCACGGTTTTTTTCGACGCCGCGGCCTTCGGCGAGCATCACGGCCAGCGCGAATGTTCCCGGCACGTCGCCGAGTTCAGCGGCGCGCGTGTACCAGTTCACAGCGGTCTTTTCATCTTTGCTGACGCCAAGGCCTTCGGCGTAGATGCGGCCAATGAGGGTGTGGGCCTGCGGTTCGCCGCGCGCGGCGGCGATTTTGGCAAGCTTGAGAGCGGTTAGATATTGCCCTTGGTCGAAGGCGGTATAAGCAGCATCGTCGCCGGTCGCGGGCACCAAGGATGGTGTGGTTTTCGGGATCTCTGTTGCGCCAGGCTTCGCCTTCGACTGCAGCGGCTTTTTCTCGGGCTCTTCGTCAGACTTGCTGAACCATGAGCTGATGTCGGCGCGCGCTGGCGCGCTGGCGGTGATCGCCAGAAACGCCAACGGCAAAAGCGCGCGGATCATCGAGCGTTTCATGCAGTCGCCTCAATGGATGTGATCGCCGCCGCAAAGTCCGCAACTCGGCGAGCGGCATCATCGGCGGACATTTCCGACGAGATCGCGACGCAAATGAAATCGGCACCGGCATTCGCCAAGGCGCGAGCTTGCTCAACCGTCGCGACATCACAGGCGACACACGGCACTTCGAAGATTTCGCTCCACCAGTCTGCAAGATCACATTGGCGTGCTTCGGCGGTGGCCCGATCCTCGACGTGCGGCGGGATGCCGAAGGCGACGTAATCGGCGCCGGCTTCACCAAGACCCATCGCGTCATCGCGTGACCGTCCGGCATCGCCGCCGATCATGGCGTGATCGCCGAGGATGTCGCGCGCTTCGCGGTAGCTTTTCAGAGGCTCTTTCGACCACGCCAGATGCACGCCGTCGGCCTTAATCATGCGAGCGAGATTGGCGTCGCCCTCAATGAGTGCCGCAAGTCCGTGCTTTTGGGTCAATGCAACCAATGTCTTGACGGTACCGGCATCAAACGGCGTACCGGGCTTGGGGCGTAGCAGAACGCTCGAAGGCGCAGCCGCCGTCAGCGCGGCGGTGAGCGCGGCCGCGGCGGCGGCTCCATCCGTGCGGCCGATTTCGAGCGTCAGGTAGAGTTCGGGCGCTTTGCTCACAAATGTCTCCGAGGGTTTGCCTGCGGCTATCAGAGTGGAATGCGGCAGAAACAAGATTTCAGCCGTGATCTGCCGGTGTGGCCGGCCTATACCACACGGAAAAGAGTCCTTCGCGCCGCACGTGTCCGCATTTTGCAAAAAGCGGACAATTACCCTGTTTACCGAAGCGGCCACTCACGTCATGCTGCCGCATCGTTTCGAATATTCGACCTGAAAGTGCCATGGTGCCTGTGCAGTATCGGCAACCGGGGGCGATTTCTCAGGTCAATGGTGCATTTTCAAAGGTCGGAGCCTGTCGGACATGAGATTTTTTGGCGCCCGCGCTGCGGTCCTGCCCGTCGCGTTTTTGCTTAGTGTGCCGGTCGTTGGTCTTCCGGTGACTGCCGAGCCTGCAGTATCTGAGGCGGCGGCGCAGACCCCGCCAGCAACGACCGCGCCAACCGCGGCTGCGGCCACACCGGAGGCGGCAGCGAAGACGACGGCGCCCGATACGGCTGCGGCGACCACGGCTTCCCCAGCAGCCAATGGTGCAGAGGCGGCGAAGGCCGTAACGCCAGCGGCGACCGCTCCGGCACCGGAGACGACAGCGACCACAACTCCAGCGACCACCACGCCGACGACACCTCCAGCGACAACGGCGAATACGACGACGGCACCAGACGCCGCTCAGCCATCCGCGCCAGCGGCAGCGGCTGCAACAGCACCCACGCCAGCCACGCCAGCGGTGACGCCGGCCACGGCACCCGTGACGCCGCAAGTCGACCCGGTCATTGAGGCGCTGCGCAGCAAGCTCACCGACCCCTCGACGGTATCGGGCACATTGAGCGAGTACGGCGAGACGCTGAAAGCCTTCTATGCCTCGCGCACCGAACCGCTGTGGATCAAGGGCGGCGCGTTCACCGCCAAGGCAAACGCAGCGATGGCCGAAATCAAGAATGCCGATTCATACGGTCTCGATGCTTCCAAGTTCGAGCTTCCCGAATTGGCATCAGGCGCCGCCGCCGACGTTCAAGCCGACGCCGAGATCAAGCTTGCCGTTGCAGTGTTGAAATACGCCCATCATGCGCGTGGTGGCCGCATCGATCCTGTGGCGCTGAGCAACATTCTCGATATGAAGCCGCCGCTCAAAGATCCCGCCGTCGTGTTGACCGAGATCGCGGCCGCCGATGCCGCCGACGCCTATCTGCGCGGGCTCAACCCCCATCACCCTCAATTCGAAAAGCTGCGCCTTGCTTTGGATAAGGCCCGTGGCCCTCAATTCGATGCGCCGATTGATGAAGCGCTGAAGATCAAGCTGCCGAAGGGCAAAACCCTCAAGATCGGCCAGGAACACGACGACGTTGCGCTGCTGCGCAAGCGTTTGAAGGTCGAAGTGCTGGCGGGTTCGAGCGAGAGATTGTTCGACGCCGTTCTGGAAACAGCTGTCAAAACGTACCAGGAAGAAAACGGCATCAAAGCCAATGGTCAATTGAACGCCAAGACCCGCGCCGTGCTGAACAAAGAGGGCGAGCCAAAAACCGCCGATCCCAAGCGCGACATCGATCGCATCGTCGCCAACATGGAACGTTGGCGCTGGCTGCCGGAAGATCTCGGCAAGTTCTATATCATCAACAACATTCCCGAGTACGTCAGCCGGGTAATGAATGACGGCAAAGAAGAACTGAAAGTGAAGATGATCGTCGGTCAGTCGTCGTGGCCGACGCCGGTGCTCACGTCGAGCTTGCTCTACGTGATCTTTCAGCCTGAGTGGGGTGTGCCCGACGGCATCAAGATGAAGGAGCTGCTGCCACGCTTGAAACGAGCCTCAGCGCAGAGCACTGGATTTTTCGATCAGTTGTTCGGCGGCTCTTCGTCGAGCGGCGGGGCGCGCGTGCTCGCGGCCTATAAGTTGAAACCGAGTTTGAATGGCCGTCCTGTCGATGCCAATTCGGTTGATTGGAGCAAGGTCGATATTCGCCGCTTCAGTTTCGTGCAGCCGGCGGGGAGTGAAAATCCGCTCGGTCAGGTGAAGTTCCGCTTCCCCAATCGCCACGATGTCTACATGCACGATACCCCGCAGAAGGGCCTGTTCAATCAGTCGTTCCGCGCTTTAAGCCATGGCTGCATGCGGATTGAAAATCATCGTCGCCTGGCTGAGGTGCTGCTGGCCGAGGACAAGGGCTGGTCGCCGGAAAAAGTCGCCAGCATGTATGGTGGCGGCACCCGCGATATCACGCTGGATAAGCCGGTGCCTGTGTATCTGACCTATTTCACCGCGCGCGTTGACGACGAAGGTAAGCTGCAGACGTTCAGCGATATTTACGGGCACGACGAGCGCGTGACGGCGGCTCTGCAAGGCAAGCCAGTGCGCTACAAGACGCCGGAAAAGGTCGATGCGGTTGCGTCGAGCGAAGACACCATGGACGAGGCGCCTCAGGCAACCGACACTGTCAAGAAGAAGTCGGCCAAGACGACATCGAAAAAGCAGAAACGCAATACCGAAACGGCAGGCGATATTTTGTCGGACGCGCTGTCCGGGCTGATCGCCAACTAGGCCAGTCTCCAAAGCCCGGTCTCCAACGAGGCGAGCGCCTAATGTGCAACAAAAAAGGGCGGACCAGAAATGGTCCGCCCTTTTGTCATTGTGCGCGCCGCAGTGCGTTAGGCGGCTTTCTCAAGCTTTGCGTCCCACTTACCGGTGGCGGCCAAGCTGTTCATCTTGGCGCGGTGCGTGAAGGCGCGCTGGCCGGCTGCAACATTCTCAGACTTGCCGCCCCATGCCGACAGAGCCGCCGCCTGCAAGGCGCGACCATACGAGAAGGTCAGCGCCCACGGCAGGCCGCCGAGCGCGTTCATGCGGCTCAGATGTTCGGTTGCCATTTCGTCGGACTGACCGCCCGACAGGAATGCGATGCCCGGTACTGCGGCCGGCACCGTCTCTTTCAGGCACTTCACGGTCTTCTCGGCAACTTCGGCGGCGCTCGCCTGCTTCGCCGATTTCTGACCGGCGATGATCATGTTCGGCTTGAGGATCATGCCTTCGAGGTTGACGCGCGCATCGTAAAGTTCGCGGAATACCGAGCGCAAAGTCCACTCGGTCACGCGATAGCATTCGTTGATGCAGTGGGTGGAGTGTTCGCCGTCCATCAGCACTTCGGGTTCGACGATCGGAACGATGCCGGCTTCCTGGCAAAGCGCGGCATAGCGGGCGAGCGCGTGGCTGTTGGCCTTCACGCAGTTCCACGTCGGCATGCCGTCGGCGATGGTGATTACGGCGCGCCACTTCGCGAACCGCGCGCCGAGTTTGTGGTATTCGGCAAGGCGCTCGCGCAGCCCGTCGAGACCTTCGGTGATGGTTTCGATTTTCGATGTCGGCCCGGCAAGTGGCTTGGCGCCCAAATCGACTTTGATGCCTGGGATCGAGCCGGCCGCCTTCATGATGTCGACGAGCGGTGTGCCGTCCTTGGCCTTCTGGCGGATGGTTTCATCGTACAGGATCACGCCCGAGATATAGTTCGACATGGCATCCGTCGAGCGGAACAGCATTTCGCGATAGTCGCGGCGGCTATCTTCCGTCGAGGTGGTGTTGATCTTGTCGAAGCGTTTCTTGATGGTGCCCGAGCTTTCGTCGGCGGCCAGAATGCCTTTTCCAGGCGCGACCAGCGCACGCGCAATGTCTTCCAGACGTTCGGTCATTGTATGTCTCCGCGAGCTTGCAGCGTTGGTGTGAAAAACAAAAAGCGGGCGCCCGATAAGGAGCGCCCGCGCAAATCCAGTTAGATCAGCTTGCCCATCGCAACCGCCGTGTCGGCCATGCGGTTCGAGAAGCCCCATTCGTTATCATACCACGACAGAATGCGAACGAGCTTGCCATCCATGACCTTGGTCTGGTCGAGGTGGAAGATCGACGAGTGCGGATCGTGGTTGAAGTCCATCGATACGTTCGGCTGATCGGTGGTGCCGAGAATGCCCTTCAGTGCGCCGTTCGAGGCTTTCAGAATGGCGGCGTTGATTTCCGCGACCGTCGTCTCGCGCTTGGCAATGAACTTGAAGTCGACAACCGAGACGTTCGGCGTCGGCACGCGGATCGAGGTGCCATCAAGGCGGCCGTTGAGTTCCGGCAACACGAGGCCGACGGCCTTGGCGGCGCCCGTCGTGGTCGGTATCATCGACAGGGCGGCGGCGCGGCCGCGATACAGATCCTTGTGCAGCGTGTCGAGCGTCGGCTGGTCGCCGGTGTAGGCGTGGATCGTCGTCATGAAGCCTTTGTCGATGCCAACGAGGTCATGCAAAACCTTGGCGACAGGCGCCAAGCAGTTTGTGGTGCACGAGGCATTCGAGACGACCAAGTGGTCCTTGGTCAGCTTGTCGTGGTTGACACCATAGACGACGGTCAGGTCGGCGCCGTCACCGGGTGCCGATACCAGCACGCGTTTGGCGCCGGCGTCGAGATGCAGCTTGGCTTTGTCTTTCGCTGTGAAGATGCCGGTGCATTCAAGAGCGATATCGACGCCCATCGCGCCATGTGGCAGCTCTGCCGGATTCTTGATCGCGGTCACTTTGATCGGTCCGCGGCCGGCGTCGATGGTATCGCCCTTGACCGTGACTGTATGGGGGAAGCGGCCGTGCACGCTGTCGAAGCGCAGAAGATGGGCATTGGTCTCGACCGGGCCGAGATCGTTGATGGCCACCACTTCAACGTCGGTGCGGCCGCTTTCGACGATGGCACGCAGCACATTGCGCCCAATACGACCAAAACCGTTGATCGCGACCTTCACTGCCATAGGGACTTTCCTCCGGGATGGTTGAGAGCCGCTGCGTTTGGTTGCCGGGCGGTGCCGCGGCCGCTATGCGGCTACTCTAAAGACCGACGTAGGGAACCAAATTGCGCGCCATTAACTTGACACGGCTGCGATCTGTCAATGCGGCATGCCCTCAAGATGAGCAACATGCCAAAAAGGCTTAATAACTCGTGTGTGTTGGCAAATTGAGCGTGCACAACGACGGACGTTTGTTGACGGCGTTTACTTCGTGCTCGTATCGTAGCGCTTCGATCGGAACGTCTGTGGTTTTGGGTGTCGTCGTCAAATGGCGAAAAAGGGCTATGGCTGAACGCACGACCTCAAAAGCGAAGCGCACGGAGCCGCCGGTGAACGCGCCCAAGGGCGCCGCCAAGAAAGCGCGCATGGTGAAGGACGCAGGGAAGGATTCTGCGGCGACCAGCGGTGCGACCCTCAGCGCCCTGGCGGAGGAAAATGCCCGGCTAAAGGCCGAATTGGCTGAAGCCAGCGAACGCATCGCTGACCTGGAGCTGCGCCAGACCGAAATTACCAACCGGATTGCTTGGGTCATCGATTCGCTTCATAACTTGGCCGACTGAGTGCTTCGAGTCGGACTTGAGGGACGGCGGAAAGCCGGTGCGCAATTGGCCCAGGTTGCAATCAGCTTCAACAGCCGAACCTACCGGTTCCAGTGCAGCGAGCCCGAGGCCGAGCGCCTGGAGCAACTGGCAAATTACCTCAAATCGAAACTCGATACTTTGATGCTGGAGCATGGCGCGGTCGGCGATGAGCGCCTCGTGCTCATGGCGGCACTGACGCTCGCCGACGAACTCTTTGATGCACGCGCCGATATTGATGATCTTCTCGACGATCAGACCGGCAAACTGAAAGCCGTGATCAGCGAGGCGAAAACCGAGGACGAAAGCCGACCGGCAGGCGCGAAGTCTGCTGATGATCTGCTCAAAGTCAGCCGCTAATCGACGTTGGCTAGTTGCCAATCGGCGTGCGAGACGTTTCCAATGATCGAGAAGATGCGCACGTGGGCACGGGCTCTCAAAGCCGAGATTGCCGTGCTTGCCGCCGCCGTGCGCGATCCTCGGACGCCATGGTATGCCAAGGTGCTGGGCGTGATCATCGTCGCCTATGCTCTCAGTCCCATTGATCTCATTCCCGATTTCATTCCGGTGCTTGGCTATCTCGACGATCTGCTGTTGCTGCCGCTCGGCATCTGGTTGGTGCGGCGCATGATCCCCGCCGATGTTATGGCCGAGCATCGCGCCAGTGTGGCGGCCGGCACCAGGCTGCCCCCGAACCGTATGGCCGCCGCCGCCATCGTGGCGCTTTGGGTGATAAGCTTAACCTTTGCGGCGTGGTGGGCGTGGAATCGCGTTCACCATGAGGGTCTGTGAGTTAGATCGGCGCGGTGCTGGATTTCTAGGTGGCAAGCGCTTACGTTCACTGCGCTGCGGGGCCCGTTAGGGGCAAATGACCCGGGGGCCTATAAGATCCGCAAGGGTGCTGTCTCTGACTGGAGCCGTGGTTCCAGACATATGGTGCCCACCTACACTCGTAGGGACCACGCGGGATCATGTTCCCGACGGCCTTCGCGGCACTTTGATTGAAAACGTCATTTGCCGCCCTTTCGGGGCGCCGGCGGGTGGCGCGGAGCATTTGAACACACTCGATAAAAAGACACCGGGCAATCATGTTGGAGCTGAAAAAAGAACTACGAGCCCAGGCCATTTCGGCGCGCGCCGCGGCGTATGCCGTGCATGGCGCCGAGGCCAGCCGTCGACTGGCGGCACACGGTCTCGATTTTCTCAAAGTCAGCCCGGGTATGATCGTTTCGGGCTTTGCGGCGATCCGCGATGAGATCAATCCCGCCGATCTGATGCTCTGGCTGCACGCTGAGGGTTGTCGGCTCGCCTTGCCGGTCATGGTGGGGAAGGGCAAACCGCTGGTTATGCGCGCCTGGACGCCGGGCGACGCGATGGACGCTGCCGCCTGGGGGATCGCCGAACCGCTGCCCGATAAGCCGGAAGTCGAGCCCGACATCGTGCTGACGCCGCTTCTGGCGTTTGATGCCAACGGCTTCCGCCTTGGCTACGGCGGCGGGTTTTATGACCGGACCCTCGCCAAATTGCGGGCCAAGAAGCCGGTGGTGGCCGTCGGCGTCGCCTATGACGAACAAAGGGTCGACGCGGTGCCCGTCGAAAGCTATGACCAGCGCCTCGATTGGGTGTTGACGCCGTCAGGCCCGCTCCGCTGCCAATCCCATTAGCCCACACGCCCGGGCCCACACTCACGGAGCCTGCACGGCTCTTAGAAAGACGTTTCTGAATGCGACTGCTGTTTCTCGGCGATATCGTCGGTCGGTCCGGCCGGACCGCCGTGTGCGAAGCTCTGCCGAAACTGATTAGCCGGCACAGCCTGGATTTCGTGATCATCAACGGCGAAAATTCCGCTGGCGGTTTCGGCATCACCGAAGCGATCCTCAACGACCTGATCGATGCCGGCGCCGATTGCGTCACGCTCGGTAATCACGCCTTCGACCAGAAGGATACGCTCGTCTACATCGATCGTCACGACCGCCTGATACGCCCTTTGAACTTTCCGCGTGGCACGCCCGGCAAAGGCGCCACGCTGTTGAAAGCCAAAAACGGCGCGGACGTGCTGGTCATCAATGCAATGGGCCGCGTGTTCATGACGGAACTCGACTGTCCGTTCCGCGCGATCGATAACGAAATTACAGCGTGCAGCCTGAAGATGGGCGCGGACGTGATCTTCGTCGATTTCCACGCCGAGGCGACGAGTGAAAAGCAGGCGCTGGGCCTGTTCCTCGATGGCCGTGTCAGCGGGGTCGTCGGCACGCATACGCATACGCCAACCAGCGACCATCGCGTGTTGCCGAGCGGCACCGCGTACATGTCGGATGCTGGGATGTGCGGCGACTATAATTCCGTGCTTGGCATGGAGAGCGACGAGCCGATCAACCGGTTCCTGACGAAGATCCCACGCGGCCGCTACGAGCCGTCTTCGGGGCAGGGTACGCTGTCCGGTTTCGCAGTGGAAATCGACGATAAAACCGGCCTGGCCACGCACTGCGCCGCGCTCCGCCAGGGGCCGCACCTGGAGCCGGCCATGCGGTCGTTCTGGCGCGACGCCGCCCAGAGTTAGCGGCGCCTCGCAGGCCACGCCTAAAGCCCGCTGGCCGGACTTGACCCGGAGGCAGCGTCCCGCGCAATAAGGGCGGCAAAACCAGCAACCAAGACAATTCGGACACCCTCAATGGCCGGCCATTCACAATTCAAGAACATTATGCACCGCAAGGGCAAACAGGACGCCATGCGGGCGAAAGCGTTTGCCAAGTTTGCGCGTGAAATCACGGTTGCCGCCAAGACCGGCACGCCTGACCCCGACATGAACCCGCGACTGCGGCTCGCCATTCAGGCGGCGCGCGCGGAAAATATGCCGAAAGACAATATCGAACGGGCGATCAAGAAGGCG
This sequence comes from Hyphomicrobium sp., assembly GCA_016716675.1. Taxonomy (GTDB): domain Bacteria; phylum Pseudomonadota; class Alphaproteobacteria; order Rhizobiales; family Hyphomicrobiaceae; genus Hyphomicrobium_B. The sequence goes on from JADJVG010000008.1 coordinate 22,769, forward strand.
TTGGGCAACGACACTGCCAACTACGACACCGTGCGCTATGAAGGTTACGCGCCTGGTGGCGTTGCGATCATCGCCGAAGCCTTGACCGACAACCGCAACCGCACAGGTGGCGCGGTGCGCTCGGTCTTCACGAAGTACGACGGTAATCTCGGCTCGACCGGATCGGTCAGCCATATGTTCAGCCATATCGGTGAGATCGTTTATAAGTCCGACAAAGCATCGTCCGACGCGATGCTCGAAGCGGCAATCGATGCCGGCGCCGACGATGTCGTCTCGGACGAGAACGGCCACACCATTATCTGCGCCTTCGATCAACTCGGCACCGTGGCGGCAGCGCTCGAGAAGAAGCTTGGCGAAGCGCTCAGCGTTAAGACGATCTGGAAGCCCAATCTGACGACGCAGGTTGATGAAGACGTGGCGCAGACAATTATGAAAATGATTGCCGCTCTCGATGACGACGAAGATGTGCAGAATGTCTTTGCAAACTTCGAAGTTTCAGAAGAGGTCATGAAGAAACTGACCGCCGCCTAGGCTTTGGCGGCGAGCGCGGGGTCCGTCACGCGATTTTTGTTCCGCCTTGAGCGTGCCTTTTACGCGCGCTTAACGACGCTGACAAATAGAGGCAAATCGCGACATGTTACGACCTTAATGAACGAATTAGATCATTCACCGGGCGCAAAGTCGCTCGTGCCGATTGAGAATTGAGGTTCGTCGTGTCGAGTTCTGGTACAGTTGGGTTCCAGCTGTTTGCTGCAAACCTTCTGAGAGTCCGCAATCTGGAAGCGGAACTCGCACAGGAACATGCGTTGCGCCGCGAGGGTTTTCGCGCCTCCCTCACGGACCAGCAGAACAACGAAAAAGCCAATCTCGGGCCGTTATTCTTGCAAAGCCGCACGCCGAGCAAGTAGCGATTGTTCGGAACGCGCGTCTCTTGCTTCCGATCACCAGCGCATATCCAGGAAACGCATAAATTTTGTTGCGATTTTGCGGCAAACTTTGGCCGCGCGGCTAACGTGCGGTTCACGACTGATGGTTACGGATTGTTAGGTACAATATTCCCAACAGCCGCTTAACCACTGGTACAGCCGCGATGACACAGCACGGTTCGCCCTTGTTCCAAATGTATTCACGCAATTTGAAGCGCATTTTCTGGCTGGAATTCATCGACGAGCAAAATGAAATGTCGCGTGCGCGGCAAATGTTGGCTGCACCCGTGTCATGTCAGGACGCACCCGCCACGTCGCCTGAGGAGAGCCGCATTACCGCGGACGACTGACGCCGGGCCGATCAAGCGCGAAACGCGGCCGCGTTTCACAACGGCATCGCCATCGCCACTGGGCCGTTGGCGTCTAGCCGTACACGAAGCCGAGGACGGTCAGCAGTACGCCCGCCACGACCGCGACAAAGCCCGTGACGCCAAAGACCTGTGAGAATGCGTGGCGCACGGCGTAGCGCGCAACCTTCTTGGTTTTTCCGGTGACGGTCGGCTCCGACGTCACGTCGTCGAGACGGGCTTTAATTTCAGACGGCATATCCGGGCGGCCGTGTTTGCGCATGGCGCTGATGGCGGCTTCCGTAGTGGCATCGGTCATGGTGGCGATCATATTGTTGCGATTGGCCCATCGGATCAGCCAGATGCCGATGCCGATCATCACAATGCCGATCGCAACCCAACCCGGATGTGGCATCGAAAACCCAGCCATGCGTGTCCTCGCTTTGTCAGGATGCCGCGCTTGCGCGCACGTTCCGCTGCTGTGCTACCATTTTTTGATGGAAGCGCGAACGATTCGGATCATCGGACTGGACCCTGGTTTACGCCGAACGGGGTGGGGCGTCGTCGATAGCGACGGCGTGCGTCTGATTTATGTCGCCTCGGGGGTCATAACCCCGCCTTCTGACGACGATCTGGCCTACCGGCTGCGGGCCTTGTTCGAGGGCGTGTGCGGAATCGTCTCCAGTTTCAAGCCGGCGGAAGCGGCGGTCGAAGAAACCTTCGTCAACGAAAACCCGCGCTCGACCTTGAAGCTCGGCCAGGCGCGCGGCACGGTGCTGCTGGCGCCCGCCATGTCGGGGCTCAGAGTTGCCGAATACACGCCGAACCTGATCAAGAAATCGGTGGTCGGATCAGGCCACGCCGACAAGACGCAGATCCAGGCGATGGTCAAATTCCTTTTGCCCAAGGCCAAGTTCGATAGCGCCGACGAAGCCGACGCGCTGGCAATCGCCATCACGCACGCCAACCATCGGGCAAGCGCCGCAGTGCTCGCCGCCCACCACCTGAAGGTCGCCCGGACATGATCGGCAAACTGCGCGGCAAGGTCGATGCGATCGGCGAAAGCTTTCTGATCATCGACGTCAACGGTGTCGGCTACGAGGTGCAGGCGTCCAGCCGCACGCTGCGCAATCTCAAGATAGGCGATGACGTGACGCTGACCATCGACACGCATGTGCGCGAGGATGCCATTCGTCTGTTCGGCTTTCAAAGCGAACTTGAACGCAGTTGGTTTCGTACACTACAGACCATTCAGGGCGTCGGCTCGAAGGTGGCACTGGCTTTGCTCGGGATCATGAGTCCGCAGGATCTTGCCAACGCAATTGCACTTGGCAACGTAGCCGCCGTTGAAGAGGCGCCGGGCATAGGCAAGAAATTGGCGCAGCGCATCGTGCTGGAGTTGAAAGACAAGGCGCCGGCGCTCTCGGTCGCCGGGTTGAACGTGCCGATTGCAGCGGCTGGCGGCAGCGGGGCAGCAGGTCCCGTGCATGGCCATGCGGCGGCGGAAGCTATCTCCGCGCTGACCAATTTGGGCTACAACCCACAACAGGCGTCGGCAGCGGTCGCAGCCGCCATGAAGGACGCCGGCAGCGCGGCCGACACCGCCACTCTGATCAAGCGCGGACTCAAGGAGCTGGCGCGGTAGGAGCGCGGTCGTGCACATCTTTATCGATGCCGATGCCTGTCCGGTGAAGGAAGAAGCGCTGAAAGTCGCCGAGCGTCACGGCATCGCGATCACGTTCGTGTCGAACGCCTGGATGCGGTTGCCGCAAAGCCCGCTGGTTCAGCGCATGATCGTGCAAGAGGGGCCGGATGCGGCTGACAACTGGATCGCGGAACGCATCGGGCCAGGCGATATTTGCGTGACCCAGGATATTCCGCTGGCCGGGCGCTGCCTGAAAGCGGGGGCCCGCGCGATTGGCAATACGGGCAAGCCGTTCACCGACGCTTCGATCGGTATGGCGCTGGCGATGCGCGAACTCTCACAGCATCTACGTGAAACAGGCGAAAGCCGTGGCTTCAATGCCGCCTTTACGCGGCAAGACCGCTCGCGCTTTCTGGAAGCCATGGAGCATGCGGTACAGGCTATCAAGCGCGGCCAGTAAGGGTATGCTGAAGTCGAGATGTGGATGGGGTCGCAATGAATGGAATCACGAACCGGCAGCGCGCACTGTGGATGGTGCTGATCACGTCGCTCGCGGCGCCGTTCTTTGCAGCCCTGATCGTCGTCGCCGTGGTCGTTATCGGGCAGGTCACGGGCTTCGAGATAATGCCTGCGCGCGACCAGCCGCTAGGTGAAACGGGTTTGATGGCCTTTGCCTGGAGTGCGCTGCCCGCCACCATCGCCGCCATTGGATTGACGCCGTATGTGCTCGATAAGGGCGGTTATGATTGGCTGCATGCGGCGGTTGCCGGCGTTCTGGCGTTCGGTGCGAGCGCCGTCATCGCCCCATTCAGCGCCGCGCCTGCCATGCCGTTCCTGGCGTTTCTCGCCGGTGTCATCGCGATTGCGCTGCGGGCCATGCTGATCGGCGGAGGCATATTGAGAAAATGACAGCGCCGGGACCAGAGCGTTATTGCGGCCGCGCGTTGAAGGTGGCGGCTTTTGTTGCGCTCGTTGGGCCGCTGCTCGGCGCGGCCTTCATTTCGGCCATCATCATGTGGCGGGCGATTGCGGAAGCAGCTTTAGACCCCACCTCGTGGAGCGCGGTCAGGGATGCCGGCTCGGTCGTCATGCTGGTTGTTGTTTTTGCCTATATCCTGGCGGTGGTGCCCAGCGTGCTCACCGCCGCCGTTCTCGGCTGGCGGGCCTACACCCACGGAACCTTTGGATACGGTATGGCATTGGCGGTTGCCGGTATCGCAACGTTTGCCGGCACGGCGGTGTTTGATCTGCTCATTCATGAGCCGGACAAATCGTTTTTGGGGCTGGCGATGTTTTTGCTGCCGTTTGCGCTGTTGTCGGCGGTTTTAGGCCGCTGGTTAATGGCGAGGCTCGGCATTTTACCGAATCTTTCAAAATCATAGGCGTGAAGTGCTGCTTCGTTAGCGAAGCATTAACGGTCACTGTCGCAAACTCCGGGCTGCGTTCTGATATGCGTTCAGCTAGGATTAGTGTGCCATGGAAGGTGGGTTCGGCCGTCGTGCAGGCATAACCAAGTCTGCAAACGCGCCTACGTCATTGAAATCATCAGGTGAAAACCGCTTCGCACCGCGCCGTCCAAGCCAAATTCCAGCGCAAATCTATTTCGACGGAACGACCATTTCTCTGCCCTGCCTGATCAAGGATATGTCAACGACAGGCGCGAAGCTCGTGCTGCGCAACGGTTGGGATAACCCGTTCCGGTCGGATGCGAGCGAAATGCAACGCATTCGCTTAGTGATCCGCGTCGATCGGGTCATGTACGACTGCAAAATCGTGCGCCGCTCGGACTCCGAACTCGGCGTCAAGTTTCTCGCAGCGCCGAAGCCGATGACCAAGATCGTGCGCTGATCCTCTCCCACTAACGCGCGGCGACGCCGAGCCATGCGCCGCGGACTGTTACATACCCCGCCATTTTGCGGGGTTTTGTGTTTTCGGCGGCCTATCGTGTTGCGGTTCACCTTGACCGGGAGCGCGAATAGAGCGACGAACAAACCATGATCGACCGGCCAGCACCAGATAGGATCGTGACCAGCGCCCGCAAGGAAGCGGACGTCTTCGAGGCGACGATCCGCCCGCAATCGCTCGATGAATTCATCGGGCAGGAGCAGGCGCGCGCTAATCTGAGGGTGTTCATCCAAGCTGCCAAGGCGCGCGGCGATGCGCTCGATCACGTACTGTTTGCGGGGCCGCCAGGGCTCGGCAAGACGACGCTATCGCAGATCATGGCGAAGGAATTGGGCGTCGGTTTTCGGGCGACGTCGGGTCCGGTCATTTCGAAGGCCGGTGATCTGGCTGCGCTGCTCACCAATCTTGAAGAGCGCGACGTGCTGTTCATTGATGAAATTCATCGTCTGAGCCCGGCTGTTGAAGAAATTCTCTATCCGGCGATGGAAGATTTTCAGCTCGATCTAATGATCGGGGAAGGACCGGCGGCGCGCTCGGTGCGCATTGATCTGCCGAAGTTCACGCTCGTTGGTGCGACGACGCGCGCGGGGCTGTTGACCAATCCACTGCGCGATCGCTTCGGTATTCCGGTGCGTTTGAATTTCTACACCATCGAAGAACTTGAACTCGTCGTCTCTCGCGGGGCGCGCGTCCTAGGCGCGGCGGTGTCGCCGGATGGCTCGCGTGAAATTGCGCGGCGCTCGCGGGGAACACCACGCATCGCCGGCCGCCTGCTGCGCCGCGTGCGAGATTTTGCAGCGGTTGATGGCGCCAGCATCATCAACGCCGCCGTGGCCGATAAAGCCTTGCGAATGCTGGAAGTCGATAACGAAGGCCTCGACGCGCTCGATCATCGCTACCTTGGCTGCATTCTACGTAATTATGACGGCGGACCGGTCGGCATCGAGACGATGGCGGCGGCGCTGTCGGAGCCGCGCGATGCGCTTGAAGAAATCGTTGAGCCGTATCTGCTGCAGCAGGGCTTCATCAGCCGGACGCCGCGCGGCCGGGTGCTAACGCTCAAGGCATACCGCCATCTCGGCGTTTCGGGGCCGGCGCGCGCTGCGTCGCCCGAATTGCCGATATTCGAGGACCCGATTTTTAAGGACGATGACGGCGCCAAAGGGACTGCGTAAATCGCAGGACTGTTACCCGCCCCGCGTTCATCATTTCTACAGAATTCAAGAGTTTTTGTGATCGCGTGCGCCGTGCGCCAAGCTGATAGAGGGAACCGTTTCGGGTGATATCGCGCCGTGATTTACTGAAGGCGATGGCCACATTCGGCTTTGGCACCACGGCCTTTGGCGGCTATGCGGTGGCCGAAACGTTCCGGCAGAACGTCACATCGTACGCGCTGACGCCACCCGGCTGGACCCCCGGCTTGCGGCTGCGCCTTGCGATCCTTGCCGATATGCATGTGTGCGAGCCTTGGATGTCGGTCGAACGTATCGATTCCATCGCCGCGCAGACCAACGCGCTCGGTGCCGACGCCATTTTGCTGCTTGGCGATTACGTCGTCAGTCAACGTATGCAGAAGTTTTCGAACCCCGTGTCTGCCGGGCGCTGGGCAACGTCGCTTGGCAAACTCAAAGCGCCGCTCGGTGTGCATGCCGTGCTTGGCAACCATGACTGGTGGGACGAACTCGAGGTGCAGTTGCGCCGAGCCGGTCCAACGCGCGCCGGCCTTGCGCTCGAAGCGGTTGGCATTCCGGTTTACGAAAACAAAGCCATCCGGCTGACAAAGGACGGTCATCCGTTCTGGATCGCCGGGCTTGGTGATCAGTGGGCGTTCTGGCCGAAGCCGGAAGACTACAAGGAATTCGTCAAGCACGGCAAAAAGGACTACGCTGGCGTCGATGATCTCGACGGCACGATGCGTCAGGTCTCAGACGACGCGCCGGTGATCCTGATGGCGCACGAACCCGACATTTTCCCAGAGGTGCCAAAACGCGTGGCGTTGACGTTGTCGGGACACACGCATGGCGGCCAGGTGCGCATTTTTGGCTACGCACCGGTCGTGCCGTCGCGCTACAAGAGCCGCTATGTTTACGGCCATATCGTCGAGGACGATCGCAATCTGATCGTGTCGGGCGGGCTTGGCGTGTCCGGGTTCCCGATCCGCTTCGGCTCGCCGCCCGAGATCGTGGTCGTGGATCTGGGCGGAGGAGGCGAAGTTTGAGCACGACCACGACCGCGTGGCCCGATCTTTCAGGCCGGATTATTCGCGATGAGACAGGCCAGCGGCACGTGCGGCCGGTGCGCGTCTATTTCGAAGATACGGATGCGGGTGGCGTCGTCTATCACGCCTCATATGTGCGGTTCTGCGAACGCGGGCGCACGGATTTCCTGCGCCTGCTCGGTACTGATGCCCGCGGCATGATCGATGGATCTGATAGCCGTGAACCGGCAGCATTTGTCGTGCGCCGCATGGTTTGCGATTTTGTGCGGCCCGCGCGCATGGACGACCTGTTGGAGGTCGAGACGCGCGTCAAAGAAATTGGAGGGGCCAGCGTGACGCTGCTGCAGATTATTACGCTGCAGGGCCGGCGCATCTTCGAAGCCGAGGTGACGGTGGTGCTGGTTTCCTTATCCGGCAAGCCCTTGCGCCTGAGCGGCGCCGTGCGCGGCGCCTTCGAAGGGCATCTGGCTGAAACATCATCAGGCGCATAATCAGGCACCTGCGGCCATTCGGCCACGAGGGCCCTGGCATGGGTTCCTTTCCAGTGGATAACAGCCGCCTGTGACCCTGCCGCAAGCGCGTCTAAGCCCTTGTTTTGTCATATTGCAAAGCGAAAAACTCAAGACTAGCACAGCGGGCCGCGGGGAATGAGCGCGGGCGGCGCGAGGGATTGGCAGCAATTTGCCGTCGGGCTTAAACGCGCGATGCGTGGCATGTCAGCCGCGTGACCGCCGCGTTTTCATGTGATGCGTCACGGATTGAGCACGGTTTGAGACAAGCGAAACGATTGCCGGATTGGCCGGTATGACCTGGATGGTGAGATGAACCCCGCAGACGTTGCCCAAGGTGTTGTTGCTCCGGTGCAAGGCGCCGGCTTTTCATTCTTTGAACTGTTTATGCAAGCCGGGCTGGTCGTCAAATTGGTGATGACCGGTTTGGGGCTCGCGTCGGTGTGGTCGTGGGCCATCATCGTCGAGAAGCTGTTCGCGTTCCGCAAAGCGCGGATTGAAAGCGACAAGTTCGAGCAGTTGTTCTGGTCCGGCCAGTCGCTCGAGGAGCTGTATGCCGGGCTTTCGCGCGGCCGCACGATCACAATGTCGGCCTTGTTCGTCGCCGCGATGCGCGAGTGGAAGCGCTCGGTGGAAGGCAACATCCGCGCGCTCGGCGGCATTCAGTTGCGCGTTGAAAAAGTCATGGATGTCACGATCAGCCGCGAGATGGAGCGTCTCGACCGGCGTTTGCTGTTTCTTGCGACGGTCGGATCGGCAGCACCGTTCGTCGGATTGTTCGGCACGGTTTGGGGCATCATGACCTCGTTCCAGGCCATCGCGGTTTCCAAAAACACCAACCTGTCGGTCGTTGCGCCGGGTATCGCAGAAGCCTTGTTTGCAACCGCACTCGGCCTCATGGCGGCCATTCCGGCGGTTATCTTCTACAACAAGTTTTCAGCGGATTCGTCTGCGATTTCCCAGCGTTTGTACGCTTTTTCCGATGAGTTTGCCGCGATTGTGTCGCGCCAAATCGACGTGAGGAACTAGTCTGATGGGCATGAACGTCAACGCGGGCGGCGGCGGTGGACGCGGGCGTGGACGGCGCACGCGCCACGCGCCGATGAGCGAGATCAACGTTACGCCGATGGTCGACGTGATGCTCGTGTTGCTCATTATCTTCATGGTCGCCGCGCCGATGTTGCAGACCGGCGTGCAGGTCGAATTGCCTGAAGCCAAAGGCACGCAGTTGCCGCAGCCGAAATCCGATCCGTTGGCCGTCACCGTCAAAGCCAATGGCGACGCTTTCATCGGCGAGTCGCCGGTCGCGCTCGAAGAGATCTCGACCAAGCTCAAGGCCATTGCGAAGAATGGCTACGATGAGCCGATCTATGTGCGCGGCGACAAGGGCGTGCCTTATGGCGTTGTGATGCGTGTCATGAGCCGCATCAATGCCGGCGGCTTCAAGAAGCTGTCGTTCGTACTTGACGAGGAAAAGGGAGGCTGAGCCGCGCGTGCCGTTTGGGCTTCTGGTATCGTTGCTCTGCCATGCGTCGTTGCTCGTGTGGGCCTTCTGGTCCATGCGCGGCGTGCAAGAACTACCCGCGCCCGATACGCCGGCGATTTCCGCCGAACTGATCACGCCGTCGGAATTCCTGCGTTTGAAAAAAGGCAGCGAAGACGCAAAGCATCTCGAGACCAAGGCAAACGACAAGCCGACCGAAGACGACAGCAAAAACGATACGAAAAAGCCGGACAACGCGCCGCCGCCACCTCCACCACCACAAGAGGTCGCCAAGACCGAGCCGCCGGCGCCGCCTGAACCGCCGAAGGTCGAGCCCGAGCCGCCCAAGCCGCCGGAGCCCGATCCGATCGCGGAAAAAATCGCCGAGCCGCCGCCACCGCCGCCAGAGCCAGCCCCCGGACCAACGCCGGAGGAGCAGAAGGTGCTTGAGCAGAAACTAGAAGAGCAGCGCAAAGCCGACGAGGCCAAGAAGGCCGAGGAAGAGGCAAAGAAAAAAGCCGAAGAAGCCAAGAAAAAAGCCGAGGAAGAGGCGCTCAAGAAGAAACTCGCCGAAGAGGCGAAAAAGAAAAAGCTTGCCGAGGCAGCCAAGAAAAAGGCCCTAGAGGCCAAGAAATTCGACGCCAACAAGCTTGCCAGTCTGCTCGAAAAAGTGCCCGACGACGCGCAGACGAAAGCCCTGCTCGATAAAGACCCGAAGAAGAAGGGCCAGCAGGCTGTCGGCAGCAGCAAGACGGCGACCGCGATGGGGCTGGAAGCCGGCACGGAGACCGGCACCGATACGGTGCTTTCGGCACGCGAGCAGGATTTGCTCAAAGGCATGATCAAGAGCCAACTGACCCCGTGCTGGCGGGTACCTGGCGCCGGCGGTGGTGCGGAAGTTCCGGCTGTCACGCTACTCTGGCGTCTGGCGCCCGATGGCAGCCTAGATGGCGAGCCGGTCGTGAAAAGCGCGCCTAACGATACGCTCGGCAGCGCCGCCGCGGAGGCGGCATTGCGTGCCGTGCGCAGTTGCCAGCCCTTCCGCCTGCCGCCTGAGAGCTACGAGAGCTGGAAAGAGATCGAATGGCTCTTTGATCCGCTGCAGATGCTTTAGGCGCGCGGACGGATTAGGTCGTGTAAGGCTGTTATCGCCTAACAGTTGCTTCATTCGACAGCGAAACGAGGCCAGAATAAAACACGGGCTAGACCGCAGCGAATCATGGTTCCCGACGCCACCCCCCGAATTCCGCCGAGGATGAGAACAAGCTGATGACTGTTTGCCGCCGGACCCTTTCAACACGCCATGTATTTGCGGCCGTCGCCGTGAGCCTGTTTACCGCTTTGGCGGGGCTCAGCGGACAGGCGCATGCGCAGCTGAAAGGCACGCAGACGCAAGGAACGATTGCGCCGATCCCAATCGCCGTGCCGCTGTTCCTGGGCGATGATCCGCAGCTTGCCGGCGATATTTCCAATGTGGTGGTGGCCGATCTCGAACGCTCGGGATTGTTCCAGCCGCTCGACCGCGAGTCGTTTCTTGAACAGATCCGCGACGTCAACGCGGCGCCGCGCTTTCCCGATTGGCGGTCGATCCGCGCCGATGCCTTGGTCGTCGGCAGAATTGTCAAAGGCGGCGATGGCAAAGTCGGCGCGGAATTCCGGCTGTGGGACGTCGCGTCCGGCAAGCAGCTGGCCGGTCAGCGGTTCTCGACCACCGCACAGAACTGGCGGCGTATCGGCCATCTGATCGCGGATCAGGTTTATGAGCGTTTGACCGGTGAAAAAGGCTATTTTGATACCCGCATCGTCTACATCGACGAAACCGGCCCGAAGGAAAAGCGCGTCAAGCGTCTGGCCATCATGGATCAGGATGGCGCCAATGTGCGCCTTCTCAGCCAGGGCCAGGAACTGGTGCTGACGCCGCGGTTCTCACCGACGAACCAAGAAATCACGTACATGTCCTACACCAAGGACCAGCCGCGCGTGTTCATCATGAACCTTGAGACCGGCAAGCGTGAGCTGGTGGGCGATTTCCCGAACATGACGTTCGCGCCGCGCTTCTCGCCGGATGGCCAGCGTGTGGTGATGAGCCTCGGCACGCCCGACGGTTCGAGCAGCATTTTCGAAATGGATCTGCGCACGCGCCAACCGCGGCGTCTGACGCAATCGTCAGGAATCGACACCGGTCCGAGTTATGCGCCGGATGGCCGTCAGATCGTGTTCGAGAGCGATCGTGAGGGCACGCAACAGCTTTACGTCATGAACGCCGACGGGTCGGGTGTGCAACGGATTTCCAGCGGTGATGGCCGCTATTCGACGCCGGTCTGGTCGCCGCGTGGCGACTACATCGCGTTCACCAAGCAGACGAGCGGGCGGTTCCTGATCGGCGTTATGCGCCCGGACGGCTCTGGTGAGCGCGTTTTGACGGAGGGCTATCACAACGAAGGCCCGACATGGGCGCCGAATGGCCGAGTCGTCATGTTTTTCCGTGAGTCGCAGGGCGCCAACGGCGGTCCCAAACTGTATTCGGTCGACCTGACGGGGTACAACGAGCGGCAAGTTGCGACGCCATCATTCGGCTCTGATCCTGCGTGGTCGCCCTTGCTCAATTAACACTGTGTTTACACATGCAATGCGACGGCGTCGGACTGTGTGTATTGCTGCGACGCAACGGCCTGGAATTTCAAGCTGTTGCGTGGGTATGTTCAACCTGAAATATGAAGCAAAGGCCGCTCTGTCACTGCGTTGCATTTTCGCACCTATGAGGCTGGAAAACTTGGCGTTTGTGCGGTCCGTTCTTGATCGAAAGCGCGACCCTAGGTACCCCAGGATACGGCTTTAGCCGGAATCGTATCAGGAGATATGACCATGCAGGGTGTTAAGGGGCTGATCGTTTTGTCAGCAGTTGTCGCGGCTATTGCGCTTGGCGCATGCCGTCGCGAAGTCGAACATACGCCGATGAAACTCGGCGCTGATGTCCCGGCTACCGAGCATGTCGCTCGTTAACCTCGGGTATTATACCTGGGACAAACAAGGAGAAGTACTATGAAGGGCGCTATCGTTCTCGCCGCTGTAATCGCTGCTGTTGCTCTCGGCGCATGCCGTAAAGAAGTTGAGCACACCCCGATGAAGCTCGGCGCAGACGTTTCGGCTGTTCAGGTCGCTCGCTAAGAGCAATCTGGTCAATCGGGGCTACTTCCGACTACCAAATCAAGACCGAGTTGCTGGCGACACGTGTGCCATCATCTCGGTCTTGAATTGTTTCTGGGCCTTGCGTTGAAGGTCTTGTTTCCAATTTCGCAGCTTTCAGACCCCGTTTTTTGAGTCGCCCCGCCTTTGCTTGCCCCCCTTCGATTGAAGGCAAAACCTGGGCGGTGCCTGCGGCGATTTTGATCCCGAGGGCGGGTTTGCCCTCTCGGGCGCGCTCTCCACGCCCTGGCCATGGCGCGTCCGCCGGACCACACTAGCGGGCCTAAACAACTCAAAAACACAGGTTATCCTCAGTTTGCGACATCACGGTCGTTCGCAATGCCATTCGGCCGGTCTATGGTGTTCAAAATGCCGGAAAAGCCAGGGAATTGGCCATATTTTCGGCGGATCGTGCCACTAAACGTGGCGCAACGTGCGGGTTCTTTTGGTTGGCCGACGAAAGCGCAGCGAGAGTGCGCCGGCAACCGTGACGAAGGGAAAACATCAATGCTGGCCTCTACAGCGGGACGCCGTTGGCTCTGCGTCGTCGCTCTTTTGGGTGCAACGGTGACGCTGAGCGCATGCGCCGCCAACAAAGAGTTGGAGCCTGATAGCGCGCTCAATGGCAGCGGCAAGTATGGGGCGGCGACACCTGGTTCGCAGCGCGACTTTACCCAGAACGTCGGCGATATCGTCTACTTCTCGACCGACCAGACCGATCTGACGCCGGAAGGCACGCAGATCCTGGCCAAGCAGGCGCAATGGCTCAAGCAGTATCCGCAGTACACGATCACGATCGAAGGCCATGCCGACGAGCGCGGTACCCGCGAGTACAACATTGCGCTCGGCGCCAAGCGCGCCACATCGGTTCGCAATTATCTATCGCAGAATGGAATCAACGCCTCGCGCATCCGCACCATCTCTTATGGCAAGGAGCGCCCGGTGGCCGTCTGCAACGACATTTCGTGCTGGTCGCAGAATCGTCGCGCCCAGACGGTGCTGAATACCGGCGGGCAAGTCAGCCAGCGCTAAGCTTGCGGCTCTATGCAGAATCGAGATTTCCAAAAGCGGCGGGCCCACGGTCCGCCGCTTTTGCGTGTGGGGCATCGGCGCATCGCAGCAAGTTGCCGTGCTTAACGCACCGATTGGCTAAGTTTAGCCCTATTGCCGGTTGAAAAAGCTAAACATCGGCGGAGAGGGTCCGCCGGGCGAGGCATGTCATCCGTGTTCAAGCTTTCCCATTTTTTTGCCTGCCTGACGATAGCGGCGTTGCTGTCGCTGGCTATACCGAGTGGCATTGCCGGTATGGCGCATGCTGATCCAGCAGAGGATTCGTCGGCTGAAGAAAATTCATCGGCGGAAATGCTGCAGGATGGTTTGGAAGCGCTGATTGAACGCCAGACTGAATTGGCGACGGAGCTGTTCGAGCAGGTCATCAAAGTTTTTCCCGGAACGCCGGAAGCGAAACATGCAGAGCGCGAACTCGACAAGTTGGCGGATGCAAAACCTGATGACGCGGAGCCCGTGCCCAACCGCAATAGTATTTCCAATGACTATTTGCGGTTCAGCACGAAGGAGCTTCGCATGAAATTTGCGGTCGATGTCGGCGACCGCGTGTTCTTTGCAGAAAATAGCGCCGTGATCGGCGGCCGGGCCCGCTCGTTGCTGGAGCATCAGGCGCACTGGCTGGTAAAGCGCCCAGATCTCAAGATCACGATTGTCGGGCGTGCTGACGAAGGCAACTCAGCGGAAGCGGCGCGCGAAATTTCGACCCAACGCGCTGAAGCCGTGCGAGACCGGCTGGTGGCGCATGGCGTCGCGGCGTCGCGTATCGCCATTGAAGCGCGCGGTATGCGCGATCCGGTGGCGACCTGCCGCTCGGCGTTGTGTCAGGCAGAGAATCGACATGCCGAGACTGTCATTGGAACATCGGCTGCGGCGGATATTTCTGGCAGGGCCGCAACGGTGTCACAGTAGTGGCAGCCGGTGATAACGTGGCCAGTTCGCGGGTTGCGTTCATCGTCACAAGTGTGAAAATGCGCTATGGAAATGGTTCAGCGCCTTGCGGCGCATTTGATCGAGACGTGAGGGTGGGCGAGGTTATGGTGAAGCGCGGACTGTTCCGTGACGTTGCAATGGGCCGCCGTTGGGCGGGCGCTGCCCTGGCGGCTGCGTGTGTTGCGCTGTCGGCTGCGCACGCCTTCGCGCAATCGCCAGATGCCGCAAAAGCCACGGCCAAGGCAGACGGCAAAGCGCAAGCCGCTGCAGCGGCGGGCAGCGGTGACAGCAGCCTGAAATCGCGCGTCGAAAGCCTCGAAGAGCAACTGGTCGATATGCAGGTCGTTGTCGGCACGCTTGAAAGTCTGGCGAAGCAGGGTGGCGGCTCGGCGCAACCAGCGTTTCGCAATTCGTCAGGCGGCGGTGTTGACGTTGTCCGGGTTGATGCCCTTGAAAATCAGGTTCGCGCGCTGTCTGGCCAGGTGCAGCAACTTTCCGATCAGGTCCGTTCGATGGGCGGTGTACCGCGCCGCGCCGAATCGACGGGCGCCGCGATTGCGCCGCAGGCCGCAAATGGCACATCAGCATTCGGATCAACGACTGTGACACCAGAGGGCGACGCGATCGGTGGATTGATCGATGGTAATGCTCCGCCAGCGGGGAATTTTGGTGGCACGCCGCCACCTGTCGCAACGGCGGCACTTGCTCCCGCAGGTGGAGGTGGCGATCCCAAGCAACTTTATGAAACCGCCTATGGCTATCTCCTGCAACGCGATTATGGCGCGGCGGAAGCGGCGTTCGACGATTTCCTGAAACGGTTTCCGAGCGACTCTCTTTCCGGCAATGCTCAATACTGGCTAGGGGAATCGCACTTTGTGCGCGGCCAATATAAGGCGGCAGCCGGCGCGTTTTTGAAGGGCTACCAGACTTATGCGCAAAGCGCGAAGGCACCCGACAGTTTGTTGAAGCTTGCCATGTCGCTCGACCGGCTTGGTCAGAAAGACGCGGCATGTTCGTCGTTCAGCGAGCTCAATGCAAAGTTTCCAAACGCACCGCAGAGCGTGAAAACACGGGCACAGTCCGAACGCCAGCGCGTTGGGTGCCCGTAAGCGAGGTCGCGTGAGCCGGATCGAAGATGCGATTGCCGCTGACGAAGCCGATCGCGCCTTCGAGTGCTTGCGCACTTTCGACGTGATTGTGCTCGCCGTGTCGGGCGGGCCAGATAGCTTGGCGTTGCTCTATCTGGCGGCGGAATGGATCAAACGGCTTCGCTTAGTTGAACCGCGCGTGAGCGTTGCAACCGTCGATCATGGATTGCGGCCGGAAGCGCGCGAGGAAGCGCAGACCGTGGCGCGGCATGCTGCGATGCTCGATCTTCCGCACAGCATTTTAGCCTGGGATGGACAGAAACCCGCAACCGGCATTCCGAATGCGGCGCGCACGGCACGGTATGCGCTGCTGGACACTCATGCACGCGGCCGCGCCGATGGAAAGCGCGTCGCGGTCATTACCGCGCATCATCAAGACGATCAGGCGGAGACCGTGTTTATGCGCTTGGCGCGCGGCGGCGGCGTCACGGCGCTGGCAGCAATGCCGCACAGTCGGGCGCTGGACGTTGCAGCAGACGCGCCCGTGCAACTCGTGCGTCCGCTGCTCGGATTCTCAAAGCAGCGGCTGATCGCGACGCTGATGGCCCGCGACGTGCCGTGGATCGAAGATCCGACCAACACGAATGTCGCGCTAGAGCGGACACGGGTGCGCGAGACGCTTGCCGCGTCCGGGTTGACTGCAACGGCGTTGGCGCTGACGGCGCGGCGCATGCGCGACGCCGCCGATGGATTGGCCTACGCGGAAAGTGCGCTTGAGAAAACGCTACAGCTCGCCGTTGATCGCGGACTTTATGCGCGCTTCGATCGCCGCACCTTCGACAGCGCGCCAGTCATACTGCGACAGATGTTCCTCAGCGGGATGTTTGCGAGGTTCGGCGGCATGACGGAGCGGCCGGAGCATTCCGAGATCGACGCCCTGGCCCGGCGCTTTCCCGGTGGAACGCAATGGTCGGCAACGCTCGGCGGCGTGGTTGTCTCGGCGGGTTCGCGGTACGTCCGGCTCTGGCGCGAGCCGGGCCGGATTTCAGCGGCCCCCGTGATGCTGACCCCGGGCGAGGTCCTGTGCTGGGACGGTCGCTTCAGGGTCGGCTTTGAGGGAGGTGCCGATACAGCCATTAATGTCGCCCCGCTTGGGCGCGCGGCTTATGAAGCGATGGCCGCCGAGTTGGACAGGCGGCAGGTCCTTCCTGCTGGCGTGGCCTATGGCCTGCCGGCATTTTATGCGGGGGCAAAGTTGCTCTGTGTTCCGCTGCTCGGCCCAGTTGCCGGGTGTGCCGCCCGCAAACCCGATGAATTCAACGCGTTGCGCTTTTTATGTGATCCAATTCACCAATATCCCTCGGATTAAGAGGGGGGCGGCCGTATTGCAGCTACCGGTCATGGCAATGCTCGCGGCAGCAAATACGACCGCCGTTTTCTACGCCGGTCAGGCCAAACTTAGCCGGTTTGGAACCGGGCGTTCAGCAAAATGGTGAACTTGTGCTTGGCCCTGGTGCCTCCTATGTTACGAACTTAATGCGGGCTATCTATCCCGCCCTCCCTGGCGCGCCAGTTCCGGGTATCCGGCGGCGACTTTAGGAACAAAGATGAATCCCAATTATCAGAAACTCGCCATCTGGGCAGCGTTGTTCGTTCTTCTGCTTGCCTTGTACAATTTGGTGAGCAATCCGACGCAGGCGCGGCGCGGCAACGAGATCCAGTACTCGGAATTCCTCGACGCCGTTGACAAGGGCCAGGTCGCCGACGCGACGCTCGCGGGAAATCGCATTTCCGGCACGATGCGCGATACGTCGGTGAACGGCGGCGCATTCTCGACCTATGCTCCGGAAGATCCGAGCCTCGTCACGAAGCTGCGCGATAAGGGCGTGAAGTTCAAAGCGCGCCCGTCGGAAGATGACGTGCAGTCGCTCGCTAGCATTCTTTTGTCGTGGTTTCCGATGCTGTTGCTGATCGGCGTGTGGGTCTTCTTCATGCGCCAGATGCAGTCGGGTTCGGGCCGCGCCATGGGCTTCGGCAAATCCAAAGCCAAGCTGCTGACAGAGCGCTCGGGCCGCGTGACGTTCGATGACGTGGCGGGCGTCGACGAAGCGAAATCCGATCTCGAAGAAATCGTCGAGTTCCTGCGCGACCCGCAGAAATATCAACGCCTGGGCGGACGCATTCCGCGCGGCGCGCTGCTGGTCGGCCCTCCGGGCACCGGTAAGACGCTGATCGCGCGTGCTGTCGCCGGCGAAGCCAACGTGCCGTTCTTCACGATCTCCGGTTCGGACTTCGTTGAAATGTTCGTCGGCGTCGGCGCAAGCCGCGTGCGCGACATGTTCGAGCAGGCCAAGAAGAACGCGCCGTGCATCATCTTCATCGACGAAATCGATGCCGTCGGCCGTCATCGCGGCGCCGGCCTCGGCGGTGGCAACGACGAGCGCGAACAGACGCTCAACCAGTTGCTTGTCGAAATGGACGGCTTTGAAGCCGAACGAAGGCATCATCATCATCGCGGCGACCAACCGTCCCGACGTGCTGGACCCGGCTCTGCTGCGTCCCGGCCGCTTCGACCGCCAGATCATGGTTCCGAATCCGGATGTCGTTGGCCGCGAGAAGATTCTGCGCGTCCACATGAAGAAAGTGCCGCTGGCGCCCGATATCGATCCGCGCACGATTGCGCGCGGCACGCCGGGCTTCTCCGGCGCCGATTTGGCCAACCTCGTCAACGAAGCCGCCTTGCTGGCCGCGCGCCGCAACAAACGCATGGTGACGCAGGCCGAGTTCGAGGACAGCAAAGACAAGGTCATGATGGGCGCTGAGCGCAAGACCATGGCCATGACCGAAGAAGAAAAGCTGGCGACCGCATACCATGAGGCGGGACACGCGATCGTTAACATCGTCGTCGAAGGCAATGATCCGCTGCACAAAGTCACGATTATCCCGCGTGGCCGTGCGCTGGGCGTGACGATGAGCCTGCCGGAACGCGATCGGTTGAGCTATTCGAAGCAGTGGTGTGAAGCCAAGATCGCGATGGCCTTCGGTGGTCGCGTCGCCGAGCAGATCATCTACGGCCGCGAGCATCTCAACACGGGCGCGTCGAGCGACATCAGTCAGGCGACCAACATCGCCAAGCGCATGGTCAGCGAGTGGGGCATGAGCGACGTGCTCGGGCCGTTGCTCTATTCGGAAAACCAGCAGGAAGTGTTCCTCGGCCACTCCGTCACGCAGCGCCAGAACATGAGCGAAGAGACCGCCAAGCTGATCGACGGCGAAGTCCGCCGCATCGTGACGTCGGGCGAGAAAAAGGCCTGGGAGGTTCTGACCGCCCATAAGGCTGAACTCGAAGCCATGGCGCAGGCGCTGATGGAGCACGAGACGATTTCGGGCGACGAGTGTAACGGCATCATGCGCGGCGAAAAAATCGTGCGGCCCTCGGATGATGACGGGTCGAAAGGCTCGGCCGGGTCTTCAGCAGTGCCGACAGCCGGCCGTCCGGTGCGTCCGCGTGGCGAGCCGTCCGGCGGCATGGAACCTCAGCCGCAGGGCTGAGGACGATGCGCGCGGATTAGAGCGCTATGAAACAAAAGGCGGTCGCGATAGTTTCGCGGCCGCTTTTGCTTTTGGAGCTTCCTGCAGACATGAAACGCTCGATCTACTTGCAGCCGACCGCGATTTTCTATGATCGCACGCCGCAGCGCGGCATCGATGAAGCGGAACCGGCGTTGTGGCGCGGGCTGCCGCTGGCCGGCGGCCGCATGAGCTTTGCAGCGATCGACATTTTGATGCGCGGCGCGACCGGCGCAGGGGCGAGCCTAACCAAACGCAAAACCGTCGTGCTGGGCGACGCGTTCAGCGGCGACTGGGGGCGTGACGCCTTGGCCGCTTCCGACTTGATGAAGGCGTTGACCGATCCACGGCCGCGCTATGCCGGCCTCGACGTGACGCGCCCGCGCATCATGGGCATCGTCAACGTCACGCCGGATAGTTTTTCCGATGGCGGGCGCAATGCCTCGACGCAAGCGGCCATCGATCACGGCATGCGATTGCTGGAGGAGGGGGCTGACATTCTCGACATCGGAGGCGAGAGCACGCGGCCCGGATCGGATGCAGTTCAACTTGATGAAGAACTTCGTCGTGTGATTCCGGTGATCGAAGGATTGCGGGCGAAAACGGAGGCGGTGATCTCCGTTGATACGCGCAAAGCCGAAGTCATGCGGCGCGCCAATCAGGCGGGCGCTGATATCATCAATGACGTATCAGCGCTGACGCACGATCCCGAAGCCTTGCACGTGGCGGCGGAAACCGGATTGCCGGTCATGTTGATGCATGCTCAGGACGATCCCAAAACCATGAACGACGATCCGCAGTATTCCGACGTCGTGCTCGATGTTTTCGATTTTCTCGAAAGCCGTATCCGCGCCTGCGAAGCGGCGGGCATTCCGCGCGCCAAGATCGTGGCCGATCCGGGCATCGGCTTCGGCAAGCACCTGCATCACAACGTGGCTGTCATGGGCGGGCTATCGCTATATCACGGGCTCGGCGTGCCGCTTCTGCTTGGCGCAAGCCGCAAGAAGATGATCGGCCAGTTGTGCGACGTGGCAGACGCCAGAGATCGCGTTCCCGGTTCGCTGGCGGCCATGCTCGTAGGCGCAGCGGCGGGCGTGCAACTGTTCCGCGTGCACGACGTGAAGGAAACCAAGCAGGCGCTTGAAGTCTGGCGCGCCAGCGTGGCGGGCACAGAGAAGGGTCTTGGTTAAGTCGCCGCCGCGTACGGTTGCGCGCAGATCCGGTCCAGTGCCGCGCCACGCCGCCGCAGCCCCCGCCCCCAAAATATCCCGCCGCCGGGAGGAAGGGCCGAGGTTGCGGAAAACCGAGTCCGGGCGGAAACACAAAAAACCCCAAGCCCGGGTTTGTCTCGGTCGTGGAGCGTGGCCCCATCGCCGCATAGTGCGCCGTGGCTAATAGGCTGAAAGTCAAACGCCACCACATACCGTTATGGGGATGTGGTGGCGTTTCTTATGTGGGCCTGCGGTTGAACGCTGCGAAGGCGTTCGCGTTACTTGCCGCGTCGTGAGCCGGGATGCAGGCTTTTGCCGAGGATGTGCTCGCTGTGGGAAATGACGTGCGCGCTTGACCCGACGATCAGCGGATCGGCGGTGCCAACCACCGACATATCCTTCTCTGGATAATCGAGAGATGACAGGAAGTGCTTCAAGCAATTGAGGCGGGCGCGCTGCTTGTCATCCGATTTGACCACTGTCCACGGCGCATCCGCTGTGTCGGTGTGGAAGAACATGGCTTCCTTGGCTTCCGTGTAATCGTCCCACTTATTGAGCGAGAGTTTGTCGATCGGCGACAGCTTCCACTTTTTCAGAGGTTCGTTCTCGCGCGATTTGAAGCGGCGCATCTGCTCGTCGCGCGTCACCGAGAACCAATACTTGAACAACAGCGTGCCGGTGCGCACCAGCATGCGTTCAAGCTCGGGCGTCTGGCGCATGAATTCCAGATATTCGTTAGGTGTGCAAAATCCCATCACGCGCTCGACGCCGGCGCGATTGTACCAAGAGCGGTCGAACAGGACGATCTCGCCAGCAGCCGGAAGGTGTTGGATGTAGCGCTGAAAATACCACTGGCTGCGCTCTTTCTCGGTCGGTTTTTCCAGAGCAACGACGCGTGCACCGCGCGGGTTGAGGTGTTCCATGAAGCGGCGGATGGTACCGCCTTTGCCAGCTGCATCGCGGCCTTCGAACAATACGATGATTTTCTGACCCGTGGCTTTCACCCAGTCCTGGACCTTCAGCAACTCGATCTGAAGCTCGGCTTTGTGGGCTTCGTATTCTTTGTAGCTGATCTTGTTTTTGTAGGGATATTCGCCGGTTTCGAACAAGCGGCCGATGGCGGCTCGGTCATGGCGTAGCGCGGCCAGATTAAGCTGTGCAGCGTGAGTGTCGGCGGCGTCGGGCACGCTAAGCAAATTGGCTGGTGATGCCGGTGATGGCGATGCCGCCGGAGCTAGACCCGAAGCCGGCGCTGGGCTCGACTCACCATCATTTTGAAGTGTCGAAATTGGTGCGTTACCGCCAGTCATAGCGAAGTCCCCTTTAAATTCAGCGATTTTCGAGGACTAATATTCCGCCGATGTGCCCATGCTGAACGTTGATATAAATCAAGTTTGCGCGCGATCAGGCAGCGGCTTTTTTGCAAGCCCCTCCCTCCTGGGCGGCTCGGTCCAGCGTGATCAGTGCCCAAGGCCCGACTCATACAAATCCGGCCCCGGCGCCGCTCAGGGCTTCGGGGGGGGGTGCCGTGCCGGACGAGGCGAGGGCCGGAGATCAGCCGAAGACGCGCTTGAAGATCGTTTCAACGTGCTTGGTGTGATAGCCGAGGTCGAACATCTGCTCGAGGGCGCTGGCCGGAACCTTGGCCACGACCTCCTTGTCGGCTTTGAGTTCGGTCAGGAAGTCGGCGCCGTGTTCCCAGGTCTTCATGGCGTTGCGCTGCACGAGCGCGTAGGCGTCTTCGCGCGAGGCGCCAGCCTGCGTGAGTGCGAGCAGCACGCGCTGCGAATTGTGCAGGCCGCCGAGCTTGTCGAGGTTCTTCTTCATGTTGGCGGGATAGACGACGAGCTTCTCGACGACGCCCGCGAGTCGGTTAAGCGCAAAATCGAGGGTGATGGTGGCATCGGGACCGATCATGCGTTCGACGGAGGAATGCGAGATGTCGCGTTCATGCCACAGCGCCACGTTCTCCATGGCGGGCAGCGCATAGGCGCGCACCATGCGCGCCAAGCCGGTCACGTTTTCCGTCAACACCGGGTTGCGTTTGTGGGGCATCGCCGACGAGCCCTTCTGGCCGGGCGAGAAGTATTCTTCGGCTTCGAGCACCTCGGTGCGCTGCATGTGGCGGATTTCGATGGCCAGCCGTTCCATAGATGACGCGACGACGCCGAGCGTGGCGAAATACATGGCGTGGCGGTCGCGCGGGATGACCTGCGTCGAGACCGGTTCGGCAGTAAGGCCAAGCTTTGCGGCGACGTACTTTTCAACGCGCGGATCGATGTTGGCGAAGGTGCCGACGGCACCGGAAATGGCGCAGGTCGAAACTTCCTTTTTGGCGGCGACCATGCGTTCACGGCAGCGTGCGAACTCGGCGTAGGCGTACGCCAGCTTGACGCCGAACGTCGTTGGCTCGGCATGAATGCCGTGCGAGCGGCCGATGGTGATGGTGTTTTTGTGCTCCAGGGCGCGCGTCTTGAGGGCGGCGAGCACGCGGTCGATGTCGGCGATGATCAGATCACTGGCGCGCACCAGCTGGACGTTGAAGCAGGTGTCGAGCACGTCCGAGGAGGTCATGCCCTGATGCACGAATCGCGCATCAGGTCCGATGAATTCGGCTAGGTGCGTCAGGAAGGCGATAACGTCATGTTTGGTCACCGCCTCGATCTCGTCGATGCGTGCGACATTAAATTTTGCTTGCGACCCCTTGTCCCAGATTGCCTGTGCCGAGGCCTTAGGCACCATGCCGATCTCGGCCATGGCGGCAGCGGCGTGCGCCTCGATCTCGAACCAGATTCTGAACCGTGTTTCCGGCTCCCAGATGGCCGTCATTTCGGGGCGCGAATAGCGAGGGATCATGTTGAGGTCCTACTGCCGTATGATGTCGTAAGTCTTTGATGCGTTGCGGGATGGGGTAGCAGAGCCCGCCCCCCGCTTCAATGGAACGGCTGCGCTTTTTCGCGTACCGCGCCGCGATACATTGCGCCCTGACGAGGCACCCGTAGCCGGGGTGAGCGAGATTACCCAGGCGAAATACATCGTGATGAATAATTCGAATGGTGCCCGCCTATCGCCGCAAAGCGATGGTGGATACGGGGTGCATCGACGGAATCGGAATGATGGCGCGTTCAGGAAGTATTCACGGCGGATCGGTCACACTCAATAAATCATTGACCATAGGACTCGCCTTGTTGCTGCAAACCGGCGGATGTACGTTACTCTAGGTAGCCGGTTTTCATAGCGGGCCGTGGTTAGAACTAAGCATTTCAAGGCCGCGCGACATGCGCGAGTCAAGAGATTGATAGCGGGAGACACGAAGACCATGTCGAATCAAATGGGTGGCGGTGATATTGCCGACCTCGTTCAGCAGATGGAACAATCAGGAGACGACCCTCGCCGATGTTACGCTCTCGTCAAACAGCGCATTAGTGAACATCGCCAAATGGGCAACAGTGTTCCGGAAGATCTCGTGCGTATGGAACACGAGCTGATGGTCGAATGCATGCAACAGTCTCAGGGCCGCTGATCGCGGTTACGTGATCTGGTCGATACAATAAGAGCCGCCAAAATTGGCGCTGCTAATGGTTGAGTGGGCCTGAACCGGTCCTCTCCCACTTTACGCCCGTCCACATAAAGACATCGAACGACGGGCGCTCGGAGTCCCCTGTAGCGTTGAAGTGGACGCTGCCGTGTGGTGTGGTGTATGCGCGCGCAGCCAGTTCTCTTGCAATATTCTCTGGATTGAGGCTGTCAGCCAAGTTCGCCGCGGCGGCAAAGGCCGTCACCGCTGCGTAGGCCTGCGTCTCGTCGGCGGCGAGCAGGCGCGCGTCGATATCGCGCGCGCTGTCGTCGCCGTCCAGGCTGAAGCGCGGCCGCATGACAAATGTGCCGCGCACGTCATCGCCGAACGTATTGATCAATTCGATCGTGCCATTGCTCGCGGACATCAGAAATGCCGGATTGGAGCCGGCTTTGCGCAATTGGCCGTAGAGCATTCCCGCTTCCAATGGATAGCCCGCAAAAAACACCGCATCTGCGGCTTTGATTTTGGCGGTTAGCAGCGGGAAATCCATGTCGCCGCCAATGAGCCCAGCGGTAATGGGCGTCGCCGCGCCGAGGCGCACGAGAGCGTCGGTGGCGGCGTTGGCAAGCTCCTGCTGTTCGCGGGTGCGGTCGTGCACGATGGCAATCGCGCGGCCCCTGTAATGGTCGGCAAGAAACGCGGCGGCCTCCGCCCCCTGGCGGTCATCGCGGCCGGCGAGGTTGAACACCGTGGCGCCGGCGCGCCGAGACCCAGCGGGTGGGTGCCGGGATGCCGTCGCGATGAACAACGTTCCGGTTTCGCCGTAGACCGCCGCAGCGGCAGCGCCGGCGCTGCCGCACGGGTGCCCCAGCACGAGATCGACCTTTTTGCGCGCCAGATCCGCGGCCAGCGCCTTGGCCGTGGTGGCGGCGCAGGCATCGTCTGCAAAATCGACGCGAAGCCGCTCACCCTTGATGCCCGACTGGGCGTTGATCGCGTCCGCTGCTTCGCGCGCGCCTTTGAGGATCGCTTGCGCGCGGGCTGCTTGCCGCCCCGAGGCGGGTCCGGCGACGCTGACCACAATCTCGGCCGCGGCGGCTAGTGCGACGGGAAAAGCCGTCAAGCTAACGATGGCTACGCAGACGACTGCCCGGCGAAATGCCCGGCATCGTAATCTGGATCGGTGTGGCAACGGCGGTTGACGCGGCGTATCCTTTTTCATGCCGCATGGTTCTATCAAGCAAACCGCGTCACGCAATCGCCCAGCATGGCGTTGCGCTGCACAATGGGTTCGCCGCGCTGGTGCTGCTACTGGCTCTCGCGAGGATCCGAGCGGCAGGTATTCCGGCTGGCGGTGAAATTCACCACGGCGACGTGATCGAACTCATTTCGAACGGGGCGTCCGCCAAGTCGGCGCTTCTAATTTTCGTTGGCCGGTCTCGCAGCCTGAGCGACCGCGTATTTGGCAGCGTGGCCTCTGGGCTGGCGCACGTGGCGCCGGTGCCGGTCGTCATCGTTCCTTAAAACGACGGCGGATTGCTCATAATCTGTGCATTTGGCAGGGGGACGGGGCGCAACGGGGGCTCGGCGCGCCTTGCTTCAACGGAACCGTGTGGCCTACTGTGGCCGCAGAAAAGGGATTGCGAGTTGGGGACTCGCAGGGCATCAGATCAGGCACGCGAATTGATCTGCACACTGGACACGCCCAAGCCACGTTGGCTGTCGCGCCGGTGATGAAGGGGTACGTTTCGGCACGCGCATTTCCAAGACAGGGGTGAACACGGCATGAAGGCACTCTTTCGCAAGAAGGTCATCGTCGAGGGCGAAGAAGATCACGGTCTCAAGAAATGTCTGACCGCGATGGATCTGACGCTGCTTGGCATTGGCGCGATCATTGGAACCGGTATTTTCGTTCTGACGGGGCACGCGGCTGCAACCCAATCGGGGCCGGCGGTGGTGCTGTCGTTCATCGTGGCGGGACTTGCGTGCGGCTTCGCAGCCCTCGCCTATGCTGAACTCGCTGCAATGGTGGGCGGGTGTGGCAGCGCCTACGGCTATTCCTATGCGGCGTTCGGCGAGATGGTTGCCTGGATCATCGGCTGGGATCTCATCCTCGAATATGGTGTCGCCGTCGCCGCAGTCGCTAACGGCTGGTCGGGGTATTTCAACAATGCTTTGACGGCGGTGGGCTTCGGTCTGCCGGACTACCTGACCAAGAGCCCGGCGTCCGGCGGCGTGGTCAACTTACCTGCCATGCTCATCATCTTGGCGCTCATGGTGATGCTGATCGTCGGCATCAAGCAGAGTTCAAAACTCAATGCGGCGATGGTCGCGGTTAAACTTCTGACGATCGCGGTCTTCATCGGCATCGCGGTGTTCAACGTGCATCCGGAAAACTGGTCACCCTTCATGCCGTTCGGGTGGTTCGACCATACCGCCGAGGGAAAGACCATCGGCGTTCTCGCGGGCGCGTCGCTCGTGTTCTTCGCCTATGTCGGGTTCGATGCGGTTTCGACCGCCGTCGAAGAAGCCCATGATCCGCAGCGCGATGTGCCAAAGGGCATCATTAACTCGCTTGTGTTCTGCACGATCATTTACATCGTCGTGTCCGGCCTTCTGACCGGTATCGTCCCGTATACCGACCTCAACGTCTCGTCGCCTGTCGCGCATGCACTGCAACAACTCGGCTACAATTGGGCGACGGCACTCGTTGCAACGGGCGTCATCTTCGGTCTCACCACCGTTATGCTGGTGCTGTACTACGGCCTGACCCGTGTGATCGTCGCCATTTCGCGGGATGGGTTGCTGCCAGGGTATTTCGCGGAAGTGAACCCGAGGACGCACACGCCGGTCAACGTGACGGTGATTACCGGGCTCGTGATGGCGCTCGCCGCGGGGTTTGTGCCGCTCGGCACGCTCGCGGAACTCGTCAATGTCGGTACGTTGGCAGCCTTCGTGCTGGTCTGTGCGGGCGTGATCGCGCTTAGAAAATCGCACCCGGACCAGCCACGGCCCTACAAAATGCCGTTCGGGATCGTGCTACCGGTCTTGGGCATTCTGTCTTGCGGCGCGCTCATCGCGTTTCTGCCGCTGACGACGCACTTACGCTTCATATTATGGCTGTTGGTTGGGATGATCTGGTATTTCTCCTACTCGGTCCGCCACAGCAAGCTTGCAGCTCAGTCGTGATGCGATACAGCCCGGCTGCTCGGTGAGCAGTCGGGCGCTATCTGCATGATGGCAGGGACTTGAACCTAGAGGATGTTGTGGGAGCCATCGCAGAAGGGCTCGTCGTCGGTTGTTTTGCAGCCGCAGATGTTGAACGTGCCGGTGCGGTCGGCCGTGAATTTCATGGGCACGAAAGATGTTCCCTTATGTGACCCATCGCAGAAGGGCTGAGCCTTAGAGCGCCCGCAGCGGCAGTACCAATAGTTCTTACCTTCGCTGAGTTCGACCTGATAAGGCCCCTTCTGAGCGATGACCGCTTCGTCCGACATCTGCTCTGTTCTCCCGTAACTTGGTTCGTGAATTGGATGGCGATTGAGCCAAGCCGTAGCGGGTTTGGCAGGGGTGGGCAAGAGCCGACGCTAGCGATACAACCCGGAAATGCTGCAGTGGTTATGATCCGGCGCAGATAAATAGCCGTTTTCTCAAGGCATGCGGCGTCCGTGTTGGCTGCTGAGGATGCGCGAGCCTACCCCGCCCCCACGCGGTCCATGGGCGCCGCAACTGTTATTCGGAGAGCTTATGCGCCCTCGTCCCGTGGTTGTGTGGTTGCGTAATGATTTGCGGCTTGCCGATCATCGTGCTCTGGCCGCCGCCGTTGCGACAGGCGCGCCGCTGGTGTTCGTTTACATTCTCGATGATGAAACGCCCGGCGCTTGGAAGCGCGGGGCCGCCTCGCGCTGGTGGCTCGACAAAAGTTTGGCGGCGCTCGATGGCGCCCTTCGCGCGCGTGGTGGCCGCCTGACGTTGCGCCGAGGCGCCGCGACACAGGTTCTGCCGCGTCTGGTCGCGGACTGCGACGCGCAGG
This sequence comes from Hyphomicrobium sp., assembly GCA_016716675.1. Taxonomy (GTDB): domain Bacteria; phylum Pseudomonadota; class Alphaproteobacteria; order Rhizobiales; family Hyphomicrobiaceae; genus Hyphomicrobium_B. The sequence goes on from JADJVG010000008.1 coordinate 50,408, forward strand.
CTGTCTATTTCACGCGCGCCTACGAGCCCCATGCCGTGGCTGTGGAGGATATCCTCAAAGTCACGTTCGATGCGGTGGGGGTCGCCTTCAAACGCTTTGGCGGCCATCTGCTACGCGAGCCTGAAGAGGTGCGCACGAAGGCCGGCGATGTCTACAAGGTTTACACGCCCTTCTGGAAAGCTCTGTCGGCGGATTTTACGCCACCCAAGCCTTTGGCTGCGCCGAAGACGTTGCTGGGGTTCGAGCACGATCTGGCAAGCGACGCTCTGGCCGATTGGAGGCTGCATCCAGCCACGCCCGATTGGTCCGGAGGCTTTTCTGAGTGCTGGCAACCGGGGGAAGCCGGAGCGCATGCTCGCCTCAAGACGTTTTTGGCGGACGCCTTGCAAGACTATGCCGAGGATCGCAACCGGCCAGATAAGCCCGGCACCTCGCGGCTGTCGCCGCATTTGCATTTCGGCGAAATATCGCCGGCGCAGTGCTGGACGGCGGCTGTGCACGCGGCGCATGCCACGGGAGGCGCCGGCAAAGGCCTTGAAACGTTTCTGAAAGAGCTTGTCTGGCGCGAATTCTCACACACGCTTCTCTACTATTGGCCGGATTTGCCGGAACAGCCGTTTCGCCAAGAGTTTGCAGCCTTCCCCTGGCGCCGCGACGCCGCGCATTTGAGGGCGTGGCAGCGTGGTGCCACGGGGTATCCGATTGTTGATGCCGGTATGCGCGAACTTTGGCACACGGGCTATATGCACAACCGTGTGCGCATGATCGTTGCGTCGTTTCTGATCAAGCATCTGCTGGTGCCATGGCAGGACGGGGAAGCGTGGTTTTGGGATACGCTGGTCGATGCCGATCTCGCCAACAACGCCGCGAGTTGGCAATGGGTGGCTGGATCAGGCGCCGACGCCGCGCCGTATTTCCGCATCTTTAATCCGATCGCGCAGGGGCTGAAATTCGATCCCGATGGCGCGTATGTGCGGCGCTGGGTGCCGGAATTGGCGGCGCTATCGAATGAGGCGCTGCATGCGCCATGGGAAGCTCCGGCGCTAATGCTTGCGGCGGCCGGGATCACACTTGGGAAGAGGTATCCGCTGCCGATCGTCGATCATGCGGCGGCCCGCGCACGTGCCCTTGCAGCATATGATGATGTCAAGGCGCTTGCTCAACAAAAGTCATAGCGCGGAAAGAAATAATGCTGTCCCTGCATCAGTACAATTGCGCGCTTGCGATACGGTGCGTGTTCCCCCACAATTCAAAACGCCTACGTCGCTATGTTCAGACGTTCGATGAACGTGAGGCGTCGAGTTCGTTGTGTTTTGGTATGCGTTTGGGGGAATTTCATGCGTGGACGTCTTTTCATCCTGGCAATGGCAGCCGCGATGGCGTTGGGAACTGGGTCGGCATGGGCAAATGTCCAGGTAAATGTCGATGTCGGGTCGCAGACGATGAATGTCTACGTCGCGGGAGAGCATTACTACTCCTGGCACGTCTCAACAGGTCGGCGCGGCTACATGACGCCGAGCGGCACCTATCGTGCGAAGCGTCTCGAACGCAAATGGTATTCGACGATCTATGATGGCGCGCCGATGCCGTATGCCGTGTTCTTTCGCGGCGGCTATGCCATCCATGGCACCTACGACATGAAAAACCTGGGTCGTCGTGCCTCCCACGGGTGCGTGCGCTTAGCGCCGGCAAATGCCGCGACGCTGTTTAATCTCGTGTCACGTTATGGATTGCGCAATACGCGGATCACCATTCATCATTGATGAGATAGCGTGAAGTTTACGAATGTGAACGCCGGTCAGGTTTTGGGACACTTAAAATAGCCAAATAAAAACAGACGGTTGCAGCGCCTGAATAGGGCGCTGAGGCCGATATGCGCCAGTGCGGAAATTTCTGCGCCTTTAACGGTTCAGCATCAAAACCCGGGTTATGGTTAGCCATCATTCTTGTATCGCGTGGTGGAGTTTTCGATGTTGAGTTCGCGATTTTTTGCGTTGGCGTTTTTCTCGATCGTTTCCTCCAGCACCGCGATCGCGCAAGCCCCGGTGGCCGGGCAATCGGCATCGCCCCCACAAGCGAGCGCCACACCATCCGCAACCGATACGTCGAAACCCTATATTGCCGTCGCCGCCGCTGAGAGCGCCGAAGCGGCAGCTGAGTCCGCTACAGCGGCTCCTGCCGTTGGCGAGAGCTCAAGTGCGGCCGCGCCGGCAAAACCGGCTGTTGTGCGCGATCCAGCGCCGACGCTGACCGTCAACATCGACCTCGCCCAGCAGCAGATGGTCGTCTCGGAAAACGGCGCGGCACTATATTCGTGGCCGATCTCTTCGGGTTCGGCAAAGTTCCCGACACCGCGTGGCACGTTCCGTCCGCAGTGGAGCGCGAAGATGTGGTACTCGCGCAAATACGATATGGCGCCGATGCCGCACGCGGTTTTCATTCATGGTGGCGTTGCCGTTCATGGAACCCAGCATCTCAGCCGTTTGGGCACCCCCGCTTCGCACGGTTGCATTCGCTTGGCGCCGGGCAATGCGCGCACGTTCTACAACTTGGTTCACAAGCATGGCTATAAGGCTACGCGCGTCGCTATCCACGGCACGCCGAAGTATAGTGCGCCGGCGATCGCCAGCCGCAAGAATACTAGGCCGCAGCGCTATGCTGTTCAGCAGGACAGCGGCTGGTCGCTCTTCGGTTCATCGTCCTATCAGCCAACGTCGGCTTATGATCCGCGCTTCGTGAAGGCACAGCGCAAAGCCGCGATGCGCCGGCAAGCCCAACAGCCGAAGCGTATGTATTATTATGCAGCCAACGGACAGCGCGTTTACGTTCAGCGCCGGGCCGAAGTCAACAGCGGCTGGTAAATCTCAAGGCCTGTGGCCAAATAAAAAGCCCAGCTCGCGCTGGGCTTTTTTGTTTTGGCCACGTCCCCGATTAGAAGGGGTTCCAGGTTGGTTGCGGGCTGAAGCGCAGATAGCCGATGTTGGCACCGAAGCGCAGGCCAAGGCCCGAGCGGATCGGCGCCATGATCACATCACCGCCCTTGAGCAACGTCACGCCGACGCCACCGACGAAATAGGCGGAGCCATCGATGCCTGTGTAGGGTCTGAACAGCGCATCAGGATCATGCATTTTATAGATCAGGAACATGGTGCGCGAACCGGAGGCGCCAAAGTCCGTACCAAGCGAAGGTCCGTGCCAATAAACAGGCCGCGTGCCCGCTTGGTTGCGCATGAACAGCGTGCCTTCTCCAAATCTCAGGCCGGCGAAGAACGCGCCGCCGCCTTCGGTGCCGAGCACATAAGCTGTCGGCCGGCCGATCGTCTTGAAGGAATGCTCCAGGACGCTGGCAAGGCTGGTTGAGATGGTGCCGAAGAAGCCTCGCGTTGCTTCGCGGATTTCGTCGATCGTAAAGCCTTCGTCTTCCGCTTGGCCGGACACGTTGGGCATCGGCATAGGCGCCGGCACTGGCAACGCGGCTTCCACGGTGGGCGGCGGCGGCACGTAGGCGTCGTTGGGTGCGGCTTTGGCTGGGCGCGGCGGCTCAGGCGACTTCGGTTTTGCAGGCTCGGCCTTTGGGGGCTCGGCTTTGGCTGTCGCCGCTTTTTCTGGTGCGGGCTTCGGCGGCGCCGCTGCCTTATCGGCCGGCTTGGCCGGTGAGGTGACCTGTGCGGTAGCCTGTGCTTTGGCTGCGCCACCCGCTTCACTGATTTTGGCATCGAGCCGTGCCAGCATGTAATCGGCCTTTTCGCGCATCACCGTCAGCAGATCGCCGCTCAATTTGGTAATGTCCGCGAGCTTACTGCAATCGGGCGCGTTACCCTCGGTGACGCGTCCAAGACTGTCGATGCGCAACAGCATCGCGGCGCTTTTCTCGTCGAGCGCCGATAATTTTTCGTCTTGGATGGCGTCGATGGCGGCGGCTTCATAGTCGTCGCTGGCGAGCTTTGTGGCCTCGCTGTAGCGCCGCATGCGGTCTTGTATTTTCGGCTGCGCTTCGAGCGTGAAAGCGCGCAAGGTGGCGCCCGACTTATCAACGGCTGTCGCGAAATCCTGCGCCGTGCATGTCGGCGGCGTTTGCGCGAGCGATGGTTCCACAGCCGCCGCGCCCCAAATCGCGAGACTCACAATTGACAGGCTCAGTGCTCGTCTGACAGGCGGCATCTTCATTGTTGTCTCCCGCGCGCGGATCGTGTGCATGTTTCGATTACCGACAGAAGCGTCACTCACGGACGTGGCCTGGATTTGGCGGTGACGCGGGCCATGAAGCGCGGCGTATCGACGACGACGCGCGTGTGCGTGCCGCTGCCGATGGTTTCAACGCCGTCATGTGCCGTCACCGCGAATGTCAGTTTGCGGCCCGATATTTCTTTGAGTGTTGCCGTTGCCACAACCGTCAAGCCGAGGGGCGTCGGCGCCGAATGCGTCACGTCGAGGTGCATGCCAAGACTTTGGTGGTCCTTGGGCAGCAGATGTTCGACACACGCGACCGCGGCGCCTTCGAAGGCGGCCACCATCATCGGGCTTGCGAACACCGGCGCATTGCCGCTGCCGACCACCGTCGCTAAGCGTTCCGGCGTGACCGGCACGCTGACGGTGCCGGTGAGGCCCGCCGTCAATTTGGATAAATCAGCCATATGCAACTCCCTGTCCGCCGGGCTTACAAGGCGCGTGTGCACGTGGCAACTGGTGCGGTCGATCGCGGTTATTTGCTGCGCTAGCTCAATGGTTTTAGGTGAGACCGGGACGCCAGTGCCATTTACCAGTACCGTTCATATGGGCAGCCTGATTGGCGACTGATCTGTCGTTGCACGATTTCTACCCCGGTTGGGCAGGTATCTGACACGATACCGCCACGATAAGGTTACTGATACCTAGAATTAAGGCTGCCGTTGGTCTGGGCGAAAGACCACACGCCTGCGGCGGCAGGATTTCGTCATCCTGACAGACGTTATGAACTCCGCTAGTATCCCGCGTGACCAGGGGGCGTACGATGCGAATAATCCGCCGTTTGATGACCGTTCTTGCAGGTATCGCTCTCTTGCCTTTGCTCGCCATTTTGGTGACAGCGGCGATTGCCGGTGTTGCCGGATGCGAAGTCAATGAGGGCGGTCCGATGCCGTGCGTTGTCTACGGTACCGATATCGGCGGGTCGTTATCATCGCTGATGGTGACAGGCTGGTTCGGGCTCATGACGATTCCGCTGTTGATGCTTCTGGTTGCCGTGTGGGCGTTGCTCGAAGCTTATGTCTGGAACCGGCAGCGCAGGAAATTGCGCCGCGCCGCTCGCGAAAGTACCGCATGACAGTTGCCAACGACCGTCTGTTCGGCATCCCGGCCTATATCATTATTGCTGCAATCATTGTCGGCACGGGCGCCACGCTCTATGCCCTCGGCCGATTGCCGATGTGTGCGTGCGGAACGATCAAGCTCTGGCATGGCGAAGTGCTGAGCTCGGAAAACTCGCAGCATATCACGGACTGGTACACCTATTCCCACATCCTGCATGGCTTCCTGTTTTACGCAGCGATGTGGTGGCTTGCGCCCGGATGGTCATTTGCGCAGCGACTAGCGGCGGCGGTGGCGCTTGAAGCCGGATGGGAAGTGCTGGAAAACACGCCGCTGATCATCGATCGGTATCGCACAGCGACGATGTCGCTCGATTATTATGGCGATAGTATCGTCAATTCGCTGTCAGACATCGCCGCGATGATGGCAGGCTTTTGGCTGGCGTCGGTTCTGCCGGTGGCGGTGACTGTTGCTCTCGGCCTCTTCTTCGAAGTCTTCACCGGCTATATGATCCGCGATAATCTGACACTCAACGTGCTGATGCTGATCCATCCGATAGACGCGGTGAAGGCTTGGCAATCGGCGGGCGGCGCGCCGCTTCCAGCGGCGGTCCCCGTAACGGTCCCATAGCGCGACACGCGGCAGTTTGATCAGTGTTTCATGAACTCGACGAGGCCGGGCATCACCGTGCCGGAAGGTCCAATCTCTTGCTCGGCCGTCGCGCAACTCTTGTCCATGATGATCTTGCAGGTGTTAGGGTCGGCAGCGTTTGAGCACGCCTTCACCTGGCGCCAAGCTTCAAATACTTTCGCGGCCTGGGCTTTGAAGACGTCGTGATCGGCGCCGGTGAAATTCTGGCCGAGCGCGTCGCCTGCGGCGGTCACTTTCGAGCCGTGGCAAATTTCAATGGCGCCGAGGGCCTGCCCATAGCGCGCACCCGCCTCGCGCGCTGACAGTTTTGCCGGTTCCGCCTGCTGTGCTGCGCCAGATCGGGCGCCGACACCTGCCGGATCGGCGATCGCGCATTGCGGAGCGCTCATGCAGGCCACGACAGCGAGGGCTATGAGCAGGGGCAGGCGGTGATTGGACATGGTTCCTCCGTTTTCGGTGGTGTACGAGGCTGCGGCGGATTTGGCTCACTTTGCCACAACAGGACGCGCGCAATCGTCGTCAGGCAAGGCTCTAGGTGGACGCGCAATACGCCGTATGCCGCTCGCTCCGGCAAAACAGTTATTTGGCGCCCCCATATTGCGTGCGTCTTTCTTTCTGGCCCGCAGTGCGGGGCAGACATTGCGATTTGTGCCGTATCTTCTCAAAGGCGTACAAGCAAGTTACAAGGACGATTATCTGTCCGGTGCGCGCGTGTTGGTCGTGTGCCGGACGTTCCGTTTGTTTGTTCAACGTGACGTGCAATAGCCCAAAAGACACCAAAAGACAGGAGAGACGTTCGATGAAAGTTCGGTTTGCAGGTTTAACGGTTGCCATCGCATCCGCGACAGCACTGTGTTTTGCCAGCGCGTCTCCCAGTCTGGCGCTGACCGCCCAGGAATGCAGCGCCAAATATAACGCGGCAAAGACCGCCGGCACATTGGGCGGCGCATCGTGGAATGACTTCCGCAAAGCACAGTGCGGCGATATCGCAGTGCCCGCCGTAGCCGCTGGCACAACGGTCAGCGCGGCTGTTTTCCCGAAGGCGATCGACGCCAAGTACGCCAATGAAAAGCCGGGCAAGGCCCGCATGCATACGTGCCGCGATCAGTACCGCGCCAACAAGACTGCCAATGCCAACGGCGGCTTGAAATGGATCATGAAGGGCGGCGGTTACTACAGCCAGTGCAATAAGCTGCTCAAGGGCTAAGGCGCACTTGCCGTGTAAGTTTTGTCGCGATTCCGGCGCAGCGCATGCGGCCTAACCGTGTGCGCTGCGTTTAGTGTTCAAAGGAGCTTCAAACTGGCAAACGGCGGGGTAATGCTGTTGAATCGTATGACGCGAAACCTTGAAGCGTCGCGCATTCGTTGTTCGCAATAAACCTTCGATTGACGCTCAGCAGTGCAAACTGTGTAGGGTGCGATGTGTTGACTGCGAATGCTGGCACGCGATGATCCCGCGGGCTCACATGAGGGCGCCGTCAATGTACTCGCGGGGCGCTCGAGTGGCTCGCAACCCGACCTCGTCGAGCTCCGAGAAATCGCCGTGCAACGCCTCGACAAGATCGAAGACACCATGACGAGCGTTGTAAAGCGCCTCGATACCATGAATACGCAGCTCTGGGGCTTGCGCGATGACTTTCCGGAGGTGGTCGGAGACGCGATGCGGCGCTCGAAGGATCAGGACGGCCGCTGAATTTTGTTGTCACGCTTTGCAGGCGGCATAGTGAAAGCCGTTGCGTCATCTAAGCTCAAGATCATCCAGATGTTGGCCTCTGCGCAGCACGGCTGTATATTGGCTAGGCTATGAACACGCGACAGCCCGGCAACGATCCCCGCAATTTTACGACGTCCTTGCGCCGCCCTGCCGGGGCGCTCGTGCTCGCGGCCTTAGCGGTCGTGCTCGCCACCGGGGCAGTGCGCGCAGGCGAGACGAAGCCCGCTGACGCCACCACCGGCAAGCAGGAAGAAATCACCCTCGATATGTTTCTCGACCGGCTGATGATGTCGGAATCGGGTGGGCGCCTCAATGCGCGCAATTCTCGCTCGACCGCAGTCGGGCCGTTCCAATTCATCGCCTCGACGTGGCTGCAGATCGCTCGAACCTCGTTTGCGATCGAAACCGCAGATCTGAAGCCGCATGAAGTGCTGGAGCTGCGTACCGACATGACGTTCGCGCGGCGCGCGGCGCAGATCTATACGGAAGCCAACGCCGCGCATCTCGTCGCCAACGGACAACAGGCCACGTTTGCTAACTTGCGTTTGGCGTTTCTTGTTGGCCCAGGCGGCGCTGTGCGCGTGCTTTCGGCAAAGCCGGAGACGCCTGTCGTGCAACTCCTCGGCACCACCGTGGTTGGCGCCAATCCGTTCATGCGCTCTATGACAGCCGCCGATTTGCTGCAGCGCACCGCGCGTGACGTTGCGGCGGATGTGCGCGTTGATACAGGCTTGACACCTTCGGCTGAGGCCATTGCTGGCGCCAAGGGCGCGCGAAGGTCTGCGCAGCCCGAAATTGCGGTCAGGTGTTCGCTATCGCTTCCAAGTTGCCGGCGCTGGCTGGCGCTGGAACGGCGCAAGATCTCGCGCAGCAAACGGGCCAGCCGCTAGTAAAACTCAGAACACGCATTACGCGTCCTGATAGCAGGTTGCTGGTCACCCTCAAAAAAACGCGAATCTGTTAGAAAGGAGATTAATTCGACTCGCCGTTCGACCGGCAATGAGGAGCTGCATCGATGTCTGACCGGACCCAACTTGCTATCGGCCGCACCATTTTGTCGGTTCCACGGCTGACGAAACGCGCGGTTGAAGTGGCGGTCGTCACGGGGCTCACAGGACTCGCGGCGTTACTCGTGCTCGGATTGAACAACGTGCTGACCGCGCGCAGCGGGTTCACGGGTGGCTTCGATCTGTGGATGCAGTTCATCCGCCGCTCCGATATTCTCGGCACCATGATTTTGACGGCGATCGTGGCTGTGGTCTATCTCAGCTGGAATCGCGACAGCAGCAACAACCGCCGCTGATTGCTGGCAACGCGGCTGCGAAACTCGGGAATCACTCAGGTCGGCTGCGCCATGGCGGTTGGCCATTCGGCGGCTACGTACTGGCGGAACCAGACGCTGTAGTTCTGCGGCGCGGCCGCAACGTCTTCGCGAACTTCGTCGAGTGTGCGCCACGCATAGGCGTTGGCCTCGTCCGGGTTCGGCGTGACGGCACCGTTATGCAGCCCGCGATAGACGTGAACGATTTCGTGCTCGGTTAAGCCGTTTGAAAACTCGGCCCGATAGCGGATGGTGCCGAGCGGCGTCAGCGGGCAGCGCAAACCCATTTCTTCGGCGAGGCGGCGCGCGGCGGCCTCTGCCACGTCTTCGTTGGGGCGGGGGTGTCCGCAGCAGGTGTTCGTCCAAAGCCCGGCGGAGTGATATTTGCTCAAGGCGCGCTGCTGCAACAGCATGCGGCCGTCACTGTTCCAAACGACGATGGAAAAGGCGCGATGCAAGGCGCCTGCACGATGCGCGTCGAGCTTTTCAGCGGTGCCGGTCTGGTGGTCGGCGTCATCGATGAGGATGACCTGTTCTTCGATGTCCATGGCCGCTTTTTAACGTGGAAACGCCGCGGGTTTCCACTGTCAAAATGCTCCGCCACTGACGTTTTGAAGCCAGCTGTTTGACATCCGGTCAAATTGCAACCCGATGCGTCACGCTTCAGCATGCCGAGCGTAAGCCCGCGCCGTGTTGTGCATCATTCAGTGAATCTTGTACTCGACGCCAATCATGCGTAATTCGGCTGGCCGGAGTAGGGCGGAATGCGCAACCGTCACCCTGAACAACTTGCCATCGAGTTTGGCGGTCCAGAAGTCGAGGAAGTGTTTGAGTTTCGGGAAGCGCGGCGCGAGATCGTATTCCTGCCAGACGTAGCTTTGCAGCAAAGCCGGATAATCCGGCAGGTGGTAGAGGATCTCTGCCGTGGTGAGGCTGAAGCCTTGCAACTGGGCGCGAAAATCGGCGTTGCTGGCGGGCTTCACATTTCTATCGTCGCATGTTTCGGTCACTGGCAATCTCCGTTAATCGGAACGTTGCGTGCCCTCCCTAGCCTTGATCAAAATGTTAGGTGAGAATCGTTACTTGTCTATGGGGAAATAGCAACTTTTCGGCATCCGTTTTTGGCAGCCTTGGCGCCTGATTGCTGACAACGACCGCTGGTGTTGTGGCGTTGAGGCGTATGCTGACCGCAAGGGCGCGCGCACCAAAAAGTGCTTACCCGTAGCAGGGTGCAGTGCCCGCACCAGCCGCCCGCGCCGGCACCTTTCCCCAAATTCGCGACAGCCTTTAACCGCCTGTTTACGACAACCTGTTTCAATCCGGCACAGTTCGTTGCGTTCCCTAGCGTTTGTAAAAGGCGTATCTCATGTGTGCGTTGCAGACTGGCTCATCGCCGGTGCGAGACTATCGCGCGTTCGTCGCGCGTGCGGCTGTTGCCGCCCTCATGGCCGCTATGGGCGGCTGTGCTACCAACTCATCGCAGTCGACCGCTGGCTATCCGCCGTCAGGTGTTAAGATGGCGCAAGCGGCTGTGGATGTAGAGAGCGACGGTCTGCCGGCGCAAACGCCGCCGCCTGCGGGTATCCGGCATTTGCCGGACGATCCCTCAGAGCCCTTCAGTCCGAACTACGGCGGCATCAATCCATCGGCAGCCGCGGCGCAGGAGCCTCATGAAGATCCGCCGCAGCAGCATGCGCCAGATCCCAAGGTTCCAAACGATCTACCGCCCGTCTTCCGCCAGAAGCTCGTTGCCGCATTGGCGCAGGAGGACTAGGCAAATTCTAGAGCGCTGGGTGCGATGTTTTATGTCAGGGGCGGGCTGCGGCTCGTCCCTTTTTCGTTGTGTTGACGGCTCTAGAAGTCTTTAAGTTGGTGCGTCGCCCATTGCGAGAGCAGCCAGCCGTTCATGACGCACGACATTTCGATCAGGCGCTATTGTGATCTGCCGGCGCGCGCTGAGATGGTTCGCGCCATCGATGACATCTTTTTTCAATCGAGCAACACGCAAAGCTTTGCCGATGAGAAAACCCGCGCGCAATTCCGCGAGCGCTGGCTCGGCCGTTATCTGATCCACGATCCGCAATGGGCTTATGTGGCGCTCGATCCCGATGCGCGCGTTGCCGGTTATCTCGCCGGGTGTCTGGACGATCCGGCGAAGGCGCTACGGTTCTCGGACATCGCGCTCTATGCCAGATTCCAAGACTTGACTGAGCGTTTTCCGGCGCACCTGCATATCAATCTGGCGCCGCAATTCAGAGGCGCTGGCGCTGGCGCACAATTGGTTTCGGCATTCTGCGGCGACGCGCGCGTGGCGGGTGCTCCAGGCGTACATGTCATCACCAGCCGGGGTGCGCGCAACGTCAGCTTCTATGCGCGCAATGGCTTCGTCGAATTGGACTCGACCGGGGGCGATCCGCGCGACGCCGTGTTTTTGGCCCGCACGCTCTGACAACAGACGTGCCGGTTCTCCACAGCTCGGGCAGCGAACGTCAATTGCGCCTTGAAAGCGCGCGGCGAAGCAGGGAAGGTCCGATCTATGACCTTCACATTCATCCATACGGCCGACTGGCAGCTCGGCAAACCGTTCGCAAATTTTCCGTCGGATCTCGCCGGAGAACTGGCAGCGGCGCGCTTTTCAGCAATCGGGCGGATCGCGGCCATTGCGGAAAAGCGCGGCGCGCGCCATGTGCTCGTGGCGGGTGACATTTTCGACGCGGAAGATTTATCGACCAACGTGCTCCGCCGCGCCATGGAGCTGATGGCGGTGCATGCGTCGATCACCTGGGTGCTGCTGCCGGGCAACCATGATCCGGCCCGACACGGTGGCGTTTGGGATCGGGTGCAGCGTTTCGGCGCGCCGGGCAATGTCGTGCTGGCGCTGACCGACGGGGCGATCACACTGGGCGATGGCGTTGCTGTGCTTGCCGCGCCTTTAACGAGCAAAAATCCGGGCCGCGACCCGACGCAATGGATGGACGCTGCGCCGACAGCAGACGGCACGCTGCGCATCGGCTTGGCGCATGGCTCGGTGCAGGGGTTCGGTAGTAACGGCGAAAGCTCGGTGCTGATCGCGCGCAATCGTGCGGAGACGGCGGGGCTTGCCTATCTGGCGCTCGGCGACTGGCATGGCACAACCCGCGTTGGGCCAGACACTTGGTATTCCGGCACGCCCGAACCGGATCGCTTTCCAAGTAACGAGCCGGGCCATGTGCTGGCGGTGAGCGTTGTGCGGCAGGGCGCGGTCAACGTTGAGCGCATCGCGTCGGCGGACTTCGCGTGGGCGCGGCTGGCGGCAACAGTCAACACGACCGCCGATCTCTCGACCATCGAAGCACAGTTCGCGGCACTCGGCGGGACGCAGAGCCGCGCGCTGGTCCGGCTGGCGCTTTCGGGCAGTCTCTCGCTCAGTGAGCATGCTGACTTCGACGCATGGCAGGAAGTATGGTCGGCGCGGCTGCGCTATCTCGAGGTTGATGCAGTCGCACTTGCCGTGCGACCGACGGAAACCGATTTCGATAGCCTCGGCAGCGACGGGCCGCTGGTGGAAGCCGCTCGCAAACTGGCGGCTGTCGCGGCCAACCCTGCGCATGCGGACGCGGCTGTTGCGGCGCTGGCGCTGCAACGCTTGTTCGGTTTCGCGGCAGAAGCGGCGCGTGAGGCGGGCACATGAAAATCCTGGCGCTGCGCGTTGCAGCTTTCCGCCGCTTTACCGATCCGGCGGCCATCGAAGATTTTGCCGAGGGCGTCAACGTGCTCGCCGGTCCCAATGAGATGGGCAAATCGACGTTCTTCCGCGCGCTCGAAGCAGCCTTTCTGACGCGCCATAAGGTCACCGGCAACGTCTTGAACGAGATGCGCCCGTTCGCGGGCGGCGAGCCGATGGTTGAAGCGGATTTCCTGCGCGAAGGCCGGCGCTGGCGGATCCGCAAAAACTTCGGGCGCGGCAATGGCGCTATTCTAACCGATCTGACGGCGGGCCGCGTGGTCGCGCGCAACGCTGAGGCGGAAGACCAATTGGCGGCGCTGATCGGCAAGCCGAGCGACATGCACGGACCTTTGGGGCTGGTCTGGGTGCGCCAGCAGCACACGCTGGTGCGACCTGACCCGGATGTGGATGCGGCGACCGGCAAGGAGAAATCGCGCGGCGAACTGGGTGCTCTGCAAGCCGCCATCGGTCGCGAAGTCGAGTCGGCGGCGGGTGGTGAAGCCTTGCAGCGCGTGCAGCATCTGACCGCCAAGGCGCTTGATATTCTACTGACCAACACGCGCAACGCGCCGAAGAAAAATGGCCCCCTCGATCTGGCGCGCCGGGCGCGCGATGACACGCGCCTTGAATTGGAACGCGCTGAAAGCGCGGTTGCTGGCGCCGAAAGACGTCTGGATGCGATCGCGGCGCTCAGCGCAGAATATGCGCAGATTTCGGCACCAGAGTACGCCGCCAGCCGCCGCCTGGATTTGCAGCAGCGTGACGCGGCGATGGCGGCGGAAGTGCAACGGCGCACGCAACTGGACCTTGCGCGGGAAGCGTTGAAGGCGCGGCTTCTCGAAGCTGAAAGCGCACGCAACGCCAGCGAGGCCGCGCGCAAACTGAAAGAACAAATCAGCTCGCTAGAATCGCAGCATCGCGCCGCCGAGACGCTTGAACGCGATATCGCGACGCTGGCGGATGTCCTCAATTCGGATGCTGCAACGCGGCCACGCATCGAGCAACTGAGCACCCTGGCGCGAGACCGCGACATCGCGGCGGCTGAACTGCACGGCGATGCGGCACGCGTTGACATCATGCTTGAAGCGGGCGGGGCGGGGCGTGTCCGCATTGATGGTCAAGGCGTTGCGGGCAAAGTCAGCCGCGACGTCACCGAACATATCGACATTGCCATTGATGGCATCGGCGCGATCCGTGTTTCCGCGCCCGGCGCCGAGCGCATTGCAGCGGCGCGACAGCGGCGCGATGGCGCCGTGCGGCGGCACAGCAGATCACGAATCTTCTGGCGGTGATCGGTGCCGGGTCGATCGCCGACGCACAGATCCTTGCGGAGGCACGTGAGCGCACGGTCGCGTTGCTTGATCGGGCGCGTGCAAGATTGTCCGGCCTCGCGCCCAACGGATCGGCCGCAATTTCTTCCGCTATCGCGCGGATGACCGCCGAAAGCCAAGCTCTGACAGCGCGCGATGTGGATGAGTCGGGCTTGGAGGCCGCGGCGCGGGCGGCACGCGATCACTTCGACAGTTTAAAAAATGCCGTGATGAACGACGCAGAGTTTCGCGCCGCCGTCGTCGCGTTGGATAGTGCGCGTCAAGCCGACAGAACAGCGGCAGAAACCCTGCAGCGCCTGTCGAACCGGATTGAAAACCTGAAGAGCGAGCAGGCGGGTGCCGATGAGGATGGCCGCGCCGGTCAGGTCGATGCGCTGAAGGGCGCGTTCGAACGCCACGATAGGGAAGTCAAGCGACTGGAAGCCGAAGGCAAGGCGCTGCTGCTTCTGGCGCAGACGCTCGACGGCATTGAAGCGCAAGCACGCGACGCCTTTTTTGAGCCGGTCACCCGGCGTTTGCGGCCGCATTTGAATGACGTGTTTGGCGATGCCGATCTTGGCTTTAAGGACGCCTTCGCGATTTCCGGGCTGACCCGCGACGGCCAGCGCGAAGATTTCGCATCGCTGTCAGATGGGACGCGCGAGCAATTGAGTGTGTTGGTGCGCCTGTCGTTCGCGGAACTGCTGGCACAGCGCGGAACGCCGGTGCCGCTGGTGCTCGATGATCCGCTGGTCTATTCCGACGACGACCGTCTCGCCAAAGTTTGTGGCGTGCTGGAGCGTGCCTCAGCGCATCTGCAGATCATTGTGCTGACCTGCCGGGCAACGGCCTTTCAAACGCTTTCCGGCCACCGCGTGTCTGTGACGGCGTGGCGGCCGGAAGCATAATTTCAATTGCGCTGGTGCTCAGATGACCCGGCGCGGTGGCGCGTGATCAGTTGGCGAGTTCCGGCAACCGCGGCGGCAGCGTGTAAACGGGTGCCGATGGTGCCAGCTGGATCGAACGAGGATCGTCCGTCGTGCGCCGCGACTTGCCCTCAAACAGCGCGCCCTGCTCGATCGACAGGGACTGGTGATAGATGTCACCTTCGACCTGGCTGGTCGATTGCAGCATCACGCGCTTGGAGCGGACCGAGCCGACGACGTGGCCACGGATGATGACTTCGTCAGCGACGATGCCGCCTTGGATGGTCGCGGATTCACCGATGACCACGTGGCTGCCGTGAATGTCGCCTTCAACGACGCCATCAACCTGAACTTCGCCTTTGGAAATGAGATTGCCGGTGATCGTGAGATCGGGACCGATCATCGATACGTTGCGATCGGTCGTGCGCGGTGCAGCCGCCAGGAACGGTCGTGCCGGAAAGGCTGCGGTATCGTTCGCGGAGTTGACTGGCTGAATTTTGAGTTCCGGATCAGTTCTACGGAAGTTCGGCAACATTGAATAATCCCCTCTGACACAACTTAAGCAACTACCCCGTACTCATCGAATAAACGCACGCCGAACTACCCCGCCAGCAATGAGCACTGGTGATTCGCCTAACAGCTTTGGAACGGCACGTCAGCCTAGCGGCTAAAACTATCCACCGTAAATCCCAAACTGACGCCCGCTAACGCCTCCATACGCCTGGAGTGTGGCCGAAGATCCACGGTTTGTAGGTCAGCGGGCAGCGGGCTTACCCTTGCCCTTGAGAGCCTTGACGGCGGCCAGCACCGCTTCCGCATGTCCCGGCACCTTAACCTTACGCCAGCTTTGGGCTAACCGACCGTCTGCGTCGACCAGAAACGTCGAGCGCTCAACCCCCATATATTTTCTGCCATACATCGATTTTTCCACCCAAACGCCATAGGCCGTGGCGGCCCCTTTGTCCTCGTCGGCGGCGAGCTGGAGGTTCAGCTCGTGTTTGGTTTTGAACTTCGTATGGCTAACGGCACTATCTGGCGAGATGCCTATGATTTCAGCACCCGCGGCAGCAAAGTCCGCGGCGAGGCAGGAGAAGTCCTTGGCCTCGGCTGTGCAACCCGACGTGTCGTCCTTGGGGTAGAAGTAGACCACGACCGGGCGGCCCTTGAGCCGGCTCAATTGGATAATTTTCCCGTCATCGCCGGGAAGTTTGAAATCAGGAGCTTTTTTGCCATCCTCGAGCATCGCGAGACGCCTTTCTTTTGTCGCTTTTGGTGCCGTACGTGGACCGCTACGAGCGAAGCAGTTACCAGGATTTCAGTGGCCTCGCGCTGACAAAAATTCTGGCATGCGGACCGCGCAGCATTGGGGTGCCTTTGACCGGCCGTAGTGGCTGTCGAGGGCGTAAGGGAAGACGTTGAACACGAGACCTCCAGGCACACGCTCCAGGCGATCCGCAGCCAGGGCCCGGGCGCACTGTGCCTCCACCGCTGCCGGCGGTCGGCGTGCGCACGGTCACGGTCAATAAGGGTCCGAAACAGCCGCCGCCGGTCCGGCCAGGAAGCCCGAAAAAGAGCCGGCGCGGGCTGCTCTCATGCGCCAAGACGCTAGTCTGTTCCGTCGTGCCTGTTGTGTTGCTGGCGGTGATTGCCGCCGGGATTACATGCGTGCGGCTGCGCCACGTAGCCCGATCGGATTTGACTTCCTGGGGCGTGACCCCCGTTGAGCGCGCATCAACGCCGAACTGGTCAACCACTCGGTCAAGATCGACGGCGCGGAACATCGCTGACGGACACGGGCGAGCTCGAATTCCGCTTGCGGCAATTGAGTATCTTCGACAACGACGGCGACGCCGTCGGCGGGTCGCCGCTCGCGGCTGTCAACATATCAGCGGCGGCACTGTGGAAGTTGCGCATCGTGCCGGCCCGCGTCGAACTCATCGATCCTGAAATCAACCTCGTCTATACCGACAGCGACGGATTGGCTGTCGATGAGGTCGCCAACACGGCGGCGCTTGAGAAAGCCAAGGCCGCGCAAGCTGAGGAAGGCGGAAATGCGCCGTCTGGCACCACGACTATCGAGCGCCCTACGGGTCCGCCGCGCGCCGTCAATATCGCAAAAATATTAAGTGAAGCCTCGCAGCGCGCACGCAAGCGCCAGGGCGCAACATCGTACCTTACTGAAATTGGTGTTCGCAACGCGACCATCAAACTAAGCTATCATGGCAACTCCTCGTCGTGGAAAGTGCCCGACGCCAGTATTGATCTCGATCATGCTCGCCGCCGCAGTGTGATCTCCGGGCGCGCGCGCGTCATGTCTCCGCGCGGACCTTGGTTGATCACCTTTGTGACCGACGAGACCGAGAAAAGCGGACGTCTTGAAGTCAAGGCGACGGTGCGTGATCTGGTGCCGGCTTCTCTTGCGGGCGCCGCACCGCCCTTGGCGCTGATGGAGATGTTCGACCTGCCGGTGGCTGGAGATGCGACCGTCGAATTGTCGACGGATGGCAATGTTGAAAGTGCGCAGATTGCGATCGAGGCTGGCGCTGGGCGCATTGTGCCGACGCATAAACTCGAACACGCCTTGAACCTGACCGCGGCGCTTTTGAAGCTCGATTATGACGGCTCTGCGCGCACTTGGCAGCTCATGCCGTCACCTGTGAAGTGGGCGGAAGGCAGCGCCATGTTTGCAGGCTCCGCCAAGAACACAGCGGCAGACGACCAGCCGGCGGAATGGCAGTATGCGGTCGAAGGTAAAAACGGCCTGTTCGAAGGCACCGAGTATGCGGTTCCGGCTGTCACCGTCGATGTGTGGACTGCCAATGGCGTCGTTGTTCCGCGGCGCGGCTTTTTCCAAGTGTCGCAGGCCCGCTTCGTCGGCGGCGGTGCGGACATCGGGTTGAGTGCCGTCAGCCAGCCCGGCGACAAAGAGCAGAGCACCACTGTGGATGTTACGCTGTCGCCGATGCCGCTGGAAACGATGAAAGCCATTTGGCCGAAAGCCCTGGCGCCGGGCGCACGCTCTTGGATCGGCGAACGCGTCACCGCCGCAACCTTCAAGGGCGGCACGCTCAATTTTCGAACAGGTGAATTTCGCGAAGGTGAATCGCCTGAGCTCGGTCATAGTGGAGAGCGATTGACGGCGACGTTCGAAGTCGATGATGCGCAGTTCATTCCGCTGCCGGGCATGGCGCCTATCGTGGCGCCGAAGGGCCTCATCAGTATCCAGGATAATGTCCTCGAAGTTACGGTGCCGGACGCAACCGTCATTCTTGCCGGTAATAGAACCGTCCCAATCAAGGCCGGCAAACTTGTCGGCGATGATGTTCTGAAGCCGCGCACGCTCGGCGAAATCACGTTCACGTCGCAGTCCGCACTCGGGCCATTTCTCGAAACGGTTGAGATGATGCCGTTGCGTGCGGTCCGAGAGGCCGCACCATTCCCGAAAGCGGCGGAAGGCAAAGTCGATGCGCAATTGACGATCAAGTTGCCGCTGGTTGCTGAACTCAACGCCGATGAAGTCGTGGTAGAGGGCAAGGCCCGCATAACGGATGGGCGCTTTGGCAAAATCGGCGGGCAGTTCGATGTGCAGGGGTTCACCCTGGCGCTCGATCTCACCAGTACGGCGCTAGATGCCAAGGGCGATCTGCTGGTCAACGGCGTGCCGGGCAAGATCATCGGTCAGCGCGTTTTCGGCGTCGAGGGCGATCTGCAGCCGCCAATAAAAGTTACCGCCAAGCTCGATGAAGCCGACCGCAATCAGCTGGGTCTCGATATCAACGATTTTGTGCGCGGCGTCGTGCCGGTTGAAATCTCGATGCAGAAAGGCCTGCGGCCGGAGCCTGTCATCAAGGTGCGGGGGGATTTGACGAATGCGGAAATCGCCATCGATCCCGTGGCGTGGCGCAAGGTGCCTGGGAAGCAGGCGATGGTCGAAGCAGACATCGTCAGCGGCAAGCCTCCCAACAAGACCGAGTTGCAGAATTTCAAGGTGTCTGGCGAGGATATTGCCGTCGAGGGTTGGATCGGTATCGGTGCCGACGGCAAAATGCGCGAATTTTTGTTCCCGGCGTTTGCCCTCAATGTCGTGTCGCGACTTGAAGTGCAGGGCACGCTGAGCAACGACAATATTTGGTCGATCAAAGCCAACGGAGCGACGTTCGATGGACGAGATGTGTTTCGCTCACTGTTTTCCGTCGGCGATGGGGCAGCGCCGAAAGGTCGCTCGTCAAAAGACTCGAAGGGCACAAACCTGGCTGTCGAAATAGGCAACGTCATCGGCAACAACGACACCTCGATGCGCAACTTCAAGATGAAGCTTTCGACCCGTTCGGAAAAGCTGTCGGCTTTCGATGCGCGCGGCACGCTCGATGGCGGCACGCCTTTGGCGGCGGTGCTCGATCAATCGGGTGGCGGGCGGCGGATGCTCGTCGATTCACCCGATGCCGGTCAGGTGATGAAACTGATCGGCTTCTATCCGAATATGCAAAATGGCCGCCTGCGGCTGGAGGTCAATCTCGACGGCAAGGGCGCTGCTGAAAAGACCGGCGTGCTGTGGGTCGATAACTTCAAGGTTCTGGGCGACCCGATCGTGAGCGAGGTTGTCGGCAGTGCCGACGATGGACGCCCTGCGATCGGCGGAAAACGCAAGGTGACGCGCGAAGTCTTCCAATTCGACCGCATGCGCGCGCCGTTCTCCGTCGGCTATGGCCAGTTCGTTCTGGAAGAATCGTATGTGAAAGGACCTCTGGTTGGCGCCAACCTGCGCGGTAAGGTCGATTTCAAAACGCGCCGCGTCAACATTGGCGGAACGTACATTCCGCTGCAGGGGCTCAATAGTGCGCTCGGCGGCATCCCGCTTCTCGGCCAGATCCTTTCCGGCGCCCATGGCGAAGGTATTTTCGGCATCACGTTTGCTGTGCAGGGGCCGCTTGATGATCCGCAGGTGCTGGTCAATCCTCTGTCGCTGGTGGCGCCCGGCATCTTCCGCGAGGTGTTTCAGATGACGGGGCAGAATCCGAGCGTACAGGTGCGTGAGGACCGCTCGCCAAGCAAGCCCGTCAAGGAACGGGTGCGGGCTTCCAGCGTGCCCTCGGACGCGGCGTCGGTTCAGCGCGCGCGCAAGGCCGACAATCCGTCGGCGGTCGTCGATGGCTGGTCATCGACGACGACCGAGAAGCCGACGAAAAAGTCCAACTAACCGCTCACACCGGCTTCAGAAGAATATGCTTCTTCTTGCCAAGCGAGAGCTTGATGACGCCGTCGTTCGTCACGTCGCGCGCCGACAGTTGCGCCTTGTCGCTGGTGACGGCGGCGTCGTTGATTTTCAGGCCCCCGCCTTGAACCTGACGGCGCGCCTCACTGTTCGACGCGACAAGGCCAGCCTTGACGAAGGCAGCCAATACGCCGAGACCGGCGTCGAGTTCCGCTTTGGCAATCTCGATTGTTGGCAGATCGGCGGCGAGGGTGCCTTGCTCGAAGGTTTTCTTGGCCGTTTCCGCGGCTGCCTCGGCTTTGTCGCGGCCATGCACGAGGGCGGTCGCTTCTGTCGCGAGAACCTTCTTCGCGTCGTTGATGTCGGCACCCTGGAGGGCTGCGAGGCGGGCAATTTCCGGCATCGGCAGCAGCGTGAAGAGTTTCAGGAAGCGCTCGACGTCGGCATCCTCGGTGTTGCGCCAGAACTGCCAGTAGTCGTAGGCCGAAAGCTGCGCTTCGTTCAGCCAGACGGCGCCGGACGCGGTTTTGCCCATCTTGGCGCCGGAGGCCGTCGTGAGCAGCGGGCAGGTCAACGCGAACAGCGGATGCTTGACGCCCATGCGGCGGCCGAGATCAATGCCGGTGACGATGTTGCCCCACTGGTCGGAGCCGCCCATCTGCAGGTTGCAGCCGTAGCGGCGTGACAGTTCGACAAAGTCGTAGGCCTGCAGCAGCATGTAGTTGAATTCGATAAACGACAGTTCCTGTTCGCGGTCGAGACGCAGCTTGGCGCTATCCATGGTCAACATGCGATTGACCGAGAAGTGGCGGCCGACATCGCGCAGGAAGTCGATGTAGTTGAGCGGCGCCAGCCATTCGGCGTTATCGACCATGACGGCGTCGGTTTTGCCGTCGCCGAATTTCAGGAACTGCGCGAACACGCCTTTGATCGCCTGCTTGTTGGCATCGATCTCTTCGACACTGCGCAGCACGCGCGTTTCATCCTTGCCGGATGGATCGCCGACGCGCGTCGTGCCGCCGCCCATGAGCGCGATCGGTTTGCCCGCGCCGGAGGCTTGCAGCCAGTGCAGCATCATGATCGACAGCAAGTGCCCGATGTGGAGCGATGGCGCGGTGCAGTCATAGCCGACGTAGGCGATGATCCGGCCTTCGGCCGCCGCCTTATCGACGCCCGGCATATCTGAGCACTGATGAATGAAGCCACGTTCCGTCATGACCTTGAGGAAGTCAGATGCCGGGGCCGCAGGGGATGTCGTCATGGTGTTTTCGCTTGCTCGACGTGAGGAATGGTCTTCCGGCCTGCGTGAACCCGGCGTAGGGTCCGCGACCGGCGCTCCGGCAGAACGCCGGCGTATCCGCCAAGGGCCTACACGGGAAGGGTCGAATGGGCAAGATTATGCGGGCGCTGGGCCTGATGAGCGGCACCTCGCTCGATGGCATTGATGTCGCGATGATCGACACCGACGGCGCCGCTGAGGTGGTGCGGGGCCCGTCGATGACCGTGCCGTATGAGCCTGAATTCCGGCGCGCGCTGGTCCAGGCACTGGCCGACGCACACACCATCGCCGACCGCAGGGATCGCCCGGCGTCCTTGGCGCAAACCGAACGCGATCTGACAGACATTCATGCCGCGGCCGTCGCGGCATTTTTGCAGACGCACGGCATTGCCGGCTCGTCGCTCGATGTGATCGGCTTTCATGGCCAGACTGTGCTGCACCGGCCGAAAGCCGGTCTGACCGTACAACTCGGCATTGGCCAAGTGCTGGCTGACGTGACGCGCTGTCCCGGTCGTGTTCGACATGCGGGCCGCTGACGTCGCGGCGGGCGGGCAGGGCGCGCCTTTGGTGCCCATCTACCATCAGGCGTTGACCGCCAGCCGCGTTGACCGGCCGTTGGCGATTGTGAATATCGGTGGCGTTGCCAACGTCACATGGATCGGTCGCGACGGCCGCCTGATCGCGTTCGATACCGGCCTGGCAACGCGCTGATCGACGACTGGATGTTGAAGCACGCTGGCCTGCCTACGACGCGGGCGGCGCTGCTGCCGCGCGTGGCAAGGTGCACGATGATCTCGTGCATTTCTATCTCAACCACGGGTTCTTCGCCGCGCCGCCGCCGAAGTCACTCGACCGCAACGCGTTCTTCTGGGATTTGATTGATGGCCTCAGCGTCGAAGACGGCGCCGCGACGCTCAGCGCGTTCACGGCCGGCGCAATCGCCAAGGCGCGCGAGCATATGCCGGAAGAGCCGGAGCTGTGGATCGTTGCCGGCGGTGGACGGCGCAACAAGACGATCATGAACATGATTGCTGGGCTAGTGCACAACGCCGTCGTGCCGTCTGAGGCCGCAGGTCTCGACGGCGACAGCCTCGAAGCGGAAGCCTGGGCCTATCTGGCCGTGCGTTCGCTGCGTGGTCTGCCGTTGACATTCCCGGGCACAACCGGCGTCGCAGAACCCGTGACGGGCGGTGTTCTGGCGTCACCGCGCGGATCACTTTTGCATTGAAACAGCCGTTTTGAAGGGGAAATACGCATGCCTATGTTTCGTGCTGGACTAGCTGTTGCCGCGATGTTGATCGGCGGTATTGCGGCGTTTCTCGGCATTGTCGTAGCCTTGAGTGCGCTCAAGACCGGCAGTGTCAGCCTCAGTTACGGCGTGGGCGACGCCGCGGTTACCGAAACGGTGATGCAGGCCGTCGATGCCAGCCGCTATTGGCTGCTTGTCGGTGGGTTGGGGTCGCGCCCGCTGTGCTCGGCGCGCTGTCGGCGCAATGTGGGGTGGCGGACCATCAGCCGCTGAGGCTTAAGCCACAAACGAAAATCCCGGGCGTTGCGGCCCGGGATCGTATCGATAGATCGAATGACTTGAAGCTGGTTATTCGTCGTCGCCATCGTCTGCGCCACCACCTGCAGGCGGAGCGCTCTGGGCTTCGACACGCTCAAGCTCGCGCTGACGCTGGCGCATCAATTCGCGTTCGCGTTCGCGTTCCTTGTCGCGTGCACGATCCTTCTCGAACTGGATCATCCGCTCATCAACGTAGTCACCGACCAGCTTGCCGAGTTCTTCGGTTTTGTTTTCAAAGAAGTGGTTGGCGCCGGGAACGATCTCGTGGGTGATCTTGATGCCCTTCTGCACCTTCACCTTTGCCGCCATATCGACAACCGAAGCTGTCGGGACGACGCGGTCCTTATCGCCGTTGAGGATCAGGCCTGACGACGGGCACGGCGCCAGGAACGAGAAGTCGTAGAGGTTGGACGGCGGCGCGACGCAGATGAAGCCGTCGATCTCTGGACGCCGCATCAGCAACTGCATGGCGATCCAGGTGCCGAACGACACGCCGGCGATCCAGCAGGTCTTGCTGTCGGGCTTGACGAGCTGCAACCAATCGAGCGCGGATGCCGCATCCGCAAGTTCGCCAGGACCACCGTCCCAGACGCCCTGGCTGCGGCCGACGCCGCGGAAATTGAAGCGCAGCACCGAAAAGCCGCGGGCCGCGAACGTGTGATACAGCGAATAGACCACCTGATTGTTCATGGTGCCCCCGAACTGCGGGTGGGGGTGCAGGATCAGGGCAATCGGGCTGTCGGCTTTCGGCTCGTGGTGGTAACGCGCCTCGATGCGCCCGCCGGGTCCATTGATAATCAGTTCAGGCATTGCAAAAGCCTCGGAATTTGGGGTTGGGCGCGCGCGTTGCGCGGCGTCTACAATCGGTGCGGCGTCACGTTCGGATCAAATCCGCGTATGTGCGGTCGAGGAACCTTGACTCCTGCGCTCAGGATTTACATAGTACTAACAGTTTAGAACTGTTCAAAAGCTGTTTTCAGCCTTTTGGGGGCCGCTCTTTCCTGCTGGGGCGGGTCTCTTAGCACAGTCCGGGGTGGCAAACGCAAGCCTTGGATACACGGGATGAGGATTTCGTCACCACTTGGGGTGGCGCCAGTCCGAGAGAGTGACGTGGAACTGACGACCAAAGGGCGTTACGCGGTCACGGCCATGGCGGATATCGCCGGCCAGGATGACGCGTCGGCAGTGCCGCTGTCGCAGATCGCAGAGCGCCAGAGTCTGCCACTCGCCTACCTTGAACAAATTTTTGTCGGTCTGCGCCGTGCTGGGCTGGTTGAGAGCGCGCGCGGCCGTTCGGGCGGTTATCGCCTGTCGCGGCCTGCGTGCAACATCAGCGTCGGCGCGGTGATGCTGGCCGTCGATGAAGACACGCATTTCACCCGCTGCGCCGAAAACGATCCGCGCTGTACGCGCGAAACGCCGTGTCTGACGCACGGGCTGTGGCGCGGGCTTGGGCAAGTGACCAAGGCGTTTTTCAATTCCATCAGCCTCGCCGATGTGGTGGCCGGCAAAATTCCGCTCGGCCCCGACGTGCCGGCCGTGGCGGAGCCGCAGCGCATTTATTTCGATTACAACGCCACCGCGCCGCTTTGGCCTGAAGCCCATAATGCGATGATCGCGGCGCTGGACGTGACGGGCAACCCGTCGTCAGTGCACAGCGAAGGCCGCAAGGCGCGCGGCGTCATAGAGGCCGCCCGGCTGAGTATCGCGCGTCTCATCAATTCTAAGCCGTCGGAGATCGTCTTCACCAGCGGCGCGACGGAAGCCAATGCCTGGGTCATGGCGCAGCCGTTCGACACGATCTTCGTTGCCGGCGTCGAGCATGACTCGGTTCTCGCTGCTGCCCACGCCTGCAACGCAGAGGTCGTGCTGCTCGGTATGTCCGTTATACCGATGGCCGGGTGCGCGTCGAAGAGATTGCCGTTGAGCGCGTGTTGAAAGGCTCGCCGGTTGGTCGCGCGCTGGTTTCCCTGCAGCTCGCCAAAAATGAAACCGGCGTCATTCAGGATATTGCCGCGGTCGCGCGCTTTTGCGCGCGAGCGCGGATTTGATTGGTGCACACCGATGCGGTGCAAGCGCCAGGACGAATTACAGTCGATTTTGCAGCACTCGATGTCGATCTGATGAGCCTTTCAGCCCACAAGTTCGGCGGGCCGAAGGGCGTTGGCGCGCTCGTCATCCGCGATCACCTCGATCTGGAACCGCTGATCCGTGGCGGTGGGCAGGAGCGCCGCCGCCGCGCTGGCACTGAGAACCTCGCGGCGATCGCAGGCTTCGGTGCGGCTGCGGAAGCGGCCCATGCGGCTCTTGCAGAGGCTGGCACCATTAGCGCATTTCGCGATGACATCATCGCTGCCATCCGCAGCGCAACGCCGGGCGCCGTCATCATTGGCGATGGCGCACCGCGGCTGCCGAATACGCTGTCGGTAGCGGTGCCGGGCCTGCTGGCTGAAACGATGGTGATCCGTTTCGACCTGGCCGGCATAGCGTTAAGTGCGGGTCTGCTTGCTCGTCGGGCAAAGTCGGCGCCAGCCATGTTCTGGAAGCGATGGGTTTGCCGCGCGAGGTTGCAACCTGCGCCATTCGCATCAGCCTCGGCCACGCCACGACCAAGGGCGAGATCGATCGCTTCGTTGCAGCTTGGAAAGACATTACGGCGAAGACCGCGCTCGCCGCGCTTGAGGCGTGGCTGCCGAACTCGGTTTGGAATTTGGAATAGTGCCCGCGAGGGCGAAGTTGGAGACTGAAGACAATGGCCGCAGTCAAGGAGACGATCGATCAGGTTCGCCAGATTGACGTCGACCAGTACAAGTACGGGTTTGAAACCAAGATCGAGAGCGTGAAAGCGCCCAAAGGTCTGGATGAATCAACCGTCCGCTATATTTCGGCGCAGAAGAACGAGCCGGAGTGGATGCTGCAATGGCGCCTCGACGCGTTCCAGCGCTGGAAAAGCCATGACTGAACCGACGTGGGCGAAGGTTCACTATCCGAAGATCGATTTCCAGGACCAGTATTACTACTCGGCGCCGAAATCGACGAGCGCGCCGTCGAGCCTCGATGAGGTCGATCCGCAGCTTCTCGAAACCTACAAGAAGCTCGGCATTCCGCTGAAAGAGCAGGAATTGCTGGCTGGCGTGAAGTCGTCGCAGGTTGCGGTTGATGCGGTTTTCGACAGTGTTTCCGTAGTCACGACCTTCAAGGCAGAATTGAAGAAAGCTGGCGTCATCTTCTGCTCGTTCTCGGAAGCCGTGCGCGAACATCCCGAGCTCGTGAAAAAGTATCTCGGCTCCGTCGTGCCGCAGTCCGACAACTATTACGCGGCGCTCAACGCGGCGGTGTTCTCTGACGGCTCGTTCGTTTACGTGCCGCCGGAAGGCGTGCGCTGCCCGATGGAGCTGTCGACGTATTTCCGCATCAACGAAAAGAACACCGGTCAGTTTGAGCGCACGCTGATCATCGCTGAACGCGGCGCCTATGTGTCGTATCTCGAAGGCTGCACCGCGCCGACGCGCGACGAGAACCAGCTGCATGCCGCTGTCGTCGAATTGGTCGCGATGGATGAGGCTGAAATCAAGTATTCGACCGTCCAGAACTGGTATCCCGGCGACAAGAACGGCAAGGGCGGGATTTACAACTTCGTGACCAAGCGCGGCGATTGCCGTGGCCACCACTCGCGCATTTCGTGGACGCAGGTCGAAACCGGCTCGGCGATCACGTGGAAATATCCCAGCTGCATTCTGCGCGGCGACTATTCGCGCGGCGAGTTCTACTCGATCGCCGTTTCCAACGGCTATCAGCAGGTCGATAGCGGCACCAAGATGATCCATCTCGGCAAGAATTCATCGAGCCGCATCATCTCAAAGGGCATCGCGGCCGGCAGATCGCAGAACACCTATCGCGGGCTTGTCTCGGCGCATCGCAAGGCGACGAACGTGCGCAACTTCACGAACTGCGATTCGCTCCTGATCGGCGACAAGTGCGGCGCGCACACCGTGCCCTACATCGAAGCCAAGAACTCGTCGGCGCATTTCGAACACGAAGCGACGACGTCGAAAATTTCGGATGACATGCTGTTCTACTGCCGCCAGCGCGGCCTCTCGTCAGAAGAAGCCGTGGCGCTCGTCGTCAACGGGTTCGTGCGCGACGTGCTGCAGCATCTGCCGATGGAATTCATGGCCGAGACGCAAAAGCTGATCGGGATTTCGCTTGAAGGATCGGTCGGCTAACCGCTGGCCCTGGACAAAAAAGTAAAAGGTTGGAACGCAATGCTCGAGATTAAAAACCTGCACGTGAAGCTCGCGGACGAGGATAAGCAGATCCTCAAGGGGCTGACGCTGTCTGTGCCGAAGGGCGAAGTCCACGCCATCATGGGTCCGAACGGTTCGGGCAAATCAACGCTCGCGTACGTGCTGGCGGGTCGCGACGGCTACGAAGTGACCGAGGGCGACGTTCTATGGAACGGCGAATCCATTCTGGACATGGAACCGGATGAGCGCGCCGCCAAGGGCGTGTTCCTGGCGTTTCAGTATCCGATGGAAATTCCCGGTGTCGCTGGCCTCACGTTCCTGCGCACCGCCGTCAACGCCGTCCGCAAGAAGCGCGGCCAGGACGAGATGACGACGCCTGGTTTCATGAAGTTCGTCAAGGAACAGGCTGCCAAAGCTCAACATCGACGTCGAAATGCTGAAGCGCCCAGTCAATGCTGGGTTCTCGGTGGCGAGAAGAAGCGCTCGGAAATTCTGCAGATGGCGATGTTGGAGCCGACACTGTGCGTGCTCGACGAAACCGACAGCGGCCTTGATATCGACGCGCTGAAAATCGTGTCGGACGGTGTCAACGCGCTGCGTTCGCCGGACCGCTCGACGCTGGTTATCACCCACTATCAGCGCCTGCTGAACCATATCGTGCCCGACAAGGTGCACGTGCTGGCGGACGGCCGCATTCAGAAAACTGGCGGCAAGGAATTGGCGCTCGAACTTGAAAAATCAGGATATGCCGAATTCACGGGCAAGGCGGCGTGAGATGAACGTGGCAATTCCAAAAACGAAAGCCGAGCAGGCGCTGACGGAAGCATTCGCGGCGTCGGCATCGAAACTGCCCGGCGGCACGGCGGTCAAATCGGCGCGCAACGATGCCATCGGCGCGTTTTCCGCGCTTGGTCTTCCGCATCGGCGGATCGAGGAGTGGAAATACACCGACCTGCGCGTCAATTTCAAAGACGTGGCGCCGCCCGCCATAGATGACGCGACGGCTGTCAGCGCTGAAGACGTGCGCGCGGCCCTCGGCAGCGTGGCGAATGTCGATGTGCATGCGGTCGTGTTCGTCAATGGCCGCCATCGCAAGGATCTCTCGACACCAGGCGCAATGGCTGGGCTTGAGGTGCAGCCGCTGGCAGGCGCGCTGACATCCGGATCGGATGCAGTGACCGAAGGGTTGACGACGACCACAGGCCCTCGCTCGGACGCGACGATCGCGCTCAATACCGCCTTCATGACCGATGGCGCCGTCGTGCGGATCGGAAATGGCGCGACGCTCGATAAGCCGTTGATGGTCGTGTTCGTCACGGCCGGTCCGCGCGCTCACCTGACCTCGGTGCGTAACGTGATCTCCGCTGGTGACGGTTCGACGGCAACGCTGATTGAAGCGCACGTCGCTCTCCAAGGCGCGGCTACGGGCGGCCAGACCAACACACTCTCGGAAGTGACGACCGGTAAGGGCGCCGCCCTTACACACATCAAGATCGCCGCCGGAACGAATGCCGCCGTGCATCTTGCGAACTGGAACGTCAGTCTTGGCGCCAACGCCGAGTACCGCGGCTTCCAGTACACGTCGGGGCAGGCGCTGGCGCGCAATCAGATCCACACGGTGTACACGGGTCCGGGCGGCAAGCTCGATCTGTCAGGCGCTTACCTCGTGCGCGGCAACGAGCACGTCGATACGACGCTTGTCGTCGATCACGCCGTTCCGCAGTGTGAGAGCCGCGAACTGTTCAAGGATGTTCTCGACGATCGCGGGCGTGGCATCTTCCAAGGCAAGATCATCGTGCGCCCCAACGCCCAGAAGACCGATGGCAAGCAGATGGCGCAGGCCTTGATGCTGTCGCCGGACGCGGAATTCGATTCCAAGCCGGAACTCGAAATCTATGCCGACGACGTCGTCTGCGGTCATGGCACCACGTCGGCAGAGTTGGACGGAGATCTGCTGTTCTATTGCAAGTCGCGCGGCATCCCGGAAAATGAGGCCCGCGCACTTCTGATCGAGTCGTTTGTCGGCGAAGCCTTGGACAAGGTCGAACACGACGATCTGCGCGCCGCTCTCTCGCAATATGCAACCGTTTGGCTGAACGCACCGCGGAGTTAAGGATAGAATATGGGCAGCGAAGCACGCATATCCGATAGCCGCACCGGACATACAGCCGCCGCCTTGACCGGCACGGCGTATGATGTCGAGCGTATTCGCGCCGATTTCCCGATCCTATTCCGCGAGGTGCACGGTAAACCGCTAGTTTATCTCGATAGCGGCGCTTCGGCCCAGAAGCCGAGTTCTGTTCTGGAAGCGATGGATCATGCCTATCGCTTTGAATATGCCAACGTGCATCGCGGGCTTCATCACCTGTCGAACGTTGCAACCGATCACTTTGAAGCAGCGCGCGAGACTGTTCGCCGGTTCCTGAATGCGGGCAGCGCCGAAGAAATCATCTTCACGCGAAACGCCACGAGTTCCATCAATCTCATTGCCCGCACATTCGGTGAGCTCGAAATCGAAGCCGGCGATGAGATCGTGCTGTCGATCATGGAGCATCACGCCAACATCGTGCCCTGGCATTTCCTGCGCGAGACGAGGGGCGCGGTGTTGAAGTGGCTGCCGATGACCGATCAAGGCGAATTGCGGCTCGATCAGCTCGATCAGATGCTGACCAAGAAGACGAAGATCGTCGCGATCACGCACATGTCGAACGTGCTCGGCACCGTCAATCCAGTGAAGGACATCATCCGCATTGCGCATGCCAAGGGCATTCCGGTGCTTGTCGATGGCAGCCAGGCCGCCGTGCATATGGGCGTTGATGTGCGCGATCTCGATGCCGATTTTTATGTGTTCACCGGCCACAAGACTTATGGCCCGACGGGCATTGGTGTGCTCTACGCCAAGAAGCGCCATCTCGAAGCCTTGCCGCCCTATGAAGGCGGCGGTGACATGATCGAGACGGTGACGGTGGATCGCGTGACGTACAACAAGCCGCCGCACAAATTCGAAGCCGGCACGCCAGCGATTGTCGAAGCGATTGGGCTTGGCGCGGCGCTCAACTACATGATGCAGGTCGGCCGCGAGAAGATCGCGCGCCACGAAGCCGAGATTGCCGCGTATGCGGGCGAGCGCCTTGCGGCGTTGCCGTGGCTGACGCTGCATGGAACCGCTCCCGGCAAGGGCGCGATCTTCGCCTTTACGATCGATGGGCTGCATCCGCACGACATATCGACCATCATCGACAGATCGGGCGTTGCGGTGCGCGCAGGGCACCATTGTGCCCAGCCATTGATGGAGCGGCTCGGCGTGACCGCCACCTGCCGCGCTTCATTTGCGATGTACTCAACCAAGGGCGAAGTCGATGCGCTGGTGACGGCGCTGACTAAGGCCCACGATCTCTTTGCGTAAGGATACTTGTGTGATGGACGACCGCAGAAAGCTGAATGATGACGCGGCTCCTCTGAAGGAAGCCGTCGCCGCGCTCGACGCGACACCGTCTGAGCCGGAAACGGTGACTGAGGCTGCCGTTGATGCACCGGTTGGCGCTGTGGCGCCTGCCAAGGCCTCGTCGCCCTTGCCGCCGGAAGAAATCGATCGGCTGACCGCGGATATCGTCGCGGCATTGAAGACCGTGTACGACCCCGAGATTCCGTGTGATATTTACGAACTCGGACTGATTTACAGGGTTGAGATCGACGATGACCGCTTCGTCGCGATCGACATGACGCTGACGGCGCCGGGTTGCCCGGTGGCCGGAGAAATGCCCGGCTGGGTCGAGAGCGCCGTTAATGTCGTGCCTGGGGTGGCCGGCAGCACTGTGAAGATCGTGTTCGATCCGCCCTGGGATATGAGCCGCATGTCGGATGAGGCGCGCCTGGCGACGGGTATGTTCTAAATTAACTCGTAATTTCCAAAGGAAGGCCCATATCTTCCGAGGATGAGAAGCAAGGAAGCTGCACCAATGCCGTCGCTCCGCATGATGCCCAAAGTGATGACCCTCACGGATGCCGCCGTCGCACGCGTCAGCGCGCTGATGGCGCAGAAGCCGGACATCAAAGGCCTGAGGATCGGCATCAAGAAGGGCGGCTGCGCCGGCATGGAATACACGATGAACTGGGCCCAGGAGGTCGGCAAGTTCGACGAGGTGATCGAAGATCGCGGCGCCGTCGTGCTGATCGATCCGGCCGCCATCATGTATCTGCTTGGTACGGAAATGGACTTCAAGACCGACAAGCTGGCGTCAACGTTCGTGTTCAATAACCCGAACCAGAAAGGTTCGTGCGGTTGCGGCGAGAGCGTCAACCTGCAGCCCGCTATGCCGGATAGCATGGCGCCGTCGGACCACTAAAGGCGGCGGCAGTTCCGCCGCGGCAGCGCGGGCACGTCAGCGGGTTGCAGTCACAGAGTTGCACGCACGGTCGCAAATACGGTTGCAGACATGGCGGTCAGCCAAGCCTTTCTCGACATGATCCACGAAAGCCTAGCGCCGCTCGGCGCGCTATCGGCGCGGCGGATGTTCGGAGGCGCGAGCCTTTATTGCGACGGCATCCTGTTTGCGCTCGTCGATGACGACGTTCTCTATTTGAAAGCCGATGCGAGCAGCAAGGCGCGCTTTGAGAGAAGGACTCGGCCCCATTCACCCTGAAGGCCAAACCGGACCGGTGGCGATGTCCTACTGGCGCGCGCCCGAGCGGCTTTACGATGAGCCCGACGAGTTTCTCAACTTCGCGCGCGAGGCGATTTCCGTCGCCGTTAAAGCCAAATCCGTTACGTCCAAGTCCGCCAAATCCAAGTCGGCCGGCAAATCATCCAGAGCCAAGCCGCCTGAGCCAACCGCAAAGGCGCGCCCTGCTCGGAAACCGGCACGCAACCGCTAAATCGCTGCGGCTTGTAGTCCAGTTTGATGTTTCTCAATAATGCAGTGTTTTCAGGTTATTTTGACCTACCGCAGCGCCGGAAATGCACGGTATGGGACGTTCTGCTGACACGCGCGACATTCAACGCGTGTCTTACTGAAATGGCGATGAACAAGGATTAGCTATGCTGCGGAATACGGAAACAAGTTGGGGTGCAATTTCGCGCGCATTCCACTGGGTGACAGGCGTTTTGATACTGGGGCTGTTTGCCTATGGGCTGTGGATGACGAAATTTCCGGCACGCGAAGACACCGCCTACCATGTGGCGATTCACGCCTCTATCGGCATCAGCGTTCTGGCCTTGATGATTGCGCGTGTGTTCTGGCGCGCCGTCAATCCGACGCCGATGCCGCCCAAGGGGGCTGCGCGCTGGGAAATTACCGCAAGCAAGATCGGACATCTCGGGCTCTACGTGCTGGTCTTTGGAACGCTGATCGCCGGATGGCTGCTGGCCGGATCAGGGCGTGCACCGCTTGACTATTCCTTGTTCGGAATCATTCCGATGCCGAACATGCTGGGCACCGGCTCGCCGTATCATAAGTTTCTGGAAGAATCCCACGAACTGCTTGGCTACGCGATGATTGCGCTGGTCGCTATCCATATCGCAGCCGCTGTCTGGCACGAGCGCGTTCGCCGCGATGGCGTTATGGATCGCATGACAAGCGGGCGTTCACGCGATCCGAGCGCGACGGCTTAGCGCCGCGCTCTTGACGTCCGGTATTCCGGTCAGGTGATCAACCGCGTCCCGGCTGCTTGAGCGGCCGGGGCGGCTTGCGCATGAAGGCAGGAACGTTTTCAGCAAAGCCGACACCACGATCGCCACCCTGCTGCTGTTGCGGCTTTGGCGGCTGGTTGCGCGGCTTCTCGGAACGCTGCGGCTGGCTATTGCCACGCTCCGGCTTCGGCGCGTCGGTCCATGAATCGGCGCGCGGTTCGCGGTGCGGGCGCTCGCCGCGCGGCGCACGCTTGTCGGCGTCCCGCGGCTGTTGCTCGCTACGTGCCCGCCTCGGCTGGTCCTGCTTTGGCTGGTCTGTCCTCGGCTGGTCACTCCGAGGTTGGTCACTGCGCTCGTGGCGCGCCGGCCGCTCGTGCTGGCGTTCTGGACGCGGTGCATGAGGCTGTTCGGGCGCTACGGCAGTCTGCGGGGACGCTGGTTGCGCGCCAGTGCCTTCGGGCCGGTCGCGGCGCTCCTGGCGCGGACGCTCAGCACGTGCCGGCTGGTCGCTGCCCTCGGGACGCTCAGCGCGAGGCTGGCGCTCTGGGCGCTCGGGGCGTGGTCCGCGCTCCGGACGCGGCGTGCGGCTTTCGCCGCCGCCACGGGCTTCGCGGCCACGGGCGGGCGGTGCAGCGCTGCGACCACCACGGCCGCGCTTGCGCTTGCCGGCGCCGGCAAAGTCTTCTTCTGTTGGCGGGTCGCCGAGCCAGACGGCGGTCTCGCCGGTGATCTTCTCGATGTCCTTGACGAACTTCAGATCATCGGGGCTGACGAGGGAGGCTGCATAGCCTTCCTTGCCGGCGCGGCCGGTGCGGCCAATGCGGTGTACGTAATCGTCGCCGGCCCATGGCAGGTCGAAGTTGAAAACGTGCGAGACGTCGGGAATGTCGAGGCCGCGTGCCGCGACGTCGGACGCCGCCAGCAACATGATCTCGCCGGCGCGGAACTTATCGAGCGTCGCGGTGCGCGCGCTCTGTTCCATGTCGCCGTGCAGTGCGCCGGCATTGAAGCCATGCTTGGTCAGCGATTTATGCAGCACCGCCACGTCGCGCTTGCGATTGCAGAAAATGATCGCGTTCTTGACGTTGCCGTTTTTGATGAGTTCGCGCAGCACTTCGCGCTTGGCGTAATCTTCGCCATCGGGGCAGAACTTGAAGCGCTGGGTAATGGTCTTTGCCGTCGTCGCGGGTCTGGCGACTTCAATCCGCAAAGGATCTTTCAGGAACTGGCTGACGAGGCGCGTGATTTCCGGCGGCATGGTGGCCGAGAAGAACAGCGTCTGGCGGCGCGGTGGCAGCAGCTTGCAGATCTTTTCGATGTCGGGGATGAAGCCCATATCGAGCATGCGGTCGGCTTCGTCGATCACCAGGATCTCGACGCCCATCAGCATGACGCGGCCACGTCCGAAATGATCGAGCAGGCGGCCGGGCGTCGCGATCAAAACATCGACACCGCGGTCGAGCTTCTTGACTTGGTCGTCCATTGATACGCCGCCGATCAACAGCGCGACAGAGAGTTTGTGATTGATGCCGTATTTGTCGAAGCTCTGTTCGACCTGGGCGGCCAATTCACGCGTCGGCGCCAGGATCAGTGATCGCGGCATGCGGGCGCGCGCCCGGCCCGTTTCCAATCGCGTGATCATCGGCAGCACGAATGATGCGGTCTTGCCGGTGCCCGTCTGGGCGATACCGAGGACGTCACGACCGGTGACGGCGACGGGAATGGCGGCGGCTTGAATGGGCGTCGGACTGGCATATCCGGCGGTTGTGATTGCGGCCTGTACTTTGAGCGAAAGCCCCAAGTCAGCGAACGTCGTTGGTTCCAAAAGACATCGTCTCCATCTGCATACTCAGGCGCGCCCAATACCATCGCGCGATTTGCATCACGCAGCGGGGAGCATCGAACGAGAGCGCAGGGGGACACGTGCCGAAAAGGACAAAAGCCAAATGGGGAGAGATGGATCAAAAAAGCTTAAAGTAGCTCAAATCAATCCCCTGCGCTCCGGCACGCTTGGGTGCTCGCACACCTCGCCCGGCGACGCAAGGAAAACTCACGCAATCAGGGGCGTAATCTCGCTCAAAAGGCAGCAGAATTGCCGCACTGCGGCAGCTTTGGCGGCTCCGAGCGTGGCCAAATGGCAAGCGGGGTGGCATTGCTGCCACCCCGCGCCGATAAACCCTCGTGGATTGGGATTACTCGTCCAGCAGCCAATTACCGAGCTTACCGCCGATCAAGCCGCCCAGGATGGGGGCCGCCCAGAACAGCCAAACCTGTGCCAGCGGCTCGCCGCCCGCATAGAGCGCGGAGGCAAGGCTACGGGCCGGATTGACCGACGCATTCGAGATCGGGATCGCCATCAGATGAATGGCCGAGAGCGTCAAGCCGATGGCGAGCGGCGCCAGAAGGCCAGGGCCGTTTTTACGGGTGACGCCCATGACAACGAGGACCAGGAAGGCGGACAGAACGGTTTCGATCACGAAGACCTCGCCCATGGTCGCATGCAGCATTGACAGCGTGTCACCCCAGCCGTTGGCAGCGAACGTCGCGCCCGTATGACCGATGAGCGAGAACACGCCACATGCTGACGCCGCGCCGATAACCTGGGCGATGATGTAGCCTGGAGCGTCTGCAAGCGAGAAGCGCCCGCCTGCAACAAGCCCGAGCGTGATGGCAGGGTTATAGTGACCGCCCGAGACGTGGCCGATCGCGAAGATGGTTGCCATCACCGTGAAGCCGATGGACAGCGCGACGCCGATGATGCCGGCAGCGCCGGCTGGCGCACCGAACGAATAGAAGGCGGCGCCAAGTACCGCTGACATGAGCAGGAAGGTGCCGACGACCTCTGCCCCAAGCGCTTTGAGTTTCATTGTACATTCCCCTGTTTCTAAGTCTTATGGATGCCTCGGCGACCCAGTGCGCCGTTGGTTTACTATCGTTTGCGACGCTACATGGAACTCCGCCGAATCGTCTCGCGTCCACGGGCGATGCTATGCGCCGGTACGCGGCGTCATTGACGCCTTGTCAGGAGAAAGACTTCTCATCCGAGATGGGCAATGATGCCTTCAGGGGCGTGCCCGCAGAGTGTGATGCGTGTTCAGATGTCTTGTTCGGCAATCCATGTTAGTCTGATGCGGACTCTTTGGGACGCAGACGCGTTTAGTCAAGGATTTTTAACCTGGGAGGCATGGTCATGCAGTACTCGGTTGGCTTACGTCTGAATGACAGATCAGGTCACGTTGTTGTCGATGCTGAAGATGCGCTCATTGCCGCGCTGAAGGTGAAACAGGAGCGGCCTTCGGCTTTTATCACCTATGTCCGCCGTCAAAACAGACGCGGTGACAGTCGTCATCCAGCGCTCGCCATTGGCTAGACGTAGCGCCTGCGCACCACTCTCGCCAAACGGCATCTCTTAGATGTCGAGGTCCTTGGCGAATGCCGCTCGCTCTTGAATGAAGCGGAAGCGGGCCTCTGGCTTCGAGCCCATCAGCGCATTGACGACCTCGCCGAGGCCGGAGCGTTCGCCTTCACCGATGGCGACGCGCAAAAGCTGGCGCTTTCTCACGTCCATCGTGGTCTCTTTGAGCTCAGCCGCGTTCATCTCGCCCAAGCCTTTGAAGCGACCGACCTTGACCGGCGGGTTAGCCTTGAACTCTTTGGCGATGAGTTGGTCGCGGTGTGCTTCATCGCGCGCATATAGCGATTTCGCGCCTTGCGTGATTTTGTAGAGCGGCGGCACGGCCAAGTAGAGATGGCCGTTTTCGATGAGCTCCGGCATCTCCTGATAGAAGAACGTGATCAGCAGCGCCGCAATGTGGGCGCCATCGACGTCGGCGTCGGTCATGATGATCACGCGCTCATAGCGCAGATCTTCGTCGCGATATTTCGTGCCGGTGCCGCTGCCGAGTGCCTGGATGAGGTCGGAGATCAACTGGTTCTGAGAGAGTTTCGCTGACGATGCGTTGGCGACGTTGAGGATCTTGCCGCGCAACGGCAGGATGGCCTGGGTTTCGCGATCGCGCGCACTCTTGGCGCTACCACCAGCCGAGTCGCCCTCGACGATGAAGATTTCGGTGCCCACCGCCTGCTGGATCGAACAGTCGGATAGCTTGCCGGGAAGACGCAACTTACGCGTTGCCGATTGCCGGCCGACTTCTTTTTCGCGGCGGCGCTTGAGGCGTTCTTCGGATTGGTCGATGCACCATTCCAAGAGCTTCGTCGCCTGCTGCGGGCTGTCCGCCAGCCAGTGATCGAAGGCATCGCGAACGGCGGTTTCAACGATCTTGGTCGCTTCGACGGTGGCGAGTTTGTCCTTGGTCTGGCCCTGGAATTCAGGTTCGCGAATGAATACCGACAGCATCGCCGCCGCCGTTCCCATCACGTCTTCCGAGGTGATCTGCACGGCCTTCTTGCTGCCGGTAAGTTCGCCATAGGCGCGCAAACCCTTGTAGAGCGCTTGCCGCAAACCGTTTTCGTGCGTGCCGCCTTCGCCCGTCGGAATGGTGTTGCAATACGAGGTTGAGAAGCCGTCTTCGTCGGAGATCCAGGCGCATGCCCATTCGACGGAGCCGTGGCCGCCGTCTTTTTCGATGCGGCCCGCGAATGGATCGCACTTCCAGCGGATTTCAACACCGCCGAACAAATACGCCTTCGAGCGCGCCATTTTCATCAGGCGGGCAGGCTTGAATGCGGCGCCCTTGCCGAAGATCTTTTCGTCCGGCTTGAAGCGCACTTTGGTGCCGCGCCGGTTCATGATCGAGCCGAGCTTCTCGAGCTTGGTCTGCGGTTCGCCGCGCGAAAACACCATGCGGTAGAGCTGTTGATCGCGCGCCACCTGCACTTCAAGCAGTTCCGACAGCGCGTTGACGACCGACACGCCGACGCCGTGCAAGCCGCCTGACGTATTGTAAGCCTTGCTGTCGAATTTTCCGCCCGCATGCAGCACCGTCAACACGACTTCGAGGGCGCTCTTGTTCTTGAATTTGGGATGCGGCCCGACCGGGATGCCGCGACCGTTGTCGGTGACGGACAGAAAACCGTCGGTTGCGAGTTCGACTTCGATCCACGTGGCGTGGCCCGCCACCGCCTCGTCCATCGAGTTATCGATGACTTCCGCGAACAGGTGGTGCATGGCCTTTTCGTCGGTGCCGCCGATGTACATGCCGGGGCGGCGGCGCACCGGCTCAAGGCCTTCAAGCACTTCAATGTCTTGCTCGCTGTAGCCGGAGGCTTCAACGGGCTTGCGGGCACGCGACGATTTCTCGGTCATTTCGCTCTCAAAATCAAACAGGTCGGTTTGCGGTTTGGCCATGCGTGGTCTCAATCGGCGAGCGTTATGCAGCGCGTCGGATAGCTCGAACGCGGCAGGCAACGCGAAGCACGGATGCCGCGCAGGCGAATCTGGATTGCTCTCTTATAGCGCGTTCGCCGCCGGGACCACCACGCCGATCGCGTCTGTGGCACTAACGACACGGGAAATGCTCTGAGCAGCTTGAAATTTCACCATTAATTCCAAGGGTTGAGTGCTTGATCCGGGAAGCGCGCGGAGATCGCCGTGCCGCATGTATCGTATTTTCCACTCGGGCAACAGGCACGCGGGCCCCTAATGATTCGGATTTGCCGCTTCCGGTCAAAGCGCAAGTAGCGCGCCAATACTCATTTTGATCAAATCCGAAATGAAGCGGAAACCAACACTTGGTCAACCACATCTTAAGGGAACGCTGTGGTTAAGCGACCATTGCGAATATCGGTGCGTTTAGAGCGGCGCCCTTGGGTTTTTGGGAACGATACGGGCCTTTGGGCGACGCACGACTCGAGCGGGAAAATCGGACGGTTGGCGGGTGCTGATTTTGGCAACCGGCAGGAGTGGACGCGTTTTCACGTTCGGGAGTTGTGGCGATGCCGAGACGCGCATTTTTGAAATATTTTCCGCTCGTTGCCAATTGCATGGTGCGATGGCTGGCAGCAGGGCTGGCGTGTGCTGCGAGGCTTGAGGCCCACATTGCAAAGCGCAATGTCATTATGAGCGACGTGTTCGGGGCGGATGTGTTTTTCGCGCGCGCGGCAACGCCGCTCAATCCGCCAAGCCAAAAGCCCGCAAGCGATGCCTGCGCGCGCTGGGATGCGGCCCTTGATTTCGAGTCGCCGCCAACTGCTATGCTGCATGACGCCGAGAGCGTACTGCCGCCGCCGCTTTTTCTGTGCCGTTCAAAGCCGGAACAGGCGGATGAGGCCGCGCGCGTGACGTAATCTGCCTTCCGCATCCGCTGGCGGATGATAGCCATCGCGGCCTGCTTGCTGGTCGTCTAAATCGGCGCAGGCCAGTCGGATCCACTGGCGCCGTCAACGCCGCCGCAAATTCGTAATCTTGCAGCCGACGCGCTGGCCGACACGTTTTCCGGCGGGCCGTCTCGAACCATGGCGGCGGCGGAAGTTAGCGCTGTGTATGACGACGCGCGGCTGCATTTTGCGCCCCGCTTGGCGCGCTTCTATGCCAGCAACGTCTCGACAACGGGATCAGTCTCAGCGCAACCCATAAACGCCGAAACAAGCGACAGCGCGCCGCCCGATGATGAGGCATCCGGCTTGAACCCGAATGACGCCGCACTGTCGCTGTCGCGCGAGACAGCGCTCGTCATGATCCGTAATTTGCCTGAAGGTGCGCGACTGTCGGTGGGGACGCGTGTCTCGCCGACCGACTGGGCGTTGTCGTCCGGCGATCTGAAATCGATCGTCGTGACATTGCCCGATAATCGAAACGCGCCGGTCCGCGCCATGATCGAAGTCTTCGCGATGTCTGGAGCACCCGCCGGAACGATGTCCGTGGAAATTCGCGAGCAGGAGAGCGGCCCGCAGCAGGCGTCAACGCCGCGGCGTGCCAAGGTCTACCGGACGGCCGCTGGTAAACCGGCGTCGCAAAAGCGGCGCACCAAGCCGCTTGCTGCCAGCCAACAGACGGGCAACGTCAACGCCGCGCCGACCAGCCCCGCAACTCAGCAAATCCAGGTGCAACTGCCGTTTTTACCTGGACCGCACAGCGCCAAGCCGCCGCCCGGCACAACCGTCGGTCAGCAAATCCTCATCAATCTCGGTGTGCCTGTGAGCCCACCTGTTGCGGTTGGTTTCGCCCAGAACAATTGATGTGCGGTCTTGCTCTCGCTGTTACCCGGCGCGAACATTGTCGATCAGCCGCGTCTTGCCGAGGCGAACGGCGGACAGCACGCGCAACGGCACGCCGCCGTAGCGCTCGACCTTGCCGAGCGTTTCCGCGTCGCGAACTTCGACGTAATCGACGGCTGAAAAACCAGCGGCCAGCAATTTGCGCTTGGCCTCGGTCGTACCCGCCGGAATATCGGCGCCCTTGCCGACATCCTCGGCAAGCGCCGACAAAACCGCATTCAGCACCGGCGCGATGGCGCGTTCTTCCGCTGACAAATAGGCGTTGCGCGATGAGAGCGCCAAGCCATCGTCGGCACGTTTTGTCGGTGCGCCGATGATTTTCAACGGAAGATCGAGATCGCGGACCATCTGCTTCAGCACGCACAATTGCTGGTAGTCTTTCTCGCCAAAGATCGCGAGATCGGGCGTCACTTGCGAAAACAGCTTACAGCAAACGGTGGCGACACCGCCGAAGTGATGCGGTCGGATCGCGCCTTCCATGTCTTCAGCCGCCGAGCCCGGAAGCACGCCGGTCGAAAAGCCGGGTGGATACATCTCTTCGACCGCCGGAGACCAGACCAGATCGGCGTGGGCATCGGCCAACTTGGCGAGATCGCCAGCCTCGTCGCGTGGATAGCGGGCAAGGTCTTCGGTCGGCGCAAACTGGGTGGGATTGACGAAAATCGAGACGACCACCCGGTCGGCTTGTTTTTTCCCCAGTTTGACCAGCCCGATGTGGCCGTCATGCAGTGCGCCCATGGTCGGCACCAGCGCGATGCTTCTGCCGGCTTCACGCCACTTCGCCACCTGCTTGCGCAAGTCCTTGACCGTGCGGGAAATCTTCAACGCTTTGCCCAACGTGTGACCTTTCTGCTCGTCCGATATCTTCACCCGTGCCCCGGCGCCGCGAATCCGTCAAGGGTGCTGTGCAGCGCGCGCCCCGGACGCCTATATCTGCTATAGAGAACCGGAGTTTCGAATCGTGTGCGTTCTCGGCATTTGATTTTTTCGGGATTGACCATGGTTGCGGCATTGCGGCGTGACGACTTGAGCGGAACACGGGGCTTGCCCCCTCGCGATGAGATCGCTGCACACTATCTAATGGACGAGCAGCGGCTCGTCGGGGCGTTGATCGAGCGCGCTGTTTTCACGGAAGACGAACGCCGCCGCGCGCAGGATGCTGCGCGCCGCCTCGTGCACGCAACGCGCGCCAATAAAGCCGAGTTCTCCGGCATTGATGCGTTCATGCACGAATATGGCCTCTCAACCGATGAGGGCGTCATTTTGATGTGTCTTGCGGAAGCGCTGCTGCGCATTCCCGACACCGATACGGCCAATCAGTTCATCGCTGATAAAATCTCAGGCGGCGCCTGGGAGAAACATCTCGGCGCGTCCGATAGCTTGTTCGTCAACGCTTCGACCTGGGGGCTGATGCTCTCTGGCCGGTTGGTCAAGCTTCGCGACGCCAAGGGCTCCAATCCGTTCCAGGCGATGAAGCGCCTCGTCGCGCGCACGGGCGAGCCGACCATTCGCGTGGCGGTGCGCCAGGCGGTGAAATTGCTCGGCGATCAGTTCGTGCTCGGAACCACCATCGAATCGGCGCTGCAGCGCGCCAAAGCCCTTGAAGCCAAGGGCTATCGGTTCTCGTATGACATGCTGGGCGAAGCGGCCCGCTCGGAACAGGATGCGGAGCGTTATTTCCAGCGCTACATGACGGCGATCGACGCGGTTGGCGCGGCAGCCGGGCCGATGACCGCCACAAACGCCGACGCAATTTTCGTGCGCCCGTCGATCTCGGTGAAGTTGTCGGCGCTGCACCCGCGCTTCGAACCCGGCAAAGAGCGCCGCCTGCAATCGGAACTGGCGCCGCTGCTGCTGACGCTGGCCCGCGCCGCGCGGTCGAAAGGCCTTGGCCTGACGATCGACGCCGAAGAGCAGGACCGGCTGGATCTGACAGCGGCGCTGTTTGGAGAGACGCTGCTGCACCCGGTTCTTGACGGTTGGAACGGGCTCGGTCTCGCGGTGCAGGCTTACGGCAAGCGCGCCGTGCCGATGCTGCGCTGGATCCGCCGTCTCTCGGAGCAATCCGGCAAGCGCGTTCCCGTTCGTCTCGTCAAAGGCGCCTATTGGGACAGCGAAATCAAATGGGCGCAGGAGCGCGGACTGGAAGACTATCCGGTGTTCTCGCGCAAGCTGCACACTGATGTGTCTTATCTCGCCGCCATGCGCCTGCTGCTATCAAATCCGACCGCATTCTTTCCGCAGTTTGCGACGCATAACGCACACACAGTTGCCTCCGCGAGCGTCGCTGGCGGTTCGGCTGA
This sequence comes from Hyphomicrobium sp., assembly GCA_016716675.1. Classification (GTDB taxonomy): domain Bacteria; phylum Pseudomonadota; class Alphaproteobacteria; order Rhizobiales; family Hyphomicrobiaceae; genus Hyphomicrobium_B. Next base: position 92,735 of record JADJVG010000008.1, read on the forward strand.
GTTCGAATATCAGCGTCTGCATGGTATGGGCGAAGCGCTCTACCAAGAAGTGCTCGGAGGCGGAAAATCGACGCGCGCCTGCCGCATCTACGCGCCTGTCGGCGGGCACGAGGACTTGCTCGGGTATCTCGTCCGCCGCCTGCTGGAAAATGGCGCTAACACCTCGTTCGTCAACCGCATCGCGGATGACGAGGCGCCTGTCGCCGACATTATCGCGGACCCCGTCGAGATTGCAGAGCGCGAGCACGTCGAAGGCAGCAAAGTCAGCCTGCTGGAGCGCCCGCGCGATCTCTACTGGCCAGACCGCAAGGCGAGCGCAGGTCTTGCCCTCACTGAGGCGAGCGTGCGCCATCCGCTGCTCGACGAGATCGCCAGGACGTTGAGCACGCCGTTCGCTGCGGGTCCGATCGTCGATGGTAAGCCGACGATTGGCGGCGATACGGCGACCCTTGTGATGTCGCCGCATGACAAGCGCGAGCGCGTCGGGTCGCTGCGGCTCGCGACACCCGGGCAGTTGGATGACGCCATCACGTCGGCGACCGCCGCCGTCCACAGCTGGGACATGACGCCCGCCGCCGAGCGCGCACGCATCTTGACGCTTGCCGCCGATCTCTACGAGCGCGACCGGGCTAAACTGATGGCGGCGATCGTGCGCGAAGCAGGCAAAACGCTGGAAGCCGCGCAATCGGAAATTCGCGAAGCCGTCGATTACTTGCGCTATTACGCCAATGAAGCGCGGCGCCTGTTTTCGGAGCCGATCTTGCTCAAAGGGCCGACGGGCGAAGAGAATACCTTGACACTGCGCGCACGCGGACCGTTTGCGTGCATCAGCCCGTGGAATTTCCCGCTGGCGATTTTTACCGGCCAAGTGGCCGCCGCGCTGGCGGCCGGCAATTCGGTCATTGCCAAGCCGGCAGAACAGACACCGATTACGGCGTTTCTGGCGGTCCAGTTGTTGCTTGAAGCCGGTATCCCGGCGGGTGTGCTGCACCTCGTGACAGGTGGCGGCAAATTGGGCGAGGCGCTCATCAAAGATGTGCGCGTGCAAGGCGTCGTCTTCACCGGCTCGAACGAGACGGCGCGCGCCATTCAGAAAACGCTGCTCGATCGGCGCGGCGCCATTGTGCCCTTCATTGCCGAGACCGGCGGCATGAATGCAATGATCGCGGATTCGTCCGCGCTTCCCGAGCAAGTGGTGCGCGACGCAGTGCGCTCTGCCTTTGATAGCGCCGGTCAGCGCTGCTCGGCAGCGCGCATTCTGTTTGTGCAAACCGATGCGGCACCGCGCGTCAAAGCCATGCTGACGGGAGCCATCGAAGCGCTCGATGTCGGTGATCCGCTCGATTACGCCACCGATATTGGCCCCGTCATTGACGATGCCGCCCAGGACCTGCTCGAAGGCCATAAGGTTCGCATGCAGCGCGAGGGCCGCGAGTTGATCGACGTGGCGATGCCGGAGGCCTGCCGCGCGGGGACCTATGGCACGCCGGCACTCTATGAGATCGATCGCATCGACCGGCTGCCGGGCGAAGTATTCGGTCCAATCCTGCATCTCGTGCGCTTCGAACGCGGCAGGCTCGATGCCGTGATCGCGTCGTTGAATGCAACGGGGTACGGGCTGACACTCGGGCTCCATAGCCGGATCGAAGCCGTAGCCGACTACGTGACGGAGCACGCGCGCGTCGGCAATCTCTATATCAATCGAAATCAGATCGGCGCGGTCGTTGGCGTCCAGCCATTCGGCGGCGAGGGGCTGTCCGGCACGGGGCCGAAGGCTGGCGGCCCGAATTACCTGATGCGGTTCGCCACCGAGCGCACGCGCTCGATTGATATTACGGCGACGGGCGGCAACACCCGCCTGCTGACAGCAAATATTTAACGGCGATCTGGGGAAAGCGGCGTCGCGCTTATTCCGCAGTCATCACGAAGCAGTCGATCGACTGGCGGCGCAATTGCGTGCAGGTGCCCGATGCTTGCTTGGCGTCAAAGCCGGAGAAGCGGGCGCGATAGACAAGACGCCCCGATTTCTCGACCGGATGGGTCACTGATCCATAGCCGTTGAGAAGAGTACCGGTGCGTGTCTGCGCCGACGTCAGTGCTTGCTGAGCGTCTTCGATCGAGGTGTAGGCCCCAATCTGGATTTCATAGCGGCCTGACGGTGCTGCGGCAGGCGCCTCATTGGCGGGCGGCTGCAGAGCGGCGTAACGCTGCGGCGAGGCAGTCGGCAGCATGGCGGCTTGGGCTTGCAGCGATGACGGCGCGCGGCCGCGTTTGGCTGGTACAGGGCGCGGCGGCACCGGGTCCGCCAGTGCGCGCTGCGGTTGAGCGGCGCGTTTCGTTTCTGGCCTCGGTTCTGGCCGGGCTGTGGTCATAGATGCCGCGACGATCCGGGGTGCTGGATCGTCGACCGCTTGCGGTTGGACAACCTCTCGTGCGCCAAGCATGGCGATGCGGTCGCCGAGCGGCGACGCCAGAGAGGCCGTGGCCGTGGGCATGGGGGCCACGACGGTTGTTTTTGGGATCACCGTTTCTCTGACTGCACCGTCAAGCGCCGCCAGAGTTGCCGCGATCGTGCCGGTGGCTGCAGGCGCGGACGGCGCCGCGTCGGCGGCAGTATCAGCTTCGCTGTCACGACTGTCATCGTCGCCCGTCTCGGATGCCGACATGTCGGTCGTATCGTCAGCGCTTTGCGGTGGCGGGTTCGGTCCCTGGCGTGGGGCCACCATGACGCGCTTAACCTTGAAGACGTCGATCGGTGCGGCTGCCGGGGCCTCCGCATCCAATTGTGGTGCGGCGGCGGGTGCTGGGCGGGCGGCTTCTGCCATCTGAACGGGTTCAGGCGCAGTTTCAGCACGGGCCGGCGCAAACGGCTTCGGCTGCGGTGCGGGTTTCGGTGCCGACGCCAGTTGCGACTTATCCTTGGGCTTCGGACGCTCGGCAATTTTGGGCGGGCTCGTCAGCTTGGCGATCAACTGCGCGTCAGGCTTGCGGGTCTTTTTGGTCGATGCACGCGCCAGAGCCCGGGTGAGGAGATTGCGCATCTCGCCATTACGGGCGGCCGCACTCGATCCCCCGAACACAGCGCCGACGACATGGCGCTCGCCGCGGCGCACCGACGATACGAGGTTGAAGCCGGAGGCGCGTGTATAGCCGGTCTTGATGCCATCGATGCCCTGGAAGGTTCTGAGCATCGTGTTGTGATTGCGATAGGTCTTCCGGCCGAACGAAAATGAGCCCGTGGCGAACAGCGGATAGTATTCCGGGAAGTCATCCTGCAGATGCAGGCCGAGCGTGACCATGTCGCGTGCTGTGGTGACTTGATCGTCGTTGGGCAGACCGGAGGCATTCTCGAAGTGGGTTTTCGTCATGCCGAGATCGCGGGCTCGGGCATTCATTAGGCGCACGAAATTTTTCTGCGAGCCGCCGACCTTTTCGGCGAGCGCAACGGCTACGTCGTTGGCGGATTTGGTGACGAGCGCGCGGATGGCTTCGGAAACCGATAGGGACTCACCCGGCTCAAGATCGAGTTTAGAGGGAGCTTGGGAGGCGGCTTCCTGACTGATCTTGACGCGGTCCGACATCGACATGCGCCCCGATTTCAGGGTCTCAAAGGCCAGATAAAGCGTCATCATTTTGGTCAGAGACGCGGGATAGCGCAGTTCGTCGGCATTGTCGGAGTGCAGGACGGCGCCAGTATTGGCGTCAAGGATCATCGCTGCGTGCTTTGCGCCGCGGGCCTGAGCCGGAACGGCGAACGCAAACGCACACGCTAGGCTCGCTAAAGCGAGCTTCAAAATTACAGAACGCCGAAACAAAACGCCAATCCCTCTGCGCCGCGTTCCAAAATATCGAACGGCGGCTCGTTTTCAGTCGTCGGTCAGCCGGTTGCGATTGTGACGCTCCGGCGGGCCTGCCCCATCCAGTTACCGGAGTGAAGCATTGTTATTGGGCACCTTTTGGGCGCCGCTGCGGCGCTGAATAGGGTTTCCGAAGGCTTGAGGGTACGGGCATTGAACTGAAGTAGGGTTAAACAGCATGGTAAAAGTTCATTCAAACAGCGTGCCAGAATGGCCGCCACGGCTGGCCGTAGTCATGACACGAGCACGAGCCAGATGCCTGTAAGCGTTGCGACCCTGAGATCCGGCGCAGGAGCGTTGCGTCTGCCGAAATCGTGCCCATATGCCGGAAACACGGCAGCAACGGCCGCGCACAACGAGCGCTCATGGTCGAACTGTGTGGTCGGCGCAACCCTGGGTTCACGATTTCGACGGCATGCCACTGCAACAAACCGGGACAACTGTGACGTGGGTTACGAATTTGCTATCATGAACGAACATGACATCAGACATGGCGCCGGCTGCGGCGTCGCTTCGTTCACGGATTACCGGATTATAAATGACCCGTTACCTTCGTCATAAGCCCGCAAACTTGCATCCCCACATGGCCGGTAAAAACGGACCGCGCCCTGGTGACGGCGGCAACAATGGTGGTGACGAAGGCAAGACGGGCATTGTCACAAAAACGAGACCTAAAACCAAGAAGCCTAGCCTTTATAAAGTCCTACTGTTGAACGACGATTTTACGCCCATGGAATTCGTTGTGCTGGTGTTACAGCGGTTTTTCAACAAAGGGCAGGAAGACGCGACCCGCATCATGCTGCATGTTCATCAAAAGGGCGTAGGCTTGTGCGGGGTGTATACTTACGAAGTAGCTGAAACAAAGGTCACGCAGGTCATGGATTTTTCACGACAGCATGGCCATCCTCTACAATGCACCATGGAGAAAGAGTAGGACGGCATTGACATCTCTTTCCAAAAATCTCGAAACCTCGCTGCATCGGGCGTTGGAGTATGCCAACGTTCGCAATCACGAGTATGCAACGCTTGAACATCTTCTGCTCGCGCTCGTTGACGATCGCGATGCGGCAGCTGTGATGCGCGCCTGTTCGGTCGATCTCGACCAGCTCAGGACCCGGCTCGTAGAGTATCTCGACACCGAGGTGACGCCGCGCCATGGCAAAGGTGTGCGCGACGCGCAACCCACCAATTCATTCCAGCGCGTCGTCCAGCGGGCGATCGTCCATGTGCAGACATCGGGACGTGAAGAAGTCACGGGCGCGAATGTGCTCGTCGGCATTTTCTCGGAACGCGAAAGCCACGCTGCCTACTTCCTTCAGGAACAGGAGATGTCGCGCTTTGATGCTGTCCAATATATCGCGCACGGAATCGCCAAGCGTCCCGGCATGTCGGAGCCGCGTCCTGTGAGGGGCGTGGATGACGAGGCGGCCGAAGAGGGCGGCGAAAAGAAAGCCGGCGATGCGTTGTCGGCCTATTGCGTCAACCTCAACAAGAAGGCTCGCGACGGCAAGATCGATCCGTTGATCGGCCGCGAACAAGAAGTGATGCGCACCATCCAGGTGCTCTGCCGCCGCCAGAAGAACAACCCATTGCTGGTCGGTGATCCAGGCGTCGGCAAAACCGCGATTGCGGAAGGCCTGGCGCGCAAGATCATCAACGGCGATGTGCCGGATGTTCTGAAAACGGCGACCATCTTCTCGCTCGATATGGGCACGCTGCTGGCCGGCACGCGCTATCGTGGCGATTTCGAAGAACGTCTCAAGGCCGTGATGAAGGAAATCGAGGCCTACGACGGCGCCGTGCTGTTCATCGACGAGATCCATACCGTCATCGGTGCGGGTGCGACGTCGGGCGGCGCCATGGATGCGTCGAACCTGCTGAAGCCCGCGCTGCAGTCGGGCACGCTGCGCTGCATCGGCTCCACCACCTACAAGGAATACCGGCAGCACTTCGAGAAGGACCGCGCTCTCGTCCGCCGGTTCCAGAAAATCGATGTGAAGGAGCCGACGGTCGAAGACACCATTGAGATCCTCAAGGGATTGAAGACGGTGTTCGAGGATTATCACAAGCTGAAGTACACGAACGAGGCGATCAAAGCCGCGGTCGAGTTGTCGGCAAAGTATATCAACGACCGCAAGCTGCCCGATAAGGCGATCGACGTGATCGACGAGACGGGCGCGTCGCAGATGCTGGTGCCGGAAGGCAAGCGCAAGAAGAAGATCACGACGAAGGAAGTCGAGGCGACGGTCGCCATGATGGCGCGCATCCCACCGAAGACCGTGACCAAGAGCGACGCCGAAGTCATCGGCAACCTCGAACGCGATCTCAAGCGGCTGGTGTTCGGCCAGGATGTTGCGATCGGCGCGCTGTCGAGCGCCATCAAGCTGGCGCGTGCGGGCTTGCGGGAACCGGAAAAGCCGATTGGCTGCTACCTGTTCTCAGGTCCGACCGGCGTCGGCAAAACCGAAGTCGCCAAGCAGCTCGCCAACCTGATGGGCGTCGAACTGCTGCGCTTCGACATGTCGGAATACATGGAGAAGCACACGGTTTCGCGCTTGATCGGCGCGCCGCCGGGATATGTCGGCTTCGATCAGGGCGGTCTGCTCACCGATGGTGTCGATCAGCATCCGCATTGCGTGCTGCTGCTCGATGAAATCGAGAAGGCGCATCCCGATCTGTTCAACATCCTGTTGCAGGTCATGGATCACGGCAAGCTGACCGACCACAACGGCAAGGCGATCGACTTCCGCAACGTCGTGCTCATCATGACGACCAACGCCGGCGCGTCTGACATGGCCAAGCCCGCGATGGGCTTCAACCGGACGAAACGCGAGGGCGAGGATACGGAAGCCGTGACCAAGTTGTTCACGCCGGAGTTCCGCAATCGCTTGGATGCCATCGTGCCGTTCTCGGGCCTGTCGCCGGAAATCATCGGCAAGGTCGTCGAGAAGTTCATCTATCAGCTCGAAGCGCAGCTTGCCGATCGCGGCGTCTCGATCGAACTGACGGATGAGGCGACGCGCTGGCTGGCTGAAAAGGGCTATGACGAAAAGTTCGGCGCCCGTCCGCTTGGCCGCACGATCCAAGAGTACATCAAGAAGCCGCTGGCCGAGGAACTTCTGTTCGGCAAGCTCGAACACGGCGGCACCGTCAAGGTGCTGGTGACCGGCAAGGGAGAGGATCGCGCGCTCGCGTTCGATTATCTGCCCGCTGATCCATCGAAGAAGGGCCGCAATCCTGAAGAGGACGAAGACGACGGCCCGCAGCCTGTGCTCGTAGACGCAACGCCGAAGAAAGCGTTGCCAGGCCCCAAGGAGAAGGGCGACAAGCCCAAGTCCTCCGGTGCTGTGCCGACGGTGCGCAAGAAAAAGGACGAGTAGGAATTTCTCGTCGCCAAGACAATGAAAACGCCGGGCACATGCCCGGCGTTTTTTTGTTTTTGCAGATTGGTGGTGGATGGCGGCGAAGGGGGCGCGGTGCTGCGCGAGGCCGAGCTTATACAGGAGCGGACATTTGCGCCACGTACGCGCCTACTGCGGTCTGACTGTCAGTTGCTGAAATAGGAGCACACCTCATTCGGATTTCGCAATCGAACGCTTTTGACCCGATGCGGACCTCGCAATCCTTTCGACTTCGCGATCATTTGCTAGAAAGTTAACCCAGCTCTAACACCCATTCACTAACTTGCGGCACCTGATCGAATGGAGGGGCTTCACCATGTGGATACTTCTGGTTCCGGTGGTTCTCGCAGAGATCTTGTTCTGGTCTTGTCTCGGCTATTTCGCGTGGCGCGCACTCAAGGCGGCTCGCTCAGGATATTGGCTGCAGGTTGCCACGTTTTTAGGCCTGATCTCCATTCCTTTTGTTTTCTATGGCTACATGCATAGGCGTGCCGACGCGCAAGAGGCCGCGCGGGCGACTGAAATCGCGGCTCTTGGCCGTGCCGCGCCGCCGGGGAATTATCCAAAACTGCTTGAGGTCCATGGTCACGCAACCGAGTTTGAGTTGTTGATATTTCTCGATGCGCTGAAATTCGAAGAGGTCATGGAATTTCAGAAGCCGCGGCGCGGTGAGATTTACGGGCGGCTTGTGAGGCTTGCTGAGGGATGCGAAGGGCTCGGCGTTGCACATTTGAGGACCTGGAGACTGCAAGGGAGATTTGGCGCGCCAAAGCAGAGGGATAAGGACTGCTTGGTAGTGGATTGGAAAACGGTCTCAGATGATCGGGCAGCGATTCCTGCGGTTGAGTATCGTCATGGTACGCACTCGACATTGCTGCCATCCGGTAACAATTGGGCGAGTGGTGCTTATGAAGTGCGATTGAGATCGCTTGGCGGCACTCAGTTGCTCGGTTACTGGGAACGCCCCTTCATAACGCGGCCGGGATCGCCGGGGCCATGGGGCTATGCCTACCCTTCGAATACTGACCCGACAAAATACAAGGCACCAAAGCGGCTCGATTTTCTTATCGAGTCTCTGGATATCAAATAAATCTTCACACCAGAATGTTGGAGGGATAGTTCGAGGCGCAACTACCAAATGACACGTTCTGGCCCATCCCAGAAGACCGTTCTGTGTCCGCTGTTAAACGTCGTGCGGACATTCCGCCGACGCCACGAAAGTTAGGCCGGTCCGTCCGGGCGTTGTCCGCTCCCTCCGCACAGCAGGCCGTCGCGCCGATCATGCGGCCGCACTAATGCCAATGCGACTTCGGTCCGCTATTGGCGGTTGCCGGTGCTGGCCTCGCCATCCGTTGCGTTGATAATGCCCAAATCTACGAGCACGCGATTCAATGCAGCAAATGTGAACGGCTTTTCCAGAAATAACCAATGCTTCCCATAACCATCGGAAGGCCTCACCCAATTGGAGACCACACCAGACATAAGTATGACCTTCGTTGTCGGCATTTCCGGTCCAATCTGGAGCATCAATTCAATACCCGTCCGCCCTCCGCCAAGGTTGATATCGGCCAATACTGCCGCGAATGACCTGCCGGAGCGAAGAACCGCTTCTGCACTGTTGGCATCTTTTGCCAAAATCGCGTCAAGCCCCAGGATCGAGAGCTGTTCGAGCAGCACATCGCTGAACCGACTTTCGTCTTCGATGACGAGAATGCGCCTCGTTCGTCCCGTATCTGCCGGACGGCTCTCTTTAGGTAATACGCCGGGCTTGGTCAGCGTAGTGATCGGAAAATACATTTGAACCGAGGTGCCCTGATTCAATACGGACTCGATGTTCAAGTGACCGCCACAGCTTTTCATGAATGAATATACCGACCAAAGCCCCACGCCGCGTCCACTGCCCTTTGTGGAAAAAAACGGCTCAAGCACCCGCATACGGACAGCGTTGGTCATACCTGGTCCGCGGTCGGAAACCTCGATGCACAAGTTCGTCTCTTGTCTATCAACGAACGCCCTCGGCGATAGTGCTTTGGCGAGATCTCTGGAATTCGCAATGAATATCTTTATGTCAATCTCGCTGTCGGGCTTTGCTTCCATTGCATTTTTGAGAATATTGATGATCGCATTGTGGAACAGGCCTCGATTTACGAGAATTTTGATTTCACCGTGAGGACTGTTGCTCTTGGTGTTGTCGTGGATCGTGATGCGCACACCGCCACCACTTTCGTGCGCCATGGCATCGGACACACTTCGAATGTATTCGATCGGCGAGAGAAGTTCCGCATCTTGTACAGTCTCGGAGGGCGTGAGCTGCAGTTGCCGGATAACGGAATGGGCTGTTCGGACAGCCATAATAATTGAATCTATGCGTGCGCGGCTCGCTTCCGGCGCTCGTTTCGCAAGCTCTGCGTTGCCTTGAATTATTGCGAGCAGATTATTGAAATCATGAGCGATCCCACGAATTATGGTTTCAATCGTTGTGACCTTGTCGTGTTTCGCAAGTTGCTCGTTGGCGCGCGTCAATTCAGAAATGTCGAGCATGGTTCCCATGATGCGGCGGTTGCCGGACCGCGTCAGAGCTTCGATGCGTTCACGAACCGTAATCGATTGCTTGCCCGGAATGGAAATGGTTCTGGATATTTCGACGGGACCGTCCGAATGCCGAAGTTTTCGGTAGGCCTCCAAAGCGTGTGCGGCTTCTTCTGGTGGACTGAGTGAGGCAAGCTCCTCGATTGTCGTTGGCAACGTCGCTGCTTCGCGCCCCAGGACTTGTTCCATATTGACGGTCGTAATTGAACTACCGCCTGCATCCTCGAACCAATAGCTCAATCGCGCCGTCTTCTGAGCTGCGCTGAGCTGGTCCTCTACTCGGAGTAGCAAGATGTTCTGTGTCGCGAGTTCCATCGCGCTCTGTTGCGTGCTCGCCAGCGCTGGCCGCAGAGCCGTTCGCCAAATCAGCCAGATACCCCCGATAACGCTCAATGCGAGCATGGTGAGAATAATATAGATTGGAATTACGCCTCGCTCGAGCATCTCGGAAGCAATGGCGACCCGCTTGGTCAGGGGATACAGAAGTTCTCCATTTCCCCGAGCGATGAGGAGCGCGCGGTAATGGAATGCACGCTTGTCGCCGCTCATTTCTTTCAGCTTGGACGGCATTATTTCATGAACCAGAGATCGCAACTGCGGATCGACATCGCTGCGCCGAAATTGGTTTAAATCGCTGCTTTCGATGAGGGCGAGCCAACGCAAGAGTGGCGAACGCAATCGTGCCACCAGCGCTTCTACCTTGCGCCTTTGCATATCCTCCACACCCAGCAAGTGAACGAATTCCTGCTCATGAACCTCGAAGACGGCAGGAACTTCCGTGTCTTTGGTGATGCCATTGATCAGAATTGGAAATCGATCTGCGAGTTGCGACCATACTTGCAGATGGACCAATGACGCGTGGCCGAGGCTTTGTACGCTCACGCGCGCAAACATGAGTGTGGCTGCGCACACGCAACCGATGAGGACGAACAGTACGATGACGCCCATGGTTAGCCGTGCAGCACGACCAGCAGTTGATTGGGGCAGGCTCGGCGTCATAAATGACCAAGAGTTGGGCGTTTAGTTCTGGGCGTCACCGAAGGACATTGGCTCAATGTTTAGCTAAGGCGTCGCTAACTTGATCGAGCAGGCTTAGTGCATTGGAAAAGTCGGGCACTTCGTCTAGCAGCCCGGCGGCCTTGCGCAGTTCGGCCTCCCGAACCAAGCTTGGTCTAATTTCATTCGGCCTCGTTAGAAGAACCAAATCCTCAATTTTCCAAGCATGAGATTGCGTGGTCATCCCGATGGGGCCGGCTGCCTCAAACTCCCTGATAGCTTCGAGGGCGCGAGCCGGCTCCTTCCTAGCGATTTCACGCGAGCGCCGGATGGCAGTCATGGCTTTCAAGATGCCTTCACGGTTCTTCTGCCAATGCCGCAGAGTGGTGACTAAACAGACGTTCAATTCGTAGGCTGGCGACGACGTCACATCGACGAATGGTGATGGCATGTCCGGCGCCGATTGCTTGAGGGCGAAGTCCGCAAACGGTCTGAGGATGCTGGCAGACTGGATGCGTCCCTCCAGCAGTGCAGCGATGACATTCTTGGGATTATTAAAGGGGATCAGGTTCAGCTTCTTGTCTCTATGCAGGTCGAGTTTGTTCATGACTTGCAAATTTGTGAGCAGTGCCGATTCAAGGATGGTTCCGCGGCTATACCCAATAGGACCATATATCCAATTCGATGCACTTTCTCTCCGTGCAATCAATCTGACTTGAGCGCTGGACCGCGTCGTGATCGCTAGGATGACAAGCGGCGAGCCACGCGCTATGCTATCGACGACCGCAGCTAGCGCAACAATACCCAAATCGGCCTTGTCGTCGAGTACGGTCGCCAAAGCGCCTTTGCCTCCGACCGCGTAGACCGGTGAAAAGTCGAGACCCTCTGCCTTGTACAAATCCCAAATCATGGGCAAAAAATCGGTGCCGGGCCATCCCAAGCTGGCCGACCAGAACCGCTTCGACTCGTCGTCGTTATGATTGATCGGCACCGCAAAGCGGATGCTGGTTGGCAACGAATGCAGCCAAGCCGCGTAACTCAGCGGCAGCCCCAAGATGACCACGATCGCGGCCACCAGAATGTTTGGTCGAAGTTTTGAGGTGGGAAGCGACGCATTTCGGACATCACTCATGTCCCTACTCCGAGGCCCAGGATCAGCCCCTTATAGCTAGATGAATTCGCCGCAAAAGTGAATGCGGAAGCGAGCGCAAGCGCGCTGTGGGCACGCAGCAGGGGTAAGCTTTATCCTATCAAGGACGTTGTTCTGGAACAGAGTTTCTGATCTCGATTGCGCAGGCGAACAGATACGATAGGCTCATAAGCCGTATTCAGATAAAAAAAGGGGGCGGTTCGCTTAAGACGGGGCGCAGCAGTTCCGCAGGCGCAGTCGGTCATGAGAAGTGCCAGAAAAGCACATTCACTGATCGATGGATGCAGGCGGACCTGCCTCATATAAGTGCGCGTCGAGCACCCACATGAGTGCAACACTCAGGCGCCTCGGACATGAGTTATCGCGTACCCCAAATAAAGGAGCACTGCCGCACAGAGAAAAAGGAATGCACCAGCAAGTCTGGCCGACCAGCCTGTCGTGGGCTCGCGAGCAAATATCTGATTTCCGAAGTAGAGCTTGCCTGAGCACATGGCGGCCGCTCCGATAAGCAAGCCAGCAACGATCCAAATCACGAACATGATAAACGACCGGTCAGGTCTCAGCGCGCCAGCAAATGCTGCCACGCAGCTCGCAAGAAAGACCGCCGACGTGAGCCAAAAGATGACGTGTGCGGCAATGGCATAGCGAGGCCATTCTGGTCCAAAGATTGGACGCTTTGCCGTGGTCACGCGCGTGCCTCCCTCAGTCAATATGCTTCGAACGTTACCTTCGGAGCCGACAGATCACCTCGGTGGAGCGCATCCTTCTCTATCCAGAATTGATAAGCGCCATTGTCGCCGAACGGCCAAATGGAACCGGGCCGACAGGTGGCGGTCCAAATGAATTTCTGGTACTATTCGCCGCTCAGCCGGTTCTTACGCATCCACTCGTCGAAGTCCTCTTCATTGATGTCATCGTCGAAAATCCAAGTGCCCAAGCCTGCAAACAGGAAGCGCACGAAGAAGAGTTCGCTTCGACCTTGGGCCCTCAAGTAAGCCTCGAGCTCTTTCGGCTTGGGACCTCTAAAGGGGCCTGCCAAACCGGGCAAAGGTGGAAGCGGATGGATGCCGTTCGCCCCGTAATTCGCGATGTCCTCGTTCAATTCATTGATGAAGAAGATATCGCTTGAACCGTACGGGCAGACCTCGCTTGGATCATAGCCAACGCCGCCGCGTGCATACCGATTGGCTCTCCAGTTTGCCGCGAAAGACAGTATGACATTCTCGTCGAACTCAGAGGGTTCAAAGGACGGATCTTCGGCCTTGCTGTAGACATAGCAAGCTGGCTCCGCGCGCATGAACAGCTTTACCGCGGTCGCTGCGTCGGTGGTCGGTTGGCTGAGCAGCCACAGCACGACCTCCTCGGCTCGATCCCAATTCAGATTCTGGGCTGCTGCATCGACGACGTCCGCTGGCTGCGTCTTGAGCCAATTGATCATCCGCTGCGCAGGAGAAAGCGATTTGACGAGACCAAGATTGTGAGCGGTTGTTCTAGCGGCTCCGCCGTTCAGCACGCGTCCGAAACGTTCGGAGTCATAAGCCGGCGCGCCGATTGGCGCTACTGCAGTCTCGCCTTCTGGCTTTACCGCCGAGGTGCGAAACCAGTCGATCCAAAAAGAATAGTTGCGCATGCGGAGCCACCGTTGGGAGCATCATTTTTGATATAGGAACGCCAAAAAGTTAAAGTTCCATGGCTTCTGCTGCGCAACGAACGGGTTTGGTGCACCTATCCTGACGAAGATTATTGATATGGGTCGCAGTTCCACCAGCTGCAGACGCGAAACCGGCGCGGCCAACGATTTCCGACAACGGCTCCTCCTGGCCCATCGCGCCTTGGTTGCTATGATTGCTGATGGTTGCAAAGCGGGATTGAAAGGCGCTGTCGTCTGCACTCGATACGGATCAAGGCTGCGGTCGCCGTCTCCACACAGTGGTTCTGTAACAGAGTGATGTTGATGGCCATGTCGGCTCCCGCGCATGCCGTCGCTGTTATCAGCCAACGAGTAGCGGCGTCTCGCCAATCATGCTGCGGTCTTCGATTTGGTTGAGCAGGAAATCCGCGACGTTGCCGCGCGAGGTGATGCCGCCGTGCCAGTCTTTCATGTCGGGCAGGGCTTTGTAGAGTCCGTTGGCGGGACGGTTGGTCAACAGGACTGGCCGGACGATCGTCCACTCAAGGCCGCTCCTCATGATGATGTCTTCCGCGATGTCCTTGTCGCGGTAGAGGCGCTGCAGAAATGCCGGATACAGCAGGTAGTCGTAAAGTGGCGTGATGTGGCCACGACTATTTCCGGCGCCCGCGCCCGTCACCGCGATCAACCGCTTGACGCCGGTCGTTTTCATGGCGGCAACGAGTTCGCGGGTCGCGGTTGAAAACAGCGTAGTGCCGAAAGCGACATCGTGCAGTGAGGAGACGCCGAGTGTCTCGACCACCACATCGGCGCCGTGCAGTGCTTTCTTGATATCTGTACGCGAGCGCGCGTCGCCCGCGATCTTGTGCAGCCGCGCATAGTTGCCCGGCATGTCGGCGGCCGAGCGCGAGAAGGCCCGAACGTCGTGACCAGCCACGATGGCCGCCTTGACAGTTTCAAGCCCGATACCTCGGCTGGCGCCAACAATGAGAATTGTCGCCATCGCGTCCTCGCTCTATTGCAGCCCATCAGAGCGTCAATTTGGCCGAAACGCAACGCGTGCAATTACGTATGTCTTCATGCCGGAGAAGCTCTTAGTGTTTAGGCGTTCACGGCGAGAATGATAGGCGCCATAACCGGCATCGGGCTGAGAATACTCACTGTCCTTTTCACGTCGTCGTCTTTTCAGCATGGCTCGGCGACAAGAACGATCGCTGGCTCATGTCACACCGGCCGAATCAATGTTAGTGGCGCTGCATGTCGCGCTGCTTGTCCAGCGACTCCCGTATCGGGCAGCATTTTACCTTCATTGCCTGTTGCGTGATCGACACGTGCACACATTGAATGCAACGTGGATGCATTTTTTACATGCATAAGAGGCCTGGCCTGATACCCATAAAGTATAAAAGAGGGAGAAATAATAGAACATTGAGTTTTGTAGACGGGGAGGACCACATATGTCGCTACGTTGCAATGCTGCTGCTGCCGTCATGTCGCTTGCTTTGGCGAGTTCCATGCCTGCCAGTGACGCAGCAGCTGGTGATGGATTTGGGAACCAAAATGTTTTCAGCGCGAGTCCTACGGTAAATTGGACCGGTGTTTCGATCGGGGCGCACGGCGGCTGGGTCGATGGGGACGTTGATTTTCCCGACACGCCGGCATATCCGGACGGGCCGCCTCGGCCAGATCTTTCGGGCGGCCTCATTGGCGGTCTGGTGGGCGCTGCTTACCAATTTGGCAGCTTCGTGCTGGGCGCTACTGCTGATCTGTCCGGCATGGATCTGAAAGACACCGTTCGGGATGGTAACTATCTGAACGAGACGGCGGAGATCGATCAGCTTATTACAGTGCGTGGCGTGTTCGGCTTGGCGCTTGGCCGGTTCTTGCCCTATGCCACGGTCGGTTGGGCCTGGGGAGATCTCACATACGGTGCCGAATGTGCGGATGCGGCGGCCGTGCCGTTTGGTGGCTGCGGCAAGCCCGGTCCACGGTCTTATAGCGATGATGTGAGCATGGACGGTATTGCCTACGGTCTCGGGCTCAAATACGCGATTGACGATCATTGGAGCGTCGGTGCGGAGTATTTGCGCATCGATTTCGACAATGCCAATTACACCAATGGTCCTTTGGCGGCATGGCCGGCCAGTGTTCGGCCGATTACGAGCGATCTTGATGTCGCGCGCTTCACAGTTGACTGGCGTTTTTGATTAGACGCTCCAGTTTCTCGAAGACGATGGACCGTCCGTCCCCGCTCCAATGGGCGGGGAACGAGACCCGGTGATAATGAGACCCGGTGTCAAACACACATGGTGGCAGCGCGTCCGGGTGATGCCTGCGGTCTTGTGCAGTCAAGTATCGTTGCCGGGCATGTCGGCGGCAGAGCGTACGACAACCTAGGAGACTTCAAGCGAGCGCGGCTCTCAATTTTTCGGCGTTTGCGGCGAGGATGGCCGGATCTTCCATTTTGCCGGAATGCGATTTCAGCGGCACCCCGTCGAAGCGCGGGATGACATGATAGTGGAGATGAAAAACGGTCTGGCCGCCGGCTGGTTCGTTGAATTGCATGACGGTGATGCCATCAGCGCCGAACGCTGCTTTCGACGCCTTGGTGATCTTCTGGATCAGCGGCAAAAGTTTGGCGAGCACGGCCGGGTCGGCGTCGAGCATGTTGCGGGATGGTGCTTTCGGCACGATCAGCGCGTGTCCGGGCCCTTGCGGCATCACATCCATGAAGCAGATCGCGTCACTATCCTCGTAGACCTTGTGACACGGAATCTCGCCGCGCAAAATCTTGGCGAAAATATTGCTGCTGTCGTAGGTCATGGGAGCCTCGCTACATGTTTGCGCAGACTTAGCGCGGCTTCGTGGTTCGGTAAAGCGGGGTTAGTCGTGGAATGTCGCGCGGGGCGTTGTGGACGATCGGTCGAAACCAACGGACTCAATCCTGTTCGTGACGGTAGGGGCCGAGCGCCGTCAGGTCGGCGTTGTTTTCCGTAATGAGTGCGCGTTCTCGCTTCAAGTAGCTCTCGACCGCGCGATGCAGGCCGGGGTCTGCGAGCCAGTGGGCGGAATAGGTTTCGACGGGCAGATAGCCGCGTGCCAGTTTATGTTCGCCTTGGGCGCCAGCTTCGACGCGCGCCAGTTTATGGGCGATGGCGTAATCGATGGCCTGATAATAGCAAACTTCAAAATGCAGAAACGGGTGATGTTCGATTGCGCCCCAATAGCGGCCATAGAGGCAATCGCCGCCGATCAGATTGAGCGCGCCGGCGATATAGCGCTGCTCGCGTTTGGCCATCACGAGCAGGCAGTGGTCGCCCATCGTCTTGCCGAGTTCGGAAAAGAATTGGCGGTTGAGATAGGGCCGTCCCCATTTGCGATTTCCGGTGTCCATATAGAACTCAAAGAAGGCATCCCAGTGCGCTTCCGTGATGTCTTTGCCGGAGAGGTGCTCGATGGTGATCCCGGGTGCGAGTGCTTCCAGCCGCTCCTTGCGCACCGACTTGCGCTTGCGTGACGCAAACGTCGCGAGGAAATCATCGAACGTCGCGTAGCTATCATTGTGCCAGTGAAACTGTAGGCCGGTGCGGGCAAGAAATCCGAGCGTCGCTAGACGGCGTTGCGCGTCCCGATCGAGAAACGTGAGATGCACTGATGATAAACCGTTCTGGCGCGCAACTTCGATTGCGGCGGCGGCCAGCAACTGCTCGTCGTTCGCGGCTGCCGGACCTGGGCGCACCATCAAGCGCGGTCCGGGCACGGGCGTGAACGGCACGGCGATTTGAATCTTGGGATAATAACGGCCGCCCGCTTGAGCGTAGGCTTCCGCCCAGGCGTGATCGAAAACGAACTCGCCCTGGCTGTGTCCCTTGACGTAACACGGCGCGACGCCGCTGATCGTGCCCGCCTCGTTTTCAAGCACCAGATGGCGTGGCATCCAGCCGGTGCCCTGGCCAACGCAACCGGCATCTTCGAGCGCTTTGAGAAAGGCGTGGCATACGAACGGATGATAAGGCGCACCGGCCGGATTGGCGCACGCGTCCCACCCGCTGGCCGCGATATCGGCGATCCGGGGAACGAGCTTTACGACAGTTTGGCGGACGTCCGTCATGGTCCTCGGTATGTAGTGGGCAACACACCCATTGCAAAGCGCTCCTTGCGCGCCGCTGGCACACTAGCGTCTAGTGCTTTCAGGCCTATGTGTTTTTACGCAACAGACTAGTCAAGGATCACCCTGCATCCTATCTGTAAGCGGCATTTCTCCGGATTCGCGTGCTGCATTGCCGCCGGACCGGAGGCCTTGGAGGCTAGAACCAGATGTCGCGGATGCGTGTCGTTGTTATGGCCATAGTGGCCGTTGTGCTGACCGCCGGAGTGGCGGCGGCGGAAGACGGCGTGAAAATCGGCCGCAAGTCGTTCTTCGCAAAGTTCGTCTCGGCTGAAAAAGTCGAGGGCGCGGCGGCGCTGCAATACGATCAAATGACCCGACAGGCCTTTCAGAAGCATGCCCTGCTCGACGCCCACGATCCGCAAGTCAAGCGCGTGCGCGAAATCTTCGAGGATCTGTTTCCGCACACCTTCAAGTTTAATGATCGCGCCAAAGATTGGAAATGGGAAGTCAATGTTCTCAGGTCGCCATCAATCAACGCGTTCTGCATGCCGGGCGGCAAAATCGCCGTCTTCACCGGCATAATCGAACAACTAAACCTGACGGATGATGAACTCGCGATGATCATGGGCCACGAGATGGGCCATGCGTTGTGGGAGCACGCACGCGAACGTGCCGCGAAGGTCAACCTTACGAACATCGGCAGCCGCGTTGTCGGTGGCCTATTGTTTGGTCAAACCGGCGAAATGATCGGCGCCGCCGGATCGAGTCTCGCGGCGCTGAAGTTTTCGCGCAACGATGAGACAGAGGCCGATCTGATCGGCTTGGAGCTTGCTGCGCGTGCGGGCTACGATCCGCGCGCCGGGATTACGCTCTGGCAGAAGATGGCCCGCGCCGCCACGGGCGCGCCGCCCGCATGGTTCTCGACACATCCGTCGAGCAAGACGCGCATCACCACGATCGAGAAAAACTTGCCAGACGTGATGCCGCTCTATGAAAAGGCCAAAGCCGAGCGCGGTTAAGGCGACGGCGGGCCGGTCCGCAGCCAGCAGATAGCTAAAGGGGCTACGGCTCGAAGCCTTCAAAGATCATGGCGTCGGCATATTTGGCGGCGTGGGCGCGATCCTTCGGCGTGCGTACCGTCCAGGTGAACAGTGGCAAACCCTGAACGTTGCGGACGTACTCGGTCACGGGCGTCGGCAGCGCACTCAGTTGGTAGGCGTAGAAATCGGGCGTGGCATCAGCGGATTCCAGCAGGTCGCGCAAGCGGGCGGCACGTTGCTTTGAGACTTTGCGGTGCCACCATCCCGCGCCAGAGAAGCTCCCCGAGACGATACCGCGCGGAATCCTCGGTGCGAGCGCGCGCAAGGCGGTCATAACGTCGGGATCGAACGACATCAGGGCCAGCGGGCCCGGATAGGTGTTGGCCAGTTTGGCAATGCGTTTCAAAAACGTCATGTCGGGCGGCGCCCATTCGCTCTTGATTTCGGCGAGTAGCGGCACGGCGCCGTCCACGAGATCCAGCATCTCGCCGAAAGTCAGGATGGGTGTGTCGCACTGCTTGTAGCGCAAGCGTTTTAGGTCTTGCTGTGCGAGCGTGCTGACTGGGCCATTGCCCTCGACGAGGCGTTTCAGTGTCTCGTCGTGGAACACGATTGGAAGGCCGCCCTGGGCGGGTCGTAAATCACACTCGATGCCGTAGCCCTTGAGGAGCGCGGCATCGAACGCGGGCGCGGTGTTCTCGATGATGCCGCGAGCCGCTGCATGCAACCCGCGGTGCGCAATGGGCCGGAGGAATGCTGCGCGGTCGAGCATGGCTTTATTCCACCAAAAGAATAGCGTCGATTTCAACGGCGGCGCCTGCCGGCAGGCTGGCAACGCCGACAGACGAGCGCGTATGTTTGCCGCGATCGCCCAAAGCCGCGCCCATGAGGTCCGACGCGCCGTTGATGACGAGCGGTTGATCGTGGAAGTTTGGCGCTGAAGCTACAAACCCTGTCAGCCGCAAAATCTGTTTAACGCGGCCGAGATCGCCGAGGGCGGCTTTGGCTTGCGCCAGAATATTGAGCGCGCAGAGGCGGGCTGCTTCCTGGCCGCTCGCGACGTCGAGGCCGGCGCCGAGCGTTCCGGTTATGATGCGGCCGTCGGCGCCTTTCGCGATCTGGCCCGATATAAAGAGTTGCTGGCCGGCCAGCAGAAACGGCACATAGTTGGCGACGGGCTGGGGGGCCGGTGGCAGCGCTAAACCAAGGGCGCTGAGGCGGGCTTCAATATCTGACATCATGAAAGGTCCTTTAACTTTGCGGCGACACGCAATTCGACACAGTTTCCTGACATTACCCTTTTTGGCCGTGCTTCAGCCGCTTTGCAATGGTGGCTTCGCCGCGTATGGTGCGGCCCGTTGGTAAGGCACAGCCACCAGTAAGCTGGGTCCGCATTGCCAGCGGCAAAAGAGATGCTCTTTAGGTATGGTGTTTGGATTGAGATCATTCGTATTTGCAGCGGCGCTTGTCGCAGCCACGCCAGCCGTCGCCGCAGATGTCGTGCACTTCGCACCGCACCGCGCCGTCTATGACATCACGCTGACCAAATCGGCGTCGGGCTCCGGCGTTGCCGGAATGACCGGCCGCATGGTTTATGAACTGACTGGATCAGCTTGCGAAGGCTATACGCAGAACATGCGGTTCGTGACGCGCATGAGCAGCCAGGATGGCACCGAGACGATCAACGATCTTCGCAACTCGAGCTGGGAAGAAGCGGCAGGCAAGCGTCTGCGATTTTCGACGACACAATACACTAATGATGTGGTGGTCGAGTCTAGCCAGGGCGATGCCAAGCGCGATACTGCGACGGCAACCGCTAATGTCGATCTGGTGAAGCCGGCGAAATCAAAGTTTCAGTTGCCGGCCAACACGTATTTCCCGATGCAGCACGCCGAAGAGCTGATCCGCGCGGCACGAAGCGGCACGAAGTTTGTCAGCGCGAACGTTTATGACGGATCGGAAAAGGGCACCAAAGTTTATTTGACGTCCGCCGTAATCGGGAAGCCGCTTTCAGCCGGCGCCGTGAAAGACTCCGCCGCTTTGAAGGACGCTGGCCGCTTGGCAACGTTGCGCTCGTGGCCCATGTCCATCAGTTACTTCGAGACCGGCCAAGACAAGAAGGATGCTCCACCAACTTACGAACTCACCTACGATTTTTATGAGAACGGCGTGACGTCCGATCTCGCTATCGATTACGGCGAGTTCGCAATTAAGGGCGAGTTGAAGCAATTGACCTTCCTGCCGGAGAGCGCGTGCGGCGCGTCCGAACACTAAGAAAATCGATTTCGATACTGGTTTTTCCGCCTTCTTAGGCGGCGGGACTGCCGTTTGTCCGATCTATTCGGGTTGCAATCTGGGGCTGGCAATATATCCTGCGGGAAATATCGGTTGGTTTCGGAGAAGGTTGCATGCGGTTTTGGGGCTGGCAGATTTTGCCCGTGCTTGTGCTCGCAGTTATGGCTGTCGCCACCGTCGGCGGACCGTTGCAGTCAGCGGGTGTGGTGCAGGCAGCCGAAGCGCGAAACATCACGGTCTTTGCTGCCGCGAGCATGAAGTCGGCGCTCGATGTGGTCGCCGCCGACTATCAAAGGACATCCGGCAACAAGGTCGTGCTGTCGTACGCCTCGTCGGCGGCACTCGCCAAGCAAATCGAACAGGCGGCACCTGCCGACGTCTTCCTTTCCGCCGATCTCGATTGGGTGGATTATCTGGCGGATAAAGGGCTCATCGACACAGCCACGCGAAGCAACTTGTTGGGCAACCGCCTCGTGCTGATTGCGCCGGCGACATCGACGGCTTCTCTGAAGATCGCAGACGGCATGCCGCTGGCGGACGCTATCGGCGCGGGTCGGCTCGCTGTCGGCGACGTGGCATCGGTCCCCGCCGGCAAGTATGCCAAGGCCGCTCTCGAAAAGCTCGGTGTTTGGAAAGCGGTTGAACCGAAGCTCGCTCAGGTCGAGAACGTGCGCGCGGCGTTGGCGCTGGTGGCGCGCGGCGAAGCCACGCTTGGTATCGTTTATCAGACGGATGCGGCGGCAGAGCCAAACGTCAGGATCGTCGATGCGTTTCCTGAGGCGACGCATCCGCCGATCATTTATCCGATCGCCGTTATGAAGGCCGGGACTCCGGACGCCGCTGCAGCAGCGGCGGCTTTGATAGCTTATTTGCGGACGGCTCCGGCGGCGGCAATTTTTGAACGCGCCGGATTTACGATGCTCGCGCCGTAAGTGCACGCGAACTTTCCGCCTGATGACACTGGGACAAGGAGTACGCCGATTTCAGCCGACGATTGGACAGCGATAGAACTCAGCCTGCGCATTGCAGCGGTTGCAACGCTGGCGTGTTTGCCGGTCGCGACGGCTTTTGCGTATCTGCTCGCGCGGTGCCGGTTTCCAGGTAAGGCCGTGCTCGATGCCGTCCTGCATCTGCCGCTAGTGCTTCCTCCCGTTGTCACCGGCTACGTGCTGCTGCTGACGTTCGGACGCAAGGGCCCGATCGGCGCTTGGCTGTTCGAGACGTTCGGCATCACGCTGTCTTTCCGCTGGACCGGCGCGGCGCTCGCCTGCGCTGTGATGGGATTTCCGCTCATGCTGCGCGCGATCCGGCTGTCCTTCGAGAGCGTCGATCAGCGCCTCGAAACGGCAGCGGGCACGCTCGGCGCCAATCGCTACTGGACGTTCCTGCTGGTTACGTTGCCACTGGCGCTGCCGGGGCTATTGGCTGGGGCGATCTTGTGCTTTGCCAAGGCGCTCGGAGAATTCGGCGCAACGATTACCTTCGTCTCCAATATTCCCGGCGAGACGCAAACCATTTCGTCGGCGATCTACAGCTATACGCAGGTTCCAGGCGGTGACGCCGCGGCCATCCGCTTGATGCTGTTTTCAACCGCGATCGCCTTGGCGGCGATGTTGCTCTCAGAATTATTGAACCGCCACCTGCAGCGCCGCATCGCTGTGTTCGAGCGATGAAGCCCTTGCCATGATCGAATTTGACGCCAGCCTTCAGCGCAACGGCTTTGTGCTTGATGCTTCCTTCAGCGCCGGACCCGGCATCACGGCGCTGTTCGGCCCGTCAGGGTCGGGCAAGTCAACCGTGCTCGGGCTGATTGGCGGACTGATGCGTCCATCACGCGGACGGATCACGGCCGGCGGCACGGTGCTTGTCGATGTCGAGAAGGGTATCTTCGTGCCACGGCACAAGCGTCGCATCGGCTTGGTATTTCAGGATGCGCTGCTTTTTCCGCACATGACCGTTCAGCAGAACCTCAAATTCGGCCGGTGGTTCGCGCCACTCAAGGCGCGCCGCGCAGCGTCGGACGCCATCATCGAGGTGATGGGGATCGGCCACCTGATGCAGCGACGGCCACCAGGATTATCGGGCGGAGAACAGCAGCGTGTCGCGCTGGCGCGCGCGCTGCTCGCGGGGCCTGAACTGCTACTGCTCGATGAACCTCTGTCGAGCCTTGATACGCCGCGCCAGAACGAGATCATGGCGCTGATCGAACGGACGCGCGATGAGTTCGCAATTCCAATTCTGTATGTGACGCATGCACTGCCGGAAGTGGAACGGCTTGCGTCGCATGTGGTCGAGCTGTCATCGGGGCGGGCCGTATGGTCGGGCACGCCGTCGGGCCTGAGGTCGCGGCTCAGGGCTGAAAATCGCTAGCCGCACCGAGCTTTTTCTGCATTCGGCGCAACTGCGCGGCGCAGGCTTTGAGCGTGATCGCCTCCATGTCCCGGTAGTCTTTGATGAGGGCGACACCAAACTGCGTCAGCAGTGCTGATCCGCCGCCTTTGCCACCGTGCTGGCGCTCGACGACGGGTTCTGAAAACGTGCTGTTGATGCTCTCTGCCAGATACCAGGCCCGCTTGTACGACATGCCCATCGCCTTGGCCGCCTTGGCAATGGAGCCGTGTTCATGGATCAGTTCGAGCAGTTCGATGCGTCCGTGGCCGAGATAGCGTTCGGCGTCGAAGTCAATTCTCAGAACCACGCGGGTCATCGATCATCCCTTCCACTAGCCTACCACGGCACTCACGGAGACGCCGTGACCCCGTCCTCACGCGCATCGAGGATCGCATCGTCAGCCGTCGGCGTGTAGCGCACCAGTGGCTTTCGCAATCCTGCCGTTAAAAGCGTGCGCCGCACAGGTGGACGTGCGCCTGAGAAATAGACGCGCGTGCCGGCGCTATCAAGCTTATGCACGAAGCGTTCGAGGGTCTTGGCGGCCGTGCTGTCGACCAGGGGAACGTCAGAGAAATCCAGAACGAATACCTTGGGGTGCGCGCCAATTCGGTCAAGCACGCCACTAACGGCGGCTGTTGCACCGAAGAAGAATGCGCCGCTGATCCGGTAGACCAGCACCTCGCCGCCCAAGGCTCCAGCTGCATAGTGCGTGCGCTCGTCGCCGACCGCGTCAGCCTTGTCCTTGCTGATCAAGAGGCCGCCGCCTTCGACTTCGACAGCTTCCGCCATGCGATGCAGGAACAGAAAGGCGCCGAGCGTGACGCCCGTTGCGATGGCGACGGTGAGATCCTCAAATATCGTCAGTAGGAAGGTCGCCATCAGCACGGCCGCATCGCCCCACGACGAGCGCAGCAGGCTGGCGAACTCTGCCCTTTCCGCCATGTTCCAGGCGATGTAGGCGAGCACCGCGCCAAGGGCTGCGAGCGGGATATAACTGGCGAGCGGCGCGGCGACGACCATGAACAGCAGGATGTAAAGAGCGTGCATAATGCCGGCAACCGGACTGCGGGCACCCGCGCGAATATTGGTTGCGGTGCGCGCGATGGTGCCGGTGGCGCACATGCCGCCGAAGATTACGGACGCCATGTTGGCCACGCCTTGCGCGACGAGTTCGCAGTTCGAACGATGTTTGCGGCCCGTCATGCCGTCGGCGACGACGGCCGAAAGCAGCGACTCGATTGCCCCGAGCAGCGCAATGGTGATCGCATCAGGGAACACGGCTTGGATCTTGGCGAAGTCGAAGGCCGGAAGGGAGGGCGCCGGCGGCAACTGCGGTACGCCGCCGAAGCGGGTGCCGACGGTTGCCACGTCGAGATGCAATGCGGCGACTAACGCCCCGGTCACCGCAACGGCAATCAGCAGGGCCGGCCACGTCGGCCGCCAACGCTTGACGCCAGTGATGATGGCGATGGCGATCAACGACAAGGCGACCGTTGCAGGATTAATCGTGCCGATGCTCTGCCCAAGTGCGACGACCTTCGGAATGAGGGCCGCCGGTTCCTTGGCGATGTCGAGGCCGAGCAGCTCTTTGATCTGACTCGCAAAAATGATGACCGCGATGCCCGCGGTAAAGCCAACGGTCACGGGGAAGGGGATGTACTTGATGTAGGTGCCGAGGCGGAGAAAGCCGACGGCGATCATCATCATGCCGGCCATTAACGTCGCGAGCACCAGCCCGTCGTAGCCGTGACGCTCGACGATCGATGCAATGAGAACGATGAACGCGCCCGCGGGTCCGCCGATCTGGAAGCGGCTGCCGCCGAGGGCAGAAATCAGAATGCCGCCGACGATCGCGGTAAACAGACCTTTATCGGGCGAAAGCCCGGAGCCGATGGCGATGGCCATGGACAGGGGCAGGGCGACAATCGCAACGGTCAGCCCGGCGATGGCGTCCGACCGGAAGTCAGCGGCGGTGTAGCCCTCGCGCAGAATAGTCACCAGTTTAGGCGTGAAAAGCTCCGCAAAGGTCGGTTCGATCCGCCGGGGTGTGGCCGGGTCAGTGGCTTCCATCAATTTCCGTCTCCTTGCTTGAAGGAGCGGCGGGATCGTCGGCCGTCGTGTCGGCGCTCGCCGTCGCAGATAGGGTTGGGCGTTGGCAGGATCTGCCGCAGCCGTTAGTCGAAGGTCGCGCCGCAGGTGCCGGAAAGGCGCTGGTAGGCAGGCGCAATCTGCTCGGGCGGCACGCCGATCTCGGCGGCAAATACGAGTAGCAGGCTTTCATCGGCCAGCAGATGCTCCAAAACCGCGCCCTGCAGTCCCGGATCTGCGTCCCAGCCGCGCAGCGCACTGGGGTCGATGCCGGTCAGCGTCAGGAAGCGGCTCAGGCGTTCGGCGTCGCTTGCCAGGAATGAAAGTCCCTGCAACGCGAGGGTCTTGGCGTCGTCAATTGTTAAGTGTTTGGCTTTTGCCATCGATTTGGGCTCCAAAACCCGTCGAAAGTTCCCGGCTCTTTAACTGTTGGTTACGCTGTTCCGGTCACACTGTGGCGCAGCATTCACCGAGAATCGGTGCACAAGGTAGCCCGTAAGAGCAATCGGTCCAACGCGCATGACTTTTCAGGAACCCAGCATGACCGTCGACCGCCGCGGCGCAGACCCGCGCTTGGGGCAGCGCACAGTGTTGATCGTTGAAGACAACGAGCTCAACATGAAGCTCTTTAACGACCTGCTTGTCGCGCACGGCTATCGGATCATTCAAACCCGCAACGGTTTCGACGCCATCGACCTTGCGCGCACGCACCGCCCCGACCTGATCCTGATGGACATTCAACTACCGGAGATTTCCGGCCTGGAAGTGACCCGCTGGCTGAAGGACGATGAAAACCTGCGCCATATCCCCGTGATCGCCGTGACAGCCTTCGCCATGAAAGGCGATGAAGAGCGGATTAGATCCGGTGGGTGCGAGGCCTACATCTCGAAACCGATCTCGGTGATGACCTTCCTCGAAACCGTCCGCCGGTTCGCCGGCCAGCCTAAAAATTGAAAAATCCCCATTCCTCAGTTGCCGGCAAGATTCGTAACCCATGACCGCCCGCGTACTCGTCGTTGATGACATCCTCGCCAATGTGAAGCTGCTCGAAGCGCGGCTGCAGGCAGAGTATTTCGAGGTCCTGTCCGCCAACAGCGGTCAGGAAGCTCTCGATGTGCTGGCGCGCGAGCGCGTCGATGTGGTGCTGCTGGACGTCATGATGCCGGGCATGGACGGCTTTGAGGCCTGCCGCCGCATCAAGTCGCACGTCAACACACATCATATTCCGGTGGTCATGGTGACCGCACTCGACCAGCCCGCCGACAAGGTGCACGGCCTCGAAAGCGGCGCCGATGACTTCCTAACAAAACCGGTCGACGACATTGCGCTCATCACCCGCGTCAAAAATCTGGCGCGGTTGAAGATGCTGAATGACGAAATGATCATGCGCGCCTCCACCGGCAAGGAGATGGGCATTCCCGACGACGGCGCCTTTGCAAAGGCGCTTTCGGGGCGTTCTGGCCGCGTCCTCGTGGTCGATGACCATCCCCGTTCGGCGGCCCGCTTGCTGGAAGTTCTGTCGAAGTCCAACGATGCTTTTGCCGAGCGCGATCCGCAGGCGGCGCTGACCAAGCTGGCCGAGCACAACTTCGATCTGCTTGTTGTCAGCCTGTCGCTGCAAAACGCCGATGGGCTGCGGCTCTGTTCGCAGGTCCGCTCGCTGGAGCGCACGCGCCATCTGCCGATCATCATTCTGGTCGAACCCGGCGACGAAGCGCGCCTGCTGCGCGGCCTCGATATGGGCGTCAACGATTACCTGATGCGGCCCATCGATCGCCATGAGCTTCTGGCCCGCGTGAAGACCCAGATCAAGCGCAAGCGCCACTCGGATTTCCTGCGTCACCGCCTCGCCGAAAGCGTCGAGATGTCGATCACCGACGCGCTCACCGGTCTGCAGAACCGGCGCTACATGGAAAGCCATCTGAAGACGCTCGTTTCGGATTCGCTTCGCACCGGGCGCTCCCTGTCGATGCTGGTTGCTGACATCGATCACTTCAAAGTCGTCAACGACACCTATGGCCACGACGTCGGCGACTTGGTGCTGAAGGAGTTCTCGGTTCGATTGAAGCGCAACACGCGCGGCATCGATCTCGCGTGCCGTCTCGGTGGCGAAGAGTTCGTCATCATTATGCCGGATACTGATATTGCTCGTGCCTATCAGGTCGGTGAACGTCTGCGCGCCAACATCGCGTCAGAGAACTTTACGATCACGGGTGGACGCGCCATCCGTGTGACGGCGAGCGTCGGCATCAGCACGTTGGAGCGCGCCGAGGATACGCCTGAGACGGTCTTCAAGCGTGCCGACAATGCCCTGTACGCCGCCAAGAAACGTGGCCGCAACCGGGTCTCAGCCGACGCTGCATAATGCTCTGGTTCAGAATTTTGTAGTTTGGTTGACCTGTGGGTAGATGCACCACAGACACGCCCGCATGCCGACAAGTTTGATTTTTATCAAGAAAAACATGGCTATATGCACGTTGTGTGAACACTGTTTCAACACACATCGTGACGTAAAGGTCACTGCAAAGCAGTTCTTGCAAAGATCTTAATGATCTGGCACCAATCACCCTTGTAAAATTGGGATTACGGTACTTCCGCAAGAATTTCGACCGCGTACTTCGTTGATGTGAATTTTGACCAGGTGCACGGACGTATGTGATCCTGCGCTATTGGGCCCGCCGCAAAGCCTGATAGCGTGGGGATTGATCGGCCCAAGTGGCTCGAAGAGTGGCCTCCTCGCTAGGCTACAGGGGATCGATCTAACAGGCTGGGTGGGGGACAACGCCCTCTTTGAACCTCGCCCGGTTTTGACCAGGGTCTTGAGACTATCTCGGAACGATTTACCCCGCTGCCGAGTTTGTTTCGGACCCTGGTCTCCGCCACTCTTTTGGCGTTAAGGTTTTTTGGGACGTCGGCTATCGCGTCCCGTTCCAACCCCACATGTCCGCAACCGAGCACTGGCTGTATCGCGCGGCAGCACGACCTTGTGCTGCGCGGGGCGAAGTGAGCGTTGAAAGTGGGGGAGCAAGCATGGAAACAAACGCAAATCCGGCCTAGAGCTCGGAAAAGGCTGGCAAACAGCCTTACTTGATCTTCGTTTCCTTGAATTCGACGTGCTTGCGCACGACGGGGTCGTACTTCTTGAAGACCAGCTTCTCGGTCGACGTGCGCGGGTTCTTCTTGGTGACGTAGAAGAAGCCTGTGCCTGCCGAAGACAGGAGCTTGATCTTTTGGGTGACAGGCTTTGCCATGGCGTATTGGCCTCAGTTAATGGGCGCGAAGATTATGGGAATGAGCGCGCACCATACTGATCAAATATGCACTGTCAAAGCTGAGGGTCGGCATCGGGCCACGGCCAGGTGGCTCTGATCAGCGACCGCCGGTATCCGCCAACAGCCTGAAAGTAGAATGGAATGAGCGGGGACTTGGCGCCGGGCGGTGCGTTGATCACCGTTGCGACATCATCGACGATCAACCGGGTAATGATCGGCAGGTCGAGGACCCGTACTTCGCGCAGCGTAAACCATGCGATATCGAGCAGTTCACCATCCGGTTTGCCGGACAGTGGCCGTTTGCAATCCCAGTCCGCCAGGTAGAACCAAGTGTCGAAGCGCCGGGGCAACCCAGGTGGCGTAATCGCACGCGCCAGGGGTTTCAGCAGGTTCAGGGCAGGTGGGATGAAGCGCTCGGCAAACGCCGCCTGCGGGGCACCCAGGGGCACTTCTGGTGCGGCTGCCGGTGGCGCCTCGGTGGCGACGAGAATGCCAGCCTCCTCAAAGGTCTCGCGAACGGCGGCGTAGGCATAAGGCAGATGGCCGGCGACCGTCGGTGAGAGGTTTCTGGACGCTGCTACAACCCCTGAGATCTCGCGGTCGGCATCATCAACGCGACCGCCGGGGAACACCCATTTGTTGGGCAGGAAGGCTTGGCTCGGCAAACGCCGGCCCATCAACAGGCGCGGCGCAGCTTGGCTTCGATCGATGAGAATGAGGCATGCGGCATCGCGCACCGGCGGTTCAAGATGCCCGGCATTCGGGTCGGTAGGCAATGACATGATGCGGACTTAGGGTGTGGTGGCCGGCTTCGGTTCCGTCGGTACCAAATCGGCGCCTTCAAATGCGCCGGAACCAAAGCCGTGCATGCGGTTCGCCCATTGATAGCCGATCAATGCGCCTTTGACACGCGGCAGAATCCACAGGCTCAGCAAGACCGTGAGCGGCAGCCAGAACGCAAGCTGCATCCAGATGGGGGGCGAGAAATTCTGTTCGGCGAACAGGATGCCGAACACCACGATGTGACCGACGATGGTCATCGTGAAATACGGCGGCGCATCATCGGCGCGTTGGTGATGCAGCTCTTGCCCACACGAAGGGCAGGCGTCGTTGACCTTCAGGTAGCTCGAATACAGCGCACCCGTCGCGCATGACGGGCACCGCTGCTTCCAGCCACGCTTGAGCGATGTCAGAACCTCGCGCTCGGTCGCGATCTGGGCGGTGGAGTCCGAGGTGGTTTTGATGACTGTCATGACCGCCAATGTCGCCCCGAGTTTGATCCTGGTCAAGTGTATCGGGAGCCGCAGGCCTCACCGCCCGCGACGGAAGCCGCCCTTGCTGCCCCGGCCTTTGCCGGCGCCGAGGCGCTGGCGCGGGATTTTGCCGCCACCTGCCTTGAAGCCGCCGAAGTGGCCTTTGCTGCCCGGCGACAGCATTTCGAAGCGCAGCGCGCCGGCCGATGGCACGACTTCAAGCAGGCGAACCTCGACGACGTCGCCGAGGCGATAGCCTTCGCCGCTTTTCGCGCCGACCAGGGCATGGGCCGCTTCAACGTGGTGGAAGTAATCGTTGCCGAGCGAGCCGATCGGAATATAGCCGTCGGCGCCGGTGTCTTTCAGGCGCACGAAAAGTCCTGAGCGCGTGACGCCGGAAATGCGGGCCGCGAAGCTTGCGCCGATGCGATCGGCGAGGTGGTTGGCAATCAGCCGATCGGTTGTTTCGCGTTCCGCCGCCATGGCGCGGCGCTCGGTATCGGAAATCGCTTTCGCCACTGCAGCCAGACGCGGAATGTCTTCGTCGCGCATGGCGCCGTCGCCGAGCTTTAAGGCGCGCACCAGCGCGCGGTGCACGAGCAGATCGGCATAGCGGCGGATGGGCGACGTAAAATGCGCGTACTTCGCGAGGTTCAGTCCGAAGTGACCGATGTTCTTCGGCGCGTATTCGGCTTGGCTCTGCGAGCGCAGAATAACTTCGTTGATGAGTTCGGGAACCGGAAGATCCTTGGCTTTCGCAAGGATGACGTTGAACGCTTCGGGCTTCAGCGTGCCGAGGTGCGGCACCTTCATGTCGAGGGTGTCGAGGAAATCCTTGAGGCCCTTCAATTTTTCCGGGCTTGGCGCGTCGTGGATGCGGTAGACGAGTTCGGTCTTTTTAGCTTCCAGCGTTTCGGCGGCTGAGACGTTCGCCTGAATCATAAACTCTTCGATAAGCCGGTGCGCATCGAGCCGTTCGGGCGTGACGACGTTGGCAACGCGGCCCTTGTCGTCGAGCACGATTTTGCGCTCGGGCAGATCGAGGTCGAGTGGTCCGCGCCGTTCGCGCGCTGCGTTGACGGCGGCATAGGCGGCCCACAGCGGCTTCAGCGCTTTCTCCATCAGCGGCAGGCATTTCTCCGACGGATTGCCGTCGATGGCTGCTTGCGCTTCCTGATACGAGAGCTTGGCGTGCGACTTCATCATCGCGCGCATGAACAGTTGGCTGATTTTGTCGCCGTGCTTGTCGAAGATCATCCGGACGGCGAGACAGGGGCGCTCCTCGCCTTCGCGCAGCGAGCATAAGTCGTTGGAAATCTTCTCGGGCAGCATCGGCACAACGCGGTCGGGGAAATACACCGAGTTGCCGCGCAGTTCGGCTTCGCGGTCGAGCTTGCTGCCGGGGCGGATGTAGTGAGCGACATCGGCAATGGCGACGATCACGCTCCACCCGCCGTCATTTTTGCCACTGTTGTCGGGTTCGGCGTAGACGGCGTCGTCGTGGTCGCGGGCGTCAGCCGGGTCGATGGTGATCAGTGGGATAGTGCGCAGATCGGTGCGCCCGTCCATCGTCGGCGGCTCGAGCGTCTCGCATTCCGCGATGACGGCTTCCGGGAAATCCTCGGGGATGCCGTGTGCGTGAATGGCGATCAGCGAGACTTGGCGTTGGTCGTCGGGGTTGCCGAGACTTTCGAGAATAACGGCGCGCGGCGTTGCAAACCGGCCGCGGCGGACGAGTTCGAAGCGTACCAAATCGCCGTCGCTCGCCTTGCCGTCGTCATCGGGCAGGATCGGCCAGCTTTTCATTTCCTTACGATCGATCGGCTCGATGGTGCCGCCGCCGCGTTTCGAAGCGCGATAGATGCCGAGCACGCGGCGCTTCTCGCGCGGCAGCTTCTTGATCGGGCTGGCGTCATAGGATGCGGGACCGGCGTCGCGCGGTAGTTTTGTCAGGCGCACGAGCACGCGATCGCCGATGCCGATGTCGGCATCGGTGCCCGAGCCTTCGACGATCAGGCGCACAATAGGGCGTTTGCCGTCGTCTTCTTCCCAATGCAGAGGTTTGCCGACGAGATCTCCGTCGCGATCGCGCCCGGTGATTTCAAGCGTCGTGACGGGCGGTAGCTTGCCCTTCTCGCGCAGGTCTTTCTTGTTGCCGGCGAGCGTGCCTTCTTCCGCCATTTCGGCGAGCAGCCGCTTCAGCGCAATCTTCGCGCCGCCCGAGATGCCGAACGCGCGCGCGATTTCGCGCTTGCCCGCCTTGCCCTGCGACGTGTTGATGAAATCGAGGATCTGCTTTTTGCTCGGCAGGCCCCCGTTCGCGGGATCGCGCGCTTTCTTAGGGGGGCGGGCCACCGGATTTGTCTCTCTCGTTCGGGATCAGGCCATCAGTGTCAGGCCATGACATCGGTCACGCCTTTGCCTTGGCGGTTTTTTTAGCGGCAGGCTTTTTTGCAGCAGGCTTTTTGGCGGCTGCTTTCGTAGCCGGTGCTTTCTTGGCAGGTGCAGCTGCTTTCACCGGCTTGGCACTTGCTTCGCTTGCGGGCTTGGCAGCCTTCGGCGCGGCCTTGGCTTTGGCGGGTGCTTTGGCGCCGCGCTTGGCTTTCTTGCCGCCGCCGTTGGCGATGCGCTCGGCAATCAGCGCGATCGCTTCATCGACCGTTAGATCTTCCGGCTTCTTGGATTTCGGCACCGTCGCGTTGACTTTGTTGTGCGTGACGTACGGCCCGTAGCGGCCTTCGAGCACCTGGATCTTGCCGCCTTCGACAGGGTGTTCGCCAAGATCTTTAAGAACCGTCGCTGCTTGACGCTGGAAGCGGCTCTTGCCGCCGCCGGCGCGCTTTTCAGCAAGCAGCGTCACCGCGCGGTTGAGACCGATGGTGAAGACCTCTTCCATGTTCTCGAGGTTGGCGTATGTGCCGTCATGCAGAATGAACGGCCCGTAGCGGCCAAGGCTGGCGGTGATCGGCGTTGCTGTTTCCGGGTGGATGCCGACGTCGCGCGGCAACGACAAAAGCTGCAGCGCGCGCTCAAGATCGAGCGTCGCCGCATCAACGCCTTTCGGCAGGCTCGAACGCTTGGGCTTTTCATCGCCCTCGGCTTCGCCAAGCTGCACATAAGGGCCAAAGCGGCCGTTGCGCAGCGTCACCGCAACGCCGTCATCGTTATATCCGAGCACTTTGCCGTCGAGTGCTGCAGCTTCATCGCCACCAGCGGATTGCGAGAGCTGGCGCGTGAAGCGGCACTCGGGATAATTTTCGCAGCCGATGAAGGCGCCGTACTGGCTCGAAATTTTCAAGCTCAAGCGGCCGGTGCCGCACTTCGGGCAGGCGCGTGCATCGCTGCCGTCTTCCTTGGCCGGGAACACATGCGGTCCGAGCAATTCGTTGAGTGCTTCGAGCACTTCGGTGACGCGAAGATCTTTAATGTCGGCGACGGCCGTTGTGAAGTCGCGCCAGAAATCGCGCAACACGTCTTTCCAGGCCAGTTCGTTGTTGGAGATCAGGTCGAGCTGCTCTTCGAGCCCGGCGGTGAAATCGAACTCGACGTATTTCTTGAAAAAGCTTTCGAGGAACGCGATGACTAGGCGGCCCTTGTCTTCCGGCACCAAGCGCTTCTTTTCGATTCTGACGTAGTCGCGATCGACAAGCACGGCCATGATCGACGCGTAGGTCGACGGGCGGCCGATGCCGAGCTCTTCCATGCGCTTCACCAGCGTGGCTTCTGAAAAGCGCGGTGGCGGCTGCGTGAAGTGCTGATCGGCGTCGATCTGTTTATCCTTGAGGCGATCGCCGGCTTCGAGCGGCGGCAGACGGCGGCTATCCTCGTCATCACCTTCGGAGTCGTCTTTGCCTTTTTGGATGTAGCGGAATTTGTCGTCGCGGCCTTCTTCGTAGACCTTCAAGAAGCCATCGAACGTGATGACGGAACCGTTGGCGCGCAGGCCGTAGTCGGTGCCGTTGCGGCCTTTGACTTTGATTTCGGCAACTGTCTGTTCGAGATCGGCGGCGGCCATTTGGCTTGCGATCGTGCGCTTCCAGACGAGATCGTAAAGGGCTGCCTGATCCTTATCGAGGAACTTGCGAACCTGATCGGGCTTGCGCTTCGGGTCGGTCGGCCGGATGGCTTCGTGCGCTTCTTGTGCGTTCTTGGCTTTGGTTTTCCACTCGCGCGCAAACGGCGTGTAGCGCGCACCGTATTCCGACGAAATAACATCGCGGATATGGGCGACCGCTTCGGGAATGATCTGCACGCCGTCGGTTCGCATGTAGGTGATGAGGCCGACCGTCTCGCCGCCGATGTCGACGCCTTCATAGAGGCGCTGGGCGACCTGCATCGTCTGCTTGGCTGAGAAGCCGAGCTTGCGCGACGCATCCATCTGCAACGTCGAGGTCGTGAACGGCGGATACGGGTTGCGCTTGGCAGCCTTCTTTTCCACCGATGCGATTGTAAAATCCTGCTTCTCGATGGCTGCCTTGATGGCGGCGGCGCTCGCCTCGTCCTTGATATCGAGCTTCTTCAAGGTGGTGCCGGCGATCTCGGTCAGGCGGGCGCGGAAGTCATCACCCTTGGGAGATGAGAGCAGGGCTTCGATGGTCCAGTATTCATCGGTGCGGAAGGCTTCGATTTCGGCTTCGCGGTCGCAAATGAGACGCAGCGCCACAGACTGCACGCGTCCTGCCGAGCGGGCACCCGGCAGCTTGCGCCACAGCACCGGCGACAGGTTGAAGCCGACGAGATAGTCGAGGGCGCGGCGCGCAAGATAGGCTTCGACCAGCGGCTGGTCGATTTTGCGCGGCTCTTTGAGGGCCGCCAGGATCGACTGCTTGGTGATGGCGTTGAACGCCACACGCTCGATCTCAAGGCCCTTCTTGATGGCTTTCTTCTGATTGAGGATTTCCAGGAGATGCCAGGAAATGGCTTCGCCTTCGCGATCAGGGTCGGTCGCCAGGATGAGCTTATCGGCGCCCTTAACGGCGTCGGCGATCTCACGAATGATCTTCTGGGATTTCGCGTCGATGTCCCAGTGCATTACAAAGTCATTGTCCGGCTCGACCGAGCCATTCTTGGCCGGCAGGTCGCGGACATGGCCGTAAGAAGCGATGACCTTATAGCCAGACCCCAGATACTTGTTGATGGTCTTGGCCTTGGCGGCGGATTCGACGATGACGACGTTCATCTCGCGCTGTAGCTCCTTGGCGGGCATACCCGCCCCGGTTGATCGGTGTAACGTGTCTCTTCCGGCGCTCGTGGGTGGGGGGGGAACATGGTTGATCGCCGCAGCACTGTCAAATGTGGGCTAACGCGGGGTTAAAGTTGAACAATTTCCCGCTATTGCAATCTATGCGGGAATATATTACCCACGACTTTCAACTTTTGAGTGCATTTTTGAGGGTTTTTCTATGGGAGTGAGGCCGCAAAGCGGTGGGCCTGACATGTCGCCATCCGACAACGAACGCGCCGAACGTCTGCTGTACCTAGCCGACTTGGTGAACGAACTGCAAGACCTTGCTGCGCGCGAGGGTTGTGAGACCTTGGCCGGGATACTGGCGCTCGCACATCTGGAAGCCCTGACCCAAGCCAGAGTTGCTCCGGCCAGCGCCACGCCCGTCGGTTAGGCAGGCAGGCGCATTGTTGCCTTCACGACGGATCGCGCCGGGCGATCAAGCCGGTGCCCGGCCGCGTGATATGCCCGGCAAGATCGAGTTCCATTAGCGCGATCTGGACAGCGCGCGTCGATAATCCCGTGGCCCGCTGGATTGCATCAAGATCAACGGGGGCGGGGCCGAGGGCTTGCAAAACCGTGCTGCGTTCCGGATCGCCAACGTCGGGTGGATTGGGGTCAGCGGGCGGCTGAGGATCGCGCGGCATCCAGCGCAGCGAAGCTGGGCCTTCGCGCAAACCGGAAAGCGGCTCCAGCACGCGCATCACGTCTTCGGCTTCGGTCACCAGCGTCGCGCCGTTTTTGAGCAGCCGATTGGTGCCTTCTGCGCGCGGGTCGAGCGGATGGCCGGGCACGGCAAACACGTCGCGACCCTGTTCGCCGGCATAGCGCGCGGTGACCAACGTGCCGGAGCGCGCGGCGGCTTCGACAATCACTACGCCAAGGGAAATGCCGGAGATGATGCGATTACGGCGCGGGAAATCTTGACCTCGCGGCTTGTATCCGGGCGGCAGTTCGGTGATGAGGCACCCCTCGCTGCCGATACGCTCGAATAGCGCGGCGTGTTCAGGCGGATAGAGATGATCGATGCCACCGGCGAGCACCGCAACGGTTCCGCTGGCGAGCGCTGCGCTGTGTGCTGCGCCGTCGATGCCGCGCGCAAGGCCGGATGCAATCACGTATCCCGCTTCACCGAGGCGGTGGGCAAACAGGCCGGCGAGTTTAGCGCCCGCCGCCGAACACGACCGCGAGCCGACGATGGCGACCGCCGGTCGGTGCAACAGCTCACTGCGCCCCTTGATGTACAACATGGGGGGCGGTGCATCGGTGGCTGCGAGCGCGGCGGGGTATCCTGGTTCGATCGTAAAAACCGGCTCGGCGCCAGCGCGGGCGGCTGCTGCAAGTTCGGCTTCGGCCTGATCGGACGGGCAAATGCGGATCGGCCGTTTGCTGCCGGCGCGGCGCGTGATTTCAGGCAACGCATTCAGCGCTTCCGCTGCGCCGCCGTAGCGATTGATGAGTTCGCGGAACGCCACGGGGCCGACGTTTTCCGAACGGATCAGCCGCAGGCAGGCCAGTGTTTCCGGCGGCGCTAGTTTGGCAATCGGCAATGGCGCTGCAGTGAATAGAGAAGGCGACTCAGGCTTTGGCACCGATCTTTGGCTCCTCACCTGCGATCAGCCGCCGGATGTTGGCGCGATGCTTCCAAAAAATCAGTAGCGTCATTAGGCCAGCGACTATCGCCAGCTCGCAGAACCCCATGAGTGCCAGGGCAACCGGCACAACGACACTGGCAACGAGTGCCGAAAGAGACGACGTTTTCGACAACGCGGCAACCGCGATCCAAACGAGCGCGAAGATTGCAGCACCTTGCCACGCAAGCCCGAGCAGCACGCCGATGTAGGTCGCCACGCCCTTGCCGCCGCGAAACTTCAGCCATATCGGATAGATATGCCCGAGGAATGCGCCGAGACCGGCCAGCATGGCGGGAACCTGCCCGTAGAAGTGATCGGCCAGCAATACGGCCGCCGTGCCCTTCAAGCCGTCGAGCAGAAGCGTTGCGGCGGCCAGACCCTTATTGCCGGTGCGGAGCACATTGGTTGCGCCGATGTTGCCGGAACCGATGGCGCGCACGTCGCCAAGCCCCGCTGCCCGCGTTAGCAGCAGGCCGAACGGAATGGAGCCGAGCAGATAGCCGAGGCCAAAAGCAAGAGGCAGCCAATACCACAGGCCGCCAGCCATAAATGTGATGAAAGACGACAGCGGGCTCATGGATGGGGTGCGATCCTAGGGGACGCGGATGATATATCCGTGTGGCGCCAAACTATGCAAAGACCCCATTTGTAGCAACTGGGAGCCATAGGGCGGCTCTATGCCGTGTCGCGCCTGCGACACAGCAGGCTGCAACAGTTGCCTCCGCACGGTGCTATTGGCTACCCCGGCTGGCACCTGCAACGGTTCAAATTGCAACGACGAGAGGGCTATATCCGCACTTTGTTTACGTTCTATATTGCAGTCTCTTGTGTAGACCGCATCTTCTCGAGGTTCCGAGTATGACCTGCAAGTTCCGCTCGCGTACGGTAGCGAACATGTCCGCCGCCGCTGCCCTCATCATGGCGGCCGGTTTAGCGCAATCGCCAGCCGCCGCTGAGGCGCGCAAACCGCAGAGTATGAAATCGCAAAGCGTGCCAGCGGTTCAGGACAGCCTCTCTGGTCCGCCGGTGATGGCCATCGTTTCGATCAAGCATCAACGGGTCTCGCTTTATGATGCACACGGCGGCGCGTTGCGCGCCAGCACGTCGAGCGGCGCGAGAGAGTATGAGACGCCCGTCGGCATCTACAGCGTT
Source organism: Hyphomicrobium sp. (assembly GCA_016716675.1). Taxonomy (GTDB): domain Bacteria; phylum Pseudomonadota; class Alphaproteobacteria; order Rhizobiales; family Hyphomicrobiaceae; genus Hyphomicrobium_B. The sequence goes on from JADJVG010000008.1 coordinate 130,818, forward strand.
CTGCAAAAGAATAGGGACCACTATTCCAACCTCTATGACGATGCTGCCATGCCGTTTATGCAGCGCATCACGTGGTCGGGGATTGCCCTTCATGAAGGTCAGCTTCCGGGCTACCCGGCGTCGCACGGCTGCGTGCGCATGCCCGGCACGTTTGCCGAGCAGATTTTTCCGCTGACCAAGATCGGGATGCGGGTCATCGTTGCGCGCGATAACGTAGCGCCGGTTGCTATTTCTCATTCGAACCTGTTGAAGCCAGCGCCGATCAGTGGCGCGGCGTTCGTGACGCGTACGGCGTTTGATGCCAGCAGCACCGCGGATCAGAGTCCGCGTCCGTTTGTTGCCGATCTGAGCCAATGGCCGGAGCGTCAGGCCGAAATGGACGACTATCAGCGGCGCGTCGTTGCCGCCAATACCGAAGTCGAGCAGCGCAAGGCGCCGATTGCCCAGTTGAAAGAGGTGGTGGCTGCCGCGACCAAGAAACAAGCGGCCGCTGCAAAAAGTCTGCGCACGGCCGAAAAGTCTAAACGTATCGCAGATGAGCGGGCCGCCAGTGCGGACCGCGCGCTGGCGTATGCGAAGGACGTTGCCAGATTGAAACCGTGGGAGGCCGCCAAAGACAAGGCCGACGCGGCCGTGTTGACCACCACGGAGCGGCACTCCAAGGCCATCGCCGCAGTCGCGGCCGCAACCGACAAGCGGGCACGCACCAGGGCGGAACGTGCCGAGCGGGCTGCCGCGCGTGCCAAGCAAACGGCCATCGCGAAAGCGTCGCGCGCTGATCGCGATCTGGCCGCTGCGAAATTGCCGGCCCGCTACCAGAAACAGGCGGATGCCACCGCCAAAGCCACGGCGACGGCTGCCACTGTCGCGCAGCGTACGACGGCTTTGTTGCAAGCCAAGCAATTTGCTGATGCCGCCTTGCAGACCGCCACACAAGATCTCGCCAAGGCCGAAGCGGCACTTGAGACGGCCGTTGCCGCGGCGACCGAGGCGCGGCGTAAGACGCTGCCCGTTTCCCTATTCATCAGCCGAAACACACAGCGGCTGTATGTACGGCAGGGCCATGAACCGGTTGTCGACGTTCCGGTCAGCATTGCCGACCCGGACAAGCCGATTGGCACGCATGTATTCACGGCGGTCGATTATGAGAACGGTACCAATAGTCTGCGCTGGACGGCGGTCTCTATGGCGCCGCGCCCCGGACGAGATTTTTCTGCGCTGTCGAGCAAGGCGCGCAAGCAGATGGAAGCGGCGGCGGCCGAACCCTTTGTAACGGATGCCGCCATCGCGGCGTCTGTGCTCGACCGCATTACAATCCCGCCGGAAATTCTGCAGCGCATTTCAGCATCCGTCTGGCCCGGATCGTCACTGATCGTTTCGGATGAGCCGCTGCACAAGGAAACCAACAACGCCACCGACTTCATTGTGCTGATTAGCGGCGAGCCGCAGGGCGGCATCAAGCATCGGCCGAAGCCGCCCCCGGCACCCGCCCGCCGATACTACGATCGCGACGATTGGGATGATCGCCCCAACGACATGATCGTCTACGACCGTTATGGCCGCCGCATGCGGGTGATCCAGAAGAAGCCGCTGTTCAGTTGGTGGTGAGTGGGCATAAGCGCCTGGAAAACACCGAAAGGTGGTTTCCCGGCGCGGCCGCCGCTAGCGTGTTTGATCGGATGAAAGCGGGCCTTAGGTCCGCTCGACGCCCGCGTATTCGTAGACGGTTTCGCCGGCAACGACCGTGCGCAGCACGCGGCCCTGCATTTTGGCTTCGTCGAACGGCGTATTCTTCGAGCGCGAGCGCAGCAGGTCCTTATTGACCACCCACGGTTCGCCAGGATCGAACAACAGCAAATCGGCAATCGCGCCTTTGACAAGGCGGCCTGAGTGCAGCCCCAGAAGCCGCGCCGGATTGATTGTCAGCGCTTTGAGCAGCGCCAGAAGCGGAACGTCGCCGGAATTGACGAGGCGCAGACCCGCCGCCAGCAGCGTTTCGAGGCCGACCGCGCCGTCGGCGGCTTCCGCGAACGGGCGGCGCTTGGTGTCGGCGTCCTGCGGGTCATGGCTCGAGACGATGATGTCAATGTCGCCGCTGGCGATGCCGCGCACCATCGCCATGCGATCTTCCTCGCGGCGTAGCGGCGGGCGAACCTTGAAGAACGTGCGGTACGGGCCGATGTCGTTTTCGTTCAGCGTCAAGTGATTGATCGAGACGCCGCAGGTGACGCCGAGCTTGCGGGCTTTGGCGGCGCGCACGACGTCGAGGCTTTCGGCACAGCTGATCGTGGCGGCGTGATAGCGGCCTCCCGTCATCTCGACGAGGCGCACGTCGCGCTCGAGCGTGATGGTTTCGGCGATCTTCGAGGCGCCTGAGAGGCCGAGGCGCGACGCGACTTCGCCGGAGTTCATGGCGGCGTTGCCGGAGAGATAGGGGTCTTCGGTGTGATGCACGACGAGAGCACCGAAGTCTTTGGCGTAGTTCAGCACGTTGCGCATCACGCGTGTATTGACCACGCTCGATTTGCCGTTCGAGAAGGCGATGGCGCCGGCGCGCTTCAACAGACCGATCTCGGTCATCTCTTCGCCATTGAGGCCTTTGGTCATGGCAGCCATGGTGTGGACGTGTACCAGCGCGTTGTCGCGGGCGCGGCGCTGGATGAAGTCAACGAGCGCGACGCTGTCGATGACCGGATTGGTCTCCGGCATCACGACGATCGTGGTCACGCCACCGGCGGCGGCCGCATGGCTGGCGGTCTTCAACGTTTCGCGGTGTTCAAAGCCGGGCTCGCCGGTGAAGACTTGCGCGTCGATGAGTCCGGGTGCCAGCACGTGGCCCTTACAGTCGATGACCTGATAGCCGTCCGGCGCATTGCGGCGCAGGTGCGGGCCGATATCGGCAATCAGGCCGTCTCTAACCAGCAGTCCGCCGGGGGCGTCGTGTCCGGAGGCCGGATCGACAATACGGCGAATGATCGGCAACGGTGGAGGCAATCTCGACGCCGCGATTCATGGGGCCGGGATGCATAACGAGCGCATCCGGTTTGGCGCGCGCCAGCTTTTCGAGATCGAGCCCGAAGAAGTGGAAGAACTCGCGGCTGGACGGCACGTAAGACGCTTCCATGCGCTCGCGCTGCAGGCGCAGCATCATGACGATGTCGGCGCCTTCGATGCCTTTCCACATGTCGGTGTAGACTTCGCAACCGAGCCGCTCGGGCGACGATGGCAGCAGCGTCGATGGCGCTATGATGCGCACATGCGCGCCGAGCGTGTTCAGCACGTTGATGTTGGAGCGCGCTACCCGCGAATGCAGGATGTCGCCGCAGATCGCAACCGTCAGTCCCTCGATGCGGCCCTTGGCGCGGCGGATGGTGAGCGCGTCGAGCAGTGCCTGCGTCGGATGCTGATGGGCGCCGTCGCCGGCGTTGATGACCGAGCAGTCGACTTTTTGCGACAGCAGTTCGACCGCGCCCGCCGCGTGATGGCGCACGACGATGATGTCGGGCCGCATGGCGTTCAGCGTCACGGCGGTGTCGATCAGCGTCTCGCCCTTGGTGACGGACGACGTGGCGACGTTCATGTTCATGACGTCGGCGCTGAGGCGCTTGCCGGCCATCTCAAACGACGCCTGCGTGCGCGTCGAACTTTCGAAGAACAGATTGATGAGTGTGCGGCCCGACAGCACGTCGCGCTTAGCGCCGCTTTGGCGGAAATGATCGGCGGCTTTATCCGCGAGATCGAGCAGGAAATTGATTTCGGCTGCCGATAAACCTTCGCAGGTCAGCAGGTGGCGGCGCGGAAACCGCGTCAGCGCTTTGGTCTTGGATGATTGTGCCATTAAAGCGGTGTCTATACGGGGAGTCCGCACCGCCCGCAAGCGCCACCGGTCATCAAGTCACAGCGTGCTTAAGGCGAGGTCACCCGGCGTTCCAGCCGTCTTAAGTGAACAGCCACGACGAGACGCCGCCACGGCGCGCCAAATCGGCGAGATCGGCGTCAAACCCGGCAAACATCAGGTGCGTCGCATCGCGGTCGAGCCATGGCGCGTCGGATCGCGCCTCGCGATAAGGTTGCAGCAAAGTGCGCCATGCGCCTTGGTCAAAGATGCGGTCGTTATTGGTCAGCGCCGGCAGGCGCTTCAAGTTTTGCTGGCTGGCCATCCAGGTGTAGGCGGCCTGCCAGACTTCGGTGGACGCCGCCATATTGTGACGGGCTTTCAACTGATTGATGGCAAGCACGCCGATCTCGCGCTGGTGCGGGCCAACTTCAAGCGTTGCAACGCGGCTGCCGTTGCGCTTGACGGAGAATAGGCGGCATTTGTCGCGCACGATGCGTTCGCCGTATTGATCGGCACAATTCTGCATGGCCTGGGCTTCGGCCAGGATCGCCGGATGGTCCATCAACGGATCGAAGGAATATCCGGCGGAGGCGCCGGGTTTGAGCCAGGGATCGGTGATGATGCCCGGCGGCAGCTGCAAGACCAGCCGGACCCGGTTGAACCAACTCTTGGCCGCGCACAGCGCGGTATCGAAGGCAATTTCCTGCCGCCACGGCACGACAATAAGTTTGTGCGCAGCAGTTTCGGGATGGCTTGAGAACCACGCATAGGCGGCAACGACCGCGATGAGCTTCTCGGCGTCGCCATCGACCGCGAATACCGGCTGGCCGGCGAGCCAGATCGCAAAATCTTCGTGGCAGGCGCGTTCGGCAAACAGCACGGCTGTCAGCCAGAACGCACTCTCGCGATTGTAGACCGGCAACCGGCTGGCGATGCGCCGGCCAAAGGCTTCCGATTTCGGCAGGCTATCGGGCAGCGAGACGAATGCTTCGGGCGGCAGACGCCGCAACCACATCGGCAGTTCCAGCGCCCGTGCCACGACTTTCAATTGAGCGCCGCTCTCGATCAACGACGTGGCATGCAGGCGCGCCGGAACGTTGCCGCGCCGGCTGGCGAGCGCGAAGAGAATGCCGGGGAAAACGGTTGCGAGGTCGGCGATGCGCGACGACGATTTGACGAGACGGCGAACTTCGCGGCGGATTGATTGAGGAAAACGCCGAACGGCGCATTCGACCTCGGTTGAAACAGCAAGCCGCTCGGCACGCATGACGGTTGCGCGCGGTGCGTACTCGGGAAGTCTCACAACGTCACTCATAGCAACGGTCCGCTACCACAATCACATCCACTCAGACCTTACGTAAGTGTAAAGTGGTGGAGTAATGCGGCGGCGGTGCGACGCTGCCTGGACGAAAGCGTGAAGTGCCGATGTTTAAGGGGAAATCTGATTGCGCATGCGATCCAGCGCGCCTTGAAGAATCAAGGTTGCGGCCAATTTATCAATGACTTCAGCGCGCCGTTTGCGGGTCTGATCTGCGTCGATCAACATGCGCTCGGCAATTGCAGTCGTCAGTCGCTCATCCCACAACAAAACGGGAAGTGGCGATAACTTGTTGAGATTGCGGGCAAGAGCGCGCGTTGCCTGGGCGCGGGGGCCTTCGTTGCCATCGAGATTGCGTGGAAAGCCGAGCACCAGTCCGGTCACGCCATGCGTCTGGCAGAGCGCAAACAGCCTCTCCATATCGGCGGCGAATTTGCGCCTCTCGATTGTTTCAAGGGCCGATGCGATCGTGCGAGTCACATCCGACAATGCCAAGCCATAGGTCTTGGTGCCGGCATCGATGCCAATCAGCCGCCCTGTGCCCGCGACGGCATCGCGGAAAACCGCGATATCCTCGGTTGTTAACGCGGTCGAAACACTTTGCGGGCCGTCGCTCATAAATACTTTCTGGTGGGGGCTTGCTCGAGTGGCAGGAGTATCTGAGTATGTATGCGACGCTTACGGGCGCGTCTTTCGCAGGACGACTGGCGACCGTTCGCGGCCAGGCTGCGGTGTTAGCCATTTTTACGGCAACCCTGTTCCTCTCAGCCCTGCTGCTGTTCTCCGTCCAGCCCATGTTCGCGAAGATGGTACTGCCGCAACTCGGTGGTTCACCGAGCGTATGGGCGGTCTCGACCTGTTTCTTTCAAGCCGTGCTGCTCGCCGGATACTGCTACGCGCACGTGCTCAATCGCTTCGTTGAACCGCGCCTTGCGCCGCTCGTTCATCTTGCCGTGTTGACGCTTGCCTATCTCGCAATGCCGATCGGGCTGCCGGCCGGCGCCTCCGAGCCGCCCGCCGATGGTGCGTATCTGTGGTTGATCGGAATTCTGGCCGCTGGCGTTGGTTTGCCGTTCTTCGCGGTTTCCGCAAACGCTCCGCTTTTGCAAGCCTGGTTCAGCCGCACTGGCAACCCGCATGCCAACGATCCGTACTTCCTCTATGGCGCATCGAACCTTGGCAGTCTTCTGGCGCTGCTCAGCTATCCGGTCGTCATCGAGCCGGTGCTGGGCCTTGGCGAACAATCGAATGTCTGGACGTTCGGCTTCTTGCTGCTGGTGACCACCATTGCGGTCTCGGGCGTGATTATGGTCGCGCTTGGTCGCGAAACGCCCGTCGCAGTTCAAGCAGCACCGGAAAGCGTTGTTGAAGACGCTGCGCCAAGCGTCTTGCAGCGGGCGCGCTGGGTGCTGTTTGCGGCCATACCGTCAGGTCTGCTGGTCGCGTTCACCACGCACCTTTCGACCGATATCGCGGCGGCCCCATTCCTGTGGGTTGTGCCGCTGGCCATGTTCCTGCTGACGTTCGTGCTGGTGTTCCGCGACAAGCCGGTCATTCAGCATGGCATTCTCGTGCGCATTCAGCCGTTGTTGGTTTCGGTGACCATCCTGTCGCTGATCGCCACGATGTTCGACTGGTGGCAATCGAGCCTCGTTGCGTTCTCGTCGTTCCTGGTGACGACGCTGGTTGCGCACCGTGCGCTCTATGAAGATCGCCCGGCAGCCAGCTACCTGACGGCGTTCTATCTGTGGATGTCGCTCGGCGGCGCATTGGGCGGCATCTTTGCGGCCATCATCGCGCCGCAGATTTTCAATGCGACGTATGAATTCCCGCTGCTCTTGACCCTCGGCATGCTCTGCCGTCCGGGCGTGTTCAGCGACCTCGATGAAACTGAAAAGCGTATGCTCGGCATCGGCGCTCTCATGTCGGTGTGTGCGCTCGGCTTCGGCTTCATGATCCAGTATACCCAGTCGGATCAGCAGGCCATGATGGTCGGCGTCTATACGATCGCAGTCGGCTCGGTGTTCCTGATTGCCTACAGCCAGTATGCCAAATTGCAGATCCTGATAATCGGCGCACTGGCAGCGGTCGCGATGTTCCTGCCGTCAAGCCTCAATCGCGGCGAACCTTCGCGCAGTTTCTTCGGTGTGATCCGCGTACTCGAAAGCGAGAATGGCGATGTGCGCCGCTTGCTGCATGGCACCACCAGTCACGGCGCCCAGCGTCTCAAGGATGCCAACGGCAAAGTCATTATGCCGCCTGTGCCGGCGACCTACTATCACCCGGCGTCGCCAATGGCGATGGCGGTCGGCGTGGCGCGCAATGCAAGCGGCAAGCCGTCTTCGCAATTTCGTGGTGGCATCATTGGGCTCGGTGTCGGCTCCATGGCCTGCTATGCAAAACCGGAAGAGACTTGGCGCTATTATGAAATCGACGCCGCGGTGGTCGCAGTCGCGGCCGACCTGAAGCGCTTTAACTTCCTGTCGGCCTGCCGCCCGAACGCTGACATCGTGTTGGGGGATGCGCGCCTGACGGTTGCCAAGGAGCAGCCGGCAAGCTTCGACTATCTGCAGATCGATGCGTTCTCGTCCGATTCAGTGCCGACCCATTTGCTGACGGCCGAAGCGCTGAAGCTTTACCTCAGCAAGCTGACCGATAAGGGGGTTCTGGCGATCCACGTCTCGAACCGCCACCTTGACCTGGCACCGGTCGCGGCTGCCGCGGCGTTCGCGACACCCGGAACGTCGGTCGCCATCGTGAAAAGCAACCCGAAAGTGGTCTCCCTCGATTCGGCTCCCTCGGTGGTCGTGATCGTCACCAAAGACCCGGCCTCGATCGCACCGGTCAAGGACTGGCAGGGTGCCACGATGCAGGACGCCGCCACCGTGACCGCCTGGACGGACGACTATTCCGACATCATCTCGGCTCTCTGGCGCGTCTACGGGCCGAAACATTAGGCATTTGGCGGGGCAGACCCGCCCCGGCCATTCCGAACGGACTTTGGGGCGCCGCTGGTTCAGCGGCGCCTCTTGCGTTTGGGGGCCGCCAGGGCCGGCTGGCTATCCAAAGCGCCGCAGGCCTCCCGCCCGATTGCCCCGCCCGGTTGCGTTGATGCCTCGGAGGCAGCTATGAGTGCGGGAATACCAATTCCAAGCTCCAGCCATCCGGGGAAGAAGTCATGCAGGTCGACGAAGCGACCGTCCGGCGCATTGCGCGCCTTGCGCGGATCAAGGTCACCGACGCCGAGGCCAAGGGTCTCGAAACTGAGCTGACGCAGATCTTACAGTGGGTTGAGCAACTCGGCGAAGTCGATACGTCTTCGGTCGAGCCGATGACGCGCGTGGTGCCGTCCGCGATGACCATGCGCGACGACGTGATTACGGACGGCGAGATGGCCAGCGCCGTTACCGCCAATGCGCCGATGTCGGAAGACGGATTTTTCGTCGTCCCGAAAATCGTGGAGTAGGTCGATGCGTACCCTCACCGCCGCAATCGTGTTCGCATCTGTCGCGTCCGTCTCTGCGCAAGCTGACGTGGCCGTGGTGAAGGGCACGTTCGTTGGTGCTGGCACGTATGCGACCGATGAGGGATGCAAGAAGCTGGCGGCGCTCGCCGCGGGCGGCGACAAGAATGTCGGCACCGTGCCGGAGACGCTGACCGAAGACGGTTTCGAGGGCTGGGAAGGCTCGTGCACCTTCACGTCGTTCACCGAAATTGAAAAAGGCAAAAAGTGGAAAGTGCTGATGCATTGCACAGATGGCCCTGACGAGGGGCCGGAGAGCGATATCTTCGAACGCTTGCCTGACGGCAAATTGAAAGTGACTGTCATGGACAACGCGACGATTTTTCAGCGCTGCGACACTGACAAGGGAAACTAGTTCGTGACCGATCTAACCAAACTGACGCTAACGGAAGCCCGTGACGGCCTAGCGAAGAAAACCTTCACATCTACCGAGCTGACGGATGCTTTCATCGCGGCCATCGACAGGGCCAATCCCGCGATCAATGCTTGTGTTATGACGACGCCCGAACACGCGCGCGCCCAGGCCAAGGAAAGCGACAAGCGCATCGCTGCCGGTGAAGCTGGTCTGCTCGAAGGATTGCCGCTTGGCAATAAGGACCTATTCTGCACCAAGGGTATCCGCACCACGGCGTGCTCCAAGATCCTCGGCAATTTCATCCCGCAGTATGAATCGACCGTTGGTCAGAACCTGTGGAACGCAGGCGCGGTCATGCTCGGCAAGCTCAACAACGATGAATTCGCGATGGGCTCATCGAACGAGACGAGCGCCTTCGGCAACGTCGTCTCGCCCTGGCGCCGCAACGGCAAAGATGGCAAGCCGACAACAGACAAGCTGGTGCCCGGCGGGTCTTCGGGCGGCTCGTCGGCAGCAGTGGCGGCGGATCTCTGCCTTGCCGCAACAGCGACCGACACCGGCGGATCAATCCGCCAGCCGGCAGCGTTGACGGGTACCGTCGGCATCAAGCCGACTTATGGCCGGTGTTCGCGCTGGGGCATCGTGGCGTTTGCATCATCGCTGGATCAGGCTGGGCCGATTACCAAAACCGTGCGGGACGCCGCCTTGATGCTGAAGGTCATGGCCAGCCACGATTCCAAGGATACGACGTCGGTTGACGCGCCGGTGCCCGATTACGAAGCGGCGCTGAGCAAGGGCATCAAAGGTCTGCGCATCGGCGTGCCGAAAGAGTACCGCGTCGAGGGCATGTCGAAGGAAATCGAGAAACTCTGGGATGACGGCATCGCCTGGCTGAAGGCTGCGGGCGCGACCATTCACGACATCTCTCTGCCGCACACCAAATACGCGCTGCCCGCCTATTATATCGTGGCGCCTGCTGAAGCGTCGTCGAACCTCGCGCGTTATGACGGTATGCGCTACGGCCTGCGCGTGCCGGGTGATAATCTCACCGATACCTACGAAAAGACCCGCGCCGAAGGTTTCGGCAAGGAAGTCCGCCGCCGTATCCTGATCGGCACTTATGTGCTGTCGGCCGGATATTACGATGCCTACTATCTGAAGGCCCAGAAGGTGCGCACGCTTATCAAGCGCGACTTCGACAATGCCTGGGCGAATGTCGATGTGGTGCTGACGCCGACGACGCCGTCACCCGCGTTTGCGTTCGGCGAGAAGACCGGTGATCCGCTGGCGATGTATCTCGAAGATATTTTCACGGTCACCGTCAACATGGCTGGCCTGCCCGGCATGTCGGTGCCGGCGGGGCTATCGTCGCAAGGTACGCCGCTCGGCCTGCAGCTCATTGGCAAGCCGTTTGACGAAGAAACGCTGTTCCGCGCCGCACAGGCGATCGAAGATGCCGCCGGACGCTTCAAGGCTCCTGGCAACTGGTGGATGAAAGGCTGATGATGGACCCGAAACGCCCGTGGGAATGCGCCGACATGAGCCAGGTGCGCGCCGAAATCGACCGCATCGATGCAGCGCTCGTTGACCTGATCGCCGAACGCTTCGGTTACGTCGATCGAGCATGGCAACTTAAGGTCAACTCAAGCGAAGGCGCGGTTGTGAACTGGCGCATTCAGCAGGTGATCGATCGCGTCAAGGAGCGCGCCAAGCAGCGTGAATTACCGCCCGATATTGTCGATATGGTCGGTGCGCAGTGGAAGAACATGATCGGCTGGTTCGTGCAGTACGAAGAAGAAAATCTCCGCCAGGCGCAGGAAAAGAAGGCCTCCGCCACGAGCGGGGATGCAGGTGACGCCGATGGGGCCTGACCTTCAAACAGACGTCAATTTGCTGGAACTTGCCGCCTATGCGGTGCTCAATCCGGCGACGGTGGCGGTTTCGTTCTGGATCGGCCGGCAGGCGAACGAGAAGCAAAAAATCTGGATCGCTGCGTTTGCCGGTGCGCTTGCCGGCATCGTGCTGATTTATTTCGCGGCCTTGCTGCAGATCTGGGATGCGCCGCAACTCGGCCGCGCGGGCGGTGGCATTTTTGCAGCGTCGCTGGTCGCGGGCTTGCTCTACGGCTGGATCGGGCACGCCACGCGGAAATGACCTGCCAGGCAGGATAAGGTTCAGCGACCAGCGTTTCGAATTGAGGCATAAAACGCTTGCGTATTCATCGCTTGTGCACCGGATACGTCGTGCGCCGTAACGCGGTCTAAACCCTGCTCTGCTAGTCTCTCCTCAGATGCGACTGCCGGTCCTTAAAACACTCCGGTATTTGACGTTACGGGTTTGAGTTTGCGGGTGCCTTCGGCAACGGTGGCGCCCGCCGCGTCCTCCTCAATGGCATGGTTGTTGACCACGCGAGTGTCATTCGAGGTTCTTGCCGGTCGAAAGTCCGGCAATTCTGCAAAAGGGTGTCCCGCGAGGGGCACCCTTTTCGGCGTTCTGGGCCAGCTTGCGGGTTGCGCTGTCGGTCGCCATTGCCTCTTGGTTCGGCCTGCGCTAACGCTCGGGTTGAAGACAGGAGAACGTACGAATGGCCTCGGCGAATACATCAGCATCTGCAACGTCGTCCAACCTCATCCCCGGCGCTACCGGCGACTGGGAACTGGTGATCGGGCTTGAAGTGCATGCTCAGGTCGCGTCCAACTCGAAGCTGTTCTCAGGCTCGTCAACGCAATTCGGCGCAGAGCCCAACAGCCACGTGTCGCTGGTGGATGCCGCGATGCCCGGAATGTTGCCAGTCATCAACAAGGAGTGCGTGGCGCAGGCGATCCGCACCGGCCTCGGGCTGAAAGCCCAGATCAACAACCGCAGCATTTTTGATCGCAAGAATTACTTCTATCCGGACCTGCCGCAGGGCTATCAGATTTCGCAGTACAAGCATCCGGTCGTCGGCGAAGGCGAAGTCGAGATCGATGCGGACGGCGAGACGATGCGCGTCGGCATCGAGCGCCTGCACTTAGAGCAGGATGCCGGCAAGTCGCTGCATGACCAGCACCCGGATTATTCGTACGTCGATCTCAACCGCTCGGGCGTTGCGCTGATGGAGATCGTGTCGAAGCCCGACATGCGTTCCTCCAAGCAGGCGCAAGCCTATGTCACCAAGCTGCGCACCATTCTGCGCTATCTCGGAACGTGCGATGGCGACATGGAGAAGGGCAACCTCAGGGCCGACGTCAACGTGTCGGTGCGCAAGCCCGGCGGACCGCTCGGCACGCGCTGCGAAATCAAGAACGTCAATTCCATCCGCTTCATTGGTCAGGCCATCGAAGTCGAAGCCCGCCGCCAAATCGACATCATCGAAGATGGCGGCACGATCGATCAGGAAACCCGCCTGTTCGATGCCGCCAAGGGCGAGACCCGCTCGATGCGCTCGAAGGAAGAGGCGCACGACTATCGCTATTTCCCCGATCCCGATTTGCTGCCCCTCGAGCTGACGCAGGCGTTTGTTGATGATCTGAAAGCCCACCTGCCGGAACTGCCGGACGAAAAACGCGCTCGCTTCGTAAAGGATTTCGGGCTGTCGGTTTATGACGCCAACGTGCTGGTCGCCGAACGTGAGCGCGCCGACTATTTCGAAACGGTTCTGGGCCTCGTCAAAGACGGCAAGCAGAACGGCAAGCTGGCGGCCAACTGGGTCATCAACGAACTCCTCGGCCGCTTGAACAAAGAAGGCCAGGACATCGCCGACAGCAAAATTACGCCGCAGCAGATTGCCGGCATCGTCAACCTGATCGCGTCGAACGCCATTTCGGGCAAGATCGCCAAGGATCTGTTTGAGATCGTATGGACCGAGGGCGGCGACCCGGCAGAGATCGTCGATAAGCGTGGCATGAAGCAGGTCACCGACACCGGCGCCATCGAAAAGGCGGTTGACGACATCATCGCCGCCAATCCGGAAAAGGTTGAGCAGGCCAAGGCGAAACCGTCGATGCTCGGCTGGTTCGTCGGGCAGGTTATGAAATCAACGGGCGGCAAAGCCAACCCGGCAGCGGTTAACGACATCTTGAAGAGCAAGCTCGGTATCTGACGCGCCAGCCGGCAGTTCACCGCCGGTTCGCACGGCGCCTGTGGGGGCACCATGGAACTGCCAAACTGTCTCGACTGCAAATATGCGGAGCAGGGCTTTCCCTGCCACAAGGCCGACGGCAGTTTCGATTTTGCCAAAGTCGGAACGGCTGTCGTTCTGCACGGCCGGACGTACGGAGTCGACGGCGAGAACATTGATCCGTCCGGGCGTGACGAACACGCCTGGGCCGCTGATTGCGCGTTCGAAGTTGAGCAGGATTACCCGCATCTGTTGATCCCGCTGACGGTCGCCGCCATGGATGCGTGCGAGACGGCGCAAGACGCGGCATACGTCGCCGCCGGTTTGCTTGAGAACGCCGTCGTCAAACATGGGCCGCTGCTGATCGATCAGATCGAGGCGCTGGCGAAGCACAGCGCAAAGTTCCGCTACTTCCTGTCGGCCATCTGGGGGCAGGTGCGCACGGACCCGGGCGTGTGGACGCGGGTGTGCGCAGCGGTTGGCACGCACGGACTAATGGATGATGACGGGCGCTGCCCTTCGAGCGGCGAAGGCGTAACGGTGCTGACCGCCGATGAGGCGCAGACCCTATTGCGCGAGCGCATCTGGCCGGCGATGTCCAAGCTTGGTATCGCCTGACGCTGTTCATCTCGTGATGAGAGATCTTATCGAGATCTGAATTTTTTAGCGGCGGGCACTTAGCCCTGCATGGCGCAGACTTGGGCCACGAGCGCCTTGCGGCATCTGTAGATGTGGACGAGGGCGATCGCGCCGAGGATCACAAGTCCGAAGGGCACGAAGACGGCGATCACGTAGGCAATTTTTGTCGATGTCATTGACCCCTCCATGGAGGTCTTCGTTGAATGTGTGCATCAATGTACCAGAAGAGTTTTGCACTCCGGCTCATAGGGGCTGCGCAATTCACAGGTTGAATTTAAGGATTCAGAAGTCCCTGCGCCGCAGCAAATTTCGCGGTACCGGAAGCTTCACAGCATCGAGACTTTGAGCGGCATGCCGCCTCTCGGGTGCAGCGTGACGCGGCTGACCGGCTCGGGCAGATGCTTGCCGTCCCAATCGAAGCGCGCCGATTGCAGCAGTGTCGCGAGCACCGCGGTTGCTTCGACCAACGCGAACGATGCGCCGATGCAAACGCGCGGACCCGCACCGAACGGCATGAACTGCGTGCGCTGCATTTTGGCTTCGCGTTCGGGCAGGAAGCGATCAGGATCGAATTTGCCGGGGTCATCCCACGTCGCCGTGTGCCGGTGCACGGCGAACACAGGGATCACGATGAGGCACGGTTACGGTAACACGATCCCGCCGAGTTCGGTGGCTTCTGCGTTGACCCGCGTCATGGCCGGCACCGGCGGATAGAGCCGCATCGATTCCTTGAGCACGCGTTGCGTGATCGGCAGCTTCGCAATATCGTCCGCCGTGACGGCGCGGCGTCCGGCGACGGAGAGCACTTCATTGCGCACGAGGTCTTGCCACTCGGGCGCGCGTGCCAACAGATAGAGCGTCCATGTTAGCGCCTTGGCGGTCGTCTCGTGGCCAGCCAGCAGGAAGGTGGCGAGATTGTCGATAAGGGCTTCATCCGACATCGGCGCGCCTGTGTCGGGATTGCGGGCTTGCAGCATGCGGGCAACAAGGTCGTCGCCCTCGATACCCGATGCGCGGCGCTTGTCGAGAAGGCGCTGGACGACGGCGCGGCCCTCTCGTGCGGCGCGCATCATTTTCCGCTTGCCCGGATACCACCAGCGCTCGGGCGTCAGCATCAAGGCGGCGGCCACCGACCACATGATCGGCTCGATATAGGCGTGGCCAGTGCGTTGAATTTCGACGGCTTCGTTTGCGTCGATGCCAGCAAGGATCGTGCGCGTGATCACCGCGAACGTCGTCTCGGTCATGTCCCTGTCGATGGCTGCGGTGTGCGATGGACCGAGGCTGCGCCAGCGCGCAATCTGCTCGTTAGCGGCGGTCGTCATGGCCGGCACATAGCCGTAGGCGTCATTGGGACGGAACAGTGGGCTTGCGAGTTTGCGCTGCCAGCGCCAGTGGTCGCCATCTGCCGTCAACAGGCCTGTGCCGATCAGCGGGCGCAGCACGCGCTTGTCGAGACGTGTTTTGACGAACACGTCGGTACGTTTGATGAGGATCTGTTCGATAAGCTCTGGCCCGGTGACCCAGGCGACGAGCGGTCGTTTGCGGCCATAGGCAACGATCGGCTGCTCATAGACCGTGCGGGGCAGGGAGCGCAGCGGATTGCGCACGAAGCGCGTCAAGCTCAGATAGAGCGGTAGCGCTCGCGCCGCCGGTGGAACCGTCGGTGGATACAAGGCGGGGGCGGTGGGGATCGTCGCTGACACGGATGACCTCCTATTTCGCGGTATACGCGAAAATATCGGGCGCCGATCCGGGAATTATGCCGCGACGATGCGCGGCGTCTTAGACGGCGGCCTTGGCGGCAGCAGCGCGGGCCTTGCCGGCCTGCTTCTTGAGGCGCGAACGAACGGCCGGGGTATTGCCCTGCACGCGCGTAACCTTGGCGCGCGGAATGGCGCGACGGGCCTTCTTCTTCTGCTTCTGGATGTTCTTGAGCGAGGTCTTAGCCATGGTCATATTCCGTTTGAAAAGAAATGGGGGCAGCCATGAGGCGCCCCGCGAGCCACCCGTCTAGGCGAACCGGGTGGATATGGCAAGGTCTGGCAAGGCGCGATTATTGCGTCACGAGCGCCAAATGGCGGCCGAAAGCGCCTTTAACCCATGAAGTACTGTAAACCAAAGTAACTGGGGGCAATCACGCCTGCCGCCCAGATGAACGCCGAAGCGATATTCGCCACCTGGAACTGCCATTGGGGCACCGCATACATGCCCGCCACCACGGGGATAATGGCCCGCACGGGGCCGAAGAAATGCCCGAGGAAGACGCCGATGGCGCCCCATTTTTTGAAGAACGTCTCGCCCTGCTCCAGCACACCGGCGTTATTGCGGAACGGCCAGATCGTCTTGATGTCTTCCTTGTAGTAGCGGCCGATCCAATAGGAGATGGCGTAGCCTAAGGTGCCGCCGAGGCCCGCGGCGAAGATGGCAGGCCAGAGCACGTCCAGTCCGACACCGCCGGCGGCCAGAAGCCCGGAGATCGCAACCAGGATCGCGGTGCCGGGCCATAGGATCGAAAGGAAGCAGAAGCTTTCCAGAAACGCGACCATGAACGCCATGGGCGCAGCCCACGCCGAATGATCGCGCACGAACGTGACGATGACATCAACGAAATCCTGGACGGTCATGAAGAGCTTTCTCAGAAGCCTCTGCGGCGGGTTCGACAGTACGGGGCGCTATAGGAGACCCAGCATGCGCACGCGGATACATAGGCGCCTCAGCGGCGCGATCAAGTCCTGCTGCAACGCTTACTGATTTCCTTGGCCAATTCCCGCCCGACATCGCCTGCCAGCATCACGCCTCGGGAAACTTGTGCGGGCGTGAGGTTCTTGCCGCCCGGTCCGCGCAAAGCGCCGGGGGCGGAATCGGCTTCGCGTTTTGAGTGTTGAAGTTCTTCACACGACATTTCCTTGCGCCGCTTGCTCATCGCAAACAGGCGAACACCCGACGCGTGTGCCTCCGGTGCGGCCGGCTGTTTGATCCACGAGCGCGACTTGTCGGCCATGTAGCTGTCGAAGACTTTTTCGCGCTGGGCGATACAGTGGGCACTGTCGTCAACGCAGCGCAGGCCCAAAGACGGCGGCGCCACAGTCGGTTCCGAACCGGCACAGGCGGCCACCGCAAGGGCGATCGCAATGGACATGCAACGGATTGCGGCCACGCGCGTTGTGGTGATCGACCGTGCTGAGTTGCTCATCTGCCCTGCTCTTGAGTGGTCATATCCTTGCCCCGAAAAGGGCAGCATGGCGGGCTCAAGGCGGCACCACGTCTGTCCTGTGAACGGCGCTTCTGCCTAGCCGGATTCGCAGCCAGCGTCTCAATTGCCCTATAGTGCGCCCAACCTAACGTGCGCCACGCGTTTCCGGCGTCTCGCCCTCAATTGGAAAGCTTCCGATATGTCTCGCGCTATTCAGATCCAAAGCTACGGCGGCCCTGAGGTTTTTTCGCCTCACGATGTCCACGTCGGCGAACCAGGCCCCGGAGAGGTGCGGCTCTCGCAAAAAGCCATTGGTATCAACTACATCGATATCTATCAGCGCACCGGCCTCTACAAGTTGCCGGCATTGCCGGCGGTGCTCGGCATGGAAGGCGCGGGCGACGTTACGGCGGTTGGCGCCGGCGTTTCAGACCTCAAGGTCGGTGATCGCGTCGCTTATGCCAGCTGTCCGGGGGCCTACGCCGAGGAGCGGTTGGCGCCCGCCGACCGCATGGTCAAACTGCCGGATCGGATTTCCTATGAGACGGCCGCCGCGATGATGCTGCAGGGCATGACGGTGCGCTATCTGTTGCGCCAGACGTTCTTCGTGCAGCCCGGCACGGTGATGCTGTTTCATGCGGCGGCAGGCGGCGTCGGCCTGATTGCATGTCAGTGGGCGCGGGCGCTGGGTGCGACGATGATCGGCACCGCCAGCTCTGACGAAAAGGCAGCGCTCGCCAAATCCTATGGCTGCACGCACGTCATCAATTCCAAAAAGGATGATTTCGTCGCGCGCGTTTCTGAGATCACAACCGGCAAGGGCTGCGATGTCGTCTACGACTCGGTCGGCAAGGATACGTATCTCGGTTCGCTGCAATGCTTGAAGCCGCGCGGGCTTTGGGTTTCGTTCGGCAACGCTTCTGGTCCCGTTCCGCCCTTCGACCTAACGCTTCTGAAAGGCTCGCTTTTCGCCACGCGCCCGTCGCTTTTTGCCTATACCGCTTTACGTCAGGACCTACTCGACAACGCAGCCGATCTCTTTGAGATGGTGTCGAGCGGACAAGTCAAAATCGCGATCAATCATCGCTATGCCTTGAGCGATGTTGCTGCCGCTCACCGCGATCTTGAGCAGCGCAAGACCACCGGGTCGGTTATTCTCGTACCGTAAAAGGAAGTACATGTCGGAAGACGCAATGGACGATTTGATTGAGCTGTATTTCTGGACGACGCCCAATGGTTTCAAGATCTCGATCATGCTTGAGGAGCTTGGCGTCGATTATCGCGGGCACTTGATCGACATCGGCAAAGACGAGCAGTTCGCGCCAGATTTTCTGCGGATCTCACCGAACAACAAGATTCCAGCCATCGTCGATCTGGACGGTCCTGACGGCCAGCCGATCGCGTTGTTTGAATCGGGTGCGATCCTGCAATACCTCGGCCGCAAGTACTCGGCTTTTTATCCGACCAACGAGCGCAAAAAAGCGGACGTCGATCAGTGGCTGTTCTGGCAGGTGGGTGGACTCGGGCACATGGCCGGTCAGTGTCTGCATTTCCGCAAGTATGCAACCGAGGCCATTCCCTATGGCGTTGCTCGCTACACCAAGGAAGTGACCCGCTTGTTCGGCGTGATGGAGCGCCGCTTGGCGGACCGGCCGTATCTCGCAGGTGAGTATTCGATCGCGGATATCGCGTGTTTTCCGTGGGTGCGGCGCTGGCCGGATCTGGGACAGGACCTCACGCAGTTTCCGAAACTTGAGGCATGGTTCAAAACCATCGCAGCCCGTCCTGCGGTTCAGCGCGGCCTTGAGGCTGCAACCAGCGAGCGCGTTGTAAAGCGCGCTTGATCGGCAGGCTCACTTATCGGCCGTTCTCCAGCCGGGAGGGATCAATGGTCCGTCCCGTGACCTTCTGATACGCCATGGCGCCGAGCACTTTGTTTGAAGTGACATGGCGCAGAATGGGATCGGGCTCGGGAGACGGCGTCGCCTGTGACGCGTCCTCTTCGTTCAGAAGTGCCGCGCCTAAAAACGATGGGCTAGAATCACCGTCGCGTGCGCAGGCCTGTAACGTCATCGCCAAGCAGGCGACAAGTAGTGCGCGCTTCATAACTGTGCCCCTGAGTTCCCGTCGTCGTCGCGCCATCGTGTGGCGCCTTGTCAGTCGGGCAGCATCGTGTCGAAGACACATCCGCATTCCGGCCAACACGAGACAAAGTAATGGTGCCGGCCTGAACCCACGCTGAACAGCCCATTCAGCCTAGCGTTAGCAATGGCCGCGCAACCTGTCGCTATGGTCAATTTTCTCTTACGGCACCTGTTAAGGCGAGGTGAGTGGCTGTCGCAGAGTGGTTGGATTGTCCCATTATAGCGCGATTTTGCGATATTTTTCAGTCTGTAGCAACGATCAGATGCGATCAATTATCAGCAATATTTACGAGTTCTCATCGCTCAGATGACAAGGTGAACGTCAAGCGGGACCGGTAACAGGTCGCGTCCACAACCCCGGCGGCCGGCAACTGTTGACCGGAAAATCGTCGAAGTCAGTCATGAAGTTAGTCATGGAGTACGACAATGGCGCGGATGGATTTCTCCTCGCGTGACATCATCGAATACGCAGCCCAAGGTGGTCAGCCGGACGCTCTGTTTGAGCTCGGTCTCATCTATTGCACCGGCCGTGAGGGTCATGTCGATCTGGTCGAGGCCCACAAGTGGTTCAACCTCGCAGCCGTCCGCGGCAACGAAGAAGCCAAGCGCTATCGCAATGAGCTGTCGAGCGAGTTGAGCAAGGCCGACATTGCGCGTGCGCAGAAGATGGCGCGTGAATGGATGCGGTCGCTGCACTAAGGCACGGGTCGCTCATCGCGCGTTGTGCATTGCTGACGGCAACGCTGCGCGCGCAGTTTCACACGCGGTTGCGCATCAGCAATCGCCGAATGACGTGATGCAGTCCCACGTCTTCTTGGCTGCATTACCGACGGCCTTTCCGGCCTTCTCGAGCGTGCTGCCGGTTGCTTTCGCGGCTTCACCCGCAGCATTGCCACCTTCTTCGATCGCCTTCTCCGTTGATGCGACGCCCTTCTCGACGGCCTCTTTCACCGTCTTGGGCGCCGCGGCGGCTTGCGTAGGATCGTCGGTCGCTGCAGGTGGCGGCTGAGGCGGCTGAGGCGGCGCGGCGGTTGGCACCGGTTCTGTCTGCGGCGCCGGCTCCGGCGTTGCACTTGGCGTCAGCGCTGGTGTCACGCCCGCATCCGCGGCGGATGGCGGCACATCGATCTCCATGCCGCTCGGCATCGCCAGTTGCCGCACCGCACCCTTGCACGGCGTCTGCTGCTGGCGGTCGACGGAGCACGACGCGTGCTGACCGGCCTTTGCGAGTTCCGTGATGCACAGCAATTTCAAACGCGTGTCGCTGGCTGTTCCGGCGGCGCCGTCAAACGTACAGGCATATTCCGCGGCAGGTCCTTCGCAGGTCACACAGTATTCGGTGGCCGCCGCGCTCGCGCTGACGGCCGCCAAGGCGGCGCTCAACCGGATGGCAGAACCTGCGGCGGCAGAAACGCTCAGAAAATGACGCATTTGGGCACCTAGCTGGCGTGAAAAAATGGATGGTTCGGCAATCCGCGTGCTTATAGACCATAAATAGCAGCCCGGTCGAGGCGCCGCGCGGCCGAAAACCGCGACCGATCTTGTGTTCTTGCAATGCGTTATCGGCCCCTCTATAGGGTGGGACCTTCTGATTTGCGGAGACGTGGCCGAGTGGCTGAAGGCAACGGTTTGCTAAATCGTCATACGCTCTAAAAGCGTATCGAGGGTTCGAATCCCTCCGTCTCCGCCACTATCGCAATTCCCACCAGCCTGAAGGGTTTGGACCGCCACAGATCTGGCGGGCCCGCGCGACGGTTGTTTTATTTAGCAGTTACAATTCGTTATGATGACCGCTCGGGCGTGATCCGCACCGTGGCGATGTCTAAAGCTACGTGTCGCCGCGTTCCGCGCAGAGGCTTGGTTGTATCGTTTTATCGGCGGGCAGTGTGCAGATGGACGATGGTGGCGAGAAGCCGCTCGTCGCTTTGCCCCGTGCTGGCTCTGCGCTGGTGGGCAGCAACCATCCGGCACGGTGTGCCGGGGAGAGGTGCCGAATGCAGTAGGATTAGAAAGTTGGAGCTTGGATATCGGTACTAAACGCTCACACCAAAGAGTTTACCGATTCCAGCAGTGACGAGCATGGCAAAAACACCACAGCCTACGACTCGCGCAAGTGATGGGCCTACCGGCGCGCCTCCGGTCCTCGCTCCGAAGACTCCAAGCGCAGCAAGCGTGAGAATAGTAACTGTAAGAACCACAGGTATGATGTAACCCGCTGGTGATAGTGCTGCAGCAATGAGCGGCACGCCGCCGGCAATCGAGAACGTGGCGCCCGAGGCCAAAGCCGCCTGAAGTGGATTTGCAGCGTGTATTTCGGACAAGCCTAGTTCGTCACGAACATGAGATCCTAGGGCATCGTGCTGTGTGAGTTCATCTGCGACCAGCTTGGCTGTCTTTGCTGAAAGCCCCCGATGCTGGTAGATTGCAAGCAACTCCGCGTGCTCCTTCTCAGGTTCATCGGTCAACGCTTGCCGTTCTCTCGCTATGTCGGCGCGCTCAATGTCGGACTGCGAGGAGACCGAAACGTACTCACCAGCGGCCATTGACATCGCGCCTGCCGTGAGGCCCGCCACGCCGGCGATCAATACGGCACGTGGGGAAGGATCAGCGGATGCCACACCCAATAGCAACGATGATATCGACACAATGCCATCATTCGCACCCAATACCGCGGCCCGGAGCCAACCGCTGCGCGTGATGAAATGTGGTTCGTTGTCGTGGGCTGATGGCAAAGTCATGACCGTTTCTATCCTGTTAGAGGAACACAATAATAAACACGCAGAACCCTAGGTTCCACCACTCAGACCCGTCTTGCGCCGAGCGAGGCTATTCGCCATCACAGAGCTATCGGAATCTGAATAGAATTAGGCGCTGAGTGTGGGCGCGAGAATAGCGAAGGCCATAAAGTGACGCCATCTATGGATCCGGTGCTGGCCAGCTCCATCGTCGAGGCGCTTGTCATGTGCATTGGTGATTGGCACGCCGAGTGAGAGGAATCCATCGGACGCCGTTTCCATCGTGGCCCGATGATAGCACAGCATCACGCTCACGTTGCTGCGCGCCAGGCCGGAAAGAAGGCCGCGCGAGCAACCAGACTTCATTGCGGCAAGCATCTACTTGCCTGGGCAGTTGAAGCGGCTGCCGAAGCGGTAACCGCCAGCGCCCTGGCCGACACATTTCCATTCGCCCAAATGACGATGCGGGACCGTCGCGTCGAAGCTCGCTCTTTTCTGGCACGGACCTTTTGCGCAATGGCCGACGCCTTTTACGCGCGACGCGCCAGCCGACCACGCGATTTCATGAGCGCCTGCCGGAACTACGCCCAGTAAGCCAAAGACAATTGCGATTTGCTGGATCGTTTTCATGATA
Source organism: Hyphomicrobium sp. (assembly GCA_016716675.1). Lineage (GTDB taxonomy): Bacteria > Pseudomonadota > Alphaproteobacteria > Rhizobiales > Hyphomicrobiaceae > Hyphomicrobium_B. Next base: position 153,299 of record JADJVG010000008.1, read on the forward strand.
TTCGGGCCCCTTATGATTTTTCCAGAGAGCCAGCGCTGCTGGCGTTGCGATTGTCTTGCCGCTTTGGGTCGGTCAGCGCCCCTGCCACTGTCGTGATTGAATCGCTGTCTTTCAGTGCCCAAACGACAACGGCCCAGAGCGCTGCGACAGTGAGCAGCGGATAGACGAGAGAGATGAGCGGTACGGGAAGAGCAGGGATCATGGTGCAGCTCTCTTCGTGCCAGCCTCTTGCGTATCCGGCATCGTCTCGAGCAGACGGCCGACTTCGAGAACAGGCTCGAGCCAATAGCTCATGTGAGGGACAGGCAGCGCTTCGCGGATCGCTTCCAGAATCCGTGCAGCCCGTTCGCGCGGCATCACCGAGATCAAAACACAGCGTTCGACCCGCCCCCGCACGCGCTCGCGGATGTTCGCTTTTGAAAAGTCGAAGCCGTGTCCTTCGGCCTCGAAGGTCGTGAAGCCGCCGATCGCTGGTTTCATAGAGAGCATCAGTTCGATGAGGTTGTCTGCAACGCTTGGGGGGTAGACGAGCGTGAGCTTGCAAATGGATTGATCCATCGGGGACTCCGAAGTTCGTTGTTCGCGCCTTCGCCAGTGAGGCCAAAGCGGCGGAAGAGAATGGGTAGCAGCACGAGAGTCAGCGCGGTCGAGGTGACGAGCCCGCCGATGACCACGATCGCAAGGGGGCGCTGGATCTCAGAGCCTGGTCCGTTTGCGAACAGCAGCGGCACGAGACCGAAAGCGGCGATACTTGCGGTCATCATGACGGGCCGCAGGCGCCGAACCGCGCCTTCAAATACGACCTGTTCAATCGGCATGCCCGTCGCAGACAGCTGATTAAAGTGACTGACAAGTACGAGACCATTCAAAACGGCGATGCCGAGGAGCGCGATGAACCCGACGGAGGCCGGGACAGACAGATATTCGCCCGCGATCCACAGCGAGAGCACCCCGCCCACGAGTGCAAAGGGCACGTTGGCGAGAATGAGCAGCGACTGCCGCATCGATCGTAAGGTTGCAAAGAGTACGCCGAAGATGAGCAGCACGGCGACGGGTACGACGATCGAAAGTCGCGTGGCCGCCCGGCGCTGGTTCTCGAACTGCCCGCCCCAAACGAGCCGATAGCCCATCGGCATCGGGACCGCTTCTGCGACAGCTCGCTGTGCATCTTCTACAAAGCCGACAAGGTCGCGCCCTGTCACATAGGCTTGCACGATGGCAAAGCGTGAAGCGTCCTGGCGCTCGATCTTGACCGGTCCGCTAACGCGCAGAAGCTTGGCGATGTCGCCCGCGCGGACGACGCCGCCATCTCCCGCCGCGATCTGCGTCGAGACGAATGCCGCAGGGTCCTCGCGCACGCCCAAAGCGCCGCGCACGACGATCTCGGTGCGCCGGCCGGGCTCTGCTACCAGGCCAGCTGAAGCCCCTTCGAGCAATGCCCGCAACTCTTCTTCCACACGCGTCACGCTCAAGCCGGTGCGGCCCGCAGAAAGGCGGTCGAGGTCGATCTGAAGGTATTCGACGCTGTCGTTGGCAACGGTCGAGACCTCGGCTGCGCCTTCGACCTTTTGCAGTACGCCCTGGATCTTGCCGGCAAGGCTCGATAGCTCGGCAAGATCAGGACCAAAAATTTTGATTGCAAGATCGCCCCGCGCTCCGGTCAGCATTTCTGCGGTACGCATCTCGATCGGTTGCGTGAACGCAAACTCGACACCCGGCATTTCGGACATGGCAGCGCGCAATTGCTCGATCAGCCAGTCCTTGTCATGAACACGCCATTCGGTCTTCGGCTTTAAAACCAGAAACGCGTCGGTCTCGTTGAGCCCCATGGGATCGAGGCCAAGCTCGTCGGAGCCGACGCGGGCGACAATGCGCTCGACCTCGGGCACCTTTTCCTTGAGCAACCTCTGGATCAGGAGATCACCTTCGATGCTGGCTTTGAGGTTGATCGAAGGCAGCTTCGTCGTCTGCATGATGACGGCGCCCTCGTCCATGGTCGGCATGAACGACTTGCCGACGGCACCATAGGCGAAGAACACGGCAACTATGCCGCCGGCCGCCGTCAAGTAAGCGGGAAGCGGAAATGCCAAGCAGGCCTTGAGCAGTCCCTTGTAGCCGCGCGTCAGAATACGCATCAGGATGGGCTCGTGGTGCTGGCCGGTGCGCAGCACATAGGACGAGAGCACCGGAATGAGCGTGAGGGACAGCAGAAGCGATCCGCTCAATGCGAAAATGATCGTCAGAGCAACTGGAGAGAACAGCTTGCCTTCAAGTCCTTGCAGCGAAAGAAGAGGCAGGAAGACGAGGCAGATGATTAAAATGCCTGACGCGACGGGTACGGCGACCTCGCTCGCGGACCGGTAGATCTGATGCAGCAGCGGGACATGGCTATCCGAGCCGTGCTGCAGACGCTCGACGGTATTTTCAACCACCACGACGGCAGCATCAACGATGAGGCCGATGGCAATCGCAAGGCCGCCGAGCGACATGAGGTTTGCCGACATCCCGAATGCCTTCATCATCACGAAGGTCATGAGCGCAGCAAATGGCAGCGTCACCGCGACAACAATGGCCGCGCGTAAATTCCCAAGAAACGCCAGCAACAGAATGACGACCAGCACCGTTGCCTCCATCAGCGCTTTGCTAACGGTGCCGACGGCCTTCTCGATCAATTCAGAGCGGTCATAAAACGCATTGAGCGATACGCCCGGAGGCAAAGCTGGCTTGAGTTCCACTAGCCGCTCACGGACCTTGGCGACGATTGCACTTGCATCCGCTCCGCGCAGAGAAAGAACCAGACCTTGCACAGCCTCACCCTCTGCGTCCTTGGTTACTGCGCCGTAACGTGTGAGGCTTCCGATACGGACAGTGGCCACATCACCAAGGCGCAGCACGAGGCCATCTGCATTTTTCAGAACGATCTGCTCGAGATCCGCAGGCCTCTGAACAGCGCCCGCCGCACGCACAACGAGCGCCTTCTCTCCTTCACTCAAGCGGCCCGCGCCGTCGTTGCGATTGCCCTCGCCGATGGCTTGGAGAATGTCTTCCACACCCAGCCGCGCATTCGCGAGCGCCGAGCTGTCCGGCACCACTTCGAAAGTGCGCACCATACCGCCGAGCGAGTTGACATCTGCAACGCCAGGGATCGTGCGCAATGCGGGACGTATGGTCCAGTCGAGCAGGCTGCGCCGTTCCTCGAGCGTCAGATCGCCGCCATCGATCGTGAACATGTACACGTCGGAAAGCGGCGTCGACACGGGCGCGAGGCCACCTGATATGTTCGACGGCAGTTGATCTCGTACGCCTGCGAGGCGCTCCGCCACCTGCTGGCGCGCCCAATAGATGTCGGTGCCATCCTCGAAGTCGAGCGTGATGTCGGCAATGGCATATTTGGCGGCTGACCTCAGGATCGTCTGGTGCGGAATGCCAAGCAGTTCCATCTCGATCGGCGTTATGACGCGCGTTTCAACCTCTTCAGGTGTCATACCGGGCGCCTTCAGGATCATCTTCACCTGGACAGGCGAGATGTTCGGGAAGGCATCGATCGGAATGGTCTTGAATGCCCAGCCGCCGGCCACGGCGATGATCGCCGCAAGCAGCAGCGTGAACATGCGCTGCGTCAATGAAAATGAAATGAGCCGCTCAAGCATGAAACTTACTCGACGCCCAGCATTTGCTCGAGTTGCGGGATGCCGGAGGCTGCAATCTCGGCCCCGGCAGGAATAGCCCCGAGAACCGTGGCCGATACCTGAGAGCGGCCGGCGACTTCAACGGGGACGAGCGTGAAGCCAGTCTTGCTGCGCAGAAATACACTCTCGACGTTATTGATACGCGCGATCGCCGAGGATGGCACAGAGAGCGAGCCGGTCTCGGCCTTCTGCATGACACTGAGTGTCACCATCTGTCCTGCAAGAAGTCCGCTGTCGGCAGGAATGCTGGCGACCAACTTCGCGGACCTCGTCAACTTGTCGAGTGTGCCGCCGACCGAGATGACCTTGCCCTCTGGCCCATTCGAAATCTGGACGCGGTCTCCAGGAGCCACGCGCGAGACCAGATGAACGGGAAGTTGCGCCTCGACCCACAACTCATCGTTGGTATCGCTCGTGACGGCCGGCGCCATGGCATCGACCTTGTCACCCGGCAGCACGCTCGTCTCCACGATGCGGCCAGCGGCGGGAGCCTGAATGGTATATGTGCCGGCAGTGGTGCTTGCTGTGCCGGCAAGCTCCAGCATGCGCTTGTGCTGCGTGATGACGGCCTTGACCTTGTTGACCTGCGCTTCCGATTCCTCGGCCAACATGGGGCTCTGAATGTTCTTGTCGGCGAGGAAGCGGCGGCGGTGCGCCATGGCCTCGGCGGACTGCAACTCGGCTTCGGCCTGAGCCAGGGCCGAGGCGGCCTCGATCAGCTCGCGGCTCGAGACCGTTGCGAGCTGGTCTCCTTTTTTGACGCTCTGACCGGGGAGCACCTGGACTTGGGTTATGGTGCCGCCGAAGGGAGCCGCAGCGACAATGCGAGCCTTGAGCGCGGGAATGACGGTCCCAGGCAGTAAGGCTGCGCTCTGCTCAGTTGTGGTCGTCACCGCATGGATCTTGATGTCCATGCGCTCGATCTGAGCCGGCGTCAGCGATAGGTCACGCACCGGCTCCGGCGGTCGATCTGCGGCGCAAGCGCTGGCCGCAGTCAAAAATCCCGCGCCCAAAACGATCCACGACCTCAGCATAGTTCACCTCGCCAGCCAAAATGACCAAGCGGGATTTGTACGGCGAACCTGAAACCAACCTGACACCAGGCTGCGCGCCAGCTGAACGAGCGACTTTTCAGTCGGATTTCAGGTCTGTTGTGGTATCAGTCGGGCAATCAATTTCGGGAGCTGGCCATTCGCATTCTGCTAGTCGAGGACGACATGGAAATCGCCACGCGGTTGGCAGATGGGCTGGCGCGCCTGGGCTTTGCCGTGGAGCGGGCCGACAACGGCGCTGATGGCTATGCGATGGGCACCGATGATTTCTATGACGCCGCTATTCTCGATCTCGGGCTGCCGCAGATGCCCGGTGTCGAGGTGCTGAAAAAGTGGCGTGCCAGCGGCGTGAAAATGCCGGTCCTGATCCTCACGGCACGGGGCTCCTGGCCCGAGAAGGTCGATGGCCTGAATGCGGGCGCTGATGATTACATAACCAAGCCCTTTCACGTGCCCGAGGTTGCAGCACGCCTGAATGCGCTGATCCGTCGCTCGGCGGGTCTGGCGAGTTCGGCGATGTCACACAAGGGCATCACGCTCGACGTGGGCGCAGGCAAGGTGGAGGTCGAAGGGCGCCCTGCCGACCTAACCGCCAAAGAAATTCGGATGTTGAATTACTTCATGCACCGTATCGGCCGTATCGTCTCGCAGGCTGAATTGACGGAACACCTCTACACTGCTGACGAGAGCCGGGAATCCAACACCATAGAAGTTTACATAAGCCGTCTGCGCCGCAAGCTCGGCGCGGATGTGATCAAGACAATCCGCGGCCTTGGCTACAGGATGGATTGAGCGTGATTGAGCAACCCGCCAGCTTGAAGAATCGGCTCATCGCGGCAGGAACCGCATGGATTGCGTTCGGCATGGTGGCAGCATGGCTCATCCTGTCGAACGTTTATCATGCGCACGTGACACAGCAGTTCTACGAGGAGCTGTTCGTGCATCTCGATGAGCTTCAGCGCCTCGCGCAGGTCGAAGACGGACGCGCGGTCTTGCGCGCGCCCTTGAGCGATCCGCGCTACGATGTCGAGAACTCGGGATATTACTGGGAGATCCAGCAGCGCGACGCGGTACTGGCGCGCTCGACCTCACTCAAGGCCGCTGCGTTGCGCACCCCGATGGGTGATCGCGCCGACATCGGCGTTCACACACACACAATTGAAGGTCCGACCGGCACGCTGCTCGTCGCTGAAAAGCTGGATTGGAAAGATCCGAGTAGGCCACCCATCCAATTCATTATCGGAACGGACAAGCGCCACCTCGACGCGATCGTTCAGAGTTTCAACCATACACTGTCGTGGGCCCTTACCGGGCTCGGGCTGTCGCTGGTACTCGCGGCGACGCTCCTCATTCTCTACGCCATGCGTCCCCTGTCAGACGTGCACGCCGCGCTACACGACGTGCGGTCCGGAAAGTCGATGAAGCTGACGGGTAAGCATCCCGCCGAGGTGCAACCACTCATCGATAGTCTGAACACATTGCTTGTTGCGACGAACGAACTTGTTCAGCGGGCCCGCACCCAGGCTGGCAACATCGCACACGGTCTCAAGACGCCGCTCGCCATTCTGACCGACGAGGCCTACCGCCTGCAGCAGCAAGGGCAAGGAACGAGCGCCGCAACAATTCTCGACCAGTGTCGGCGGATGCAAACTCAAATTGACTACCAGACCGCTCGCGCGCGCATCGTCGCCAACCGGCTTTCGCCAAGCGCTACCGCAGACCTGAAAGAGGCAGCGGTTGATATCGTTGGCGCCGTATCGAGGCTCTACAAGCATAAAGGGATAGAGTTCCAGCTTGCAGTGACAGACGGCTTGAAGGTGGCCTGTGACAAGCAGGATCTGCAGGAACTGCTCGGTAACCTCGTGGACAATGCCGGAAAGCACGCCAACTCACGCGTCGCGGTAACGGCAAAGCCAACAGAAGACGGAGCGATCGCGATTGATATCGCCGACGACGGCCCAGGGCTGCCACCGGAAGCATACGAGGTCGTTTTTAATGTTGGCGAACGTTGGGACACGCAGGAACAAGGTACCGGACTTGGCCTTGCCATCGCGCGCGATTTGGCAACGCTGTATGGTGGTACCATCAAGCTGGGCACATCGACACTCGGAGGACTATTGGCATCCCTCCGTCTTCCAGATGCAAACCGCAGACTTGCAAGCTGATCTTCAGTCTTCGTTACACGGGTTTGCTGGGCCGGGGGCTTCCGTCGCTGATGCCTGGTGCCATCGCCTACATAGCGGTGTAGTGACCATGGGTGCGGAAGCAACTCGATAGCATCGGGCGGACGAGCCGCAAATTCGACGATAACTTTCGTCCTCCGGGCAGTCGGCACTGCTGGCCAAGGCGTCAGCGATTGCGCTCTGGTGATGTGCCGCAAACCAAAGCGGAGTCTCACTAATAAAAGAAATCAAGGCTCGCCATTTGCTGAACGAATCACTTAGAGCTTGTAGATAACTTTTTCGTGTCTGAAGCTTTTCGGTCCGTTGCGTTGCGTTCAATTTTGGCAATGAAGCGGGCGGGGACTTCTGCATGATTTTGTGTGGGCGGGGCGCAGGTAGCTGTGCGGATCAATCAACTCTGCCGCCGGCGCAGCCGAAAACATGGCGCGGCCTTGGTGCCGCCATATCGTCGGCGACGGTTGTGTCCGCCCTGGCGCTGCTGACGCCATCGAGCGCCTGGGCTGCCTGCACGTCGCCGAATACGACGTCCTGCACTGTTGATACTACGTTCAACAACAATGGGGTTTTCGACAACGGCGATGCCTTTAACCCGGGCACTGTCGCTATCCAGAGCGGCGGCGTGTTCAACAACGCCATCGGCAGCGGAACCTTCTATAATAGCGGCACCGTCACCATCCAGGGTGGCGGCGTATTTAATAATTCCAGCTCCTATTGGAATAGCAACTATCGTAGCGGAACCGTCACCATCCTGGATGGTGGCACGTTCAACAACATTACCGAATTCATAAATGGCGGCGATATCGACGAAACCGGTGTCGTCACCATCCAGGATGGTGGCCTATTCAACAACGACGGTAATTTCTATAATGGCGGTGTCTATTATGGTAGCACTGGCATCGTCACCATCCAGAGCGGCGGCGTGTTTAACAGCGATGGCAATTTCTATAATGGCTCTTCCGGTGTTGGCTCATTTTATCATTTTTTTCACAGCACCTTCACTGGAAGTGTCACGATCGAGAGCGACGCGGCATTCAACAACAACGGTGCTTTCTATAACGGCGGCACCAATGGCATAGGCACCGTCACCGTCCAAGATGGCGGCGTGTTCAACAACGATGGCCAATTCGTGAATGGCCATCTCTCTGGTTATTTTTTCAACAGTAACACTCCCGGCACCGGCATCGTCTCGATTATGAGCGGCGGCACGTTCAACAACAACGGTGCTTTCTATAATGGCGGTAACGGCAGCATCGGCACCGTTTCGATCGCGGACGGTGGCCTGTTCAATCACTTCGCCGGAAACAGCATTGGCAACGATAATGTCGCCAACGCAGTCACCTTCGCCAACAGCGGCACTTTCAATATCGGCTATGGCAATCCGGCGCTGGCAACCACCAACTACACCGGCACATACACGCAATCGGCAACAGGCGCTCTGGCATTGCGCGCCGATTGGGCGGGCAATACGTCGGATAAGCTCGCCATCACCGGCACGGCAACGTTGGCGGGCACTATCGTCGTTACGCCGCTGAATTTCCCCTCGACCGGCGGTCTCACCAAGACGTTCGCGGGCATCGTCACCGCAACGAACCCCATCATTGACAATGGCATCGGCGTCACCGACACGGCGGCCGTCGATTATGAGCTTTTGAAGTCGGCCAACCAGATCGACCTCGTTGCCACCATCAACTTCCAGGGTATTGAAACGGGCGGGCTAACGCCGAACCAGAACAATGTCGGTGGGGCGGTTAACGGCATTTTTAACGGCGGCACATCGCTCGGCTTCATGCCTCCGCTGTTGACGCTTGCGTCCAACGGGGAACTGGGCGGGGCGCTCGACCAGCTGGCGCCGTCCGGCGCGGGCGCGGGCAACATTTCGACGCTGCAGGGAATAGGGCCATTCACCGGCCAACTGCTGTCGTGCCGCACGCTCGGCGAGGGCGACGCTAACGCCATCATCCACGAGGGCCAGTGCGTGTGGGCGCGCGGCACCGTTCGCCAAGCCTCCATCGACAACGGCGGCCTCAGCTATGGCGCAGACGAAACCGCGCCGCTCTATTCTGCAGGCGCACAGCTCGACATCGGCGGCCCGTGGCGCCTCGGCGGCGGCATCGGTTATGAAACGTCGCGGCTTGATTCCGACGCCGGCAGCCACACCGAAACGGACCGCCTGCATCTGGGTGCGGTGCTGAAATACAATCCCGGCCCGCTGCTGCTTGCAGCGACTGTCACCGGCGGCTTTGGCTGGTCGGACAGCGTGCGCAACGTCAACTTCGGCGGCTTCGCGGCCACCGCCACGTCCGATTACGACTCCGACTACATCTCCGGCCGCTTCACGGCAGCTTATCTCGTGCCGTTCGGCGGGCTCTACTTGAAACCGCAGGTGGACTTTGGCTACGCCCACATCTCACGCGATGGCTATCGCGAGCAAGGCACCGGCGGCATCGCGCTTGCCGTTGCCGGCAGCAATGACGGTGTGTGGTCGGCATCACCGATGCTTGAGATCGGCACCGAGGTTGCTCTGGCCGGTGGCGGCGTGGCTCGTCCGTTCGTCAGAGGCGGCCTGACATGGCGCGACCAGGACGGCTTCATAACGAACGCCACGTTCCTGGATGCGCCAGGCTCGGCGGCGTTCTCTGTGACGAGCGAGATCGACAACGTGACTGCGGATATCGCGGCAGGTCTGGATCTCATCACGCCCTCCGACACGGCGCTGCGCCTGCAGTACGATGGCCAGTTCGGCGACACGATCGACCAGCACATCGGCTCGGCAAAGCTCAGCCTCAAGTATTGAGCCGACGCGCGATGCCGGTGCATTTTCCGGCATCCACAGCGTGGCGTCGAGAGGCGTTGCACGCGCGATGGCGGCGAGAGTGCGCCAGATGTCTTTGCCGCGGTTCCTCGATCAACGGACAAGGCGTGAGCGGACAACGCGCGCTACGGCCTTGCTATCGTCAGCAAGAGTAGGCGCAAGAGCTGTCGCGGGCTTAACGGCCTTCGCGAAAGGCCGAGGGTTTGGATCGGTCTGCGTGACAATCGCGTGATGTCGCAGAAACCCTTCCACAACTGCGTCGTGACTGTCTAAGATTGTTATCGACTGATCCCGTGGCCGGCGCCGCTGTGCCCCGCTGCAACAAAGTCGTTTTGTAAAAGTCCTCATGGTGGCGTGGCCACTTGTGAGCCGTGATAGGAAGACACCAATGAAACTGTACTTCGCACCTGGAACATGCGCGCTGGCATGTTGGATTGCACTTGAATGGTCAGGTGCCGACTACGACGTCGAAAAGGTCGACCTGAGATCAGAGAGCTATCGCAAAATCAATCCGCTTGGCACGGTTCCGGCGATCGACATTGGTGGACCGCGCCCGATGACGCAGGCCGGTGCGATCCTGTCTTACATCGCAGAACTCAATAGCCAGAGCAATCTGGGTGCAGAGCCCGGCCTTGAAGCCCGTTTCGAATTCAATGAGACCATGAATTTCCTGACGGGTGATTTTCATCCCGCCTTCTGGCCCTATTTTGTGCCGCAACGCTTCACCACGAAAAGCGATGCTGAGAGCTTAGCGGCGGTGCGCACGGCCTCTCATGCGCGCGTCGAGCGCGTGCTGGAGCATGTCGATGGCCTCATCTGCAATACGGGTCATGTTTATCGCGGCAAGCGCAGCGTTGCCGACGCCTATACGTTCGTGATGGCGCAGTGGTCGGAGAAGTTTCCGAAGTCTTGGCGCGCCTATGGCAACCTCGCGCCCTTCATGGAGAAGATGTCGTCAGATCCTGCCGTGAAGAGGGTGCTCGAACGCTCCAAAGCCTGACGGCGCCGGATCGGGTGACGCGCGGCCCGTGTTGGTGCACGTCGGGTCGCGAGAACCCTTGATCGCGCTCGGGATGTCCTCCCGCATCTGCGCGCATTGACGCGATCTCTGTCTCGGTCGCAGGTGGCATGGATGTACGCGTGCACTGCCGCGCCGCCATGGACGTCATTACCGCGAAGGCGGGAATCCACGACAAGCCACTGGGGGATGATGTGTTCGCGATGGGACCCGGCCTCGACACACACGCAAGATCGCTCGCTTTGATGCGCGTCGTGAGTGGCTTCCGCAGTTTGAATCCGATATAGATCAGGGAAAGGCATGACGAGGTCCGCTGATGACCAGCGCTGCACCCTTTGATTGGGCGCAACGTACCTAGCCGAGTTCGCTGGGCTACGCTACGGCGCGAGTGCAGTGCACGCCTTACTCGACATACATCACCGCGCTTTCCATATTCCGAACTACGTTATGTGCAAGGCGGAGGTATCGATACCACGTAGTCAAGAGAATGGCTCATTGGTTGCTCTCGCCGATCGCCGCCGATAGACTGTGTTGCTAGCAACAGTCATCCGGGATGTTTCTATGCAAAGCGCCTCCATCATTCGCACCACGTGCCCACGCGATTGCTACGATTCCTGCGGTCTTCTGGTGAAGACGTCATCGGCCGGTGAAGTCAGCGTCGTCGGCGATCCCAGTCATGCCTTGGCGCACGGAGCGCTATGCGGAAAATGTTCGATTGCCTACAACGGCGTTTGGCGCGATGCCAAGGCGCGCCTTTCCACGCCATTGAAGCGCGTTGGAGCTAAGGGCGAAGGCCGCTTCGAAGCTGTGACATGGGATGAAGCACTGGCCGATATTGCGCAACGGCTCAACACCATCCGCGCCAAGAACGGCGGCGGGTCAATTTTACAGACGCATTATACCGGCACCTGTTCGCTGCTCGCAGGCGTCGTGCCGATGCGCTTCTTCAACCGCATCGGCGCGACCGAAGTCGATCCCGATACGGTGTGCAACAAGGCCGGCCACGTCGCCTTGCAACTGATGTATGGAGAATCGATGCGTGGGTTCGATACCCGCACCATCGATGGCACTAAATGTTTGATGATCTGGGGAGCCAATCCTGCGACCTCTGCGCCGCATGTGGATGAGCACTGGTTGAAGCAGACAAAGGCCCCCATCATTGTCGTCGACCCGATCCGACACAAAACGGCCGCCGCCGCCGATATGCACTTGCAGCTCTATCCCGGCACGGATGGCGCGTTGGCGTTCGCGCTGCTCCACGTCATTGCGGCAGCAGGCCGTATCGATCGAGCGTTCCTCAAAGCGCATACGCAGGGCTGGGATGAAATCGAACCGCAATTGGCGGCATGCACACCGGCCGTTGGCGAATCCATCACTGGCGTACCGGCGGCACTGATCGAGAAAGCGGCGCTCGCCTATGCTTCGGGGCCGTCGCTGTTATGGATGGGGCAGGGCTTCCAGCGCCAGACCTATGGCGGCAATGCCATGCGCGCGGTCGGCCTGCTTCCGGCGGCGAGCGGCAACATCGGCAAGTATGGCGCCGGCTTCCTTTATCTCAATGGCTGGGATACGCGCGGCGTCGATGCAGGATATCTCACCGCGAGCCATCTCAATACCGAGCAGTCGCCAGCCGTCAGCCACATGGATTTGGCTGCCCGGTTAGAGCAGCCGGCAACGAAAGCGCTCGTCACCTGGAACAACAACATTGCCGTTTCCAGCCCCGAGCAGAGGCGGCTGCGGTCGGCGCTGGCACGGGAAGATCTGTTACAGGTTACGCTCGAGCTGTTTGCAACCGACACGGCCAAATATGCCGATTACGTGCTGCCAGCCGCGAGCTTCCTTGAATTCGATGATGTGGTGATGCCGTATTTCAATTCGTGCATATCGGTGCAGGCAGCGGCGATGCCGCCGACGGGCCAGTCGTTGCCCAATCAAGAGATCTTCCGCCGCCTCTCCAAGGCCATGGGCTTAACCGAACCTGAGCTGTTTGAAAGCGATACCAGCATTATCGCGACGCTGTTGCAGCAGGCAAAGCCCGGGCTTGATTTCGCCACGCTCGCCAAGGCCGGCACGATCTTCTATCCCGAGACTCCGGCAGTGCAGTTTGCCGAGCATAATTACAAAACAGCCTCCGGAAAAATAGAACTTGCAGGGCAGAGCTTTGTCGATGTGGGGTTGCCGCGCGCGCCTTTTGCATCAAGCGAACCGCGGCCTGAGGGGCGTGAACTGCGCATGCTGTCGCCAGCGTCGAAGTGGCTGTTGAATAGCAGCTATGGCAACGATCCGAAAATCATCAAACAGCTCGAAGCAGGGGAAGTCTATCTACATCCCGACGAAGCAAAAGCTCGAGGGCTTGCCAGCGGCAGCAAGGTGCGGCTCTCCAATGCTATAGGTGACATCACCTTGCGCTTGGCGCTGTCTGACGATGTGCCGCGTGGCGTCGTGCTGGCCCACAAGAGCCGCTGGCCGATGCCCGGTGCGTCGGAAAACATCAACGCCTTGAACCCAGGGACCAAGGCGGATTTGGCGGATAGCTGTGCCGTACACAGCATCAACGTTGCGGTAGCGCCTGCTTAGGGCGGATTTGAACCAACTGACAACAGCACAATTCCACCATAGCCGGATTTGATCCGGCCTTTCAAAGACGTGGCGTCCTTGGTTCGTGGTGCCTGGATTGCCATGTCGTGCAAGGCCATAAAGTGGTCCGTGGACTGTTTTCAAATCGACCAGTGTGGAATCGCAATGGAGCTGCAGCAGAGACAAAATGTTGCTGGCTGAGTTGAGAACAACCAGCGCAGCGTCGCACCACAAGCAACGTCATCCCGTCGAAGGACGGGATGCAAGACAGAACCTTGGGGATGGGATGCCCGCGATGCGGTCCGACCTCAACGCATTCGCGGCATCTGTCGTTGTGAGGCTTGTCGTGGGTGCCGGTCTGCACCGGCATGACGGAGGTTGCGCGGGCACGGCTGCGAAAAACGGCTCATAAAACCGAACCGCCGCGCGCTCGGCGGTACGAAGGTTTCGTCGCGGGTGGTGTGCGGCGAGATGGAGCGCAATCGCGCGACGGTCATGCTACTTCTCAACTTCTTGATGGCCGGAGCATGAGGTTGTTGGGTTACGGCGCGCGTGCCGTACGCGCCTAACCCAACCTACACATCTTCGCTTTGTTTGTTGCGGGCTATGCATCCTGTAACCATTGGCCGGGGAAGCGGATGTTGAGCGTCTGTGCGCCGGTGGCCGAGTGGAACGCACCTCAGAGCCGTCGATCGCTCAATTAGTTTCTGCTTTGCGTGCCTCTGGACAATGTAAGGTCTTCGAGCGCATCAAAGGCAAAACTAGCAACGGCGTCGCCGTTTTTGTTTCCTAGTTTTCGAAGTATCGGAGCGAATGGCATCCGCAGCCGCGCTGCAACAACCGCTGCAAACGCACGATCCATGAAATCCGTGCTATCTGCCCGTTTGCCAATATCATTGTCGTCCGGACGCTTCAGCTGTCTGACGACCCACTCCAGATTGTCCGAAATCCAACGATGGTGACGGACGTTGCCAGCACTGGCGAGCGACATGGAGTCAATACGTCTTAGGAGGTTCAGACATTTCCATTGGACGGCGCTTTCACAATCCTGCAGATGTTCAACGCACTGTGCAATGATGACACCGTCGTCGGATGTAGCACTAGATATAACACCATCAATTGCATAGAAGCGAACTGCCTTCTCCGGATTATTTAGTAGATGAGCACACTCGCCCAATAGTGGACGTCCTCGCCGGCCAAGCTCATAAAGTATCCAAGCACCGCTGATCACAACCTTCGGATCTGTGGATCTCAACAAACTCGTAGGTGGTTTAAGCCAAGGTCCCCATAGAAAGCCTCCAAGAGGAGGTCAACATCGGTTTCATGCTCCACGCCACGCACCACGCGAACCAGCGCTGATTGTGTGTCAACAGGCATCGAACGAACTTCCAGATATGAGCTTCTCGACAGACCCTAACAAGTCCCGCTCTCTTTCGATTTCACTGCGATGGGCCGGACCACTCGGAGTATTCTCCCCCAGCTTTTCCATTCGCGTTCCCGATGGCGAATGATGTCTCTTAGATTGTCGCGAATCTCTTCGTATGCCTCTTTTGGAAAGTTGAAAGAATGTCTCGGCTTTTATTCGAAGGATGTCACCTGTCTGACGGGTTGGGTTCGCAGACAATACGCGATGTTCGCGGCGGATACGATAGTGCGTTCGGTTTGACGCCAGGAGGCGTAAAGAATGACCTCCTGCACGGGCTTCTGCCCCGGCCGCGGTTCAGCCCGTCTAAATCGGCATCACCTAGAGGATCATTGCCAACATACGCATACAAACTCGGCCCATCGACAAGCCCCAACGGATCGGGCTGGAAGTATCGTCCGAGTGATGAATCGTAGTGGCGGTGCCGGTTGTAATGCAGGCCGCTCTTTATACGGTGCTTTGGATGCCCAACTGCATCCGCGCGACGAGCTGGAACCTCTGACCGATAGACCTAAGCGCGCGAGCCGTGCGATTGCAGTTTACGCCAATCCGCGCGCCCGTTTCTTTTCCGGGTCGAAGTGCGGGAGTTTCACAATATGGGCCGGTAACCGTTTCTGTTGGCCGTCGAGCTTGCCGATTTCCACGGCCGTTCCCTCCGCAGCAATTCCGGCATCGACACGGGCAAGCGCAATGTTCTTATTGAGGAGTGGCGAGCGGGTGCTGCTTGTGACGACGCCCACCTGTGCGCGGCCAATATGAATGTGATCGCCGTGGATCACCGCTTCATTTGACAAGATGTCGAGGCCTACGAGCTTGTAGCGCGGATGCTGCTGGCGCGCGGTGAGTGCGGCCCGGCCAATGAAGTCCGCTTGCTTGGTCTTGAGCGGCACGGTGAAGCCGATCCCAGCCTCGAAGGGGTCCGTCTCAGACGAGAAGTCATTGCCGGCAAAAATCAATCCTGCTTCGATCCGCACCATATCCAGGGCTTCGAGACCCATCGGAGCCAGGCCGTGCTTTTGTCCTGCTTCCCAGACCGCGTCGAACACGGCCAACGCATCCTTCGGATGGCAGAAGATCTCATAGCCCAGTTCGCCGGTGTACCCTGTGCGCGATACGACGACCGGCGCGCCGTCAGAATGGTTTATCCTGCCAACACAGAAGCGGAACCACTCGAGTTCGCTCAGTGTGGGTTGGGTTGGGGATGTCCAGATGATCTCTTTCAGAATGTCGCGTGACTTCGGTCCCTGCACCGCGATGTTGTGCAATTGGTCGGTCGATGAGCGAACCCAGGCTTCGTAGCCCTTGCGTTGTGCCTGCTCACGCAGCCAAATGCCCGAGTAGTCATCGCCGCCGATCCAACGGAAATTGTTTGGACCGAGCCTGAAGGCAGTACCGTCATCAAGCATGCCGCCGTTCTCGTAACAGATGGCCGAATAGACGACGCCCCCGGTCGGCAGCTTGGCAATATCACGCGTGAGGCAATAGTTGAGCAGTGCTTCGGCGTCGGGACCAGTGACTTCGAATTTTCGAAGCGGCGACAGATCCATCACGACGGCGCGTTCGCGGCAGGCCCAGTATTCGGCAATCGGGCCTTCGCTTAGAAACTGCTTGGGTAGCCAATAACCGCGATACTCTGTGTAATTACGCGTTAGCGCTGAAAAGCGCGGATGGAAGGCAGTTTCCTGGGTCATTTGGGGATCGGCGTCCGGTGATTTTCGGTGAGCGATAGCTCTGGCGAATTTCTTTTGCGCGGAATAAGTGCGGATGTGAATGTCCGTCGGCTCCCAGGCATTGGCCGCATCGATATCGTCGGAACACGACGACGATACGCAGACAAGATCGGTCAGCGCCCGCATGAGCACAAAGTCGCCAGGCCGCGACCACGGCTCGTCGAGATACAACTGGTTCAGATGGTCGATGTTGGTGTTATAGAAATAGTTGAGCGCCTCCCAACCCTTGCGAGGTGCGATACCGTAGGGTGCCAGAGCGGCGTTGAAGTTATCCGTGCAGTTGATATGACCGGGATAGCCCAAGTCGTCGTAATAGCGGCTGTTGCAGGCGGTGGCGAATGCATCGTGGCGGCCAACCGTGTCTTGCACGATCTCCACCAGCGGCTCGAAGTCACGGTCGAAGGCAATCGATGGCAAGCCGGGTGCCGGGTAACTGCGGCCGAGGAGGGTACGCGTGATCGTGGAATCGAGCGCAAGGTCCAGTCCCTTTTCGACTTTTCGCAGAGAAAGCGCTTGGAAGTCCGAACACTGACGGCCTGACACGTCGATAACTTGAATATATTCGCCCGCCTTCACCAAATAAGCTGATGCCGTCGCGGCCTTGATGCGGATATCCTGCAGTATATCAGCCAAGGGTTCCGGAAGAACATTGTCATTCTTTGTTGTGGGTGTTGACCGCGCGATGATCAGCTCAATATCAGTCGCGGTGTTCTGATCCTGAGGTGCCATCGGTGCGCTCGGCGCCGCGACGAGCAGGAAACCATCCCGCGCTGCGATGAAATTCGCAATTGCGCCTGGGGTGGACGTTAAGCCGAAGAGGCCAATGGATCGGGCGGCCGCGATATTGATGCCGTGACGCTGCAATTTAGCAAGGCTTCTCGCTGTGCTGTCGTCGATGCCACCAAATGCGAGACGCAACCCATCACCGTTGCCATCAGCGTTCACACCGAGCGCGCTCATATCTGAGCGGCCATCGCCACTGAAAAAGCAAATCTCGCAGGCTTGCCCGCCTTCAACATCTCGGAAAGCTAGGCGGTCTCCGGCCGCAAGTCGGACTACGAGCGATCCACCGCCGCGCACGACATGCCGCTGGTGACCACTGGGTAAACTGCGCATTCCGGGACGCAAGATCACACTGGGAAGCACTGCATCTGGTTGCGAAGCACCGTTCAAAGAACTCTCCAAGATGTATCTTTAGTATGCAACCTTCAGTGTGCGCGCGCAAGTCGCCTGCTTCGTGTGAGCTTCACGGCGCTCCTATGCGCGTTGCAGTGTAGCACTGGGGTTCGCGTTATCGATCGCGACAGAGCGCAGAGGCGATTTCGGGGCCGTGGATTGAAGGGGTGAGACTGCAATAGGCGCCGCGCAGGCGTACCTCAGATCAGCTACCGGGCGTTGAGCTCAGATAATACGTGATCGACCAGCATCTCGGCGCGTCCGCTTCCACTCAGGAGGCAAAGCTCGGGGTTCTCCGACGGCTCGTACGGCGATGTGATACCGGTGAAATTGAGGATTTGGCCAGCGCGCGCCTTTTTGTAGAGCCCTTTAAGGTCGCGACTTACGCAGAAATCTAACGGCGCATCACTTAGCTAGGGCCGCATTACATGCTCGCGCCGTCGCTCGATGACGAACTGAACGTCATGGGACGGCGTCTGCGGCTATTCAGAACTTGACGCCAACCTTGGCGCCGCCGCTGTGTAGGGTGGTGTCGTCGCCGAATTGACCGTCGTACTGCAGACGTACGGTAATGCCGTTCTGCGAGATGAGGTCGATGCCGGCGCCAACGTCGGCGACGGTCTTATCGACATTGCTGACGAAGGCGAATGCTGGCGTGCCGGCCGGTGCTTCAAGGAACGACGCCGTCGCCGCGAACGAATCCGTATCGCGGAACGTCGCGCCGCCTTTGACGAAGGCGCGGGTAACAAAACCATCCTCGTAGCGGTGCCCGACTCCGAGTTCCAACGATGGCGATGCCGATAGCACCGTGTCGGAAGTCTCATCGACATGCAGCGCGATGCCGCCGGTGCCGTACTCGGAATAACCGTCTTGCTGCAGATGCGTGATGGCCGCTTCGATCTGCGGCCTGAGATAGAACGCCCCCTGGCTCATCAGATACGACGCGGTGAAGCGTCCGCTAACGAAGCTCGAGTCGTTGCTTGACGTTGCCGACGCAGAAAATCCGTCAAACGCAACATTGCGCTCGTTGTCGTGCCAGCCGAAGCCGCCAGTGACGCTGGCCGCCAACAACCACGGCCCCGGATTGTACTTCAGGATGCCGCCGAGATGCAGGCGGTCGCCCTGGGACGCGGCGTTCCTGTTGGTCGCAGAATCGAGCGTCTCGTACCCGATGCCGCCACCGATGCGCCAGTCCGGCGCGACCATGAACTGGCCACCGGCCGAGACGAATGTTGCGTCTTCGTGGAACCTGTCGCGATTGGTGCCGCCGTCGTCCTCGTACCGCCGCTGATTGATGCGCGCCCACACGCACTGCCCTTCGCGGATGAATCGCACGCTCTCGCTTTCCTCGCCGACGACGCGGCACGACAGCAATTGTTGAGCAAACGTCGTGTTGGAGGTGAGGGCGGTGGATAGTGTGCTACCGGTGCCGAGTGGGGCGAGCTGATTGAGAGCGTTGCCGAGTTCGCCCGACGTGGAAAGCTGCATCAGCGGCGGCATGAAGCCGAGCATGGTGCCGCCGCCAAAGATCGTGTTGAGGTTGGCGCCTATGGCGTTCTGGTTCGGCGTGAGATTGTTAACGTTGGTGCCCTGGAAGTTGATCGTCGCCTGCACGTTCATGGTGTTGGCGTCGGGAAACAGCGGGACGTATGTGAGCACCGCGGTGTTGGTGATCGAGATGCCGTTGTTGGTGATGCCGCCGTCCGCGGTCAAGACCGTGAAGGTCTTTTGTAGCCCGCCCGTTGTCGGAAGCCAGATAGGATCGACTACCAATTTGCCCGCGAGGCTAGCTGTGCCGGTCACGGCGAGCGTATCGGCTGTGCTGGTACCCCACGCCGCCCGCGTGCGAAGAACACCGCCGGACGTTTGCAGGTATTTGCCGGCGAGGTTGACCGTGCCGATTGCGCCTATGCCGCCATTGAGGCGCAGCGTACCGGCATTGTTCAATGTGCCGCTGCCGCCGAGATCGACGGAGCTGCCGGTGTTGAAGGCTCCGCCCGATTTGTTGTTGAAAGTGGTCGACGACGTACCGGTGAGATCAACGTTGCCGTTGATCGTGCCGGTGTTGGTGACACCGACATTGGTGCCGCGCGCATAGAGCGCGTTGCCGGATAGGGCACCGATCGTACCTGCGTTGGTGATTGTCGCAGCCGCGGCCTGTTGGATGTAGACGCCGTAACCAATTCCCGTGCCGCCCGACACGCTGCCACCGCTGAGGACGTTGATCGCGACGTTGCCGCCCGCGCCATCTATTCCGCTCACAACGCTCAGGTCTCCGGAGCCGCCGGGGCTGCCGCTTCCTCCGTCGTTGCCGGGCGGATCGCCGCTGCCACCAAGTCCACCGGCTCCTCCGTCGCCTCCACTGCCAGCTATGCTGCCAGGCGGGCCACCGACGCCGCCAATGCTCGCCGCATAGATGCCGTGCGAGGCGCTACCTGTCGCCGAGACAGTGCCGCTGATATTCACAGTTACAACGCCGCCATTGCCCCCGTCGCCGCCAGCACCGCTGTTGGCGCCTTTGCCGCCTTTGCCGCCTTTACCGCCCTTGCCACCTTTGCCGCTGTCGTCTCCTCCGTCGCCTCCGATCCCCCCCGTTCCACCGTTCCCTCCAGCGCCTCCCGCTCCCCCCGCACCGCCTTGGCTGACGGCGTAGACACCATGTGACCCGATACCAGCCGTCAGGACGGTTCCAGATTCGTTGACGGTGACCGCTGGGCCCTTACCACCAAGCCCCCATTACCACCGACGCCACCTGGGCCGCCGTTGGTACCGGTGTCGCCGGGTCGACCGGGAGCACCATCGAATCCGTCACCACCCGTGCCGCCTATTCCGCCTGTTCCTCCCGCACCACCTTCACCACCGATGCCCGTTGTCATGACGCCGTATGCGCCATTAACTGCCGTGGAGATCTGCCCGGCGACATTGACGGTCACGGCGCTGGTAGCACCCCCGCCGGTGCCGCCGCTGCCACCGGCACCGCCCGCACCGCCCGGATCAAGCGGAGTGCCATCGCCTCCCGTTCCACCCAAACCGCCGTCACCGCCGGTACCCGCCGTTAGTCTCCCAAATGGGCCGATGTCATTGGACGTTATGGACGACCCAGTGGGTAACGCGATGCTCAAAAAGCCATCGAGGCCGGAGCCACCGTTTCCGCCTGCACCGCCGGTGCCGCCTGACGTGGAGGAGGGTGTCCCAAGTTGTCCGAAGGCTCCCATGCTCAAAACCTGGACGTGCCCCTCAGAACCCGCTATCGCGCCTGTGCATGTGTAGAAGAAGGTGCCGGGTGCGGGTGAGGCGAGGCTGCATTCCCCTCCGTTCGCGACGCTCTGTGTTGGGGCGAACATTGCGGCGAGGACGATCGTGCTCACGGATGTGCCAAGCTGATATCGGCGCTTGCGGAGCCCACCGTGGCCGCGCACCATCTCGCATTCAGCGTGACGCGCAGCATTACCTGCCATCGGCATTCTCAAGTCCCCAGAACGCTGGCGCTTCCCCTCCGACGCCACCATTTACCGATCGCAGAGGTTCAATCCACGCGACTAGTCGTTCCGAGACTCTCGTTTTTTGCTGAGTTAGGCAATAACGGGTCCTAACGAATCAGTGTGCGCATTTGGCCTTATCCAAAGCTGATTCGATGCGAACGTAGTTACGGTTGTGGCGTTTCCTGCCTTGCGGAAAGCGGACAATATATCGCCCGCGAGCGATCCTCGCGTATGGGCGTCAGCCAGCTCCCCTCGGATGACCCGTTGAAATCGCTACCGAAACACGGCGCACCTGAAGCGACGGTCGCGCGATCTCGTTACGCCGCCAGACGTTCGAGACCCGCCACATCGAGCACGCGCAAGCCTTCCGGCGTCGCCGAGATCAAACCTTGCGACGACAAACGAACCAGGGCTTGCGCCAGGGTGTCGATGCTCATGCCGAGCAACCCGGCGACGAAGCCAGACGTCATGTCATCGGTGATGAGCGGTTCGGCGGTGCTCGCGCTTTGCGATATGGCCAGCACGGCGGTCAGGTATCGCGCCACCTGCCGCTCGGGATCAAGTGTACGGGCAGCCATGGCACGGTCACGCACATAATCGAACTCGATGTCGCTGGCGCTCGCCACCTTCAATGCCAGGAGATCGTCGGCGGCGATCCGTTGATCGAGTTCGTCTTCATCGACGAGGCTGACGACGCTATCAACCATGGCTTGTGCCGTGCTGACGTGGTTGGCCAGTGCGCCCAAACCGAGATAATCGCCGGCAAAGGCCAACGCGATGATGTCGTGGCTGCCGTCAACCGACAACACATAATGACAGATGGCGCCCTGTTCGACGCGGTAGACGCGGCGGGGCTCGCCAGCTTGAAATAGGCGTGTGCCCATCTCCACCGATTGCAACGTCTGCGGCCGAGCTGAGGACGGCGCTGAGACCGAAATGTCTGCGGGCAATCCGGCGCGGTAATTTTGGCGAACCATCCCCATTACGCAATACTCCTTGGCGGGCTCGGCATGTAAGAAACGTGTATGCCTCAATCAAGTCGCAATTGGTAATGGGATCAGTAGGTAACGCGGTTGTGTTCGATGAAAATATGAATAAAACGCCGCAGTATTCTAGCCCGTAGGCTCGCTCAGAAAACACCGGCCCGGATGACGCTTGGGTACCATCATCCGGGCCGGTGGCCGTAGCAATCGGAAGCACAACGATCGGCGGGCCGATCGCTGCATTGTGCGCTTAGTTCAGCGGAACGCGCAGCATCGCGCGGCCCGAGATGGCGTGGTATTCGTCGCTGGTGCCGACGCCGTCGTAACTGCCGGAGAGATCGAGGGCGATGCCGCTCGGCAAGCCCATTTTCAGACCGAGTTCGACGCGCCCGCGGGCGCCTTCCGGACCGGCTGCACTGTCATCGATCGCACCCAGTCCCGCAGCCGTCGTATCTCCCGCGAAGTTCCAGATGAGTTCCATGCCGGCACGCGGCTCGATGAACCCACCCTCGGCGTTGGTGAACGTGTAGCTGATTTCCGGACCAGCCTTCGCTTGGCCAAGAGTGCTGGTCACGCCGGGGATCAGCACGCCGAAGGTGTCATGATAAGCGTCTGACGCATCCTCGATGTAAGAGATCGACGCCGACGGATTGAAGCTCCACGGACCAAATTTCCAGCGCCCTGAGAGGGTCGATGACGCAAGCCAGCGCTCACTGTCGAAGTCATCTTCGTAGGTGAGGAACGGCGAGATCGTGTTGCTCGACGTGCCCCAGGCCGCGCGTGACTGCCAGAACACATTCTCCGACAGGCGAACCGTGGCGTAAGGACCGGCCATCCAGCCGTGGCCGGAGACGTCGGTGCTCAAGCTGTTGGAACGCTGCTCCATGCTGTCGAACTGCACGAACATGCCGACCAGGAGACTACGGTTCAGCACGTAATCGGCGCCAACCGTGACGAAGCCGAAGTGTCCGTCGAGATCGCTCGATTGCAGCGCGCTATCGTCAAAGCGCACGTACTTGCCTTCGATCCAGATGTCGAACGGGTTGAACTGCGGTTGATTGGAGGAAGCAAAGCCCAACGACAAGCCGCCGGTTTTCCGCGCTTCTGCATCCGCCGCGAAGCGATAGAAGTCACGCAGGCTGGTTCCGAAGCCAAGGCTCATCGGACCATCGTTGGACGCCGACATGCGCATCGGCAGGGCGAGGCCGGAGGATGTCTCCATGTCATCGTCCGCCGTGCTGACCGCGATGCCATCGAATGGATTGGATGGGTTGTTGAATGCACCAACACGCCCACCGCTGAAGCCGCGGCTACGTCCAGCAAAGGCAAACCGGGCCATGTCACCGGCACCCGGTCCGTCGCCCAGGCGCGATTCCGTGACGGCACCCAACGCCGAGCGGCCTGCACCACCGGAAAATCCTGATACAAAATTTTCGCTGGTTTCCTCGCCGCCGGGGTTGCCGCCACTTGATTCAATGCTTGTTGCTTCTATGGCTGCATTTGAGATGGTGTCGGAGCGACCATCGCCACCGGCTTCCATCAGGCGATCAATCTGACGACCTCCGTCTGGACCGTTGCTCAGCATCTGGTTGTTGCGCGCCGACATGAACGAGCCGATGGCCTGCGTGGTCTTGGCTGTCTGATCTTCCGTCGCCGTGGTTATGGCCTCGGACGTGGCGGAGGCAAATGTGCCGCCGCCTGAATATCTGGCTGTCACCACATGCGCGCCGGCGCTGGTGAACGCAGCCGTACACCCTGCAACGCCGCCCGACAGCGGAACCGCTGCGCACAGCGCGTTGCCGTCAGCGGTGAAGGTCACCGTTCCTGTCGGAACCAGCGCGATCCGCGAAGCAGCCGTGCGAACACTGCGCGTCGGTGGCGCTGCACTGCTCACTGTGGCCGTGTACGCAACGGGCTCGCCGATGTGGCTGGACGACTGCGAAGCGGTGATCGTGATCGTTACCGCCGATTGCAGAATGGCGAACGTCTGCGTGACATTCGCGGCAGCATTGTAGTTGGCATCACCGGCCTGCGATGCCGTGATCGAGCATGTGCCCGGCGCAACGACGGTCACCGTGTCTCCGTTCGTGCCGCCTGTCGTACACACGCCTGTCGTCGTCGAGGCGAACGTCACCGGATTGCCGGAAGCGCCGCCGGTTGCTCCGAGCGTGAAAGTGGCACCAAGTCTGAAGATCTGATCCGCGGGCTTGGCAAAGCTTATCGTCTGCGAGATTTTGCCGATGTTAAACGTTCGCGGCACGTCCGTTGCGGCCGCGTAGTTGGCATCGCCCGCCTGCGAGGCTGTGATCGAGCATGTGCCCGGCGCCACGAAGGTCACCGTTTCGCCATGGGTGCCGCCTGTCGTACACACGCCCGTCGTTGTCGAGGCGAACGTCACCGGATTGCCGGAAGCGCCGCCGGTCGCTGACATGGCGAGTGTGCCGCCTGTCGAATAGGTCTGGTCCGCAGGCTGTGTGAATGAGATCGTCTGCGTCGCTAGGCCGACGGTCACGTCAACCGTATCGGTTGCCTCCAGGAAATCGGCATCCGCCGCTTTCGTCGCTGTCACCGTGCAGGTGCCGACGCCCGTGCCGGTCAGAGTGGTACCCGCGATCGAGCAGAACGAACCACCAGCAGTGACAGTGAAGCTCACCGCGCCCGTGCCCGAGCCGCCACTCGTCGAGAGCGCCGACGTCGCGTTGTAGCCGATCGACGCTGGCGTGGCCGTGGCGATCAAGGTCGCTTGTGCACCCTGGCCCACGTTCACGGTGTAGGCTCCTGACCTCGTGAACGGCGCGCCTGTGCCGGTCGAGCCGGTATCGGTGGCTGTGATGGTGAAATTGAATGAGCCTGCCGCCGTTGGCGTTCCCGATACCGTACCGTTGCTCAAGGTCAATCCGGCCGGCAGTGCACCCGCGGTCACAGCGTAGGTGTACGGACCGGTACCGCCGCTGGCGGTGAAGCTCTGCGAGAATGCCGTGCCACTGGTGGCGGTGAACGTCGGGCCAGCGGGCGCGAGTGTCAACGTCGGTGCCGCAACCGTCAGCGAGAACGCCTGACCGACGGTGTAGGGGCCGTTGCCGGTGCTGCTGTCGGTTGCGGAGACGTTGAGAGTGAAGGAACCCGCCTGCGTCGGCGTGCCGGATATGGTGACGGTATTGGCCGTCGTGCCAGTGATCGACAGGCCGGCCGGCAGATTGGTGGCTTGATAGCCGTTCCAGGGCTGCGCGCCGCCGTTGAAGGTGAAGGTCTGGGTGTACGGCGCCGCGACGCTTGAGGCGAAGCCACCAGAGGGCGTGATCGTGATCACCGGATCGCTCACGGTAATCGAAACCGTCGCAGCCGCCGAAGTGCCGCTGTCGTTGGTCGCGGTATAAGTGAAACTATCCGGGCCGGCGTAACCGGTTGCCGGTTGGTAGGTGATCGTTGTGCCGCTGGCGGTTGCCGTGCCATGCGATGCCTGCGTGGCGACGGCAACCGAAGTCGCTGCGCCACCGGAAAGTGACAGAGGGACATTTGTGGCGGGAGCGTTGTAAGCCACCGTCAATGACGAATTGCCGGCTGTTGGCGGCGCCGCGATGACGGTGATCGAATAAGCTTGTGTCCTTATGTAAGGCCCGGTGCCGGTACTGCTGTCGGTCGCTGTGATGGAGAAGTTGAACGTGCCTGCCGCGGCCGGTGTTCCGGTGATGGCACCGGTACTTGTGTTCAGCGTCAGGCCACTCGGCAGAGCGCCGGCAGTCACGGCGTAGCTGTAGGGTGAAGTGCCGCCCGAAGCGGCCGTGATCGACTCTGAGTAGGCCGAAGCTTCAGTCCCGCCCGCCAGCGTCTTGTTCGGTAGAACGATCGTCGGCTCCGACACGACCAAGGTATAGGCCCGGCTCCCAGCAAACGGACCCGGGAATGGACTGCTGTCGGTTGCGGTAACGGTGAAATTAAACGAGCCGCCCGCGGTCGGCGTACCGCTGAGCGCGCCGCTCTGGGCTAATGTCAGACCTGCTGGCAAGGCTCCCGCAGTGATCGCGAAAGTGTAAGGGCTGACGCCGCCACTGGCGGTGATGGTCTGGCTGTAGGCCACAGCCACCGTCGTATTCGGCAACGTTGCCGGGTTGACGGTCACGGGGACGTCGTCATTGCTGATCGTGCCCAAACCCTGATTGTCAGAGATTGTGGCGTTGGTCGCGCCGCTGAGGTTTGCGAAGAAGGTCTCGTTCGCTTCTGGCACGACTTCGCCGACCGCTGGCACGGTTATGGTGTTCGTGGTCTGGCCGGGCGTGAACGTCAGCGTGCCCGACGTGGAGGTGTAATCGGCCGGCTGCGTCGCGGTGCCGTCGGCCGTCGCGTAATTCACAGAGACGCTCTGGCCGCTGGCGGCGCTGAGGGTCACAGTGAATACCGCGTTCGTTGTGCCGCTATTGCCTTCGACAACAGTAACGTCGTTGATCGATAGACTGGGCAACGGATCGTCATTTGCGACCGTCCCCACGCCCTGGCCGTCGACAACGACGGCATTGACCACATTAGTGACGTTGGCGAAGAAGGTCTCGGTGGGCTCGTTGAGCGTATCGCCGTTGACCAGCACGGTGAAGGTGTAGGTGCTGGAGCCGGCCGGGATGGTCTGGCCGGTGAGGCTGTTGGCGACGTAATCGACCCCCGCCGTGGCGGTGCCGTTGGCTGTCGTGATGTCGAAGGTGACGCCGCCGGGGCCAGCCGGAGCGGACAAACTCACGGTGAAGGTGAAATTGGTGATACCGGCGTTGCCTTCACTCGCGGTGACATCATTGATCGTCAAGTTCGGCAGGTCGTCGTTGAGGATGGTGCCGGTGGCGCTGTTGGGCACGCCGACTGTGTAGCCGGTGCCGGCAGCAAGAGTGAGGGTCACCGTTTCGTCACCCTCGATCGAGGCGTCGGCCGTCGGGTTGACGGTGATCGTGCCGGTGGTGGCGCCAGCCGCGATGACCAGCGGCGACGCGATCGTCGTGTGGTCGGTACCGTTGGTCGCGGTGCCGCCCACGGTGTAATTCACCGGCAGGGGAGAGAGTGGAGCTTGGTTGAGAGTGACCGTGTAGATGAGGTTTGTCGCGCCGTCTTCCGCGACGGATGCAGGCGAGACAGCGATGGTGGCAGTCGGCACGTCGTCATTGAGGATGGTGCCGGTGGCGCTGGTCGGAGACCCGACCGTGTAGCCGGTGCCGGCAGCAACCGTCAGTGTCACGGTTTCATCAGCTTCAACCGTGCCATCGACGCTCGGATTGATTGGGATAGTGGCGGTGGTGGCGCCAGCCGCGATGGTTACCGTTGCAACGTTGCCCGTGTAATCGGTGCCGGAGGTCGAAGTGCCCGTGGTGGTGATGTTGACCACCGTCTCCGACGCCAGATTGATGCTGCGGGTTACCGTGTAGGTGAGGTTGGTTGCACCATCTTCGCTGACACTGGCCGGCGAAACCGCGATGGAGACGGATGGCGTTGCATCAAACCCGCCGCCAGACACGGAGAAAGACGACGCACTGTCACCGCTCAAGTTGAACGTTATTGCGGATGTCGAAACCGTTTGGCCGTTGTTGTCCGTATAGCTGTAGGTCGCGGTGCAAGTTCCCGTGAAGCACGCTGCAAAGCCTACGTCAGCAAAGCAATCTCCTGTGCACGATGGAGTATTGGTTGAAGAACTCGAATTTACGTAGTGAGTAAAATCAATTTCCCCTGCAAATGGTTCAACCTTCAAACCGTTAGCGGGATTTGCGCCATTTAAGGTACAAGCTGGCGTAGCCGCATTGGCTGTAACCCAGATATTCGAACCCATAGCCGGACAAGACACTGCTGCCGATGCCGCGTGCGGCAGCGCCGTCATCGAAACCACAAGAGCAGCAAAGAGATAAATCCAGCGCGCAACAGCGCCGCCGCGAGCAAGCCTCGGCCGGTTGCCGTTGCCCCGGACTTTTAAAGACATCGCCGCCGAGAGGGTCGAGAGCCGCTGTGTTGTAAAAATCATTTTCCAGGTTCCCGCGTCGGCTGCTTTTCGCTTTTGCCGTGCCACCAAAAATTCAGGCGAACGCACTCAAAGTCTCGCGAACCCAAAGAATGAGCGTAGCCAATCGGCCACGCGTCACAACGGGCACGCGAACGCGGAAAAAACGCAGCACATGCGCAGGACTTCAATGTTGTGAGAGGGGTTCAATTCGACAGCGGGCGCCAAAAAAACAAGCGCGCGCAGTGAAAACGCGATAATGGCCCCCAACGCCCCTGTGGCAACCAATAGTATGCAATTATTGTGATTGCAACCTATGGTGTATGAGCTGTATGCAATTTTAAAACAGTGGCTTAGGCCGTTATACCTAGTCGAATCTACCTATGTGTCATTATTACACCACTTTGCTCCAGTCGAGGCCATGATCGGTTCTGTGGCGCTGATGGCGATGAGAGGTTTTCAACAAGTGCGTGCCCGCGGCGCCTGTTCGCTGCGTCTTCAGTTTGGCTGAGGGGTGGCGTGCGCTCGAATCTTTGCGGCTGAAATGATTCGCGCGTACGCGCGCTTGCCGCCCGCACGTCCGCGGCTTGACGCCGTCACATGCTGAACAGTTCAATCGAAGCTCTTCCAAACACTGTTCACGCTGCGCCGCGCGGCATCCGATGATGACGGATGCTTCTGGTTCCATATCAAACGGCCCCAGTGGTGCTTTGCCGGGCAGCCCGGCAGCCTAATCATGTGAGCGTGGGTATTCCCCGGATTTCCATGATTCAGCGGTTGCTGGGAGGGAATGATGAAACGCATATGGAATTTGCTTTCCGATGCCGTTGCAATGGTGGCCGCTACGGCCTTGTCCGCCACGTTGCTGGCAGGACTTTCCATTGATACGGCGTATGGCGACGTGCCCGATGAAACGTATAAAGCGCTGGGCCTCGAAAAAACTGCGTCGCCAAAGGAACTCTATGACGCGCTGACAAAGCGCTACAACAGCACCGAGGAAGGTGCGGGGACGGGCTCGCTATCGAAATTCTGGGAGCCGATCCCGATTTCCAAATACCTCAATCCGCGCGATTTCTACAAGCCGCCGGCCAACCCCGAAGTGGACGCCACGCGCGCCCAGTGCGTTGAGTGCCACACGACGATTTCGCCGGGTTGGGTCCATTCCTGGCAAAAGAGCGTGCACGGCAATCTCGATGAGATTCGCTCATTGCCGGATACCGATTCGCGTTCCTACAAAAAGGGGATGATCACAGAAGTCGAGGGCAACCTGCGCTCGATGGGTCTTTTGAAAGAGGGCGATCCGCTCAAGGAAGTGGGGTGCATCGATTGCCACATTGGCGTCGGTAAGGATCACGGCGTGCATCAGACGGAATTGAAGATGCCGGATGCGGCCGCGTGTGGTCAGTGCCACGTCAAACAGTTCGCGGAGCGGGAATCCGAACGCGATACGGTGACCTGGCCACAGGATCAGTGGCCGGCAGGGCGTCCGTCACATGCGCTTTCTTACAAAGCCAATGTTGAAACGGCGATCTGGGCGGCGATGGAGCAGCGCGAAGTCGCGGAAGGCTGCACATTCTGCCATACGGCGCAGAACACATGTAACAGTTGCCATACGCGCCATGAGTTCTCGGCTGTCGAAGCGCGTAAGCCTGAAACGTGCGCCATGTGCCACAACGGCGTCGATCACAATGAGTTCGAGGCCTACATGTACTCGAAGCATGGCACGATCTATCAAACGCGTGGCGATACGTGGGATTGGAATGCCCAGCTTGCCGATGCCATCGGCAAGGGCGGCATGAACGCACCGACATGCCAATTCTGCCATATGGAATATCAAGGCAAGTTTGGCCACAACCTGGTGCGTAAAGTGCGCTGGGCCTTTGAACCGACGACCAAGATTGCAGACAACCTCAAGCATCCTTGGTTTGAAAGCCGCAAAGACGCTTGGGCCGGAACGTGCGCAAATTGCCACTCTGAACGGTTCGCGCGGGCCTATCTCGACTTCATCGACAAGGGCACCATCGACGGCATCAAGATCACCGAAGATGCTAAGCTGGTGCTGACCAAGCTCTATGACGACGGATTGCTGCCTGGGCAGAAGACCAACCGTCCGAAGGTTCCGGAACCAGAGAAGGAAAATGGCCCCGGCAACTTCTTCAATCTGTTCTGGCAGAAGGGCAACAATCCAACTGTTGTCGAATACGAATTCGCCGAGATGTGGGAGCACCACAAGATCAAGCACTACAAGGGGCTCGCACACGCAAATCCCGGTGGCTACACGTATACGGAAGGTTGGTCGCAACTCATCAAGAGCGCCGTGCGCATCAATGATGAGGATGCCAAACTTCGCGACATGGCCGAAATCAAGGCCAAGGTCGAGGCTCTCAAGCCACCTCAGAAACGTGGCGACCTGCTGAACCTCGAAACGCCGACACAACGCGCGATGCTCGGTGGGCTTGGTGGACTGCTTATGTTGCTCGGAATTGGTGCCTACGTGCGCAACAGGAACAGGCCCAATTAGCCGATGACCTCACAGGAATGACGATCCGGGCAGCAGCCAGTTTGGCCGGCTGCCCGGTTCGATTTTTCCGGCCGGTGCTAAAGCACGTCACGAAAAACCAAATCACGGAAACCAGCTCAATGATTGGTGGTTCGATGTCCGAAGCGCAAACTCTCGCAAATCGCACGCATATGAACTGGGGCCCGATCGCCTTGACGGCAATCGGCGCGATCATGGCCGGCCTTGCCGTCAATTCGGCAATGCAACCCGCCGAGCTCCCCTATCAGAGAACCATCGTCGACGCCGCTCCTGAAACCTACGCGGCGCTTTCGCTGCCGGCTTCAGATCCTGCAATGAGCGTGAAGAAGCTTGAGTGGAGCGTGTCGAGCGTTCGCGAACCCATCGCGACCGCAGTGGTTGCAACGGACGCCGACGGACGACACGTTCCGCTCGACTGGCAGAACAATGTCACCGAGCCGGTGTTTGCTGCGGATCTAAGGATGACCGAAGTCAGCAAAGTGCTGGCAGCCATTCGCGAACATGTTCCCGAAAATGCTGTCGTCCTCTCATGGTGGGATTTGTCGCGGAAGATCCGTCTGGTGGCGCAGCGTCAGGCACCACTCGACGATCCATATGCTCGTGGACTGATATTGCCGACGGCCTGGCAGTCAGCATCAGGTCTGATTGACGAGCAGGAAAACACCTACTGGGGTAAAGGCGTTTCCGAAGCCGATGGCAAAAAATTCACGCATTACATAGATGCGCTGCTTCTCGATGAGATCAAAGGAGCCGACGCGCTGCGCGCATTGGTTCCTGACGGCAAAGACGTCTACGTGGCGGTTCATCTCTCCGACATCTGGAAGGCGGCTGCCAGCCGGCACGATCAGATAGGAATTGCCTATAAGGATATTCCCAGCGGAGGCCAGTCGCATAGCGTCATGAAGGCGGCGAAGGATTGGATCCGGGAACAGAAGATCGAGGGCGGCTATGCCGTCGAGCCGGTTGGAAATGCTGTCCGGCTGCATTACTTCACGGGCAAGGACAGCTCCAATCTTCTGCTTGCGAAATTGCTACCGTTCTCGACGTCAAACCCGATGCAACTCGAACGCTTCGAGCTCGTCTATCAGCATCGCGGCTTCTGGGTCTACAAGCTCAAGGGATAGCGGTGGTGATCTGTGGCCAGCTCTCTGCTGGCCACGCCCTCATTTGGTGCCTCACTTGGTCGTGATCGGAACCACGCCGTTCTTCAAAGTCTCGGATACTTCGCGCGGCATGTAGTTTTCATCGTGCTTGGCTAGGATCGTCGTCGCCTCGAAAGTACCATTCTTGACGAGGCCCTCTGCAACGACGCCTTGTTGCTCGCGGAACAGATCCGGCAGGATTCCGCTATAGCGAACGCCTATGGCATTGGCGCCATCGGTAATGCGGAAGGTCACGTTCATTCCGTCTTGCTGGCGTATGACGCTGTCTTTCTCAACAAGACCGCCGATGCGGGTCTGCTGTCCGGCAATGACTTTGCCTTCTTGAATATCGCTTGGCGTATGAAAGAAGACGATGTTGTCGCGCATCGCGGTCATCACGAGTACGCCGCATGCGGCAAGGATCGCCACAGCGCTCGAAATGAGCAGTGCGCGCTTTCCTTTGCGGCTCATGGCTTCTCTCCGCCTCTGATAGTCAAGGGGAGGTCGAGATGCCTCCACGTTTCCCGCAGGGCATCCACGAGATCATTGATCATCGCCTCGCTGTGGCAGGGGCCTGGCGTTATTCTAAGGCGTTCGGTTCCGCGAGCGACGGTTGGGTAGTTGATCGGCTGGATATAGATGTTCCGCTTTTCCAGGAGATAGTCGCTCGCCGCTTTGCAGAGCACGGGATCGCGCACCATCACCGGAACAATATGGCTGACGCAATCGAGGACAGGCAGTCCGCCGCGCTTTAACCGGCTCCTGAGGAGGGCTGCATGTTCGTGCAGTTTCTGCCGCTCAACCGAGGACGCCTTCAAGTGCCGGACGCTGGCCAGCGCGCCAGCGGCGACCACTGGCGGCACCGTTGTTGTGAAGATGAAACCCGAGCCGAAACAGCGAACCGCGTCGATGACAGTGCTAGAAGCGGCGATGTAGCCGCCGATCACGCCAACGGCTTTGGCGAGTGTCGCCTGGATGACATCGACGCGATCTGCGACCCCGTCGCGTTCGGCAACGCCGGCACCCGTTCGGCCATACATGCCGACGGCATGAACTTCGTCGAGGTAGGTGAGGGCGCCATAGCGATGGGCGATGTCGCAGAGCAGGCCGATCGGCGCGATGTCGCCATCCATGGAATAGACGGACTCGAACGCCACGATCTTCGGTCTTGAGGTCGGCAGTTTCGCCAAAATCTCTTCAAGATGATTGTGGTCGTTGTGGCGGAAGATAAACTTCTCCACGCCGCTCGAGCGGATGCCATGGATCATGGAGGCATGATTGTTGGCATCAGAAATCAGCACGCATTCCGGAAGCAGCTTGGCGAGCGTTTCAAGAACCGTGAGGTTGGCGACATAGCCTGACGAGAACACGAGTGCCGCCGGCTTGTCGTGCAGGTGCGCAAGTTCGCGCTCCAACTCAACGACGGGCCGATGGTTGCCAGATATGTTGCGCGTTCCGCCGGAGCCCGCGCCGAAGGTCTCGATGGCGGTCTTCATGGCGTCCAACACGATTGGGTGCTGGCCCATGCCGAGATAGTCGTTCGAGCACCACACGGTGACGGTGCTCACTTGGCCATTGCGCCACATTTGCGCGCGCGGAAAATCGCCGACAAGCCTGCCATTCTCGATGAATTGCCGGTAGCGGCCCTCAAATTTGAGCTCCTCGATTTGAAAACCAAGAATGCGATCATAGTCTGGTGGCGCGTTGCTCCATTTACAGGGTGGTTTAGCTGCGTGTTGCTGCAAGACATGGGAATGCTGAGAGCCAACGGAACGATGTGTTTTCATTTTGCTTTGTGTTCCTGAGCTCTGACCAGTTGCAGGGGGCGTTGCGCTGGGACTAGCTGCGGGCGGCTCTCCAGCGGACGCGGTTTCGAGCTCTTTCAATAATCCGGTGACGGCGTTTTTAGCTTCGGAGTTCTCCGGCACGATACCGGAAAGCTGCGTCAGCGTTTTCTTGGCGTCTTCGATTTCATGGCGGCGAACCTGGCCGATGCTTTTCAGCCAGAGCGCTTCCGGCTTTTTCGGATCGGATGAGAGGATACCGTCGACGATCTTCTCGCCTTCGCTCCGGTAGCCGTCATTGTCCGAGCGAACCAGCGCGGAGGCGAGCACCAACTTGATGGCAGGATCATCGGGCGTCATCGCCTGTGCCTTGCGGTAAAGGGTAATCGACTCCTCGTCTCTGTTGAGAACGCGATAGCTGCGCGCCAGCATGATCACGTCATCGACGGTCGGGTTGCCTTCTTTGACGCGACTTTCCAGTTTCGCGACCATCGCGGCGATGTCCGGAGCGCCATTCGCGTCTGCCATGGCGCCCGCCGCGGGCCCGGCGTTACCCGGCGGCGCACCTGCCGCCGTAGTTGGTAACGGAATGCTGCCATTCGCGTGCGGATTTTCAGCGGTCTTCACGTCGTTTTGGTTCAGCAACACAGAGGCGGAACCGGCGCCCAGCAACACCACCGCCGCGACGGCAATGGCGACCCACTTGTAACTTTTCGGAGCCGGCGGTGTTGCCGTCTCTGCGGCGCGCGATTTGCCGAGCGAGGCCGCGGCATCTTCTGCTTCTGTCATGAGCCTATTCCTCTGTTCACTGTGGTCTGATTGGTCGATGCGTCCTTCCGACAGGGCAACATCAAGCGCCACCATTTCGGCGACGAGGCGATCCTTTTCCTGTTTCCAGGCGGCGGTCCTGGAATTGGCGTGCGGTTCATCGCGGGCGGGCGGATAGCCTCGCGCGTTCAGCAGCGGGTACACCGTCCAGGCGGTCGCCAAAGCGCACACAACTATGATCGCGAAAAGCATTGTCATGGATCCAAAAGCTCAATGCGGCGGACGAGGTCTTCAGTGTTGGCGACGGGCGCGCTTGTTGGCACAACATTGTCGCGCCTTCGGCGCAGGAGCTGGAACAGTGCAAGTGATCCGAGAAGCAGTGCAATCACCGGGAAAGCCCAGATAATCAGGTTGGCGCCGCGCTTTTGCGGCTCCATGAGAATGAAGTCTCCATAACGCGCGACGAAGAACGTGCGGATATCGTCATCCGACTTGCCGGTGGTGATTTGCTCACGGATCAAATCCTTCAACTGGTTGGCGACCGTTGAGTGAGAATCGTAGATCGTTTCGCCCTGGCAGACCGGACAGCGCAATTGTTGCGCGATACTTTTGACGCGCGGCTCAATGGGGTCCTCGTTGCGCAGTTCTGCAAACGCAAAGCCGGCGCACAGAACTGAAAGTATCGAGATCAGAAGAGACAGTCTAAAGACGCGCTTCATTGGTCACTCTCCAACATGCGGAGATAGTTCTGGGCATCTGCTTTCGTCAGTGCGCCGATGTGGCGGGCTTTGATGATGCCGCGCGCATCGACGAAGAATGTTTCCGGCAATCCGAAGACACCGAAATCTATGCCGGTGCGCGCGTCGGGGTCTAAACCCGATGGGTAGGGAAAGGCACCGCGTTCTGCCAGGAAGCGCGCGGCGGCATCTTGGGAATCGCGATAGTTGATACCGAGGATGCCGATTTTGTTCGTTGCCGATAGCGTTTGCCCGAGATCAACGAGAACGGCGTGTTCTGTGCGGCAGGCTCCGCACCACGACGCCCAGAAATTGATGACGTGGGGCTTGCCGATGATGTCGGCCGTGAGAATGCGCTTATCAGTCCCCAGCGTCGCAAGATCGAATCCGGGCAGCGTCCGCCCGACCAGGGCGGAGGGCATAAACGTCGAGTCGCGCCGTAGCCCGAATGCGAACAGCACAAGTAGAGCGATAAGGAAAGACAGCAGCGCGACTTTCCACCAGGAGAAAGCCGGATGCGCCGCGCCGCCGATTGCGGCATGCGATGGCGATGGCGGTTGTTTCGTCATGGGGTTGCCGCCTTTGCTACTTCAGGGCCAACCCGTGCCGGGACCATTTGGGCGCGCCCCTGCGAAAGCGCAAACAACGAACCGAAGATGATGATGAACCACCCGGCCCAAATCCAACCGACAAGTGGGATGAAGTAAGCGCGAAGTGACGCCCGGCCATTGCCGAGTTCATCTCCCAGGACGACATAGAGGTCGCCACCGAGGGTGGACCGGATGGCCGACTCTGTGGTTGTCATTTGACCTTTCGGGTAATTGCGGCGTTGAGGCTGCATCTGCTCAACCTCGTCGGATCCGATAAAGGTGCGCACGTTGGCCTGACGCGCGGCCCAGTTCGGTCCTTCCGCCTGTTCAAGGCCGTTGAATTCAAGAGTGTAGCCGCCGATCTCGAAGCGCTCTCCCGGTGCAAGGGCGAGCGTCTTGGTTTCTTGGAACAACCCGGACGCGAGTATGCCGAATACGACAGCGACGACGCCCAGATGCACAATGAATCCGCCGTAGCGGCGACGATTCCAAAGAGCCAGCGAGGTGAGGCCGCGGACCCAGGATTCCCCGGTAATGGCAACGCGGGCCTGCGTCGATCGCCAGATATCGACGGCAATGCTGGCAAGCACACAGCCAATGCCTGCAAGAGCAAAAAGCGGCAGTGCGGTGTAAATGCCGACCAGCATGCCAAGCGCCAGAAAAAGGGCTGCGACGCAAACCGGCACGAACATGAGGCGCCGTAGCCGCGCAATATTGGTCTTCCGCCAAGGCACGACGGGACCAATCGCCATGAGCCAGACGATGGCAACCATGATCGGCAGTACCGCCTTGTTGAAATACGGCGCTGCGACGGTGATGCGCTCGCCGGCAATAACTTCCGCAACGAGCGGATACAGCGTTCCGAAGAAGACGGTAGCGGCGGCGACCACCAGGAACAGGTTGTTAAAGAGCAGCGTGGCCTCTCGCGACAGCGCGCCGTCGAGCCTGGCATTTGATCTCAAAGCGTCGGCGCGCATGATGAGCAGACCGAACCCGCCGAGGGTCACGGTGCCAAGGAAGAACAGCAGGTAAGCGCCGCGCGTTGGATCAACTGCGAAAGCGTGAACTGATGTCAGCACGCCGGAGCGGACCAGGAACGTACCCAGCAGAGACAACGCGAACGTCGTAATGGCAAGGAAGGCATTCCAACCGCGGAACAGATTTCGGCTTTCTTGCGCCATGATCGAATGCAGCAGCGCGGTGCCCGTCAGCCAGGGCATCAAGGAAGCGTTCTCGACTGGGTCCCAAGCCCAATAGCCTCCCCATCCGAGTTCGTAATAGGCCCAGTAGCCGCCGAGCATGATGCCACTGGTCAGCGCGAACCAGGCGAATAGCGTCCAGCGGCGCGTTGCCAGAACCCACTCGGCGCCAACGCTGCCGCGTATCAGGGCAGAAATCGCGAATGCAAATGGAACGACGAAGCCGACGTATCCGAGATACAGCATCGGCGGGTGAATGATCAGTCCAGGATCTTGCAGAAGCGGATTGAGTTCCCGCCCCTCGAGCGGGGCGGGAATGAGTTCTGTAAACGGACTTGAAAGAAACAGGATCAGCACCTGGAACCCGACCTGGACGCCGCCAAGCGTCGCCATCACGTACGGCATCGACCGCGCGTGCGTTGAAGAATGGATCAGAACGACGAGTGCGGAGAACAGCGTCAGGAACCATAGCCACAGCAGCAGCGAGCCTTCATGCGCACCCCACAGCGCGGTGATGCGATAGATAAGCGGCAGGCGGGTGTTCGAGTTCTGGGCTACATAGGCGACGGAGAAGTCGTTCTGGACAAATGACCAGATGACGGTGAAGCAGCCCAACGACACGAGCACGAAGTTTGCCAGCAGCGCCTGGCGCGCCACTTGCGCGAAGATCGGGCGATTGGTGGTGGCGCTGGCGATCGACGTTACGATGCACACAATCGCGAGTGCGAGTGACAGAACCGTTGCCACCATGCCGAGTTCAATCAGAGACTCGCTCATCTTATGTTCCTCTTCATCGCGGCATTCTCAGCCGGGAGGTGATGGAATGGCGTGCTTGGAAAGGCATTCGGCGAGGCGCGCGATGCCTTGTTCGATTTCGCGTGGTGTGAGTGCTGCGTATCCGAGAACCAGATATCTGCGGCTCTCTTCGGTCGTACCAAACTGCAGGGCGGCACCCGTCGAAAGGGCGTAGACGCCGACGCCCTCCAGTACCGCCAATCTCTCGATCTCTTCGGCGTGCGGATACCGATCTGGAATGCGCCAAGTGAGATGCATGCCGGCGTCTTCGCCGCGAACCTGACAGTCCCCAAAATTGGACTTCAAGGCCGCGAGCAAGACGTCACGACGTTCGAGGTATGTCTGTCGCATGCGTCGCAAATGACGGCGGAATCCACCTTCAAACATGAAGTCGGCCATGGCAGCTTGCTCGAGCCAACTCTGTCCGTTGTTCATCAATGCTTTGAGGCGGCGAGCCGGTGCGACCAACGCCTTGGGCAACACGATATAGCCAAGCCGCAGGCCTGGGCCCATGCTCTTGGAGAACGTGCCCATGTAGACAACCCGGTCGTTGCGATCG
The DNA here is from genome assembly GCA_016716675.1 of Hyphomicrobium sp. GTDB lineage: Bacteria > Pseudomonadota > Alphaproteobacteria > Rhizobiales > Hyphomicrobiaceae > Hyphomicrobium_B. The sequence continues at coordinate 191,502 of JADJVG010000008.1, forward strand.
AGTCCCTTCAGCGCTGTGAGAGGCGCTCCTGTAAACCGGAAATCGCTATCGTAGTCGTCTTCCAGAATGTAGGCATCGTGTTTGTCGGCCCATGCCAGCAGTTCCATTCGGCGCGACAGGCTGAGGGTTGCACCCATGGGATACTGGTGCGACGGCGTAAGATACGCGACCGGAGACGAAACGTCCGGCAATTGCGAGACGTCCATGCCGTGCTCATCGACCGTCACCGGGTAAGGCTCAGCGCCGAAGCTTTCGAAAACATAGGCGGCACCCTGATAACATGGGTTCTCAATCACCAGCGGCGTGCCGGGACTGACGAGGAGACGGGCGATGAGATTGAACCCATCCTGGCATCCGCCGACGATCATGATCTGTCCGGCATCGACGGCAATGCCGCGCGCTGGCCCCAAGTGATCCGATATCGCCAGCCGTAAAGCTTCCAAGCCCGACGGCTCATTATACTGGGTTAAAGCGGCGCTCGAGCGCTGCAGTTGTTTCCAGATATGCTGCGACCAGACCTTGACGGGAAATGACGCCGGATCTGGACGCCCGACCCAGAAATCCGCGCTTAGACGCTTCCTGTGCGGGTTCTGTAATGAGTGGATGCGAACGAATTGGCGGAGTCTTTGTGCGTCGTTCAGCGACAGGAGTTGACAGCTCTCGCTCTGCGGCGCGTCCTGGCCGTCAACTAGGCGTGGCGCTATACGGTCGTGCAGGTTATCTGAAACGAACGTGCCAACATACGGCTTGGTATAGACATATCCCTCAGAGATCAGCCGCTCATAGGCAAGCAAAGCCGTATTGCACGAGATACCCATTTGTAGGCTGAGTTCGCGGGTGGCAGGTAGTGGATCGCCGTCTTTCAAACGCCCCTCTGCGATCATCACGCGGATCTGTTCGAAGACCTGATTTTGGAGCGTCGCTCGCTCGGTCTCTTTGACAGCAATAGGTAACTGCATTGCGGATCCTCCCGACGCCGTGCTCGCAGTTAGCCTGGAAAAGTCCGTTACAGGATCCCAGCCTGTGGCACTAGTCTATGCAGGAATTAGAGAGATCTCATAGAACCACAATCAGTGCGGCGATTGGTGCCACCCGGATATATTTTTTGCGTTGTCTGGGGCCGTGCAGTCCAGTTTGCCGGTCGCGAGCATGACACCCGATCCGTGCGCGGGCGATAGTGCCAATGTTTTGAAAGTTGCGCTGCGGTGCAACCACGGCGCGGTGCCTCGGTAAGTTGCGATTTGCTATGGTGATGGCGCCGAGGTTCTGGCGTGTTTCATCACGCACTGCCGCGTGGGTGGCAGCCGGAGTTCTGCAAGAACATATTGAAGAGTTGCGCCGTCAAACCCGCCACCGGGCTGGCGGTGGATTTGGCGGCAACGGGGATTCTTCGCGGTATGCGCCGGCGCTCAAAAGATGCGCAGCGCAACAACGAGCGTAACGGCACCCCAAACCGTCATGTTCACGAATGAACGGATGATGCCGCCATCTTCTTCAACTTCGATGCCCAGCCACCGGCGCACGCGGTCACCAGGCCACAGAAAAACGGTCTCAAGCAACCGAATGATCGTCATGCAAATTTCCCCTATGTGAATGGACTCTGTTGCTTGTGGTGGTAGCGAGCGCAACGGACGGTCTGCTCGGCGAATGGCGGTGTAAGGATCGACGTACACGGAATTGTCGCCGGAGTTCTCCAACTATTGTGTGGTGTGCTCACAGGCCAGAATGAGCTCATGCGTGCATCGCGCGCAGGGCGTGACGCCAATGGTCGATTGGTTGTGCTTGCGGTCCCTGCCTCCTCGCGTCGGCTGAGAGAGCTATTCCCTGGTAAGGGGCCGAAGTACCAGGCATCTGGTTGCGGTCCTTAGCAGATAATAAGCATTTACAATGCAAGTTATGTCGAACATCTAACCTTGGCAACATGCAAAATGGCGGCTGGGGCGGCCTTGTGGACACCCTGAATGGCGGCGTGGTGCGACATGCCGCGGTTTGAGGCAGTTGCGCAAAATTCAGGCAGCCATCCGAGGCGGGTTCCGCCACTGAAGTGCCAGTGTAAAAGGCGTAATTCACGTCGATAAGTGGCTACCACGAGGCGTTTTTTAGCGCTCGGCCGCCTACTCGGCACCCTTCGCAAATTATACCGGTTCCTTCGCCTAATCGGCACCTATTCGGGGTGGGCGCGATACACTAATGTTTGCCGAGGTGCATCCAATGGCGGGTGGTCCGGGCGCAATGTGGCGGTCAATGCTTCAGCTTGAGTCTACTCAGTCTTTGCGACGGCTTGCGGACCGGCCTATCGGCCAAGTGCAAACGAGTAGCCAACGCCTCAACTGAAAGCGAACAAAACCAATGCAGCTTACCAAATTTACGGATTACTCTCTCAGGGCACTTGTGGTGGCGGCGCTTCGCGATCCGGACCTAGTGACCATCAGCGAGTTGGCGTCGCTCTACGATATTTCCGAAGACCATGTTCGCAAGGTGATGCACCAGCTGACGTGTGAAGACTTCTTAGAATCGGTGCGCGGCAGATCCGGCGGTTTCCGGTTGGCCCGGCCTGCCGAGTTGATCACCATCGGGCAGGTGGTGCGCTCGACGGAGCCGGAATTACGTATCGTCGAATGTTTCAAACCCTCGAGCGGCCAGTGTCGGATTGAGCCGTGTTGCGAACTGAAGCCGATCGTGCGCGAAGCTTTGGCTGCGTTTCTCGGTGTCCTCGATCGCTATACGGTCGCCGATCTCATCCGCCGCGATCGCCGTATTGCAGCCCTGCTGGGTCTCGACGTTTTGGATCGTGTGCGATCGTAACGGTGATGGAGGCACGCACCGCCAAATCTGGCGCTATTGGCGTTGCAGAACCGAGTTTCAAAACGGATCACGGTTTCAGGCAACCGGCACGACGTCAACGCTGACGCTGACGGTGTGCTGTCCACCACCCAACAGCACGCCGCTGATTGGGCTCACGTCATCGTAGTCGCGGCCATAGGCAATGGTGATGTGCTCGTCGGCGGCGACAATGCCGTTGGTTGGATCGAGGTCAACCCAACCGTATTCCGGCGACCATACGGAAAACCACGCGTGAGACGCGTCGGCACCCTGCAGGCGCTGCTGGCCCGGCGGTGGCCGCGTCAGGATATAGCCGCTAACGTAGCGACCGGGAACGCGCACCGCTCTCAAGCAGGTGAGGGCGAGATGGGCGAAATCCTGGCACACGCCGCTTTTCTGTTTAAAGACCTGTTCAATGGGCGTCGAGACGTCCGTTGCCGCAGCGTCGAACTTGAAGTCCGTGAAGATGCGTTGGCTGAGGTCGATTGCGGCTTCAAGTATCGGGCGGCCGGGCGTGAAGAACGTCTTCGCATAAGCGCTGATCTCACGTGACGCTGTGGTGAGGCGTGAGGCGCAGCGGTATTGAATGATGTCGAGTGGCAAGCCTTGGTCGAGCACTCTGAAACTGTCATCAATCCGGTCCCAGGCGAGTGTCGCTCCAGCATCGAACGCGGGGCGCGGAAGTGTTTCGATGGACGAGCGCGCGTGCAGCACCAGTTCCTGGTGCGGAACTTCGATATCTAAAATCAGGATTGGATTGCCGAACGCGTCAACGCCGTCATAGCGCACGGCCGGTGCCGGTTCGACGATCACGCTATGATTACGGATGATCTGGCGATCGACCGGACATGGTGATAAGTGAATCAAGTGCTGCGATTGGGCCACCGGCTGAGAGTAGCTGTAGTGGGTTTTGTGGCTGACGTCGAAGATCATTGCTCGGCCCCATTGCGCGGCTCGCTGCGTGTGTGCACGCGATGCGGGGCGTCTTGCGAGATTGAAATAGTGCCGCGAAATCGCGTTGGAAAGATCGGGCAGAAGTTTCAATTGCTCTTTCATGAGCGTTTCAAGCGCGGCGCCGTCCTGCTGTCGCGCCATGGCCTCCACATCAGTCAGCCGGATCGACGTCAGCGCCGCCAGGATCAAACGGCGATCCTCGGATAGGCTGACGCCGCGTTTGGCGTCCGGCAGGCTTTCCATATGTCGCGAGATCGCGACGAGCTGAAAGGCGAGGCTTCGTGGATTGGCTTCGTCCAGCAACAGAAGATCGAGCACAAGCGCCAGCATCGGATCAAGTCGGTAGCGCGAGCGATAGGTGATGAAGCTGTCGGCGAGTTCCAGCAGGAGCAGCAGACTGCTGGCCTCTTCTTCGGGTTCGGGCACTGGAATGAACAGCGTCAAAATTGCTTCGCTCAGATTATAGGCGCGCTCCATGCGCCGGCCCATATCCAGGAATGACCAGCCGAAATTGCGTGTCATGTTCTCGTGCATCAAGCCGTTGAAAGCCGCGACGGCCGCGAGGCCTTCTTCGAGCAGTTCGAGAACGGATAGCGGTGTTGCGGTGGCGAGCGCGCGCGCCCATGTATCGCCGGGGCGGAATTTGCTCAGTGCCTGCCAAGCTTCAAGCGACAGGCGGTCGCGCGCAGGTGTGCTACCCGGTAGAGTCCTTCGAGAGTTCGCTCGAGTGTGCGATAGCCTTTGGTATCCGAGATAAGTTGCGCGCAGAGCTGCTCGATTTCAATCTCGGGCGGCGTGGCGCTGTCGGCGGCAGTCGTCGTCGGTGAGGGTACGTTTTTGGCGAGAAGTACGTCGAGACACTTTCTGGCCCCTCGACGGCCCGTCGCCGGTCCGTTGTCTTCCTCGATACGGCGCAGAGCGCTGCGCAATACGCGCATCGTCCAGTCGGCGCGTTCGCTGTAGCGGCCAAGCCAGAACAGATCGTCGGCGACGCGGCTTTGAATGACGCGTTGCGAGCGCTCTACGCGCGCCGTCTCGACGGTGGGGCGCCACAAACTCACATGTGGCGCTTGTTCCGCATCCGACAGCACCCAGACATCGCGCGTGTGGCCATCCGGCGCTGTCAGTGCAACGGCGCTCTCGGGATCAACTGTCATCGCAAGACCGCCCGGCATCACCTGATAGCCGCTCGACGTCTTCGTTACGAACAAGCGGACGGCGAACGGCTTCGGCGTCAAACCGTTGCGGTCGTTGGCAGGCGCGGTGCTGAAGCCGATCTTTTCTTCCGCAACCAGTCGGGCGCCGTGAAGATCGATATCGCAGAGCAGCGCCGCGCGTTCGGCAGCCGACAACGTCAGTGGGTTTTGCCCAATGGCCGCTTGCCCTGGTCGGCCGGTGCCTTCCTGGGCTTTGCGGATGACGACGCTATCGAGATGAGCGTGAACATGGCTGACGGAGGTTGGGTCGCCGAGCCACCAGCGCGGCGCGTCGGCAAGCGCCAGATCCTCGGCGAGCAGCCGTTGCGCAATGGCAGGAAGATAGCGGCCGAGGCCGCGATTCTGCACGACCGCGGATCCAATGGCGTTGACCGCGATCTGCGGCTGCTTGCGCGCCACGCGGACCAAACCGGCCGGTCCATCAAAACCGGCGGGATCGAGTTCCAGCGGGTCGGCGTCCCGGCCATCGACGCACCGGATGATGAGGTCGATTTCCTTGAGGCCTTCAAGCGTCTTCAAATAAACTTGGGACCCTTTGATCCTGAGGTCCGAACCTTCGACCAGCAAATACCCGAGGTAGCGTGCGAGGTAGGCGTCGGAGAAATAGTCGCCATGCCGGGGGCCGGGTGTCAGCAGGGCAATGCGGGCATTGCTGCGCCGTCCGTGTTCGGTCAAAGCGGTCTGGACATTCTGGAAGTAGGCAGCCAGCCGCACCGCGTTGCAGCTCTTGAACAGGTCGCCCGCGACATGGGTATGCACGACGCGATTGGCGAGGGCGTATCCGACGCCGGCGAGTGTCTCGGTATGATTGTCGATCACGCGCCATTGGCCGTCGGCGCCGCGCGCCAGATCGGCAGCATAGAATTGCAGCCCGCCAGCGCTTGGCAAAATCCCGCGGCACGGCCGCAAATACGAGGCGTCGGCAAAGACCAGCTCCGGTGGCACCAGGCCATCGCGCATGAGCTGTTGCTCGCCGTAAATATCAGAGAGCAAAGCGTCGAACAGGCGTGCCCGCTGAACCATGGCGGCTTCGAGCCAGCGCCACTCAGTGCTCGAGAAAACGACGGGTGCGAGATCAAGCTGCCAGCGCTGCGACGGCTTGTTGGGATCGGAGAAGATGTCGTACGCGATGCCCGTTTCGCGTACGCGCCGGTCCAAGCGGGTGGCGCGCGTTTGGCGTTCGTTTTCGGATAGCGCCGCGATCTCGGCAACGATGCCGCGCCAGTGGGGACGGAGCATGCCGTCGGCGGTCAACATCTCATCGTAGCAGGTGGATGCGCTCGAGCGATAAGCGCGCAGCAAAGCGTCGTCTAACGCACCTGGAGAAGCGGCCGTCTTGATCATACTCCAGCGGCCTCGCCTATCCGTTCCTGCCATCGGTATATAGCTACCAGCGCCTCAGTGCGGCGGCCAGCACTCCTACTATGATTCTGAATCGCCCAATCGGCAATCCGCCTGCCGGGCGGGCAGCAACGGTGGGCTGAAATCCCCTAAACGTCGAACATTTGAGCGCTATCGTTAACGCCGCAAATCGAGCGTGTAGGGGTAGTCTGCGATTGATCTCGGCGCGCTTGGGCTGCATCGGTCCGGCCGTGTGGCCAAGGGACTCGTAGCGTGCCAAGCGGCGGCCTTCGGCTTCGTACATATTGATCGGGAAGATCTCGAAGCTGCGTCCGCCCGGATGCGAGACGTGATACCGGCAGCCGGCGACGGAACGTCCGCTCCAGGTGTCGACCAGATCGAATACCAGCGGCACATGCGTCGGGATCGTCGGGTGAAGCGCCGACGGCGGCGCCCAGGCGCGATAGCGCACCCCGGCGACAGCTTCTCCGGTGACACCCGTGGCCGTCAGCGGCAGCGTCCGCCCGTTGCAGGTGACGACAAACCGATCGCCCGTCAGCCCGGTTGCTTTGACCTGCACGCGCTCCAAGGAGGAATCGACATAACGCGCGGTTCCGCCGGTCACGCCTTCTTCACCGAGGACGTGCCACGGCTCCAGTGCCTGACGGACTTCAATTTCAACGTCGAAGGCGCGTGTCTTGCCGAAGCACGGAAAGCGGAATTCGAAGTGCGGGCGGAACCATTCGAGATCGACGGGAAGGTTGGCATCCTGCAGATCGGCGATGACGCTCGCAAAATCTGACCAGACGAAATGCGGCAGCATGAAACGGTCGTGCAGCGCCGTGCCCCAGCGCACCAGCTTCTGCCGGTAGGGCTTCTCCCAGAACATGACGACGAGCGCGCGCAGCAGCAGTTGCTGGGCGAGGCTCATGCGGGCGTGCGGCGGCATTTCAAACGATCGAAACTCGATCAGCCCCAGGCGCCCCGTCGAACTATCGGGAGAGTAGAGCTTATCGATGCAGATTTCGGCGCGGTGCGTATTTCCCGTCACGTCGGTCAGCAGGTGCCTGAAAATTCTATCAACCAGCCAGTTGGGAACGGTGCCCGCTGACGGAGATGGAATTTGAGCTAAGGCAATCTCCAATTCGTAGAGCGACTCGTGGCGCGCTTCATCGACGCGCGGCGCTTGACTGGTGGGGCCGATGAACATGCCCGAAAACAGATACGAGAGCGACGGATGGTTCTGCCAATAGGCGATGATTGACGCTAACAGATCTGGGCGGCGCAAGAACGGACTGTCTTCAGGCTTCAAGCCGCCGAGCACGATATGATTGCCGCCGCCCGTGCCGGTATGGCGACCGTCCAGCATAAACTTTTCGGCGCATAGTTTGGTCTGGTGGGCTTCCTCGTAAATGGCGGAGGTGATCGCAACCGCATCATCCCATGACGCCGCCGGGTGGACGTTGACTTCGATGACGCCGGGGTCGGGCGTCACCTTGATGACGTTCAAACGCGGATCGGCGGGTGGCCCATAGCCTTCGATGTGAATGGAGAGATCAGCTGCTTTCGCAGCTTCCTCGATTGCCGCCAGAAGCGCGGCATAGTCTTCGGCATCCGGCACGGGCGGCATGAATACGCACAGCTGGCCGCCGCGTGGCTCAATGGTCATCGCGGTC
>JADJVG010000009.1 GCA_016716675.1 Hyphomicrobium sp.
CGGGCGGGCGGAAAATCCGTGTTCAAGCTGGAGCCGTCGGCCGTTTCAAAGCGGCTCATTCATGCGGTGGAAAGTACGCGTCCGCAGCGGCGCTATTACGTCACCACGCCGACCTATCTGGCGGCGCTGTTCAATCGCATCATGCCGCCGGCTGCGGCGGAATACTTCCGCCAAGTTCTAAGCGCCGCGGCTGTCCGCCCGATTTCATTTGGACGGCACCGCAATTCCATGATCACATGCCGCCGCAACCGGACCGGTTGTCACGGATCGGTCGTAACGAACCGCTTCTAACTGTGGGGCGCGGGGGAGGATGACGTGGCAGATTGACCAAGCGCCAACCGGATAGCGCCTGCAATGCCATGAGGACGATAGGCCGTTTCTGATGATGGAAGTACCGAACCGCGACAACACGGCTATGCCTCAGCGAATCCAGGATGCGGTGGCGCGCGTCCGGCGCAATGCTGCCGGGCGATGGAATGTCATCGTTGTGGCAACGCTGTTGGCGCTCGCTTTCGTTCTGTGGGGTGGTCTGGCGCTGAGTAGCGCCGCTATCGGAGCGGCCGCGGTGGCAGTATGGGCAGCGCTTTGGCCCGACGTGATGTTATCCACGGCAATGGCGGAATTTGAAGCGCGCCGCCAAGCAAAAGATGCGGCACGCGCGGCTGGGGCGCGCATATGGGGCGAAATGGTCCACGCGCTTCCCAATCCCACACTCGTACTCGATGCTGCCGGCACTGTTATGGTGATGAACGCTGCGGCGGTCGAGCTCTTTCCGGGCAACGGCACCGGACGCCATATCGCGCTGATCACGCGCGCGCCCGAGTTGCTGACCGCGGTCGATAGCGCTCTGGAAACGCAAACCGTCCAAGTCTGCCGCCTTGATTTCAAGGTGCCCGTGGAACGGAGCCTCGCGGGTTCCGTCGTGCCGTTGAACGTCTCGGATAGCGAGCCGGAAGATCCGCAGCTTTTGATCGTGCTGCGCGATCTGACACGGGAGGATCGCCTGGTCCGGATGCGTGCCGACTTCGTCGCCAACGCCAGCCACGAATTGCGCACGCCGCTCGCGTCGCTCAAAGGCTTCGTTGAAACCTTGCAGCACGCGGCGAAGGATGACCCCGTTGCGCGCGAGCGTTTTCTGAAGATCATGCAGCAACAAGCTGAGCGGATGGCGCGTCTGATCGACGACCTGCTGTCGCTCTCGCGCATCGAGATGAAAGCCCACGTGATGCCGCGCGAGCGCATCGATGTCGGCGCCATCATCACGCACGTTGCGCAGACGTTGACGACCATTGCCGACGAAAAGCCGGTTACGCTCGAAATTGGCGTGCTTCCGCAGGCGGTGGTGCTGGGCGACCGCGATGAGCTGATCCAAGTTTTCCAGAATCTGATCGAGAACGCGATCAAGTATAGCCATGCGGGTGGACGCGTCTCCATCACCGGCAGCGTCGTGCCCGGGGCTACGCCGGGCAGTGATAAGCTCGCGATTGCAATATCAGATGAAGGACCGGGGATCGCGCCGGAGCACCTACCGCGCCTGACGGAGCGCTTCTATCGCGTTAACGCCGCGCAAAGCCGCCACGCAGGCGGCACCGGGCTTGGCCTTGCGATCGTCAAACATGTGCTGAACCGCCACCAAGCCGACTTGCAGATCGAGTCCGTTGTTGGCAAGGGCAGCACGTTTCGTGTTGTTTTGCCGCTGAAGAATTAGAAAATCTTTTTAATTCAATATGTTAACCTGTCACAATTGTATAGCACTGGGCCGCTAAACCCTCCGCAGCGCCTAATGCGCTGTGTGCTGGCGGTTCGCGATGAAGCGTAGCCAGTGTGTCAATCGAATGAGGGAGACGTTTCGTGTCCATTTCGAAACAGGTCAATGCTATCGCTTTCGCTGCTGTATCGCTCGTCGCCTTTAGCGGCGCTGCCGCAGCCCGCGACCAGATCCGCATCGTCGGCTCGTCGACCGTGTATCCGTTCACTACGGCTGTCGCCGAACAGTTCGGCAAGGCCGGCGGTAAAACGCCGATCGTCGAATCGACCGGCACCGGTGGCGGCATGAAGATTTTCTGTGAAGGCGTCGGCGTCGACAAGGCCGATGCAACCAACGCCTCGCGCCGCATGAAGAAGTCGGAATATGAACTCTGCGCCAAGAACGGCGTGACCGAGATCATCGAGCTCAAGGTCGGCATCGACGGTTTGACGATCGCTCAGGCGAAAGGCGCCAAGCCGGTCGTTATGACCCGCACGCAGGTTTTCCAGGCGCTTGCCGAGCAGGTGCCGGACAAGGATGGCAAGCTGATCCCCAATCCGTACCAGAAGTGGTCGGACATTAACGCTTCGCTTCCGGACGTGAAGATCGAAGTGCTCGGCCCGCCGCCGACCTCGGGCACGCGCGACAGCTTCCACGAACTGTTCATGGAAAAGGGCGCTGAAGGCATTGAAAGCCTGAAGGCTCTGAAGAAAGCCGATGCGAAAGCCTTTGAAGCCGTTTGGAAGTCGATCCGTAAGGATGGCGCATTCGTCGAAGCCGGCGAAAACGACAACGTCATCGTTCAGAAGCTTGAAGGCAACAAGAACGCCTTCGGCATCTTCGGCTACTCGTTCCTTGAAGAAAACACCTCGAAGCTCGCCGGTGTTTCGGTTGAAGGCATCGAGCCGAACTATGAGAACATCTCGAGCGGCAAGTACAAAGGCGCTCGTGACCTCTATGTCTACGTCAAGAAGCAGCACGTCGGCGTGATCGATGGTCTCGACAAGTTCGTTGCCGAGTACGTGTCGGATAAGGCGATGGGCGAAGACGGCTACCTGACTTCGAAGGGCCTTGTGGCTCTGCCGAAGGAAGAAGCTGAAAAGGTCAGAGCAGCAGCATTGGCGCTTTCGCCAGTGGACGGCGCGCTTCTGAACTAAGCTTTGCGATCCTGAAATGCCGCGATCCGTTGGTTCTCCAGCGGATCGCGGTTTCGGATTTGACGGGACGGCCTGAACCTGCGCCCCTGGCGCCACTCATCTGGGCTGCGCCTCGTGCGAACTTGGCGGCGCTGTAGACCGGGAACATTATGGCTTACCAATTCTTCGCAGCACTGGTTCTGTTGGTTAGCACGGCGTATGTCGTCGGCCACCGACGGGCGCTATCGGTCGCCGCTGGACGACTTCATGACTTGCATTCTCTGCCCGCCTATCACGGGCTTTTCAGCGCCATCGGCGTGTTTGTGCCGATGCTGGCGGTATTCGTTCTCGGCGCGCCATTGGTAAACTGGATGGCGCAAAGCGCCGCGCTCGGCAATTTCGACGCGGCCATTCAAGCCGATCCCCTGCAGCGAAGCGTTATCCTTCGCGACGCTGTCAGTTTGGCGAAAGGCCAATTCGGCGGAGACGCAAGCCCTGAACTTCAACAGGCCGCAGCCGATTTCAAGAGCGTTCTGGCAAATGGCAACTGGGCCGTCTTAGGGCTTAGCATTGCGGCCGGCCTCGCGGCGCTGGCGGCTGCATTTGGCACAATCAAAGTTCCGTTCCGTGCGCGCAAGCACGTTGAGCGGTTCACAAAAATCGTGCTCGGCGCATGTGCCGTCGTCGCGGTTTTGACGACGATCGGCATCGTATTCTCGGTCGCGTTCGAGACGTATCGCTTCTTCTTCGACCCAGCCATCAAAGGCAAGCCGAGCGTAACCAGCTTCCTGTTTGGTCTTGAGTGGAACCCGCAAGCGGCCATGCGCGCCGACCAGGGTGCAATTTCAACTGCCTATGGTTTCGTTCCGCTGCTCGTCGGCAGCTTGCTGATTACGTTCATCGCCATCTGCGTCGCAGGCCCTCTCGGATTATTCTCGGCAATCTTTCTGTCAGAATATGCGAGCCAGAAGGTCCGCGCCATCGCCAAGCCAATCCTCGAAATTCTGGCCGGTATTCCAACCGTCGTGCTGGGCTTCTTTGCGGCGCTGACGGTAGCACCCCTGATCCGCGGGTTGGGTGAAGCCTATGGGTTGAATGTCGCGTCCGAAAGCGCGCTGGCCGCCGGGCTCGTCATGGGTATGATGATTATCCCCTTCATCTCATCACTGTCGGACGACGTGATCACCGCTGTTCCGCAATCCATGCGTGATGGGTCCTACGCGCTCGGTGCGACAAAATCCGAAACCATCCGCCAGGTGCTGCTGCCGGCAGCTTTGCCCGGCATCGTATCGGCTTTCATGCTCGCCATCAGCCGCGCTATCGGTGAGACAATGATCGTCGTGATGGCCGCCGGACTAGCCGCCAATCTGACGCTCAATCCGCTTGAGGCTGTCACCACCATCACCGTTCAAATCAAGACAATTCTGGTCGGCGACCAGGAGTTCGATAGCGCCAAAACATTGGCCGCGTTCGCGCTGGGCTTCGTGCTGTTCTTCGTCACCTTGCTTTTGAACTACATCGCTTTGCGCATCGTTCGGAAATACAGAGAGCAATATGACTGATCTCACAGTGACTTCCGTGCCGAGCCGATCGGTGCAATTCGACTCTGCCGAAATGACGGCGCGGGTCAAGCGCCGCTACCGTTCGGAGCGGCGCTTCAAGGCGCTCGGTGGCGGCGCGCTTCTGTTGACGGCGGTTTTCGTGTTGGCTGTATTGCTGGACATCGCCTTTAAGGGCTTGCCGGCCTTCACCCAGCATTACCTGGTACTCGACGTGCCGGTGAAGGCTGAAATCGTCGATCCGAAAGGCGCCCGCAATCCCGACGATCTGCGTTCGGCGGACTATTTCGCGGTGATGCGCGAAGCGCTTACCGCGGCGGTGCCGGGCATTGAAGGACGGGTCGCCAAGAAGAAACTCACCGGACTTTTGAGTTCAGGCGCAGGCAACGACTTGCGTGACCGGATCGCAGCCGATCCGAGCCTGATCGGCACGACCGTCAAAGTGCCGCTCCTCCTGTCCGATGGCGCCGATCTCTATCTCAAGGGTCAGCAGACGGCTGTATCGACCATTCCGGGCCGCGGCACGGCGACGCCGAGCGACACGAAAGGCGACATCACCATTCTCGCCTCAGCCAATGATTTTGCCGATGATCTCGTTGCGGTCAAAAAAACGCTGGCTGCCCGCATTGAAGACTTGCAGGTGCGGCTGCAGCGGGCAGAAGCGCGCGGCGAAAGTCAGGCGTCTGAGGCGGCGTCGCTCAAGGAGGAGATAGTGGCGCTGGCGGCGCGCGTTGATCAGCCGGCCGTCGCGGAAAACCTCGATGAAAAGATGCCGAGCCTGCTGGTGTCGATCAACGGTGGCTTGGTCAAGCTCAACACGATAAGCAATGACAGCGCAACCGGTACGGTGATATTGCCGCTCAACACCATCGACGAGGCGCGGCCTCTCGATTGGAGCGTCGTGACGTATGCCAAGCCCGAGAGCAACCGAAAGACGTCGGATATCGAGGTGGCCTATCTCGAGAAGCTCAAGGCTGATGGCAACGTTGAGAGCCGATTCAATACGATTTTCTTCACGCATGGCGATAGTCGTGAGGCGGAACAGGCCGGAATTCTCGGGTCACTCGTCGGGTCGGTCTTGATGCTGATCGTTACACTGTCTCTGGCGCTACCGTTTGGCGTCCTGGCGGCGGTGTATCTCGAGGAGTTCGCGCCGAAGAACAAGTTTACCAATCTCATCGAGATCAACATCAACAATCTAGCGGCCGTACCATCGATTGTGTTCGGTCTCTTGGGCTTGGCCGTTTTTCTCAATTTTTTCGGGCTGCCGCGATCGGCGCCGCTGGTTGGTGGATTGGTATTGGCTCTGATGGTTCTGCCGACGATCATCATTGCCGCGCGTGCTTCGATGAAGGCGGTGCCGCCATCGATCAAGGAAGCGGCGCTTGGCGTCGGTGCATCGCATCAGCAGGCAATTTTCCATCATGTTCTGCCGCTGGCGACTCCCGGCATCATGACTGGCACGATCATCGGCATGGCGCACGCGCTCGGCGAAACCGCGCCGCTACTGATGATCGGTATGCTGGCCTTTATCGTAGATGTGCCGCAAGGGCTCACCGATCCGGCGACGGCGCTTCCGGCTCAGATCTATATTTGGTCAGACTTGCCTGAACAGGCATTTGAAGCAAAGACCGCAGCGGCCATCATGGTTCTGCTTGGCGTTCTGCTTTTGATGAATGGCATGGCTATCTGGCTGCGCAGTAAATTCGAACGACGGTGGTGATCACATGGAGGCAGTAGCAGTGGATATGTCAGCCGCAACGCGCATGGAGGCAGAGCGCAGTGCACCAGTGACCGCGCAAGGCCTGCCGGCCAAGGTCGTTGCCCGCGACGTCAACGTTTTCTACGGCGAAAAACATGCTTTGAAGCATGTTGACGTCGATATTCCGGATCGGGGCGTGACAGCCTTCATCGGTCCGTCCGGCTGTGGCAAGTCGACGTTCTTACGCTGTATCAACCGCATGAACGACACGATCGCATCGTGCAAGGTGACGGGCAAAATCACGATCGACAACCGCGACATTTACGATCCGTCGCTCGACGTCGTGCAGTTGCGCGCCCGCGTCGGTATGGTGTTTCAGAAGCCGAACCCGTTTCCGAAGTCGATCTTCGATAATGTCGCTTATGGTCCCAAGATTCACGGATTGGCGCGTACCAAGTCCGAGCTTGAGGCCATTGTCACGGCGAGCCTCGAAAAGGCTGGTCTGTGGTCTGAGGTCAAGGATCGCCTTGGCGATTCCGGTACCGGCCTTTCGGGCGGCCAGCAACAGCGGTTGTGTATTGCCCGAGCGATTGCGGTCAACCCGGACGTCATTCTGATGGATGAGCCATGTTCGGCGCTCGATCCGATCGCGACCGCGAAAGTTGAAACGCTGATCGACGAACTGCGCGCCAATTACTGCATCATCATCGTGACCCACTCGATGCAGCAGGCGGCACGCGTTTCGCAGCGGACGGCGTTCTTCCATCTCGGCACGCTGGTCGAGGAAGGCCCGACAGAGCGTATCTTCTCGACGCCGCGCGATCAGCGCACGCAGGATTACATCACCGGCCGGACGGGCTGAGGAGCACACTATGAACGATCATATCGTCAAGTCGTACGACGCGGAATTTAAGGAACTCGACCGGTTGACAGCGCATATGGGCGGGCTTGCGGAGAAGCTTCTCGCCGATGCCTTCGCCGCTCTCGAACGCCGCGACCCAAACTTGGCCGCCGCCACGATTGCAAGCGACAAGTCGATCGACACGCTCGAACTGCAGGTTCAGGAGCGCGCGATTCTTATGATCGCAAAGCGGCAGCCGATTGCCAACGACTTGCGCCACATTATGACGGTGTTGAAAATCACCAGCGACCTGGAGCGCATTGGCGATCTCGCCAAGAATATCGCCAAGCGCGCGCTAGCCGTTTCGGGTGAGGCGCACCCCAAGCCGCTGATGAACGGCTTGCGCCATATGACGGAACTGGCGATGCGCCAGTTGAAGGATGCGCTCGACGCCTTGAGTTCGCGAGACGCCGGCAAGGCGCGCGAAGTCTGGCATCGCGACGCTGGGCTTGATGCGCTATATAACTCGGTGTTTCGCGAGCTTCTGACATACATGATGGAAGATCCGCGCAATATCGGTCTTTGCACGCACCTATTGTTCGGCGCCAAAAACATCGAGCGGATCGGCGATCATACGACCAATATCGCTGAGAATGTCCTCTACCTCGTCGATGGTGTCGCGATGACCGAAGAGCGCCCGAAGGGCGACGATACCAGTTCCATGGTGATGTCTGCACGCACGTCATAAATGCTACTAGAGTTAGAGAATACAAACGAATGGCCGCCAAAATCCTAGTTATTGAAGATGATGAGACGATCGCAACGCTGCTCGACTACAATTTGAAGGCGTCTGGTTTCACCGTCGAAGTCGCGCCGACGGCAGAGGAAGGCGAGCTGATCCTTTCGGAACAGCTTGTCGATCTCGTAGTGCTCGACTGGATGCTGCCAGACATGTCGGGCATAGAGCTGTGCGGCCGCTTGCGCCGCACGGGCAAGTTTCCGCGCGTACCGATCGTCATGCTGACGGCGCGCGGCGAAGAAGCCGATCGCGTTCGCGGATTTGCCAACGGTGCCGATGACTACGTGGTCAAGCCGTTTTCGGTGCCGGAGCTTATGGCGCGCATCAAAGCGCTGCTGCGCCGCTCGGCTCCGAACCGCGTCAGCGACGTGGTTGCTGTTGGTGATATTGCGCTCGATCGCGAGGCGCATCGCGTGACGCGCGGGGCGCGCGAGATTTCTCTTGGACCGACTGAGTATCGCTTGCTCGAAGTTTTGTTGGAAAGTGCCGGGCGCGTGCTGTCGCGCAATCAACTGATTGATCGGGTCTGGGGCACCACTGCGGACATCGACGAACGCACGATTGATGTTCACGTCGGACGTTTGCGCAAATCGCTGGTGCGCGGCAACGACCACGATCCGATCCGCACGGTGCGCGGCGCCGGTTATTCTTTCGATACGATGGCGAAAACGTCGTAGGTCAGATACGCAGCTTCACGCTAATGCCGGCGTCTCTATGACCGGTGGTACGGGTGACCAGCGAGAATGGTTGATGCGCGGTAGAGCTGTTCGACCAGGACCACGCGCGCTAGGCCGTGCGGCAGCGTCATTTGCCCGAGCGACAATGTGAGATCGGCGGCGTCGAGTACCTCGCGGCCATGACCATCTGGCCCGCCGATCAAGAACGCGCAGCATTTGACGCTGTTGTCGGCGTGCTTTGAAAGAAGCTTGGCGAAGCTCTCGCTGGAGAGCGAGCGGCCATTTTCATCAAGTGCGATTTTGACGCCTGCCGTGCTGGCTGCTTTCAGCAAACGCTGGGCTTCATCGGATTTGCGCGCGCTGGCAGTGGCGCTGCGACTTTCCATCATCTCGATGATCTCAAGCGGGCCGAGACCCGCTTGCTTGCCACTGACAGGCAGCCGCTTCGCATAGCGGCTGCACATGTCGCGCTCCTCAGCGTCTTTGAGTTTGCCGATCGCGGCGATAAGGAGACGTATAGCGACCGGTTAGTGCTGCGAGGGATCGACCCCGGACCCGTCGGGCGGAATTTCCGCCTTCCACATCTTCTCCAGATTGTAGAATTCCCGCACTTCGGGGCGGAAGATGTGAATGATGATGTCGCCGGTATCGACCAGCACCCAATCGCAAGCCGGAACGCCTTCAATACGAACCGGCGTGCCGGTCGCATCCTTGATCTTGAGCGCGATCTGATCGGCAATCGCGCCGACGTGGCGGTCGGTGCGTCCCGAAGCGATGACCATGTAGTCGCCGAGCGACGACTTGCCTTCGAGAGGAATGCTGACAATTTCTTCAGCCTTGGCATCGTCAAGCCATGTGACGACGTTGGCGAGCAGCGCAGCCGAGGCCGGTGCGGCCTGGGACTTGGCGGTGGATGCGCGCTTGGCGGCGCCTCCAGCAGTGGTTCGGATCAAGCGGTGAGCGTCCTTTGCTATGGTTTCCGCGTCGGTAGAGCGGCCGGAATTACCGCGGCCACCATGATAAGCGCCACAGTGGCGCCCGGCAAATCAATTCCGGCGCGGCCAAGTACTAGGTTAAAACGGTTATATATCAGTTGGATGAAAGTGCGTGCGCAGCCTTAACTGGCCTTGCCTACACGCAGCGCGGTCGATGATAGAGCCGATAGCCGGGTTGTCAGGAAGGTCCAGGCGGGCGGATCTCTCAAGGGCAGGCCGCGCGATTTGGCCTCTGGGACGCGCTTCGCCTTCAGCGTTGCGCTGGTCGTGCCGCTCAAGCCTTTCAGCCGCCAGCCGGGCCGGTCAACGACGGCGATCGGGCAGGATTCCGCGATCTGCCGCCAGTGCTGCCAGTGGTGGAACGAGGCGAGATTGTCGGCGCCCATCACCCAGACAAAGTGGACGCCCGGATAGCGACGTTTGAGGTACGCCAGCGTGGCGGCGGTGTAGGGCGTGCCGAGGTCGGCCTCAAACCCGGTGACCTTCATGCGCGGTCCGCGCGCGAATTTTTTCGCAGCTTGCATGCGCTCGGCGAGCAGGACTGCCGCCTCACGCTTTCTGCTTCACGCGCGCTGCCATCACACGGGCCTAACCTGGCCGGTGCCGCGGACTTTGTATTTGAAGCTGGTCAACTGTTCGACGCCGACCGGACCGCGCGCGTGCATCTTGCCAGTGGCGATGCCGATTTCAGCGCCGAAGCCGAACTCACCGCCGTCCGCGAATTGCGTGGAGGCGTTGACCAGAACAATGGCGCTATCGACGCGATTGAGGAAGAGTTCTGCGGTCGCCGCGCACTCGGTAATGATCGCGTCGGTGTGCTGCGAACCATACGTCGTGATGTGGCTGATGGCGCCGTCAACGCCATCGACTGTTTTGACGGCGATGATGGCGTCGAGGAACTCCTTGCCGTAGTCGTCGGCTGATGCAGGCTTGACGCGCGCATCAACTTTCTGCGTCGCCGCATCGCCCCGCACTTCGCAGCCGGCATCGAGCAGCGCCTTGACGAGCGGCGTCAGATGATCTTGGCTAGCATTTTTATCAACCAGCAAACATTCGGTTGAGCCGCAAACGCCGGTCCGCCGCATCTTGGCGTTGATCACGATCGCAATGGCTTTATCGAGATCGGCGGCGCGATCGACATAGGTGTGGCAGATACCTTCGAGATGCGCGAACACCGGCACGCGCGCCTCGTTCTGGACGCGCTCGACCAGGCTGCGGCCGCCGCGCGGCACGATCACGTCGAGTGTGCCGGCGAGACCCTTGAGCATCTCACCCACCGCCGCGCGATCCGTGGTCGGCACCAGCTGGATCGCTGTATCGGGTAGGCCTGCGGCGTGCAGGCCTGCAACGAGCGCCGCGTGGATCGCGACGCTGGAATAGTGGCTTTCCGATCCGCCACGAAGAATTGCAGCGTTCCCGGCCTTGAGCGATAGCCCGCCGGCATCGGCGGTCACGTTCGGGCGGCTTTCATAAATGATGCCGATGACGCCGAGCGGCACGCGCACGCGCTGGAACGACAAGCCGTTGGGCCGTGTCCATTCCGCGAGCACGGTACCGATGGGGTCGGCAAGCGTGGCGATGTCGTCTAGGCCTTGGGCAATCGCCTCGATACGTTTGGCGTCGAGCTTCAGGCGGTCGATAAATGACGCTGGACGGTTGGCGGCTTCAGCGGCTGCAATGTCGCGCGCGTTGGCTTCAAGAATGATGGGCGCGGATTTACGCAACGCGCTGGCTGCGTGCGTCAACGCTAAATTTTTCTGATCCGTGGAGGCGGTCGCGAGCACGCGCGCAGCGGAACGCGCACTGCTGCCAATCTCGCGCATCAGCTTCGCGGTGTCCTCAGGTATGCGCTCAATCGTGTTCACGTCGCCAGTCCTGTTCGGTGCCGTTATTTTCTGTTCAATGCCATATCATCGCGATGGATCAGCGTATCTTGTCTTTCGTACCCCAGGATCTCTACGATCTCGCTGGAGTGCCGGCCGATGATACGCTGTGCTTCCTCGCTCGCATAGGCGATGAGACCGCGCCCGAGTTCGACGCCGGATGCCGAGCGCAGAATGACCGCGTCGCCGCGATCAAATTGCCCTTCAATGCGTGAAACGCCCGCGGGTAAGAGGCTTTTACCAGATAACAGGGCCTTTTCCGCGCCTGCGTCAAGAAACACCTGCCCCGTTGGCACCAGCTGGCCCGCGAGCCAGCGCTTTTTGGCCGTAACGGGATCGGAATTGGCAAGGAACCATGTGACTTTGGCGCCCTCGGAAATGGCCCGTAGCGGATGCAGGATCTTGCCCGTGGTGATCACCATATTGGTGCCGGCGCCCAGTGCGATCTTGCCGGCTTCGACTTTGGTTTTCATACCGCCCTTGGACAGCTCCGTCCCGGCGTCTCCGGCCATCGCTTCGATTTCGGGCGTGATCTCGGTAACCAACGGGATATGCTGGGCGGTGGGATCATCGTTCGGAGGGGCCGTGTAAAGCCCATCGATATCCGAGAGCAGCACGAGGCAATCAGCCGACACCATGGATGCGACGCGCGCCGACAAACGGTCGTTGTCGCCGTAGCGGATTTCGGCGGTTGCGACCGTGTCGTTCTCATTGACGACCGGGATGGCTTTCAATGACAGCAGCACTTCGATGGTGCGCCGCGCGTTGAGATAGCGGCGGCGTTCCTCGGTGTCGCCCAAGGTCAGAAGAATCTGTGCCGCGGTCAGGCCTCGTGCATGGGCGAGCTCCTGGTAGGCGTGCGCCAAGCTGATCTGGCCGACGGCGGCGGCGGCCTGGCTCTGTTCGAGTTCCAGTGCACCTTTCGGCAAGCCGAGCTTGTGACGGCCAAGCGCGACGGCGCCGGACGACACCAGCACGACATCCTTGCCGTCTTTGGTAAGCGCCGCGACGTCGTCCATCAGCGAGTTCAGCCATTCGGCTTTGAGCTGGCCGGTGGCGCGGTCGGTCAATAGCGCGGAGCCGATTTTCACGACAATGCGTTTGGCTTTGCGCCATTCAGGGCGGGCGGATGATTTTGCTTTGTCTGTTGCGGGCATCGGTCGAACTGGTCTTGCGGTGTGGGTCGTCCGCTGCATAGCAGAATTTGCGTGCCGCGACAGAGTCCAGGACGACAAAATCGGTTTATCGCCGCCGCAATTGGGCAGCTATTCTGGTTAAGGCGTGAAATCCCGGCAAATGACGCTGCTGCGTGGCCGCGATGCGCTGCGTGCAGAGGTGAAGTTTACGGGTGATCGTCGCAGTTGCGGACGCGGGACGGACATTTTGTCGGCGGGCGGTTTACTGTATATCCCGCGAGGCGCGGCGCGCGACATGGGAGACGGCAAGGTGGCGGACACGACGGTTTGGACACGCGCCTATCTGATGGATCAACTGCGCACGGCGGTGCTCAATCCGATCCAAGCGTTCCGCCTGCAATACCTCCCCTTGCTGATGGTCTATTTCGCCTATGGTGCGCTCGGACTGGTCTCGGTCGCAGAAAGCTATTGGATCAAGAAGAACCTGACGCTGTCGCCTGCCGAATTGGCATCGTTGAGCGTCTGGCTGACATTACCGTGGACCATCAAGATGGTCTTTGGTGAACTCGTCGATGCCGTGCCGGTGTTCGGCTCACAGCGCCGCGCTTACGTCTTGATCGGCGGCACATTCATTGCGTCTGGACTGCTGATTCTGGCGGGTGCCGCTGGCGAGTGGTTGACGTTCACCACGCCGGAAAACCTCTACCGTATCGGCTCATTCCTTTCGATCGTCGGTGTTGTTCTGCAAGACGTGACGGCGGACGCCATGAGCACGGAAGTGGTGGCGCGCACAAATCCCGATTGTAGCGATCGGCCGAAAAGCGAGATCAATCGCGATCTCGGTATGGTGCAGGTGCTCGGCCGGCTGGCGCTATCGCTTGGCGCCTTCGCCGTCGCTGGGACGGCCGGGTGGCTTGCGAGCATTTATTCCTATCAGACCGTGTTTTTGATGGGCCTCATCATTCCGGTCATCTCGATTACCGGGGCGATGCTCGTCAAACTCGATAAGATCGAGCGGCGGCCAGTGGATTGGCGCATCCTCGGCGGCGGCATTGCGTTTGGTGCGGTTGTCGCCGCCCTCGCGTATGCCGAATTTCCCGGCAACCAAGAGATCGTTTTCATCGTCTCGATGGCAGTCGTCATCGCGATGCTTGTACGTGTCGTTGGAGATTTGGATGAGGCGACCAAGCGCAAAATTTTCTATGCTGCTTTGATCATTTTCATATTCCGCGCGGCGCCGTCGGTCGGCTCGGGATATACGTGGTTTACAATCGACGTGCTCGGCTTCGATGAAGCGTTTCAAGGCACGCTCAACCAGATCGGCACGGCGCTGGCGTTGCTGGGAACGTGGTTGTTCTCGGATGCGATTACCCGCAGGCCGGTCACGCAGGTGTTGATGTGGGTGACGATCGCAACCGGTATTCTGTCGTTGCCGAGCCTCGGTCTGACACTGGGCCTCAGCGATTGGACCGAGCACACATTTGGCTTTGGCGCGCGCACCATTGCGATCGTCGATACGGCAGCATCGTCGCCCTTCGTTCAGCTCTCGATGATCCCGCTGCTGACGCTGTGCGCGATCTATGCCCCTGAAGGTCGCCGCGCGAGTTGGTTTGCACTCATGGCATCGTTGATGAATTTGGCACTCGTCGCAGCGGCGTTGCAGACCAAATATCTCAATATGATATTCGTGGTTGATCGCGGATCGTATGGTCAACTGCCAGAACTCTTGATGACCGCTATGGCCATAGGTGTTGTTGCGCCAATTGCTGCGATTTTGTTCTTCGGACCGAAGATCGACGGTGGTCGCGCATCACTCAAAAAGCCCGCAGTCTAGGCAATTCTTGTCAGCAGCGATGATCGATAATCCATCGCAGAATATCGTTCAAATTCTATAGGACGTACACAGAATAAAAATCTATTTGATAGCGGTTTGGCACGTAAAACTTTCAGCCATTTGCATACCGTTCGTTGACGGTGTGCGTGGATACTCTCGCGGCACATGGTTTCAAAGATATTTTGCTAAACGTATGTTAGCGCTGAGGGGGTGGCATAGCGCGGATGAAATTGAATAGCGATCAAGACGTCCGCTGGAGTTCGAGGGATGGAGTGCCCCTCAATGGTGCGGACGAGCGCCCGCCGCCACTCGTCGATCTGACGGCGCCGAGATGGCAGGGTATGTATTCTAGTCCTGCCGTTCGAATGGAACCGACGCATCACCCTGCGTTCGACCGCATGATGGCGAACGTTCCAGAGGAGATCACCCAGACATTTTCAGACCAACAACTTGTGGCGCTGTCGCTCGCCAGCATCCCGAGGGTTTCGCCGCATGTCATCGATTACCGGGTGAGTATCCCGTTCTTCGGGAAACGATATTATCTGACAGTGCTCGCCGGCAGGGAACGCAGGTCGCGTGCACGCCTTGCGCGCGAGGGGCAATTGATGTCGGGCCAAGTCGCGCGTTTGGACGCGACGGTTCTCGGCGTCGCTTTGGCATTCGGGCTGATCGCACTGGCGTTCGGGCTTTACATTGTCAAGTCGGCGCTCGGCATTGACTTGTTCGAAGGCGATTCCGCCATGCACGAGGTCTTCCGCCAGCTCAACGTCCAGCCGCCACTGTGATCCGCGCGGTGCCGCGCATGTCGCAAGTGACGGTGCGTGGCCGTTATGGCTGCCAACCTCTGTCAGCGCTCTCGTCGTCGTCGCCGCTTTCGTCGTGGTCGGCGCGCGCGACCTCACGGGTTAGCGCATAGAGCGCTTCCTTGACGCCTTGACCTGAAACCGCCGAGAGCACGAGCGGCGTTTTTACGGCAGGCCTTTTTGAGAGCCGCCACCTTCTCCTTCAACGTTTCCACGTCGAGGGCGTCGGCCTTCGAGAGTGCGACGATTTCTTTCTTTTTGTGGAGTTCGTCGCTGTAGGCTTTCAATTCGCGGCGCACGGTCTTGTAAGCGGTCGCTACGTCCTCTTCGGTCGCGTCAACCAAATGCAGCAGTACCCGGCAACGTTCGACGTGGCCGAGGAACTGGTCGCCGAGCCCGGCACCTTCGTGTGCGCCTTCGATCAGACCCGGAATGTCGGCGAGAACGAAATCAGTGTCGCCCGTGCGTACGACGCCGAGATTCGGATGCAGCGTCGTGAATGGATAGTCGGCGACCTTCGGTTTGGCGCTCGACGGTGGCGAGGAACGTCGATTTGCCGGCGTTCGGCAAGCCGACGAGACCGGCGTCTGCGATCAACTTCAAGCGCAGCCAAATGGTGAGTTCTTCGCCCGGCAGGCCCGGATTGGCGAAGGTCGGCGCCTGGTTGGTGGCGCTCTTGAAATGGGCGTTGCCGAAGCCGCCGTTACCGCCCTTGGCGATCAGCACGCGCTCGCCCGGTGCCGTCAAATCCGCAAGCAGCGTCTCGCCGTCCTCGGCATAGACCTGCGTTCCCGGTGGCACTTTGATGGTGCAGTCGTCGCCGTTGGCGCCGGCACGGTTCTGGCCCATGCCGCCTTGGCCGGACTTGGCTTTGAAGTGCTGCTGGTAGCGGTAATCGATCAGCGTGTTGAGGTTGGCGACGCATTCCACCCAGACGTCGCCGCCCCTGCCGCCATCGCCGCCGTTGGGACCGCCGAACTCGATGAACTTCTCGCGCCGGAACCCGATGCATCCGTTTCCGCCCGCCCCGGAGGCGATGTAGATCTTAGCTTGGTCAAGAAACTTCATGGTGCAAGCGCCTTTAACGCGGTGGACTTCAAGACGGTTGTCCATGGCCGGCGACGCTCGTAGGTGAGTGTCGGCAGGTGTTCATTGCGGGCCTCGCTCCAGCCGGTGCATTGGCCCGTGGCGCGAAATCCGAGTTTAGCGGCGACGCGCCCAGACTGGGCGTTGTCGAGAAAATGGCAGCAGGTAAAGCGCTTCACGCCGTTGCGGATGAAGCCGTAGCGCATGACGGCGGCTGCGGCTTCGACCGCGTAGCCTTGCCCCCAATAGGGCTTGCCGATCCAGTAGCCGAGTTCCGCTGCGCCATCACCCGATGCGGCGTATCCGCAAATGCCGATCAGTTCGCCTGCGCGGTCGATGCCGAATACGACCTCGCCGTCGGCCAAGTCGCAGACCCAATGCAGGGCCGCGTCCGTCGAATAGGGATACGGAATCCGCCCGGTCATGCGCGCAACATCCCAATCGCCGCCAAGCACCGCAATCCGGTGAGCGTCGTCATGGCTGAGTTTGCGAAGCGTGAGGCGCGCGGTTTTCATCATCCGAAAAAGCTAATCGACAAACGAGGCGCTAGAAAAGCGAAAAGGGGACGGCAACGCCATCCCCCGATCGATGATCGCCTTGCGAAGCGTCTGAGACTTACTCAGCCGCAACCAGCTTCTGCGGGCGGACCGAAATATAGATGCGGCCGTTGCGCTTGGTTGCAAACTCAACCTGACCTTCTTCAACGGCGAAGATGGTGTGGTCGGTGCCCATGCCGACGCCGGCGCCGGGGTGCCACTGCGTGCCGCGCTGGCGGCACAAGATGTTGCCCGGAATGACGTATTCGCCGCCGTAGCGCTTAATGCCGAGGCGTTTCGACTCTGAGTCGCGACCGTTCTTTGTCGAACCGCCGGCTTTCTTCTGTGCCATGGATCAAATCCCTGATGTCTTGATCGTCAATCTTAGACGCGGCTCGTTAAGCGCCGGTGATGGAGGTGATGCGGACGGTCGAAAGGTCCTGACGGTGGCCTTTCTTGCGGCGCGAATTCTTGCGGCGGCGCTTCTTGAACGCGATCAGCTTCGGGCCGCGGCTCTGTTCAACGAGTTCGGCGGTGACTTTCGCGCCAGCAACGGTCGGCATGCCGACCTTTACGCTGTCGCCCGTTCCAACCATCAAAACTTCAGTGAATTCGATATTGCCACCAGCTTCGCCAGCCACGCGCTCAATCTTCAAAACATCGTTCTGAGCGACGCGGTACTGCTTGCCGCCTGTCTTAATGACAGCGTACATTGGATAATCCTTCCGGCCCTTTTGGCCTGTTACCGCGCCCTGTGGCGCCACCACTTAAGGTGGACTTTCAATGGGTTGCGTGTTTTAGCAACCAAAGCCTCGGACAGCGCATTGCTCGCGAATGCTTTCGCACTTGCGAATGAGGAGGTTTATTGTCGAGTTGTGCGTCCTTGTCAATTGTTTGACGTATTAGTCTTTGGTGGCCCGGGTGCGGTCAAAAAGCGTTATCGGGCATTGTTCCGCCGCTCTGGGGTCTTGGTTTCGACCGCATGCCCATCCATATCGAAGCTATGAATTCAGGCAACTTGAAGCATCCGCATGCGCGATTGACCCATTCGGCCCGCTTCCGTGCCCAGGGGCTGCAGTCGGGCGACCTGCTGCCGGCCATTCCGGTGATCGAGACCGGGCGCGATTTTCCCCTTCAGACGCTGATGCAACATAAAGCAAGGGCGCACGCACTCCTCGATGTGGCGTCCGGGCGCTATCCGGCCCGCGCCTTGATGGCGCTGGATACCGTGTCGCGCGCTTGGCTGAAACGCTGGAACAACCCGCATCTCGCCGAAATTGACACGATTGCCAGTGTGCTCGATCGGCCTGGAGCCTATTTCTTCTCGGTGAACTATGAGTGGGGCTGCACCTGCCGCGTCGCGCCATCACCCGACCGGTCTTCGGCGCGGCTGGTGCGCGTACTCGATTGGATGACCCCCGGTCTCGGGCGCAATCTGGTGGCCGCCCGCGTGACCGGCGCCCCCGCCGGACCGTTCGTGTTGCTGACATGGCCGGGATACACCGGCGTTCTGCAGGTTATGGCGCCGGGCCGCTTCTC
The DNA here is from genome assembly GCA_016716675.1 of Hyphomicrobium sp. Taxonomy (GTDB): domain Bacteria; phylum Pseudomonadota; class Alphaproteobacteria; order Rhizobiales; family Hyphomicrobiaceae; genus Hyphomicrobium_B. The sequence continues at coordinate 18,274 of JADJVG010000009.1, forward strand.
CGCCTCCCTCAACCAAGCGCCAATGCGCAAGGCGGTTGGCCTCTTTTATGTCGATTGGGCCGCAAACCGTCGCCGCGTCTGGGCGATGCCGCATCCGACGCCGGGGCACCTGCTGCGCACGGTTTCAGAGGAAGCGCAGACATTTGCGCAGGCCCGGCAGATGTTGATCGAGCGTCCGATATCGACGCCGGCCATTTTCTCGCTTGCTGGTATAGATCCGGGCGAAACCACGGTTATTGAACGCACAGAACACGACGCCAAAGTGCGCGATGGCGCCCATGTGGCGGCCAATCATTGGGAGGCTGCCGGTTGGTATGGCCACCCGCGGGGCCAAGACAGCCCGGGCCGCGCCCGCATGATGAGCGGTATTGCGCCAGACCTCGATCCGCGCTTCCCCTGGCTGAAGAGTCCGATCCTCAACGATCACACGCGGCTCGTTATGGTCGCGGATGCCCGGCTCGGGCAACTTGTCGCTCAGGGGTACGAAAAAACCGGCCCTGCGACAGAGCCGCTGGAGCTCAGCTGGAAGATTGCGGCGTAAGCCGCTTGCGCGACGCCAAATCAGAAGTTACAAGCGCGGCTCGCCGTCAAGGCGCTCGTGGCTACGGAGAGGTGGCAGAGTGGTCGATCGCGTCGCACTCGAAATGCGAAGTACTCGCAAGGGTACCGGGGGTTCGAATCCCTCCCTCTCCGCCAACACCCATCTCCCATGTGCTCGAAACTGAGCGCACAGGGCTAATCTCACAGAAGTCGTTCATTTGACTGAGCACCTAGTGACTGAGCGCCTAGTCCTCACGCTAGGTGGATCAGTCTTTCGGCGTTTTTCAGCGTTCGTCGATGGCATCCTCCGCGATGCAAGTTCCTTCACTATGTGGCTCACTATTGCTGAGATTGGAGTGCTTGCAAGCGCAGACTTTTTCAGATCGGAGCATCGGGACGTTACGGGTAACTGCGGGAACTTGCGGAAATTTCACAAGTCTGTGATCAATCATTTTGCAGTTCAAGATCGCTTGGATTGAGACTGCCAGAGAAACTTCTGCAGGCGTTCGATCACGCGTTGCGCTTTCGTGGGCTGTTAGCTTGGAGCCCGAAATCTCCACGCAGTGACGTTGGATTCCGCTACGGCAACAAATCGGCCGATCGTTTGCAGCATCCCATTTGCGGACGTTGGGCGTCCCATGATCAGCGACACGTTTCCGACGCCGAGTCGCGTCCGCTTATTGCGGATTGCTGACACGTTATTTGATGCATTCTGCGACAGCTGTGGAATTACGGATACAATTGTTGACGACCTCCGAGTCCGCCAAGAAGCTACCGCAACAAGCAAACTGATGGGAAGTCCCATGTTCCCTCGTGGTTTCATAGCTTTCTGTACGCTGGTCTTGAACCTTGGAATCTGTTTCTCGAGCCACGCTGATGACCGGGCTGCACATCTTAAGCACTTGATTGAAGAACACCGTCTCAAAGCGGAGGCCTTGGGCGAGGAAGCATCAAATTGGAAAGTGTCGTTCGCGGGCACGTCAAACAACGAGTTTGGTCTCGCGTCGTTCAAGTGTGCGGCACTCGCCTACCTGTTCGGCAAAGACGACATCTTCACACGTCTCGGTGAAATTGAAGAAACAAAGCTCGCAAGTTCTATGACCGAGGAAGATCTTCTGAGTCTCTCACGAGACATTAGACTCCATGGCAATTGGGCACTTGCTGCTGACTCGATACTGCAGGAAAGCAACCGCAACCGAATTGAAATTTGGAATCTCAATTGCGTCAGGCAATATGAAATTGGTGAGGAGCACGACTTGGCGCGTATCGCGCCAGAGGCAGAATTCGACGTGCGTGGGGATCAAGTTCATATTCTCGGAGACATCGAAGCAGGCTTCTATGAGCGCTTTGATCATGTCGTTGCGAACAATCCACAATTAAAGACTGTTGTGTTGGGGAGTGGCGGCGGCAGCGTGCGAGATGCGATCCTGGCCGGCACGTTGATCAGGAACAGGAAGCTCGACACCACTTTGAGTGCAGATTGTTATTCGGCTTGTCCATTGATTTTTCTAGGAGGCGTAAACAGGCTGATCTGGTCGCCCTATCCCCGCTTGGGGTTTCATCAAGTCTCTATTGAGGGAAAAGCTACGCCATCTGATGACCGAATCTACGCCGTGATCCGACAATTCGCGGATAGCATGGGCGCCAACGGTGGCTTCCTGCTCAATCTGATGCTGGCTTCCGGCCCTGAACATTTGAACTATCCAGATGTTTGGGAGCTGTGCGAGCCAGCAATCACGACATGGGTGCAGCGTGGTTGCACGTGACCGCGTCCCAACTGGTCATTACTATACAGGTATGGAAGGTGCCGGCGGCGGCATAACGACGGTAGCGTTTCAGCTCTGCCAATGTGCGTGTCTTCTGCTATCTACGTACTAAGAAAAACACCACGTCAGTACTGACCATGACGAAGGCACTTTGATTGATACTTAGCCGCCACGGAGAGCAGAACAACATTTTGTCTGCGCGTTCTAAAAGTCACGTCGCACTTGGAACTCAGGCGTGCCCCGTTGTTCACTCAACGACTGTGGCCGACAGGAAAGGGCTCAATTTCGTTCGATGACTTCTCTCACCTCTTAGAATATGCGAAATTTTGCGAAGCTGCTCCGGCCAGAGCGGCTTTTCCACCATTGTTAGTAGTTCCGGCGGCCCCGCCGCTCTTGAAAAATCATCGAGGCTATAGTCGGAATAGCCTGTCACAACGATGATGAAAATTTTCGGATCGAGCAACCGAATGCGTCGGGCCGTTTCAAGACCGTCTATCCCAGGCGGCATCCGAACATCGAGAAAAATTGCATCATAGGAATCGCCGTCATCTAGTGCCCATTTGACGGCGTTAACGGCGTCCATTCCCTGTTCAACGAACGTGACCCGCCATTGGGGCGTCACGGCTTGCTGTGCTCCGAATAGCTCTGCTTCCAATTGGTTAAGTCCAAAGAGGTTTTGGACGATCTGTGAATCCGCTGCCTTCTCGAGGACAAGGCGATAGGCAGCACGAACGCTTGGGTCGTCATCCGCGACCAATAAACGTGGAGCGCTATGTGCGATCATCCGTGGACATCCTCAGGTGGCGAACTATCGCCTGAATTTTTGTAATTAATAATCGAACAAACGTGTTACGCTCTCGTTTATCTTACTGAAAATCGCTTTGGCCTAATTGGCCATGGTTAAAAGATCGAAAAAATCAATAATCTCCTAAAGGCTGGAGTTGTGCGCCTTAAGCGCTACCAGCGTAGGCGACCCACACGTTCGGCTCTTCATAGCTACCGACGTTACGAGCGAGATCGATTTCAACAGGTACAAGCGCTCCACGCACCTCGTAGCGGCCGGAACAATCGAACTTCCGTTTAGACCAATTCTCCCAGAAGCCGATATGCTCATGCACGACCATCGACCGCTCGCACGGGCGCACTATTTTGCCGCCACTGTATATATGACTTCTGAGCCAAGGATCATAAGGCCGGTTCTCTTGATCGGTCCAAGTAATATATTCATCGATTGAAACTGTCGGATGCTGGGCTTTCGAGGACGGCCGTACCGGCACGACCAGACCATTCAGGCCCTTCCGCTGTGACAGCTCGAGCAGCGCCCGGATCATAATGCGGGCGTAACCCATAGACCGGTAGATCGAAGGCACGGAGACCGCCAATGCCCCGAGCATATTGGCGGAACCATTTATCTGGCACTCCGCTGCATTCTCAACAAGCCAGTCCCAACCCTCAGCCGGTAGCTCGTCCAACCCCGAACACTTAATCGGCACACAGTTAGCTACTGCGACCGGATAACCGCGCGCTTCATCGACCAGACACAATTGATAATCTGCAAAGTCCTCAAGCAATCTCGTGTAAAGCTCGTATCCAGAGCGCGTATAGTTTAGATATCCCAGATCACTCCACGCGGCTTGCTCGATCGAGCAAGCGGCCTTCTTGAGATCTGGACTGTCGGCACGCGTTCGAATGACGAGGGACATGGGGCACGCAAATTGAAAACTGAAGGGGGGGTAGTCACAACTGCGGGTCCCCGGGGCCGCTCAGACATCTGATTAATATTTGATGAATAATCGTCTTGCAAGAGGACGTCTGACGATTTCATAGCAATGTGGTCAGGTCTCAACAGATCGCATGCCCCGGCGAACAGCCGGCACCGGCCGAACCAGAAGACGTTCTGCTATTCAGGAGTTCTCGAGTTGCCCGCATCCAAAGGTCCGATTACAGCCCTCCGAGGCAATGGCGAGTATGACTGGGCGGCCTTCGAACCGGAGTCATATTTTGAGCACTACTACGCGGACCCCCATCCCGATGATGACGACTTGACTCGGCTTGCTGCAGCAACACTCATGCACGCGGCACCTGACGGCGACGGGCTGAATATCATTGACATCGGAACGGGCCCGAGCCTGATACCTTTCATGTGCGCCGCCCCCAGGGCCGCAAGCTTGACGTGCTGGGAATTCTCGCAGGCAAATGTTTCTTGGCTCAGAGAAGAGTTGTCGCGAAGCGAAACGCGGCCGCAGTGGTTGCATTTCTGGTCGTCCGTCCGCGCGGTCTACCAGGGAAAGAAACAGCTGCCTGCGGACCCAGGGCCCCTGTTGCAGGCGAAATGCGAGTTCGCACAAAGATCAATTTTTGACCTACCGGAGCGCCGGTGGGATGCCGCCACGATGTTCTTTTGCGCCGAGTCGATAACCGAAAAGCGGCCCGAGTTCGAGGCGGCCTGTGCGTCTTTCGCCAAGTGCGTGAAGCCGGGCGGCACGTTGGCAGCGGCGTTTCTTGTCCGCTCGAGTGGATATACTGTGGGTCAGCGACGGTATCCGGCTATCGACTTGTGTGCGAGTGCGATTGAGGATGTGTTCTGTGGCCTCACAGCGTCCGCCGAAGTTCAGCAAATCGGCGCCGCGGAGCACGAGGTGCGCAGCGGCTACACCGGCGCTCTCTTTCTTCGCGCCCAATCACGCTGAGGCGATACCAGTTTGGCACGCGCTGCAACCTCATAGTATGATTGCAATTGTCGGCAAAATTTAAGTGCCTTTTTCCATGAATTGTTTCAGTTCCGCAAAGGTTAAAAACGATATATCAATAGTATTCTGGGAAGCTTGCGACCGGATCGTTCAGATCGGGGGTCGCTCGTGCGTATTGCTACGAAAATCAACATTGGCGTGCTTGCGGTGTTCGCAGCATCTGTGGTTGCGAATCTTGTCGTTCTCGAATGGACCATTAAGCCCAAGTTCGACGAAATAGAAATTGGCGATGCGAAGCGTAATCACGACCGAGTTCTGGAGGGCATCCAGAATATGAGCGCCACACTCCGCGCTTCGGCACAGGACTACGCGTTCTGGGACGCTTGTTTTGATTTTGCACGCGGAATTGATGCAGAAAAGTTCCGAGAGTCGACGCTGAGCCCCCCGGACAAGATGCTGGAGAACGTCTCTGTAGATGTTGCCGTCTTCTTCAATAGCAAGAGGGAGCTGCTCTGGGCGGCCGGCATCGACGAATCGAGCACTGTGAACCCAACCGGCCTTGTTGCCGACCTCGTGAACCTGGAATACCGCCATCCGTATCTTTCGGGGAATGGCGATGGAGCCATCAAGACAGGCATGATCGAGACGTCGAAGGGATTGGCCCTCCTCGCTGTGGCCCCTATCGTGCGCAGCGACCACACCGGTGAACCCGCGGGAGTTCTACTGATGGGCAAGCTTCTGGACGAAGCCGCGATCCAGAAACTTACAGGCGTCTTGTTTAAGTTCGATCTCGGCGGCCAGAGTGTGGGCAACGCCGAAGTTGAGCGCACTGTTGTAACGGGACAAGATACGATTTCGAGCACGTCACTTGTCATAGACATCATGGGCCGACCACTGGCGCTCTTAACCTCAGAATCCGGTCGCCAGATGAGCAAGGTGGGCTCGGAGGCGATAAATTACGCGGTCCTTTTCATGATGTTGGCCGCCGCCCTCGTTATCATGGCGCTTTGGCTATTTGTCAGGTCTGTCGTTGTCTCCCGCTTAGCCGGGTTGACGAACCATTTCGCACACGCCGTGGCCGATGGGCGAATTTCCGAACACAAATCGTCTGATGCCAACGACGAGATTAGACACCTAGCGACAACATTCAACGGCTTGGCGAAGCAGGTCAATAATATGCGCGATGAACTCGCGGACAGCGCATACCTCATCGGGCTTTCTGAATGGGCGTCAGGCACGCTGCATAACGTGCGAAATTCACTCATGCCTATCAACATGTATACGCTGAAGCTTCAAGAGCTTTTCTCCAAGCAGTGGTGCGTCAACTTCGGAACGGCAATAGATCAACTCACGAACCCGGAAACACCGCCCGAGCGCCGCGAGAAACTCCTCGCCTACGTCGCTGCTAGCAATCACCACTTCGCGCATTCCGTCGATATGGTGCAGGAACTGGCCAACAACATTATGTCTTGCAGCAGATCCATAGAAGAAATGGTCAGCGGACACGAAATCTTCACGAAGAAGGATGTGCGAAGCGAGCAAATCGAGATCCGTGAATTGCTCGCGAATGTGGCCAAGATGACTTTCGGCTCGACTGGAAGCGAGATCGAATTGAAATTTCCCGACCAACCCGCATTCATTTCGGGCAACAGGATCATCTTGCGTCAGATCGCGGCCAACATTTTCGTCAATGCCGGCGAAGCTATGGTCGGGCAGAAAACGCCGAAGTTAGTCTCGAGAGAGTTTCGAGAGGCGCCTCAGAATGGCGACTATCTCGAGATTGCGCTATCGGACAATGGCGAAGGCATCCCGCCCGACAAGCTGACGGCGGTCTTCGCGCGTGGCTACAGTACGCGCGAACACAAGAAGGGCGGACTTGGCCTTCACTGGTGTGCCAATGCAGCAAAGGCTATGGGCGGGTCACTTTGGGCGGAGAGCAATGGAACTCAGCCCGGTGCCACGCTCGTCCTACGATTGCAGAAGGCTTGCGAGTCCTCTGCGCATGGAATAGCCGCTTGATAAGGGAGTACGGCGATGAATAAGGTCCTCGTGGTCGATGATGATCTTTCGGTGATCGCCGCCTATCGGCATGTTCTCGAAGGGTTGGATCGTTTAAACGGTTACCACCAACCGGCAGCATTGGCGGACCTCGATGGCGAACTCTTCGGCCAGACCGGGAGACAGGAGCCGGAGGTCATCCGTTTGCGGGTGGACTTCGTCGATCAGGGCGGTGACGCAATCGAAGCCGTACGCGACTCCGTCGCGCGCGCCGACCCATATGCAGTGATCTTTCTCGACTTGCGAATGCCGCCTGGGCTCGATGGCTACGAAACCGCCGAGCAGATTAGAAGGCTCGATCCGGACGTTCAAATCGTTTTTGTCTCCGCGTACTATGATTACACTGCGGAAGATTTGGTTTCTGTCGCAGGGCCGTTGAGTAGAGTCCGAATATTGCACAAACCTGTATGGCCACGGGAGCTCGGTTCGGTGGTTCAACAAGCAGTAACGCGCTCCGATCACCATTGAGGCGTCCAAGACGGTAATAGGCGTTTCGGTGTAAAGAGCATGCGTTAGAATCGATTTTGGCATCGCCCGCGCCTACGTCGCAACGGGGTCAGCTTGGGCTACTCTTGTGCTACTGTTGGCCAATCCCTCGATAGCTTTGTCGCATTGGGTTCGAAACGGCCAAAACGCACTGGTCTCAATCGTTCGTTTAATTCCGCATTTGGCCCATCTCGACAGGATAGCGATGGCCGCTATCAGACCATGACGAACTTCAGCCGACGATGATCGCTGTAGCCCTTAGCTGTGCGTCCCGGGCCGTGTCTGCTTACTGGGGCACTGCGGACACCGCGTGGAGCGGTGTTGCGACCTGATTGGCACTCACCGGTGACGTCCGCAAACTCTGCACAACAGTCGTCAAGCCGTTATTGAACGACGCATTTGACCCGAAGCCGACGTCGGTGCATCCCTCGAAGACCTTGTGGTCTACGTCAGCTGACATCCGAAGCAGACGAAGCGAACCAGTTAGCTTGGGCCTACGCGCTTACTCGGGAGGTTTTTGCCCGGTGAGTTTTTCATAGTTGCGGGCAAAGACGTGCCATACATTTTCCGGCACCGAATAGCCCGGTCGATACTCAAAAAAGGTCTTTTGCATGTCCAACGCCGCGATTCTTTGCTCGTCGGCCAATATGTCATCTTGCCAAAGGTTCTCAATGACAGCGTCGTAAGAATATCGAGATAGTCCGACATACCGCCGACGTTTCCGCCCATCTGAGAATTCTGATGCCTGGTCAGAAAAGTTTTGCACTTCTCCATGCGCGACTAACATCGTCCCAGTGATCAACTTCGGGCTTCGCTGCATGAGGAATAGTGGTGGTGCTAGGCGTGGGCGGCGCAGTTCGATCTTGGAGAGGCAATCCAGCTACAGCCGCCGCGATTGCCTCCAGTTCCTCTCTAATAAGGTCATCAACGCCACTCAGTGAGCGCCCAACATCTTCAGTCATCCGACGCGTGGCATCTCCGAGTTTTGGAAGCACATCGTTATCGACAGCGTCCTGCACAAATTGAGCCGCGCCACTTGCAGCCTTATTGATTGCGTCCACGGCGATGCAGCACCATCTTCAGAACGGCGAGAAAGCTAGCGGCCGCAAGGACGGCGCTCCATCTCGCAATTCCGCAAGTTCTGCGAGATTAAGGCGCGGGCAGTCGATGACGAAGCCCGCTTCAACGACTGACCAGATTCCAATGTAGTTTGCAGCTTCAGCCCACGACAAGATCGGATAGCAAAGACGGTGGCGAATACGCAATAGGAAAGCCCAACCAAGCCCTCGAATGCTGGCCGATGTAAAGCGTGAATAGCGCCAAAACCAGTCCATGCCAGGCCAGAGTATCGTTGCATCCAACGGCCCCGGCACAGAAACTTGCTATGAGGACTAGCGCGACGACGGACAGCTATGACCGGCCAAAATTGCTTACCTCCCCCCAGGAAGGGCCCGGGTTGCCTTCGCAAACTTCTATATCCGTGATACGCGAAGCGCTTTTACAACTCTAACTCGGGCACGACCTTCCGAAACTTAAGGCGCATAGCGGGGGCGGACTGGCCATTCATGTTTCGGAACCGGGGATGCGCCGTATGATCGTCAACATATCTCTACGGCAGCTCATGGCCCATCTCGACAGGATAGCGATGGCCGCCTTCAGACCATGACGAACTTCAGCCGACGATGATCGCTGTAGCCCTTAGCTGTGCGTCCCGGGCCGTGTCTGCTTACTGGGGCACTGCGGACACCGCGTGGAGCGGTGTTGCGACCTGATTGGCACTCACCGGTGACGTCCGCAAACTCTGCACAACAGTCGTCAAGCCGTTATTGAACGACGCATTTGACCCCAAGCGGACATTTTACTCTGCAATAAATGACACGATGCGCGGCCAAATATCACCGCGCCCTCTGCTTTTCCGCTGCCTTCACGAGCAGGGACTGCAATTGCTCAGTCGTTATTGCCCCGGTTGGCTCAGCACCGATCGACTCCTGATACTTCATAACTGCAATTTTTGTGTTGAGGTCGAGCTTGCCGCTGTTTGCTGGCACGTCATAGCCGAGAAAACGAAGATGCTCCTGAGCTGCCGCAATCTCCAGTTCAGTCGAGATAACTGAAGGAGTAATTTTTGGCGAACGGACCCAAGGCATAGAACCCTGCTTCCTGGGTGTAACCTGATAACGCTCAGTCGTCCAAGCCACGTCTTAGACCGTTTGGATGAAGGCTTCGCTTTGTCTGCTTTTCGTCCGTCTGCAGGACGCCAACTCTCAAATCTGAACCAAACCAGCCAAGTTGTCAGAGTGCAGCACGCCATGTTCTGGTATAAGCTCCTTGCGGAAGCGAAACAATGTACGAAGAGCAATGTGCGCGCTAGCCTAGTAAGTCTTTCCCGCGTTGGTGGGATACGCACGTGTGGAGCCCCGACGCAAAAGAGCTTATGTTAATCGGTGTCTACGCGCCCCAAAAAGGGTAGAACTGCTGTTTGCGTTCGGTCCGTAAGCGGGTGATAAAATGAGGCTCGACACATTTTTTGAAAGCGCGCTAGACCTCACCGTGGCTCTGGACAATTGGCACGCCGCAAATGGCGCTCATGGGGCACTTGCGCCAGATCGAGTTTCAACAAGCAAGAACCGCGTATCTATTGCTCTCCCGCAAACGGCGTCTGATCTAGGTGTTAAGGGACTTCGCTATGCCGCCCCGGAGTGCATTGGACGATTTCAGAAGGGCGATCGACGCAGTGATCTCTATTCACTGGGCATTATTTTCTACGAATGGCTGGTCGGGTCGCCGCCTTTTGTATCAGATGAAATCCTAGATCTGACCCACAAACACATGGCGATTGCGCCACAGCCGCCTCACAACGCTGCTTTTGGCGTTCCGGTCGTCGTCTCCGATCTAATAATGAAGTTGTTGGCGAAGTCGCCCGACGCTCGCTATGCCTCCGCCAGAGGCGTCGCACACGATCTGCGCATATGCATGCGGCAGCTCCATCTGCGCGGCCGCATCGATAATTTCGATGTTGGCGAGCTTGATCGCAGTTCTCAGTTTCGCGTACCAGATAAGCTCTATGGCCGTGAGCGCGAAATTGAAATCCTGACCAACGTTTACCGGCGGGCTGTCGCCGGTGAGATCATACTTTGCACCATTGCCGGCTATTCTGGCATCGGGAAATCGTCGCTGGTGCGCGCCCTGCGGCCGAAAATTGCCGCATCGGGAGGAAATTTAGTCGAGGGAAAATTTGACCAATACCGGTCGGAAACGCCTTATTCCGCGATCGTTGAAGCGTTTCGGGAACTGTTGCGACAAGTCCTTGCACGAGACCAGCAGTCGATAAACTTGTGGCGCCAATCCGTCATGGAGGCTCTGGGCGAACACGCCAGCCTCGTTCTTGAACTCCTGCCCGAGATGGAACGGTTGATTGGCCCACAGCCGCCACCGCCCGAACTTAGCGCCTCCGTTGCTCAAAAGCGCTTTCTCGTCGTGTTTACGAATTTGTTGCGCTGTTTCGCCAGCAAGGACCACCCTCTGGTTCTGTTCCTCGACGATTTGCACTGGGTCGATGCCGCCTCGCTGGCCCTGATCGAAGCCTTTGTTGAAACCGGACGCGGCGCGCATCTTCTGATTATCGCCGCATATCGTGACAACGAGGTTGGTCCAACGCACCCAGTAACAAAAGCGCTGGATCGGTTTCGTGCCCGCAAATCTTTGATTTCTGAATTTCAGCTTGGCCCTCTGCAACCTGAGCATGTTTTAGAATTGATCAGGGAGACCTGCCCAAACATCATTAAAGTTGATGATCTGGTGAAGATTGTTATGCGCCAGACCGCCGGAAATCCATTTTTCACCCATCAATACCTAAAGAACCTAGTCGATCAAAAAGAGCTTTACTTCGACGAAGAGATCAATGCTTGGCGCCTAAATTTGCATAATAGCCGAGGAGACCAGCCAAGCGAAGATATCGTCGGATTAATAATGCGGCGACTCGGGCGCCTGCCACCGGAGGCGCAGAGCGCACTGCGGGCGGCGGCTGCGATTGGAAAACGGTTCGATCTTGCACTGCTGGCCGCCGTCGCCGAATGCGACCAGGCCGAAGCGTTGGCGCATTTGGCGGCTGCCCTACAAGATGAACTTCTTATACCCGTGCAGAGTTCAAGCGACCGACGAGAATTCAAGTTCGCTCACGACCGAGTGCAACAGGCGTCCTATCAACTGCCTCATGGCATGAGCATAGTCGACCTTCATGTGACGATCGGCTGGCGCTTGCTTGAACAAACCGCCGAAGACGATCTCGATGCTCAGGTTTTCGCGATCGTCGATCAGTTCAATGTCGGACTTGCTCAAATAACTGATCCTAATAAGCGCCTACAACTCGCGCAATTGAATCTTCGCGCCAGTATTCGAGCTAAGAACGCCTATGCCTATCAAGCCGCCGCCGTGTACATTGCTTGCGCTCTCGATCTGCTGCCGCAAGACGCTTGGTTGCGCTACCACTCTCTCTCGGTCGAACTCCATCTGAATGCCGCCGAAACTTACTCGGTGCTCAATATGGAATCGGCTTTCGAGAAGGAGATACAGACGTTGCTGGCCCATGTGACCAGCACGGCCGATCGCATAAAAGTACGCATCAGACAGGTCATCCACCTCAGTCAGACCTCGCGGTTTGCTGACTCCTTGGCTGTTGCCCGCGAAGGTTTTCTGGAGTTGGGCATCGATATCCCTCCGTTGGACGACCGGCATGCCCTAAGCGCCTTGTTCGACCAGACAATTGAAGAAATACGGGCAAGGACCGGTGGATTATCGGTGGCAGCCGCAATACCCCGGACGCCGGATTGCCGCGAGGGAATTCATGAAAATGCCATGCGGTTGATCGGCGCTCTAGGGGATGCCGCAACGATTCTGAACGTAGACCTGCTGAACTTCCTTGGCGCGGTTGGCTCAAAGCTTTCGTTCGAGATCGGCTGTACAAAGTTATCGCCGCTAATGTTTACACTCCTTTCGCAGGCTTTGACGGGGCATCGTCAACTCTATCAGGAAGCAACGGCCATCGCCGGTGCGGCGCTGGAGCTCAATGAAAAGCGTTATATGGACGCGTGGTCTACCGGCCGCTTGCTGGTGCATCAGTTTTGGTTTGTTCGCCATTGGTCGAGTCACATCAACGATAGTCTGCCGTTGATTGAGGAAGCCTTTGCAGTGACTCGCAAAGCGCACGATCCGATTTATGGAGCGTACTTGCTGTCTATGGCAGTTCTGGTTCACTTCTACAGTGGCCGGAAGTTGGGAGAGGTCCTCGAAGCCCAAAATAGAGTGATCGAACATTGCCGCCCCTATCCGATGGAAGGCGTGGTGGCTTTCTCCGAGCCCTATGCTGCCGCGGCACGGGCGCTGATGGGCGAAACCAGCTCGTTGAGCGATCTTTCAAGCGCTGATTTCAACTTGTCGGACTACAAACGGCGTTTCTCAAATCTGCCCATGGTGATGGGGCTGTTGTGCGGCGCGCATATTCAATTGCTCACTCTGGCCGGAGAGCATGAACAGGCCATAGCAATGGCAGACGACGACAACATCAGGATCTCGCCGCCATTTATTTCTCTTGTGCCAATTCGCTTCTGGAGCGGGTTCAGCCATGCGAAGCTTGCACAAAGACTGCCATTCGGCTCCGCCGAATGCGCGAAATTTGTCGATGGCTTGCAAGAGTCGCTGAACTTTTTACAGATTGTCCACGACAGCGGCAGCATCGAGAACACAGCGCATCTCATATTGCTTCTCAAAGCTGAGCGCTCGCGGTGCGAACGCAAGACCGTAGCCACCAGCTCTCTATTCCGGCAGGCCGTACTTTCGGCTCACATCTCCGGCTTCGTTCTTGAGGAGGGCTTTATCGCCGAGACATTTGCGGAATGGCAAACAGTCGAGGGAGCCAGTCGCGATGTTATCATGGCCGAATTGGAGCGTGCGCTGAACTGCTATCGCGCATGCGGCGCCAACGCGTTGGCCGGTCGCGTCGAATTAACTTTGAACAAACTTCGCCAGAGTCGCGGCGTCGACAAGCCGATCAACGAATATGAATTGCTCGATAGTATCGAGCTGGCAGCAATCATGCGTTCAGTCCAAACGCTCGGTGGGCATTTCGACCTGAGCGCCAAAGCTAAGGTGTTGCTTGCAAATATCGTCGAGATGTCGGGCGCCGATTGCGGCGCAGTTGTTTGTGATGGCGACCCAGTATTGACGGTCGAAATGAAATCGGACAACGCCGCGTTCTGTGATCGGTTGCCGGAACGCCTGCTGCGCTATGTGATGAATTCGCTGGAGCCGGTCAAGTTGAGCTGGTCTCATGAGACTGACGCAGGCCAAGCGTCTTTTGAATTTCGAAAGGATGGATATTTTTCAAGCTATCAATCGGCATCGGTGCTCTGCATGCCTATAGGTGGAACCGAAAAAATCCGTCGCGTGCTTTATCTCGAACATCGCTTCTTGGCCGATGCCTTTTCCGAGCGTCGCAATCGGGTGATCGAATGGCTCGCGGCCCAACTTGGGCATCTACTTGAAAACAGGGAACTTCTTTCAAATCTCGAAGGGTTGGTTGCTGAACGGACAAAGGTTTTGCATCAGGCCAATATTCAATTGGAGCAACAGCGCGATGAATTGGAAAAAGCCGGGCGGCGAATAGAGGCGGCCATCGAAGCGCGCGGGCTCTTTCTGACGATGATCACTCATGAGTTGCGCGGGCCTATCCATGCCATAACCGCCATCGCTCAGAAGCATTGGCTAAACACTAAGGCGGGACCACTCGCCGACGATATGGGTCGAATTCTTCAGCTCACGAGTACTGCGACGAGTATCACGGAAGATGTTCTCGATAAGTCAAAAATTGATGCTGGCCTAATGCGGCTTGCCGATATCGAATTTGATCTGGATGACGTCATAGAAGAAGTCGCCATCACACAGGGAACGCGCGCAGCGATAAAACGGCTGGAACTAATTTTTGATGTCGAAAAAAACGTTGCCTGCCGGCTGCGCGGTGACCCATTGCGCGTGAAGCAGATCATCGCCAACTTCGTCGACAACGCCATAAAATTCACCAGTACGGGCGCAATTTTTGTAACGATCCGCCAAACGGAGGATGTTGACGGTTTCGTCTCGCTAATCATGGAAGTCGCCGACAAGGGAGTGGGCCTCAGTCAGCAGTGTATTGAGGAGATTTTTGGCGAAGAGTCTACAACCAAGCCACAGTCCGGCCGGGTGGACGGTTATGGGCTCGGACTCCAGATTACGCGCCGCCTTGCGGCTCTCATGGGCGGAACGATCGGTGTTCGAAGTACGCTTGGGGAAGGCGCTACTTTTTGGTTTTCGTGCCGTTTTCAGCGAATGCAAACGAAACGTATCGTGCCACAGCCCGAACTTGGGGGCCAGACGGCGTTGCTTGTCGTCAATAGCGGGGTTTGCGGCGATACGATCATGCGGGCGTTGCTGGACAAAGGTATGAAAGTTACCGTTGTGAACTCCCGGCATTCAACACAGGAATTTTTGCGTTCTGCACTGGCGAAGGCTGGGGCGTTCGATCTCGCGATCATCGACGCGGAGTTATCCGACTCGTCGCATGAGGATGTCGGAACGGACATCCGCGATGCTGTTCCAAACTGTAAGCTGATTCTCCTTCATCCTATCTCGATGACGCCATCGGCCGTTGACCAGGCCATATTTGCTGCGACGATCAGCAAGCCGCTCATAATGAAAAAGCTTATCGGCAGCATCGACCGGGTTTTCTCTACCGCAATTGAATCCATCCCCCAGAATGCAGCAGGTAGTACAAAGGAGAACGCCCAACCCGATATGTTGCGCGGAAAGCGGATACTCTTGGTTGATGACAATGACTTGATCAGGCAAACCTGGAGTGGGCTGTTGGAACATTTCGGTTTGGTGGTGCAGGTTGCGAGTGATGGCCAGACCGGCTTGCGGCTACTGAGGGAAAGCAATTTTGACGCGATATTGTTGGACATCCAATTGCCGGATATGAACGGTTTGGAAGTAAGCGCAAAGATGCGCAAAGCTTTTCCGAAGGGCACACTGCCGATTGTTGCCCTAACAGGTTCTCCGCTCGAGCAGCAATCCTGTGCGAACGCGGGACTTGACGATATATGCATGAAGCCGGCCGAAGTTGACGCATTATTGACAATTCTCACTCGCGTGATATCGGCGAATAAAGCACAGGCAAACGGCTGAGCGAACGCGGGCTTTCCGCCGTCGTCCGGCCCAGCAACTGCGCGCCGTTCGCAAGCCCCATCGTAAGCGGGGTTCTGACCCCACAGGCGCTCGACGAACACGTCGTCCCGCCACGCGCCCTTGCCGTCCATGCTGATCGCGATCTCGTGCGCCGCCAAAACGCCGGTGAACGCCGCGCCTGTGAACTGCGAGCCCTGGTCGGTGTTGAAGATCTCCGGCTTGCCATTGGTCTGAGACCCTTGTGTACACCGTAGTTCAAGAAACAAGTCGTACGGGGCTAGTCAGCAAGCAGAATTATCCAGAAGCGCTTTAAGTTTTTTAAGAGCTAAGCGGGCCTCTCGTCGTGCAGAGCGAGCAGCGGCGGGATAGTGCCCATGCTTCCACCGAGCTGTTCGACTGCGCGCTAGTCCTTCTGATGTTCTGGGATCAGTACTCAAACCTCCATGCATTCTGCAACGACCGTTGGCCATCGCGGCCTGGCGGCACGGTTGCCCATCCAATTTCTTACGTGCGCTGCATCAAACCGCTTGATTAGCCAGCCGAAGTCCAGTGGTCCGGTTGGGTGCATGAGGTTCATCGGTCAAATTCCATACTCTCCCCCGTTCCGTTTATCTTAGGAGGTACCCCCGGTCCTCTCATTTTGCCTTGAGCTGCTGCCGGTATTACGGACGATCCTGAGTATCGCAAGATCATTATGTTGCGAGCCCGTCTCGCTCAGACTTCGACAAAAAAATAGGCAGGTGCTTGTGTTCAATCCTTCACAGGGAAGAACGTCTAACGATGGCGCCAGCAACAACGCTCTCAAGCGCTCCAACGTGAACAGACGGAGGAGCACGTATTTTTTAGATGAGGCTCAATGGCAGGACGCCATGTGCCAGCGGCTTAGGCCCGCGCCGCGATGGTTGCGTGCGGCTGCGACGGGTCCTCGACACTCATGCTGTTCCCGCGCCACGTAAACGTATTGCCGGTCCAGCCTTGGAGCCATAGCACCGGCTGCAGGATATCGCGCATCACCCAAGCCCACGGAGATAATCGGCTCATGTGCCATCCAGCAACCCGCGTCACGATCGCTTCCGTGCCGTACCACACCGTCAGTAGCGCAACGAAGGCCAAGACGGGATTGCCTCCCGCCGTTTCAAATGCAAAGACGCCAGCCGCGATTGGCGCCACGCTGCCGGCGAACAGTTCGGGGATGTAAAACGTCGCGAATGTCGCGCGCCGCAGACGCGCCCAACGCACCTGACGGTTCCAGACCAGCTTCAGCTGCCTTGGCCCCAGCGGCTGTTCGAACGGTCGCGCCACGAGCCGCACATTTAAGCCTTGTGCGCGCACGATCTTGGTTGCTGCCGCGTCTTCAGCGATCTCCGCCCCAAGCGCAATAATGCCACCGGCGCGATCTAGAACCTCGCGCTTCCAAAGCATCGATTTTCCTTGAGCGAACCCAAAGCCGATGGCATCGGCAGCGCACTGCCAGCGTGCTTGGTAGCCATTCAAAAACGCACACTCGACTTCGGCAGCAAAGCCTGACGGCCGACTGCCAATAGGCGGCGAACATACTAAGCCGGTTTGCGGCGTATAAGCGTCGAGCAGATCATCGAGGTATGCCGGCGGCATGAGAACATTGCTGTCGGCCAGTACGATCCATTTGGTTCGCGCGGCGTTCCACCCCTTGACGATATTATTGAGCTTTGGATTGGCTGTCGGGCGATCATCGCCAATTAATAGCGTCGCTCGGCGCTCTGGGAATTCCGCCATCAGAGCGCGTACGACGGGCGTCGCGGCATCGTTCTCGTGAGACGCGCAGAAAATGATCTCATAGTTGGGATCGTCGAGCGCGAACGTCGAGCGCAACGTCTCGCGATCGAAGTGATCGACACCGCACACCGGGCGGATGATGGTTATCGGCTCGGCAATCGCGCTGTGTTGATGGTGCGTGTTTCTCGAGCTCGTCCGGCGATACCGGCGGATCACCAAGCCTGCGGTGATAAGGTGCGTGGCCGTCGCAAGCGCACAAAAGATTAGAGCAGCGGATGCGATGGCGTTCATCGTTTCACCATGTGTCGACCTGCATTCCAACCTCGTACGCAGATTTTCGTGATCGTTCCATGACGGATGAGCGACATCTGCGTGACATGCTGTTCCAGAGCGAAGCGAATTGACTCCGGATTCACCACGTCTCGCACACAGCCTGCGTAGCTGCTCGGTTTCATCGCAGCGTCACGATTTTGTTGCTGTGACGTCGTGAATCAAGACTAGGCGCTTGGCTCATTGCGGACGTGATTTTTCAAATCCACATGTGAGATGCCATGATCGACTGGTCGACGCAGAACGTCACGCGCCGTCATGTTCTGGCGAAGCTTGGAGCGGGCGCAGGCGCAATTCTCTCATCCTCTACGTATGCATCCGGCGACACGGAAATTGCGCGCGGTCGGGTCTATGAGGACGTCGGCGGACGTAGCAGCCGCACTGGGTTCGAGCCCGGCATCGCGGGCGTGATGGTGTCCAATGGCCGGGATGTCACGCTAACGCGTTCCGATGGCGCTTGGGCTTTGCCGGTGCGCCTCGGCGACACGATATTTGTGATCAAGCCCCCGCACTGGGCAGTTGCGCAAAGCGCCGGTGGTGCGGCGGGGCACTATCTTTATCAACCACACGGAACACCACTCGAGCTCGGTCTCACAACGCCACGCGTCGCGCCGACAGGCCGCAAGCCAGTGTCGATTGATTTTCCGCTTGTACGGTGTCGCGAACCGGTTGCGTTCGAGGCATTGCTGGTTGCCGACACGCAGGCCGCCAACGCTTTGGAACTCAGCTTTGCGCGCACAGAGATCCTCAGTTGCGTCGCGTCCACCAAGCCAGCATTTGCCATTCATCATGGCGATGTCCTGGGGGATGATCTCCGCTTGTTCCCCGAGCATCTCGCGATAACCGCCGAAACCGGCATTCCGTGGCACCATTGTCCCGGCAATCACGATATGAATCTCGACAGTCCGGCGCATAGTCATGCCTTCGAGGCCTGGAAGGCGTCGATCGGGCCGACGCACACGGCATTTCAATACGCCGGCGCCACTTTCATACTGCTCAACAACGTTGAATATTTCGGGCGCGGCAGTCGCCAGCGGAGCGAGCGCGGCTATCGCGGCTACATCGGCGCCGATCAGTTGCAGTTCGTGGCGAATGTGTTGCGCAATGTACCTCTCGATCACCTGGTCGTCGTCTCAATGCACATACCGCTGGTGAGCTTCGAGGCACCTCAAAGCATTGCCGATACGACCGCGGACCGGCGTGCGCTCTTGAACCTGCTTTCGGGTCGCAAACATACGGTCTCGTTTGCCGGTCATTCGCATACGACAGAGCATCACTATCTGGGTTCCGATGATGGCTTTAACGGAGCGGCGCCGCACCACCATCACGTCTTGACCGCCGCGTGCGGTAGCTGGTGGAGTGGCCCATGTGATGCGCGCGGCATACCCGTTGCCGAGAGCCGGGATGGCTCACCGAAGGGTATTCACGTGCTCAGTGTCGAGGGTAATCGCTATACCACACGGCTCGTTTCGCCGAGCGCAGGACAGGCCCCATTACGCGCCATGATCTGCGACTTGGCTGGCGAGCCGGGGGGCGACCAAAACGCGGCCCGGCAACTCCTCGTCGATGTGTTCGATGGCGGACCGAGGACACGGGTGTCCATTGCAATTGACGGCGTCACGAGCGGCGCTATCGCACTTCAGAAAACGGCGATGGAAGACCCCCATATTGTCGACCATTACGCGCGCCACAAGGCCCTCTGCAAACCCTGGGTCGCGCCGGCATTATCGTCTCATATCTGGGCGGCGCCGTTGCCATCCGGCCTTGGCAGCGGACCCATCGATGCCGTGATCAAAGTCGAAACCGAATACGGGCATGTGCACGAGGTACGCCAAACGCTCGTTGCATCCGCCTGACAGCGTAGGGCCCGCCCAGCGAGTGTCATTTGGTCATGCGTGGAGCACTGCTTCAATAGACATCGGGCACGTACATCTCGTCAGGCACGGGGTCGCGGATGTAATCTGGGTTGCGAACGCGCGCCGGCAATTGCACGGTTTCGCGCACGACCTCCTTGTAGGGCAGCTGGTTGAGCAGATGATGGATACAGTTGAGCCGCGCCTTCTTCTTGTCGACGGCTTCGACGATCCACCATGGCGCCTCGGGGATGTGGGTGTGCTCCAGCATGTCTTCCTTGGCTTTGGTATATTGCTCCCAACGGCGCCGTGACTCGAGGTCCATAGGAGATAGCTTCCACTGCTTCAGCGGATCCTGGATGCGCATTTGAAAGCGGAAGTGCTGCTCCTCGTCCGTGATCGAGAACCAATATTTGATGAGTACGATGCCAGACCGCACCAGCATTTTTTCAAATTCTGGTACGGAACGGAAAAATTCCTCAACTTCAGAATCCGTACAGAAGCCCATGACGCGCTCGACGCCGGAACGATTGTACCAGCTGCGATCAAAGAGAACGATTTCGCCGGCTGCCGGCAGATGCGGCACGTAACGCTGGAAGTACCATTGGGTCTTCTCGCGCTCATTGGGTGCAGGCAGCGCAACGACCCGGCAAACACGGGGGTTGAGACGCTGCGTAATCCGCTTGATGACGCCGCCCTTGCCCGCAGCATCCCGGCCTTCGAAGATGACCGCGACTTTTATCTTGTTGTGTGACACCCAATCCTGGAGCTTCACAAGTTCGCGCTGTAAGCGAAACAGCTCCCTAAAGTAGAACTGCCGATCCGGCGTATCGATCGCAGTGTTTGCGTCCTGTCCACTCAACATACGAGAAACGCGGTCGTCATCGAGTTCAAGCTCGAGTTCTTCATCAAGGCTATCGATGAGTTCATCTTCGACGCGCTTATCCATGGCGGATTTAGTGGCCTTGTTGCTCATGTGGATATTCAAGTCTCCAGGGTTGATGCTGCACGCGCATCTCATGGCGTGCGCAGAGGGGAACGTGATGGTTAGGCGTTGGGCTACGATGGGTCCGAACGGCGACGCCGGAATATTCGGCCGAAAGCCCGGGCTTTGCCTGCGAAGTCGACACTTTCGTTTGCCATTGCCTCGAGGAAATCCGATAGCCGCTGTGATCGAGTGACCGTCGCAAACGCTAGGATAAACGTTGGTAACAGGACCGAGACAAAAATGGCGGCGCGCTGAGCCGGATCCAGAGACGCGTGATCGAACAGATTCATGCCGAGAAAGCCGGTGGCAACGGTGCCGATCAGACCCAATGTGGTGACCACCGTCAATCGTGCCATGCTCTCTTGCTGTTGCCGCGTCGCCTCGTCCTCGAGATACTGGCTCATGGCTTCGACTTCCTGGCGGATATGCTCGTAGAGCGGATCGATCTCCAGATGTTTGCGGCACAGTGCAAAGAGATCGTGGGCATCGCTTTGATTGCTGATCGCCTGAAACCAGTAGCGATGCGTGAAACGCAGAAAGTTCTCGAGTGCCTGGCGGGTCTGTGTGCGGAACCCTCGGAGGTTATCGCGGTTGGAAACGTCCAGGCGCGCGACGGCTGCCGCCAGCCGGTCCGAATACATGAGCAGCGCAGCTTTATGGAAATGCGCGATCAGGAAAATCAAGAAATGCTGGTGTCTGAAGCTACTCAATACGCCGTGCGTTTCATCCATGAAGAAGGCATTGTCCGCGTCACCTGTTACAACAAGAGCATGGCCGCACGACATGTAGCGTGTGCCTGGCCATTCGCCGTCGGGACGCTTTTCGAAATAGCGATCGTAGCAATACTTGGCTTCAAAATCGGCCAGATAGTGCTCCGTGTATGGCAGCGGGGAACCGTCACCTGGTCCGTTAGCGAGCGCGAGGCGCACATAGTCGCCGCGAGCCAATAGATCAGGATCATCAAGCGCAAGGAACGCCATTTGAGGCATGCGGTAGTATTCGAGCTGGCGGTAACGCAGCAGCCCCGGCTTCTCTGAGTAATGTGGCACAAGCGGATTGAGCAGGAATTCGAGATGGGCGGCCACTCTTGGTGCGCGGTGCTGCCCCACATGACTGAGAAAACTGACGCGATCCTCGTAATCAGATTGCGCCATCACCTCACCGGAATGAGAGATCCATGCAACGGCTGTGGGGCAATGGCCCGGCTCGCCAGATTTATCCCACCAGGCCGGATAGGCTCTCCCGAGTCGCAACATGAGGTCCTGCGCCACAATGAGCGGCACAGAGTCTGCGGAAACTTCGACGATCAGAATCGCAATGTCGATATCGTAGAAAAAATACAAATCGATATGCGCGATTCTCAGATCGATGGGTTCGCTGTTGGGCGTTAGGACGACACGGACCGACGCGATATCGCTCCGGCGCATGACCTTGATGGGGCTCTCGCCACTTGTGCCGTCCATCTTTCGTCCGATGCCCTGGCCATATAGGAAGCGTTGCGCCGGTGGCAGGAACGTTACGAACTCGTGGTAGTGCCGTTCTTGAAATTCAGCTGGATCGCCGGTGAATTCATCTTCAACCTCACGCCACGGATTATCTGGGCCGAGTTTGGCAAATACGCCGGCGTGGTCGTGTGTGCTCGCGGCGTCTCCGGTGGCAACCAGATGAATGGGCCAGACCAAAATGTTTCTGAAATGCGTTGCGATGACGCTGCGCGCACCATCCTGCAACCGGCTGATTTCACCGGTTGGCACCTTCTGGTCCATGTCTCACCCCGAGCACTGCGACGGATAGAGTCCGTGCCTGCATGATATTGCAGTTTTGTGACAGTGCGAAGGGCACTCTAGTCAGCCACCAAACTCCAGGCTGATTCGGTGCAGCGCAGCACGCGCTTTTGGCGCATGTTCCGCGTCATGGAGAAGTTCGTTGATGGAGTGAATTGATATCGACAATTCTCGCCGCGCTTGCAGTCATTGGAACAACGCAACGAACTCTGCCTCAGATGCTAGGCAAATAGCCTGAGCCAATTCAGCCGCGTCGTCCGGAAAGCTACGATCCATTTTTGTGAGCATGGTGTACGCCTTGACGAGTTGGCACCGAGCAAGCCTACCATTGAGAACGTCAGAGTTCTAACCGCCGTGGATGGCGGCCCGATGCACCGATCACTTTGATCACTTTGATGTTGCACGAAGGTCGGTGGAGTGAGCGTTGGGTAGCGGCTAAAGACCAGAAGGGAGCCTACTTACAAGCAAGTAGCAATCGGGGAAAAGCTCAGACGCTGGATCCCATTAGCGGAAGTCCGAGACGAAGAAGTATTGGTCGATTGCTGTCTATACCTGGAGGGTCGCTCTCTGGAGTATAGCAATCTAGATCGCGATGGCTGCAACAGCCGAAACTGACCCGTCGCCGTAATTCTCCGCTCACGACGCATCCGAGAATCGATATCCGATACCGGGCTCGGTCAGAATGAGCGTGGGGTCTGCTGGATTGTCTTCGAGCTTGGCGCGCAGTTGACCGATGAAGACACGAAGATACTGGCTATCGGTGACATTTGCCGGACCCCAAATTTCGTGCAGCAAATACCTTTGGGTAAGCACTTTGCCCGGATTTCGCATCAGCAAGGCAAGGAGGTCGAACTCTTTGGGTGTGAGATGGATCGCTACCCCACGCTTCGTGACGTGGTGGCGCGCCATATCAATTAAAACGCCAGCTGTCTCTAACACCATTGGTTTGGGTTCCGGCTCGCTAGCGCGTCGCCGTAATGCAGACCGGATGCGCGCCAATAACTCCCCAATCGCAAATGGCTTGTTCACAAAATCGTCGGCACCCAAATCCAGCGCTTGGATTTTTTCACCCTCCCGGTCGCGGGCCGACAAAACAATAATCGGAACATGAGACGTTTGCCGAATGGCTTCGATGATCGCTTTGCCATCAACGTCTGGCAGGCCAAGATCGAGAATAATTACATCTGGTTCTGAAACTGCGAACGCTCGCATTGCTTCCGCACCGGTCGTCGCGCTGAGGGTCATGTAGCCACTTGCTATCAGGCTCGGCTTTAAGAAGCGTTGGATTTGCGGCTCATCATCTACGACGAGGATCGTCGGCAATTTGCTCATGCGGTCTGTCCGTCCGTTCTGGGCGAAGTGATTTCGTCTGTCACCTTCGGGAAACGCATTGTTATCCGAGTGCCGCGGCCGTTCGAGATTGGGCTTTCGGCAGCGATCGTGCCGCCCATGCCTTCAACAATGCGCCTGCAGATGGTCAAGCCAAGCCCCGTGCCGGATACTGCATTGGTCGCTGTTGCGCGAAAAAACTTTTCAAACACGCGTGGCAGATCGCTCTCGGCGATTCCGGGACCTTCGTCTTCGACCGTCACAATAAATGTCTCACAGATCAACTTAATGCCGACTGTGATTGGCGCTTCGGGCGGCGAGTAGCGCGCGGCATTATCCAGTACGTTAAAAATGACATGTTCCAAGAGAACCGCATCACCGCGCACTACCCCAGCAGTCGCATGGCCATCAAGAGCTATGACACTTGAGGGCAATAGTCGGCGCGCGCGGGCGACGGTGGTCGAAACTATATCCTGCAATTCCACCCAATCACCCAGCAAATCCGGCTGGCCAGCCTCCATGCGGGTCATATCCAACAGGTTGGTGACGAAGCGTGAGAGGCGCGCGCTCTCTTCTTCGATGGCAAGTAGCAGATCGGCTCTTGCCGCCTCCGGCATCAGCGGTCCAAGATCTCTGAGGCTGGTGACCGCGCCGTGAATCGAGGCGAGCGGCGTTTTTAGGTCATGTGAAATGGACGACAGGAGTGCTGATCTCAAGCGCTCGGCTTCCGCTTCTGCTCGAACAGCTGCCTTCTCTGCTTCCAGGGCGCTTTTCTCGAAGGCAATGGCTGCATGGCGGAGCATTGCTTCGAGTGTCTCGTCGTTTTGAAGATCGGAAGGTTGCGGTCTGCGGATGCCGAGTAAAGCAATGGTCTCACGGCCTGCGGAAACGACGGGATGAAACTCGTATGTTGATCCAGGCCAGCCCGGTACCGAGGGGTAGACGGCAGCAAAATTACGCGCGGCGCGCTGTGCGGCCTGCCAGTCGGCACTTTCGAGCTCGCAGGCCGCCGAGCTGCTTGCGGCCAGAGTGAGTGCATTTTCCTTAACGTGAAGCACGACTGCGCGCCCTCCGGTGACCTTTGCGGTCTCTGAAGCCAGAGCCATTGCAACCTCGGACGAACTCGCAGCCCTGGAAAGGGCTTCAGCAAAGCCATTGAGTGACAGCAACGACTTTGCATGGCGGCGTTCGCGCTCCGCAATATCGCGCATGTGCCCGGCCAAGCTGCCCGTGGTGAGCGCAACACCGAAGAATACGAAAAGCGCAAAGAGATCACGCGGATCGGAAATCGTGAACGTAAATGTGGGGTGAACGAAGAAAAAATTATAGGCAAAAAACGCAAGTGTTGCGGACGTAAGGCCCGTCACGACGCCGAAGCCAACGGCCCCGCCAACGATAACAAGGATGTAGAGAAGCGTTGTGCCCTGTGCCGGCAACCATGGAGAGACGAGCAGCCCAGCCACTGTAACGCCGGCTGTCAAACACGCACCAATTAGAACAGCGCCCCAACCTGTGCGCTTCTTCGGCAGCCGGTCCCAAATGTCCCGAGGGGGCTTAATTGTGCTGCCGAACATGGTGACATGAGCTCCTAGCATAGGACGCCCAAACTAGACGAACATTCGTCACCTCGGAACGCTCTTTATGCTTTCCTTATACCGGCCGCCGCCACGGCATATGGAAATCTAACACTGAAGTTGCCTATTCCTCGCTTTACGCCGTTTCGCGCGCGAGGATCAAAACATGACGACGTCCGTCAACACCGTAGAACTCGGCGCTACAGCTGAGGGATTGCCCGCACGTAAAGCCAGCTTCTGGACATTGACCCTCGGTGCGATTGGCGTTGTGTATGGCGATATCGGAACGAGCCCGCTTTACGCGATGAAGGAATCGCTCAACGCGGCGCGTGAAGGTGCGGAACCGACCGCCACTATGGTCACGGGCGTCCTTTCGCTTATGCTGTGGGCGCTCATTGTCATTGTCACCATCAAGTACGTGCTGGTGATGCTGCGCGCAGACAACGACGGCGAAGGCGGCACACTGAGCCTCATGGCCTTGGCCGAAAGATCCCTTGGGAAGGGGACTTGGTACATTCCAATCCTCGGCATGGTCGGCGCCGCATTATTCTACGGCGATGCGATGATCACGCCCGCGATCTCGGTCCTTTCCGCGGTGGAAGGGCTTGAACTCATCACGCCGGCGTTTACGCCCTTCGTTCTCCCTATCAGTGTGGCAATCATCGTAACGATTTTCAGCGTGCAAAGCCGCGGCACAGCAAGCGTTGCAAAGTGGTTTGGTCCAACCATCGTCTTGTGGTTCTGCGTATTGGCAGTTGGAGGCATGTCGGCCATCTTAGAAAGACCTTCCGTCCTCACTGCTCTCAATCCGCTGCTCGGGGCAGAGTTTCTGATGACCCATGGGATGGCGGGACTGCTCGCACTCGGCGCCGTGTTCCTGACAGTGACGGGCGCTGAAGCACTTTACGCGGACTTGGGCCACTTCGGGCGCAAGCCTATTCAAAGCGCTTGGCTCTACCTCGTTTTTCCTGCTCTCATATTGAACTATCTTGGTCAGGGCGCATTGCTTCTCAATAACCCAATGGCCATCGAAAATCCTTTCTACAGGCTCTATCCGGGATGGGCGCTGCTACCGACGGTCGTGTTGGCTTCCGTAGCAACCATCATTGCGAGCCAAGCGGTCATCACTGGGGCCTATTCGATTACCCAGCAGGCCATCCAACTCGGTCTGTTGCCGCGCCTCGACATCCGCCGCACATCCGAAACGGAGAAGGGCCAAATCTATTTGCCGGCAGTGAACTGGTTGCTTTTGATTGCTGTTGTCTTTCTCGTCGCGAGCTTCCGTAACTCCAGTGCACTCGCCTCGGCATATGGCATTGCGGTAACCGGAACCATGGTCGTCACCGTTATTCTTGCGACAATCGTTGCACGCCATTATTGGCATTGGCCGGTGTGGATGACCGCGCTCGTCATGGGCCCGTTCTTTGTGATTGACGCGATCTTTCTTGGCGCAAATGCCTTGAAGCTTATGGCTGGCGGCTGGTTGCCGCTGCTGGTCGGCGGCGCCCTGTTCACAATGATGCTTACTTGGCGACGGGGCACCGCACTCTTGAAGGAGAAATTGCGCCGCGAAGAACTGGCTGTTGGAGAGTATCTGTTCATACTGCAAAAGAAACTACCGGAGCAGGTGCCGGGTACGGCGGTCTTTCTGACCGGACAGCCAGATGCAATTCCGACTGCCATGATGCATAACCTTAAGCACAACAAGATTCTGCATAAGCGCAACCTCTTCGTCTGTATCAAGCCCGCCGACAAGCCGCGTCTTTCAGAAGCCGAGAGGAGTGATGTACGCAAAGTGGGCGAGAGCTTTTATGTCGTCACGCTCCGCTTCGGATACATGGAAGAGCCAGATGTCCCGCGCGCACTCCACAGGCGGCGGCTCGGCCTTGACCTCAACCCCCTTGAGACGTCGTATTATTTATCAAGACGTGCGCTGCGGCCCGCAACGCGTTCCGAAATGCCACGCTGGCAAAGCAGGCTTTTCATCTGGCTCGCACGACATGCCAGTGATGCATCTCGCTATTTTCGGATTCCAACCGATCGAGCAATTGAGATAGGGACGCAAGTGACTGTCTAAATCTGCAACTGGCCGATCGCGACAAGGGAGCCACGTCCGCTTTCAGACTGTTGCAAGTTCTAGCCCGACAATGAATGCTCCAACCTAGTCTGTGGGCGTTCCGAACATTGTCTGCTGAAAGAGGCACTGCGGTCATCGCATTGGGCCGCGGTGTGCCCTAATTGTCATTGACCGCCGATGTCCGCAATCACTGCTTAGACAACTTCGCCAATCGAAACTTACCGAAATGACGTCCCCTCAGGGCCAGAAGCGGACCACGGTGGAACTCAGCGGCACCGTACCAAGCATACGCGGACATCCTGGGGCTCCGATGCGGCACTGCAGATTGCCCGCATGCCGAGGCCGCTGGCGGCAGCGTGAGCCGCCAGAGTGAGGCTACCCGATCTCTGCGATCGAACGGTGGAAAGCACTGTCACTAGGCGCCTCGCCCGAGGACACGATCTTACCTCCGACCCAATCTCAATGGCCTGCTAGTAGGGAATGCTGCATTTGCTCTGGAAAACTCGTCGAAGCTGGCCGTCTCCATTGTTCCGCAAGTATGGTGTGGCCCAGTTGGTGAGGTGCTGGCCATAGTCCCGGCGTGGTGCAAGCGCCATCGCCTACGTGGCGGTGACGTCGACGAGATCGGTGTGGCCCTTCGGCCAGCGAAGGAAACGATCTGGATCCTCGTGAGGTGCTTATATTGGCTGCCCGCTCGGTGAGAAGAAGGTTTGAATGGTCGGTGCCGCAGGCTGTTCCGATGCTGATGGTCTGTTGAGGGCACTGGCAGGCAAGTGCTCGGCGATGGCCGTTGCATGCGCTCGCGACGCAGGGCTGAAGATAGTTCACGACCTCAAAGGCAGTCTCGCGGTCCTGCGCGGCAAGTGTGCGCTCTCTGCCTGACTGAGGCTCGAATGGAATATCGATTGCAGAAATTCATCGTTCGTCGCCTCGCACGGCGGAGTTAAGAGGCAATATCATTGCGGGGTGTGCCATGAACGAAATCATAAAATTCAAAACACTTGCTGCGGCTACAGGATGGGGACGCGGTCGCGTGTATAATGACATTGCCGAAACCATCGGCAATACGCCGCTCGTGCGGTTGTCGAAAATCCGCGACAAGTTCGAAACTAAAGCCGACATCCTGTTGAAGCTCGAGTTCTTCAATCCGTTGTCTTCAGTGAAGGATCGCATCGGCGTGTCTTTGATCGACGCATTGGAGGCTGGCGGCAAGATCGCGCCGGGACGGACGACGCTGATCGAGCCTACATCGGGGAATACCGGTATCGCGCTAGCTTTCGTCGCTGCTTCTCGCGGATACAAACTTATTCTCGTTATGCCCGAATCGATGTCCATCGAGCGCCGCAAGATTCTTGCTCACCTCGGTGCACAGCTTGAGCTTACACCGGCCTCCGCTGGCATGGGAGGTGCTGTGGCACGAGCAGAGGAACTTGCTAGCAATGTGCCGGACGCGGTCATTCCTGGACAATTCGACAATCCTGCAAATCCCCTCGTGCACGAGAAGACGACGGCAGAAGAATTATGGACGGATACCACCGGCAATATCGATGCAGTTATTGCAGGCGTTGGCACCGGCGGAACGATAACCGGCGTCGGTCGCGTGCTGAAGTGGCGCCGGCCAACTATTCAGATCATCGCCGTCGAGCCGGAGGCAAGTCCGGTTCTTTCTGGAGGCCAGAAGGGTCCGCATAAGATCCAGGGCATCGGCGCCGGCTTTATTCCGGGCGTCTTCGATCGCAGCGTTATCGACGAAGTGGTGACCGTCTCCAATGAATCAGCGTTCGAACATGCACGACTGCTCGCTAAACTTGAGGGCATTCCCGGTGGCATCTCGACCGGCGCAAATCTCGCCGCTGCCATTTCTGTAGCAAAACGCGATAACCTCGCCGGAAAGACCGTGGTGACCTTCGCACCGTCAACGGCTGAGCGTTACTTCTCAAGCGATCTGTTTGCTTGATCTCTGAAGGGGCACATCGGGGGAAATGACCTGCCGTAGGTATTGAGGTTTGGAGTCGAAAAGACGGCACTCTTAATTAAGTGTCGCCTTTTTCATTTTTAACGTGCCGGTGCGCCATTGACACACTCTTTGCCCATCATGCTTTTCCGGGTTGACTGTCATCGCGGAATTATCGAACTCAACTGGCCTGCACAGCTAAGCTCTTCAGTTTTTGTCCGTTCAGTCGAGTTTGCCAGTTCCCTAACTTCAAGTTCTTAGTTTCGGCAACGGGGGTATTGGGAAAACCATGGCAATATTCAATCGTCGATTCCACGTCGGCTTCGCTCAATCCTGCAGGCCGGCATCGCCGTTGATGTGACGCCCAATTTGACGTTGCTCGCCGATTGCAAACGCATCCGGTACGGATCGATTGCCTCGATCGCAAATTGATTGACGGCGCCGTTTCCGCTTGGAACCGATAACGGAGCAGGTTTTGGCTGGCACGATATCGACGTCGTCAAGCTGGGCGCCGAATGGCGGGCCAACGACACGCTGACTTTGCGCGCCGGCTATTCTTACAATACCAGACCGATTGCTTCGCACGATGCGCAGTCCAGTATCATTGCACCAGCGGTGGTGCAGCACCTCAACACAGGCGGTCTAGAACATCGCCTGCGGGCTGGCACGTCGATAGAGCGGTCCGGTGCTTACATGCCGGACGGCAGCATTTCTGGCGGTGAGGCGATCGGTAATCCAACGCACGATGTTGAGATTTTCATGCATCAATAGTCAACGACGTTGGGTGTCAAATACTACGTTGGCGGCGATGAGGAACCGTTGAAATAGCCGATGTTATCAGTGGCAACAGGTGAGCGGCGCTACATGTCCATTCCAGACGCAGTTGGGCCGCTCAGGACGAGAAAGGTTACGCAACGCTATGGCGGCCACCAGCTTTACGCCGATTGTATCCGCTGCGGGCGGTGCATTGATCGGACTGTCATCGGTAATCATGCGGCTGTTTTCCAGCCGCATCGCTGGCATCACTGGGATCGTCCGGCGTCTGCTGGCACCATATGCAAATGGGCGACCGCTAGAAGCAATAGTACTCATCATGGGATTGGTTGGTGCGCCCAAGCTGTTGCCGCTAGTAGCAGGTTCCCGTGTCACGCAAACCGTATCGCACAATGCGCTGTCGATGGCGCTCGCCTGCCTGCTTGTCGGCTTCGGTACGGTCTGGGCCAACGGGTGCAACAGCGGCCATGGTGTTTGCGGGCTGTCGCGGTTTTTTATCCGCTCGCTCTGTGCCACGCTGATATTTATGGCGATCGCTGTTGCGACGGTGTTCGTCGTTCAACATGTGACGGGACGTTGAACATGGGCATTGTCATTCACCTCGTTGCCGGTGTGCTGTTCGGTTTTGGTCTCCTGCACTCCGGCATGGCCGACGGCTGAGCCAATTTAAACGGCCCCGGAAAGAACTCCGAGGCCGCTCGATGTTCTCAAAACTAGAGCAACCCATCACAGGTGCGTCAGGTCAGCCTCCGATTGAATGTCTTTCAATGCTGCGATCATCACGTCGATCTCGTCGCAGGTATTGTAGAAGGCGAACGACGGACGCACCGTCGTCTCCTGGCCAAAGCGTCGAAGGATCGGCTGAGCACAGTGATGGCCCGATCGCACGGCGATTCCATGCCTGTTGAGCTTGGCGCCGACCGTCTCGCTCGCAATGCCCTTCATCACCAGCGAGATGACACTGGCCTTCTCAGGCGACGTGCCGATGATGCGCAAGTTGGGGATTTCTCCTAGCGCCCGCGTCGCATAGGCCAGCAGCGCGTGCTCGTACTTGGCGATGTTTTCCAGGCCGATGCGTTCAACATAGTCGATGGCCGCGCCGAGACCGACAGCGTCGGCTATGTTGCCGGTGCCTGCCTCGAAGCGGTTCGGAGCCTTATGAAACACCGAGCGCTCGAACGTCACGTCCTGTATCATGTTGCCGCCGGTCTGATAGGGCGGCAGGCTGTTCAGCAGGTCCTTCTTGCCGTACACCGCACCAATACCTGTCGGCGCAAATAGCTTATGACCCGAGAACACAAAAAGTCGGCGTCGAGATCCTGGACGTTGACCTTCATGTGCGAAACAGACTGTGCGCCGTCGACGAGCACGCGGGCGCCAACGCGGTGAGCCATCTCGATAATGGTCTTGGCCGGCGTGATCGTGCCGAGCGCGTTCGAAACCTGCGTAAAGGCCACAAGCTTGGTTCTGGAATTCAATAACTTACTGAACTCGTCCAGAAGCAATGTGCCGCTGTCATCAACTGGAGCAACACGCAGCTTCGCACCCTTCGCGAACGCCAGTTGCTGCCACGGTACGATGTTGGCGTGGTGTTCGAGGTTCGTAATGACGATCTCGTCGCCTTCGCCGATATGCTGCTGGCCAAACGTGGCAGCAACCAGATTGATACCTTCGGTAGCGCCGCGGACGAAAATGATTTCGTCGGGAGAGCTCGCGCCAAGGAAGTCGGCGACCTTCTTGCGAGCGCCCTCGTAGGCGTCGGTTGCCCGCGCGGCGAGTTCATGCGCCGCCCGGTGGATGTTGGAGTTCTCGTGCTCGTAGAAATATTTGAGGCGATCGATGACGGCCTTCGGCTTCTGCGTTGTGGCCGCATTATCGAGCCAGATCAGCGGCCGGCCGTTGACCGTCTCATTCAGAATCGGGAAGTCGCGGCGGATGGATTGAACGTCAAAGCCTGAATGTGCCAGCGCTAGGCCGCCATCAAAGCTGGGCGCCGCCGCGCCGGGAACGCCTATGCCGGCGGTTGGAGACAGCATGTCGCTCAAGAAATAGAGACCTGAGTTGGTACTAGCTGCGTTCAGAGCGCCGCCATGACGGCCCTCGAACGCCAGCGGTGCCAAAATGGATTTCAATTCCGCTTCGAACGGTATCTGTAGGCTATCCAGAAAGTGAGCGTGATTGCCTTGGTTGGATCGCGCACCGCTTGACGGATCGATCAGCACCTGCGGAGGCGGATTGGACTCCGGCGGCGGCGGTATCGATGATTGCGTCGCGCCAGGAAGATGTCCCGGCACTGACGACGATTGGGCCACGGCCGGGATTGCGGGTGTCGTGCCGATCCCCGACAGCGACGGGCCACCATCGACATTCAATGGTAACGATGCATCTGTCGTATCGACGAGAGCAGCAAAGGCGCCAAGATCAATCACTGAAACATCTCGAGTCTGCTTGGGCGAAGGCGGTGTTTGCGTAAGAGATGTGACTGACGGTGCATGGGCGAGATCTGAAACCGGCGCTTTGGCCGCTTCAGCGGCATGCGGAAGCGCCGAGCCTGCGGCTCCCAGCGGAGACGCTCCGACGCCGCCGAGCGAGGGGCCGGCCGAAGCCGGGATCGACTGTCCCGGAACCGCTGCGAAGAATTCGTTGGCCAGCCGCGTCAGGATCGCAATATCGGGCAACCCAGCGGGCGGCGTTGCACCGCCTACGTACGCGCTCGCCGCCGCCGCAAATGCATCGAGATCTCCGGCGCCTTTGCCTGGTTCAAGCATAGACATGATACTTGCCAACCTCGACACCTTCCAGAACGCCGAGTGCATCGTCCGTCAGGACGGCGAGCGAGCAATAAAGTGAAACGAGATACGAGGCGATGGCTTGATCGTTGATGCCCATAAAGCGCACCGACAGACCCTTGGTCAGTTCGCCCGGCAGTCCCGGTTGGAACAGGCCTACGACGCCCTGCTTAGCTTCGCCGGAGCGGATCAGTAGAATATTGGTCTTGCCGCCTTTGATCTCGAGTTTGTCGGACGGAATGAGTGGGATGCCGCGCCAAGTGAGAAACGGTGAACCAAACAGCGTTATCGTAGGAGGCGGAACTCCGCGGCGCGTGCATTCCCGGCCAAAGGCGGCAATGGCCTGCGGATGTGCCAGGAAGAATGCCGGCTCTTTCCAGACTTTGGCTATCAATTCATCGAGGTCATCGGGTGTCGGCGCGCCGCTCCGGGTCTGGATCTTCTGCGAGTCGGCGGCATGCGTCAGAAGCCCGTATTCCTTGTTGTTGATCAGTTCGCTTTCCTGGCGCTCTTTCACCGTTTCGATGGTCAGGCGAAGCTGCTCCTTGATCTGGTTGTGAGGGACGCTGTAGAGATCCGAAACGCGGGTATGCACGTCGAGCACCGTCTGTACGGCGCTGAGTAGATATTCGCGCGGGTTGTCGATGTAATCGACGTGGGTCTGCGGCAGCACGCGTTCATCGCGCAGCGAACAGGCAACCTCGACGCTTGCCGCATCGCGCACTTTGTTGACGCGATAAATGCCGGCTTCGACAGGCACCCAGCTCATGAAGTGCACCAGCCAACGCGGCGTGATGCTCGACATCTGAGGCACGGTCTTTGTTGCATTGGCTAATTGTCGTGCCGCTATATCGCCCAATGCCGTCTGCAGTTTGTCTGCCATTGTATTTCCTATTGCTGCTATATCAGAACCAAGTTCAATTCAGTAATTTGTGTAGATGCGACCGCGCATTGGACGTCAACGTCGTTATATTGGAATCAAATACCGGCGCCGCTGTCGAACACTTCGCTTCGTGCCATTGCCTGCACGATGTTACTGCCTGGCGGTACACTCCGCGTCAGCCAGACATTTCCGCCGATGGTCGAGCCATGGCCAATAGTGACGCGGCCGAGAATCGTCGCGCCGGCGTAGATGACGACATCGTCTTCGACGATCGGATGGCGTGCCTCTCCCTTGGTCAGCGCGCCGCTTTCCTCAACGGAAAACCGTTTGGCGCCGAGTGTCACGGCCTGATACAGCCGCACGCGCTCGCCGATGACGGCAGTTTCGCCTATGACGACGCCGGTGCCATGATCGATGAAGAAGCTGCCGCCGATGCGAGCACCAGGATGAATGTCAATGCCGGTTGCGGAATGCGAAATCTCGGCAATAATGCGTGCAACAATTGGCGCTCCAAGCCTGAACAACTCGTGCGCGAGGCGATGATGATAGATCGCGCGGATGCCAGGGTAACTGAGCAGGATTTCTTCGGTCGTCTGGGCGGCTGGGTCGCCATCAAAGGCGGCGCGAACGTCGGTTAGAAGATTTTCGCGAACCTCGGGCAAGCCGCCGGCGAAGTCCTGCAATATCGAAGACGCCGCCGATGCAACATCTGCCTTATCCTGATGATGCTGGGCGAAGGAGAACTGCAATTCTTGCTCGATAAGGCCGCGCAAAGACCGCAAGGCTCGGTTGAGCGTGTGACCGACAAAATAGTCTATGCCTTCATCATTGCCGTCCTGCCCGCCGCCGTGACGCGGAAACAGCGCGGCGTAGATGTCTTTTACGACGAGTGCCGCAACATCTGGATTGGGCAGTTCACGCGCATAGGGTTTGTGGTCTGCGGATCCCCTCGTGCGTGACCGCGACGCGCGAAGGTCGGTTACGATCTTGTCCAGGGGTATCGCCAGCCAGCTTTCAGTGGGCCGTGTTTCGAATTTCGTCATGGATTGGCTTTCGCAGGTGAGGTCCAGAGGCGAGCACGAACCGTCACATCCGCAGGAGGCACACGGGCGATCCGATGGTTGGACAATTCACGACCTGTCTATGATCCTTGCGCCTGCCAGTGAACGAAGAAGAGTTGCTAAGCAAATCAGGAATTCTCAATAGACGGGTCCAAGCCTAGAGCTACAGGTGACCGCCACAACAACACGGGAGGGGGCATCGATGCAGCCATGGTCGCAAGCCGACGCACGCTTGTTGAGCGGTGTCGAATTCTTACCCACCGATGTGGACAACACGCTGACCAGTAACGGTCGCCTCGAAAGCGCAACGATGTTGGCTCTCGAATAGCTGCAAGAGGCGGGCATCGCGGTCGTGTCGGTCAGGGCCGCCTCGGCCAGCTGGCGATTGATGTTGGCCAGCATGGGGCCGGTCGCTGCGGTGATCGCCGAGAACGGCGACGTCAGCTTCCAGAAAACTGCCGCTGGCATCAAAAAGGAGTACTTCGACTCCGCATGCCGTTCGCGATTGCGCACTCTGGAAGATGTGATCGTTACCGAAGGCGGTAAGGCCACCGCGTATATGCAATCGAGACGGTCTGGTGACGGCGCCGAGGCCGCCTTGCTCGCGCCAATGGAGGCCCCTTCGGCAGGCCGGTCGCAGGTCTTCGCCGAAAAGAGATATCACTTTCTCTACAGTAACTTAACAAATTCTCTGAATAGGACGTTTCGCGAACGCTTCTTAGTCCTTTGGAAACCATACGATGTGTACGGTTTATTCGTCGCCCGGATAACAAAGCGATCCGGATTGCGTTCAAAAAGCACGTCCGTGGGAGAATGTGACAGATGGATCGCCCTATCGATTCCGTGCATCCGGAATCGTTGCCCTATGATGTTGCCGAAGGCACGACCTCCGTCAACGCAGGAGCGGCACAAGCGCTTCGCGCTCCGGCGTACCACGAAACCATCGAAATCAAGCCGGACGCGGCGACCGAACCGGCCCTTGCCGCATTCGTTCGCGACGCAGGTGCTGAGCCGGTGATCACGAGCACCGGGCTCCTCGGGCTGCAATTCCCGAATGGAGGTCTCATTGTCCTCAAGGGGACAGGGTCGCTGGCGGCCGAATTGGAGCACGTCTCCGACGTGCTCGATATGCCTTCCGACGTTTTGATCGCTGTGATCTCTGATCTGGCGGCGGGCCGCGACGGTAAGGGGTCGGTCGCGGGGCTGCTGCCCAAAGTCGAGCACCGCGGCGAGGTGGCCGATCGTAACGACCCAGATTTGCAAGAACCGCTGCTGAGCGGCTCGAGCCCGTTGCCAGCCCATGGCGTGCCATCCGATCTTCAGTCATCAGAGTCCCCCCTATCGGCCCTGGCGCCGGAAACGCGCCGTTGGGGCCGGGATGATTTGAAACACGGCGAAGCCGGTGCAAGCGGCCGGCTCGTCACAGTCAAGACAGGGACCGCAATCGGCCATCTCGCTGGCCTGGGTGATGAAGAAATCGGGCATCGCAACGGCGAAAAACTCGTTTCGTCGGACAACACGATTCTACAGGGCCCGAACGCCGGTGTCGGTTCGGGTTTGGATCATCTCTGGCTGCTGGGCGATGTTGAATATCTGCGGGCGTCCCGTGATCTCGAACAGGGGGCCGATGTCTTCGAGAGTGGCGGCTTCCGGCCGAAGATTTGGACGCCGCTTGAGCCGATCTCGGCGTTTCGCGCGAGCGAGGATACGCCTTACGGCGGCGCCCTGTTCGATCCCTCCCTTATGCCGCTGCCCGTCATCAGCCGCGAAGTAAGCATCAACCCGCTGTTCGGTACCGTGACTCTCGGCCCCGATGGGCATTTCGAATACACGCCGGCAAACGGATTTTCGGGCTTCGCTTCGTTCACCTACTCGTTCGTAGACCCCCGCACGGGTGAAACGGTATCCGGCAAGGTCGCCATCACGGTTGCGGCGGTGGCGGATCCGGCCTCCGTCTCGGGCGGCGCAGCGACGGGCGAAGATGTGGCGATCGCCACGCCGGTGACGGTCAATCTCAACGATTCCGATGGTTCGGAAGCGATCGAAAAGGTCGTGATCAGTGGCTTGCCTTCCGGCGCCACGCTTGATTGGAACACGGGGCTGCCCGGCTCCGTCGTGCAGCAACCGGATGGATCATTCATCGTTTCGGGCTCGACGGCGCAGATCCAGGCGCTACTGCTGTCTCTTCAGGTGACGCCGCCCGCCGACTACCACGGCCGAATCACGCTGGACATTGCGGTTACGACGATCGAGCGCAACGTTCCGTCTAATCTGCCCGGCTATCTCGACCGTGAGACGGTACACTTTGCCTACCATATCGATGTCGAAGCGGTGGCCGACGCCGTGACCGCGACGGGCGACGCGGAGACGACGGACGAAGATGTTGCCGTTCACCTCGCCAACCTCGCCGCCACGTTCGGCGATTTGACCGACGGTTCGGAAAGCCATGTCGTGGAGATCCGCGGCGTTGATGCGGATGCTAAGATCACCAACAGTCTCGGCGTCGAATATCCGTTTTCGATTTCCGATACCGGCACGAAGACCTATACGCTGTCGCCGTCGCAGATTGGCGATGTTTATTTCCTGCCGCCACCGGACGAGAGCGGCACGTTCTCTGGCATGAGCATTGTCGCGATCGCGACCGAAGGCTCGAATGGCGACCGGGAGATTGCGACGGCTCCGATCAGCGTCCTCGTCAACCCGGTGGCCGATCCCGTTGAGATCACGGCGCCGACACAGGCGACAGATGAAGATACCTGGGTCACGTTTGGCGATGACATAACGCTCGTGGTCAACGATGCTTTGACGCAGACGATCACGAACGTGACCGTCACGGGATTCCCACCGGGCTCGACCGTCAGTTACATCCCTCTCGGCGGTGGTCCTGCTGTTGTGATCAGCTTGCCGGCCGGCGGTTCGGTGACGTTTGCAGGCGCTTCCGAGGCAGAGATCCGTGCTTCGCTTGCGTCGTTGTCTGTATTGCCGCCGCCGAATGCCGATCAGAACATCACTCTGTCCGTTTCGGCAACGACCGAAGACCTGGGCGGCGTGACCGACGTGCAGACTGTGCCGATGATCATCACGGTTGCAGCCGTGGCGGACGGGACGAGCATTACGGGCTCGGCGTCTGGCAATGAAGATCAAAACATCAGTTTGCCGATCACGGTTGCGCGCGTCGATGCTGACGGCTCGGAATCGTATGAGTTCGCCCGGATCACCATTCCGACAGGCGGCACGCTCATTTACCCAGGCGTGCTGCCGAACGGGATTTCGGTGACGCAGTCCGGTGACGTTTTGACGTTCACGCCAGGCCCAACGACGACGGCTGCCCAATTCCAAGACTTCCTGGCGACGGGGCTGCAAGTGCGCCCGCCGGTCAACAGCGACGTTAACTTTAATGTCGGTGTGGAAGTTGGCACAATCGAGAGCACGCTGTCGGGCGGCGAAGTCTCGCTTTTGAGAGCCAGCGACACGGTTCAGATCCCTGTGACCGTCTATCCCGTCGTGGATATGCCGACCGTCTCCGGTGCGAGCACGGTCGATGAGGACGAAAGCGTCACGTTTGGCGCCGACATCATCATTTCCGAGAACGACAAGGCCGACGGTTCGGAGGCCATCACCCAAATTGTACTCGGCAACATTCCGCTGGGTGCGGCCGTGACATACGCGGCCGTCGGCGGTGCGACGGTAACGACGGCCGTCGTTGCAGGCGTGCGCACCTATACGATCTCGGGCGGCACCGAGGATGATATTCGCGATACGCTCGCGACGTTTGCACTGACGCCGCCGCTAAATAGCGACGCAAATATCGCCGTTACGGTGGCCATCACAAAAGTTGACCAAACGACGAGCGAAGGCGAGGCGGCAGCGACATCGACGGCAACGTCCACGCACGCGATTGCGGTTGCAGCGGTGGCAGACGGGCCGACACTTTCAGGCTCGGCATCTGGCAACGAAGACCAGAACATCAATATGCCGATTACGGTCACGCGCATCGACGCGGACGGGTCGGAATCCTATGAGTTTGCCCGGATCACAGTTCCTGTAGGCGTGACCCTCGTTTATGCCGCTGTGCCGCCGAACGGTATCGCCGTTTCGGTCGCCGGCAATGTGGTGACGTTCGCGCCGGGCGCCGCGACGACGGCAGCACAGTTTGAAGCATTCCTGGCAACCGGCCTTCAGGTGCGCGCGCCTGCCAACAGCGACGTCAACTTCGATGTCGGTGTGCAGGTCGGCACCATCGAAAGCACGCTGTCTGGCGGCGAGGTTTCGCTGTTGCGCGCCAGCCAGTCGATCACTATTCCGGTGACCGTTAATCCTGTCAACGACGCGCCGGTCATCTCTGGTTCGAGCAGCGTCAACGAGGATGGCATCGTCAACACCGCTGACCAAGCGGTCACGGCGGCTGTTAATTTCGGGGCCAATATCGGGATCTCCGCACCCGACAGCACAGACGGGTCGGAAGCCATCACTCAGATCGTTGTCAGCGGTCTGCCGGTAGGCGCCGTCGTCAGTTATGTCTCGGTTGCCGGTGTGCTGACCACGTACGTTGTTGCTGCGGGCACGACGTCAATAACGCTCAACGGCGGCAGCGAAGCCGAAATCCGCGCCGCGCTGGCATCGATGACGCTTCTGCCACCGCCGAACAGTGACGCCGACATTTCGCTCGGCATCGCGGTCACGAAGGTCGACCAGACAACCAGCGAAAGCGAAGCGGCCGCAACCCTCGTCACCAACGGAACGCATGTGATCCGGGTGGCGGCCGTGGCTGACGTTCCGACAGGCTCGGGCTCAGGCAGCGGTCTCGAAGACCAGAACATTCCAGTCAGCATTTCTGTCGGCCATGCCGACAACGCCGACGGCAGCGAGAACATCAAGAACGTCGTCATCGGCAATATCCCGGCGGGCTTTTCGCTGTCGGAATCGTCGATTGGTGCCGGCGTTCTAACGCTGAACGGCAATGGAACCTATACGGTGACAGGCCCGAATGACGCGGCCATCAACGACGTGCTAGCCAACCTGACCCTGGTGTTTGCAGTCGGCGGCGCGCGCCAGAACCTCGACACCGACTTTTCCCTGTCGGTGACGGTGACCACGATCGAAAGCGCGGTCGGCGCGGGGCAGAATGCATTGCCTGAAGTGTCCGCCACGTTCAACGTGCCGATTGCGGTCACGGCAGTAGCGGATGCCGTCACGTCGTCTGGCGGATCGGTCCTCCAAGAGGATACGGCGGCGACGATCGGCGCCAACATCGGCTACACGAAAATCGATGTCGACGGCTCGGAGAGCGTGACGACAGTGACCGTGACCGGCTTCCCGGCAGGGACGACGGTTACGTACACGGACGTACAAGGTATTGTTCAGTCGTTCGTCGCGACCGGGTCTGAAACGATTTCGCTCACGGGCGGCACGGAAGCGGAGATCCGCGCAGCTCTTAATACGCTGAACGTTCAAGCGCCCTCGCATTCCGACCAGAACGTCACACTAACGGTCGGCGTCACCACGACCGACAACGATGGCTCCACGAATACGACGACGTTCAATCACGCTGTTGTCGTGCAGGCGGTGGCCGATGCGCCGACCGGCTCTGGCTCGGGCGCTGGTTTCGAAGATCAAAACATTGCCGTTTCGGTTGTGGTCGGCCATCCAGACAACCTGGACGGCACCGAGCGCATCAAAGATGTTGTGATCGGCGCGATTCCGTCGGGCTTCACACTGTCGGAATTGTCGGCTGGCGCTGGCGTTCTGACCCTCAATGGCAATGGCACGTATACGGTAACGGGGCCGACCACGGCCGCCATCAACGACGTGCTTGCCAACCTTTCTCTCGTGTTTGTTCCAGGTGGTGCGCGCCAGCATCTCGACACGGATTTCAGCCTTAGCGTGCGCGTGACCTCGATCGAGAGCGCGCCGTCAGAAGCGGGCGCGGGGGAAGTCGCTCTGCTCGAAGTCTTCACGGACTTCTTGGTTCCCGTGACCGTGTCGGCGGTGGCCGACGCCGTAACGTCGTCCGGTTCTTCCACCATTCAGGAAGACACAGCTGTCACCATCGGCTCCAACATCGGCTACACGAAAATTGATCTCGACGGCTCGGAGAGCGTGACGACCGTGACCGTTACCGGCTTGCCGGCAGGAGCGACGGTGTCTTACACCGACCCGCAGGGTAACAATCTGTCGTTCGTGGCGACTGGGTCTGAAACGATTTCGCTCACTGGCGGCACGGAAGCGCAGATCCGCGCGGCCCTCAATACGCTGAGCCTACAAGCGCCCTCGCATTCGGACCAGAATTTCACGCTAACGGTTGGCGTCACCACCACCGACAACGATGGCTCCACGCAGACGACGACGTTCAATCACGCGATCGTTGTGCAGGCGATTGCCGATACGCCCGCTGTATCGGCGGATGCCATTACTTTCAATGAAGACACGACGACGACCCTGGTGATCCGGCCTGACCGGAGCGCCGACGACGACAATTCGGAAACCTTGTCGGTTCGCATAACAGTGCCGTCGGATGGGTCTGGACCCGTTGGCACACTTTCGGGTGCGCTCGCCGGCGTAACCTTCACGTCGCTTGGCGGCGGTGTCTATACCGTTACCGCTGCTGGAGCCGCTGCCGCAATCCGGGAAGGACTTCTCGATACATTCCTCAACGGCGGCGTGACGTTCACACCGCGCGCCCAATGGTCAGGCGTGCTGACGGGCACCAGCGGCATTCGTGTTGATGCCATATCGACTGAAGGTGCGACGGGCGGCGAAGTTGCGGCCGGATCGTTTGGCGGTGCTGATGGCACGTCGCAGACCGAGACCGCAACAACGTACATCGCCGTGACGGTCAATCCGATCAACGATATGCCGATATTGGCCAATACCTCGACAATCGTTCAAGAGAACAACAATTCGACGAGCACGGCGGACCCTGATCTCATCATCCCGATCGGGACGCGGCTTGGCATGTCGATTGCCGATACGGACGGCTCACAGGGCCTCACCATGACGCTCACCGGGTTCCCGACGAACGCGCAAGCGCTTTCGTTTGGCACCAGCCTCGGCGGCGTGACGACGACGGTCAACATTCTCACAGGAACGGTGACGATTAGCGGCGCGAACGCCAGCAACGTCATCACGGTCTTGAATTCTCTGTCGATCACACTGGCCGATGACGCCGACCAAAATTTCACCGTCGCAATCGGTGGGACAGTGACCGACAGCAACGGCGCGACGGTAGATAGTGACGATTTCTCGTTCACCCATGCCGTGACCGTGCAGGCTGTCGCTGATCTGCCGACCGTCAATGTCGGGGCAGCGACCAAACCAGCGGTCAACGAAGACACGGGCTACGTCACTTATCCGGTCACGACCGCACTCAACGACGGGGATGGGTCGGAAGCCTACCAGTCTGTTGTCGTTCAATTCTCAACGGTCGGAACCGGGGCGCGGCCCGAAGTTCAATTTGGAACCACAACGGGCGTCACGTTCGATGTGAGCGTACCGGGTCAGGTGACCTTGGTCGGAGCAGCCGCCGATATCAATGCGGCGATGCTGTCACTGCAGATCCGGCCGGGCACTGACAATGGCGAAAACATCAGCGTAACGGTCACGGCAACGTCGGTCGAGCTTACCCCTGCCGAGGATAACAACGGCGCAACGGCAGGGCTCGGCGGAGGTATCGCTGGACCGGAAATCTCGATCCCGACGGCTACCACTGTCCAGAGCTTCACGATTCCGGTTACTCCGGTTCCCGAAGTGCCGACGCTCTCCATTTCGGCCAGTGCATCGGGTGCTGAAGATACGACATTCGCACTCACCGGTATCGTCGTGTCGTCTGGGTCTTCTGATCCTGACGGCTCGGAAAGCCGATACCTCGAGATTGATACAACGAGCTATCCGGCAGGAACACAGTTCTTCAACGGCGCAACATCCGTTGGCAGCGTCGTGACCCCTGGCTGGCTCCGTTTGACGGAAGCGCAGTTTTCGGCCCTCTCCATCCGCCCGCCGCTCAACTTTAGCGGCACGATCAATTTGTCGGTCCGCGGAACTGTCGTCGATACGAACGCCAGCGGCGCAACAACGACTGTCGTCACCGCGGCGCAAGTTCTGCCCGTCACCGTGACGCCGGATGCCGATGGCGTCACCACGCCTGCCAACTCCATTGGTGTTGAAGACAATGGTGCTGTGGCCTTCGGAGCCACGATCAACAGTGGACTTGCCGTCATCGATAACGGCAGCGGAGCGGGCAACAATGCGGCCACTGAAACCATCTCGCGGATCGTGCTCGACTTCCCGGCGGACAGTGCGACGCAGACGTATACGATCACCCCTGGCACCCTGACCGGCAGCGCGCAGATCGTGTTCGATGCGGCCCTGCGCACCTACACCATCACCTCAACGATTATCACAGGCGCCGCCGATGTCGGCGCGCTCAGCCAAGCAGACAGAACCCAAGCCCAAGCCGATATCCGCGCAACGCTCGCAGGCTTTTCGGTGACGATGGGGCCGACACATACCGATCTCAACGGCATCGTGGCGGTGACGGCGACGACGCTGGACGTCAACGGTGGCGTGGCCAATACGCAGAACAATACCTTCAACCACACGGTCGTCATCCGGGCCGTCGCTGATACACCGACTGTCTCCGTGACGGACCCAACGGTGGCGACGGCTGAAGATAGCGCGAACATCGTGCTCACAATCAATCCGGGCAACAGCGCCGATACGGACAACTCTGAAACGCTTTCGGTGCGCATTACTGTGCCGTCCGACGGTCTCGGCCCGGTCGGCACCCTCACCGGCGCGCCGCCTACGGGTGTCACGCTGACCTATCAGGGTGGCGGCGTCTATCTCGTCACGGCGTCGGGTGCCAGCAGCGCGGCGCGAGAAGCGCTGCTTGACACCTATATGAATGGCGGCACCCTTGCGTTTGATCCGCGCACCAACTGGTCCGGTGCGCTCACGGGCACCAACGGAATTCGCATCGACGTGATTTCAACAGAAGGTGCAACGGGCAGCGAACTGGCACCCGGCGCGTTTGGCGGATCAGATAACACCTCGGCGACCGAGACGGTCACCGACTACATCGATATTCTTGTGTCGCCGAAGGCGGATGCGCCGACGGTCAAAGGCAGCGGTTCCGGCGTCGAGGATACGCTCATTCCGGTGCCGATGAGCGTGACGCTCGCGGACAAGGACGGATCAGAAACATACGTCGTGCGGATAACGGGCATCGTTCCTGCCGGCACGCGGATTTATGGTGCAGGCGGCACCGAGATTTTGCCCGATGGTGGCGGCGTCTATACCCTCAATCCCGCCGACGTGTCAGCGCTGGCCGTGAAGCCGCCGTTGCATTTCTCAACCGCATTGAGTGGCGATATCATCCTCACCACCGAAACCGTTGTGACCGACACTTCAGCCGCCGGAACGAACACGACGACACTGACGCAGGATATCCACGTCACGGTCTCGGGTGTGGCGGATACGCCGGGCATGCGGGTTGTCAGTGTTACGGCCGATGAAGATGAGTCAATCGCTCTTGGTGCAGCTGTTCTCGCCAGCGCGGGCGGCAATCTCAATAACCTGCTCGTCGATACGGACGGGTCAGAACAGCTTTCGTTTGTCATCGGTGGATTGCCGCAGGGCGTCATTCCGAGTTCGTCCGTTCCGGGTGGCGTGATCTACATTGGTAACGGCGTGTGGAGCATCTCGGCGGCGGCGTTGCCGACGTTGGAACTGCCACCGGCTCCCAACTTCTCAGGCGAGAACCCGTATTCGGGTGTTACCGTCAGGGCCGTCACTCAGGAAATCGACGGCGACGACGCCAGCTCTGCAGAGTGGCCGGTAACGATTACGGTCAACCCCGTCATCAATTCATCGACGGTCGATGGTCTTACGAATTGGCAGATGGGCTTCACGCAGACGGAAGG
The DNA here is from genome assembly GCA_016716675.1 of Hyphomicrobium sp. Taxonomy (GTDB): domain Bacteria; phylum Pseudomonadota; class Alphaproteobacteria; order Rhizobiales; family Hyphomicrobiaceae; genus Hyphomicrobium_B. Next base: position 63,099 of record JADJVG010000009.1, read on the forward strand.
CGTGAGCGAAGGCGGCAGCAACATCTCGCTCGCCAGCGCCGCCAACCATTCGTATGTCGACGATGACGGTTCCGAACAGGTTGTCAGCTACACCTTCGATCTCTCCGGGCTCTTGGCCGATGCTGGATTGACGGCACGCCTACAGGCGCTTCAGGGACCAGGTGCCGATCTTGATGATCTCGTCGCCAACTACATCACGGGTAGCTTCAGTTACAACGCAGCTGTTGGCACCATCACGGTCCTTGCGGGAAATATCTCTGGTGTCTCATTGGCCGCCACCTTGTTTAAGGATTCCAACGAGGATTTCTCCATCCCCGTCACGGCTTTGGTGCGCGATACGGCGATCATCAATGGCGCGCCGGTTAGCGTCGATACGTCGGAAACTGGCATTTTCTCTGTCGATCTCGAAGGCACGGCGGATGTTCCGACCGCATTTGCAAGCTCGGCGTCCGGCAATTCCGGCACGCAGCTCGCAGTGACGCTCGGCGGTGTTTCGACAGATACTGACGCGGCGCTTGGACGGGTTGCATCGGAAGACGTCTATTATGTCGTTTCGTTGCTCAATCCCGGCACCGCGCCACCGCTTGGCTTCACGAATGGCGCCGGAACCATCGTCGGCCTCGCCAATGGTGATGGCACCTGGATCTTGACGGCGGCCGAACTCGTCAATCTTCACGTCACGACGCCACCGGGCGCGGCGGGGATAGCGGAGCTGCGGCTGACATCGATCGCGGTCGAGAACGATGGCGATACCAACAGCAACAGTGCCGATTTCACCGTGACGGTCGTTTCGCAGCCGGGAACCGGCGGTACGCCGCCGCTGCCACCGGTTGTCACGATTGGCACCACAGCCGGCAACGAGGATGGGTCGATCACGCTTAACGTGACCGCAGCACCAGCGCCTGGCGACCCCAGCAATCCGTCGGTCGCGGTGATGATTTCCAATCTTCCGGCGGGCTCAACCGTTATTGGCGCACGCTTCAATCCGGATACCGGCCGGTGGGTGGCGAGTGCCGCTGACGTCAATTCTGGCGCCGTGCGCATCATCCCGCCGCTGGATTTCTCCGGCACCATGAACATTACGATTGAAGCTGTGGCGACGAATGCCTCGCTGCAGACCGCGACGACAGGGGCGACGACCGCTCCTATCGTCGTCGATCCTGTGGCAGACGGCGTGGTCATTTCGGCGGTGCCGGACATCGGCAGTGAAGATGCGCGCTATCGATCTCAATATTTCGCTTGCCGAGCGGGATGGCGACGGCAATGAAGTCATCGGCGGCGACACCTACATCCGGCTATCGGACGGCGCATCGCTTCTCGGCGGTTACGCGCTTGTAGCGGGCGGCGATGCCGATGCCGTGATCGACGGCGTGAGCCTCGTCGGTTGGTATCGCGTGCCGACAGCCGATGTTCCGACACTGCAGATCCAAGCAGCAAACGATTGGCACGGAACGGTCACGGTTGACGTGGCGGCTTACTCAGTCGAACCCGTCGATGCGACGCCCGATGCCGACAACACCCAGCTTGATACGGCGAGCTTCGGTGTCACCGTTCAAGCGGTCGCTGATGCGCCGGTCGTTGCAGCGCCCGTCTCGGTTGCCGGAAACGAAGATACGTCGATCGCGTTGCCGGGCCTGTCGGCGGCGCTGACGGATGTCGTGGCGACGAACGGTGCGGAAGTGCTATCGGTCAAGATATCCGGCGTGCCGCAAGGCTCGCGTTTCACATCCGGCTCCAACAACGGTGATGGAAGCTGGACGATCTCCGTCGCGGATCTCGCCACGTTAGCCATCACGCCGCCGCTCAACTATGCGGGCACCATGACGCTCACACTGACGGCGATCGCGCTTGAACTCGCTAACGGCGACGAAGCCCAAACGTCCGTCAACTTCAACGTCGTCGTAGCACCGCACGCGGACAGCGTCGAAATTTTTGCCGAAAACGTGACGGTCGATGCTACAGCTTCCGCGTTGCTGGACCTCAATGTGCGTATGGCCGACAACACCGGCCTGTTGCCAGGTGAGGTCGGGGCTGAACACATCCAAATCACGTTCACGTCGGTGCCAGTGGGCGTATCGTTTGGGGCAACTGCCGGTGGCAGCTTCTCCAATCCCGTCGCCGGAACGTGGATCTTCACCGGCACGCAAGCGGAAGCCAGCGCCATTGCAGCGTCGGTCGATGCAACGGCCACGGGTGGCTTCTCCACGATCAGCCTGTCAGCCGTGACGATCGACGGAGGCAATACGCTGGCAAGCCCAGTGACCGACACATTCCAGTTGGGCATTCCGCAGGTGATGACTGGCACGATCGGCGCCAATACGTTGATCGGCGGGGCGGGAACCCAGCTTCTGTTCGGGCTTGGCGGGATCGACGCGCTCGACGGCGGAGCCGACAGTGATCGCCTGACCGGCGGGCAAGGTAGCGATACGTTGACGGGCGGCGGCGGAGCAGACGTCTTCGCCTATGGCTCCGGTGATCTTGGCTCTGGCGTTGACAACGTCACGGACTTTGCTGCGGGGGCCGGCGGAGATGCCTTGGATATTGCCGCTTTGCTGGTTGGCTTTGATCCCGCGACATCGATCCTGACTGATTACATTCAAGTCAACTCGGCGGCCGGAAACAGCACGATCCGGATTGATGCGAACGGCGGCGGTAACAGCTTCCAGGACCTCGTGATCTTGCAGGGCGTCACCGGTCTCGACGTCAACGCGATGCGGACCAACGGCAACTTGATCGTTTGAGGCCGTTGGCTTTTTGATCGCCCTGCCCTGCCTCGCCCCTGGGGTCGGGGCGGGCGCGCGCTATCCGGTAGTGTGTTCATCCGATAGGTGTGACGCCCATTGCGTTCGGTCATGGATTGTTGGCGCTACGCCGGCTGCCAGCGATGTTGCCAGGAAAGCACGCAATAAATCAGTATAAGACTTATTCTTTATAGTTTGAGGAAAAGCGGATCAAAGGATGACCTGCGCGTATGGGCGCAACCACTCGAATCAGGCACAAATTTGCGCGCGTGGAACGTAGGACTTTATGACTTGTAAGCGCTTTCGCGGATTTGGCGCCTTCGGCGTGCAACCGCATGAGCGACTTTAGTCGGGGCTTCCCAGGGGGATGAATGATACGCGGATACGTGGCTCTTCGAGCTGCGGCGGTGGCGCTTGTCTGCTCGATTGCGGCTCCGGCCGCCGTCGCCGATTCCCTCGTTGGCGTTGTGCAGGAAGCACTTGAAGGTCACCCAGAGCTTGCCGCCATTCGGTTCAACAGACGCGCCATTGATAATGAACTCAACGCAGCGCGCGGGCTGAACCTGCCGACGGTCGACGTCAAGGCGGACGTGGGCCGTCACCGCGAATTCAGCGTGACCGGCAACGGCATCAAAGACAGTAACGACTGGCACGACCGCGACGGCGTGGGAACGGTTTTCTCGCAACGGATCTTCGACGGGTTCGAGAGCCAACATGAAATCGCACGCCAAAAGAACCGCGTAGAAAGCGCGCGCTGGCGCGTCAACGACACCGCCAACTCGATCGCGCTGCGTGCCGTGCAAGCCTATCTCGAATGTAACCGCGCCAGAGCCGTGTTATCGGCGGCTGAGGCCAATCTCGAAGCTCACCGAGGTCTCTTGGCGCGCGTGCGCCAGCGCGCAGACGGTGGTATGGCCAACGCAGCCGAAAGTACTGAAGCGGCAGCACGCACCGCCAATGCCAAGGCGATCGTCGCCGAAGCAGCTGCGCGGGTGCAAGATGCCTATGCGCTTTTCAAATCCGTCGTCGGCCGGATGCCAGCGAAGCTCGATGCCGCTTCGCCAGCTAGGGGCCTGCCGAGGTCGGTAGATGATGCCGTGGGCGAAGCCGTGCAGGTGGCGCCTTCGGTCGTTGCCACGCAGTTTGATGCGTTGGCTGCCGAAGCGGCCGTGGGCTCGACCTATGCGCGCTTCAGCCCGAAGCTGAATTTCGAAGTCTCGACCAATCACGGCTGGGGCCTCGTCGAGGACAACGACAAGAACTACGACGCCACCGCCATGCTGGTTGTGCGCTGGAACTTGTTCAACGGCGGTATCGACAAAGCACGCATCTGGGAAGCCCGCGCCCGGGCGGCGGAGGCCGATGAGATCTCGGCGAACACAACCCGCAATGTAGAGCGCGAGACGCGCATCTCGTGGAACGCGCTTAAGGCGGCTTCGGTGCGGGTGCCGGAGCTGCGCGAGCAACTCAACCTGCAACGCCAACGGCGCTCGGCCTATCTGGAGCAATTCGACGTCGGCCAGCGCCGTCTCCTCGATATTCTGGATGTGCAGAATGAAATTTTCGTCGTCAACAGCTCGCTGAAAACCGAAGAGTTGATCGGCATCTACAGCAGCTATCGTCTGCTTGCGGCCATGGGACGTCTGGTTCCGGGGCTCGGTCTGGACATGCCGCTTGAGGCGGCGCAGCCACCGGCGGAAAACCTGATCGAAGGTTGGCGTGCAGAGGTCAATGCCGTGCCGCGCGAGGGCTATCACAGCTGGAGCGCAGACACCGCGCCGGCCAAGTAACAGCGATGCGAGCGAGGCTTTTGTCTGCGGGGGCTGGATAGTCGATGAGCGATGGCACAGCAGACATGGTCGGACAATTGGAGGCGGCAGCCCAGCAAATGGCGGCGGCCGTTTCTCATTCGCGGGACGACGGTCCGCAGGATATTCTTGCGCAGGCTCTCTGCGACGTCGCCGCTCATTACGGATCGAGAACGGTCGCGAAAGTCCTCGTTGCCGGCTTGCCGTTGGTCGATGGGCGCTTGCCACTCGAACATGTGGTGTCTGCGGCGCGGCGCGCCAATCTGAGTGCTGACATCGCGACTGTGCCACTCGCCACACTCAAAGCCCACGATCTGCCGGTGCTTGTGATGACAAGCGGCGGCAGCTGCGTAGTGTTGTGGGAGTTCGAAGCGGGCACCTCAGACCAAGGGGCGACGGCGCGGCTGTCTCGTCCTGGTCAGTCCGAGGCGCGCATCGCGCTGCCGCTGAACGCGATCGAACAGGCGCCCTCGCGCCAAATCGTGCGGCTACGACCCGAGGCGGGGCGCGATGAGCGCGGTGAGGCGGCCGTTCGCCGTTCGAGCAACAACTGGTTTCTGTCGGCGTTTCTCGACAGTGGAAAAATTTACGGCGAGGCCATCGCGGCCACGGTGGCTTTGAATCTTCTGGCGCTGGCGCTGCCGCTCTTCACGATGAATGTCTACGATCGCGTGCTGCCGAATGCGGTCGAGACGACGCTATGGGCGCTCGCCATTGGCGTTGTGTTGGCGACGCTGTTTGATTTTCTCATCAAGACGCTGCGGGCGGAGTTTGTCGATGTCGCGTCGCGGCGGGCGGACGTTGTGCTTGCCAATCTTATTTTCGGGCGGCTTCTCGGTGCACGAGCCAATGTCCGTCCGGTCTCGGCGGGTGTTAGAGCCAACGCGCTCAGGGAATTCGAAACGCTTCGCGAATTCTTCAATTCCGCAACGCTCACGGCATTTGGCGATGTGCCGTTTCTGATCTTTTTCTTGGCGATGATTTTCGTGGTGGCCGGGCCGCTGGGGTGGATCGCGCTCCTGACGATACCCGTGGTGCTCAGCATTGGTTGGGTGACGCAGAAGCGGCTGACGCGGCTGTCGGAAAAAAGTTTCAGAGACTCGGCACAGAAAAACGCGATCATCGTCGAGACGATCGTTGGCCTCGACAGCGTCAAGGCTGCGGGCGCGGAGAGTTGGGCTGCCGGTAAGTGGGAGGCGGCGGTCAGCGATCAGATCCGGGCCGCGCATGCGAGCCGATACATCTCCAATCTCGGCATCCACACCATCTTCGCCATCCAGACGCTGACGCAAATCGCCATGGTTGTCGCGGGCTTCTATCTCGTGGCAGCGGGCAGCCTGACCATGGGCGGGCTCATTGCAGCAACGATGCTGGCGGGCCGGGCGTTGCAGCCGCTGGGCCAGATCGCGATGCTGATCACGCGGCTGCATCAAACCCGGCTGGCCTTTAGGGCGCTTTCGGAAATCGTGAATCTTGAACAAGAGTGTCCAGAAGGCGCGCGGCTGTTGGCGAAAGCTGAATTTTCAGGACGCCTTGCGGTTGAGGGCTTGGGATTCTCCTACGATAAGGATGAGCCGCCCTGCCTGTCGGATGTGACGTTTACGATCGCGCCCGGCGAACATGTCGGGCTCATAGGAGCTATCGGCAGCGGTAAGACGACGTTGCTGAAGCTCATGCATGCCGTGTACGTGCCGAACAAAGGCCGAGTGACGGCCGATGGCGTGCCGGTGCATCAGATTGATCCGTCGCTGCTGCGCGCCAATATCGGTCTGGCGCTGCAGGGGGCCGATCTTTTCCACGGAACCATCCGCACCAACATCGCGCTTGCCGATCCGGGTGCGCCGGATGAGGACGTGATCGCGGCGGCACGCGCGGCTGGTGCGCTTGAGTGGATACTCAAGCTTCCCAAGGGATTCGAAACGCTGGTGCGCGAACGGGGCGCAGGCCTCTCGGGCGGACAGAGACAATCGGTGGCGCTGGCGCGCGCGCTGTTTAGAAGCCCGCGGATCGTGCTGCTCGATGAACCGACGAGCGACATGGACCTCCTGACCGAGCAGCACGTCGTGCGCTCAATGAAGGCAGCTTTGAAGGATTGCACGATCGTTGCCATTTCCCATCGTCCGGCGGTGTTGGCGCTGGTGGATCGCTTGATCGTTATGGAAGGCGGCCGCGTCATTCTCGATGGCAAGAAGGCTGACGTTCTAAGAGAACTCGAAGCCCGGCGAACGGCGGCGCAGACACCCAAGGTGACCATTTCGGCGGCCGGCGCGGTCAGGCTTCCGTCCGGGGGTGTCGCATGACGGCGGCGCCTCTATCGATGAGCAAGCCGGAGCAACCTAAAGTGCGGCGGCCGATCGGTGTGCCGTCGGCCATCAGTGCTGATCTGCTGGCGCGACCGGCGCGCGGGCTAGACCGGCTTTTGCTCAGTCTGATCGCGCTGGTGATCGGGTTTTTCGTCTGGGCGGCGTTCGCACGCATCGACGAGGTGACGACAGGACAGGGCCGCGTTATTCCGGCGAGCAAGCTGCAGGTTATTCAAAACCTCGAAGGCGGTATCGTGCGCGAGGTCTTGGTGCGCGAAGGCGCCACGGTCAAGGCCGGCGATGTGCTGTTGAAGATCGATCCGACACAAGCGGGTTCGTCGCTCGGTGAAACGCAGGAAAAGATCGACAGCTTCGAAGCGCTCATTGTCCGGCTGGAGGCAGAGGTGCGCGGCGCCACACCACAATTCCCAGATCCTCTGGCGACGCGGCGGCCGGACTTGGTCGCGACGCAAATGCAGCACTTCGGTAGCCGCGAGCGCGAGCTTAAATCGGCAATCGATGTGTTCACCACGCAGGAGAGCCAGCGGACGCAGGAAGTCGTCGAGGTCAAGGACCGCATTGAAACGCTGAAGCGCGCTCTGGCGCTCGCCAATGAACAGCTGGCGCTGTTGCAGCCTCTCGTTCAGAGCAAGGCGGCCTCGCGGGCGGAGATGCTGGCCATCGAAAGCAAGGTGAACGATACGGCGGGCAGCCTGTCGGCGGCTGAATTGTCGTTGCCGCGTCTCGAAGCGGCAGCACGCGAGGCGCGCGACCGGATCAACGAGAAAATATCGGCTTTCCGCAGCGAGGCCATGCAGCAATTATCGAGTGCGCGTGTGGAGGCTGGCGTTCTGGGCGAGCAGGCACGCGGCGGCGAGGATCGTGTGTCGCGGACTGTTGTGAAGGCGCCGGTGGCCGGCATCGTCAAGACCGTGCACGTCACAACGCCGGGTCAAGTCGTGCAGCCGGGTCAGAGCCTGATCGAAATTGTTCCGATGAACGATACGCTGGTTGTCGAAGCGCGCATCAAGCCGAATGATATCGCCTTCATGTATCCGGGGCTTCCAGCAGTGGTGAAACTGTCGGCCTACGACTTCTCACTTTATGGCGGCCTTGAGGGGCGCGTCGAGCAGATCGGTGCGGACAGCATCACCGACGACCAAGGCGTGACGTATTATCTGATCCAAGTGCGGACCGCAGGGCGAACCCTGCTGCAGAACGACAAAGAGTTTCAGGTGCTCCCAGGCATGGTGGCAGATGTCGATGTGCGGACGGGTCAGAAATCCGTTCTCAGCTACATCATGAAGCCCCTAACACGTATGCGCCAGAGCGCACTCAGGGAACGATAGACGCTGAGAAGCAGGCGATGTTCCACGCAGTTTGGCGCGACTGGCATTGTTTGTCTCCGCAAGCACAACACCGTTTGCCGTCGCGCGTGCCACCCGCTGGGGCAATGGCGAGACATCTATTTTGATGCTCGAACGTTTTGGCGTTGAGCCGCCGAGCCACCCTGAAACAGTCCCGCATTCCAAGGCGATTCAAGCCACTGCCAAATTGTCAGGGCGCCGATTCCAATGATTTCAGCGACCCGTGTGAAAACAGGCGCAAACGGTATGACGAAATGTCAGGTTGGGTGTTTGAGCGCCGACCCGCTGTCCATTGCACAGGCTCATAAGCCATTGGAATAACGTAAGTAAAAATCCAGCTAAGCCCCTGGCACGTCCTTTGCGAACTATTAACCAAAGCGCATCGGAAGCAGAGGAGCGAGCCTGGTGCAGAAGCTCAGTAAAGTCGTTGGGATACGTGCACGGTGGTGCTGCGCCATCGGCCTGGCAGCCGCCTACATGGTGTTGAGCGTAACGCCGGCTACGTCACAAGACGATCCGCACGTTGCTGGTTTGACGCCGGATCAACGACCGGCTTGGGCACCAAAAATCACGACCGTGGTTCGGTCTCCCGATTGGGAAGAGCGGGCAGTCGCCGGCATCGCGACGCCGCTTCCGCCGCTGCCGTTCCTGAAAGATCAGGGTAATTGGTACACGCCATTTACGCGGCCGGGCATGCTCGGGCCCTACGACATCCGCGGCCTTCATTCACATGGGCCGCCGGCAAAAAAAGCAGCCGCCAACGATCCGGCTCCAGCTTCCCAATAGCCCTGAAATGAATACCGCTAAGCCACGGTCTTCAGCACTTGCATCGCGTTTGGCTTTGCTGATCGGCAACGCGATCAAAGCTCACAAGGAGAACTACAATGTCGAAACTTCACAAAGCGGCTCTCGCCGCCGTAGCGGTCGCGCTGATGTCTTCCACCGCTGTCGTTGCGCAAGGTGTCCCGCAGCCCGGCGCTGATTATGAGTGCGCTCGCTGGGTCCACGGCCAGCAAGGCATGTCCGGCATGGGTGGCATGGGTGGTATGTCGGGCATGGGTGGCATGTCTGGCATGGGCGGCATGTCGGGAATGTCTGGCATGGGCGGAATGTCGGGCATGGGCGGCATGAACGGCATGTCCGGTATGGGTGGCATGTCTGGCATGGGTGGCATGTCTGGCATGGGCGGAATGGGCGGCATGTCGGGGATGTCTGGCATGGGCGGCATGGGCGGCATGTCCGGTATGTCGGGCATGGGCGGCATGTCCGGTATGGGCGGCATGGGCGGAATGTCCGGTATGTCGGGCATGGGCGGCATGAACGGCATGTCCGGTATGGGCGGGCATGTCCGGCATGGGCGGGCATGGGCGGCATGTCGGGAATGTCCGGCATGGGCGGCAGTCTGGGATGTCCGGCATGGGTGGCATGGGCGGCATGTCTGGAATGTCCGGCATGGGTGGCATGGGCGGCATGTCCGGAATGTCCGGCATGGGCGGCATGTCCGGCATGCGGTGGCATGTCGGGAATGTCCGGCATGGGTGGCATGGGCGGAATGTCCGGTATGTCTGGCATGGGTGGAATGGGCGGCATGTCGGGAATGTCCGGTATGGCTGGTGGCTCTGACTACGTCTGCGCCGAGTGGAAGAAGAAGTAATCGCGTGTCGGCGGGCCATCCGTTTCGGGTGGCCCGCCAGCCCGACCGCAATCCTTTCGCCGCGCCGGTGATTGGGAGTTCGCAGTCGCGCCGTCGGCAAGACACAACGCACGGCATTGCGAGGCACGCACCTGTTGCCTTGCAGTGTTTCTGGCCCACCGCGCGATCTGCACTGTAGATCGCGCTTCGTCGCCAAAGCGATCTGATCTGCGGATCGCGCTTCGTCGAATGCATTCCAATAATTCACGACGGTGAGCTGCGGTATGGACCAAAAAAGACACCCCTGCACTTGATCTGCGATCCCCGATTGCGATCCTGATTTGCACCTATGTCCTGTGCGTGCTGATGTACTCAGCATATGCATCGTGGACCGCTTCCGCCGCGCTTGAAGAGGCTCAAAGCCAGATAGGCGTCATTGCTCCTGCTGTTGCCGAGACCACAAAAGCAGATGCGGATGGCGAAGCGGCCATTGCCGCACTGAAGGATCACCCGGATTATCTTCGCGCGGCTTGGGATCCGATCCATTTCAAACCTGCAATTGAAACCGCGACCAACGAGCAGTGTCTTGCGTGTCATAAGGAAGTGCTGACCGATAAGCCGCGCACGAGTTCGCCAGCCGGGCTTAAAGCGACCGATTCAATCGCGTGGTACGAGACGCTCGACACCTATTCCGGCGAGCAGGCCACATTTCACGCCCGTCATTTGAGCACCCCCTTCGCCAAGGAGGTCATGAACCTCCAGTGCAATTTCTGCCATCAGGGCCATGACCGCCGCGAAGAAGCGCCCTCATCAAGTGCCACCGCGGCAACGTCGGGCTTCTCGCTGCGCAAGGTGATTGATCCTTCGTCCACCTGCCTGCGTTGCCACGGCAAATTCCCTGGCGAGAACATGGGCTTCGAGAAAGATCAAAAATGGCATGACCTGCGAAATGATCTGGAGTCGGAGGAAACGCCCAATGGCTGCCTGACGTGCCATGCCGAGCAGTTCCGCACCGTCCGCCATCAGGTGACGTATCTCAAGGCCGACGAGATCGAAAAAATCGCCAAGAGCGGCTCTAGCGATAGCTGCTTTGGATGCCACGGTGGGCGGGCCTGGTATCGCAAGAGTTTCCCTTATCCTCGCCACTCCTGGCCTGGAATGGACACGACCATTCCCGATTGGGCGAAAGATCGCCCGACGACATCCGATGCGCGTTACCTGAAGAAACAGTGAGGCTCCGAGCAATGATAGATCCCAAAAAAGCTGGCGCTTGGCACGCAGCCCCTGATGCCGGATTCCTCAATGTCGACCGGCGCGACGTCTTGCGCGCGGCATTGGCTGCTGGCGTTGTCGCGGGCTCAGCCAAAGGTATGTCCACGGCAGCCGAAGCGTTCGCCTACGAGCCGTATCCGACGAACGACGAGCTGACCACCGTCGTCACCAGCTGCGCGCACAATTGCGGTTCGCGCCACATGCTAGTCGCCCACAAAAAGGGCGAAGTGATCGTGCGCCTATCGACCGACGACGGGCAGTATCAGGAAGGCGGCTTCTTTGGAAAAGACACCGAGGCCGAGCCTCAGGTTCGGGCCTGTCTGCGCGGACGCTCATACCGCGCAAGGATCTATTCGCCCGAGCGCCTACTCTATCCGATGAAGCGCGTCGGCCCGCGCGGAGATTCGAAATTCAAGCGCGTGTCGTGGGATCAGGCACTCGATGAGATCGCCGACCGGATGGTCTATCTGAAGAGCAAGTACGGCCCCACCGCGCTGATCGACCAAAGCTACGCCGGCGCGTCGTACGGCGTTTTGCACAAATCCGACCAGATCGAGGGCTTGCTCGGTCGCTTCCTTGGAATGTTCGGCTGCCGCACCAGCTCGTGGTCGGTTCCTTCATACAAAGCCACGACATTCTCCTCGCGCATGACCTTTGGCACTATCGAAGACGGCAACGAGGACGACGCGTTCGCCCACTCGAAGCTCATCATCATGTGGGGCTGGAACCCGGCCTACACGTTCCACGGCGGCAACACGTTCTATTACATGCGTCTTGCTAAGCAGCGCGGCTGCAAGTTCGTGCTGGTCGATCCGCAATACACCGACAGCGCCGCCGTCTACGATGCCTGGTGGATCCCGATAAAGCCAAACACCGACGCGGCGATGCTCGCTGCCATGGCGCATGTGATCTTCACCGAGAACCTTCACAACCAGGCCTTCATCGATCGCTTCTGTCAGGGCATGGACATGGGCACGATGCCGGAGTGGGCGAAGGATCGCGAAAGCTTCAAGGACTATATCCTCGGCACGCGCGACGGCCAGCCTAAGACGCCCGAATGGGCTTCCGAAATCTGCGGCGTGAAGGCCGAAGACATCCGCAAGCTCTCACGTCAGTACGCGACGACGAAGCCGGCGGCGCTGAAGGCATCTTGGTCGCCGGGCCGCAACGCCTACGGCGAACAGTACAGCCGCATGGCTGCTGCGGTGCAGTCGATGACCGGCAACATCGGCGTCCTTGGCGGCTCGGCCGAAGGGGTCGGCAAAGCCTGGCATCCAGAAGCTGTCGCCTATCCATACGACGAATATTCCAACGTCTGGTTTGCCTCGATCAAATCCGACCGTTGGGCGCACCTCGTGCTCAACTACCCGAATTTGAAGCGCGAGGAGATCGGTTGCTGGCCGCGGTCCGACAACCTCGATGGTGTCATTCCGAATGTGCGCGGCATTTTCTGGCAGGGGTCGGACTGGCTCAATCAGCTCACCCACATCAACAAGCAGATCGATGCGATCCGCAAGTGGGATGCCGATGGCGAGAAGGAAAGTCTGATCGTCTGCATGGATTCGACGATCACGCCGAGTGGTATCTGGGCGGATTACCTGCTGCCGATCGCCACGCACTTCGAACGCCACGACGTGGCGCTGCCCTGGTACAAGGGGCACTACTACATCCACCGGCCACGCGTGATCGAGCCGATGGGCGAGTCCAGGACCGATTTCCAGGTCTTCACTGAGCTCGCGTACCGTCTGGAATTGCGCGATCCCAACCTGAAAGGCTTCGGTCAGCGCTATAACCCGCGTGCGACCCGCGCGTACTTCCAGGATAACATGGGCGTCGATGAGGCTTACCTCTACGAGTGGTGGACCAAGCGCGTGATGGAACACCAGGGCGTGACGATGCCTTGGGAAGAATTTAAGAAGCGCGGCGTCTACAAATTTAAACTCGATAAACCGAAGGTCGCATTCGACGAACAAATCGAAAAGGGCGTTCCGTTTAAAACGGCCTCCGGCAAAATCGAGATCTTCTCGACGCAACTCGCGCAGATCACCGACTGGACTAAGACACAGTATGGCTACGAGATCCCGTCTATCCTAAATGGATAGAGCCGGGAGTCGCTCAACCACCCGAAGACCAAGGAATTCCCATTCCATCTGATCAGTCCGCATCCGCGTCATCGCACTCACTCGATTTTCAATAACATCGGTTGGCTGCGTGAGACGTATGAGCAGGAAGTCACGATCAATGCGTCGGATGCGGCGCGTCTCGACATCAAGACCGGCGACACCGTCGAGGTCTGGAACAGCCGCGGCCGTTGCATTGTGCCAGCGTACGTCACCGAGCGTTGCATGCCGGGTGTCGCGGCGCTGCACGAAGGTGCGTGGATGGACATCGACAAGGACGGCATCGATCGTTCGGGCAATCCCGACTTCCTGACGCTCGATGAGCCGTCTCCCGCAGGGGCGTTCGCCTACAACACGGTTCTCGTCAACATCCGCAAGACGACACTTGAACATCGTCCGGGGTGGGACCGGCTCGCGACCGCGCGCAGCCACGTCTTCCGCAGAGACTTGTAAGGAGATACAGCAATGGCGGACCCCAAGGATAAGAAAAAAATCAAGGACGCGGTGCGTCGTAAGAAGCGGGAGGTCTACGAGCCGGTTAAGCCGGATATGCAGCTCGGCTTCATCCACAACAACGTCGACTGCATCGGCTGCCGCGCTTGCGAGATCGCCTGCAAGGACAAGAATGGCCTTGCGCCCGGTCCGCGCTTCCGGCGTGTGATGTATGTCGAGGGTGGTACGTATCCGGATGTGTATGCCTACAAGGTGAACATGTCGTGCAACCACTGCGCCGAGCCGGCCTGCCTTCCGTCGTGTCCGACTGGCGCTATCTACAAGCGGCAGAAGGACGGCATCGTCGATATCGACTCGACGCTGTGCATCGGCTGCCGCCGCTGCGAGGCCGCATGTCCCTATGGCGCGCCGCAGTATATCCCCGATCAGAACATCGTCTCGAAGTGCAACATGTGCGTCGATGAGATCGATGCGGGCCGTAAGCCCTACTGTGTCATGGCTTGCATGATGCGGGTACTCGACATCGGGCCGATCGACAAGCTGCGTGATGGCACCTTTGAGACCAAGGCCCGCGGACCGAATGACTTCATCGTTTCGGCGGTGAAGAACTTCGCCGATCCCGAGCTGACGACGCCTTCGATCGTTTTCGTTCCCCACAGCAAAGGTAAGGTCGAATGAGCGACACGCAAATCCGCGTCGAGACGGACGCGCTACCCTGCGAAGCTCTCCTCGCCGCAGCAGGGGACGATATGGCGTTGCTGGCCGAGTTGCACGATCGCGAGCCAACCGCGCAAGTGCTGACGGCGCTGCGCGCGTATCCCCTTGAGATGGCGCTGGGCCTCGCTCTCGTGAGTCCGGAAGCGGCGGCGGCGCTCCGCGCCATGCGCGAGGCCATAGCCGAAATGCCGGACCCGATCGACGCGGCAATGCTTGACGACCTCGCGGCAGGCTTTGCCGATGTTTACCTCCGCTTCTCATTCCGCGTTTCGCCGGCGGAATCAGTATGGCTGACCGAGGAGGGACTCGAGCGGCAAGGCCCGATGTTTGCGTTGCGCGAAATCTATCGGAAACACAATCTCAAGGTCGTCGAGCCGAAAGGATTGCCGGACGATCATCTCGTGATCCAGCTGCGCTTTGCGGCACGCTGGCTTAAGTCTGCCAAGACACGAGAGGATGCCGTCGAAATTGCAGACTTCCTTGATCAGCATCTGCTGCGCTGGATCCGCCGTTTTGCCGGTCGCCTTACCACTGCCGGTGCTTCGGACTTTTACGTGGCGCTGGCGCTCGTCACTGCAACCTATCTCGACGAACTGCGTGAGCACCTGACGACGCTCACGGGTGTGGCGCGCAAGGTGGTGGTTGAAGAGCCAGCGGCGGCACCGGCCGCACGGAAGAAAGCATCGGTCGAGGACCGGCCATACGTTCCCGGCATTGCACCATCCTGGTAGCATCCGCACGGTACGGGCAGCGCTGCGGCGGCTTTCGGGTTAGATGAGTCAGGCAGGCAGACGCCATATGGATGAGCGCGATAGTGGCGAGGCGGCAAACGTCCCGGAGGTGGATGCCGATCGCTGCGTGCTCAGCAGGGTTGTCGCCGCCAGTTGCCGGGCGTGCATCGACGCATGTCCGCGTGGCGCATTCATTGATGGTGACGAGGCGCTGGTTCTTGATACGGAAGCTTGTGACGGTTGTGCGATCTGTACGGCGGCTTGCCCGCAAGGCGCCATCGTCATGGACAGGCCAGCGGTGGCAGTTTCGTCGAACGACGGCATCGCCGCCTTTGCGGCCTGCCGGGAAGCCGTGACGAGTGCGGGCAGAGGCGTCATGCCCTGCTTGCACGCGATCGGCGTGGACGAACTCGCCGGCCTCGCCGCACGCGGTGTGCGACACCTTGTACTGGCGCATGCCGACTGTGCGGCCTGCAAGCCGGCACTTCATGGCGGTCCGATCGATCAAGGCATCGCCGACGTTCAGAGATTGCTCGCCGATCGTGGTAAAGAACCAATGCAAGTGACGAGGCTTGCTGCACCTCAGTGGCGGCAGCAGCGTGACGAGGCGATGGTGCCATCGCGCCGCGGCTTTCTGCTGGGGCGGGTGGCAGTCCGGCCGCAAGCCGCTGGTCCGCAAGACCATCGCGTGCGGGCAGGCCTGGCACTTCCGGCAAGCGGCGCGAAGGCACCTGTACAGCCCTTCGTTCCCTCGATAGATTCGACGCGCTGCACGGCGTGTGATGCCTGCGCCCGCATCTGCCCCGAGGCTGCCATCAGGCTCGAAGCGGACAACGACACGGCCGCCTACGTTATCGAGCCTGCCCGTTGCTCAGGGTGCAAACTTTGCCTCGACGTGTGCGACCAGGAGGCCGTGCGTATCGATAGATGGGGATATCAGGACTCTGTCCGGCTTCACCTTGACACAAGGCGATGTGCGTCTTGCGGCAACGCGTATCGAGAGCTGGACGGCAGCGATGCAGGACAACGCCTGTGCCGGATTTGCGCTGCAACCCGGCCCAATCAACATCTCTTTCAGGTGATCAAGGACGGTATTCAGTGACCTATTCCACCGATGGATGGACCGCGCCGGTCGCCACATTGATTGCGAACGCTGGCCGCCGTGGCGGATTTCTCGTCGCGTTCCCTGAGTATCGGCCGCAGCTCGTAGAGGCGCTGGCGGACGAGCTTGGTCTAGCATTTTGGGATTACCGCATTGAGCGTATGGCGCCACTCGGCTGGCAAGCCGGACAGTTGCCAATGACGGACGTCGATCAGTTCATCTGGGAGACACTCACGCAATCTGCTGGCGGCGTGGTGGTGCACAACGTTGAAGCGTTGCTGGCGGCGAAGTCGCTGCAAGACCGCCGCGACTGGTTTGCCGCGCTGCTCGCCGCTCCATGGCAGCGGCCCGTCATCGTGCCGGTAGCGGTTTTCCAACCGGAAATGCCGGTACACCCGCAGCGTATTCACCGCCTCGATCCAGACCTCTTGCCTCCTGAAACGATACTTGGCCGACTGGCATCACAATGACCTTGAGCGTGCCAGAGAGCGTGCGCAACTGGATGGGCGGCAGCATTCAGCGCAAACTCGCGGTTGTGCTCGCGGTTGGCCTTGCTATCGCATCGCTCGGCTTCCTCATGTTGATCGTCGCCTCCTACCGTGATCGCGTGCTGGAGGAGCGCAGCATGGCCTCCCTCGAGATCAACCGGCTGCTGCAGGTGGCACTCGAGAATGCCATGCTGAACCGCGACATCCCGGGCCTGGCCGGTATCGTCGAGCGGCTCGGACGACAAGACAAAATTGCCGGTGTGATGATCCTGGCGCCGGGCGGCGAGGTTCGCTTTTCGTCGCAAGCCGGAATGGTCGGTCAGCGTTTCGATATGGCGCGCGGAGAGCTGTGCCCCGGCTGTGGGCTGCCGCTCGTACCCACCGAGCCCAAGACTGCTTTCTTGACCGATCCTAAGCGCGGCGAAGTTCTGCGCTCAATCAATCCCGTGCACAACCGCGAGCCGTGCGTGCAATGCCATGGCGCAATTTCCGCCCACCCCGTCAATGGCATACTGGTGGTCGATTACGACGCCCGCCAGATTTCGCACGATACGATGGTCGCCGCGCTGACGCTCGGCGCTGCCGGTCTAAGCGTGCTCTTTGCGGTCATCGGCGGCGTCGGTTGGATGCTCAATCGTGTGGTCATTGCGCCCGTGGCGCGGTTGAGCGCGGCGAGTGGCGCCATCACCCAAGGCCGCCTCGGTGAGCGCGTCACGCCGGTTGGACACGACGAGATTGCGGCGCTTGGCGCGTCGTTCAACGCCATGGCAAGCCGCATAGAACACTCGATGCACGATGTTGAATCCCGCGAGCGCTATCTGCAAGCGGTGCTCGACGCCATGCCTGACGGTGTTCGCGTTATCGACGAAAGCTACCGTGTGGTGAATGCGAATAGCGAATTCGCAGCCCAGCACGGCAGAGCCATCTCGGAGGTCGTTGGGCGGACCTGCTATCAGACGAGCCACGCACGCAACGAGCCATGCCCGGCGACGCTGGTGACGTGTCCGCTCGACGTCTTGTCCAAGAGTGCCGGACCACTGATCTGCCGGCATCGCCATGTTCGTGCCGACGGCCGCGAAATCCAGATGGAAGTTTCGGCGGCAGCGCTCGACATAGAGGTCGAACCCGGCAAACGCCGACACCTCATTGTTGAAGTCTGCCGGGACCTCAGCAAGGATCTCAAGGTTTCGCAGGAGCAGCGCTTATCCGAGATTGGATTCCTAGCCGCCGGCGTCGCACACGAGATTTGCAACCCGCTGGCCTCGATCCAGCTCGGCCTCGCCTCGCTTAACCGCGCAGCCTCCAGCGGTAGCCCCGAACAGGCGGCCGATTATATCCGCGTCATCGAGGGCGAAATCGGTCGCTGCATCGCCATTACTTCACGCTTGTTGAAGCTGTCTGCCAGCCCGGGCGAGCGGCGCGAGCTTGTCGTTCTCGGTGAAATCGTCACCGATGTGCTTTCCCTGCTCAATGCCGAGGTGCTGAAATCCGGCGTCGCGTTCGTCAACAATATGCCGCCGGACCTGAGGGTTATCGCATCCGATGGCGAGATGCGCATGTTGGTGCTCAATCTGGCGCAGAACGCGCTGCACGCCATGCCAAACGGCGGTCATTTGACGATCACCGGGCGGCGCAGCGGGAACCAGATCATCATGACGTTCGCTGATACCGGTGTCGGCATCGCGCCGGAAAATCTCGCCAGGGTCTTCGATCCGTTCTGGAGCCGGCGCGCGGACGGCGTGCAGGGCACCGGTCTCGGTCTGTCAATTTGCCGCGAGATTCTTAAGAGTTCGGGCGGGCAGATCAGCGTGACCAGTGAGCTTGGCAAAGGTACGATCTTTGAAGTGACGTTGCCAGCCGCCGATCGGGAGGAGCAGAGCCAATGACGCTCCCGCGAAACGCCAAGCACGTCCTGATCATCGAGGACGATCGTACCTTAAATCGCCTGCTCGTCGATCAGTTGAAGTCGATGGGGCATTCGCCGGTTGGCGTGTATTCGTGGGCAGAAGCGCAAGGCGCACTCGTCAAGCGCCATCCGGTACTTGCCATCCTCGATATCAAACTGCCGGACGCAGACGGCATCGCCTGCCTCGCGGAGCTGTCGCAGGAATGTCCGGTGATCGTGCTGACGGCCTACGGCAGTATCAAGCATGCCGTGGAAGCGATGCGGGCCGGCGCTCTTGAATATCTTATCAAGCCGGTCAACCCGTCCGAGCTGGAACTCGCAGTCAATCGCGCCTTGGAGACGACTTCGCTGAAGCGCAGCTATGAGTATCTGCGCGACCAGCTCAATCCGTCGATCAGCACGATCATGTTCGGGCAGAGTCCGGCGTTCAAGGATATGGTTAGGATGATCGAACTGGTGTCGCCGAGCGACTCCACGGTCCTGATCCAAGGGGAGAGCGGTGTCGGCAAAGAGCTCGTCGCCAAGTCGATCCATCAGCTCTCGCTGCGTGCGCGCAATAACTTCGTGCCGGTCGATGCCACCACGCTGCAGGAGACGCTGTTCGAGTCCGAGCTGTTCGGCCACGAGAAGGGCGCTTTTACCGGCGCGGACCGGCGAAAGCAGGGATTGATCGAGGTTGCAGAAGGCGGGACGTTGTTTCTCGACGAGATCGGCGAGCTACACCTCAACATGCAAGGCAAGCTCTTGCGCGTGCTGGAGACGGGTGAGTATCGCCGCGTCGGCGGCACTCAGAGCCTGATGTGCGATATTCGTTTTGTCGCCGCCACAAATCGTGATCTGCGCACATTCGTTGCCGCCGGCAAATTTCGCCAGGACCTTTACTACCGGCTTGCGGCTGTGGTCATTCACGTTCCTCCCTTGCGGGAGCGCCGCGAAGACATCGGCCTTTTAGCCAAGAGTTTCCTGGAACATCGCTCGTTTCAGCGTGAAAAGCAGAAACGTATTTCGCGCGAAGCCATCGATATTCTCACCGCCTATAACTGGCCCGGAAACGTGCGCGAGCTGCGCAACGTGATGGAACGCGCGGTTCTGGTTTCCGGCGATAATGCCATGATCCAAGCGCCCGACCTGGGCCTGCCGCTGCCCGAGGGCAGAAGCGCGCTACAGACGGAACTGCGCTTCGAGCATGAGCCGACGTTGGAAGAGATCAAGCACAGCTATCTCGCCCGCCTCGTGCTAACGCATCACGGCCATCGCGCCCGCATTGCCGAAATCCTGGGCATCAGCGAGCGCAATACCTATCGGCTGCTGAAGAAGTATGGCCTCGACGAATGAGCGCGGGCTCGTTTGGTACGCCGTTTTGCCGTTAACCCTTGCCAGCATTTATCGGGTGTCCGAAGCAGAGGATGTGCTGCGGGGCTCGGGCCGAGCCTAAACGGTCCGACACGACAAGGGCTTAAAGGGGCGAAGTATTGCGGCGATATAGTTATGATTGATAACGGTTTCTAAGGATGCTGGTGGACCATGCAACCGGGCCTGCCTTGCTCGATTTTGCATTTCGTGGCATCGTTCTGCGCATGATGAGGCGTCTATTTCTGCGCTGCTTTGCTGTGCTCGGCATGATTTCCATGCTCGGGTCGCTTGTCGTTGTGCCGATTGTATCGCACAGCGCCGTCGCGAAAGCTGGCGTCGTGAACGCTGCACCGTCGTCGGCTATGGGCATGGCCGCTATGAGCGACATGCCCTGCCACAAGGCTACCTACAAGGCTACCAAGTCCGACAGCTCGACCAACTCCAGCAACGCCGCCAAACCTGACCAGCCCTGCCCAGATTGTCCGCAGAATACCTGTCCGGACATGGCAAGCTGTCTCGTGAAATGTTTCCAGGCGACGCCTTTGGTCATGACCGAAGGGGTAGCGCTGCAAACACTTGAAACGCCGCGCGTTGCGCCGGCGCCGTCGCAAGTGACGGCCGGCTCCCTCATCCCACCACTACTGAGACCTCCCAGCGTCTGAACCGCGCCCAACAGGCGTGACGTACCGCTGCGGCTGCTGCCGTCGCGTGCGCATGCGCGGGCCATGTGGCCTGTGCGCCGTTTAAGACAAATGGAGATTTCGAAAATGCAAGCCAAACTCTTGCGCAGGGTTGCGTTAAGCGCCGTGCTGCTCGCCGCCATGGCAACGTCAGCCTTGGCTGACATCAAGGACTACGAATTTCAATTGGTCACCAAGGAGGTCAAGCACGGCGCGGCGACGGTTGCCGTCAAGCTAGTCCATAAGCCGTCGGGGCGCGCCATTCCCGATGCGGTGATCTTCGCCAGGCGGATGGACATGGGCCCGGATAAAATGGAAGCGATGGTCGCGCCGCTCGATCCGCTGCCGTCGGAGGAGCCTGGCGTCTATCTGTTCAAGACCGAACTCATCATGGCCGGAAATTGGGCGTTGTCGCTCGGCGCGAAAGTGCAAGGCGAAGAGGGGACGGTTGAGTCAAAGCTCATAGTCAAAGCCACGCCATGAACCCACGTGTCAAAGGACTTTTGACGGTCACCGCCGTCGTCGGTGCGGCGTGCGCGGGGCTTTGGGTCGGTCAGAGCGGATTGGTGCGCTTGCCGGCCCCCTTCGGTGCGATCACCAGCGATGCAGCATCGCCGGAGGGCTTCGGCCCGGTCATCTATTACCGCGATCCGGGCGGCAAGCCGCTTTATTCCCTGACGCCCAAGACCAACAGCGCGGGCCAGCCTTATGTTGCCGTTCTGGCCAGCACTGACACGCATTTCGAACCGATCGAAAAGCCGGTTGTTGCGAACGCCGGTGCAAACTCAGGTGAGCGTAAAATCAAATACTATCGCAACCCGATGGGTCTGCCCGATACCTCGCCGACGCCCAAGAAAGACTCGATGGGGATGGATTACATTCCCGTCTATGAGGGCGAAGAGTCTGACGATGGGTCGGTCAAGATTTCACTCAGCAAGATTCAGCGAACTGGGGTCGATACGGTCGCCGTTAGCCGGCGGCCGATCGTCCGCAATATCAAAGTGCCGGGCATCGTCGCGATCGACGAGCGGCGGATCGCGGTGGTTGCGCCGCGGCTCGACGGTTTCATTGAAAACGTTGCTTCCGTCACCACCGGTACGCTCGTCAAGCAGGGTGCGCCGCTGGTGACGGTGTTCAGCCAGGAACTGCTCAATCAGGCCGCGCGGTTCATGATCGAGCAGTATCCCGGGCAAAAGAGCGTCACAGGCGCGGGTGAGAATGGCGCCGGTCTGGTCGGAGCCCGCAGACGATTGCTGAACATGGGCGTTCCCGAGGAGTACATCACACGGATCGAACGCGATCGACTGGTGCCGAACGAATTCGTCATCCGCGCGCCGAGCAACGCCGTGGTGCTGGAGCGCAATGTCGTCGAGGGGCAGGCGATCACGTCCGGCCAGGTTCTCTTTCGTCTCGCCGATTTGTCGACGGTCTGGATATTGGCCGACGTTCCGGAAGGCGATATTGGCGCACTGCAACTCAATCAAGAGGTGAAGGTGACAACCCGCGCCCATCCAGGCCGCGTGTTCAAGGGCAAACTTTTGGTCATCTATCCGGTGCTCATGAAGGAGACGCGGACGGCACGCGTTCGCATCGAACTCGCCAATGCCGACTTGGCGTTGATGCCGGATATGTACGCCGACGTGGAAATTGCAACCGGCTCCAAAGACGATGTGTTGGCGGTTCCGGCAAGCGCGGTGATCGACAGCGGCGCACGTCAGGTGGTGCTTCTGGATAAGGGCGACGGCCGCTTCGAGCCGCGTGACGTTAAGCTCGGCCGCAAAGGAGATGGTTTCTACGAAATTCTCTCCGGCGTTTCCGAGAACGCCGAAGTCGTTGTCGATGGCAACTTCCTGATCGATTCCGAAAGCAATCTTCAAGCTGCCCTGAAAGGGTTCTCGGCGGTCCCGTCCAGCGAGGTGGCGCCATGATTGCCCGGCTCATCGCCTGGTCGGCCAAAAACTTGGTGCTGGTGTTCATCGCCACCATCTTCGCGATTGTTGCGGGGGTGTGGGCCGTTCGCACAATGCCGCTCGATGCAATCCCCGATTTGTCGGACACGCAGGTGATCGTGTTCACCGAGTATCCGGGGCAGGCGCCAGGTGGTGGAGGATCAGGTCACTTATCCGCTGACGACAGCAATGCTGACGGTGCCAAAATCGAAAGTGGTGCGCGGCTTCTCGTTCTTCGGCGTTTCGTTTGTCTACGTGATCTTCGAGGACGGCACCGACATCTACTGGGCGCGCTCGCGTGTCCTGGAGTTCTTGAACGCCGCTGCGAGCCGCTTGCCGGCAGGCGTAACGCCGACGCTCGGCCCCGATGCGACGGGTGTGGGCTGGGTCTATCAGTATGCGATCCTCGGCAAGAATACGTCGCTGGCCGCGCTGCGCTCGCTTCAGGATTGGGAGGTGCGCTTCGGTTTGTCGAAAGCGGAAGGCGTGGCTGAGGTGGCCAGCATCGGTGGTTTCGTCAAGCAGTATAACGTCGTCGTCGATCCAGTCCGCCTGAGGGCGCTCGGCATTTCATTGGACAAAGTGCGAGACGCCATTCGCAACAGCAATATGGACGTTGGCGGACGCACGCTCGAACTCTCCGAGCACGAATACATGGTGCGCGGCCGCGGCTATCTCAAAGGCATCGGCGACATCAAGCGGATCGTCGTCAAGGCCGACAACGGTACGCCGGTCTTGATGAAGGATGTCGCGCGCGTTGAGCTGACGGGTGACGAACGCCGCGGCATTGCCGAACTCAACGGCGAAGGTGAAGTGGCGAGTGGCATTGTCTTACAGCGGTCCGGCGCCAACGCGCTGACCGTCATCGATAACGTCAAAGAGCGGCTGAAGGAGATCGCGCCCGCTTTGCCGGAAGGCACCGAGATCGTGCCGGTGTATGACCGTTCCGAACTCATTCACCGCGCTATTGCGACGCTGAAAACGACCTTGGTCGAGGAGAGCATCATCGTTGCGGTGGTGTGCATCGTGTTCTTGCTGCACGTGCGCAGTGCGCTGGTCGCCATTCTTATGTTGCCGGTTGGCGTTCTAATATCGTTCCTGGCCATGAAGCTGCTTGGTCATGGGGGCGAACATTATGAGCCTCGGCGGCATCGCCATCGCCATTGGTGCGATGATCGACGCCGCCATCGTGATGATCGAAAACGCTCATAAGCATCTTGAACGAGCACCACCGGAGAAGCCGCGAACAGAGATCCTCATCGAAGCTGCTGCGGAGGTCGGACCGGCGCTGTTCTTCTCGCTGCTGATCATCACCGTGTCGTTTCTGCCGATCTTCACGCTCGAATCTCAAGAAGGCCGCCTGTTCGGACCCTTGGCCTTCACCAAAACCTTTGCAATGGCGGCGGCGGCCATTTTGTCGGTGACGCTGGTTCCGGCGCTAATGATCGTATTTGTGCGCGGCAAGATTATCCCCGAAGCTAAGAATCCGTTGAACCGGGCAATGATCGCCGTCTACCGGCCGGTGATCAGTGGCGTGCTCAAAGCCAAAACGTTGACCATCGCGCTCGCGGCACTCGTGCTGGCGGTGTCGATCTGGCCCATGACGCGCATCGGCAGCGAGTTCATGCCCAATCTCAATGAAGGCACGCTGCTGTTCATGCCGACAACCTTGCCGGGCTTATCGGTGACGAAATCTGCGGAGCTGTTGCAAACGCAGGATCGCATCATCCGCTCGTTCCCGGAGGTCGCGTCTGTCTATGGAAAGGCCGGCCGTGCGCAGACGGCGACTGACCCCGCGCCGCTTGAGATGTTCGAAACGATCGTCAACCTCAAGCTGAAGGAGGAGTGGCGTCCGGGTCTGACCATCGATGGGCTGATTCAGGAAATGGATAAGGCGCTGCAGTTTCCGGGCGTCTCGAATGCCTGGACCATGCCGATCAAGGCGCGCATCGACATGCTCTCGACGGGAATCCGCACGCCCGTCGGCGTTAAGATCATCGGCAAGGATTTGACGGCGATGGAAGCGGTGGCGCGCGAGGTGGAGACGACGCTCAAATCTGTTCCGGGCACCGCCAGTGCGTACGCTGAACGGGTGGTTGGCGGCTATTATCTCGAGATCCGGCCGAACCGCGACCGGTTGGCGCGCTATGGTCTGACGATCTCGGATGTTCAGGACGTGGTGGCTATGGCGCTCGGCGCGGAGCCGATCACGACGACAGTCGAGGGCCGTGAACGCTACACGGTTGCCATTCGCTATCCTCGCGACTTGCGCTCGGAACCGCAGGCAATCGCCAAGGATGTTGTCGTATCGTTGCCGAATGGCGGAACGGTGCCGCTGGGAGAAGTGGCAGACGTCGCATTGACCCAGGGCGCGACCGGCATCCGAACCGAGAACGCCAAGCTCGCGACCTATGTGTTCGTCGATATTCGCGATCGCGACCTTGGCGGCTATGTCGCCGATGCCAAAAAGGCCGTGGAGGAGTCCGTGGCGCTTCCGGCCGGCACCTATCTCGTTTGGAGCGGCCAGTTTGAGTATCTAGAACGTGCCGAAGCCCGCCTGCAATTGGTGGTGCCGGTGACGCTGATGATCATTTTTCTACTGCTGTATCTGAACTTCCGGCGCCTCACTGAAACTCTCATCGTCATGCTGTCGCTGCCGTTCGCGCTGGCTGGCGGGTTCTGGCTCGTCTGGTGGCTCGGGTTTAATATGTCAGTCGCGGTGGTCGTCGGTTTCATTGCACTCGCTGGCGTCGCGGCTGAAACCGGCGTCGTCATGCTGATGTATCTCGATCAAGCCGTTGAGCACATTCGCGAGACGTGCCGGCAGGAGCGACGGGCCTTCACCCGCGCCGATCTTCACAAAGCCATTATGATCGGCGCCGTTGAGCGGGTACGACCGAAGATGATGACCGTTGTTGCCATCATGGCGGGGCTATTACCCATTTTGTGGAACACCGGAACAGGATCGGAAGTTATGCAGCGGATCGCGGTGCCGATGATTGGCGGCATGGTGTCTTCGACACTTTTGACGTTGATCGTCATCCCGGCCATCTATGGCTTGGTGTATGGGTGGCGCGTCGCCGACAAAGGTCATCAACCATCGGAAGACACGAAAGCCGCTGTGTAAACGCGTTTGTTCTAAGCGTCGCGGATGAGATTGATGCTAAGAGCCATGGTCTTCGATTAGAACGTGGCTCTTAGCCCGCCGAGCTCGGATGTTTCCAGAACGAGAGTGCGATCGTAGGCTGCCAGCACGTCCTGGACGATCGCAAGACCCAATCCTGCCCCATCCGGCCGTTGATCGAGCCGCCCGCCGCGCGTCATGACCCACGAGCGCATCTCTTGAGGAATGCCTGGGCCATCATCTTCAATGACCACTTGCCCTTGCTGGGATACGGAAAGGCGAACCGTGCTGCGCGCATAGCGGCTGGCGTTCTCCAGGAGGTTGCCCAGCACCTCGGCAATATCCGCCTTATCCATCGCGATCTCTTGCCCGTCAGTTAGGCGGACGTCAAACGTTAGCCGCGCGCCCGGGGGCGTTCGCTTTTGAATTGATACCAGCGAGAGAACGAGCGGCTTTAACGCCGTCTGCGTTATCGCGCCAAATCCGCGCTTGCCGCGTATGCGGGCGCGGGCAAGTTCACGTTCGATATGGCGGCGCATGGTTTCGCTGACGTCATCGATCCGGTCGGCGATCTGGTCGTCGCCCCGCGCGCGTAGGATGCGGACATCAGCGGCGAGAGCCGACAGCGGCGTTTTAAGCCCGTGCGCCAGATCGGCAGCGCGGCCGCGCGCCCGTTCGAGATCGCCTTCCTGCGCCAGGACGAGATCGTTGATTTCTTGCACCAGCGGCGCCACTTCACTGGGAACGCCGTCCTCAATGGTTTTGGCGTCACCCGCTCGGATCGCTGCGATGCCATCGCGCAGACGCGCCAGCGGTCTGAGGCCCAACCCAATCTGCACCCACGTTGCAGCCGCCAGCACTGCCGCAAGAATGGCAAGCGACGCGACCAATTCCATCGCGAACGCCTGCCGTGCCTTCGCAACCCTTGCCAGATCACCGGCAACGATGATGCGCACCGGCATCAATGTGCCATTCGAATTCAGGGAAATAGTCCGTTCTATAGCCAGCAGCGCGCTGTTATTTGGACCGGCAACGCGGTGTTGATGAACTTCGCCGGTGGGCAGCTCGTCGTGCGGCAATGGCAACGCGCCATCCCAGAGCGAGCGTGAGCGCGCGACGACGCCGGTTGGATCGCTCAATTGCCAATAAAGCCCTGAGAGCGGTTCGGAAAAGCGAGGGTCGGAAGGTTCACGCGCCAACCTTGGTCGACCCGAGGGGGCAACTTCAATGGACGCTAAGGCCTGACGTACATGGACATCGAGATCGTCGGCGAGGGACCTCATAACGTGGCGTTCAAACAGGAATGTCAGGCCGATGCCCGCCATGATGAGCGCGGCGATGATCGCGGCAGCACCGCCTGCAACAAGCCTGAGCCGCAGCGACCCAGGTCTCACGGTGTATCCTCCTCTACGAGGTAACCGAAGCCGCGCCGCGTCTTGATAAAATCGCCGCCTATCTTGCGGCGAATGCGGCCGATGAGCACTTCAATGGCGTTAGAGTCGTTGGCATCGACGGAACCGTGAATGTGCTCGCTCAACTCGCCCTGCGGAACCACCCGGCCGAGGTTGTGCATCAGATAGGCAACGGCGCGATATTCCAGCGGCGCCAGATCAATCGGGACGCCGGAGAGGCTCACCCGCATCACGCGCTCATCAAGGGTGAGTGCGCCGGTCGTGATCAGTGATGACGCCTGTCCGCTGGATCGCCTGACGAGCGCGCGGATACGCGCCAGCAATTCCTCCATTCGAAACGGCTTTGGCAGATAATCGTCGGCGCCGGCGTCAATACCCTCGACGCGCTCCATCCAGCTGCCGCGCGCGGTGAGCGCGATGACCGGCATCTTGCGTTTTGCGTCTCGCCATTTCTTTAGAACGGTCAGTCCGTCCATCTGCGGCAGTCCGAGGTCAAGCACCACAAGATCATAATCTTCGGTGTCTCCCCGAAACCAAGCGTCTTCGCCATCAGTTGCCGTATCGGTCAGATAACCAGCCGCCTTCAGCGCGCTGCAGACATCGGCCGATATTCGCGGGTCATCTTCAACGACGAGAATTCGCATCACTTCGCCTCGATCTTGGTGATCTCAGCGGTCGCGGCATCGACGTAGGTTTCAAACAGGCGGCCATTTTTATCGAGCACGCGGAACTCGTAAAGCCAAACGCCATTCTTGAATTCGGCTTCGACGCCGACGATCTCGCCGGGCAAGTGAGGTTGCACGATCTTCAAAACCTCAACGAGCGATTTGATCTGGCCGCGTTCGACAGCGTGCCGCATGGCTTCGTGGCGGTGTTCGTCTCGTTCGTGCTTTTCGTGCCTTTCATGGGCATCGTCGTCGCTCGCCAACGCCGACGAGGCGGCGGCGAACATCGCGACCACCCCCAAAAGCAGAACAGTACGGATCGATAACCGCGACATCTCTCTTTGAATTCTCACAGGGTTTTGGTGGCGAAACTAGGCGAGCGAAGCTGACGAAAGGCTGACGCCGCCCATCACGGAGCGGTCATCCGGTCTGCCGCATAACACAAACACACCGCCTGACAGTCCGGCGGGTTGATGCAGCATAAGGAGACTATCATGCGACAGGCAAAATACCCGGCAGTTATGGTGTCTGCAACCTTGGCCATCGTGTGCGTCGGGCTTACGGCAGTGGCGCCTGCGGCTTTTGCAAGTGACGACAAGCCGTGCACGACCGAGCCGAAGGCCAATTGGCAGAGCATCGAACAGCTGAGCACGAAGCTCGTCGGAGAGGGCTACAAAATCCGGGAAATCGAGTTCGATGACGGCTGTCTGGAAGCCGAAGGCGTCGATAAGGACGGCAAATCCGTCGAGCTCAAACTCGACCCCGTGACGGGGCTCATCGTCAAATCCGAAGTCAAATAGATCGCTAATCGCCACCCGTCAGGCCCGCGCATGACGGCCCTTTTTCCAAACCCTCAGAAAAATAGGAATAGTCAACATGACGAAGCTTTTTATCGCCGCCGCAGTGCTCGCTGCCTTTAGTTCCAACGCATATGCCGAAAGCTATGGCAAGCCGCACGGCGGCGCCCAAGGACAAGTGGATGACGCTTGAAGCCATCGAGAAAATTGTCGCTAAGCACGGCTACACCGTCGCCAAATCGAAAATGAAGGGGACGTGCGCCGAAGTCTATGTGCGCGACGCCGATGGCAAGCGCATCGAACTGTTCATCGATCCGGAAACCGGCAATCCCGCTGGCTCGCAGTGGACGCCAGCCAAGGCGGGTAAAGCGTCATGACGCCGAGGGAAATGGAGCTTTCCGAAACTGCCGGCGGCCTTGCGTCGCCGGCAACAGTGAAAGTCTGGGACCTGTTCGTCCGTATATTTCACTGGAGCCTTGTGACGCTGTTCGCCGTCGCCTTCCTGAGTGGCGATGAGATCGAGTGGCTGCATCTGTGGGCGGGGTACGCGATTGCCGTGCTGATTACCTTGCGCATCGTCTGGGGCTTCATCGGCTCGCGCCACGCCCGCTTCTCAGATTTTGTCAAAGGTCCACGCGCTGTCGCCGAGTTCTTGAAGCAGAGCGCGCGATTGTCAGCCCCGCGCGTCATCGGACACAACCCTGCGGGCGGCTGGATGATCCTCGCCCTCCTTACAGTCTTGGTGGGGCTATCCGTGACCGGCGTGCTGATGACAACCGATGCCTATTGGGGTTCGAAACCCCTTGAGGAAGTGCACGAAGCGTTGGCCAATTTTGCCCTTGTTCTCATTGCGCTGCACGTCGGCGGCGTCATCGTCGCCAGCATCGAACACGGCGAGAACCTCGTCAGGTCCATGGTGACGGGACGCAAGCGGCTTTGATGCGGGAATGCCGGATTGATGCACCGGTGCCCGCATTCGCCGCCGTTTGCGACGCCAGCCCGAGCGTCGGCGGGCGCCGCACTATTTGCCGAAGAACGACAGCAGGCTGTTGCTCGGTGGGCGTTTGAATTCCGACATCGAGCTTGCAACTTGGGTGTATAGGTCCGGCAGCCATTTGGGTTGATCCGATGCGGCGGCGGGTGCGCCGTCTCGCCGGAAGTCGGTCGGCGCGATGACCAGCTTGATGTTGGGCAAGCCAACACGGGCGGCAAGCACAAACAACTCTTCAGCCGCTTGGTCGCCGACCGCCAAACATCCGATCGAAACGTTCTTGCCGTGGATCATGATGTCGCCGCCGAGATTGTTGCGGCCATCCTTGGCAGCCATTTGGCGGTCGAACGCGTTCGGATAATTGACCCTGAGTGACACGTGGTAACGGCTATCGGGGTTGAGGAACGAGATGCCGTAAACGCCTTCGGGCACCTGCCGGTCGCCTTGCCGTAACTTGGGACCGGAGTTGCCGCTGGCCGCCAGCACTGGATAGCGGTGGATGAACGTCCAGGCACCGCCCGGCGCACGCGCGTGCAACTCAAGCACCTTTTCGTCCTTGATCGCGACGAGAGCGATATCTGTGGGTGGCCAGGTCGCCTCAGCCGCTCTGAACTTTTCGGCGATGCGCTGGTTGGCGGCCGGTGAAATTTCTGCAAGGCGCTCGGCCAGCCTTTTGTCGCGTGGCTGCGGACCAAGCGCCGGCATCTGCCACGGCAGGCGCTGAGGAGCCGCTACGGCCAGTGAGGGCGCGGGTTTGCGTGCCGTGACGTCGCGACGAACTTCCGCAGACCACCACTCAGGTGTTTCGCGCTCGACAGGCTCATCAGGTGGCGCGGCTTCGGCCAGTTCGTTTTCAGGCGGAACGCCTTCGACTTGCCGATCTTCTACAGGCCAATCTTCGGGCGGAGCGTCACGGATTTGCTGATCTGGCGCTGGCAGGTCACCAGTCGGCATGTCCTCGGCCGGCAATCGGGCAACCTGCGTCTCTGACAGGCGGTCCGACAGATCTTGCGATGGGGTGAGCAGTTTCGCAGTGCGCGGCACGGCAGGCGTCGGACCACGCACCAGTTCAACCGGTCCACTTACCAGTTCAATGTCGCGCTGCGGCGCGATCTGAACGATGCCGTAGTGATCGACGGCGAACACGACAGCGGCGCTTGTGAGCGCAGCAGACGCGCACATCGCCATCAATGACCATCGCTCGCTTGAACGCATTCCATTCCCCGTGAGCACCTGCCACCGCTGGGCGGTAGCGGGTGCCAAGCATGACAGATTCGAGTGTGCCATTGGATCGGCCCCTTGCGAATCGAAATCGCAGTCCACAGTGGGTTTTTGATGACGCAGCAGCGCTGACTAAAAAGTCATTTAAAACCAACGCTGTAAGCGCGTTGAGCAGAAGCCCCGGCAGGCGGGTCCGCTGCAGCGATTGTGCGGCGGAGGGCTTTTTCTACCGTGCCGGCCGCGGCGGGTAAGCGCATTCGGCGAGCGTCGATTTGTCGAGTTCGTCCAGAAAAGCCTTGGCGGCGGCCGCAAGCCGGCGTTTCAGGCGGCATTTGGGTGTCAGAATGCAATGGCCGCCGTCGGACCGAAAGCACTCGACGAGCGCATGACGGGACTCAAGGTGGCGCACGACAGCACCGATCGATATGGCCTCTGGCGCCTGCGCCAGGCGAAAGCCGCCGCCGGAACCCCGTTGCGTTGCGATGAAGCCAGCCGATGCCAACTCGCGCACAACCTTCGTCAGATGGTTGCGGGAAATGGCAAATTCCTGGGCGATTTCGTCGGTCGTGAAAAGGCGCTCGGGCTCAGACGCCAACCGCATGAGGGCGCGAAGTCCATAGTCTGTAAATGCCGTCAGTCGCATTCTCGCCTCCTGATGTCAGGGGCTGCGCGAAACGCACGGCGGACAACCCATAAAGAGTTGTCCGCCTGCTCGGCACCGAAGCGTTGGAGTCGCTCCTGACGCGCGTCAGTTAAGCTGGCCCGAAGGCCGTCTCAACTACTTTGTGATGTGCTGCAGTGAATACAAATGCTGTGTGGTTTTCAAAGGTGCATGGCAAGCACGGCAGGTGTTGAGATCTTTCTTTTCAAGCCGCTTTCCATCGGGGCTGAAAATCGCAAAATCCCAATCGCCATTGCGCAGGTCTTCGGGGTAAGCGTCGCCCCAGCCTTTGCGCTTTTCCATGACGGCGATGGCCAGCATCTTGTCGCGAATCCTGCGCCCAAGGCTGCTGGTGATGACCTTACCGTCGCTATCCTTGCGCGCGGAATAGACTTCGCCGACCACCACAGAACCGTCGGGCAGCTCTTTGCCGGCGGCTCCCGCTTCCAGTGCAACGCCGTTGGCAAACAAGCGAATGATCTGATCTGGGTCTTGGGTCCGGTCTAGGCTCAGGTAATTCTCGAACGTCGTTGCGTACGATTCTGGAAACGCGACCCTGGCTTCTTCTGCCACGCCACCGGTTGTGGTGCAGACGACAGCAGCAAGGACGATGATAGCTCGTTTCAGCACGATATCCTCCCAAATGTTTGTTGTGTAGCCGCAGTGTGACCGTTGGCGCGGCCCTGGTGAAACGCCCTCAGATTCACTCGGACGCATGAGAGTCGCATTGCCAATATCAGATATGAATGAGACAAATAGGTATTGTAAATACTTATTCTAATTCCAGGTGCGCACGGTTTTGTGACCTGGACGAACGGGACAACACGGCGTTGATGCGGGTACTTGGTGTGCTCGCGGACGTAGCAGGGCATACACGAGGCAAGGGCGCAAAATGACATCCAGTGCTAAGCAGATTCGCGCCTACACCGGCCCCGCACTGTTCAGCTATGGCTTCCGGCCATTCTTTCTGTTCGGTGCGCTGTGGGCCGCGCTCGCCGTCGCCGTCTGGTTACCGATGCTGAATGGGCTGATTGCATTCCCGACCGTCCTTCAGCCGGTCGAATGGCATGTCCACGAATTGATCTATGGCTATGTTCCGGCGGTAATTGCAGGATTTCTGTTAACCGCAGTTCCCAACTGGACGGGACGGTTGCCGGTCGTCGGGCGCCCGCTTGCATTTTTATTTGCGGCGTGGGTTGCCGGGCGCGTGGCGATATTGACCTCGTCATGGATCGGCGCGCCTGCCGCGGCGGTGATCGACCTCACATTTCTAGCCGCACTCGCGGCTGTGATCGGGCGCGAAATCGTTGCGTCGCACAACACGCGAAATCTCAAGGTGCTGGTGGCCGTCGGCATTTTGTTCGCCGGCAATGCCGCGTTTCACTATCAAGTGATGACAGGCATAGGCGGTGGGATTGGCATACGGCTCGGCCTCGCCGGCATCGTAACTCTGATCATGGTCATTGGCGGCCGGATCATCCCGAGCTTCACGCGCAATTGGCTGGCGCAAAAGCGCAGCACCACCTTGCCTGCCCCGTTCGAGCGCTATGACTTGGTGGTTATGGGCATCAGCATCGCCGCGCTGCTGCTGTGGGTCCTGTTGCCCACCAACCCAGTGACGGCTGTGGCTGCTGCGATTGCGGGTGCCGCGAATATCCTGCGTCTCAGCCGCTGGGCCGGTGCACACACAACGGCGGAACCACTCGTGCTTGTGCTGCACGTGGGATTCGCTTTCGTTCCGATCGGCTTCCTGCTGTTGGCGCTTGGCATCTGGCGCCCTGACATCGTCACGCCGACAGGCGCGCTGCATGGATGGACCGCTGGCGCTATCGGGCTGATGACACTGGCGGTGATGACGCGCGCCAGCTTTGGCCATACCGGACAGCCGATGACGGCAACGCCTCCCATTCAACTGATCTACGCGCTAGCCGCGACGGCGGCCCTGGCCCGGATTTTTGCCGCGTTCGATTTTCAGCGCGAGCCGATGCTGTATCTTTCCGCGACCGCCTGGGTTCTGGCGTTTCTGGGATTCGTGGTGGTTTACGCGCCGCTTCTCGCGAGACGGCAAACATGAGTGACGCTGCTGCACCGAATGCGCCTGTGCAGTCCGGGGGGACATTTGAAATTTATTTGGCGTGGTCGGACAGGACGATTGTGGTGGGGCCCGATCAAAGCGCGCTGCAAGCGCTGCTCGCGGCTGGCATTCCGATCGAGCCAGGGTGCCAGACGGGCGGGTGCGGAGAATGCGCGACGCAATACGTGGAAGGCGATGTGATCCATAAGGATAGCTGCCTGAATGCCGACGACCGCGAGCACATGTTCTGTCCGTGTGTCTCGCGCGCCAAGACACGCATCGTGCTGGCGCTCTAGGCGCTGCTCTCACTCTCGTTTTCGCTGGCGCGGTTGCGCTGGGGCGAAACGCGCCCGCACACCCCTCGCCATGGCCGCCCCCGGATACTGATTTACAAGCGCTTGAAAGTTAGCGTATTTCTGGCGCTGAGCGCGTCCTCGTTGCCGGTTCCGGTTGGGGGCGATACCGTCCAGAATTCCCTCCCGGAGTTGATCTATGAAACTCGTTCGATTTGGCGCGGCAGGCGCTGAAAAACCCGGCATCGTCGATGCCGATGGCAAGGTTCGCGATGTGTCGTCGAAGGTCGCCGATTTCGCCGGCGCTCAGCTCGATCCCGCCGCGCTCGCGAAGCTTCGCGCGATCGATCTTGGAGCGTTGCCGATCGTGCCGGATGGTGTGCGCCTTGGACCGCCGGTGGCCGGCACGCGCAATTTCGTCGCGATTGGCTTGAACTACGCCGACCACGCCAAAGAGACCGGACAGGGAATTGCCGGCCGAGCCCATTCTGTTCAACAAGGCACCGACCTGCATCTGCGGGCCGAACGACAATATCATCTATCCCAAGAACTCCGACCGCATGGATTGGGAATGCGAGATCGCCTTCGTGATCGGCAAGCGCGCAAGCTATGTCGAAGAATCCCGAGCGCTCGACTACATCGCAGGCTATACCATCTGCAACGATGTGTCGGAACGGCGCTGGCAGGTCAAGCGCAACGGTCAATGGGTGAAGGGCAAATCGGCCGAGACGTTCGGCCCGCTCGGTCCGTGGCTGGTGACAACCGATGAAATGGCGGACCCGCACAATTTGGCAATGTCGCTCGACGTCAACGGCGACCGCAAGCAGACCGGATCGACGGCGACGATGATTTTCTCGATCCCGAAGCTGCTCGCCTACGTCACCGAGTTCATGGTGCTCGAAGCTGGGGACGTCATCACCACCGGCACGCCGCCGGGCGTCGGTTCAGCCAAGAAGC
The DNA here is from genome assembly GCA_016716675.1 of Hyphomicrobium sp. Taxonomy (GTDB): domain Bacteria; phylum Pseudomonadota; class Alphaproteobacteria; order Rhizobiales; family Hyphomicrobiaceae; genus Hyphomicrobium_B. The sequence goes on from JADJVG010000009.1 coordinate 97,917, forward strand.
CGCCGGAGTATCTGAAGGCCGGCGATAAGCTGGTGCTCAGAATCGAAGGCCTCGGCGAGCAACATCAAACCGTCGTACCGTTCACGATCTGAGCGGGCGGCCGCACTACGCATGAAAAAGCCGGCCCCAGTGGCCGGCTTTTTTATGGTCTGTCATGTCGGCGGCATTACAGGTCACTGCCGTCGTCGCTATCGTTGCGAGGGGCAAAGCGGCGATAGAAATCAGTTGCGCTGGCGCCATAACTGACGGCAAGGCGCGCTCTGATTTCATCCCACGACGTGGTGTCCGAGAGATTGAGCTGGCCCATGCGCTGCTGGACGAACTTCAGCTGATCCTTGAGAGACTGCTCGCCGTCTTGCAGGCCGTCGTCATGCTGGGCGGCACGCTCGATTTCGTCGACAAGATAGGTAATCAGTCCCGTTTCCGGAAACAGCATGTAGACCACGAGATCGCTGCTGATCTTGCTGTATTCGGATTCCAGCAGAATCTGCTTACGGCCGTCGCCGCCAATTTCGCTCAACAGCTGCGAATACACGGCGCTCAGATCTTTGTCCTGATCGCTTTGGAACTTGCGCAGCACGCTGCCGAGGAGATGGTTCTTCTTGCCGTGGCTATCGAGAGACTTCCAGGCTTCCAGCATGGCGGTGCGCATCGCTGGTGCTTTCAAGCGCATCTCGACCAGAGCATCGTCGAGGCCCAGTTGGTTGAGCAGCGTTTCGCGATAATAGCTGGCGAGCTGCTGCTGCTCTTGCGGGCTAAGCGGCTGCAGGCGCGGCAGCTGCGGCGCGGGCTTGGCAAGCTCGGCCGGGCGCGGCTGCTGCTCAATAGGCGGCGCGACATCGCGGAGTGCACCGCCGTCAATGGCCGGGCGCTCCTGAACGCCTTCGAAGCGACGGCGCTCGAACTCATAATTCGCACTTTCCTGTGCTGTCGCACGAATGGTCAGCAGTACCTCATACAATTTCGGGCTGATGTAATAGCGGTCCTCGATCTTGATGTCCGGGGCGACGGCTTTGACCGACGATCCGGCATTCATCACGCGGCGCACGACGCGATTGTCGTAGGCGCTTTCGATCTCGGATAATGTGACCATAGACGTGAAGCCCTCGGTCTCGCGGATCGGCTCCAGGGTGTGCAGCACGACGTCGGCGTGCTCGCGCGGGTGTGGGGCGAGCGCGGCGTTGACGAGTTGATCGAGACGCGCATGGTCCTTCGCGGTTGCGTCGGTTTTGAAGTGCTTGTCACAAACCGTCGATAGGTATTCACGCAATTCGCTGCGCACGCGGTAGCGTTCCGGGTTGACGCTGGCGGTTTCAACGGCGCCGATATCGGCGCCTGCGGTCAGCACCATGCGCACCCGGTCGGCGGCTGAGCGTTCCAAAGTGCTCAAGTCCGCAATCGCGGAGAAGCCATCGCTGTTGGTCATAGGTCGCAGCGCGTTGAGCGTCATCCACGCCGTCTCATAGGGATGCGGCCCGAGCGCGGCGTTGATGGTCGATTCAAGCTGGGCTGCCGAACGCGACTTATAGCTCGGCACGTCGGAGAGAGGCGAGCGCACGGCGTTCGCGCCGAACAATCCCGACATGAAGATCAAGCTGTCGATGGCAATCGCGATCGCCAGCGCCAGATAAGCCAGACGGTTGCCGTCCTCGAAGGCGTTCCAGGTGACGACGAAGCGGTGGGCCTTGTCATCGCGGGCCAATTCGATGGCGTTGATCTTGGTGCGCAGCACTTCGGTATCTTTGCTAGGCAGCGCGCTATCCGACAGACATTTGCGGGCGAAGCCGAACAGTGCGTCTGCCGACGTGTTGGCGATCAGCTTGTCGCCGCCGATACAGGTCGTCTCGAATGTTTTGAGGCCCGACTGCAGAGTGAACAGTTCGGCTGCGGCGTCCGCCATCATCTTAGGGGTCGCAGTCGATGCCCGACAGCAGCGCCTTGGTCTCAGGCGTCAGAGACGCCAACGCGCCACTAATGTCACCGCACATCCGCTGCAGATCGGCAAGCCGTTCAGCCGTCGGACCGGAGCGGAATTCGGCTTTGGCCACCTCAAAGGCCGGCAGGATACGAGCTGGATCGAGCTTCGGCGCGGTTGAATCGTCCTGCACCGTTTCTTCGGCCAATTTGATGCGCTGCTCGGCGGTTTCGGCTTCGCCTTTCAATTTGGCGAGGTCACCGTCGATCAGCGCCAACTCGCGATCAATCGCGGTGAGGCGCGTTTCAACGGTCGCGAGCCGCTTCTGCGCGTCCTTCATGCGTTCTTCGGCGATCTTGGCGGCGGCCTGGAGCAAATTCAGTTCGCCCATGCGCTGGCGATAGATCGGTCCGCGGCCTTCCTTGCCGGACCCTTCGACGCCTTTGTCTTCGGCCAAGGCTTCGACGCGCTTAGCATCAACGTCCTTGAGCTTCTCGTCGTATTCCGTTTTCTTGGCGGCGAACTCGGAGGCAAGCTCCGGGCGCTGGGTCGCAAGCCGCGACTTTTCTTCCGTCAGCGACACCTTGCGGCCGGCAAGGCCTGCTTGCCCGGACTGGGCCGAGGCCATCCGCTCCTGCTGTTCTTTGACGGCTTGGCGGCGCGATTCGATCTGTTCGTTGACGTAACGCTCGATAGCGCCTTCGGACTGAGCCGCCGCCTTCGCCATCGCGTCGATGTTGGCTTCGTAGGCCGTCCAGGCGTCAGTGGTAAAGAGGGCCTCGGTCAACGACGCGCGGCGTCCGGCAATCGTTTGTTCGATATCCGAGATGATGCCGCCGACTTGGTTCTGGGCACGCAGTTCAGCAGCGCGCACGCGCTCCGATTGCGGGAAGATCGACGTGAAGAGGCTGTCGAACGAGAAGAACACGCTTGTTGCCATACAGGCCAGAAACATCACCCACAGCATCGCGTTGCGGATGATGACGCGCGAGCCTTGAATGTAGGGCTTCACGAGGTCACTCGCCGCATAGAGCGCGAACAGGGCGACCAGCAGCAAGCCGGCGCCGAACATCAAGAACTTGTCACCGGTCTTCGACCAGGCGATGTCGTCGGTCGTCGCCTGGCGCACGTCGGCCGTTCCGGACCACTGCATGAACAGCGTCATGGCGGCGATGAACAACAGCAGACCGATGATGGCACCGGTCCAGTTCTGGACCTGCGGGTTGATGAAACGCGTGGCGCCGCGCTGCGGCTGAGCGTTCATGCCAGTCGCGAAGCTTTCACCGATCAGCCAGGCAACGATCAGCATCACGCCCTGGATGCCGAAGGTGATCATGCCGGAGAGCAGCGGCTCGCCGGTGAAATTGCGCATGCCGTCCCAGGTGGTCCAGCCGGACGCGGCCGAGAGCACTAGGCCGGTCGTTGCGAGCAGGCCGAGTTGCCAGTTTGAAAACAGCGTTTCCTCAATCGACGCCCAAAGGCGCTTGGCGAGACGTGTGCGCAGCAACAACGCGACGACGCAGAAAACGAATAGCGACACCGCCAGGGACTGTGCGTAGGGCGCAAGTCCGTCGACAAACAATTTCACGTCCATCCCGCTTGCGTCCTTGATTGGTGCCCGAACCTGAGAAAACCGGAGAACGGCCGATCAGCAGTGTCTACAATGCGCTTTAGAACCGGCTGATTGGCGGCAAGAATAAGACCAAAACAGCCAGCCGCCATGAAATTCTCTTAACGATAGGAACTGGAGTAGGATTGGCAACCCTGCGGGGAAGGTGGTTCGATTTCGCGGCGTGAACGGCCCGCCCGGCGGCCGGCCGTGGAAAGCAACCCGGAAGTGTTATACTATACTGCTTGATGCCGGGCGTGTGGCGCGCGCCTGCCGCCCCAAAATCTAGAATTCGCCAGAATGGTCAAAGGTCTTCGATGGCAACGCAAACGGTCGACGAGCAACGCATAAAAGAGCGGGTCAAGTCGTCCGTCGAGCGGGCAACCGAGATCTTTGCCGAAAAGAACATCCGTTTCACCGATCTGCGCCGCACCGTGTTCGAGGAGATCGCATCGACCACGGCCAGCGTTGGCGCCTACGAGGTGCTGGACCGGCTGGCCAAGAAAGGCACGCGGCTGGCACCGATCTCCGTCTACCGCGCGCTCGATGCCCTGCTTGAAGCTGGCGTCGTGCATCGGCTTGAAAGCAAGAACGCCTATTTCGCCTGCGGCCGTCTGCACCAGCCGCGCACCGGACGGCGGCCGATGTTTTTAAGCTGCGAGACGTGCGGCTCGGTGTTTGAAACCGATGGCGAAGACATCTTCAAGTCGATTGACGCGGCGGCGCGCAATGCCCATTTCGAGCCGCGAGTGAAATTCGTCGAGGTGTCGGGCACCTGCGAAGCGTGCGCGGCCAAGCGCAAAGACTAGTCACACGCGACGGTCCGCTAAACGACACCCGCTGCATCACGAGTATTGGAGAGGCCTGCTTGCCGATCGAGACAACCCAACGTTCGCAAAGTGACCATGACCATGATCACGCTCCTGATGGACACCATCACGGTGCCGCTTGCTGCTGTGGCCACCCGCATGGCGCCGAGGCTGATTCGTCGGCACTGGTATCCGCGCGCGGGCTGGGCTTTGCGGCACGGCCGCACCATTCTGTCGGGTATCGATCTCGACGTGCTGCCCGGAGAAATCGTTACGCTGATCGGGCCGAACGGGGCTGGCAAAACCACGCTCGTCAAACTGATCCTCGGGATCGAACGGCCGGATAGCGGGCAAGTCCTGATGCCGGCGACGACGCACATCGGTTACGTGCCGCAACGCTTCCTCGTCGAGCGCGCCATTCCGATGACGGTCGGTCGCTTTCTAGCGCTCGGCAATCCGGCAACTCCAGATGCAATCGCGGCGACGCTTAAAGATGTCGGCGCCGAGCGCACTGCCAACCAGCAGCTCTCGCAACTCTCAGGCGGCGAGACGCAGCGCGTGTTGATCGCGCGTGCGCTGCTGCGCAATCCCAATCTGTTGGTGCTCGATGAGCCGGCGCGCGGCGTCGATTTTGTCGGCGAAGCCGATCTCTACGATCTGATCGGACGGATACGCGATGCGCGCAAACTCGGTGTGCTGTTGATCTCACACGATCTGCATATCGTGATGGCCAAGAGCGATCGCGTGATCTGCCTCAATGGCCACGTCGTTGCTCGGGCCAACCGGAAACTGTGGCGCAACATGCCGAATATGCGCGGCTCTTCGGCCCGCAGGCGGCCAGCGCACTTGGCGTCTACCTGCACCACCACGATCACGCTCATGATATTTCGGGCGCGCCGAAGCCTATGCCGTCGCAGCGTTCTGAAACGCGAGGCGCTTGAGTGTTCGAGCTTCCTGAACCGTTTTTTCTGAGGGCGCTGGCAGCTGGCGTCGGCTTGGCGATTGTTGCGGCTCCGCTTGGTTGCATCATCGTTTGGCGGCGCATGGCATATGTCGGTGAGACGCTGGCCCAGTCGAGCCTGCTCGGCGTCGCGCTTGGCCTCGCGCTCGGTATTGATTTGACGTTGGCGGTGGTGATGGCGCGGTTACCGCGGCAGTCGTTCTCATCGCCTTCGGCCGCCAGAAGTTGCTGGCGCTCGATAGCGTGCTGGGTCTTATGCATCACGCGGCGCTGGCTCTCGGCGTCGTCGCCATTGCGGTCTTGAAAGGCCCATCAATTGACCTGATGAGCTATCTGTTCGGCGACGTATTTGCGGTCACAACCATCGACCTGCTCTGGGTTTATGTCGGCGGCGCGGTGGTGCTGGCGTTAACGCTACAACTTTGGAAGCCGCTGGTGCGCCTCTCGCTTCACGAAGACTTGGCGACGGCGGAAGGCATCAACCCGGCGATACCGCGCGCACTGTTTGATGTGCTGCTGGCCATCACGATTGCCGTCGCCATGAAGATCGTCGGCATTTTGCTGGTCATGGCGTTCTTGATCGTGCCGGCGGTAGCGGCCCGCCCCTTAGCATCGACGCCGGAACGGATGGCCATTCTGGCGGCCGTGATCGCTGTTGTCAGCGTCTTCGCCGGGCTGGCCCTGTCGCTCTATACGGACGCGCCGGGCGGCCCCAGCATCGTACTTGCCATGTGCGCATCCGCCGTGGTCTCCTTGCTGGCGATGGGCGGCCGGACAGGCTAATCGACATTTGAAATGACCGGAGATTGAAGGCGATGGCGTCTGGCGACACGACAGTTTTGCAGCCGCGGCACCACACCGTGGCCGTCGACGTCGGTGGCGTTATCGTCGGTGCCGGGGCTCCGATCGTCGTGCAGTCGATGACCAATACCGACACCGCCGACATCGAGGGGACCGTCAAGCAGGTTGCCGAACTGGCTCGTGCCGGCTCGGAGTTGGTGCGCATTACCGTCGATCGCGACGAAGCCGCGAAGGCCGTGCCGCACATTCGCGACCGGCTGGCGAAGCAGGGGTGCACTGTGCCGCTGATCGGTGATTTCCATTACATCGGCCACACGCTGCTGGGCGAAAACCCAGCCTGCGCGGAAGCGCTCGCCAAATATCGCATCAACCCCGGCAACGTCGGCTTCAAAGACAAGCGCGACCGGCAGTTCGGCGCAATTATCGACATCGCCATGCACCACAACAAGCCGGTGCGTATTGGCGTCAATTGGGGCTCGCTCGACGGTGAGCTTCTCACCCATCTGATGGATGAGAATGCCAAATCGGGCCGATCCGATGTCGGCCCGTGCGGTCATGCATGAAGCCATGGTTCAGTCGGCTTTGTTGTCTGCGGCGCGTGCCGAGGAGATGGGGCTGGGCGCCGACAAGATCATTATCTCCGGCAAAGTCTCGGCGGTGCAGGATCTCATCGCTGTCTATCGCATCCTTGCCAAACGCAGCCGCTACGCGCTGCATCTTGGGCTCACTGAAGCCGGTATGGGCTCGAAGGGCATCGTCGCGTCGTCGGCGGCCATCGGCATCCTGCTGCAACAGGGCATCGGTGACACGATCCGTTTTTCGCTGACGCCCGAGCCCGGCGGCGATCGCAGCAACGAGGTGCGCGCGGCGCAAGAGCTGTTGCAGTCGATGGGGCTGCGCTCGTTCGTGCCGATCGTCGCCGCGTGCCCGGGCTGCGGACGCACCACATCAACCGTATTCCAGGAACTCGCGCGCGATATTCAGGATATGATCCGCGATCGTATGCCGGAGTGGAAGACGCGCTATCCGGGCGTCGAAGCGCTGAACTTCGCGGTCATGGGCTGCATCGTCAATGGTCCGGGCGAAAGCAAACACGCCGACGTCGGCATTTCGCTTCCGGGCACGGGTGAAAGTCCGGCCGCGCCGGTCTTCATCGATGGCAAGAAGGCCATGACGCTGCGCGGGCCGAACATTGCTGCGGATTTCAAGGCGCTTGTCGAAAACTATATTGAAAAGCGGTTCGGCGGTTAAGGCGCGCGTTCGTTGCCGTCTGCCTCGGTCATTGGGGGCTCGCTCCGTCGATCGAAGTGGACCCTCTAGCGACGTATGCCGCGAGAAGGCAGCGCAGAAGCTGCCGCTACAGCAGCTCGATGGTCTGCACGCGAACGATCACTTTGGTTTGCCGGAACGTTTTTTCGAGCTGTTCGCGGAATGCGCGCCACCACGCTCTGTCCAACGCCTCGATCATGACCTCGATGACCAGCACGTCGTCGTGCTGCGTTTTTCCGCGTTCCTCCCACCGGCCTTCCGCCGGCGCACGCGTGTAGGCGGTTATCCCACCAAACCGTTTCGACAGCGTCCAGGAGATCTCTTCAAAGGGATGCGGGCCGTAGGGTTTGCCGTCGTTGTCGCGCACCGGCAGTAGGATCTGGATCAGATGCATTGCGTGGTCCTTGCCTCATCCGGCGCTCGGCGTCAGTGCGCAACGTGCTTCAACGCACTGAGCACCGGCGAATAGAATTCGCGCCGATAGATGACGACGGTCACCGCCAGCGCTGCTGCGATACAGAGAAAGGGATTGAGAAACCAGGCCATCAGCGGAATGGAAAAGTAATAGGCGCGCACGCCGTTGTTGTAGCTTTCGCCGGCCAACGCCACGATACGGCCGCCAGCCGCAACGTAGCTCGCACGCACCGCGGCTTCGGTTCCAAGCGCCGGCATGGCGCCGACGACGATCGACAAGATGTTATATTGCCATGCCGACCACGAGAATTTGAAAAACGCATAGATGAACAGCAGAATCATAATCAGTGCTTTTATTTCGGCCAGCCGGGGTTCGGCGGGCGCGGTATACGGCAGGTTGGAAATCACCACGGCGACCGTCGGAACCGTTCCCAGCAAGGCCGCCAGACCGCCGAGTATGAAAACGGTGGTGGACGCAAAGAACAGCGCGCCGCGCAACAGATTGCTGATCAGGGCAGCGTCGGCGATGTGATTGTCGCGCTCCGCCATGCGCTCGATCCAGCGTTGGCGGAAACCGCGCACGGTTGCCATCATGCTGGGGCGCCGCTGGGCGATCAGTTTGGCGACGAAGCCATAACCGAACCAGCAGAGCACAAAGATGGTGCCGGTAATCAGGTCTATTGCCGGAATTTGAAGATCACTCATCATCTGATTTCTTGCGTCCCGCTCGGTCGTTCGCCCAACATACTGCTAGCCATTTGGGCATCGGCTTCAGCTATCGCGCCGTCCCATGAACCGCGCCGCCTCGCGCAGAACATCAGCCTTAGCGCCGAATGGTGCGAGCGCGTCAACGGCGGCCTGGACGGTCGTGTCCAAGTGACGGCGAGCGTCTGCGATTCCCAGCAGCGAGACCAGCGTTGCCTTACCGGCGGCGGCGTCTTTGCCGGTGGCCTTGCCGACATCGGCTGCAGAACCTTCCGCATCCAGCAGGTCATCGCTGATCTGAAACGCTACGCCGAGCGCCTCGCCATAACGAACGAGTGCGGCCCGCTGGTCTGGTGACGCCTGTCCGGCAATCGCACCCATTTCGCAGGCCGCGCGGATCAGGGCACCCGTCTTCATGGATTGCAGGCGCGTGATGTGCGCCACATCCGCGACGGAAGCGGGAAGAGAATTTTCCGCTTCAAGATCGAGTGCTTGGCCGCCAACCATGCCGGGCGAACCTGAGGCGATTGCCAGCGTATGCACCAGTTCGGCGCGCACCGCCGGATCGCTATGTGCCGAGGGCGCGCTGACCAATTCAAAGGCGAGCGCCTGCAAGCCATCGCCGACCAGGATCGCAGACCACTCGCCGAAGGCTTTCCACACCGTTGGCCGGCCGCGGCGCAGCTCGTCGTTGTCCATCGCCGGCATATCGTCGTGCACGAGCGAATAACAGTGGATACATTCGATCGCGGCGGCTGCATCAATGGCCGCTTGCGGTGAAACGCCGAACAGTTGCGCGCTTTCGAGCACCAGAAAGGGCCGGAAACGCTTGCCGCCGCCGAGCACCGCATGGCGCATGGCATCGATCAGGCGGGGCGGGCTGCCGCGGTCCGGCTCTTTGGCCAAAATGGCCGCCAGCCGGGCCTCGACCAGGGTTGCGGCGTCGCGTAGGGCCGGGTCAAATGGTGGCAATGGCTGTTCTCCGCCCGAATTCTCTGGAAATACCCCTCAACATGGCCATTGTTCGGGGCTACGAGCCAGCGCCATAACCCATCCCAAACGACATTCAAAGTATGGACCGCCAAGACGACAAAAGCGCAGACGTTTGTGATGCCGCTGTCGTGCCGGCCACGGGTCGGACGTTGCAGCCGGTGATGCAGCCGGTGCCGCAACTCGGCGGTAGGGTGCCGCTGCCGCTCACGCCGTCGGCTTACGGTCTGATTACGCTGCCTTTTGCACGGCCTTGCGTGGCGGCGACTCTGCCGCCTGCGGCATCACTTGTGCCAGCGGTCGAGACCGGTCAGCAGGCTGCGAGCCGGCTGGCTCCTATTCCGCAATTGGGTCGAGGCGGGCCAGCGCCGTTCACTCAGCCTCGGCTTGAGCCTTCGCCACACAATCCCCGGCCAGCGCCCGTCGCGCCTGCAGTTGCATCCTCAGCGCCGCCTGTTGTCATTGCTGAAGCAACCCGTCCGGCCGGTATGGTCGCGCCACATAATCCGGTTGCTGCACCGGCGCCGCCTACCTTCTCTATGGGCGCCATGACCGATCATCGGCCCGCCGCGTCGCTTGCGATCGATCCCCTTCGCCGTCCGGGCTTTTATGAACCGGGCGTCAATGGCGCGCCGTCGCCGGCGCGGCAAATGCCAGACACTACGACGCTCACGCGATATGCTAAATTAGGCTTGAAAATAGCCGGTTATGCGGCTGCCGGCTGGCTCGCCATGATTATCTTGCTGATTTTTGTATATCGGTTCGTCAATCCGCCGATGTCATCGCTGATGCTGCAACAAACGCTGGCTGGCGAGAGCCTGACGCAGACCTGGACCCCGATCGAAGATATCTCTCCGCAGGTGGTGCGCGCTGTTCTGTTGTCGGAGGATGGCCGCTTTTGCCAGCACTATGGTGTCGATTTCGATGCCATGCAGGATGCGATCGAACGCGCCGGAGATGGGTCGCCACGCGGCGCTAGCACCATTTCCATGCAGGTCACCAAAAACCTGTTCCTGTGGCCCTCCAAGAGTTACATCCGCAAAGCCATCGAGATCCCGCTGACCTGGGCGATCGAACTGGTCTGGCCGAAGCGGCGGATCATGGAAATCTATCTGAACATCGCGGAATGGGGCCCCGGCATTTTCGGGGTCGAGGCGGCCTCCCATTTTCACTTTCAAAAGTCCGCCAGCCGCCTGAACGAACGCGAAGCCGCCCAATTGGCGGTCGCCCTGCCAAATCCCTACATCCGTGACGCCGGCGACCCCGGCCCGAAGACCCGGAGATTGGCCAGTGACATCCAGGCCCGGATGCGCCACGCCTATTCCGGTCAGACCGCCTGCGTCCTCCCCAAGTCCGCAAAACGCCGGTGACGGGCCCAAGGACGCACCTTTTGCCGCCGGAATGGGGCCTCAGGGGGACTGGCGCAAGCCGATGATACCGCGTATAAGCCGCCCCCATGGCTGTGAGATGCTGGTCAATCGACCCGTCTGGCAGCGCAATAATCTTAGGACTTGAGGCGCAGCAAGCCGCGTGATCGTGCGGCTTTTCCCTATTTAGGGGGTCTGCCGCCGTATTTGGAGCAGGTAAGATGGCAGTTCCACGCAGTAAAATGTCGCCCATGAAGCGTGGGCAGCGCCGGTCGCATGACGCGTTGACCGCGCCGTCGTATGTTGAGGACAAGGAAAGCGGTGAACGCCGCCGTCCGCACCACATCGACCTCAAATCTGGCAAGTATCGCGGCCGCCAGATTCTCGATCCCAAGACAGACGCTTAAGGCAGGCGCTTAGGTCACTTTCCGGGCACGAAGCCGTGCTCTGGTGACTGGTAGACTCGAGACCCGGGGCAAACGTGTTCCGGGCGCGCACTCGCTTGGCAAATCAAGTCGCTCATGGCACAAGGTGCCGGCGGCAGGGGCATCCATTCGGGGCACCGGGTCGGGATCGCCTGTGACGTCCCTGGCAGGACCTCCAGGATCATGAGGAGACGACCATGTCTATCAGAGCAATACCGCTCTTAGTTTTCGCCTTTATCGTCTACAACATCGTCGTATTGGGCATGGGCGTGGAAGGCTTGAACACGCCGATCCTGAACAAACTGCATCTTCTCAGCGGTGGCGAATGGACCTTTACTGTCGGTGACTTCATTCTGCTGATCACGCTGTTTCTGCTGTTCATCGAAATCGTCAAATCGACCTTCACAACGACCTCAACGCTGATCGATCACGCCCTCTCGATGGTCGTGTTCATCGCCATCCTGGTCGAATTTCTGATGGTTCAGCAGGCCGCAACGTCGGTGTTTTTCCTGATCATGATGGCGTCGTTGATCGACGTTATTGCAGGTTACACCATCGGCATTCGCGTCGCGCGCCGCGACCTCAATATTGGCGCCGATCAGTAGAACCGACAGGTTCTCGATTTTTGCGCCTCAGACCACTTTAAAGCGGCTGGCCATGTGCCCGCCGCTTTTTGTTTGTGCATTTCCTTGAGTGGTAATGATTTTCCGGTCCTTCATACGTGCTGGACGGATGCGAACTTTAACTGTTGTTAGCTATTTCGTTTTAGTTTCAGAGAAGTTTCAAATGCTGGCGCGCCGTAAATGCAGGCGTGCGCGTATTGATGCCAATTCGAGGACCCGTGGTGGCCGCCGTGCCGAAATTTCCAGAGCTAGGTGGTTTCTCAGGGTCGGCGCGCGGTAGCGCGACCGAGCAGAGTGCCGTTTCCGATCCGTTGACCGAGTCCGAAGGCTTGGATCTCGTCGGCGTTTTTTCCATGGTCGATGAGTCGGCTTACGTTTGGGATCTCGTCACCGACACGATCACGTGGGAAACAAACGCCGCTTCGATGCTCGGTGTGCAGTCCGTAGACCTCATTCAAACGGGCGCTGGGTTTCAAACGATCGTCGCGCCGGAACATGCGAGCCGCCGCTTGGAGATCGTTCACGCGGCGGAAAAAGCCGAAAGCCACGCGCGCGGTTATCCCTATCGCATTCAGTACGCCATCCGTCCGGGCGGGTATCGCTCGGAGGCGCATCTGCGCCTCGAAGATCAAGGGCGCATCTGGGACGGCAAGGACGGCAAGCCGAACCGTGCCCGCGGAACGCTGCGCGTCATCAATGAACGCTATATCGAAGAACAGCGAGTGATGTTCCGCAGCGATAGTGACGAGCTGACTGGACAACTCAATCGCATTCGCCTGATGGAAGCGATCTCGACGGCTATTGATCGCGCCGCGCTGACCAATCAGTCGTGTGCGTTTCTGATCGCCGCCGTCAACAATATGGCCGTGATCAACGAGACCTTCGGCTTTGATGTCGGCGATGAAGTCATTTCGGCTGTCGCGCGCAAGATCAAGGACAAGATGCGCGGCGGAGATGTCATCGGTCGCTTCTCATCGAATAAGTTCGGCATCCTGATCCAGGACTGCGGCCCTGGTGCGTTGCGTGTCGCGGCTGAGCGGTTCATGAAGGCCGTGCGTGATACCAACGTGAAGACGTCGGCAAACCAGATCTCGGCGACCATTTCCATCGGCGGATTGGTTATTCCAAGCCAAGCCGACACCGTACAGCAGACGTTGAACTTCGCGCTGCACGCCCTTGAGCGCGCCAAACCAAGCGCTTCGACTGCTTCATGGCTTATGAGCCGTCGCCCGGCGCGGAGACCAACCGGCGGCGCAACATCTCAATCGCCGATGAAGTCATCGAAGCGATTGATGATAACCGCATGCGGCTTGTGCTTCAGCCGATGGTCAATGCCAAGACCGGCCGCGCTGACATCTACGAATGCCTACTGCGGATGGAAAAACCGGACGGCCGCCTGATCTCGGCAGGGGAATTCATTCCGGTCGCCGAACAATTGGGGCTGTCGCGGCTCATCGACCGGCGCACATTGGAACTGTCGGTACTCCTGCTCAAGAAGCATCCGAACCTGAAGCTGTCGCTTAACGTGTCGGGCCTGACGTGTTCCGACCATGAGTGGCTGGTGACGCTGCAGCGCGTCACCGGATCGCGCCGTGATCTGCTCAGCCGGATGATTATCGAGATCACCGAGACGGCGGCGATTCAGGATCTCGATCAGTCCATCAACTTCGTCGATACCTTGAAAGAGATGGGCTGCCGCGTTGCGATTGACGACTTCGGGGCGGGTTACACCTCGTTCAAGAATCTGAAAATCCTGAACGTCGATATGGTCAAGATCGACGGGGCGTTCGTGAAGAACATTGCCGACGACACCAGCGATCAGATTTTCATTAAGACGATGATCGAGTTGGCCCAGACGTTCGGCCTCGAAACGGTGGCCGAGTGGGTCGGCGACGAACGTTCCGTGAAGCACCTTGTGGACGCCGGCATCACTTATTTGCAGGGCTTCTATTACGGATTGCCAATCGATGCGGCGGACTTTGCCGACGCCCCCGAAAGCCACTGCCGGTACCCGGCAGCAGCTAAAGATTGCCGGTACCCGGCAGCAGCTACCGATCAATAACGATCAGCGCCAAAGACGAGCGAACGCCTGCGCTCGCTCATTCTGCATAGCGCGATCTCTATCCCGTGATGTTCAGGCTAACGGGTCTGCGAGAGCTTTTCGATTTTCTGCTGCATCGCCGAGAGCTGGGCCTTGAGATCCGACAGCTCATCGCGCACCGGTGCCTCGGCGGCCTTTTCAGCTTTCGCGGCATCGGCGCGTGCCGCTTCCGGGCTGCCCGGCATCGGTGTCATAGCCGGCATCACCGGCTTTGGACCGCCTGCGGCGGCTCCAAACGACGCCCACATCGACATCGCCTGCTCGAACATCGCCATGTTCTGCTTGGCCTGCGACTGATAAAACTCAAATGCGGCGGCGGGATTGGTGAACGCGGTCGCCAACTGGTCGCGGAACCGCGACTGTTCCTTGACCAGATGCTCAAGACTGAATTGCAGATAGCTCGGAACCATGCGTGCGATACTGTCGTCATAAAAACGTATCAGCTGTCGCAGGAATGGAATGGGCAGGAGCGCTTGGCCACCTTCGCGGCCTTCTTGCTCGACGATGATCTGGGTGAGCACGGTATGCGTAAGATCGTCACCGTTTTTGGCGTCGTTGACCACGAAGTCGCGATCGCCGCGCACCATTTTCGCCAAGTCTTCGAGCGTCACGTATGTGCTCGTCTCGGTATTATAGAGGCGGCGGTTCGCGTACTTCTTGATGACGACAGATTCGCGCTTGGCGGCTTGAGGGTCAGCAGGGTTGAGCATCGCGGATTGGTTCTCTGGTGGACAGCGTTGGACTGGCAGTTGCTGCACTGCGGCAGCGTACCACACCGCGCGGGGGCACCGCCAGACGTTTCTGCCACCCTTTTGAGCAGGCAGAAGCAACTCAAAGGTGCGGGATAGGCAAGAGGTCGCAATTGCCCTCGACATACCCACGCTGCAAAGTAATTTGGCACATCGAAATACCGCCGGATTTACCAATCGCGGTAGCAACCGGCGAAAATAGACCGTTTACACAACACGTGCCCAGGGAGGGGCCTCTATGAGCCAGGATGCTACGACGATCGTAATTGCAAGTGCCGCCCGGACGCCCGTCGGATCATTCAACGGTTCGCTTGCAAGCCTACCCGCCCATAAACTCGGCGAGATTGCTATCCGCGCCGCGTTGGCCCGCGCCAACGTCGCGCCGGGTGACGTTTCGGAAGTTATTCTCGGCCAGGTGCTTACCGCCGCTCAGGGCCAGGGTCCGGCCCGCCAGGCCGCCGTGGCTGCCGGTATCCCGGTTGACGCGCCGGCTTGGGGCATCAACCAGATCTGCGGTTCGGGCCTGCGCGCTGTGGCGCTCGGCATGCAGCAGATTGCAACTGGTTCGGCGACCATCGTCGTAGCCGGTGGCCAGGAAAGCATGAGCCAATCGGCACACGCCGCGCACATGCGTGATGGCACCAAGATGGGCGACGTCAAGTTCATCGACACGATGGTCAAGGACGGTCTGTGGGACGCCTTCAACAACTACCACATGGGCACAACGGCTGAGAACGTTGCGCGTCAGTGGCAGATCTCGCGCGCCGAACAGGATGCGTTCGCAGTTGCGTCGCAGAACAAAGCCGAAGCCGCCAAGAAGGCCGGTAAGTTCAAGGATGAAATTGCGCCCGTCACCATCAAGGGCAAGAAGGGCGACACGGTCGTCGATACCGACGAATACATCAAGGACGGCACGACCATCGAAGCCGTCTCCAAGCTGCGTCCGGCTTTCGATCCGAAGGAAGGCACGGTTACGGCTGCCAACGCCTCGGGCATCAATGACGGCGCCGCCGTGGTTGTGCTGATGTCGCTGGAAGAAGCCAAGAAGCGCGGTATCAAGCCGCTCGCACGCATCGTTTCGTGGGCGACGACCGGCGTCGACCCGTCGATCATGGGTACGGGTCCGATCTCGGCCTCCAAGAAGGCTCTCGAACGGGCCGGCTGGAAGCACGAAGATCTCGACCTCATCGAAGCCAACGAAGCCTTCGCGGCGCAGGCGATTGCCGTCAACAAGGGCATCGGCTGGGATACATCGAAGGTCAACGTGAACGGTGGCGCTATTGCCATCGGCCATCCGATCGGCGCTTCGGGCGCTCGCATTCTCAATACGCTCGTCCATGAAATGCAGCGCCGTGACGCCAAGAAGGGCCTGGCGACGTTGTGCATCGGCGGCGGTATGGGCGTCGCGCTCTGCGTCGCTCGCGACTAAGGCATTCAAGATTTCAGGGCCGGCACGATCCACTCAGGCCGGCCCTGACTTTCCCTTGAACACGGCAATCTTCAAAACACATCTCAACAACTCTCGTAGGGAGAAATATCCATGGCACGAGTTGCCCTCGTCACCGGCGGCACCCGCGGAATTGGCCACGCCATTTCGCTCGCATTGAAATCGGCCGGTTATCGCGTTGCCGCCAGCTACGCCGGCAATGACGCAGCCGCCCAGGCTTTCCAGGCTGAAACCGGCATTCCGGTTTACAAGTTCGACGTCGCGAGCTTTGAGGGCAGTGCAGCTGCTGTGCAGCGGATCGAGAAAGATCTCGGCCCGATCGATGTTCTCGTCAACAACGCCGGCATCACGCGCGATACCATGTTCCACAAGATGACCAAGCAGCAGTGGGACGAAGTGATCGGCACGAACCTCAACGGCCTGTTCAACGTCACGCGCCAGGTCTGGGAAGGCATGCGCGCTCGCAAGTTCGGTCGCGTGGTCAATATCTCGTCGATCAACGGTCAGAAGGGCCAGATGGGCCAGGTGAACTATTCCGCTTCGAAGGCTGGCGACATCGGCTTCACCAAGGCGCTCGCCCAGGAAGGCGCACGCGCTGGCATCACTGTCAACGTCATCTGCCCGGGCTACATCGCGACCGAAATGGTCAAAGCGGTTCCGGCCGACGTGATGGAAAAGAGCATCCTTCCGCAGATCCCGGTCGGCCGTCTCGGCGAGCCGTCGGAAATCGCGCGCGCTGTCGTGTTCCTTGCCTCCGACGATGCCGGCTTCATCACCGGTTCGACGCTGACCGCCAACGGCGGCCAATACTTCGCCTGATCCCGCGCAACGCTGGATCTTCGAACATTAAAAAAACGCGGCGGAGATTATTCTCCGCCGCGTTTCTTTATTCTGGCTCGTTAAGGCCGGCGTACCGGACCGGTTAGTGATTCTTGCCTTTTGCCTTGCCTTGGGCGGCGCTGGCATCGTCCTTGATCTGGCCGGGAGCAAGATCCTTCGCGGATTGATCGTCCGGCTTCACCTGCCCAGGGGCAACTTCGCGCGCCGATTCACCGGCAGCCTTCATCTTGCCTGGCGCGACATCCGACGCTGAAGGCGTGGAAACCTTAGCGCCTGCCGTATCCGGCTTTCCGGCGCCTTCCGGCGGACCAGCGAGCGCCATTGTCGAACTTGCTGCAAGGGCTGCAAGCGAAGCAAGCAATCGTCTGTTCATTGAAGTCTCCTAATTGTCGTTACGTAATCCCTGTGGTCCAACCGTCTAGTGGACATCATGGTTCGTGCTAATCGATCGACGACTGTTGCCCGAACAATCTTGAAATCGCGTGCTGTTAGGGAACAAACGCCAACGCGTATCCCGTGAGATGGAAACATCCCAACGCTGCGATCCATAACCGATTTGATATCGGGACTTTGTGTCCATGTGCATCGCGTCTTGCGATAACACTTCTGCCGATTGCGCTAGCAAGTGGGGCGACTTTTGGACCGCGCAGCACGGCCACGGGCATCGCCGGGATAATGCGCGTTTAACATGCTTGGCGCATTCCGTTGCAGCGAGCGCCTGCTGCGAAACCCACGACGCTTGGAGCGTGAATTCTGGAACACAAAAAAGGCGCCCACTCACCTGAACAGGAACAGGGAGTGGACGCCGGAAGTGCGGCGATTATCTGGCGAACATCGCCGCGCTAGGGAAGGCTCTGGGAAACTTAGTCGATAACTGGCGGCGCAGACGGCAGCTTGATGGCGACGACGACCAACTTGCCATACTTGTAAGCGACGCCTGTCCACAGGCCGCTCGCGTTCTGCTCAAGTGGCGATATGTCGGCGTAGCCCTGATGTAAAAGATGCTGGCGCGCTTCAAGTTCGTTTGACAGGTAGGCGAGCTGCACCCTTGCGATAGCCACCCCCTCGGTGGTTGTCGGAGCAGCGGTGTCAGCGGCGAGCGCCGGAGTTGCAGCGGCGAAGGCGGCGACAGTTAATGCAAGAGCACGGATCATGGAAGTCTCCTTGTTGGGGGGCGATTGTTTCGAAAACTCTAAAAACTCTGCTTGAAAACTCGGTCTGGCGAAGCATTTCACCAGTGTGACTCTCACATAAGGTGCAGCCCCACTCACCACCACTCACGTTGCCGTGGCGGCTTTCACGAGATTGGTGATCGCGCGTGATCGGATGGATTGGCGACCGGCAGAACCTCTGCGAATGGCGCGCTAATCAAGCGTTCGTAGAGCACGCGGCGGTCGCGATCGCGTGAAGCGACCGTTGCTCAACGGGCCGTGCGGGCACATGACAAATTCGAAAGGTCTGGGGCAGCCGTCAAACGCGCACGACCGAGGTCGATAGGCGTATGAAAATGACTAAGACGTTTAGCAACAGCGGCTGATCTTGCCGCCATTGGCGCCGTAGCGGCTGGCCTGACGTTCGCGAAAGAAAGCTTCGTACGTCATGATCGGTTCATCGGGGTGGTGCGCCTGACGGTGCGCGACATAGGCCTCGTAGTCAGGCACGCCTACCATCAGGCGGGCGGTGCGTGCGATGCCGGCGGCGACAGACGATACAAACAATGCGCTGCGATTTCTCATGGCATTCACTCCGCAGCTACTGTGCCGAAGTCACCGGTTTCGCGTGCCGTGACGTGCGGTGTGCCGTAGGCCTTGATGATGGCAACGAGCGCAAAGCCTGCCATGGCCAGCACGAGTGCAATCAACAGCGACGCCAACGTGGCATTGACGTAGTCGTTGAAAATGATGCGGCCCATCTCCGAAGCATCCTTGGCAGGCGCGAGGATGGTGCCGCTCGCCAAGGCGCTCGAGAATTTCTCGGCGTGCGCCAGGAAGCCGATGGCCGGGTTCTCGTGGAAGATCTTCTGCCACCCGGCGGTCAACGTGCAGATCGCTATCCATGTTGCCGGAGCGATGGTCACCCAGGCGTAGCGTTCGCGCTTCATCTTGAACAGCACCACCGTACACGTGATCAGCGCGATGCAGGCGAGCATCTGATTGGAGATGCCGAACAGTGGCCACAGCGTATTGATGCCACCCAGCGGATCGACGACGCCCTGATATAGGAAGTACCCCCAGCCGGTGACGGCGATCGTGGTAGCGACGATGTTCGCGGTCCACGACTTCGTGTCTTTGAATGCTGGTGTGAACGAGCCGATCAGATCCTGGATCATGAAACGCGCAACGCGCGTACCGGCGTCAATGGTCGTCAGAATGAACAGCGCCTCGAACAGAATGGCGAAGTGATACCAGAAGGCCATCATCGCCTTGCCGCCGATAACGCTCGACAAAATTTCAGCCATCCCGACGGCCAGCGTCGGCGCGCCGCCGGTCCGCGATAGAATGGTGGCTTCGCCGACGTCAGTTGCCGCTTGCGACAGCATTTCTGGCGTGACCGTGAAGCCCCAGCCGTTGATCGCGGCGGCGGCTGTTTCCGGCGTGGTGCCGATCAGCGCTGAGGGCGAATTCATCGCGAAGTAAATGCCCGGTTCCAGCGAGCACGCTGCAATCAGCGCCATGATGGCAACGAAGCTTTCCATGAGCATCGCGCCGTAGCCGATGAAGCGGGCGTTGACCTCGTTATCGAGCATCTTCGGTGTTGTGCCGGACGAAACCAGGGCGTGGAAGCCGGAGATGGCGCCGCACGCGATCGTAATAAACAGGAACGGGAACAGCGTGCCCGCGAACACCGGCCCGGTACCATCGATGAACCGGGTGGTGGCCGGCATTTTCAAATCCGGGCTGACGAACATGATGCCCGCCGCGAGGCCGAGGATGGTGCCGATTTTCAGGAACGTCGAAAGATAGTCGCGGGGCGCCAACAGCACCCACACCGGCAGAACGGAAGCGATAAATCCATATGCAATCAGCATCCACGTCAGCTCGACGCCGGTGAACGTGAACATCGGACCGAGCACCGGGTCGCCGGCGACGTGTCCGCCATAGACGATGGACGCCATCAGCAGCGCGAAACCGATTGAGGGACATCTCACCGATGTGGCCCGGCCGCAGATAGCGGCCATAGACGCCCATCAGCAGCGCAATGGGAATGGTGGCTGCGACCGTGAACGTGCCCCATGGACTTTGCGCAAGGGCCTTGACGACCACCAGGGCGAGCACGGCGAGCAGGATGACCATGATCACCAAAACGCCGATCATCGCGATGGTGCCGGCGGCTTGGCCGAGTTCGGCGCGGATGATGTCGCCGAGTGAGCGGCCGTCGCGGCGGGTCGAGGCCCAGAGCATGATGAAGTCCTGAACCGCGCCGGCGAAGACGACACCGATCAGCAGCCAGAGCGTTCCGGGCAAATAGCCCATTTGAGCGGCGAGCACCGGGCCGACCAGCGGGCCTGCGCCGGCGATGGCGGCGAAGTGGTGGCCGAACAGGACGTTCTTATCAGTCGGGCAGTAGTCGAGGCCGTCGTTGAAGCGCATGGCTGGCGTCGGCCGCGCTGGGTCGAGTTTAAAAACGCGCTCGGCGAGGAAGAGGGAGTAAAAGCGATACGCCAGCAGGTAAACACAGGACGCTGCCGCTACGAGCCACACCGCGTTGATCGTCTCGCCGCGCGAGAGCGCCACAACGCCCAGAGATACGGCACCAAGGATCGCGACGGCCAGCCAGCCGAGGTTGCGTCTGACGTCTGCCATGTCGTGTCATCCCCAGCCGTTGGTCCTAAGCTGGCCGGGACAATACATGAGTTTGCTGTGTCAAGTCAGCAGCGAATAGACGGAATACTCAGGCGAATCTAGCCTTTGGACGACGTGGGATTTTTCTGCACTGTTGGAGCGATCCTCGCTGGTTTTCGGTGGCGGTAAGCGCGGCAAGACTTTCACAGTTGTGCCGACGGATGCCAACGAAGCGAGGTGAACAGCGTGCTCATTGAGCATTCTGAAGCAACCGGACGATGCCGCGATGCCGATGGTTTTGCGGTCATTGGTGCCGTGGATGCGATACAGCGTGTTGCCGAGAAACAGCGCAACGGCGCCCAGTGGATTGCGGATGCCGCCCTCCATCTTGTTCGGCAAGCGCGGATCACGCTGGCGCATTTCTTCCGGCGGATACCAGTCTGGCCACGCCGCAATTCTACTGATCGTCTCAGTGCCGGTCCATGTGAAGCCCTCGCGGCCCACCGATATTGGGTATTCATAGGCGTCGTTGTGGCTGAGGGTGAAATAAAGCCGGCGGTTTTCGGTATCGATCAGGATCGTGCCCGGCTTCTCTACGTTCGAAAACGCTACCCGGTCCGGAGCCACCGGGGTTATGGCAGGCCGTGTTCCGCCGTCGAGATACGCCGGGAACGCGTCTGGATAGCGCGATGCATTCGGGTTCGCCAGCGCACGTGGTTCCGTGCGGCGTGGCTTAACGCCTTGCCAGCCGTCTCCGTAGTCGTTCCATCCGCCCCATCGGCCGAGGCTCTGCGCGCCGGCCAGCGTTGGGCTGACCGCCACAATGGCGATGGCCAAAACGATAGGGCGCATGAAGGTTCGAAATGTCATGTTCCAGAATTGCGCCGCCATATCATTACTCCCTGCACCGCCACACCTTAGGTCAGGGGCTTGGCGCAAAACGATCGAGCCGGACGACATCGCGTATCCGAAGGCCGCGCGGTGCGTGATAGGAAATGATGGCCTGCTTTTCTAACTCGCGGAGTGCGTCTTCCAGAGTGGCAATGTCCATTTTCAAATAATCGGCAACAACAGAGCACTGCACCGACTCGTCGATGATTTCCGGATCCCGGCCTTCGCTCGCATTCCTTTGCGAGAGAAACGACAAGAATGCAGCAACGCGAGCCATTGGCCGATTGGCTGTCGACGCAACAATCGTGCTGCGCAGATATGCGAACTCGCGTTCGATAGCGTCGAATTGGCGTTGTTCGGTTTGCGGTGTCTGTTTGATCAGCGTTGGCAGCTCGCTGCGCGGCCAGAAACTCACCGTGCAGTCGGTAACAGCAACCGCCGTATGAATGTGGTGGTCGAGATTACCCAATCCGAAAACAACGCCGCTCGAAATCTCTTCAATTGTCTCGGGCGGAGCGTTCGGCGGATTGGTGCTGATGCGAACTGTGCCCTGTTCGACGCGAAAGATACATTCTTTCGGCTGGCTGCTTTCGAAGAGGGTTTGACCGGCCAATAGGCGCCGGTTGAAAAAACCTGATCTCTTATTCCGGGCACGCTGCAGCCGCCGCTTTTCGGCGTTATGGGCGCGGGTCCAGGCAATAGTTTCAAACATGACGCACACAGGACAATTCGATGCTCAAAGTACAAAATAGCACTATTGCGGTCAATTGGCCCGCCGTTTTGCTATTTATCTTGATGTGTTCCAATTCGTGACACTCGAATTGGTTCCATCCAACTCATCTGAGTTCGCCGCCCCGTCTGCAGAGGCCGTCGCGGTCGGTCATTTCGATGCCCGTGCGGCCACTCCAACCTGGTAAACGATGGGCCACTTGGCGATCGCGCTTGGGTATGACGGGGCGAAAACCGGCGCATGACATTGGAAGAGTGCTGCGCCGCACTCGCGCGGGTGCCCCGGGGTGACCGGACAGCACTTCGGCGAAACAGGCAATCGCGGTGCGTGTCATGGCCCCCCTGCCGCGCCGGAGGGTTCGGCACGAGCCGATGAGACCAACAGGAACGTCGCGGTGCAATTCTGGCGGACAGGCGCGGCGGGCGATACAACCCGTGGGTGTATTGGCCCGACCTTTGTTGCCGCTTTGCGAGCGGTGCATCGCCATGCTGTGGCTGAACTGCGCCAATCCCAGGGTTTCCCGGAACACGGAGAGTTGAACTCTCATTCTCTTCAAACGCGGCAGGCGCGTCGATAAGATGCAGTTATAATAGAAGTTTAGCTTTTATGGGCGAGGCATCGCCCAACACTCGCCAAGTACTGGCGTTCAACTCCGAGATTATGGGGATCGCGGCAGGCGATATCGCGACTCATGCAATCTTTGATGTGACGCTGCTTATCTTGTCAGAATTAGAAGACCTTGTGTCCGGCCTGACGCCTACTTAATGAATTTGTATCGCCGCCGCGTTGAGTGGTTCTGTCTAGACCGCGCCAGCCGCTGATTGCCGGACTGGACTCCAGGTTGGACTATGAGCGATGCCTTGAGGTGACTGCATGTTCAAAAGCTCAAACGTTCTGCCTCATATAGTCCAGCACGAGGCCAACGAGGCCCTGACGAGGGCGTCCGAGACCGAGAACGTGGTGCAATTGACGACTGTTGCTGCCTTGGGCGTTGGCCTGATCCACGAAATGAGCCAACCTTTGTCTGCCGCCGCAACCTTCATTCATGCGGCACAGCGCCTGCTCAAAACCAATGACTATGATCGATATCTGCTGGCTGAGATTGTCGAAAAAGCAGCCCAGGAGTTGAAGCAGACCCGCGACGTGCTTGTGCGATTGCGTGATGCCGTGTCGGCCGAACAGGCCATACAAGTTCCGCTTGATCTGGTTGCGCTGACACAAATGGTTGCCGACCAGTTGCGCGGCGAAGCAAAGGAACGATCGGTACGGGTCATGGTCGAACCCGGGTCTTTGCCGACGATGTTCGCAAATGCCGTGCAAATCAAACAAGTGCTGCTCAATCTGATCGGCAATGCAATCGATGCAGCGGCGGAAACAGCAAACGGGACTGTCAGTGTGCGATGCCGTCACGACATAACGACCGCCGAGATCGAAGTTAGCGATAATGGCAAAGGGATTGATTCTGAAATCGCAGAGCACGTGTTTCAACCGTTCCAGACAACAAAGCCGCGCGGTATGGGACTAGGATTGCCCCTCAGCCGCCAGATTGCTGAAGCGCACGGAGGGCATCTCTGGTGGGAATCTGTTCTGCCGCAGGGCACAAGATTCCGCCTTCAATTGCCGCTAGTGAGTCCCGCAGATCATGCAGCCTGAACATACAATTTATGTCGTGGACGATGACCCTGCGCTGCGGTCTTCCCTATCAATTTTGTTGCAGACGGCGGGATTTGGCCGAAGGGTCTTTGCATCGGCGGAGGCATTCCTTGCGTCGCTTGACGGGAACCAGTCCGTCTGCGCGTTGGTCGATGTCTTCTTGCCGGGGATGACGGGCCTCGCGCTGCAGCAGCAACTAGTCGATAGGGACGTTGAGGCCGCGCTGATTTTTATGTCGGGTCAGGCTGACGTGCCGATGGCGGTTCAGGCCATGCGTGCGGGCGCTTCTGATTTTATCCAGAAGCCATTTGATCCCGAGAAGCTTCTTGAGGTTGTCGATGATGCGCTGACGCACCAGTGCGAGCTGAAAGAATTGCGATCGAGAAGCGATGAAACACTGAAAAATTTGCAAAGCCTGACGCTGCGGGAGAGAGAAGTTCTCACCCTCCTCGTGGAAGGCAACCTCAACAAAATGATTGCCGCGCGCCTTGGCATCAGCATCCGCACGGTCGAGCACCACCGTTCACACATCATGGCCAAAATGAATGCGCGAACGCTCTCGCACCTAGTCAGGATGTCTTTTGGGATTATAGAGCCGTCGCTGCTGCACCAGAAGTAGGTCCGGCGAATGGCAGAACCCTTCTTGAACGCAAATCGGCGTTTTGGCAGGCCGAGCGCCGTCTGCGAAATTTGCGGCACATCGCGGTGACCCTCATCACCACGTAGATGAAACTGCGCGAACGGTCATCTGCCGGCGGTCGGCAATTAAAGGGCGCGCGACACGTAGATTGGCGCGCGCCCTGCTGCAGCCCTCCCTCCGGCAGCGCTCCCCCCTGCAGCACAGAGAGCGCCTGGACCTTTTCAGCCTAACGTGCAGCGACCGCTCAGGCGCTCTTGTGTGACGCTGCCTTTTGCATTTCGTCGGTCGCGAGGATGGAGTGGGCATAGGCGCCGCCGGCGCGCATTTCCGCCGCAACCCAGATCGCTTCAATCAACTCGGCTTCTGTCGCGCCGTGCCGCAACGCAGTTTTCGTGTGACCTTTGATGCAGTAGGGGCACTGCGTGACGTGCGCCACAGCGACGGCTATGATCTGTTTGAACTTTTCGGACAACGCACCATTGGCAAAGACTTGCTTGCTGAAGGCTTGAAACGCGGCCTCGGTTTCTGGCGCCAGGTCCCGGCGCTTCTGCGCAAGATCTCGCGTGTTGGTTGGATAGATTTCGCTTGTCATGTGGACCTCTTGGTCGGGAGAAAGAGGGTCGATCAACCCATCTGGCGAAAGTAGTGCCCACGCTCAGAATTCATAAAACAGCGAAGCTGGCCGGGGGTGCTGAGTGTACTGGCTCTGAGGAATGTGGCGCTATCAATTGAGCAAACCCTTGCGGTCATTTCTCAAGGATGATGCGGGGGTGGCGCGCTCGCGTGCACCGCGTCGCCATGAACAGGATCAGACGCCCTTGCGCGATTCCAGCAACGAGGCTTGCAATCGGGTGCAGTAGAGCGTGACGCCCATAATCAGCAAGGTGCTCAGCGCCGCGGCGGCCAATATGAGCTCGTGTGCCATGACATGGACTCCTCTTCTGTTAAAGCGGCTGGGGGGAGCACGAGAACAGAGTGTGATATCTGGATATCGTGATTAAGCGTGCGTGTTAACGGGCAATTCTACCTATGCGCTCAGGCGCACTTGGTGAGAGGGCAACGCTTCATGACTGTCGAACACCACGATCATCAGCGATTTTTCATCAGGCTGCAGACCACCGCGCAAGAGCTTTCACCGCAGCAGGTTCGTCGCTTTCACTTTGGTGGTGATTGGTGATCCAGAAGAGTCTCGCTGTTGCTATAGGTCGGCGTATGCAGAAACTCTGCTGGCACGTCCCACATGCGGGCCGCGTACCAAACGGCCCATGCAATGACGAACAACGTCATCACCCACACCCAAACCGGAATTGAAGAGCGTGCCTCGGCCCTGAGCGGATCGAACAGATCATCGGTGCTGAAGGCATCCACGGTGAAGCGGACTAGGCCGCGATGGATCGAGTTGGGGCGCAGTCCAGAGACGGTGATGCCGGGGCCATTGTGCACCACAAACGGAATTTCCTTAATGCGAAGACACCTAGCGCATATGAATAGATCGATTGATTGAGCAATTTCGGGAGCGCGTAATAGAAAATTCCCAATGCCAACGGCGTGAACCACATGCCGACCGCATTATGCATATAGAAGCCGGATACGGACACTTGTCCGAGGCCATATTGATACCACGGCAGAATGGCCACCACCGCAATGATGCACGTCCATAAGGTGCCGCCCATCGTGTACCAGTTCGACAGGTAGATATCTTCGGTCTTCCGCTGCGCCACTGTGGCGACCAAATTCCAGGCGGTGACCACCAGGGCAGCTAGAAAGATCACCCCGATCGACCATGGCCACTCGCGATACTCAAGATCACCTGCGCTGTAGCCGAGATCGAGTGCGACGGTTCCGGCAATCGCCGCCACGTTGAACAACCACAACCCGATGCGAGCCATGCGTACGCTGTAGAGCGATGTGCGGCAGCTGCGTGCGGCAACGTAATACGCCAAGCCGACAAGACCGATGCTGGCCCAGCCATAAAACGTTGCATTGGTGTGGATTGGCCGTAGTCGTCCGAAGGTCAACCATTCGCTGGATCCGAATTCCGGCGCTCCGAACTTATAAGCAAGCACGATCCCGACGAAGGTGGAAAAGAGGAGCCATGCGACCGCTGAGATCGTGTAAGCTGAAAAGACGCGCGCCAAATCCAGATCTTCTTGATGAGGTGCGATCGAAGGATCCGCTGCCGCCGGCTGCATTGCGTAAACTCCTATGGTGCGTTTCTGCTATCGGCAGTCGGTAGGAGCAAGGGGCGAGGCCGAATCGCTCGCCTAAATCACCAGTCCGAATCGTTGGCGCGGACTGCGCGTGTCATGTGTGTTGAGGCGCTCTTGCGCCAATGTGTGTGTTGCGCTCGTAACCTTGGAGCTGGGCAAATATCGGTGCGCACACCATGAAACATGTATATTATATACATCGTATGGTTTTGGTGTGCATCCGCAATGGACGTGGATGTCAATCAATTACTGGTGACTGCCGTCGATGCGCGAATCTAGCGTGTCGCGCCGAATCAGAACTCTGTTGTTGCAAATGGGTAGAACTACCGATTCTCAGCAATGGTCATGGTTATTAGATTGAAATCTGAGACGTCCGTCGAAGATATCGCGATTGTCTGCCCCCTTCAGCTTTCTGCGCAAGTTCGCCGGACGTCTCCCTTGATCATGTCGCTTTTAGACATGCGCTGACGCGCGATCCTCTCGCGAGCCATCTTAATTCGTCGATCAAGCTCAGCCGCTGCACTGGCGATGCTGTGCGACGGCGTGATGTCATGGCGACAGGTTTGACGCTGAAGGAACGCGGATACGAAAACGCGCGGGCGTCCCACAACTCGTCAATCAGGCGCTGATGTTGGCTAGTGGAGGTGAGAACCAAAAGTTCGAACCCGTACCATCGCGCGCAGGGTTGCTGTGGCGGCTGCGCGAAAGTAAAAATGGTGGAGCCAAGCGGGATCGAACCGCTGACCTCTTGCATGCCATGCAAGCGCTCTCCCAGCTGAGCTATGGCCCCGAACCAATTGGGAGCGGGTGGTTGCCCACCCGCGTATGTGGCCTGATAAGTCGTTCAGGCCGAAACTTCAAGGACGATCGTCACGCAATCCGCAGATCATGCCTGCGGCATTGTTTAGGCTTAGGCTTCCTCGTCGCCGTCGCCCGGGGGGCCGCCAATAATATTGGCCATGTCGCCGCCTTCTTCCTCTTCCTCTTCGAGGAAGGCTTCGTCGCCGTCGGCCACTTCAGCGTCGACGCCTTCGACGTCCGCCAGGGCTTCTTCACCCTCAACGACCGGCAATTCGCCATCGGCCTCCTCGGCAATCGGCGCTTTCTTGATCTTGTTGCGGGCGGCCTTTTCCTCGGCCTGTAAGGCGGCGAGCGCCGCCGGCGACGACGCAATCACGTATTTAGCACCGCAATGCGGGCACAGAATCGGCGCCTTTTCGAGATCGTAAAAGCGCTCGTCACAACTCTGACAGGTGCGCTTCGTCCCGCGCGCTTGCTTGGTCGCCATAGTGTGGGCCTCAGTAAGACAATGAAAAAAGAAGGCGCCGGTCTGCCATACGTCCTGCGGCCTGTCAAAAGCAAAACAGCGGGGAACTGGGGCTGCGGCAAGGCTGCGCCGGACGAGCGAGCGAAGTGGCGTTGACAGGGGGGCGCGGGGAAGGTCTGTATCGGCGTGATTTTTCGTTGTCAGGCGGCGCGACCCGGCGTCGCGCGCCGTGTTTCAGGCACTTACCCTGAAGCCAGACCCCTAACCCAGACAGAGAGTCCGAGCCCTCCGTGCATACCTCAGCACCAAAGCCCTTAACGGCGCACCGCGCCGCTCGCCTAAACGGCCGCTTGCGCGTGCCCGGAGACAAGTCGATTTCGCATCGCGCCCTGATTTTCGGTGCGCTCGCGACGGGCGTCACGCGGATCCGCGGGCTGCTCGAAGCCGAGGACGTGATCAATACCGCCAAAGCCGTGACGGCGCTCGGCGCGCCCGCCAGCAAGATTGCGGACGTCTGGGAGGTTAAGGGCCGGGGCGTCGGCGGCCTGCGGCAGCCGGATGGTCCGCTGGAATTCGGCAATTCGGGCACCGGCACCCGACTCATGATGGGCGTAATCGCCGGCCACCCGATGACCGTGACCATGACGGGCGATGCCTCGCTGTCCAAGCGCCCGATGCGGCGTGTGCTCGGCCCATTGAAGCAGATGGGTCTGGAAATTCTCGACGAGGGCAAAGAGACGCTGCCGCTCGCCATGCGCGGCACCAGTGAATTGGTGCCGATCACCTACACGCTGCCGGTGCCGTCGGCGCAAGTGAAAAGCGCCATCCTGATTGCCGGGTTGCATGCGGCCGGCGAAACCACCGTCATCGAGAAGGAAGCGACGCGCGATCATACCGAGCGCATGTTGCGGTTTTTCGGCGCTGAGGTTCGTGTCGTCCATAAAGACGGGCTAACGCACATCACGGTCAAGGGTGACGCCGAAATGCACGGCCGCGATGTGACCGTGCCGGGCGACCCGTCATCGGCAGCGTTTTTGGCTTGCGCGGCGCTCATCGTGCAAGGCTCCGATGTGACGATCGAAGGTGTGCTCGTCAACGACACGCGCATCGGCCTTTATACAACCCTGCAGGAGATGGGCGGCGACGTTACGCTTCTCAATCGCCGCGAAGACGGCGGCGAACCGATTGCTGATATTCGCATCCGGTCATCGAAGCTCAAGGGTGTGCATGTCCCGGCAGAGCGGGCGCCGTCGATGATCGATGAATATCCGGTGCTCGCGGCCATCGCGGCGTTCGCGACCGGCGAAACACGCATGGATGGTCTTGCAGAATTGAAAGTGAAGGAAAGCGATCGCCTAGCTGCCACCGCCGCAGGCTTGCACGCGAACGGTGTTGCGGCGCGCGTCGAAGGCGATAGCCTGATCGTCACTGGTACCGGAGCGGTGAAGGGCGGCGGCACCGTTCAAACGCATCTCGATCACCGCATTGCCATGGCGTTTCTGACCATGGGGCTGGCCAGCGACCAGCCCGTCACCGTCGATGATACGGCGATGATCGCAACAAGTTTCCCGGAATTTCGCGGCTTGATGGAGCAGCTCGGCGCGCGCTACGGGGAGCAGGCATAATGCTGAATTTCGTGACGTTCATGGAGTGCCTGAACGCGCCGAACAGCACCTGTATGACGTCGCCGGGCGTTCTGGCGCCGGTCGTTCTCACGCTCATGCTGGTCGGAGCCGGCGCGCTGTTGGCGCGGCGCGATCGCAAGCGCTTTCGCGTGCTGCGCTCACGTGGCATCTGGGGAACGTTCCTGATCCTCGCCTACAGCGTGATCGTGCTCGCTTATTTCTTCCTATTTTCGCCGGACGCGGTCATGGGCGCCGCTCAATCCGACATAGAAAACGGATTCTGGATCACGGCCGTCCTTTTGTGCGGCATCGGCATTGCCGGACTGGTTGGCATGTTGGGCTTTGCGCTCGGCGGCTGGCTTGTCAAAAAGAAGAAGCCTGCGTCTTCGTCTGCGACAATGGCCAACCGTCTGGTCATCGCGATCGACGGACCGGCCGCATCCGGCAAGGGCACGGTCGCCAAGCGTATCGCCCAGCATTACGGCTTGCCGTGTCTCGATACCGGGTTGCTGTACCGCGCGGTGGCGCGCGATTGTGTTGCTAACGGTGCCGCCCTTGAAGACGAGGTCGCGGCAACGGCGGCAGCTCGAGCACTCGACGCCGCAACACTCGATGACCCGAATTTGCGCGGTCCGGCAGCGGGCGACGCTGCCTCCATCGTCGCGAAAATGCCGGGTGTGCGCGCGGCGTTGCTGGACTATCAGCGCCGCTTTGCAAGCCAGCCGGGTGGCGCCGTTTTGGATGGCCGCGATATCGGCACGGTTATTTGCCCGAACGCTGATGTGAAAATGTTCGTCACCGCGACGGCTGAAGAGCGCGCCCGCCGCCGCCATCTGGAACATCAAGCGCGCGGCGAGGATATCTCTTACGACATGGTGCTGACCGATATTCGCCGTCGCGATGAACGCGATTCCGCCCGCAACGTCGCGCCGCTCGAAGCCGCTGCCGATGCGATCACGCTCGATACGACGACGCTCAACGCTGATGCGGCATTTGCGGCGGCACTCGAGATTATTGCTGCCAAACGCAAAACCTGACGCGCCATAAGCCGCCGGGGAGCTTTGCAGCTCCCGAGCGGTCAGTACCTTGCGGCACCTGGCGGACGCTGGTGCATCCGTGTCTTCTGAAAACGCTCTGGTTTTGCCAGGGTTCCCTGCGCTGGCGATGGCTTTTTCTTATGACCCATCGATGCGGCCGGCCGGAGTCGCGTCATTCCGGCCGGAAAATGTGGGTTTTTGTCGGTTTAGGCATATTCGACCGGCGGCAAAGCCAATAAATCCGGGCGATTGGGCTTGCGGGGTTGCCGTCCGTTCGGTATATGCAGCGCATTCGACGCCACTGTCGGATGATCACGAGGAAGATCGGCCGGTTGGTCCTGCGAAACGCGGGATCGAATTCTTAACCGGCAGGGCAGCACGCCCATCACGGTGGCATCAACGCAATCCAGAAATCCGGCCTTTGACGGTACGACGAGCTGCGTTGAGCGGCGCGTAACCGCTATGGGCCGAAACCGATACAAAAAACGTCATCCCCGCGAACGTGGGGGTCCGTTCAAGTATCCGTCGGAACGCTCATTGCTGGCTCGCACGGAACCCCACGTTCGCGGGGATGACG
The DNA here is from genome assembly GCA_016716675.1 of Hyphomicrobium sp. Lineage (GTDB taxonomy): Bacteria > Pseudomonadota > Alphaproteobacteria > Rhizobiales > Hyphomicrobiaceae > Hyphomicrobium_B. The sequence continues at coordinate 129,354 of JADJVG010000009.1, forward strand.
AAAACGAGAAGCAGCGGGCTGTGACGATGCCCTTCGTTATTGCTTTAACCGCCCGCGTTCACGCGTGGGCCTCAACCGCGCTTTCCGGCAGGCTCCCCAGGGAACCAGGACGGCGCAAACAAAGGACTCTGAATGTCGACTGCTACTAGTAAAGACTACTCGCCGAGCATGGAAGATTTCGCATCTCTTCTGGCTGAAAGCCTCGCCAAGGACGACCTTTTTGAAGGTAGCGTCGTTAAGGGCAAGGTCGTTTCGATCGTCAAGGACATGGCTGTCATCGACGTCGGCCTGAAGATGGAAGGCCGCGTTGCGGTCAAGGAATTCTCGTCGCCCGGCAAGCCCGACATCAAGGTCGGCGATACGGTCGAAGTTTACCTGGAGCGCGTCGAGAATGCGCTCGGTGAAGCCGTTCTCTCGCGCGACAAGGCGCGGCGTGAAGAAAGCTGGACCCGCCTCGAGCGTCTGCACGAGAAGGGCGAGAAGGTTACAGGCGTGATCTTCAACAAGGTCAAGGGCGGCTTCACGGTTGACCTCGACGGCGCCGTGGCGTTCTTGCCGGGCTCGCAGGTTGATATTCGTCCGGTACGCGATATCGGGCCGCTGATGCATCAGCCGCAGCCGTTCCAGATCCTGAAAATGGATCGCCGCCGCGGCAACATCGTCGTGTCGCGCCGTTCCGTGCTCGAAGAAAGCCGCGCCGAACAGCGCACAGAAATCGTCGCCCGCTTGGCCGAAAACCAGGTCATCGACGGCGTCGTCAAGAACATCACCGATTACGGTGCGTTCATCGATCTCGGCGGCATCGACGGCCTGCTGCATGTCACCGACATGGCATGGCGCCGCGTCAATCATCCGAGCGAGATCGTCAACGTCGGCGATACCGTGAAGGTGCAGATCATCCGCATCAACTCGGATACGCAGCGTATTTCGCTGGGTATGAAGCAGCTTCAGTCGGACCCGTGGTCAGCCATCGCCGAAAAGTATCCGGTTGGCGCCAAGATCAAGGGCACGGTCACGAACATCGCTGACTACGGCGCGTTCGTCGAACTCGAGCCCGGCGTCGAAGGCCTGATCCACGTCTCGGAAATGAGCTGGACCAAGAAGAACACGCACCCTGGCAAGATCGTCTCGACCAGCCAGCAGGTGGAAGTTCAGGTTCTAGAAGTCGATCCGCAGAAGCGCCGCATCTCGCTTGGCCTCAAGCAGACCCAGGAAAATCCGTGGGATTCGTTCCTCACGCAGCATCCGAAGGGTTCGACGGTTGAAGGCCCGATCCGTAACATCACGGAATTCGGTCTGTTCATCGGTCTCGATAACGGCGTTGACGGTATGGTTCACTTGTCGGATCTCGACTGGCAGAAGCCGGGCGACGAAGCCATCAAGGACTACAAGAAGGGCGACACCGTTAAGGCCGTCGTGCTCGACGTCGATGGTTCGAAGGAACGCATCTCGCTGGGCATCAAGCAGCTCTCGGGCGATCCCGTCGATGCGATGGGCAAGTTCAAGAAGGGTGACACAGTCACCTGCACCGTCACCGCGGTTCAGGAGGGCGGCGTCGAAGTCAAGGTTGCGGACAGCGATCTGGTGGCCTTCATCAAGCGTTCGGATCTCTCGCGTGACCGTGCCGAGCAGCGCCCAGAGCGCTTCAACGTCGGTGACAAGGTCGATGCGGCGGTGCTCACCGTCGATAAGGCCGCGCGCCGCTTGACGGTGTCGATCAAGCAGCTTGAAATCGCCGAAGAGAAGCAGGCCGTTGCGCAGTTCGGTTCGTCCGACTCGGGCGCCTCGCTGGGCGATATCTTCAAGGCCGCGATCAAGAAGCGCGAATCCTCGGACGATACTGCAGAGTAACTGCAACTCGTTCGATCGTCAGACCATTAGTAAGCGCGCGGCCGGGCAACCAGCCGCGCGCTTACTCTTTTTTGGCCGAACCATGGGGAAAGCGTTGCTGGCGGCCCAAACCTTGCCTAACGGTATGTCTACGATAACATTTCCGAGCCACCGATCCCCCGATTGAACGGCAATTGCCGGCTCTGAACCCCGCAAGAGGCCCCTATGCTTGAAACAGAAACCGTCCTCGACCGCCGCCGATTGCGCCGCTCTGTCTCGTTCTGGCGCGCCGCCGGCATCGCCGGGTTGGCGCTGGCAGCCGGTGCGCTGGTCTTTAGCGGCGATAAACTCGCGACGCTCTCGGGCCAAAAGCAGATCGCCCGCATCGCCATCGAAGGCACGATCAGCGAAAGCCGCGATCAGCTGAAAATGCTGAAAGAGATTGCCAAGGCCGAAAACGTGTCGGGCGTTCTGCTCTACGTCAACAGCCCTGGCGGCACAACGACCGGCGGCGAAGCGCTCTACGAAGGCTTGCGCGAGATTTCCAAAAAGAAGCCGATCGTTGCGCAATTCGGCACGGTGGCGGCGTCCGCCGGCTATATCGTCGGCCTTGGCACAGACCATATCGTGGCGCGCGGCAACACCATTACCGGCTCGGTCGGCGTGATCGTCCAGTGGCCTGAATTTGTTCAGTTGCTGGATAAGGTTGGCGTCAAGGTGAACGAGGTTAAGAGCGGTCCGCTCAAAGCGTCGCCGTCACCGTTCGAAACCCTGGACGAAGGTGGCCGCAAGGTCGCCGAGGGTATGGTGAGTGATGGTTTCAAGTGGTTCCTGTCGCTCGTCGAGCAGCGGCGCGGCGTCAAGCCGGCCGATATTCCGGGCCTGACCGACGGGCGGATCTTCTCCGGGCGTGAAGCCCTCGAAGCCAAGCTGATCGATGAAATTGGCGGCGAGGACGAGGCGGTTGCCTGGCTCAAGGATGTTAAGAAGATCGACCAAGACGCCGAACTCGTCGATTGGAAGCCGGAATCCTCCTCCGGCACCTTCGGTTTTGGCGCCATGGCGGTAGATCTCACGGGCAAAATGTTCGGCGCTGGGGCGGGCCAAATCGCACAAGCCCTGTTCGGAGAGCGCTCGATCGGTCTTGACGGTCTGCTTTCTGTTTGGCATCCTTCTGATAAATAAAGAAAAATGATCGCCATGCTGGGGAGCGAGACGTGATCAAATCAGAACTCGTGCAAAAAATCGCTACAACCAACCCACATCTCTATCATCGCGATGTGGAGCGTATCGTGAATGTCATCTTCGATGAAATCGTCGATGCACTCGCGCGTGGCGACCGGGTGGAGTTGCGTGGCTTCGGCGCGTTTACGGTCAAGCATCGCGCTGCGCGCCAGGGCCGCAACCCGCGCACCGGCACAACGGTTTCGGTCGCCGAAAAATTTGTGCCATTCTTCAAGACCGGCAAAGAGTTGCGCGACCGGTTGAATAAAGTGAAGAGCCAGCACTGAGGCCGAGTGCTACGTTTGAGCCGTGTCGCCGCAATGTCGGCGGACGGTTTCGCGCAGGTGTTTTAAGAGTCATGAGGTGACCCGTGTTGAGGCGTGTGCTGTCATTGTTGATCGCTTTTCCGCTCGGTGCGGCGCTTGTTGCGATTGCCGTATCGAACCGGCATCCCGTCCAGTTGATCCTTGATCCGTTCCGGCCCGAGACGCCGGCATTGTCCGTGCAGCTTCCGTTTTATGCCTATCTTATCGGGGCGCTGGTGATCGGCGTGATCCTTGGCGGCATGGCGACGTGGATGGGACAAAGCCGCTGGCGGCGCACGGCCCGTACACAAGGCCAGCGCGCCCAGCGGTTCCAGGCTGAAGCTGATCGTTTGGCGCGCGAGCGTGATGCGAACATCAGCACGTCGAAGTCGCTGGCGATTGCCGGGCGATGAGCCGTTCGCTCCGATATCATAAGGTGATGGCACTATGGATGGGCTGACGTTCTTCGGCCTGTGTGCCGTTACTGCAATGCTTCTGTTTTATGCATTTGAAGATTCGAGCTCGTGGTACGTCCTTGGCTTTGCAATCTCGTGCGGGCTGGCCTCGATTTACGGATTTTTGCAAAGCGCATGGCCGTTCGGCGTCGTTGAAGCCATCTGGACCGTGATCGCTTTGAAGCGCTGGCAAAAGCGTCGCCTTGCAGGCAAGCCCGCAGCGTGAAACGTTAGGATTATGTCCGTCCAGGCCAAGATATGCGGGATTTCGACCGGCGCAGCGCTCGACGCCGCGCTTGCGGGCGGAGCGCGCTTTATCGGTTTGGTGTTCTACGCCAAGAGCCCGCGCTACGTCGATCTGGCAACGGCCAAGGGGCTCGCGGATCGCGCCCGCGGCCACGCAAAGATCGTCGCGCTCGTTGTCGATGCGGACGACGCTGCGCTGCGCGAGATCAACGATGCCATAGCGCCCGACATGTTCCAATTGCACGGCAAGGAAACGCCACAGCGCGTCGCTGAAGTCGCGCAGCTGACGGGCCGGCCCATCATCAAAGCCATTCCGGTCGAGAGTGAAGACGATACGGTGCGCGCAGAAACCTATGGCACGGTCGCGCATTTGATTTTGTTTGATGCCAAACCGCCGACGCGCCCCGACGCACTGCCCGGCGGCAACGGTTTGGTTTTCGACTGGAGTCTTATTGCGAGCGTGTCGGATCGCGTGCCCTACATGTTGTCGGGCGGATTAACGCCCGGCAACGTCGCGGAGGCCATTCGCCAGACAGCCACGAAAATGGTTGAAGTTTCATCCGGCGTTGAATCCGCGCCGGGCGTCAAAGACCCCGACTTGATCCGCCGCTTCCTAGATGCAGTAAAGACAGCTAAGCAGACGTAATACCACTCTCTCTCCACGCGTCGTTGGAGAGAGGGCCACGGTGAGGGGCCGCCGCTTTTGCGGAACACGTTCGACCCCTGACCCCGGCCCGCTCTCATTTGCAAGACAACAGCGATGGGGAGAGGCGAAATTTTTGAGGATCGCGCCATGTCGACGACGACGCAGAAATCCGGCGAAGCCAAGCTCAACAGCTATAGGAGCGGGCCCGACGATCGCGGCTTTTTCGGCCTGTTCGGCGGCCGTTTCGTTGCTGAAACGCTGATGCCGTTGATCCTCGATCTTGAACGCGCTTATACGGCTGCGAAAGCCGATCCGACATTCCAGGCCGAGATCGATCATCTCAATCTGCATTATGCCGGCCGTCCAAGTCCGCTGTATTACGCCGACCGGATGACCAAAGAATTGGGCGGCGCCAAGATCTACTTCAAGCGCGACGAGCTCAATCACACCGGCTCGCACAAGATCAACAATTGCCTCGGCCAAATTTTGCTTGCGATGCGCATGGGCAAGACGCGCATCATCGCTGAGACGGGCGCTGGTCAGCACGGCGTTGCGGTTGCGACCGTGTGCGCCAAATACGGGTTGCCGTGCGAGATCTATATGGGCGCCGTCGATATCGAGCGCCAAGCGCCGAACGTCGCGCGTATGAAGTTGCTCGGCGCCAAATTGAACTCGGTCACGTCGGGTGCCGGCACGCTCAAAGACGCGATGAACGAAGCGCTGCGCGACTGGGTGACGAATGTCAAAGACACATACTACCTGATCGGCACGGCGGCCGGTCCGCATCCGTATCCGGCGATGGTTCGCGATTTCCAGTCGATCATCGGCAAGGAAGCGCGCGAACAGATGCTGGCGGCGGAAGGCCGTCTGCCTGACACGGTTGTTGCGTGCATCGGCGGCGGTTCCAATGCGATCGGGCTGTTCCATCCCTTCCTCGATGACGCGGGCGTCGCGATCTATGGCGTTGAAGCCGGCGGTCACGGGCTTGACGTTGAAAACGGCCATGCCGCCTCGATGACCGGCGGAACGCCCGGCGTGCTGCATGGCAATCGCACCTATCTTCTGCAGAACAGTGATGGCCAGATCCTCGAAGGCCATTCGATTTCGGCCGGTCTCGATTATCCGGGTGTCGGGCCGGAGCACGCCTGGCTGAAGAACAACGGCCGCGTGACGTATGTCGCAATCACCGACAGGGAAGCGCTGGAGGCGTTGCAATTCTGTACGCGCATGGAAGGCATCATTCCGGCCTTGGAGCCAAGCCACGCGCTGGCTCAGGTGATGAAGCTCGCGCCGACGTTGCCGAAAGATAATTTGCTGGTGATGAATCTCTGTGGCCGCGGCGACAAGGATCTGTTCACCGTCGCCAAGGCATTGGGAATGAAAATCTGAGCATGACACACGCTACCCGCATCGACGCCCGCTTCGCACAACTGAAAAAAGAACAGCGCCCCGCGCTGGTGACCTTCGTTTCGGCCGGTGATCCCGATCTGGAAACGAGCGAGAAGATCCTCGCCGGGTTGCCGGCGGCTGGCGCCGACATCATCGAACTCGGCATGCCGTTCTCCGATCCGATGGCCGATGGTCCCGCGATCCAAGCATCATCGCTGCGCGCCTTGAAGGCCGGGCACAACATGACCAAAACGCTGGCGATGGTCCGTCGCTTCCGCGAGCGGGATCAAACCACGCCGATCGTGCTGATGGGCTATTACAACCCGATCTACGTCTACGGTAATGCGCGCTTCCTGGCTGACGCCAAGGCTGCCGGTGTCGATGGCTTGATCGTCGTCGATGTGCCGCCGGAAGCCGACGAGGAACTGTGCCTGCCCGCCGTTGACGCCGGTCTGAATTTCATTCGCTTGGCTACGCCGACGACCGACGATAAGCGGTTACCGGCGGTTCTGAAGAACACGTCGGGGTTCGTTTATTACGTGTCGATTACCGGCATTACGGGTGCGGCCGCACCCGTCGTGGATGACGTCCACGCCCAGGTGAAGCGCATCAAGGGGCAGACGCCGCTGCCCGTCGTCGTCGGATTCGGGGTCCGCTCGGGCCCCCAGGCCAAGGCGATCTCGCGCGGCGCCGACGGGGTTGTGGTCGGCTCGGCGATCGTCGCCGTCATCGAGAAGTCCTTGGGATCAAAGGGAGAAGCGACGCCGGAGACGGTCAGCGGGGTCCTGGCGCTCGTTAACGAACTCGGTGCGGCACTGCGGTCGGCTTGACCAAGGCGAAGGATATCCACCAAAAGGTCTGGAGGGGCGCTATAATGCCCCCATATCTAGAGCGCTGAGCCTAGCGTGGTGCTAGGACAAGCGCTAAATTATATGGCTTGGAAGCCGCGCCGGATTGGCTGCCGTTACGAAACGTGACGCTGGAAGCCACGGGAAGCGCGCCCAAGTTTTTCGCCGGGTTCAAAAGCGAACCCGGTCAGACCACGAGGAGCCAATCGCAGTGAACTGGATCAACAACGTTGTCCGGCCCAAGATCAGCGGACTGTTGTCTACCACGAAGCGCGACGTGCCGGACAACCTTTGGGTGAAGTGCCCCGAGAGCGGCCAGATGGTCTTTTACAAAGACCTCGAGGCCAATCAGTTCGTGGTGCCGGGCTCGAACTATCACATGCGCCTCGCGGCCGATCAGCGGCTCGCCCATCTGTTCGATGATGGACAGTATAAGGTCGTGCCGGTGCCGTCGGTCCAGCAGGATCCGCTCAAGTTTCGCGACGGCCGCAAGTATACCGATCGCCTGAAAGACGCGAAAGCCGACACCAAGCTGGAAGACGCCGTGCTGGTCGGCGAGGGCCTGCTTGAAGGGCGCCAGGTCGTGTCGGCCGTGCAGGATTTCCGCTTTATGGCCGGATCGCTGGGTATGGCGGCGGGCGAAGCCCTGATTGCCGGCATGTTGCGCGCCGTCGATCTCAAGGCGCCGTTCATTCTGTTTGCGGCGTCGGGCGGCGCGCGTATGCAGGAAGGCATTCTGTCATTGATGCAGATGCCGCGCGTAACGATCGCCGTGCAGCGGCTGCGCGAAAATCGTTTACCCTATATAGTGGTTTTGACGGACCCGACGACGGGTGGTGTCACGGCATCCTATGCGATGCTCGGCGATGTCCATATCGCAGAGCCCGGCGCACTGATCTGTTTTGCCGGTCCGCGCGTTATTCAACAAACGATCCGCGAGCAATTGCCGGATGGGTTCCAGCGCTCCGAATATCTGCTGTCGCACGGCATGGTTGATATGGTTGTGCACCGCCACCAGATGCGCGAAACGCTGGCGCGGCTGTGCTCGATTTTCATGAGCGGCCTCGATGCCTCGCGGGGCAAAGACGTGCGTAAGGTGAACGGCAAGTCCCACGTCAACGGCGCGTCGGTTGACGGCAAACTGATTGAGACTGCAGCGCGTGAGACCGGCATCACCGAAGCCGAAGCCGTGCCGCCGAGCCAGCGTTTTGAAGCGGGTCGCGGCGACAAGGCGAAGCGGGACGGCGAAACGTCAAGCGGAGCGGTAAACCCGAAAGACGCTGGGCGTGGTATTTAGCGGCGGCATTTGATAAGGAAGCAACCTTGCCTGTTGCCAAGGATGACTTCTCGAGTTCGCACTAACATGCCCACAAAAACCAAACTGCCGACCAGCGATCAGCTCCTCGCCGAGATGATGTTCCTGCACCCCAAGCTGATCGACCTGTCGCTCGGACGGGTCGAGCGCCTGCTCGGTAAGCTCGGCCATCCTGAAAAGAAGCTGCCACCCGTCGTGCACATTGCAGGCACCAACGGCAAAGGCTCCGTCACCGCCTATCTAAAGGCGATGATCGAAGCCGCGGGCAAGCGCGTGCATGCTTACACGTCGCCTCATCTCGTGCGCTTTCATGAGCGTATTACGCTCGCGGCTGGCGAGGGCCGCTCGCAGCCGATCGATGAAGCCTCGCTCGTTGATGTTTTAATGCGCGTGCGTGCGGTCAACGACGGCGATGACATCACACAATTTGAAATCACCACCGCCGCAGCATTCCTCGCATTCAGCGAGACACCCGCGGATATCGTGCTGCTTGAAGTCGGCCTTGGCGGACGTCTCGACGCGACCAACGTGATCGAGAGCCCCGTACTCACCATCATCACGCCGATTTCGATGGACCATGCCGAGAAGCTCGGACCAACGCTGTCGAAGATTGCGGCCGAGAAGGCCGGCATCTTGAAGCGCGGCGCGACGGGCATCGTTTCGCAGCAATCCAGCGACGTGCTCGATGTGATTGAGGAAAAAGCGCGCAAGGCCGGTGCGCCGCTCGTGGTGTGGGGGCAGGATTTTGACGCTTATGAGCAAAGCGGCCGCCTCGTCGTTCAGTTGAACGAAGAGCTACTTGATTTGCCACTGCCAGCCCTCGCGGGTCGTCATCAGATCGTCAATGCCGGCACGGCAGTTGCCGCCGCCGTCAAGCTGGCGAGCAAATTGCCGGCGCTGGGCTTGGACGAAATGGCGATTGGGCGCGGCTTGCAAACCGTTGAATGGCCGGCGCGTATGCAGCGTCTGACCACGGGCCCGCTGCCTGCCATTCTAGGGCCGGACACTGAGTTGTGGCTGGACGGCGGGCATAATCCAGCCGCCGGCGATATGATTGCCGATACGCTTGCAGGCTTCGAAGAGAAGGCACCGAAGCCCGTTTACCTTGTGGTCGGAATGATGGGCCAGAAAGATGCGCTCGGCTTCCTGGCGCCATTTCGCGGGCTTGTGCGCGGTATCTATACGGTGCCCATTCCGGGCGCCCACGAAACGCCGCATAGTCAGGAGACACTCGCCGAAGTTGCCCAGAGTGCGGGCTTGCAGGCGATTGATCGCGAAGGTGTGATCGCGGCTTTGCAAACAATTGCTGCGCTGCCGAAAGGCCCGAAGAGAGTACTTATTTGCGGCTCTCTCTATCTCGCTGGCCACGTTCTGACTTTACAGGAAAGCGGCGTTTAATTCGGCGTTCCCGCCGCCTCGAAAATGAGATCCTACGCCGTCAAATGTTGCTCGGGCTCCAACTAAGGAATGAGTTGGGCTCACTGTTCAATGTCATGAGGCATCGCTATGGTGCACAAAAAATAACAATCAAAACGGCTCACCCTAGGAGGAGACACCAGATGCAGCACGTCGCCATGGACAAGTTGAAAGGCACGCAGGTTATCAAGTCGCGTTATGATAACTTTATCGGAGGCAAGTGGGTTGCCCCGGTTCGCGGCCAATATTTCAAAAACGTCACGCCGATCACCGGCCAGGAAATCTGCGAGATCGCCCGCTCGACCTCGGAAGACATCGAACTGGCGCTCGACGCAGCGCACAAGGCGCGCCAGGCTTGGGCCCGCACGTCGCCTGCTGAGCGCGCCAAGGTTCTGAACAAAATCGCCGACCGCATGGAAGAAAACCTCGACATCATCGCGCTGGTTGAATCGATCGACAACGGCAAGCCGATCCGCGAAACGACTTTCGCTGACGTTCCGCTTGGCATCGACCACTGGCGCTACTTCGCAGGCTGCCTGCGCGCCCAGGAAGGTTCGATCTCGGAAATCGACCACGATACGGTCGCCTACCACTTCCACGAACCGCTGGGCGTCGTTGGCCAGATCATTCCGTGGAACTTCCCGCTGCTTATGGCGATCTGGAAGCTGGCGCCGGCTCTCGCCGCCGGTAACTGCGTCGTGCTAAAGCCTGCCGAACAGACGCCGATGTCGATCATGGTGCTGATGGAAATCATCGGCGACCTGTTGCCGGAAGGCGTTCTCAACGTCGTCAACGGCTTCGGCGTCGAAGCTGGTAAGCCGCTGGCGCAGAACAAGCGCATCGCCAAGATCGCGTTCACCGGCGAAACCTCGACCGGCCGCCTGATCATGCAGTACGCATCGGAAAACATCATCCCGTGCACGCTGGAACTCGGTGGCAAGTCGCCGAACATCTTCTTCGCCGACGTCATGGACGCCGACGACGAATACTTCGACAAGTGCCTCGAAGGCTTCACGATGTTCGCGCTCAACCAGGGCGAAGTCTGCACCTGTCCGAGCCGCGCGCTGGTCCAGCGTTCGATCTATGAAAAGTTCATGGACCGTGCGTTGCAGCGCGTCGCCAAGATCAAGCAGGGCCACCCGCTCGATCCCTCGACGATGATCGGCGCGCAGGCGTCGAACGATCAGCTCGAAAAGATCCTGAGCTACATCGACATCGGCCGTGGCGAAGGCGCTCGCGTTCTGACGGGTGGCAAGCGCGCCGCTCACTCGGGCGAAATCGCCAACGGCTACTACGTCGAGCCGACGGTTCTCGAAGGCCACAACAAGATGCGCGTGTTCCAGGAAGAGATCTTCGGACCGGTGCTCGCCGTCACGACCTTCGAAACGCCGGAAGAAGCGCTGCAGATCGCCAACGATACGCTCTATGGCCTCGGCTCGGGCGTTTGGACGCGTAACGGCACGCAGGCGTATCGCTTCGGCCGTGAAATCCAGGCCGGCCGCGTTTGGACCAACTGCTACCACCTGTATCCGGCACATGCCGCATTCGGTGGCTACAAGCAGTCGGGCATCGGCCGCGAAACGCACAAGATGATGCTCGACCACTATCAGCAGACCAAGAACATGCTGGTCAGCTACAGCCCGAAGGCGCTCGGCTTCTTCTAAGGCGCGTTTGGTTTTGCCAATTGGGGGGTGCGGAGCCGAAAGGTTCCGCACCCCTTTCTTATAGCCTTCGGGTAATTCGAAGCCCGGGCACGGGATTTGCCTATTTCAATCGTTAGCCCTGAGCATTACCTAGAAGGTACGCCGCGACCGACGAAAGCCGGTTCGCGGATGAGGAGATGTGCGATGGCGACCAATGACGCACCGGCCTGCTCAATCACCGCGACACCAGAGGCGCGGGACGCGCTGCGGCAACTCAAAGAGCAGCACGGTGACATTATTTTGCACGTCGCGGGGGCCAACAGCGGTCTACGCCGTCCGGTTTGTCTGCCGGCAGGTGAATTGCGCATCGGTCAGCGCGACGACCTCTTAGGCGTCATTGAAGGCGTGCCCGTTTATCAAATGCAAAGCCGCCCAAGCGGAGAGTGTCATAGCGACGAACTGGTGATCGATATGGTCGACGGTTTTCCGGTCGGCTTCTCGCTCTCAACCGGAACCCGCCGCCGTTTTACAATTTATCGCAAGCATGGCGCGCAAAGCTGCGTCCAGGCATTTTCGCAAGATTCAAATGTGATCGGAGTCCAACATGACGACTACTGAAACCGTTCGCCAAACAGCCAATATCTCGCGCGTCAGTGCAACGCCGGAAGCGATCAACCTGATTACCAAGTTGATGGCCATGCACGGTCCGCTGATGTTCCATCAGTCGGGCGGGTGCTGTGATGGCAGCGCGCCGATGTGTTACCCACTCAAGGAATTCAAAGTCAGCGCGCAGGATGTGTTCATGGGCGAGATCGGCGGCCAGCCGCTCTACATGGGCAAATCCCAGTTCGAATACTGGCAGCATACCCACATCATTATCGACGTTGTGCCGGGGCGCGGTTCTGGGTTTTCGCTGGAAGCACCGGAAGGCGTCCGCTTCCTCACACGCTCGCGTATCTTTACCGATGCTGAGAACGATGCGCTCGACGCGAGTGGACCGCCGCCGAATGGCATTGAGCGTCCTGCCTATTAATCCAGTAACAATTGAGAAGAAACGATCGGGAGAACGACATATGGCTGCCTCAAAAACGCTGCGCGAACTGACAGGCATGGGCTACACGCCGACCACAGTAGGCCAGTCGGCGCTGGTGTTGATCGATTGCCAGAACACCTACCGCGAAGGCGTGATGCGGCTTGAAGGCGTTGAGCCTGCACTCGTCGAATGCCAGGCGCTGCTGCAGAGGTTTCGTGATGCGCGCCGGCCTGTCATCCACATCCAGCATAACGCGGGCGAGGGGTCGCCATACGACGTCAACGCGCGCATTGGCGCTATTGCCGATGTGGTGGCGCCCGCGGCCGGAGAGCCGGTGGTCGTGAAAGCCTATCCGAGCTCGTTCGAGAAGACCAATCTCGACGAACTGCTCAAAGGCTATGGCGTCACCGATCTGACGCTTGTCGGCTTCATGACCCATGTGTGCGTCAACTCAACGGCGCGCGCAGCCTTCAATCATGGCTACAAGCCGACCGTCGTCGCGTCCGCTACGGCGACACGCGCTTTGCCGAACCCAACCGGCGGCGTCGTCGAAGCAAAAGACCTGCACAACGCCAGCTTGGCGGCCTTGCACGATATCTTCGCGGTCGTGGTGCCGGACTCGGCCTACGTTGGCACCTGAGCGGTTCTGGGCACACGAATTCTGCACAAACAAAAAGGCCCGTCGGTTCGACGGGCCTTTTCGATATTAAACGCAGTCGAATGCAGCCTGTGCGCGGTCCGCTTAAGCGGAGACGACCGTGTTGATCCAGTCCTCGAGCTTCTTCTTCTGCACGATAGCGCCGGTGTGCTGAGCGGCAACTTCGCCACCCTTGAACATGATCAGCGTCGGCATGGCGCGAATGCCATAGGTGCCGGTCACTTTCGGATTTTCATCAACGTCGATTTTCACGACCTTAACCTTGCCGCCCATTTCCTGGGCTACAGCGTCGAGAGCCGGCGCCATGGCTTTGCACGGGCCGCACCAGACGGCGTGGAAGTCAACGAGTACGGGCACGCTCGACTTCAGCACTTCCTGGTCAAAACTTGCGTCGGTTACGGCGTTTGCCATGGTGTATTTTCTCCTCGTCGAATTCGTTCCAGTCACCACAACGGCGGCCGGTGCCCGTTCGAGCGGGCTTATACGTTCGGAGCAGGAACGTAGGTATCAGCCCCCGGAACGTCAAGGCTAGCCACGTCGAGTTTCCAGAGCCGTTGGCCATAATCCCGGAGGATTTCTCCTGGAATCTCCATAAGTCGCGGTCCATCGGTCCACAAAAGTGCCGCACGTACCCGTTTGTCCGGATAGATCTCCCGCAGCGCCAAAGCATAGGCGGCGAGCTGGAAAAGGTAGGCGGGTGCGACACGCTGCACCTCGTGCGGCGGCGGGCGATTCGTCTTGTAATCGACGATGAAGACATCGCTGGCGGTCACGGCGAGTCGATCGATCTGGCCGGTCAAACGCAGCGCCGGTCCACTCATGCCGGCGGGGCGCGGTATTACCGCAGAAATTGGAACTTCAGCGCGACTTAACGGTGAAAACAGCAGCGCGAAATCGCCACTCGTCAGAATGGCCAGAGTTTCACGGACGATGCCGAGCCGCACTTTTGCGGGAAGCTCCTCGCCACGGCGGGTGACGAATGCGGTGGCCGTGGCCTTGCGCTCGCCGGCTTCGATGTCGGGCAGATATTGCAGAAGCGCGTGGGTAATCGTTCCGCGCAAGAAGCGATTGCCCGACACCATCGCGGCGGGCGATGGGCGACCGCCATCGGATGCCGGATCGTCGGCGGTGCGTGGGGCAACGAGCGGTTCGCCCTCGCTGTCGGGCGCATACGGCTCCAGGCGCGACGGCGCCAGCGGCATGGTCAACTGCGGTTCGATCGCGGCACGGCGCATGGCGAACAGTGGCAGTGCACGCGACGCTTCAGCAGCGACGGGTGCGCTCTTGGCCGTCTCTGTCTTTGCAGCTTGCGGGCTTTCCAGACGCCAGATGCTCTTGCCATCGGCTATCGCAATCTTCTTGCAGGAGGCCGCGAGGCGATTATGAATAATATCATACCAACAGTTTGCCGCGCGGCCCTTGGCGCCTTCAAAGCCGCAGACATACAAGCGGTCGCGGGCGCGCGTCATCGCAACGTACAGCAGGCGATTGCGTTCCTGGCGATCACGTTCATCCTTGGCGAGCGTGGCGTCATGCACGGCTGGGAGCCGTGATGTCCCCTTGATCTGCCAGATCACCGGAACAGGCATGCCGGTCAGCCGCGGCGCGTCGGGCAGTTTCAAAAGCCGGGTGCCCGCGCCATCTCCAGAAATGGTCGTGCACGTGTCGGGCAGAAACACGATGGGCGATTCAAGCCCCTTCGCGCCGTGCACGGTCATCACGCGCACCTCGTTGCGGGCGTGATCCATATCGCGCTTCACTTCGCGGTCTCCGGCGCGCAGGTTGGCGAGAAAGCCCGTCAGAGACGGCGGTTCGGCATCGTCATAGGCAAGTGCAATGTCGAGGAATTCGTCGATCGCGTCGGCGGCTTCAGGCCCCAACCGATGTAGCATCTTCGATCTGACGCCTTCGCGATCAAGCAGCGACGAGAAGAATTCAAACGGCGGCGTGAAGTCGGCTTTCGCGCGCCAACGCTTCAAGGTCTCGGCGGCTGGCTTATACTTCGGCTCTTTGTCGGCGAGCGCCAGAAAGGCCTTCCACAGCGCGCCTTTGCGGCCGTAGGCAATGCGCAGCAGGTCGTCGTCATCAAAGCCGAAAATTGGTCCTTTGAGAACGGTCGCAAGCGCGAGGTCGTCTTCGGGCAACGTCAGAAAATCACCGAGCGCGAGTAGATCCTGCACGGCGATCTGGTCGGTGAGTTGGATACGGTCAGCACCGGCGACAGCGATGTCGCGGGCCTTGAGTGCAGCAACCATCGGCACGGCAAACGGATTGCGCTTGCGCACCAGGATCAAAATATCCGACTCGCGGATCGGCCGATCCTCGGATGTCAGTTTCGTACCGGTCTTCAGCCACTCTTTGACAGTGTCGGCGATACGGTTGGCGAGTACGTTAGCGGGCGCGGCGGCTTCAGGATCTTCATCAAGCGGCCGCCACGGGCTGATGCTTGACGCCTCACCCGGCCTTTCCGTTTCCCAGATTTCAATCATGCCCGACTGGCCAAAGCGGCTGGCGATATGGCGGATCGGATCGGTGCCGGCGGTGAGCCCGGGCGTAATGCTGGGATCGGAAAACACCGTATCGACCGCGTCGAGCACCGGCTGCACGGTTCTGAACGACAGGTTCAGCGGCACGCGCCGCCAGGCGGCTTGCGCGTTCTCAATCGTCGTCTGCATTCGCTGGCCGACCTCGGCGAACATTTCCGGGCGCGCACCTTGGAACGAATAGATCGATTGCTTTTCGTCGCCTACGGCAAAGATCGTGCGCACCACCTCGCGGGCGCTGGTGCCAGCAAAGAACTCGCGCCCAAGCGCTTCGATGATCTGCCATTGCTCGGGGCTGGTATCTTGCGCTTCATCGACAAGAACGTGGTCCAGACCGCCATCGAGTTTAAACAGAACCCACTCAGCGGACGTTGATGCCGTGAGCAGCAACGTCGTCTTCTGAATGAGGTCGTCGAAATCGAGCGCGCCGGAAGCGGCCTTGGCTTTGGTGTAGCGAAACAGCACGGCGCCAGCGAGCCTGTAGAGCGCCACGGACGCCTCAACCAGCGCGAGCGCCTTGCGCTCCGTTGTCAGCCGGAAGCAAGTCGCTTGGGCGCTCGTCGCGCGGGCCAGCAGATCGGGCCGATCTTCAGCGAGCTTTTTGGTCATCAGGCTGGCGCGCTGGCCATTGCCGCTATCGATCAGGAAATAATCAGCGAGCGCGTCGCCGCGCTGCGCAGGCGTTGATGCCGATAGCGCGGCGCGCAGTTTTTCGCCGTTGGCAACGTCGGTTTTGCTACCGCCCGCAAGATAATCGCGCAAGCTGGCGAGGTCAGCATCGTTCAAGATGCCGGCGCGTTCGCTTTCCAATTGTTGCCCGGTGATATGGGCGCGCACGCCAAGCGTCGTGCGCAGATAACCCTCGACAGCCACGAAATCGTCTTGCACACGGCCGAGTTCAAAGCGGCTGGCCTTATCCATCCAGGCGCGTTCGGCAATCGCCTTCGACAGCAGTTCGTCAAAATTGGAATCGGTGGCGTAGCGTATGGCGGTCGCGAGCGCGCGGCCGAGCGGCGACATGGGGTTGCCCGTCGCCTCCAGCAGCGTTGCATCAATGGCGCGCGCCTTCAGTTCGCGGCCTTTCAGATCATCGAGAATCTGGAAGCCTGGCGGTACACCGGCTTCCAGCGGAAAACGCTGCAACAGCCGCTCGGCAAACGCATGGATGGTTTGGATTTTCAAGCCACCCGGCGTTTCGATGGCGCGGGTGAAGAGCGTGCGCGCAAAATCCAGCTCTTCGCCGCTGGGCGCGTGGTCTAAGATGCCCTGCAAGTGCGCACTCAGCTCGGCATCCGTCGCGGTCACCCAGGTGCCGAGTTTATCGAAGATGCGCTTCGACATTTCGGCAGCGGCGGCCTTGGTGTAGGTCAGGCACAAAATGCGCTCCGGCGGCGTTCCGGCCAAAAGGATGCGTAAGACGCGTAGCGTCAGCACGTGCGTCTTGCCCGTGCCGGCGTTGGCATTGACCCACACGGACACTTGCGGATCGGCGGCCGTCGCTTGCAGGCGATTGGTTTCGTTGCGCACCGTCTCTATGTTGCGCACGGGCTGTTTTCCGGTCATGCCGCGCCCTCATCGTTCGTGTGTGCGGACCACTCAGCGACGCGCGCAAGGTGCGCGTAGTCGTCATAGTCGTAGCGATAGCCGGGACGCCGGACGGCGCGATAGGCGGTCGCTTCGTTGTCATAAAGCGCGACGAGTTCGCTAAGGCCCTGCAAGGCGGCCGCGGCGAGGGCCGCAACGTCATTGGTTTTGATGCGCTTGTCTTCGCCTGCCGGCTCGCCGCCCGACGCGCGAATGTATTTCAAGGCCAACACCTCGCGGCCCGCGAGGCCTGGAAAGCCGATGTCGCTGGCGGCGATTGCGGCTTCGAGCGGCAATTGCGGCGCGCGGCCTTTCTGGACGTTACTGTCAGCCGGAATAACGCCGGTCTTGTAGTCGGTGATAATCAATCCGTGCCCCGTGTCGTCGATGCGGTCGGCACGCGCAGTCAACGTGAACGGACCGCCCGGCGCGGCAATGACGAGACTTCCTGAAATTTCCGGCACGACGCGCACAACATCGGCGCGGCGATCCGCTTCGGTCTCGGCAAACCAATCGAGAAAGCGCGCGAGGCGCGGCATCCAGAACGCCGCAACGCGCGGATGGCCGGTGAGATCGGCGAGCAGCTTTTCGGCAATATCGGACAGCGCCGCGCGGGCGTCGGCGGGGAGCTGTTGCGGAAAAGCGGTCGCAAATCGCGACAGCACATCGTGGACCAGCGCACCGCGCAGGCTCTGGTCTGGTGCCATGCCGAGGGCTGGCAGCGCGTCGAGTTTCAAGATCTGGCGGGCGAACACCGAATACGGATTGGTGATCCAGTCTTCGACGCGCGTGACGCTCATTTTGCGCGGACGCATGGCGAGCGGCGGCGCCGGCGCGGGTGCCGTGATCTTAACGTTCGCGCGCTGCACCTCATCGACCGCATCGCGCGCGCGCGCCCAGGCCAGCCAAGGCTCCGTCGAGTGCAACGTCGATTGCAGTTTCAATCCATCGAGCAGCGCCGAAATGCGCATCAGCCAGCGCGACGGCACCGTCGGCACACCTTTGATCTTCTGGGCGCGGGTCAGATACACGCGCTCCGCGCCGAGCAGCGATATGAAGTCATGGGCGGCACGGCCGGTGTCTTCTTCCGGCGATGGCAAACCGAGTTCTTGCCGCATCGGCCGATTAAGCCACGCGCCGGTTTCAGCGGCTTCCGGCCATGTGCCTTCATTGAGCGAGCCGAGGATCATGACGTCGGGCTGCTGCAGACGCGCTTCAAACGGTCCCCAGATTGCGACGCGCGGATGCACCGGCGTGCGCTCGCGTACATTCTCGCGCGCCAACAGGCTTTTGTAGAGATCGGCATAGTCGCCGGAATGTATGGTGATCTGCGGCAATTGCGGAGCGGCCAGTTTGACGAAGAACGTGTTGGCCGCTTCGCCCGCATCGCCCTGCCACAACGGATTAATATCTTCCTGGCGTGCAGGATCATCGTCAGGTAAGGCGGCCAGCAGTTCGGCGGTCGCGCTATGGGCGGCGGTGAACGCCGCGAGCGAATGCCTGCGGTCGTCGGTATAGAGAGCCGCCAGTGGCGCGAAGGCCGCTGTCAGGCGCTGCACCAGATCGGCAGCACCCGTCAGATCGTCATCCCAAAGACGTTCAGCGGCCATATGGCGGCGGCGTTTCTCGATCCTATCCGCTTCGAAGCGATGCAATGCGGCGGCGACGCCCTCCAGGCCGCGCCCGAGATACGGCGCACGGAAGGCGGCGATTTCAAGCGCGCGGCCGAAGCGGCGCACGTCGAATGCTTTCATGCCAAGGCGGCACAGCGGATGCTTGAGCAAGGCCATGACGTCGGCCGGGGCAAAATCGCTGACG
This sequence comes from Hyphomicrobium sp., assembly GCA_016716675.1. Taxonomy (GTDB): domain Bacteria; phylum Pseudomonadota; class Alphaproteobacteria; order Rhizobiales; family Hyphomicrobiaceae; genus Hyphomicrobium_B. The sequence goes on from JADJVG010000009.1 coordinate 148,307, forward strand.
GCCGCGTCGACGACAAGATTGAGGAAGGTGCCGGGCACTGTTTTCGCGAACGGCCGTCCGGCGCTGTCGTCCACGCGGATGCCCCAGGCTTCCAGCCGGATTGCAACGCGCCGCGCCAGTAGGCGATCAGGCGATACAAGCGCTGCGGTACGTCCCGGCGTTTCCACCGCTTCGCGCAAAATGAGGGCGACGACTTCAGCTTCGTCTTGCGCGTTCGGGGCCTCAATCAACGAGACGCCGGTCAACGCCTGCTTGATCGTCTCAGGCGCGGTTGTCGCCGTATACGTGTGCCACTTCTGCGTCGTTTTAGTAGGGCGCATGGCTTCGCTGATGAAGGCGTTGCGCGCCTCTCTGTCCGCCGATGGCTGAACGCCGGCGAGTACCTGCACATCGCTACGTTCGGCGCCCAGATGATCGAGCAGCTTTTTCAAGCCAAACTGCGGGTGCTCTGGATGTTCGGGAACGATGGCGTTCCAGCTTTCTTCATCAAGCGCCATATCGAGGGCCGGCAGCACAATCGCGCCGTGCGGGAGGGCGGCCACCGCGCGCATCAACGCCACCGTTGCGGGTATCGATCCGGTGACGCCCGCGACGATGACGGGTGCCTTGGGTGGATGCGTCTCAAGGCGGCGGGCTTCCGCCAGGATCAGCGCATTGCGCGTTTCGACTTCGGATGTGAAGCCCATAGCTTTGAAGGTCGAAACGATCTTCAGGAACTCGACGGTTTTCTGCCAGTGCTCGGAATAGGTGTCGGGCACCAGGTCGTGAATTTTTTCGAAGGCGACGTTCTCGCGTTCGATCTCATCCATCAGATTAGCCAGCTCCGCTGCCAGACTGGCGGCCTGCGCGGGCGTGTTGGTGATCTGCTGGTCCGTGGTTTTGGATACCGTTTCGCGCCAGCGCTGCACCAGCTGCGTCAAGGTCAGCGTGCGCTCAAGCGGCGGGACGGGTTGCGGCAGATCGAGGATGCCGGCACCAAGCGCGGCTGAGCCTGCGAGGTTTGTCAGCAAGGTCAGATCGTCCTCGCCCTCGGAGATCGGGCGGGTGCGCGGCATAAGCAGCGCGCGGGCGCCCGACGCCGTGAGAAATGCATCTTGCATGGCGCGTGCAGCACGCCGCGTCGGCAACAGCAACGTTATGTCGGGCAGTGACAGCGGATCGGGCTTTGCGCCACCGGGCGACGGCAGATCGCCGTTGAGGATGGCGCGGGCGAGGGCGGGCAGAAAAGCCGCGCCGGGCGGAATGGTGTAAATGCGCTTCGTCATGCGCTTTGGCCTTGCGCTGCAGCCATCGCGGCGTTGGCTTCGTCCAATGCGTCGGGTGTTCCGACGTGCATCCACAGTCCTTCGAGCGTGATGCCGTAAAGCCGGCCGGCGCTGATGGCGCGATCCCATACGCGATTGAGTGAAAACGGCCCCTCGGATTCTCCGGCAAACAGTTTCGGATGAATGATGGAAACGCCAGCGAACACATAAGGCGCCGTTTCGGACGCGGCGCGGCGCGAGATCACCCCGGCAGAATTGAGATTGAAATCGCCGCGTCCATCATAGCCGAGGCTTGCCGCCGTCGGTGCCAACAGCATCAAGGAGTCCATGCGCGTTTCATCCCAGGCGTCGAGCAGGCGATCGAGGTTCGAGACGCCGCGTTCGATCCAGACAGAATCAGAATTATGGATCACGAACGGCGCATTACCCAACAGCGGTAACGCACGTAGAACGCCGCCGCCGGTTTCGAGTAGCACGCCGCGCTCATCCGAAATGACGATGCGCGGCGCTTTCCGCGCCTTGAGGTGCTGCTCGATTGCGTCAGCCAGATAATGGACGTTGACGACCGCCGTGGTGATGCCAGCCGCCGCCAGCCGATCGAGAACGTGATCGATCATGGCGCGACCGGCGAGCGGCACGAGCGGCTTCGGGAGTGTGTCGGTCAGTGGCCGCATGCGCGTGCCGAGCCCGGCGGCGAGGACCATGGCTGTTGTGGGACGTTGCGCCGTCGACATGCATGAACCCGGTTTTGCTGCGGAAGGATGGGGGTTAGATCGTCAGCGCACGGCCTCTGATCGCGGCGGGCAGATGCTCATCATACCACGCCTTGAGGCTCGATAAGCCGGGATGGGTCAGATCGCGCGCGAGATACCCCCAGATGCGTGGAATGTGCGCCAGATAGTGGCGCTTGCCGTCGCGTTTGGCGAGTCGGGCGAAGATGCCGAGGATCTTGGTGTTGCGCTGCGCGCCGAGCGCTGCATACGCAAAGCGGAATTGATCGCGTCGAAGGAGGCTTCGCATCCGCGTACGTCCGCGATATAGCGCTCCAACAACGCGCTCTCTATTGCCGCTGGAACATCGAGGCGCGCATCCTGCAACAGTGACACGAGATCGTAGGCCTCGGGTCCGGAAAGCGCATCCTGGAAATCGATGATGCCGACGTCGCGCGGCGGCGGGCGGCCAGCAAGCGCGATCAGATTTGGCGAATGATAATCGCGCAGCACCCAGCCTTTCGGGCTCTCAAGGACGCGCGTGAACACGGTGTTCCAAATGCTGAGGAAGCTGTCGCTTGCGTCGGGTGGCACCGGCGTGCCGCGCAGCGCCGGCCAGTACCAGTCGAGCAAGAGTTCGGTTTCGATTTGCAGCGTGCCCTGATCGAGTGCGGGCAGCGTGCGGGCCGATCCGTCCGGCAGCGGCAACGGTCCGTTTGGCCGATTGCGCCGCAGTGCGACGAGCGTTGCAACGCCCCGCGTCCACAGTGCTTGTTGATCGCCGCCGCGCAGAACCTCGGCACCGAATACGGCGTCACCGAGATCTTCAATCAGAAGCAACCCGTGGTCGAGGTCATGAGCGAAAATTTCCGGCGCTGAAAAACCGGCAGCGGAAAGGGCATGAGCAACGGCCACGAAGGGGCGCACGTCTTCGGCGAGGTGGGCGATGCGGCTATAGGGCAAGCCATCACGGATCGCCGCGCCGTCGGGCTGCTGTGGTGAATCCATTAAAATCGCGCGCGCGCCTGAGGCTTTGACGACGCGCGCATACCGCCGTGGAGAGGCGTCGCCTTGCAGGTAGCTGAGGTGTGTATCGCTGCCGGCCCAACCGTGTTGGTGCAAGAAGCGGTGGATGTCCGCAAGGCGGGTCATGCGCTTCGCGCACGAGCCGGTGCCTTCAATCATCACGCTGCGTGTTTCTGGCGTCGCGCCATCCGAAAGCGTCAGCGTCAAGCGTTCCGGCGGTAGCAGATCTGCGGCGCGCGACGGCCATTCGATCACAGCGATGCCGCGCTTCAGCGCCAGATCCAGTCCAAGCTCAAGTAGTTCGGACGGATCGGTCAGCCGGTAAAGATCGAAATGGGCAACATCGAAGCGGGCCGTCTCATACGATTGCACAAGCGTGAAGGTCGGGCTTGGAACTTCGGTGAGTGTGTCCGCCGATAGGGCGCGGATTAGCGCCCGTGCGAATGTCGTCTTTCCGGCGCCGAGATCGCCCTCAAGCGCGAGCACGTCGCCGGGCGAGAGCGCGAACGCAACATGCTCCGCCAAGCGCAGCAGGTCTGGTTCAGTGACGTTATTGAAAACGACAGGATTGTTCATCGTCCGGCAGTCTACGCTGCGCGGTTCCGGCGTGCCACCACGATCATGCCGTCGCCCTCGACCGGAAGCGGTCTTTCTGGAATACGGACCGTGACCGTTGTGCCACGGCTTTCTTCTGATTGGATGTCGATCGTGCCGCCATGCAGTTCAACGAGGCTCTTGACGATCGAAAGGCCGAGACCGGCGCCGCGATGTTTCGAGCCCTGGCTGCGGCTCTCAAAGCGCTGGAATACACGGTCGATCTGGTCCTGCGGGATGCCGACGCCGTGGTCGATGACGGCGAACACGACGGCGCCGTTTTCGCGCCAGCAGGTCAATTGTACGGTATCGCCGGCTTTCGAGAAGCCGACAGCGTTCGACAGCAGGTTGTAAAGCACCTGTCGCATGCGGGCCTCGTCGGCCATGAATTCGGAAACATCATCGGCAACCGCGATCTCGATGGTCAGACGCGAGCGGATGGCGCGCTCGCGAATGCCGAGGATCGCGGAATCGATGACGGTGCGCACGCCCACCGGCGTCAGGCGCAATTCCAGACTGCCAGCGTCGATCGTCGCGAGATCGAGAATGTCGTCGATGATGGCGAGCAACGTCTTGGAAGACGTCATGATGTCGGCGACGTACTCGCGCTGCTTGTCGTTGAGGCCGCCCATGTAGGGGGTGGCGAGCAATTCGGTAAAGCCGATGATGTTGGTCAACGGCGTGCGCAGCTCGTACGAAATGTGGCCGATGAATTGGGTCTTGAGCCGGTCGGCCGCAACCAGGGCTTCGTTGCGTTCGACAAGCGCGCGTTCGGCGCTGCGTGCGTCGGTGACGTCGGCGAAGGTCAGAAGCGTCGCGCCATCCGGCAACGGCATCAGGGCATAATCAACGACGCTCATGTCGGCTCGCTTCATCTGACCCTCAAAAGTTTCGCGTTCTTCCAGGAAAGCGGTGACCGCACGGACGATGCGCGACCATGTGTCGAAGTCCGAGTGCATGGCGCTGGCCAGCGTGACGACTTCGTCGATGTGCGGGAATTCGGCCAAGCGGCGCGGCGCGATCTTCCAAATATTCGAGAACGCGACGTTGTAGAGCTTCAAGCGGCCGTCGGTGCCGAACACGGCGACGCCTTCCGAGAGGCTATCGAGTGTTTCGCGCTGCACGTCGATGAGCGCATTGTAACGGCTTTCAAGCGACAGCCGCGCCGTTTCGTCGGCGAACAGATATGTGACGCCGCCGTCCGGGCGCTGTTCGGCCATGACGTGGACGATGCGCCCGTCGGTTAGGTGCCAACCGTCTTCGAGTTCGGCGCCGGTTTGATAGCAGGCCAGCACGCGGGCTTTCCAGTCGCGATAATTGACAACGGGCGGCAGCTTGCCCTGCTCGCGTAGCCGGTCGAGAACCGCGCTGTCGCTCGGTTTGCTGCGCAGCCAGTCCTCGTCGAGTTGCCACAGGTTGCGGTAAGCATCGTTGAAGAACACGAGCTGCTGGTCGCGATTGAAAATCGCAACCGCCGTTTCGACGCGATGCAGCGTGCGGTCATACGCTGCGATCTGGCGTTCGAGTTCGCCTTGCACGTTTTCAATGGCCGTGACGTCGATGGCGGCACCCGCCGTTACGCCATCAACCGGCAGCACCACGATGTCATGCGGGCGGCGCTCGCCACCGGCGACAAGATGCACACGCGCCCGATAGCTTTCGCCCTGCGCCATCGATTTGGCGACCGATTTGCGCTGGCGGCTTTCCAGCAGTTCGATCTGGCGGTCGAGGACTTCGGCTTCGCTTTGCGCGTCAACCGCTTGGATATAGGCGCTGTTCACCCACACCAGGCGGCCATCGTCGGCGCGCAGCCAGACCGGCATTGGCAGCGTATTGAGCAGCGCGCGGCTTGAGCGGATGTCGCGCGCCAGCGAAGCGTGCTGCTGATGGATGGTCGAGAGTTCCAGTTTGTAGCCGGCAATATCCTTGAGGCGCAGCACGGCGCGCCCGCCGGCCGCACGGCCCTCGGCTTCTACATTGCCGCCCGCCAGGGTTTTCAGAATGATGTTGAACGCGCGGCCATTGGCGAATAGCTGATCAAGCGCGGTCTTCAGCGCTTGAGCGCCTTTGGCTTCAAGCCAGTGCCCGAAGCGCAGAATTTCGGTATTGCTTTCCGGTACGCCCGGCACGCCGCTCAAGGTGTGCGCGACGATGCGGACGGCTTGGCCCTGTTCCCAGAAAATCAGCACCTGCGGTTCGGCGCGGATGATGGCGTCGGCGGCGGCCAGATTGCGGCGTAGCTGAAGACTCTCGGCCTTGGCGTAGCGGGCTTCGCGGCGCGCCGAAGAGGTCATGTGCCAGACGATCAGGCCGGCAATGAAGCCGGCGCCGGCGACCAGCGCAATCAGCGAGACATGGCGCAGGTCCATCTGGTCGGAGCGTGTGCCATAGCCGGAAATGAACGACGACATCAAAGCCGTGACGCAACCCATCGCGGCCAGCAGCAGCAGCGCTAGCTGGCGGCGTGTCGTCTGCTGGTTACGGTTGGTAATGCCGCGCATCGCGTCCGGTTCTGATTGGTAGTTGCAAAAAAGCTGTTGGTTGTGCGGACGCGACTAAAGCAAGCCAACAGGCGACGCGGGCCGCAGCCCGAATCACTCTCGGTGATTATGCTGACCTTGGCCGCAAGCTGCCAGTGCGGTGTGCCTCAGACGCGACAACGGCGCGCGAGGTGTTCCCCGCGCGCCGCGTTTATCGTGAAGTAAGGCAGCTAGGCGCCGCTGAAACCGCTGTTAGTAGCGGTACTGCTCCGACTTGAACGGGCCTTCCTGCGGAACGCCGATGTACGCCGACTGATCCGGCCGCAGCTTGGTCAGCTTGGCGCCGATCTTGGTCAAGTGCAGCATCGCGACCTTTTCATCGAGGTGCTTCGGCAACGTGTAGACCTTCTTTTCGTACTTGCCGGGGTTCGCCCACAGTTCGATCTGCGCCAGCGTCTGGTTGGTGAACGACGCCGACATCACGAACGAGGGGTGACCCATCGCGTTGCCAAGGTTCACCAGGCGGCCTTCCGACAGCAGGATGATGCGCTTGCCGTCGGGGAACTGGATTTCATCGACCTGCGGCTTGATGTTGTTCCAGCGGAAGTTCTTCAACGCCGCGACCTGGATCTCGTTGTCGAAGTGGCCAATGTTGCAGACGATCGCCCGGTCCTTCATGGCCCGCATGTGGTCGGCGGTGATGACATCTTTATTGCCGGTGGCGGTCACGAAGATGTCGGCGCGGGGCGCTGCATCTTCCATGGTTACGACTTCATAGCCTTCCATCGCCGCCTGCAAGGCGCAGATCGGATCGATTTCGGAGACCATGACGCGGCAGCCGGCCTGGCGCAGCGACGCCGCCGAACCCTTGCCGACGTCGCCGAAACCGGCGACGAACGCGATCTTGCCGGCCATCATCACGTCGGTGCCGCGGCGGATGCCGTCGACCAGCGATTCGCGGCAGCCATAGAGATTGTCGAACTTCGACTTGGTGACCGAGTCGTTGACGTTGATTGCCGGGAAGAGCAGCGTGCCCTTCTTCTGCATTTCATAGAGACGGTGGACGCCGGTGGTGGTTTCTTCCGAAACGCCCTTGATGCTCTTGGCGAGCTCAGCGAACCAGCCCTTCGGCTTTTCCTTCAGCGTTTTCTTGAGCAGGGCGAAGAAGACTTCTTCTTCTTCCGATTCCGGCTTGTCTAGGAATGCGGTATCGCCGTTTTCGGCGCGCAGGCCCAGATGTACGAACATGGTGGCGTCGCCGCCGTCGTCGAGGATCATGTTCGGCATGCCGCCGTCAGCCCACTCGAACAACTTGCGGGTGTAGTCCCAGTAATCGACGAGGCTCTCACCCTTCCAGGCGAACACCGGAATACCGGCGGCAGCAATGGCGGCGGCGGCGTGATCTTGCGTCGAGTAGATGTTGCAGGACACCCAGCGGATGTCGGCGCCAAGGGCGGCCAGCGTCTCAATAAGTACGGCTGTCTGGATTGTCATATGCAACGAACCGGCGATCCGGGCGCCCTTCAGCGGCTGCGCCGGACCGTATTCGGTGCGGGTTGCCATCAGGCCCGGCATCTCGGTTTCGGCGATCGAGATCTCTTTGCGGCCCCACTCGGCTAGGCTCAGATCCTTTACGATGTAGTCCTGCTTCGTGCTCATCTCAGCTCCTTTGGAGGGGGTTCGGCGTGTTTTGTGCCCGCCCGCCGCGATGGGCGTTGTTCACGCGCAGCATTGGGATCGGACACACGGCCGCAGCAAAAAAAATCTGTCGTGGTGGGCGGGTGTATAGCGAAGGCCCGGCAGTCACGCAACAAGATATAAACAACTCTTTATGTGTCTATCGCCGCACGGCGATCCGATGTTGTTTGCAGGACCTTGTTCTTGTTCGCTTTTGCGAGGTACAAAAGTATTGTATCAAAATAGATGTAGTAAATATGGTGTTAAAACGAAGTATAAAATTTGATATAAATTGTATTTGATATGCATCACAATTTTCTTAGTTCGATATAACTCTACCTCTGCTGTTAAATAGTCTTAAAGAGCAGACGCCTATTCTGCAAAAGCCAATATAGGTGCAGGAGGCGTATTATGTCTATCAATCAGTGGAAGCGGTCTGAGATCGCTTCAGCTACAAAAAGGGAGCAGCCGTCCGGTTCGGGACTGAGCATGCGCTACCGGGAACGGTTCGCGAGCTTTGCCCAGGATACGGCAGGCGATGTCGCCGTAATCTTCGGTCTGATGACCATGGCGATGTTCATTCTCATCGGTGCGGCGGTCGATCTCGGCCGTTGGCTGAATGCCCGCGATCAAACGATTGCAGCAATCGACTCGGCCGTCCTGGCTGCGGGTCGTGCGTTGCAGACGAATGGTGGCAACCGGACCGATGCGGTCAACACTGCCAAGATCTACTATCAGCAGGCCGTGTCGAACCGTCTGGTCGTGAAGAACGACACCGTATCATTCGCGGTCGTTGATGACGGTTCTGCCGTTCAGGCGACGGGTAATGCTGAAATCAACACGCCGTTCATGCGCCTTGCAGGCATCAATCAACTGCCGCTGCTCAAGCTGACAGGCTCCGAACACCCGAAGTCGGTGCTGGGTATTGGCGGCAATGCGCAGTTGAACCTGGAAATCTCCATGATGCTCGACGTTTCGGGCTCGATGGGGTCTGGCAGCAAGCTGGACGACATGAAAGCTGCGGCGGCCGACCTCGTCGATATCGTCGTGTGGCAGGACCAGAGCAAGTACACCTCGAAGGTTGCCATCGTGCCGTTCTCAGGCGACGTGCGCCCGCCGGCAGCCATGTTGCCGATCGTGACGCCGCCAGTCAGCACGACCTGGCCGTTGATGCGCCGCTTCAACAACCGGGATTACACAAAAACGGCATGTGTGGCTGAGCGCAATGGCACCAACAAGTTCACCGACGCAATGGCGGAAGCCGGCGCGTATGTGACGCCAGCCTACTCTCGTACCGGTGCTTGCTCGACGCCGCAGTCCGGAACGGTTCTGCCGCTGACCAACGACAAGCCCGCATTGTTCGACAAGATCAACCAGCTGACGCTGGGTGGTGCTACCGGTGGGCACATTGGTACGGCATGGGCCTACTATATGTTGTCGCCGAAGTGGTCGTCGGTGTTGACAGGCCTGTCGCTTCCGGTTGCCTACCACACGCCGAAGACCCAGAAGATCGCCATCCTGATGACTGACGGTGAATATAACTCCACCTACAGCAACACGGGCCTTCCGAGCGGCGATGGCGCGGGTAACGGCAACGGCAGCAGCTCGATTGGTCAGGCCATCTCGATCTGTAACCAGATGAAGCAGCAGGACATCGATGTTTATACCATCGGCTTTGATCTGGGTGGTAACTCGACGGCCATCAACACGCTGAAGAATTGCTCGAGTGATAACTCGAAATTCTACACGGCCGAGAACGGCGAGCAGTTGAAGGCGGTCTTCCGCGACATCGCACTGAAGGTCTCGACGCTCTACCTCTCGAAGTAAGTGTCTCGACTATTGGCTTTCTGCACAAGAGCTGGGGGTGCCTTTCAAGGCGCCCCCAGTCGTGATGTTGGCCGTATAGCATGCGGCGCATTTGACGAACTTGGCGGACGCGCGTGCGTGAAGACCCTTGATGTTGCGGATAACCACAATCGCTTCCGGGCGTATGCTGTTTTTGAGTTCCGGCACGGGCACTCCGAGACTTGAATGATCGCTGGCAACTCCCTTGCGGGGAGCCGGTCGCCAGCGACACGATCAGACGGAGCCTGTTATTCGCCCGAAAGTTCCTGGCTGGCCACCTTGATATACTTCTTGCCGGCGTCGCGCGCCATGGCGACCGCTTGCGGCAGCGCCATCTCGGTGCGGATGCTGGCGAGTTTGACGAGGATCGGCAAGTTGATGCCGGCGATGACTTCGGCCTTCGCCTCGTCCATCACGGAGATCGCAAGATTTGATGGTGTTCCGCCGAACATATCGGTCAGGATGATGACGCCCTTGCCGCTATCGACGCGGCGCACGGCGTCGAGAATATCCTGGCGGCGTGCGGTCGCGTCGTCATCGGGACCGATCGCAACGGTTTCGAGTTGGGTCTGCCGGCCAACAACATGCTCAAGGGCGTTGCGGAATTCGACCGCTAAGCCGCCATGCGTGACAATCACCAGTCCAATCATGAATGGCTAGCCAATCCTTAACGCCGTCTACGCGAGCAACCCCCACTTTTGAAACGGGGCGGCGCAAGCGGGCGGAAATTGGCAAGGGTTCGCGGTAAGCGCAAGCGATTTCTGGAACGCCGCGTCTTTTCAAACGGCCAGCGTCAGACCGCGGCTTTTAACGGTGGAAGATACCGGCTCGACAGCGCCACCAGCACTTTCAGGGGTGCCGAGGCGTCGTATGGGCAAATACGTAGCACGGGTACGGAAAGTCCGAGCACTTGTGCCACAGGCCACGGGTCCGGGTAGCGCTCGATGTCTTTGCGCCGGGTGATGTCGCAGATAAGCGCTATTTCGGCCTGTTTCTCGGTATCGACCTCGATGATGCCAACGCCGCGCACCTCGATTTTGCCGAACAATGTGGCCGGCGCGGTTGCGGACAGCGTTAACCCTTCGCGCTTCAGTAGAACTTGGTCATCCGAAATCAACCGGACGGGACCAGTCACCAGTTGCGAGGTGGCTATTCCCAGACATCGAAATGCGAGGTCCGATTTGCCCGAACCCGACGGGCCGCGAATGAGGACGCCGCGACCGCCAACTGCGATTGCCGTAGCATGTACCCGCCGGTCAACCGCGCCGTCCAAGTCCGCCTCCCATGGCTTTTCCAGTTTTCAGGCGCACGACAAAGCGGGCACCGATGACCTTGCCGCTGGCGGCGTCCACCCGATTTTCGGCGTAGATCTCGCCGCGGTGGCTGGCAATGATTTCCTTCGAGATCGAAAGCCCAAGGCCGGAGTTCTTGCCACGTTTGCTATCTGTTGCCGGCCGGTCGGAGTAGAAGCGCTCGAAAATCGCCTGCAACTTATCGGCAGGGATGCCGGGGCCTTCGTCTTCCACCGAAACCTCGACGTGTGTGCTGGTCGCGCGTGCATGCACCATGATCGTTCCACCAGGTGGCGAGAACGACAACGCATTGTCGACGAGGTTCGTGAACACCTGTCCCAGGCGGCCGTCGTTTCCGACGATGGTGTACGCTGCATCGTTGGCCACCGGCTCGACGGATAGCCGGATGCTCCGGCCATCGTCCGACAGCATGTCGCGGAAAATTCCGGTGACGTTTTTCAGGATGACGCGGATATCGAGCGCCTGCATTTCCTGGCGTGCCAGTTCGGCGTCGAGGCGCGAAGCATTCGAGACGTCGTTGATCAACCGGTTGAGGCGTTGCAGTTCGCCCTGGATCTGTTCGACCAGCTCGTTGCGATCCGAGTCGGACTTGGCGTAGGTCAGCGCTTCCGCCGTCGAGCGCGCAGCGGCAAGCGGGTTCTTCAATTCATGCGCGACGTCGGCGGCAAATTTCTCGCTCGCCTCGATCCGGCGAAAGAGCGCGCCGGTCATGGCGATGAATGCCCGTCCCATCTGGCCAACTTCGTCGCGGCGTTCGCTGAAATCCGGTAACTGCTGGCGGGCGGAGATGTTCTGGCTGACGCGGTTGGCCGCTGCTGAGAGCCGCCGCATGGGGCCGGCCACGGTGCGCGCCAGAAGCAGCGATGAGCCGATGGCAACCACCAGCGCGATGCCTGCAATTTGCAGGATCAGCCAGCGTTCGTCCCACAGCACGTCATCAATATCTCCGGGCTGCGTCGAGACCAGCAGCACGCCCATCAACCGATTGCCGCGCTTGATCGGTTCAGCCATCGACACGATCTGCTGGCCGCGGCTGTTGAGCAGCAGGATCGGGCGTTCGACGCCGAGTTCGGCAGCTTGTTTGACTTCCGGATAGAGAAAGCCGTTGGCGGTGCCGAGTTCGCGGTAAACCTTCAATTCCTTGTTGATCAGCCAGTAGTGGAAGCGCGTCCAGAAATTCTTCAGGCGCGGGCGTTCTTCGTAAGCGTCCGGCGGCAAGGGGTCATCGTTGCGGTTCTTTGAGAACAGCGTGTCGCTGTCGAGTATGAGCGTGCCCTTTTGCGAGTAGATACGGGCTTTGAGATCCGCCGGGCCGACCAGCTTTTAAGCACCCGCGAGGCCTGCTGCGGATCAATCGGCAGCTCCAGCGCCGCGAATGCGTCGTCGCGTTTCGGCTTAGGGGCAATTCTGTCCGGCAGGCGATCGGTATCGTAGATCGCGCGTTCGTTGATGGCGCGGTATGCAATCGCCTCGGCGGTGATGCGCGAGACGGTTTTCACCACCGATACTTTGGCTTCCAGCAGCCAGCCGTGATGCAGACTGATGTAGAGCATCGCCAGCAGCAGGCCGAGCAGCCCGAGAACATTGGTGACCAGAATGCGCCGGCGCAGCGAAGCGCTGAAAAAACGTGGGATCGGCTGGCGCTCATGCCAGCGCGCAACTTTCCCGTAAAGATCGGCGATCGTCGCCATCCAGCCTTGCGATGCCCGGGCATCGGATTTAACGGCTTTGAGCGCGGTACCTTCCGGCGCCGCGCTCTCCGTCATGTCATTGATGTCCAGCGCCATCCAGGCTCCAATCGATGGCGTTACGTATCAAGGTCACTCTTTGAAGCGGTAGCCGACGCCATACAACGTTTCGATGACATCAAAATCGTCGTCGACGTGCTTGAACTTCTTGCGCAACCGCTTGATGTGGCTGTCGATGGTGCGGTCATCGACATAGACTTGATCGTCGTAGGCGGCATCCATCAGCGCGTCGCGGGTTTTGACGACGCCCGGCCGCGTGGCGAGGGCCTGCAGTATCAGAAATTCCGTGACCGTCAGCGTCACCGGGCGGTTGTCCCAGTGGCAGGTGTGGCGCTCTGGATCAAGCTTGAGTTTGCCGCGCTCCAGAACGCGCTTGGCCTCTTCTTCGTCGGTCGTCGCGTCCTTCGGCGCTGCGCGGCGCAGAACGGCTTTGACGCGCTCGACGATCAGGCGCTGGGAAAACGGCTTCGCGATATAGTCGTCGGCGCCCATCTTGAGGCCGAACAGCTCGTCGATTTCTTCGTCCTTGGAGGTCAGGAAGATGACCGGCATCGTCGACTGCTGGCGCACACGGCGCAAAAGCTCCATGCCGTCCATGCGCGGCATCTTGATGTCGAAGATGCCAAGATCGGCGGGTTCTTCGGTCAATGCTTCGAGCGCCGATACGCCGTCGCCGTAGGTGCGAACCTTGTGCCCTTCCGCCTCTAGCGCCATGCGCAGCGAGGTCAGGATATTGCGTTCGTCGTCAACCAGCGCGATCGTGCTTTTCTCTTTCATCTTTTCCTCTCAAGCCCCGGGGGTGGGGAACGCCTGCCGCCCGCGTATTGCGCTCTATGGCGGCAAGGTGAACCAAATGTGGCGCACATCCAAATGGACGACCGTGCCTGAATGCTACCTGAATAGGCGACGGGGTTTGAGAGAGCAAGCAACGAGGGCTGGCCACCCCGGTTCACGGGCGCTAACATTTTTCCGCGATTGATGTGGATAAGCTAGTTTTTGAGTTGGTGTGACCTCTGTAGGCTCAAAAAAGGACTAATATATACAATATGTTGCCTAAGTCTGTTGGGGTAGACGATGTTAGACCATCGCACAGCTTGAGTTTCCATGCACGTTCCAGCAAAGCTTCTATTATAGAGTTCGCCACCGCGCAGGGATTGAAAGCCCCGCGCCGTTTACCTGCGTTTTAGCGAATTCCGTTCCGAAATACTCTCAGATCAGCGGCCAAAAGGTCCGCGCTCCCAAAAGGGAAATTCAATGCCACTTCAGCTCTTTCCGCTCGAAACATCCCCCAAGATTCGCCGCAACCTCCTTGAAGCTGAGCTGATGGAAGTCGCTATCCGCCGTGGTGAGGGGCAGCTCGCGGCGTCGGGTGCGTTTGTGGTTGAGACGGGCCAGCATACCGGCCGGTCGGCGCAGGACAAATACGTTGTCCGCGATTCGGCGACGGAAGATGCAATCTGGTGGGACAACTCCAAGCCGATGACGGACGAGCAATTCGACCGTCTGCTCGCTGATTTCGTGTCGTTCGCCCGCCACAAGGAATTGTTCGTCCAGGATCTCTATGCAGGCGCTGATAGCAAACATCGGCTGAACACGCGGGTCGTGACGGAATTTGCGTGGCATGCGCTGTTCATCCGCCACCTGCTGCGGCGCCCTGAAGCCGACGATCTGCCGGGCTTCGTACCGGAATTCACGGTCGTCAATTTGCCGAGCTTCCGCGCCGCGCCGCTGTATCACGGCACCCGCAGCGAAACGGTTATCGCGTGCAACTTCACAAAGCGCATCGTTTTGATCGGCGGCACCAGCTATGCCGGTGAGATTAAGAAGAGCGTGTTCTCGTTCCTCAATTACATTCTGCCCGCCAAGGGCGTCATGCCGATGCATTGCTCCGCCAACGTCGGCAACGACGGCTCGTCGGCTGTGTTCTTCGGACTGTCGGGCACCGGCAAGACGACGCTCTCCGCCGATCCGGCACGCGAGCTGCTCGGTGACGACGAGCATGGTTGGAGCGAGAAGGGCATCTTCAATTTCGAAGGCGGCTGCTACGCCAAGACGATTCGCCTGTCGAAGACGGCTGAACCTGAAATCTGGAATGCATCGAATCGCTTCGCGACGGTGCTTGAGAACGTGGTCATCAATCCGAAGACCCGCGTCGCCGATTTCGACGACAATCGCTTGGCTGAAAATGCCCGCTCTGCCTACCCGCTGGACGCGATCCCGAATGCTAGCGCCAAGGGCACGGCCACGCATCCCAAGAATATCGTGATGTTGACCGCCGATGCCTTCGGCGTGCTCCCGCCCATCGCCAAGCTGACGCCGAGCCAGGCGATGTATCACTTCCTGTCCGGCTATACGGCCAAGGTTGCCGGTACGGAAAAAGGCATGGGCAACGAGCCCCAGCCGACCTTCTCAACCTGCTTCGGCGCACCGTTCATGCCGCGTCACCCCAGCGTCTACGGCAATCTGCTGCGCGATCTCATTGCGCGCCACGACGTCGATTGCTGGCTCGTCAACACCGGCTGGACCGGCGGCAAGTACGGCGAAGGTTCGCGCATGCCGATCAAGGTCACGCGCGCGCTGCTGAATTCGGCGCTTTCGGGTGAACTCTCCAATCAGACGATGCGCGTCGATCCTGTGTTCGGGTTCAAGGTGCCCGTCCAGATGGCCGGCGTCGATGCCAAGCTTATGACGCCGCGTGACACCTGGGCCGACCCGCGCGCCTACGATGCAGCCGCGGCCAAGCTTGCCGATATGTTCAACAAGAACTTCGCGAAGTTCGAAGCGTATGTGGATGCGGACGTGCGCCGCGCCGCACCGTCGACCGCGCGCAAGGCGGCGGCCGAATAACGGTCCGCCGCCGAATAGGGCTCAACGCCTGATTTGAAATCTTTGCAGGATAGATAAACGTGCAGCGGAGCCTATTTAGGCTCCGTGATGCGTTTGATCGCGCGCGCGATCCACCAGACGGCGAAAAACGGCGACGCGATGGTCAGCACGACTGCATCTGAAGCGAGCCAGAGGGCGCGTTTATAGACGGGTACTGCGTACATGGACTGGCCCTCTTGGAGACGCCGCATCTTCAGCGCATCCTCGTTGACGGCGCCAGCGAATTGAGTGTCAGACTTGTGACTAGCCTGTGGATGAATGCTGTCGGCGCGGCGGGCGCTGGGCGTGGTGACGGCCTCAGAAATGACGGCACTGGGTTTGACGGTCGCGTGTTTCGTCAGTTTGAAGGCAACCGGAGCTGGTGCGGTTCGCCGAGCCGCCGTCGTGTGTCGCCGTTCATGCGGGTTCTGCGTCGAGGCCAACTCATTCAACTCCCCAAAAACAAAACACCCCGAAACAAGGTGCTATGTGAGGCGGCTGCATCACACATTTATGCAGCCGCGTGACGCAATCCACCATTGCAAACCATGAGCGACAAACCACATGAGCAACAAACCAAGTGCCCTATCGTCCATGTGACACTGATACGAAAGAGTGTTTGCGCGCCGCGCTTGCTGCGCACTTTTGTCACGCCATCTATGTGCGTCGGTTTGCAGTCGTGCCGCAAGGTCTAGTGATGCCTGCGTAAAAGTTTTCTACATCAGAAATTTGACATCACCAGGGCTTTGCTGCGCGCATAAGCGCGCAAGTGCGGCGGTGCGTGGCGAAATAAATCCAACGTTCATGCATGTAATCGACGTGGTGCTTGATGTCAGAAACGCGCATTTGCATTGGCTAAGTGGTAGGTCGTGCACATCGCGTCAGGAATAAGTGTTAGCTCAAGAACGCGGTTCAATATTCGCGCAGCCGCGCGACGAAGCCCGCAATACTCCGTGCCAATCTTATATCCGTTGATGCCTGCGACTCATCTAAAGGATCGCGCCGATGCACATGTCACGTTGACGGCAGAGGTGCGTTTACTTGCGGAAATCCGCCAGCGTCAGCAGCGGCTGGAAGTCCATGGCCGCCGTCTTGAAGGCTTCATCCGCGCCGTCCTGGCGATCGACGATGGTGATGACGCGGACAATGGTCGCGCCCGACGCCCGGATGGCTTCCGCCGCCTTGATCGCCGAGCCGCCCGTCGTCGTCACGTCTTCCACGATCACCACGCGTTTGCCGGCCATCGTCTCGTCGCGGGCGAGGCCTTCGATCAGGCTCTTGGTGCCGTGCTCCTTGGCTTGCTTACGCACGAAGAAGGCCGGCAGCTTGCGGCCGCGTGCGTGCGCCACCGCCGTTACGCTGGCCGCTATCGGAACCGCGCCCATTTCCAAGCCGCCGATCAGATCGGCTTCGACGCCGTCGAGCTGGTCGAGAATGAGGCTCGCGATCAGATGCGCGCCCTCGCTGTCGAGCATGGTCGGCTTCATGTTGAAATAGAAGGTCGATAGCTTGCCCGAGGCGAGCCGCATTTCCGGACCTTCCTGGAAGGACCGCGCCTTGACGATTTCGACCAGGCGCGCGCGATTGGCCGCTGCGCTGCTCTTTGTGTCCGCCATGGCGCTCATCCCCCGATCGATTTTGGCTTGTCTTTTACGTCCGAGAATGCGCAATCACCCCAACTGCCGGTAAGTGTCAAGACAACGGGGAAATGACGCGTGGACGCAAGGGCAACCATTGACGGCGCGGTGCACCGCTTCGCCAGCCGCCCGGGCCTCGCCATGCTCGCTTTGCTGGCGCTGTGTCTTTCCGTCTATCTGCCGGGCGTCGTTCGCCTGCCCGCCGTTGACCGCACCGAGGTCGTCTTTGCCGAGACGACCCGCGATATGCTGGCGCGCGGCGCGCTCGCCGATCCGCGCTTTGGCACGACCGTGCATCAGTTCCGTCCGATAGGGTCCTATTGGGCGCAGGCCAAAGTGGCTTGGCTCGCCGGACCGCAGCACGCACGCGACATCACCGTGTACCGGTTGCCGGGCATGTTGGCGGTCACGCTTGCCGTGCTGGCGGTCTATTGGTTGGCCGCTCCGCTGATCGGCGCAAGCGCGGCGTTCATAGCGGCTGCATTGTTCGCCGTCGCGCCGCTGACGGTTCTCGTCGCCCACCTCGCGATTGCTGAGGGCCTGTCGCTGCTGCCCGCCACCGTCGCGATGCTGGCGCTGTTGCGCATCTATACCGCGCCGCCCGATGCCCCCACGCGCGGGCTGGCGCTGCTGTTCTGGGCCGCACTGGGTTTAGGCGTCCTTATCAATGCGCTGCTCGTGCCGATCCTGGTCATCGTCACGCTGATCGCGCTGCGCCTGATGGATCGTGATTTCTGGTGGCTGCAGCGCCTGCACGTTTGGCCGGGGTTACCGCTCGCCCTGGTGATCGCCAGCCCGTGGTTGATCGTGCGCGTCATGCAGGATGGCGTGCCGTTCGCTGGGCTCGACGTTCAGGAATTTCTGGCGGCGCTTGGCGGCGCGCAGGATATGAAGCTGCGGGCGATGCCGGGAACGTTCGTCCTGGCGTTGCTGCTCGGCTTTCTGCCGGGCACGGCGCTGTTCGTACCCGCCTTCGCCTCGCTGTGGCGCGACCGCGACGCCAAAATCGTGCGCTTCCTGCTGGCCTGGGTGGCGGGCTACATCGTTTACCTCGAACTGCTGTCGTCGAAGCCTGGTACCTACATGGTGCAGACGTTGTTTCCGGCGGCGGCCATCGCCGTCGCCATGCTAGTGGTGCGCGAGAACGGCAAGATGCCGCCGCCGCGCTTTCATGCGCTTGCCTGGCCGCCGCTCGCCGCCGCGTTCGCGCTTCTGCTGTTCGCCGCGCCTTATGTGGCGGTGCGGGAGCCGCCCGACGTCTGGCTGTGGCTGCCGATCGCTGTCGTCGCCGGTCTGTTCGCGTGGAGCGCCGCCGAGGGCCGTGCCGGACAGCTGGTGCGTTGGGCTATTTCCGGCGTCGCCGCGCTCGGCCTTTTCGCGGTCACGCTGATCGCCGGCGTTTTGCCGTCGATCGATGTCATCTGGCCGGCGCGCGAAATCCAACGCGCGCTTGCTGATTGTCCGGCGGAGCGCCTCGGCGTCCTCGGCTTCAACGAGCCGACCAGCATCTTTGTTCTGAACCGCGATGCCCGGCTGTCCAGCAAGGATGGCCTGGCGGCGCTTGCCGACAGCAAAGAGGATGGCCGCGCCGTCATTGCCAGCGGCTGGTCCGCGGCCAACCCCGGTGCCCTAACAGCGGACCAAAAGGCCAAACTCCGGCCGCTCGCCTGCATTCGCGCCATCAACACCATGCGCGGCTGCGCGCTTAACCTGACAGTGGTCGGCAATAACGCCGCGCCCGCTTGCGCACCGCCGCCAGAATACTCATGTAGCGAGGCGTTTACGCTGCATTCGGGCGCCTCTACACTTAAAGCCTGCGACTGACCCGCGCCTTTGATCGGCGCCGCCCCATGCTATAACCCGCCGTCATTGCCAACAGGACCCGCGCCCATGTTCAATCCCGAAAGCCCGCCCGAATTCACCGCCTCCCGCTGGCTGAACTCCGACAAGAAAATCTCGCTCAAGGATTATCGCGGCAAGGTCATCGTGGTGGCCGTCTGCCAGATCGCGTGCCCGGGCTCGGTCAAGTTCGGCCTGCCGCAAGCCGGCCGCATCCGCAAATCGTTCACGACGGACGAAGTGGCGGTCATCGGCCTGCACATGGCGTTCGAAAAGTTCGATGAACAGACTCCCGACAAGGTGCAGGCGTTCTTGAAGGATAGCGGCATCGACATTCCGGTCGCCTACGATAAGCCGAACGGCAACGATCTTCCGCAGACCATGAAAGACTACGAATTGCAGGGCACACCGGCGATTCTCGTGTTCGATCGCCAGGGCCGCCTGCGCCGCCACTATCTGGGCGCGGTCGATGATCTGCGCCTTGGCGCGGAAATCATGGGCATGTTGATGGAAGACGCCAAATCGCCGCGCGAAATGTCGATTGCCATTGAAAGCAAGCTGCACGCCGCGTTGACCGACCCGGAAGAGCATCACCACGAAGGCGGCTGCTGTGGCGGTCACGGCCACGACCATGACCACGATCATCACGCCCACGACCATGAGGGCGGCTGCTGCGGTGGCCACGATCACGCGCATGACCACGGCCACGACCATGCGCACGCTGCCAAGAAAGACGGCTGCGACGGCAACGGCGGCTGCGGTTGCAAACACTAACGTCGCGCGTGCGGCCGGCTCTCCGTGGGCGGGCCGCACCCCTTAAAGTCTGCTGGTCTCCGTCGCTCGGTGGGGGACAGCGCGCACAGTTGCCTTCAACTCGACACCCGAATCGCGCTTTGGTCGCTGCTACAAGTTAAGCAGCGAAGGACGTGGGCGATCATGGTCGAGCGGGTGAGCGGCGGACGGGCTAAGAGTTTTGACACTGACGCTGGCGAGGCGCGATCTGTGCGCCGGGCGTCGGCGCCGAAAGCCAAATCCAAATTCACCAAGAAGACCATCGCGCTCGTCTACGACTTCGACGGCACGCTGTCGCCCAAGCCGATGCAGGAATATGCGTTTCTGCCGAAGATCGGCGTGAAGGCCGAGGACTTCTGGGCCGAGTGCACGCGCGTTGCCAAAGCCGAGCGCGCCGATCCACTGATCACCTACATGCACCTGATGTACAAGAAGGCCAAGGAGAAGGGCCTGCGCATCGACCGCAAAAAGATCTTGTCGCCCAGGGCCGCCACGTTGAACTGTATCAGGGCGTCGAGGCGTGGTTCGGCGAGATCGAGGGCTACGTCAAAGCGCAACGTGATAGCAAAGGCGTCACCATCAAGCATTATCTGGTGTCGTCGGGGCTCACCGAGATCATCGAGGGTACCAAAATCTACAAGAACTTCGCCAACGTGTTCGCGTCGGAATATTGGTTCGACGCCTACGATCTGCCGTTCCCGAAGCGCGTCATCACCGATACCGGCAAAACGCAGTACCTGTTCCGCATCAACAAGGGCATCGAGGATCTCGGCCAGAGCATCAACAGCCACATGCCGGAAGATGCGCGCCCTATACCGTTTTCCAACATGATCTATTTCGGCGACGGCGACACCGACGTGCCGAGCATGGCTTTGCTGAAAAAGAACGGCGGCCACGCGATCGCGGTGCACACGCCGAAAGCCTCAGCAGATAAGTGCATCGGCTTGTTCAACGCCGGTCGCTGCGATTTCTACGCCCCCGCCGATTATCGCAAAGGCAGTGATTTGTTTAAACGCACGTGCCTGCTTCTCGACCGTATGCTCGCAGATATTCGCGTTGAGGAGGAGCGGGCGGGGTTGGGGTGAGCGCGCGGTTGTGCCGTGCGGCGACCGCAAATGGCGCATTGGCATGTCATGCCTAGCGCACGTCACACCTAGTTCCGCTTCTCCTGCAAGCGGCAGACCCACGAACCGTCGCTCATCCTTTCCCAGATGAGGCAGTACCAGCCCGGTTTCAGCGTTGCGCTCGATTTGAGGCGCGTACCGTGCGTTGGTCCGGCGGCATAGCTGAATGTCGGCGCAGCCATCGCGGCCACCGCGAAAGCGAGAGCGGCAATGCGCGCAATTCGAATCATGGTCATGGATGGAGCCTTTCCTTTGGGCGTTTCAGCGGACCTCCATATGTCGCGCGCCGCCGCTCAAAGGTTCATCGGGTGCGCGTCACCAGCTTTCGTGCTGACACCTTGAGACAGACCACCACCGCTCCACCGCACTAATGCTCACTTCGACGCCTGCCCATCAGCCTGAATCTTGCCATCAGGGTCGGCAACGGTGAGGTGCGGGGATCGTGACGACAGTTTTGCTTAGTATTTTGTTTGCGTACTGGGGGAAAAGCGAATGGCGGCGCATCCGGGCGGAGAGTCACTCCCGCACATCATGTTCATTCCGCGCACGGCATCTATCGAAGGCTTTGTCGATTATCTCGGCGACATCGTCGTCGAAGGCACGGTCAGCGGCGAGGTGCGTTGCGCCACGCTGACCATCAAGGAGCGCGGTCAGGTGGATGGCAACGTGGTCGCGAACCGGGTTACTGTACTCGGTGACGTGACGGGCACGATCTACGCCAACGATCTGATCTTGCGCACTGCATGCTCGGTCTCGGGTGATATTTTTCACAAACAATTGGTGCTTGAAGACGGTTGCTACTTTGAAGGCCGCTCGCGCCGCCACGCCGACCCGATGTCGCTCGTCACCTAAGGCGCGCACTCACCGTCCAAGCAGTCTGCGGAAAAAGCCGCCAAAGCCGCTGCCCTTGCGCGCGGCTTCGCCGGTCATATCAACGCCGATCATCAGCGCCGCCGTGATTGCGTCTCCGGCTTCGCTGACAGCGAGAACGATGCCGCCGCCGTCGTGCTCGCCGGCGCGGAAAATGCCGTCGCTTGCGTTCGTCGTGTCGGCGACGGGCCGCGCCGAATATGGCTTACGTTCAGCGTAAATCTGCGCGCTGATTTCATCTGGAAAATAGATCTGGCCGGTCACGAGCGTCGTCTTGTCCAAGAACGCCTTGACGTGAATGTGCGGCGTGCGGCCGGGATACCATCCCGGATAGATCGTGCGGAACTGCACAAAGCCGTCTGCGTCCGTCATCTGCGTGCCGCGCAGATAGGTCTGCCCCTTGGTCGAGACATCGCGATTGTCGCCCTGGTTCGCATAGCCGGAATAGATGCCGCCCGCGTCGGCGTGCCAGACATCGACGCGCAGGCCGGGCATCGGCGTGCATCCCTTGGCGTCGACGATGCGAAGTTTAAGGGCGACGGGGGCGCCCTCCCGGCCTTCGGTAATGTCGGCGCGGACGCGTTCGGGATCGAAATAATACGGCCCTTCGACCGCTTGCGGCATCAGCAGACAGACGCCGACAGGATTATCTGCCGCAGCAGGTGCGGCCGCGTCGGCAATGGCCGGCGGCGCAATCAGGCCGCTGCCCGCAGCGCTGACAGAGAGTGCGCGGAGCGCCTGACGCCGCGATAGATATGTTTGCATAATTCCCCCATTCACCCGGTGACCTCGCTCAAGAACGCAATTCGCGAGAATTTCCGTCGCGGGGTTAGCGTCTGGCCTTGTCAGCGTTGACGGCGTGGTCCAGCCCGATTGCCGTCTCCAGGCCCCGCGCGCCGACGAAGTTGGTGTCGTAGACGTCCGCGCCGGTGAAATCCGCGCCGCTGACATCGGCGCCGGTGAAGTCGGCTTTGGTCAAATCCGCATTGTTGAATTTGGCGCCGCGCACGTCGGCGCCGGTGAAGCGCGAGAATGTCAGGAAAGCGCGGGTCATGTCGGCGTTGGTCATGCGCGCGCCGGAGAAATCGCAACTGCGCAGAATGTTACTCGGCTGCGTCGTCAGCGTGCCTTTGCCGGGTCGCGCTTCAAGCGGGCTGAAGTTGGCATCCGTCAAATCGGCACCGCGAAAATCCGCGCCCGACAGATCGGCCTGCACGCTGATGCGCGTAAGGTTGGCGCCGGAGAATTTCGGAGCGTCGCTTAGCGTCGATTTTTCGTCGGCATAGATGGTCGGCCTGTAGATCGTCGCGCCCGTCAGGTTGGCGCCGGAAAGATTGGCACGGATCAGCACCGAGCGGTCGAGCCGCGTGCCGGTCAGGTCGGCGCCGGACAGGTTCGCGGCAGTAAAATCGGTGCCGTAGAAATCGGACCGCGCCAGCAGCGCGCCTTTGAAATCGAGATTGGAAAGATCGAGATAGGTTAGATCGTGTCCAGCGAAGTTCGCGCGCTCGCCGGGCGGCGTGTTGAACAGGGTCGTGGTGATTTGGAAGGCGGTGAAATCAGCGTCGGGCGCCACCGGACCGAGATCGACGGCACGCGCCTGCCCGGCACCCGCTGCCGCGAACCCTGCAGCGATCAGCCAGATCCTGCAACGCTTAATCCTACCACGTAACGTCATGCCGTTTTGCTCGTTCCCCGGGCGTCGCCGCCTAGTGTCAGATCCTCGCCCCCCAGGTTCATCGCGGCCATGATGCCAGAGCCAGCAGGGGCGGGGATAACTTTCAGAAAACAATCTACACGACTTTGTTTACGGAGCAGCACCGCTGAAAAAGCACATCAGTTCAGCGTGATCGTCGTTCACGCCGTCTTCAGTCGTTGCGCTGCGTTGACGAGGCGCGTCAAGGTCAGCAGCGTCGAGCGGTCCAAGCGGCCATCGACGCGGCGCGGGCGGAAATGCAATTGGAAGGCGCGCAGCACCTTGCTGGTCGCCGCGTCGAGCGTTCCCGTTGCGGCAATCTCGTAGCCATACGCGGCAAGCATCTCCTGCGCAGATTGAACCGTCTCGCCTGTGGCGCCGGTGCCGAGGCCCGCGTCTTCGGGTTTGACGGGTGACGCGCGCACCCATTCGCCGAGGCCGTGATGGGCAAGTTCCGCCCATTTGAACTTTTCCCCGGGATCGACCTTGCGCGCGGGCGCGACGTCGGAATGAGCGAGCACGCCATCGGAGCGCATAGCATTGCGCGCCACGATATCCTTGCCGAGCGTAATCACGGCCGCCATTTGCCGGGGCGGAAACGCAGGGTAGCCATGTTCATGGCCCGGGTTCTGAATTTCGATGCCGATCGAGTGCGAGTTGATATCGCGTTCGCCACGCCAAAAAGAAACGCCGGCGTGCCAGGCGCGCAGCCGCTCCGGCACCATCTGCGTGATAGTTCCGGCTTCGTCGATGACATAGTGGCACGAGACGCGGCTTTCCTCGCGCGCCAGCCAGTCGATGGCTTTCGCCGCCGACGACATGCCGGTGTAATGCAGAATAAGCAACGAAGGCCGCTTGACGCCGTGGCGCGGCTCGACGTTGGCGGCGGCGTGGACGTTGGCTGCGAGTTTGCTATCGGCTGTGAAGGTCACGCGCCCTTCTCCAGCACTTGCGCCGCGCGCTTGCCGCGTTCCAGCTGGATAGCTTCGTAAGCGGCGGTGACCGCCGCGAGGCGGCGCTCGGCCGCGATCAGAAATTCCGGTGGCACGCCTTTCGAGAGAAGCGCATCCGGGTGGTGCCGTTTAACGAGTTCGCGGTAACGCAGTTTGATTTCCGCGTCTGTCGCGTCGGACGCGAGCCCAAGCGTTTCATATGGCCCATCGGGGTCGCGCACATAAGCGCGGCGCATGGATTGGTATTCCGTCGCCGTCAATCCGAAGATGCGCGCGACCTCCGCTAGAAAATCGTTCTCCGCCGGATGCAGCACGCCATCGGCGCAGGCGACGTGAAATAGGCATTCCAGCACGGACGTTTTGAGTTCCGGCTCGTCCGCGAGGTGGCTGGCGATCTGGCGGGCGTAAGTCTCATATCCGGCGACGTCCTGGCTCGCCAACTGGAACAACCTGTGCACGTTGTCGTGTTCGTCGTCCGGCACAACATACACCTCGTCGAAGGCTTCTGCTTCGATGTCGGACGCAACGCCATCGGCCTTGCTCATCTTGGCGGCCAGCGTGATCACGGCAATGGTGAAGGCAACGCGTGATTGTGCGGGCGTGCGCTCGATGCCGAGAACGCCCCAGAGCTGATCCAAGGTATTGCGTAACGCGCCGCCCTTGGCGATACCGAGAGCGCTTTTGAGGACTTGCCAGGGCATTGAAATTCTAATCTGCTCCGAGTGGCCGGTGATTTGCTGGTCATACCTTATTCCACGAGCAATCGAATTTCCCCTAAAATTCCGGAAAGCAACGAGAGTTTCCCCGTAATGGCCGCCGCAACGTTGACATCACAGCCGTTTGTTGAAGGCGGCGGTACATGGCAGTTCTGGATCGATCGCGGTGGCACGTTTACCGACATCGTGGCGCGACGGCCAGATGGCAGCCTCGACGTTCTAAAACTCCTTTCCGAAAATCCGTCGGCCTATGACGATGCCGCCGTCGCCGGCATTCGCCAATGTCTGGGATTGGCGGCCGGTCAGGCTATCCCGGCCAGCGTTATCGGCGCGGTGCGCATGGGCACCACCGTTGCAACAAATGCCCTGCTGGAGCGCAAGGGTGATGCGACCGTGCTGGTCATCACCGCCGGATTTGAAGACCAACTCGAAATCGGCACGCAGGCCCGACCTGATATTTTTGCGCGCCGGGTGATCAAGCCGAAGCCGCTCTACGCCGACGTGATCGGCACGATCGAACGCATCCGTGCCGACGGCGCAATCGAGCGCCCTCTGGATGCACAACGCCTCGCGGATGATTTGCGGCGGGCGTATGAACACGGGTCTCGCAGCGTCGCCATCGTGCTGATGCATGGCTATGCCTATCCGGCCCATGAACAGCTGGCCGCGCAGATTGCGCGCGACTGCGGCTTCACCAACATTTCCGTCAGCCACGACATCGCGCCGTTGATCCGCATCGTGCCCCGCGGCGATACGACGGTGGCTGATGCCTATTTGACGCCTGCCTTGCAGCGGTATGTCGATAAGGTGTGTAACGCGCTTGGCGGCGAGACCGGGCAGGCATCGCCGAATGTCTTCTTCATGGCGTCGTCGGGCGGGTTGAAATCCGCCGCCCATTTTCGCGGACGCGACGCCATTCTGTCAGGTCCGGCTGGCGGCGTCGTCGCGCTGGCGGGCACGGCGGAAGCCGCAGGTTTCCGTAAGGTCATAGGTTTCGACATGGGCGGCACCTCAACGGATGTCGCGCATTACGCCGGCAGCTTCGAGCGCACCTATGAAGCCAGCATCGCCGGCGTGCGTCTCGCTGTGGCGATGTTGAACATTCATACGGTTGCAGCAGGCGGCGGATCGATCCTCACCTATGACGGCGCGCGCATGCACGCCGGACCGCAAAGCGCCGGATCGAACCCCGGCCCAGCCTGCTACCGCCGTGGCGGACCGTTGACCGTCACCGACGCTAACGTGATGACCGGCAAACTGCGGCCTGAATATTTCCCCCATATTTTTGGCGAAAATCATGACGCCCCGATCGATACCGCCGTCGTGCGCCAAAAGTTTGAAGCGATCGCGGCGGCGATCGGCGACCGCCGCAGCGCCGAAGAGGTGGCGGATGGCTTCATCCGCATCGCGGTCGAGAACATGGCCAATGCCATCAAGAAAATCTCGGTCGAACGCGGCTACGATGTGACGGAGTACGCGCTCAATTGTTTCGGTGCGGCGGGTGGTCAGCACGCCTGCCTAATTGCCGATACGCTCGGTATGGAAACGGTGATGATTCATCCGATGTCGGGCGTCTTGTCGGCCTACGGCATGGGGCTCGCGGCGTTGCGCGCCGGGCGCGTGCGCTCGGTCGAGGTGGTGCTGTCGGAAGCCGCGCTCGCTGATTGCCAACGGCTGGCGCACGACATGACCCGCGAGGCTGGGGCTGAACTCATCAGCCAGGGCGCGCATGCTGAGACGTTATCGACGGCGGTGCACCTGCATTTGCGCTATGCGGGATCGGATACGGCACTGCCGGTCGCGTTGGCCTCGTGCGCTGAGATGCGTAACGCATTTGCCACCCTGCATCGCCAGCGCTTTGGCTTCACGTCGCCGGACAAAGACATCGTCATAGCTATGCTCGATGTCGAAGCGGTGAGCGCCAGCGATGCCGTCAGACAAGCACCCGAGACAGCGGAAACTGCCAATAAAACCGCAAAGTCCACAGCGCAAACGCGCTTTTTTTCGCGCGGCGTCTGGCATGATGCGGCGATCTATCTGCGCGACGCCCTGCTCCCCGGCGTAACCCTCGCAGGCCCAGCCCTGGTGATCGAGCGGCATCAAACCGTTGTCGTTGAAGACGGCTGGACGCTGACGGTCAGTCGGTTGAACGATCTGCTGTTGAAGCGTGCAGCGCCGCGCCATCGCGAAGCCGTCAGCGCGGCAGCTGATCCGGTCCTGCTCGAAGTCTTCAATAATCTCTTCATGGCCATTGCCGAGCAGATGGGCGAAGCGCTGCGCGCCACCGCGCAATCGGTGAACATCAAGGAGCGGCTGGATTTCAGTTGCGCGATTTTCGATTCCGGCGGCGCGCTGGTGGCCAATGCTCCGCATCTGCCGGTGCACCTCGGCTCCATGGATCGCTCGGTTGAAAGCGTGATGCGCGCCTTCGCCGGCAACATGCGCGCGGGCGACGTGTTCATGCTCAACGCACCCTATAACGGCGGCACGCATCTGCCCGACATTACGGTGGTGACGCCAGTGTTCGACGCGGATGGCCGCGAGGTGCGCTTTTACGTGGCGAGCCGCGGCCATCACGAAGACGTCGGAGGCCTGACGCCGGGATCGATGACGCCGCGCGCCACCACTATCGAACAGGAAGGCGTGCTGATTGAGCCGATGCGCATCGTGCGCGACGGTGCGTTTCTCGAGTCGGCTGTTCGCGAAGTTCTAATGAGCGCGACCTATCCGGCGCGCCGGCCGGACAAGAACATCGCCGATCTGAAGGCACAGGTTGCCGCCAATGCATGTGGCGTGGCGGAAGTCACCAAAATGATCGCGCAATTCTCTTGGCCCGTGGTCGATGCCTACATGGGCCACGTCAAAGACAACGCCGAGGAACATGTGCGCCGTTTGATTGCCCGGCTCTCGGATGGCGCGTTCCGCATCGAGACCGATCAGGGCACATGCATCGCCGTCAAAATCTCGGTCGATCGCGCCACGCGCTCGGCAACGATTGATTTCACCGGCACCAGCCCGATGCAGCCGAACAATTTCAACGCGCCAGAGCCGGTGACGCGCGCCGCCGTCTTGTACGTGTTCCGCGTGATGGTCGATGAGGCGATCCCGATGAACGCCGGTTGTCTGCGGCCGCTGACCATCATCATTCCGGAAGGGTCGATGTTGTCGCCGCGTTATCCAGCGGCGGTCGTCGCCGGCAACACCGAGACCAGCCAGATCGTCACCAATGCACTGTTCGCGGCGCTCGGCGCGCTGGCGCCCGCGCAAGGCACCATGAACAATCTGACGTTCGGAAATGATAGCGTGCAGTATTATGAAACCATCTGTTCGGGCGCTCCCGCCGGCGTCGATGCGCAAGGCAACGGCTTCGGTGGCGCCGCCGCCGTCCATGTCCACATGACCAATACGCGGCTGACCGATCCGGAAATTCTGGAGGCGCGCTATCCGGTGGTGCTGGAAGAATTTTCGATAAGGCGTGGGTCCGGTGGAAAAGGCAAATGGCCGAGCGGCGATGGTATTCTTCGGGTCATCCGCTTTCTTGAGCCGATGGATGCCGCGATTTTATCGGGGTTCCGCAGCGTCGCCCCACTTGGGTTGAACGGCGGTGAGATGGGCGAAGCCGGGCGCAACAGCGTGCGGCGGGCGTCAGGTTGTTCGGAAAAAATAGCCAGGTGCGCCGAGATGAAACTGCAAAGCGGCGACGCGATCATCATCGAAACGCCAACGGGCGGCGGCTACGGCGAACGCTCGTAAACCAAACCACCGCCCGGAACGAAACGTCAGGGGGAAGACGCTTCATTTGCCGGTTTTCTACGCCGTTCCTCAAGAAAAGCGTCAAATTCCGACCGATCCTTCGCGTGACGCAACTCGTCCAAATAGCTGCGGAGTTCGGCAGCTTCCTGTTCGAGCTTTGAGAGCGTTGCGCTCCGGTAGGCGTCAAACGCGCTGTTGCCGGATGAGTTCCGCGCGTTTCGAGATGTTGAATACATGTGGCTCGCATCGCCGCGCATGTGCGCACCGCGAGCACATTGCAAGCCGCGCATCCGTGCCCTCAATTTTACGCCCGCGCGCACGAGGCTGGCGGGCATGCCCTTGCGGGAACCAAGGTAAGCACCGGCGGCAAGCGCCAGCGCCGACGACAGCAGGATCGGCAGAACCGGCAGGTGCGGCGGGCCGAACATGTGAAACGGCATGATGCAACTCCTCAACGTCCGTGACGGCGCCAACAAGCGTCGAGGCGGCTCTGCGCCGCCTCTGCGTAGCTGTTGTGGTGAAGAACGTTAGACCTGCGGCTGATCCGTCGCGGGCGTTGCGCCCGGCGGCGTTTGCGGGCGTTCACGGCGTTCCGACATAAAGGCGTCGAACTCAGATTTGTCCTTCGCCTGGCGCAGCCGCGCGAGGAACTCGCGGAACTCGCGCTCTTCCTGTTCGAGGCGTTTCAGCGTCGCGTCGCGATAGTCGTCGAAGGCGCGATTGCCGCTGGAATAGGACCCCGAGAAGCCCTTCACTTCGTCTTCGACGCGCGAGCGCGCCTTCTCAAACTTATCCGCAAACCGGCTCTGCCAGCGGCTGGGAGAATTGTTGCTCCGCCCACACGTCATGCGTCCACTCCATATCAAATAGCCAAGCACTGCGAGGCCAATCGGCCAGAACAGGATGAAGCCTGCGATCATCACGGCAATCCACGCGGGGCGGCCATAATCGTCCAGCTTCGCAACCATCTCAGACATCGACACCCTCACTCCAGTAGATGTGAATGTTCATAACATTCACATAGGTAGGACGGGGCGGGCTGGGGTGCAAGGGGCGGATGGGGGAAATTTTGGGGGGAGGGGCAACAAGCTTCGGGGCGAGCGAAAGCTAAGGGTGCCGAGAAAAGGTTTCTCGGTGTTAGTTTTTTAGATAGCGCTAGTTAGCGTCATTGCCCCCGTGACAGGTGAGCAGCCGTTTTTCGATACTCGCGTAACTTTCGCGGTCGTATTTGACGCGAAAGTTCGTGAAATGAGACACCCCGAACACGTCGTCATAACAAACAAAGCCAAAGATATAAGCAGCTGCCTGCTTGTTCTGAATTTGCCTATGCCGTACCTCGCCTAGAACGCTCAAAAGCTTGGCCGTGACTTGCAAGCCCGGCCCAACAGTACCGTACTTTTGCCAGTGGCATTTGGGGTCCCGGGCCGGCATCCCGCTCCTGTGTAATTGCATCAACAATAATTACTACATTTTGTGCTGGCGTTTGGCCGCAATTTTGAAAGACGAGTTGCCAAGTATAGCTGTGGGAGTGTTCTTGAACGGCGTTGCCTTCGACATAACTCATGTAAGCACGAAGCTGTTGGGAGGCAGTGTTCTTTGCAATTTCAATGTTTCTCTCGGCAACGTTCACAGCGGCACGGTTAGCTTGGAGAGTTTGAGCTACGAACACAATACCGATGACCGTGACGATGGAGCCGAAACATGTGCGCAGCCCTCCATCGCGGGGGGGGGCGGCGCCATTCTTCGCGATAGGCCTTCGGGTCATTTTGCTGGGGCAATGTACCAGAGTCGATTGGGGCATCGGTCTTACTGGCATTATATTGAGAGGAGGCGGCGCTGTAGGCTCGTTCAGCTTGCTGATGCTGATTGAATAGTGCCAGCGCTACGAGCGCTAAGACGACAATCCCAATCACACCAATCGGAGTGTATTGCATCCAATAGCTTCGAGGCATGAGAACATAAGCACCGATGTGAATTTCCCTGCCGCGAGCTTATTGCCGATAATCAGTCATGTCGCTTTCCAGAGGCCGGCAATCCGCCGCTTATAAACACCCTGGTCGCGGACTACGTAGTTCCACCCTCACCCCTTCCTGACTCCCAGCCCGTCCAGATACAGAAGCACGGCGGCGTCGAGCAGGTCTTCCGGGGGCATGGGGATTGGGCGGCGGGCGCCGTCGCCGCGGGCGAACAGGGCGGCGATGCCGTGCGACAGCGCCCAGATGTGCAGTGCCATCATCATAACCGGCGGACGCTTGCCCTCGGGCATGGTCGCGATCAGCGCGGCGCAGGCCTCGCGCAGCACGTCGAAGGCGCGTTCACCGGCGGTGTGCAGTTCGGGGAATGCCGTAAACGCTAGGCCCGATTCGAACATCGCGGAAAACTGTGCCGGTTCCTGGCGCGCGAAATCGAGATAGGCCCGGCCCAGACGCTCGAAAGCCGCTTACAAGTTCGATTTGCCGCCGTTCCAGGCGACCGACAATTTGGCTTCAAACGCCGCAAAGCCTCGGGTCGCGACGTCGGCCATCAGCGCGTCGCGGTCGCGGTAGTGGCGGTAGGGCGCGGCAGGGCTGACGCCGGCGGCGCGAGCCGCCTCGGCAAAGCTAAAGCCCGACGGGCCCTTAGCCGCAATAAGGTCGAGCGCCGCCTTAATCAAGGCTTCGCGCAGATTGCCGTGATGATAGCCGCGGCGGGAGCCGGGTGTACTGTCGCGTTCCCATGACATAATCGTGCTTCTAGCCGATTGGCGGAGGTGATGCACGCCGCGCCATCAGGCCGCCGACGGAAAATCTTTAGCAGCGCGACGGAATGTGCAACTCTGCAGCGTTCCGTGCGAGCCTTCCGCACGGACGGCAGATTTCGCAGCAGGATCCCATGACGCGACGCCCATTTTGCTCTCGTCCCCCGGCACCGCAGTCGCCGGCGCTGAAGCTTCGCGTCCGCCGCCGTGGATGTGCGATCGGTGCCGCCGGCCTTATGGCGTGGCTTGCTGCGCTGATCCTTCCCGGTGCCGTGCTGGCGGCGGGCAAGCAGCCGTTGAGCTGGGATAAGGCGACCCAGATTGAGTCCGCTGAGAGTGCCGCCAAGGCCGAAGAGGCAAACCCGGTCTGCGCGTCGGTTGGCGCCAATATTTCGCGCCGCGTCGCGAACATAAAATCTCTGAAGGCGGCCATTCAAAGAGCGGCCGACGGTCCGCCGACCAGCATGAAGTCAGCGTTGCAGGGATTGTTCGGTAAAGCCGAGCCGAGTGCCAAGATGATCGCGCAGGAGCGCAAAATCGTCAACGAGCGCCGGGCCGCCGACGATTTGAACGCGATGCTCACGTCATTGAAATGTGCGCCGGTCGATATCGAAGCGGCGCTGGCAGAGCAGCCCCTCCAGGCAACTGGCGGACCGGTGGTTCCCGATGCCATGCCGGACGATTTGGTGCGGGCGCCTATTCAATACTAATCAGGCACGCCGCCCGATAGGGACTGCTATTTGCAGATGCGGTTTAAGCCGTCGCGGCCGTGGCGGGCCAGGTCGACGTGGAAATGATCGTGGTGATTTCTATCGTAGTTCGGGCCGAGAACGGTGGTGAAGTTGTTGCACGCGCCATCATGAACCGTGCGCAGGAAAGCCTGCTCCCGCTCACTGCCGTTCCATCCGCCTTTGACGGTGATGACCTCGCCGTTGGCAAGTGTAAATCGCGACACATCGAGGGCGTTGGCATAGCCGTGTTCGGATAGCCGTCCGCCGACCTTATGATTCATCGGGCGGCAGCCATAGGACGCAGCCACCGTAATCTCCGACAGCTTCGTGCCGTAGTATCGGCGCGCAGCCGGTTCAACGACCTCCGCGAGCCAGCGCTCAACCTGCGGCACCATCGGGCAGCGCAGCAGTGCGGGTGGTTTCATGGAAACGCGACCGCCGAGCGCCGCTGACATTTCGTAAGGATTTTCCGTGCCGCACACGCTTGGACCGCCGAGCGCGGATCGCGCGCGGATGAAATTGGTTTTACGCACCGCGCCGGATGCAATGCAGGCCTGCTCTTCGCTGGCCCGCCAGGGTTCTTTTTTGGCGACGAAATCGACGTTGCTCGATGAGCCACAGCCCGACAGCAGCACAAAACCTGACATCATCAGGAGGCTGAGCGGCAGAAAAACGCTGATACGACGCAATACCATGGGTAGGGATTATACCGGCAGTAAGGTTACGGACGCCTTAAACCCCTCAGTCCCCGCACTAAATATGGCGCGCCTTTCCGGCCCATTTGGGACGCGGGCGCGGCGAAGCCGGGGCGGCGCGCTAAATACGCTCCCGGCACGACAACGGTGCGGTATGCAACACAGTTGTCATATCGAGCCGCTAAACGAAGGGCGCTCTCTACGATGAGAGTGGGCGAGACCTTTCAGCGAAGGGTCGGCTCAGTAGATCACGCTGTGGACTTCGACGGTTTGTATCGCGTCAGGTTGAAGTCTGGTCGGCCGGTGAGTTCTGCGTACGGTTGGCAGCGGTGTGCACAGTTTGGAAGGCTCTGGCGCATGATGCCGCCGGATCGGATGGCATACACCCCGTCTGCCGTCGTCTGATCCAATCGCAGCGTCGTTCGCCAGAGCATCTGCCCGGCAGACGCGCTCCACACACTTTAGATTAGGCTCCGAGGAAGCGAAGCACGGCGGCCTTATAGGCCTTGTCGCCCACGGCCTTCATGTGTTCGCGGCCGGGAATGACAAAGCCTTCCGCGCCCGGAATGAGTTCCGCCAACGCCTCCGCGCTGCCGCCGATCACGTCATGCTCGCCCACCGCCACCAGCACAGGGCTGGTAATCTTGGCCACGGTTTCGGCAGGCAGCGGATCGCGTGACGAGCGGATGCAGGCCGCGAGCGCCCTCAAATCGCTTTTGGTTTGTTCGGCAAAGGCGCGGAACGTGCGTGCCGTCGGATTGGTAACGTCGGCGAGGCTTGGCGCTTCGAGCGCGTGCGCAATCGGACCCGTGCCGGCCATGCCGCGCACCATGTTGATTCCGAGCCCGCCGAAAATCAGCCGGGCGACGCGGTCCGGGTGGGCGAGCGTCAGGAAGGCCGCGATCCGCGCGCCCATCGAGTAGCCCATCACATGGGCCTTCGGAATGCCGAGATGGTCGAGCAGGCGCAAGGCATCCTCGGCCATCAGCGGCGCGCCATACTGCGCGAGGTCGTACAACTTGGCGCTGTGGCCGTGGCCGCGATTATCAATGGCTATGACGCGGAACCCCGCCGCCCGTAGCGTATCGACCCAGCCGGGAAGCAGCCAGTTCATCGAGATGTTCGACGCGAATCCGTGGATAAGCTGGATCGGCAAAGGCTGGACGGCGGCCCCCGGTGCTGGAGCTGCGTCGATATAGGCGATCTGGACGCCCGCGCTGTCGAAGTATTTGATGTCTGTCATGGGTCCCTGCGGCGAATGGAGGTCTGTTGTCCCCTATCGCTGCGTTCGCTTCAACGGTATCTTTCGGCCAACGAAGCGACCCTGCGACAAGAGGCACGATCATGGCCGGCGGACATATTCCCCATTTCGCAAACGATGTCGGTGCCGAGCGCATCTTCATCGGCGTCAAGGAATTCAACTGCATGGGCGCGCGCGCGCCGTTCGATCACCCACATGTCTATCTGGATATGGGGCAGGATAGCCAGATCCTCTGCCCCTATTGCTCGACGCTTTACGTCCACGATCCGCGACTGGCCGAGAACGAGAGCGATCCCAAGGATAGCCTCGTCGCCGACGCGGCGTAATCCCTGAACCCGCCGGGGTGCGCGACCGCATGACCGCC
Organism: Hyphomicrobium sp.; assembly: GCA_016716675.1. Classification (GTDB taxonomy): domain Bacteria; phylum Pseudomonadota; class Alphaproteobacteria; order Rhizobiales; family Hyphomicrobiaceae; genus Hyphomicrobium_B. Next base: position 182,998 of record JADJVG010000009.1, read on the forward strand.
GCCTCAACCAGCATTGCAATCGCAGGCGCAGGCATCGGCGGATTGACGGCATCGCTGGCGTTGGCACGCCGCGGCTTCACCAATACCATTTATGAGCGGCGCAGCGCGCATTCGGAAGCGGGCGCTGGTATTCAACTGGGCCCCAATGCGACGGGCGTGCTGGCGCGTCTCGGTATCTTAGAGTCGGTTCGTGCCGTCAGTGCTGAGCCGGATGGCATCAGCGTGCATGACGCGAATTCTGGCCGCGCCATCACAAGATTGCCCCTTGGTGCGTGGATGCGCGCCCGCCACGGTTCGCCATATCTGACGCTGCATCGCCAGGATCTGCATCAGGCGCTGACGATGGCGGTTGCGGGTGAGCCTGGCGTTTCCATTCTAACCGGTCGCGATGTGGTTGGCTTCGGCCAAAATGCAGGCGGTATCGATGTTCGCTTTGCCAACGGTGACAGTGTCAATGCTGCCGCCCTGATTGCCGCCGATGGCTTATGGTCGGTGCTGCGCGCCGCGGTGACGGCATCGGCTGCGCCTGAACCTGCTGGCAAGTGTGCGTATCGAGCCGTCGTGTCGCGCGAAGCAATGCCCGAAACGCTTGCTCTCAATGACGTCCACATCTGGCTGTCGCCGGGTGCGCATATCGTGCATTACCCGGTGCGGCAGGGCGCCGAGACGGCGATCGTCGTGGTCATCGACGGGTCCGCGTCGCACGAAGGCTGGGACAGCGCCGCGTCGCGCGATACCCTCATGGCTTCACCGGTTGCCACGTTCGCCGCGCCGGTCCGCCGGCTCATCTTGGCTGCTCAGAACTGGCGCATGTGGCCGCTGCAGAAGTTGGCGCCGCTGACCACTTGGACCAATGGCGCCGTCGCGCTGTTAGGCGATGCCGCCCATCCGCTGCTGCCGTTTTTCGCCCAGGGCGGCGGGCTTGCCATTGAAGACGCGATGGTGCTTGCAAGTTCAATCGCGGACGGTGCCGGTCCGATGGCGGAGAGGCTTTCGGCCTATGAGGCGGCACGGCGGAGCCGCGCACAGCGCGTGGTTGATGCATCGATTGCGAACGGCCGGATCTACCACCTCTCCGGTGCGGCTCGGGCCGCGCGAAACACCGTACTGACGGCTACGCCTGCGCCGCTGTTGATGCGCCGCTACGATTGGCTGTACGGCTGGGTGCCGTGATGCGCTCTACCCGGCCGCACCGTTGATCTCGATGCTGCTCAACTCTAATCTGCGACCAGCGTTCCACCGCCTTGCGCGGATCGGTTCGCTGGATCCGTCGAGCGCCAAACGCAACACAACCGGAGTGTCGACAGATGCCGACGCCTGAATGTCACGAAAAGCGTAAGCTCGACCGGTTGATCGACCGGCTGAACGACAAGCTGCCGGATCGTATTTCAAACATGGTGGCGTGGCTCGTTAGTCCCTCCGGGATGCTCATTCGCTTGCCGCTCGGTCTGCTTCTCATCGTTGGCGGCGTCTTTGCTTTTCTGCCGTTCCTCGGGCTGTGGATGATACCGCTCGGTCTTCTGTTGATCGCGGTCGATGTGCCGCCGGTCCGGCGCTGGGTCATCCGGACGTGGCCAAAATTCGAATCCCGCTGGCGTCTTTACCGGCAACGCAAGGCCAAAGCGCGGGCGGCGAACGCAAACGACGCTTAGGCGGCGTCGCGCCCCTTTGCCGGGGCGATTACGGCTTAGACGTCGTTGTTTCGGGTTCCGGAGGCTGAATCAGGTCAATTTTTCGCGAACGGCTGCACTCCGGTTTACCAAATTAAGGGCTTAGTAACACCCCTTTGCAAGGCTCAAAGCTTGTGAAGCCGGAGGTATGTTTGACCGCCAAAGCCATCACCAGTTCTGCCGTTTGGACCGATGCGCGCCTCGCCGCGATCATCATGGTCGGCGCGTGCGTGAACGCGCTGCTCGTTCGTGTGGTCGAGCAGGTTGGTATCGATGGTCAAGCCTCGTTGAGCTTTGGCATCAGCCCGTTTCAGCTCGTCACGATTTTTGTTGCTGCACATCTCAGTCTTGGCCGTGGTGAAGCAACGCGCAGCGCCCCGCCGCTACTCGATGCGCTCGTGCTCGGGCTCATCCTCATTCCGAGCAGCGCCGTGTCATGGTTGGCATTGGCGCTCTATGCGGGCGCAACCGCTTGGCGCACGACGGACGAGCGCCGCATGGGCGCGCTGTTGTTCTTGGGTCTCGCGCTGACGGCGCTGTGGTCATCGGTGCTTTTGAAGTGGATCGCAGCTCCGGTTACGGGCGCTGAAGCCTATGTCGTCGGCCTCATCGTATCGGCGCTTCGGCCCGACATTGTGCAAGCTGCCAATGTGATCGGAAACCCCGACACCCATAGCCTTATTCTCATGACGAGATGCACGACCGCCGATGCGCTTCCGATTGCGATCGTCTCGTTGGTGGCTGTTGCCAGCCTGCTCGGTGGCCTCAAGCGCGAGAAGTTTTGGCGTGCGTGCGCGGCCTTGGCGCTGTTTGTCATTGTCGCCAACCTTGCGCGGCTGTGCGCCATGGCATGGTCAGCCGAACTCTATGCCTTCGTTCACGGTCCCATCGGCGCCAATGTGTTTGATGGCGCGCTTGTTCTTGCCGTCCTTGGCCTCGGTAATTGGGCGAGCCAGCCATGATGCAAAACGCCATCATCATAAAGGTCGCGCTGGTGTTTGCGGTGGTTGTCGCAGGCGCGTCCCTCAAGATTAGCCGCTACGCCTCGGCGTCAGCGGCGATCCCGGCCGGCACTGCCGATAGCGTGGTGCGGACGATGTCGGCGCACGGCTGGTCGCTCGCCTCGCAGTCGGATGCCGGTACGGTCACGCTCTATGACCATTTAGGCTTCCACAAAGCAGGTTGCGACACGACCGTGACGATTGCGGCCATGGGTGGCAACGCGGAAGCCGCTGAATTCTTCCGGCAACGTTATGGCGGTAACGCAGCATTCATTCAGGGCGACGATATTGTCGAGCACCCGAGCGGGGTGCGCCGACAGTTTGCGATCTTGACGCAGCAGGCGCTTGCGGCATTTGGCCTGCGAACGCCACAGATGGCGCCCATCCTGGCGATTTCGCCGGCCCCATCAGCGTCTCCCGGCGATTGTCAGGGACCACCGGCCAGTGCCTGGCGACAGGCAGACACGTCTCACAACAATAATATTTCATTGATCACGAACATCGCTGATCAGTCAGCGGAACTCCGGAGATAGACAATGCGTACGATTCTTGCGGCCCTGGTTTTTACCGCTGGCGTGTTTGCCATCTCGCTGAGCGCGAACGCCGCTCCTGGCGGTAACGGCAACGGCAACGGCTTCGGCCTTGGCGGGGGCAACGGCGGCGGTAATGGTGGCGGCCTCGGCGGCGGTTTTGGCGGCGGTGGCGGCTTCGGCGGCGGCAACGGTGGTGGCAATAGCGGCGGTAATGGCGGCGGCGGTTTTGGCGGCGGTGGCGGTGGCGGCGGCGGAGCCGGCGGCGCACCTCTTCCAGTGTTAGGTGTCACTCTGTTGGGTCAAGCCCTCGGCATTGGCGGGATCTTCGTCCTATGGCGCCGGCGCCGGATCGCACAAAACTAGTGCCTAGTTCGGATCATCGCGCGCCCACCCGCTGAGTGGATTGGCCTGCCGCAAAGACCTCCATGTTGACGCAGGCGGCATGCGCTGCCTCAGAAAGGTGTCGATGCGTGCGTATCTTCCGGATATGCAGGCCGCATGATTACAGACGGCGATTTCGAGATTTTCCTCGCGACTTCTCCTGGCCTGGAAACCGTGCTTTGCGCAGAAGCGCGGGCTAAAGGATTCAAGGCACCGAAAGCCGTTCCCGGCGGCGTTACGTTCAACGGCGGCTGGCCCGACGTCTGGAGGGCCAACCTCGAGGTGCGCGGCGCAGGACGCGTTATCGCTGAGCTCTGTTCATTCCGCGTTTCGCATCTCGCCCAACTCGATAAGCGGGCGCGCCGCGTCGCCTGGGCTGAAGTGCTGCGCAAGGACGTGCCGTTTCGCGTCGAAGCGACCTGCAAAAGTTCGCGCATTTATCATTCAGGCGCCGCCGTCCAGCGGATCGAGACGGCGATCCGCGAGGAACTCGGTGCGCCACTGTCGGCCGATGCCGAGGTCTGTGTTCGGGCGCGCATTGAAAACGATCTGTGCACGATATCCATCGATACGTCGGGAGAGCTGCTGCACAAGCGCGGACACAAGCAGGCCGTCAACAAGGCGCCGATGCGCGAGACGATGGCGTCGCTGTTTCTACGGCAATGCGGATATGCCGGCAGCGAACCGGTGGTCGATCCAATGTGTGGGTCGGGTACTTTCATCATTGAAGCCGCTGAGATTGCCGCCGGCCTCAAGCCTGGGCGCTCCCGGCATTTCGCCTTTGAAAAACTTGCAACTTTTGACGCGGCCGCATGGCAGCGCTTGCGCGACGCTGACACGGCAGTGGTGTCTCAGCCCGGCGTACGCTTTTACGGCAGCGATCGCGATGCGGGCGCCATCACCATGAGCCGCGCCAATGCCGAACGTGCGGGTGTCAGCGAGATCACGCAATTCGAGCAGCACGCGATTAGTGATCTCATGGCGCCGGTGGGTTCGCCCGGCCTCGTCATCGTCAATCCGCCGTATGGCGATCGTATTGGCGACAAGAAACCTGAATGCGCTCTATCGATCGCTTGGGCAAACGCTGTTGACGCGCTTTCAAGGCTGGCGCGCCGCGGTCATCACGAATGAGGCGTACCTTGCCAACGCCACTGGACTGCCGTTCAACAAACCCTCCGCGCCGGTGTCGCACGGTGGCCTGCGGGTCACTTTGTATCTGACCGGACCATTGCCCTGAGCAGCGATCCGGCCTCGAAATCGCGCTATGTGCCCCGCCGCCACTAGTGCAGCTTGGCATTGGGGTGGCGCGCCCGGGATGCTTTCGTCGCCGGTTCGCGCGCGGACGTTTGTAGTGCGCTGGGAGCGGCTGGAGCTTCAAGAAGATCAGCCAGCTCGCGCACGGCGCGTTCGAGTTTATTGAATGATGCCGACTGGGCCAGATATTGCAGCGCGTCTTTGTGCACATATTCGGGGCCATGTCGGGCGGTCTGCAACGCTGACATCATGGCGAGTTCATCACTCGTGATGTGGCTGCAGCGAAACGTGAGAAAGTTGAACGGGCAATGGCGTTCGGCGCGCAGCCCACGCACGAAATTGGTCGCTCGCGCCACGAACGACACGGCACATGCGTCGTTGAAATGCATCTCAGTATATTCGAGTGCGGCGTGCCAGTGCCGGGCATCGGCGCTCGCGTACATCGCAAGGATCTCGCGCACGACATCAAGGTAGACGTCTTCATGCGGCGTAAAGTTGAAGGTCTTCCGGAGCGGTAGACCAGCGCGGGCGCCGGCGCAGTCTTCGCTTTCCTCTGGAAGAGTGAGCCGGCTGAGCCGTTGGAATTTAAAGTCGCTGTGGACCATGGAGTGATCTCCAGATTTGAGGGCGGCATGCGGACGTTGCCGTTCTCTGCCAGTGGAGCGAGCCACGGACAGGCGCGATTTTGCGCAAAGAACGAAAGAACGAATGAGCCGCCAGGATTGGCGTTATCGCTGTCGGTGGGGTGCGGCGTGTTCGGCCGGTTTGCTCAGCAGCGTTTTGAGATACGCGTTTAGAAATGATTTGAGTGCGGAGCGGGAATCGCGAACGGCGGTGCGCCGAATGTCGGCGACGGATACGACAGCGGTGGGGGTGCTCCCGCCGGCAATAATTCTCAGCATTTTTTCCTCCAATACGCGGGGTTCAAGGCCTCGCAATCGGTTTCAGTGTCTGGCGATTATGGGTTGATGACTACTGTTGTCAACAAAATGATGTGCGGTTCTTTGGTCTTCGAACCGCGCCTTAAAAAATTTTGCGGCAATATATTTGAGCCATTGGTGCGGACGGTGGGACTCGAACCCACACGCTCTTTCGAACTCAGGATTTTAAGTCCTGTGTGTCTACCGGTTCCACCACGTCCGCGAGGCTCAGTGACGACACTGCGGTGTCAACGCCAGCTTATGGCGGGTTGGCGCGCGAGGCGCAACCCGGATGCTTGCGTTCTGAATTAGCGATTTGCCGCTGGGTGGGCGGCAAGCGGCTCGCTCAGGTCCGTTCTTCCACGGCGGCTGGCGCGGTATCACTCGGCGGTGCGCCAAATCCGGTTTCCTTGGCCTTCTTCATCAGCGCTAGCAGCTCATCGGGCCGCTCAATGTCGATGGTGTGGGGGTACTGTGCGTCCTTGCCGACTAGCGTGTTGGAGATGTTGCCATCGGGGTCAATGAACAGTGTGCGAGGCACATAGGTGCCATCGGGCGCAAACGCGCCGTTGATCTGCTTCTCCTGGTCGGCATCGACCAGGATCATCACGAAGTCCTTGGCAGAAGCAACAATGCCCGCGTCTTTGAAGACGGCGCGGTAGCGCTTGCAGGCGCTGCACCACGTCGCGTGGAACACCATGATCACCGGCTTGCCGGTTTTCGAGGCTTCATAGATCCCGGCTTTCGGATCGCGCCAGTTGATCTCGGAGCCATTGAATAGCTCGGCGTGAGGTGCGTCGGCGCGGGCGGCGGCCGGCAGTAGAACGGCGAGCGCGAGGACAGCAAGCAGCGTGCGGATCATGGGCGGTGCAACTCCAGGAGGGGCGTCAGGCGGTTCTTTATATGCGCTATCTACGGCGCAAGGAAGATTTGGAGCACCCTTGATCCGGCTACGCCGCGCACCCACACCCACCGCCGCCACATCCCCGCGGGCCTGCTTAGAAGTGGGGGAGGCGGGGCCGGTTAGGTCCCGGCTGCCAGGCGGTTCTGATAGACTTCCAAATGGGTGTAGGCGGATGCCAGAAGCGGCGCCGGCACGCCTGCCGCGACCCCTCGTGATAACAAATCGCCGATGATGTGGTCGGCCTCGATGCGGGCGCCGCGCTGCAGATCGCGCAGCATCGACGCCGCCATCTTGGAGGTGGGATCGGTCAACACGGTGCGAGCCGCCTCGACGGCCTCTTTGCGGGGGGTGCTGCCGGTTGCGATGGCAACCTCGCAACATTCGTCGAGCATCGATGAGATCTGGGCCGCGCCGTTTTTGGTCGAGCAGATTTCGCCGATGTTGCCGCGCATCTGGCAGGTCATGCCGGCCAGCGTCGCGAGCAGTACCCACTTTTCCCACATCGCGCCGATGATGTCGGTGCTTAGCCGCACTTCGAACCCTCCGCGCAAAAGCAGTTCGTGCAAGGCATCGCAACGCTTGGACTGCGACGGCGCGCGAGGTCCGAACGTCAGTGAATCGTAGGTCGTGAGGTGGCGGATCGTGCCCTCGTCGGTGAGCGTGACGCTGATATGGCAGGTGCCGCCGAGCACGCGGTCCGGCCCGAACGCCGCGTCGAGCGCATCGATATGCGACATGCCGTTGAGCAGCGGCAGCACCAGCGTATCGGGTCCAACCGCCGGGCGGATCGTATCAATGGCGCTGTCGAGATCGTAGGATTTGCAGCTTAATATGATCGCATCGAAGGGTTCGACAATCTGTTCCCGCACAATCGCCATGACCGGCGTATGGATATCGCCCTTCGGGCTTTCAACGCGCAGCCCGTCGCGGGCGAGGATGGCGGCGCGGGCTGGCCGCACCAGAAACGAAACATCGCACCCGGCCTTGGCCAGACGCCCTCCGTAATATCCGCCCGTCGCTCCGGCTCCAAGGATCAGTATATGCATCGTGACGTCAGCTCCATTGATGGTGCGACCATCGTGGCTTGCCGAGCGGTGGTCTGCTAGCGTTATAGAGTATGGGGGATGTCTCGTGGATCAAAGCCCAAAAGATGCGCCGGCTGAAACGCTGGCGCGCGCATCCGCCAAGGTGCGGCGGCATCTGCTGCCGTTTCTCGTTGTCTGCTATTTTGCGGCCTATCTCGACCGCGTCAATGTTGGCTTTGCGGCGTTGACGATGAATGCCGATCTTGGCCTCGGCCCAGAGGCCTTTGGCTTTACGGCCGGCATTTTCTTTCTCGGCTACTGCCTGTTCGAGGTGCCGAGCAATATCCTGCTTGAGAAATTCGGCGCGCGGCGCTGGATCGCGCGCATCATGATCACCTGGGGCCTCGTCTCGGCCTCGATGGCGTTCGTGACCAGCATCACGGGACTGTCGGTCGTCCGCTTTATGCTCGGTGTGGCCGAAGCCGGGTTCTTTCCCGGCATCATTTTCTATCTGACGTTCTGGGTGCCGGCGTCCGAGCGCGCGCGCATCATCACGATTTTCATGGCGGCGGTGCCGGTCTCAAACCTGATCGGTGCACCGGTCTCGGGCCTAATCCTCGATGCGTTTGCCGATGTTGGCGGGCTGAAGGGCTGGCAGTGGCTGTTTCTTCTGGAATCGGTTCCATCCATTGCGCTGGGTATCGCCGCGTTCTGGGTATTGCCGGATCGGCCGCGCGGTGCCCGCTGGCTGACGATGGACGAACGCGATGCGCTCGAGGCGCAGATTAGTGGTGAGATCAAAAATCGCGAGTCGATCCAAAAGTTCACGCTCGCGCAGGCTCTCATGCATCCGCGCGTTCTGGCGTTGAGCGTTATCTACTTCGGCATTGTCACCGGCATGTACGGCTTGTCGTTCTGGCTGCCGCAGATCATCAAGGCGTTCGGCATGAGCAACACCAAGACGGGGCTGGTGGCCGCCATTCCGTATCTCGCAGCTGCGTTGGCGATGGTTCTGTGGGGCCGACACTCGGACGCAAGTGGTGAGCGCGTCTGGCATGTTGCATTGCCGGTGTTCATTGGTGGCGCTGCTTTGATTATTGGTACGGGCGATGTCGATCATCTGCTGGCTATGATCCTGTTGACCATTGCCGCCGCCGGAATCTTCACGGCGATGCCGGTTTTCTGGACGTTACCGACAGCACTGTTGACGGGAACGGCTGCTGCGGGCGGCATCGCGATGATTAACGCGATCGGCAATATCGGCGGATTTGTTGGTCCCTATCTCGTTGGCTGGATGCAGGGGCACGGATACACATCGGCGATCGCAGTTGCATCACTCGCGAGTTTCGCAATTCTCGCAGGTGTGATTGTTCTTATGCTTGGCCATGATCGACGGCTTGAGAAAAGCCACGCCGCGTGAATGGAATAAAATATTTTCAATCAGATTTCGCAAACATGCGCGAAGCATGATAACTTTTGTGAAATCACTTCATCACTACTCTTTGTCTCGCTCGGATCACGGGGACAGTCATGGTTTCTCAAAAAATCGCGCACGTGCAGCATCGCTTGAACGTGCGTTGGAGTGCCATTGGAGTTGTAATGTTGGCGGCAGTGTTCAGTCTTCCGGCAACGGAAGCGTCAGCCGTCAGCGTGCGCGTGAAGATGGCGTGTGCCAAAGATTATATGACCCATTGCCGGAAGTTTTCGCCCGGCAGTGCCGAAGTGCGCAAATGCATGCGGGCGGTCGGCGATCACCTGTCAGTGCGCTGCGTCAACGCGCTGAAGGCCGCTGGCGAAGTCTCGGAAAAAGAAGTGGCTGATTACGAGGCGCGCTGAAGAACGGCTCGTATTCAGCAATTCTTCGGCGAGCGCCGCGATTGGCCTTGACCTTTTGCGCCGCCGCCCGTTTATCTCCCTCACCAGCCGGCCGGACGGCGCTGCCGGATTGTTATGGCGATGGCGAACCCTAAAGGTCGCCATCGCACCAGCGACCCCCGGTGGAGGAAAGTCCGGGCTCCTTGAAGGAACGGTGACGGCTAACGGCCGCCGGGGGCAACCCCAGGGAAAGTGCCACAGAAAACAAACCGCCTTGAGGCCGCCTTCGGGGCGTCAGAGGTAAGGGTGAAACGGTGCGGTAAGAGCGCACCGCGTTGGCGGCAACGTCAGCGGCAGGGCAAACCCCACCGGGAGCAAGATCAAATAGGGGTGGCCGGACGCGCGTTTTTCTTTGTGTGCTGTGCACACGGGGAAACCTGCGGCGTCGAGCCCATCTTCAGGCCCGCCACCCGGGTTGATTGCTTGAGGCGTTTGGTAACAAACGTCCCAGATGAATGGCCGTCGCGGAGAGGCAACTCTCCAAACAGAACCCGGCTTACAGGCCGGCTGGTATTATTTTGCTGTCGCAGCACCGCCAAGCTCGCGAGGTGCGAACCGGTTGCGTGGTGCGGGGCGTCTCGACTGTCATCGCAATCGCACCACAAAGACCGTCATCCCGGCGCAGGCCGGGATTCGTCCAAGCGCATAGTTGTGTGACCGTCCCTGACTTGCCCGGATCCACGCTTCCCCCGCAACGGGACTCCCAAGTGGTCGCGCCAGGTTGACGGTCATGGGTTCGTCGCAGCGCTCAAAGTTGCTCGTTCATTTTGCGCAGCCGGTGGGCCATCACGCGCATAACGTGCAGAGCAAATTCCGGTTTTTCGCGGATCAGTGCCAGGAACGTCGGTTTGTCGAGGCTGAGTGCTTCCGTCGGTTCCGCTGCAATGGCTGCGGCGCTGCGTGGACCGCCGTCGATCAGCGCGACCTCGCCGACGATGCCGCCGGCCCGCACATTTTCCAATACCGTGCCGTAGGTGATGACATCGACGCGGCCTGATTTGATGATGTACAGGCCGGTGCCGAGGTCATCTTCCAGGAAAACCTTCTCACCGGCGTCGAATGTTTTCGGTTGGGCGCCGACGCGCAGCAGCAGATCATAATCAAACGGCGATTCATCCATTGGTTCCTCGCGCAAGCGGTAAGCGTGGACGTAAAGCTATGCCGATGGGACGGTCGTCGCAACCCCGTCGCGGGTTATGGCCAGAAGCCTGAAAGTGTCCGCGCTTGTGAACCCTTGCAGCGGCGTGGTCCGCGCTCCGATCGGGGGCGCTAGGTGCTCACATTTGCGGGAGTGACGTGACGCGCAAAAAAACCGCGCATCGCCCGGATGCG